>NZ_CP054141.1:2400000-3600000 GCF_013284035.1 Flavobacterium sp. M31R6
TAATGCCAATTTACTTTTGAGGACAATGTTTTGTCTGTATCGTTATCCAATTGATCCCAATGACCGTCAAACCAGATTCCGCTAATTTTTCCGTAATTGGTCAACAACTCTGTCAATTGCCCTTTCATAAAGCGAATATAGCTGTCCCAATCACTTTTTTGAGTTCTACCAGTTCCTTTTCCTGTTTTTCCAGTTTCGTATTGGTAATCGGTTCTTGTCCAATCCAAAAGAGAATAATAGCAGAACAATTTGATGCCTTGTTTGTGGCATTCATCTGCCAATTCTTTTAATAAATCTCTTTTGAAATGGGTATTTGTAATTTTCCAATCGGATAATTTGGTATCAAAATTGCTAAAACCGTCGTGATGGCGTGTTGTGAAAGTGATGTATTTCATTCCTGCCGATTTCGCAATCCCAACCCACTTTTTTGCATCAAAATCCTGCGGATTGAATACATTAATCAATCTTCCGTATTCGGTAACTTTAATGTTTTGATTGTTCATAACCCATTCGCCATTGCCAAGAACACTATAAGGTCCGAAGTGAATGAACATCCCGAATTTATCGTCTTGAAATTCTTTTCTGTTTTTCATATTTCCCTCCGAAGGGGTGTACGTTTGTGCCTGTATTCCCATCCAACTCATCGAGCAGAACAACAGACTAAGTGCCAGTTTTTTCATTTATATTTAAAGGTTTAAGGTTTTTTGAAATAACAGTGTCAATAGGTATTGAAACTGCAATTAGTTAATGTATTTGATAATGATATTATGTTTATTTTTCTCCAATCAAAAATCCGGAAACATTCCAGGCACTACTGCTGGTTCCCTCAGGCTTTCCTAGTGGTATCGAAACACGAATTGTATGTTTTCCGGGTGTAAGATTTCCTAAATCAATCAAATTTGGATTGGTTGTTGTTCCTGGACACCAGTTCGAGCGACTTTCATCAGATGAGGATAATCCGTTGCCAAAATTTCCCGAAGCAGGATTACTCAATCGGTACGATCCGCAATCGGTACGCCAGGGAGTGAATCCAAAAACTTCCTTTCCGTCAATTAGAATGGTGTTCTTTTTTTGTAAAAACTCATCTCCATTTTCCCATCCTCCGTGGCCAGTTGTGGTATAACTCAATTTGAAATTTTTATATCCTTGCGGTACTTCAAAAGTCATTTCGAGTCCTTTTTCGTTGTCAAACATAGTAGAGTATTCCTGCCCCGCCATTTCCATTACGTTCAGTGTATTGAATAGGGGTAAAATAAAATCACCTTTTGGATTGTTGTCTTCGCCTTGGTGAATTGTGATGTTCAAACTCGCTTTGTGTCCGCCCGCATCATAATTTCCAATAAACATTCCTATGTATACTTCCTGATTGCTCAATTTGGGCTGCAATAGTGAAATGTCCTGACGATAGATAACACTGTCTTGCCAAGCTTTGTTTTTTAGCTCTAAATAGTTGAAATGCTTCACTCCAAATGGGGTAAAAAAACGCATCATTTCGAGCAAAGGTGTATATTCGTCTGTTGCCACAACGCCTTGGTATTTTTTGCCGTTTCCGTTTTCATAAGCAGGCAATGTTTTGACTCCATTTTTCAATCCGTCAAGAAATGATTGTTTCTTGTCCATTGGAATCATAAAAACCGAACCGGTTCTGTCGTAAGCATCACCGTTCGACTGTTGGGTAACATCAACATAAATAGCGCTTCCTTTTTTTATTTCTGGGAATTTAATTTTTCGAACGATTACCGTTCCGCTCGCAAATCGAAAAATACTGTCATTCGATTTTGCGTCGGAAACAAAATGTATTTGCTCTTTATTGAAAACGGGGATATTCACAAAGCGACTTTTCCAAAGTAAATCTTTGTAAGTCAATTGATCAACTGCTGGAACTGAAGGAATAGCCAAAACCGAAGGGATTGCTTTTAGAGTCTCAATTTTTGTAGCTGTCAAAGTGCTATTTCCGTTGCGGATGGTTTCGAGAACCAAACCTAAATCTTGTCCCAAAACTCCTGGACCACCTTTCAATCCCAATTCGTTGGTGTACCAAATTTCAATTTTATTTGAGTTTACCGAAGTCGTTGCTTTTTTGCAAGTATAATTCAGAATTTTTTTGGTTTCATTGCTGAATTCAAATTTTTGTTTTCCCAAAGCCTCAGTGTCGTGACTTAGAATCGATTTGGTTGCATACAGTTGTGCCCATTGTGAAATGGTTTTGGTATTAAAATCAACAAAAGTTTGTTCGAATGGAAAATCTGCTTTCTGCTGCATGATTTTGTCAGAGGTAATCAAACTCAAATCTTTGGAAGCAAATAGAAACATCAAATTTTGATTTTCGACCAGTTTTCCATTTGAAGTCCTTTGATATGTAATTTTAATTGCTTTTGGAACTTTTTGAGCAAAAGACAAATTGATTGCACAAAATGTAAAGAATGTAAATAGAATTTTTTTCATGTTTTAGTTTTGATAGGTAGTGTTAGGTTGGGTAAACTGATAATAGGAATTTAATTAACTAAATCGTTTTATTAAATAACAAATATAATTAATAACTCTATATAAAAGTGAAGGGAAGCAATATTATTATTTTCCAATTGTATATGAACATATCATTTTGTATAAATGAAAAAAGAAATTTTTGGCGCCTCATTTGTTGAAAATCAGCCATTTTGCTATAACGTTTTAGTATAAAAGAAATTTTAGTAAACATTACTAAAAATCAGCAGCTTACATTTTTGTTAAATAATTTTTTTCATAAGATAAAAAAACTATTTTTGTCATATGTATGAACATTTGAACAAACTGCCTTTGCTGGATCACGACAGCAAGATTCCGTTGCATAAGCAAGTGGAGGAACAATTACGTGAACTAATCAAACATCCCGATTTTAAAGATGGCGAATTATTCCCAAAAGAAGTCGATCTGGCTAAGCGTTGGGGGATTTCCCGCAACACGCTACGCCAAGCAATTGCCATTTTGGTAAATGAAAATCTTTTGGTTCGAAAAAAAGGTTCAGGAACACGGGTTTCTCAAAATAGGATCACTACCAATCTGAACAATTGGATGAGTTTTACTCACGAGATGGAGGATATGGGACTGGAATTTAAAAACCTATCGGTGAATGTGGAAATGGTTCCGGCCAGTGCCAAAGTAGCTAAACATTTGCAGATTAATGAAGGTGATGAAGTCCTGCTTTTGCAACGCACCCGAAGTATTGATGACAGTCCGATGGTGTATTTCGAATCCTATTTTCATCCACGAATAGGTCTTTCGATTGAAGAAAATTTTGAAATTCCTTTGTATGAAATTCTTGGTAATAAGTACAATGTGGTTCCAGTGTATTCTCAGGAAGAACTCAAAGCCATTGCTGCAAGTAAGCGAATCTCAGGCCTTTTGAAGATCGAAAAAGACCAACCCGTTCTGGAGAGAAGACGTGTGGTACTGGACACGGCCAGAAAACCCATTGAGTACAATATTTGTTATTACCGAAACGACTGGTTTACCTACACGATAGAAATAAAACGCACGATTTAAAAAGGAATGAAGAAAATTGGAATTGATGTAGGTGGAAGCCATGTTACTGTTAGCGTTATCGAAAATAACATTGTTAGAAATTGTCCACAGACAATAATAAGAAAGGAAATTAATGCAAAAGAAAACCCGACGGCAATTATTTCAGCCATTGGTGGTTGCATAAAAGAAGTTTTAAGTGATGGAATGACTGTTGATGCAGTGGGAATCGCTTTTCCGGGACCTTTCAATTACGACAAAGGAGTAAGTAAAATAAAAGGAGTGGGCGGGAAATTCGAACCGACTTTTGGTGTGCATATCCAACAAGCGTTCCAAAACTTTACAGGATTAAATACAGTTCCTTTTGTATTTGCCAATGATGCGCATTGTTTTGCCGAGGGCGCTTATTTCCGTCACCAATTGAAAAGTAATAGAACTATTTTCTTGACTCTGGGAACTGGTTTTGGTTCTGCTTTCATGATTGATGGAGATTTGGCAGAAAAACATCCAGACATACCGGAAAATGGAGTGTTTTATGATAAACCTTTTCTAGATACAATTGCAGATGAATGTTTTTCGACTCGTTGGATTTTGGCCGAATACAAACGTCTTTCGGGAGAAACTATTGAGTCGGTTAAGGCTATTGCAGCTTTAAATACGGAAGTTTCTAATGCCATTTTTAGAAATTTTGGAGCCAATATGGGAGCTTTCCTTTTTCCTTGGTTCGAAAAATTTGGTTGCGAGGAACTTGTCATCGGCGGAAATATTTCTAAAGCCAGAGCTTTGTTTTTGCCGGCTTTGGAAGAAAAATTGAATTCATTAAAAAATAAAATTAACATCGTTTTCTGTGATGATGCTGAGCAAAGCATTTTAAGAGGAGCGACAATTATAGCAGATAAGAAAAATAAAATACAAATGGAGAAAGCGATTCAATCCAAAAGAAAAACTACACAAGCTTTATTACCGATAAATGCGGTCGTAAAAAACAATTCAGAATACAATATCTTTCCTTCTTTCCACACCAATTCAGATGTTTTTGTGGGATTTGCTTCCTTGGCCAATGCCATTACCCAACAAAAAACCGTTGTTATTGATGGATTTGGAGGGGTACTTTGGGAAAATTTTAGAAATCATTTGAATTCGGCTTTGACCGATAAAAAGATAAATGTGCTTTGGTACGATATTGATTCCTGTTTGAAATCATCTGCTGAAATCGACGCAATGATCAAACCTAATATGAATGGGGATGATTTGGTTTTCGGAAAAAGGTATGTAGGTGAGCTTTCGGATTTCTTTGATGTAGAAAAATTGAATATGCTGAAACCAGACGGAACAGCTGATGTTTGTATCGTATATGGAACTGGAGCTTCTTTGGCGAATTGGGAAGGACAGCAAATTTATGTGGATGTTCCGAAAAATGAAATTCAATACCGAATGAGAGCCTGTTCGACCAAAAACATTGGTTGTACCGATACTTTGGCATATTCTCAAATTTACAAACGACTGTATTTTATCGAATGGCCGGTTTTGAATGCGCACAAAGAGCGTTTGTTACCAAAAATCGACCTTATTGTTGATGAACAGCGTATCGATGAAATCACCTGGATGCAGGGAAGTAATTTCAGAAAAGCATTGGATTCGATGTTGGAAGGTCCGTTGCGTGCCCGTCCTTGGTTTGAAGCCGGAGTTTGGGGAGGTCATTGGATGAAAAATCGCATTGAAGATTTAAATCAGGACGAAGTGAATTACGCCTGGTCTTTTGAATTAATCACTCCCGAAAACGGAATTGTTTTTGAAGGAAATAACAATTTATTGGAAGTTTCTTTCGACTTTTTGATGTTCCGTGACAACAAAAAAGTATTGGGAAAAGCGGCTGACCGTTTCGGAAATGATTTCCCGATTCGTTTTGACTACTTGGATACTTTCGACGGCGGAAATCTTTCGGTTCAATGCCATCCGCGCCCGGAATACATTAAAGAGAATTTCGGAGAAGCCTTTACGCAAGATGAAACTTATTATATTTTGGATTGTACTGATGATGCTAATGTTTATTTAGGCTTTACGGAGGACATCAATCCGAAAGAATTTGGAAACGCTTTATTGGAATCTCAGAAAACAGGCGAGCCGATTGAGATTGAAAAATATGTACAAAAATTCAAAGCCCAAAAACACGATTTGTTCTTGATTCCAAATGGAACCATTCACGCTTCTGGAATTAATAATATGGTGCTGGAAATTAGTAGCACACCGTACATTTTTACGTTCAAAATGTATGATTGGGTTCGTCCGGGATTGGACGGAAAGCCTCGTCCTATCAATGTTGAACACGGATTAAACAATGTTTATTTCGACAGAAAAGGGGAAAGGGTTGCTAACGAATTCATTTCAAAACAAAAGGTAGTTAAAGAATTTTCGAACGGTTTAAAAATGAGTTTACCAACTCATGAAGAGCATTTTTATGCGGTTGACCGTTATGAATTTACTGGTGAAATCGAGATTGAAACCCTCGGTCAATGTCATATCTGTATGTTGGTCGAAGGCGATAGTGCCGATGTATCTATCGGAGAAAATACTCAAACATTCAAGTATGCCGAAACTTTTGTGATTCCGGCAAACGTTCCGAAATACAAAATCAATTACAAAGGTGACAAAAAAGCGTTTGTGGTGGTTTCATACGTAAAAGACAGTTGGTGTTAAATGTCAAAATATTAGACAACCTAAATTAACCTATTAAAATTATTATTACCAAAACTAAAAAGAATATGGGAACAAAAGGATCAAGCTATTTTATATCGCTTATTACACTGATTGCGGCTTTAGGCGGATTTTTATTCGGTTTTGATATGGCCGTGGTAAGCGGTATTATTGAACCATTGAAATTGCAATACGGATTATCATCAGGACAGGAAGGACTATTCGTTTCTTGCGCTTTGTTGGGTTGCATTGTCGGAGTGGGTTTTTCGGGTTATCTCAGCGATAAAATTGGAAGAAAAAAAGTATTGTTTGTTTCTGCCGTATTATTCTTGATCAGTGCTGTAGGTTTTGCATTTTCAGAGGCATATCCAGTGTTGATTTTGTTCCGAGTTCTTGCCGGTATGGGTGTTGGAGTGGCTTCGAATGTGTCTCCACTTTATATTTCTGAGGTGGCACCTTCTCATAAACGCGGACAGTTAGTAGTCTTTTATCAACTTGCTATTACGGTTGGAGTTTTGGCAGCTTATATTAGTAATTATTTTTTACAAGGTTATGCCTCTTTGCATGCAGCAGATGAAGGTCATGGTTTAATAAATTGGTTATTTATTGAAAATGTATGGCGCGGAATGTTCGTCGTAGGTGTTATTCCTGCATTAGCATTTTGTTTGTTATTACTGATAGTTCCCGAAAGTCCACGTTGGCTGGTACAATATGGCAGAAACGTCGAAGCTTTGGTTATTCTCACTAAAATAAGTGGTGAGGAGACCGTACGTGTGGAACTCAATTCCATCAAAGAAATGGCCGGTCACAAATCAGGAGGTTATAAAGAATTGTTGCGTTTACCGTTGCGTAAATTACTAGTTTTGGCTATGGTACTTACCGCTTTGTCACAGTTTAGTGGTATCAATGGCGTAATTTTTTATGGCCCCACTATTTTAAAATCAGCTGGAATTGTTACCAGTGACGCCTTGTTTTATCAGGTGATATTGGGTGCAGCTAATGTGCTTTTTACTTTTATCGCCATTTCGAAAGTAGATACCTGGGGACGCCGACCTTTGTACATTGTTGGTTCACTTTGTGCCGCTTTTGCATTGGCATTGACAGGCTTTTGTTTTATGATGAATATAACAGGTTGGTTCATGCTGTTTAGCATCATTTTGTTCCTTTTGTTTTTTGCCTTTTCACTTGGACCTTTAAAATTTGTCATCTCAACAGAAATTTTTCCAACACATATCAGAGGGACTGCTTTGTCGATGTGTATTATGACGATGTGGGTTTCTGACTATGTTGTGAATTTGTTATTTCCAATGATGAGAGACGGATTCGGAATCGCAACTACATTCTTTATTTTCTCTTTCTTTTGTATCCTTTCTTTTTTATATGCAAAGAAGAGATTGTTTGAAACCAAAGGAAAAAGTTTGGAAGAAATTGAAAAAGAATGGAATTCTGATTTGAAGGCAGAAAAGGAATTGTCCGTAAATAAAATGGAAGTTTTGGAAGAAATTAAATAATTGCAAATCATGAGAATACAATTTTTTTATCCGAGATGGGGTTCAGAAGATATTGATTGGGAGCATTTTTGCCAAAAAGTAAAGCAGGCTGGATATGATGGGGTAGAAGCGCCAGTGCCAGAATCTCATGATGAGCAAAAGGTAATTTTGAAAGCTTTGAAAAATAATGATCTAAAGCTAATTGGTCAATATTATCAGTCTTTTGAGAAGGATTTTGAAAAACACAAATTTAATTATGCCAGGGAGTTGCATGTATTGGCTTCAGCCCAGCCAGTAAAAATTAATGCACAAACTGGGAAAGATTATTTCAGTTTTGAACAGAATGCCGAATTATTTGCCATTGCCAATAGAATTACCCAGGAAACGGGTATTACTATTTGTCATGAAACGCATCGGAATAAGGCTTTGTTTGCAGCTCATATTACTTACGATTTTTTGAAAAAGTTGCCTGAATTAAAAATAACAGCCGATTTTTCGCATTGGTGTAATGTCGCCGAAAGTTTGCTCGAAGATCAGGAGGAGGCTCTTGCTTTGGCCTGCAAACAAGTTGGACATCTGCACTCAAGGGTGGGACATTCGCAAAGTGCGCAAGTAATTGATCCTCGATTACCGGAATTTAAAAACGAATTGGAAGCGCACTTAAAATGGTGGGACGCAATTGTAAAAGATTATCAGGATAATAAAGATGAAGCATTAACGATTACCACCGAATTTGGTCCTGCACCGTATATGGTTCATTTGCCATTTACAAATAAGCCTATAGCAAGCCAATGGGATATTAATATACACATGATGCATTTACTGAAAGAGAGATATTGTAAAAAAAAAATGCTTTTTATAAGCTTTAAAAATATATAGTTATGGAAAACGTAAATTTAAATTTTTCAAAAGATTTAGCCGATTATAGTCACCCAATAAGCAAAATGTTTGTGCAGCCAAAAACTGCTAAAGAATGGGAACAGTACATGTTGTCTGAAGAGCAGGTTGCTTCTTTCAAAAAAGACGGGTTTGTCAAGGGGATTAAAATTTTGACGGAAGAACAGGTCGATTTACTCAACAGTGAACTTGTAAAATTACAATCCGTAAATGAGGACGAGAAAAAATTATTTTACCACTACGAAAGCAACGAATCAGAAGATCCAAACAAGGTACTCTTCCATGCCATTGGAGCTTGGCGTTTAACTCCTGGATTTCATGATTTATTTTGGGCGCCAGCATTTCGTATGGCTGCTTATCAATTATTGGGACAATCGTTCCGAATTTTCCATGACCAATTATTTTGCAAACCGGCTAAACATGGCGGGGTAGTGGCTTGGCATCAGGACTTCTCGTATTGGACATTTACAAAACCAATGCACCATCTTACTTGTTGGCTTGGTTTGGATGATGCCAATAAGGAAAATGGCTGTCTTTATTTTGTTCCGGGAAGCCATAAATGGGGATTGCTTCCTATTACAGGTTTAACGGGAGATATGGATTCGGTAAGAACAGTATTGAATGAAGAGCAATTAGAGGCTTTTGAAAAAAGAGTGGCAAATGAGTTACCAAAAGGATACGCCAGTTTTCATCATCCATTGACTATGCACGGTTCTTATGCCAATACTTCGGATCGTCCCAGAAGAGCAACTGTTCTAAATGCGATGAGTTTCTCTACGCAAGGAAACACCGAAGGCTATTACAGACTTGATGCTTTGCATACCTTTCCAGAGATGCCACAGGATCAAGTACTAGACAGTAACTTTTTTCCGCTGCTGTTTGATGGAGATAAAGAATTAGAGGCTTTAGGAAAAGACATTCCTAAAGTGGATTATAGAGAATTGTATGATGTTATATAAAAAAGCGATGGTTACAGATAAAATAATTTTAGCATTAAAAAAATGCTTCTTCATATTGTTGGTTTTTTTGATGCAAAATACATTTGCTCAAAAAGAAGTTCCTTTTTTTGGAAAAATCAATTGGATTAATGGTTTTTCTAAAGAAATTAGCGGTGAAAATATTAGTTATAATTCGGCTTTTCAAGATTATGCCACGGTGGCTCTTTTGACAAGAAATACCGATGGAAATAAAACGATAGAATGGGAAACTGCTCCTGTTCCAAAAGCTGGCAAAGGCGATTATGTTTATTTCAGTTGGGTGGCTGGGCATTCTTCGGGAACGAGCAGTGGTGACAGAAATTTCGATTTGTATGTAGATGACAAAAAGATTTTGACTTTTACCACTTTGCCAAAAAATCAAAAACCAAATTGGATTTTCAAAGCTGACGACGGATCTGCATTAGTTTTTCAACAAATCAAACTAGATGGGGCAAATGATTCACAAGGCTACGCTTTCTTGCGTCTTCCTGCGAGCAAAGTAAAACCGGGACAGCCGGTTCACATCAAAATTGTGGGTCAGAAACAGAACAGCAATGATTGGTTTATGACTTTTAAATTTGCATTTGAGGAAAATGTAAAAATCGTTCCTACGCCTTTTCTTTTGAAAAATGGTAAGCAAACTATTGTTCTCACCGTTTTGCATTTTGGTAAAGACGAAACCGTAAAAGTGGAGGTCAATGACAAAGAAGATTTTAGCTATATCGCCAAAGATGGAATGAACAGTTTTGATGTTCCAATCACCGCGGTGAGCAAAGAGGAAAAAGTAAAAGTGCAGGCGACTATTGGAAATAAAATTTTTATCAATGATTATTTTACAATAAAACCGGTTGTGTACAGGGAACTTCACTTATTGCACCATTCCCATACCGATATAGGCTATTCCCATTTACAGCCAGAGGTTTTGAAAATTCACAATAAAAATATTGATGATGCACTTGAAATGATTGAAAAAACAAAATCATATCCAGAAGAGGCAAGATTCAAATGGAATATAGAGTCTATTTGGGCAGTTGAAAACTATTTGAAGGAAGCCACTCCAGCTCAAAAAGAGAAATTTGTAGCAGCTGTAAAAAATGGAGATATTTTCCTTTCGGCATTGTACGTGAACATGCTTACCGGTATGAGTCAGGCCGAAGAGATGTTTCATTACACGGATTATGCGGCCAAGCTGCGTAAGAAATTTGGATTTAAAATCAACAGTGCAATGATTTCGGATGTGCCGGGATTTGCTTGGTCAACGGTGACGGCGCTTTCAAAAGGCGGTGTTAAATATTTTTCAATTGGTTCCAATTTTATGGGACTGGATCATCCATATATGGGAGACAGAGCGGGGCATTTCTTGAAAAATTGGGGAGACAAACCCGTTTGGTGGACATCGCCTTCAGGTCAGGAAAAAGTATTGTTTTGGGCTGGAGCCAAAGGATATTCCTCTTGGCACGGTATGCAACCAGGAGCTATTTACGAAAGAGGAGCCAAGAAGATTGCTGATTATCTCAATGAACTGACAGCGAATAATTATCCATATGACATGGTGCAATGGCGTTTTAACATTGTTGCCGATAACGGCCCTATCGAACCTAATATTTCTGATTTTGTTAAAAAATGGAATGAAAAGTATGCTTCTCCCAAACTAGTTTTGAACACGACGGAGAAAATGTTTGAAACTTTCGAGAAAAGATACGGGGATAAAATTCCAACTGTAAAAGGTGATTTGACACCCTATTGGGAAGACGGTGCGATGTCAACAGCTGAAGAAGAAGGAAAAAACAGAGTGAACAGTTTGCGTTTGCAACAGTTATCAACACTTTACACCATGTTGGATCCTAAAAAATACAATGAGCAAAATTTCTATGAAGCATGGAGAAATATCATCATGTTTCATGAGCATACTTGGGGAGCGCACAACAGTACCACCGAGCCCGATGTACCTTTTGTTACGGAACAATGGCGCATAAAAAAACAATTTATGCTCGATGCAGACACAGAAATTAATGCATTAGAGAAAAACTTGTTTGAAACCTTGAGCAATTCACAATCCAAAAAAATTGCTGTTTTCAATACTTCATCTTGGAAAAGAACCGGATTGGTAATTGTTCAAACAGCTGTAGAAGGAAAATCGGTAAAAGATACCAATGGAAATATTTTACCATTGCAAAAATTGAGCAACGGAAAATATGCTTTCATAGCCAAAGACGTTCCTGCTTTTGGAACTCTTACTTATGAAATTACAAATAAAGAAGCTTCTGCTTTGTCCAGCAAATTTGTTTTGGGGGAGAACTCATTATCAAACGGAAAAATTGAATTCAGTTGGGACAAAAACAATGGAAGTATCACGAATCTAAAAACTGTTTCGGATTTTAACTATGCGGGAGATTTCAAGAAACAAGGATTAAACAGTTATTGGTATGTACCGGGATTGAATCCTGAAGAAGTACAGACAAACGGCAATGTTCAGGTAAAAATTATCGAAAAAGGACCGGTTATGACGGCAGTTTCGATTACTTCGGATGCTCCGGGAGCCAACAAATTGGAGCGTATCATTTCGCTTTACAGCGGAAGTGATGAAGTGTTGATTCAGAATGTTTTGGATAAAAAAGCCATCCGAGCTAAAGAAGGTGTTCATTTCGGATATCCGTTCAATGCACAATTTACCAAAACTACTCTTGATGCCGGTTATGGATCGATGGAGTTTTTGAAAGACGAATTGGCCGGATCCAATATGGATTATCTCTATGGAAGAAGATGGGTGGATGTTTCTGCGGGAGACAAAGGAATCCAGTGGATGTTGTTGGAGTCACCTTTGGTGGAACCAAACAGTATCATTGATGAAAGAAAAGTGGTTGCACCCAACCATAAGGAATGGAAAAAATCAGAGAAACCCGCTTCAACATGGTTCTCTTATGTGATGAATAATTATTGGCACACCAATTATAAGGCAGATCAGGAAGGAATTGTAAACTTTAAATATGCACTTCGTCCTCACGGGATGGTAAATGATGGCGATATAGAAAAAGAAGCCGAGGAGTTTACACAGCCTTTGATAGGAATGACTATTAAAGAAGATGTAAAACTGCCTTCTAATCTTTTTGAATTGACCAACTCAAAAATTGTGGTGACCAGTTTAACTCCAAACGAAGACGGTACCATATTGATGCGTTTGTTCAATCCGGAACAATCGGCGCAACAAACAAAATTTGTGTGGAAATCGTTAACTCCAAAATCCATTATTGATCTCAATACCGGAAGTGAAAAATCAAACTCATCTGAAATTAGTATGGTTGGAAGCGGTGTTTCGGAGTTTTTATTGAAGAATTAATATTTTAATAAGATTAAAAAGAAATATGAAGACAATCTCAAAATTAATATTGCTGCTGGCAATGGCTATTTCAATTTTTTCCTGTTCGAAGAAAAAGGATGATTTCAATCCCGCTTCATGGGTCGATCCACAAATTGGGTCAGTGCATGGACGTTGGTTTTTTTACACGCCAGCTTCTGTGCCTTTTGGTATGGCAAAACTGGCTCCACATACGAACGCCTATGGAAGTGGAGGAAGTTGGGAACCCTGTGGCTACGATAACCGTCACAACTCGATTGAAGGTTTTGGTCATTTTCATGAATTTCAAATAGGAGGATTGGTAACAATGCCGGTGACAGGAAAATTGCAAACGACTCCTGGAACTTTGGAAAAACCGGAAACAGGTTATAGATCGACTTTTGACAAAGAAGATGAACATGCGGAGCTGGGTTATTATTCTGTTTTCCTAAAAGAGTATGGTATTAAAGCAGAATTGACTGCAACAGAAAGAGTTGGTTTTCACAGATACACCTTCCCAGAATCGAAAGAATCTCGTATTATTTTTGACATTGGTCACCGTCAGGGGGAGAGTAGTGGTGTGACCGAAGCGACTATGAAATTATCGGGCAAAAATACTTTGGAAGGAACGATTGAAACTTATCCTGAGTATTTGAAATTCTGCGATCCCGAAAAACGAGTAAAAATGTATTTTGTGATTCAGTTAAGCAAAACGCCTGAGTCGTACGGTTCATTTGTTGAAGATAAAACTTTTGATAATCAGTCCTCAACCAAAGGAATTGGGAATGGAATGTATGTGAACTTCGCCACCAAAAAAGATGAAGTTGTCGAAATGCAAGTCGGACTTTCTTATACGAGTATTGAAAATGCAAAATTGAATTTGAAAACCGAATCGAAAGATCAGACTTTTGATGCCGTAAAAGAAACTGCACAAGAAAAATGGAATGAGAAATTAGGACGAATCAAAGTCGAAACTAAAGACAGTATCAATAAAGTAAAATTCTACACCGGTTTATATCATGCTCTTTTAGGTCGTGGATTAGCGAACGACGTTGACGGAAGTTACCCAAGACACGACGGGAAAATAGGCCATATTCCGTTGGACGGAAACGGGAAACCAAAATACAATCACTACAACACGGATGGAATCTGGGGTGGATTTTGGAATTTGGGACAACTTTGGGCTTTAGCTTATCCCGATTATTTGAGTGAGTACATTCAATCGAATCTTGATTTTGCAAAAGAAACAGGTTGGTTACACGATGGAGTGGCTGCAGGAGCACATTCGAATGGCGTACAAACGAACTGTTTCGGTTTGATGATTGCTATGACTTATAACTGTGGCATTCGTGATTTTAATGTGGAAGAAGCGTACAATATTGCCTATAAAAATGAAACGGGTTATAACAACCGCCCATTTGGTTCAGGGAAATACGATTTGGCTTATTTTGTAAAAAATGGTTATATCCCTTCAAAAGATACTGTTTTAGCAAACGGATGGAAATTCAATTTTGGAGCATCCCACACACTTGAATTTGCCCATACTTCCTACGGTGTTTCTCAATTTGCAAAGGCTTTGGGTAAAAAATCAGATTATGAAAAACTGATGAAACAGGCCGGAAATTGGAAAAATATCTTTGATCCGGAAACCAAATTCATTCGACCACGTTACGAAGATGGTAAATTTATTGAAAACTTCAATCCGATGCAGGCTTGGAGAGGATTTCAAGAGGCTAACGGTTACCAATATACTTGGTATGTACCGCAAGATCCAGCAGGATTAATCAAGGTCTTGGGCTTGGATTTGTTCAACAAACGTTTGGAAACGACATTTAATGAAAGTCAGAAATCGACCTTTGGTGGTGGAAACGGAATTGACAGTTTTTCTGGATTGGAAATGCTGTACAACCACGGAAACCAACCTTGTTTGCATCATTCTTTCTTGTTTAATTATTCCGGAAAACCTTGGCTGACGCAAAAATGGTCGCGCACGATTTGTGACGAATTCTATGGTGCTGAGCCGCTTCACGGTTACGGATTTGGACAAGATGAAGACCAAGGACAATTGGGAGCTTGGTATGTGATGGCTTCAATGGGATTGTTTGATGTTCAGGGCCATGCAGCCATGAATCCGACGTTCCAATTTGGAAGTCCATTATTTGATAAAGTAACGATCAAATTGGACAAAAAATATTATAAAGGTGATGAGTTGGTGATTGAAACCAAAAACAATTCGAAGAAAAACAGATACATCCAATCGGCTTCTTTCAATGGAGAAAAAGTCGAGAACGCATGGATTGACCGAAAAAAACTGACAGACGGAGGAACCTTGATTTTTGATATGGGTGCAAACCCGAACACAAAATGGGGAGTAAAAACACCACCGCCATCGATGAGTACAAGCAAATAATTCAAATTTGATATAATGAAAAAAATAATTTCGTCTGTAGTGGCACTTATATTTGCATTGACAGCTACAGCTCAACAAAAAACAGAAATTGACAATAAGTTGTCAGAGAAAATCAAAAATGATTCCTATATGTCTTTTGTGAAAAACAAGGCTTTGGAAGTGATGAAAACAGGGGTTAATGCTGGTGATGGTTACCGAGAAGTATGGATTCGTGATTACAATACCTTTATTGAACTGGCAGCTCAAGTAACTAAAAAGGAAGATATAAAAGAAAATCTTTTGGTATTTTTCAGAATGCAGGGCGAGGATGGAAACATTATTGACGGTTATACGCCTAAAGAAAAAATAGGCAAAGGAGAAACCGATTTTTCCTATTCAAAACTTGAACCAAGATATGCTGCCCATAAAAACACAGTAGAAACCGACCAGGAAACCTCATTGGTACAAGCGGTTTATAAATACATCAAACTGACTGGTGATAAATCAATTTTGAATGAAAAAGTAGGTGATAAAACCGTTGCCAAGAGATTGGAATGGGCGATGGATTTCCTAATGAAAAACAGATACACTAAAAAATATGGTTTAATTACCGGCGCAACAACTGCCGATTGGGGTGATGTTCAACCGGAGCCTGGTTATGGCGTTGATGTTGACGGAAACACACATATTGCCTGTGATATTTATGATAATGCGATGTTTGTCATTGCTTTGGACAACTTGATGGAAATGATTCCTGCAACTAAATCGAAATGGAGTAAGATTAAAACGGATGTAGCAAAAAACTGTCGTACCTATCTTTGGGATACCAAAAGACAAAAGTTTATTCCACACTTGTATTTGAACGGATCGCCTTTCCCAGCTGATTTTGACGAAAACAATATTTTCTACTTCGGCGGAACTACCGTAGCAATGGAAGCGGGATTGTTGAGTAAAAAAGAAGTAAAAGCTTCATTGGATGAAATGGTTAAAAGAGTAAAAGAAGTAGGAGCACCATCCATCGGTTTGACACTTTATCCTCCTTATCCTAATGGTTTTTTCGTAAACAAAATCATGAATCCAGAGTACAGTTATCAAAACGGAGGCGACTGGACTTGGTTTGGAGGGAGAACGATTCAGCAATTAATTAAATATGGTTATGTGGAAGAGGCTTACAGAGAAGTACAGCCAATGCTGAAACGTGTAAAGGACAACAATGGTTTCTACGAATGGTATTCGGTAGATAATAAACCAAGAGGTTCTGGGACTTTCAGAGGCGAAGCAGGTGTTTTATACACGGCTATCGTGATGTTCGAAAAGCTGAATAAAAAATAGAATTAAAATAAGGGACGAAGTTGGTAAGAATAGTTTATCAATTTCGCCTTTTGTGTTTTATATGAACAAATCAAAAAAACAAATGAAAAAAAGTATAAACCAATTTATAGGTACTGCCAGTTTGAAAACTTTGCTTTTTTTACTATTGACCAGTTTTCAGTTTAGTGCTTACGGAAAGATAATTCCTCTTGTTTCAAAAGGCAAAAGCGATTATGTTATCGTAATTTCAGCCAAAGAAAACGAGTCAGAAAAACAAGCAGCTTTGCTTTTGCAAAAATACGTTTCCCAAATTTCGGGTTATGCGCCTCCTATTTCTAAAAATCAATTAGTGAACAGAAAAAAGACAATTTATATTAATGTTTCCAATGCCATTAAGAATCCCGATGGATTTTCGATAAAGACCAAAAATGGAAAGCTTTACATTGAAGGCGGAAACAAGAAAGGATGTATTTATGGCGTTGTAACCTTGCTCGAAAAGTATATGGGCTGCCGTTATTATAGTTCGACTTATGCAGTGATTCCGTCGACAAAGGATATTAATTTGCCGGAGATTGACTTAAAAGATGAGCCAAAAAATGATTGCCGAATTGTTTATATCGTGGATAAAGTGGGACAGGAATTTCTGGATTGGAACCGACTCAATACCGTTGATGAAATTTTTGCCAAAGGTTATTATGTACATACGTTTGGAAAATTGGTTCCGTGGCAGGAGTATTTCAAAGCTCATCCAGAATATTTCTCTGAAATGAATGGCAGAAGAAATATTGACCAATTGTGTTTGTCAAATCCAGAAGTTTTGAAATTGACTATCGAAAAACTGAAAAGGGAAATGGCACTTCAACCGAATGAGGAGTACTGGTCAGTGAGCCAGAATGACAATTTTTCGTATTGTCAATGCGAAAAATGTAATAAGATTATCGCTGAGGAGGGAAGTCCGTCTGGTCCAATTATTCGTTTCGTAAATGAAGTGGCCAAACAATTCCCCGATAAAATTATCTCTACTTTGGCTTACGAATATTCCCGAAAAGCACCAGCCATTACAAAACCAGCCAAAAATGTTCAGGTAATGTTGTGCACCATCGAATTGAATCGCAGTAAAGCAATTGAAGAGGATAAAGGAAGCGAATCGTTTAAAAATGATATCATCGAATGGGGGAAAATTTGCAATCATATTTATCTGTGGGATTACAATATTGATTTTGCCAATTCGGTGAGTCCTTTCCCAAATTTACAAGTACTTCAGCCCAATATTCAGTTTTTTGTAAAGAATAATGTTTCGGCTCATTTTCAACAAGCAAATGCTTCGGTGGGTTCTGAATTTTCGGAGTTGAAAGTCTATTTACTTTCCCGTTTGTTGTGGAATCCAGATGCAAATGTGGCTCAAATAACAGATGAATTTTTGAATGGTTATTATGGTAATGCGGCTCCATGGATTAAAAAATATATTGATAAACTCGAAAGTGAATTGAAGAAAAGCGGTGACGGACTTGATATTTACGGACATCCGACAAGTCATCAGAATACTTTTTTATCACAAGACAATGTCAATGATTATAATGCTTATTTTGATAATGCCGAGAAGGAAACCCAGAATGATGCAACTCAGTTATTGCATGTGAAAGTGGCACGATTGCCGTTGCAGTTTGCCATTATGGAAATTGGTAAAAACGATATGTTTGGTCCGCGAGGTTGGTATTCGGAGAAAAATGGTGACTATACCGTGATTCCCGAAAAAGTGCAAATGATTGAAGATTTTTATTCGGTTTGCCAACAGGCCAATATTGATCATTTGAATGAATCTGGTTTAACTCCCAAATCGTACTACGAAAGCACCAAACGTTTCATTGATGTACAGGTAAAAGGAAATTATTCCTTTAAGAAAAAGGTAACTTCAGATGTGGCTCCGTCACCCCAGTACAACAAAGGGGATTTGGCTTATTTGACTAATGGTGTGAGAGGGGACAGTAATTACAAAGTGCATTGGCTGGGTTGGGATGGAATAGATTTTACTTTAACACTCGATTTGGAGAAAACAGTTCAAGCCAAAACAATCGAAATCAGTTCGCTTTGGGATGGCAAAAGTTGGATTCTTCATCCTGCAGGTATTCGCTGTCTGGTCTCCGATAATGGAAAAGATTTTACGGAAGTTGGTAATGTCTTAACAGAAGGCAATCAGGAAAAAGCAGAAGTCAGTAAAGTGTTTTCATTTACGGCTCCACAAAAGGGAATTCGCTATGTGAAATTTGAAATAAAAGGAACAAAACAATTACCGGAATGGCATCCTTCGGCAGGATCGAAATCATGGGTGTTTATTGATGAAATCGTGGTGCGATAGATAAAAGGCAATTGTCTTGTGGAGCACTGAAATATAATATAGATCTGAAGTTGCACTTTTCGGTTGCTTTGAAATTTATGAAGAGGTAATTAATAACTAAACAAAGATAATATTGAGTTAGTAAATCTATTTTGGCTATTATATCTTTAAGATTTTAATGCAGTAGGTAAAAAGCGAGTTATATGAAGGAAGCAGATGCATTGATTATGAATTTATTATACCGCTAAAATCTAAAAGTCTAAAAATTTAATAACTAAAAAAATGAAGGTTGCTTTATTCATACCCTGCTATATAGACCAATTTTATCCAAATGTGGGTATAGCTACTTTACAATTACTAGAAAAATTGGGCTGTGATGTTACTTTTCCTTTGCAGCAAACTTGCTGTGGACAGCCTATGGCCAATAGTGGTTTTGCAGGTCTGAGTAAGGGCTGCGACGTCAATTTTGTTAAAAATTTCTCAGGATTTGATTATATAGTTGCTCCTTCGGGTAGTTGTGTTTTGCACGTAAAAGAACATTTGCATGATGACAAACATCCGGGAGAAGCATTACAGATTCGCAATACTATTTATGAACTCACCGAGTTTCTTACCGATATCCTTAAAGTAGAAAGCATTGATGCCCGTTTTCCTTATAAAGTCGGACTTCATAATAGTTGTCACGGTCAAAGAGGATTGCATCTTTCTTCAATGACCGAAAGAATGTTACCTGAGTTTTCTAAGCCGGAAGAATTGTTAAACATGGTCAAAGGTATAGAGCTTAGTAAACCCAAACGCAATGATGAATGTTGTGGTTTTGGAGGTACTTTCTGCGTGTTTGAAGAAGCGGTAAGCGTGAAAATGGGGAAAGACCGAATAAGCGAACACGAAGCCAATGAGGTAGATTACATAACCGGTGGCGATACCAGTTGTTTGATGCATTTGGAAGGTATATTAAAAAGACAGGGAAGCAAGACAAAAACCATTCATATTGCTGAAATATTGAATAGCTTGTTGTAAAAAATAATTAGTCTTTGAGTAAGGATTAAAAATAAATTTAAAAAGTATGACGGCAAAACATGCTGCATTAGCGGAAAAATTTATAGCAGACGAGCCCAGAACCGATTGGCACGATGAAACGTTGTGGTTTGTTCGTGAGAAACGGGATAAGGCTGCCCATGGTCTACCGGAATGGGAACAGTTAAGGGAATGGGGTTCACAGATAAAAAATCACACACTCTCCAATCTTTCCAATTATTTAAAAGATTTTGAAGAACAAGCCACTGCAAATGGTATCAAAGTGCATTGGGCCGCTGATGGTGATGAACACAATAAAATAATTCATGAAATTATTCGGAAACACAATATTCAAAAAATTGTGAAAAGCAAAAGTATGCTTACCGAAGAATGTCATCTAAATGAATATTTACAGCATCAAGGTATTGAGGTAGTCGATACTGATCTTGGAGAGCGCATTGTTCAATTCAGAAAAGAACCTCCGAGTCATATTGTACTGCCTGCAATTCACTTAAAAAAAGAGGATGTAAGTGCTACTTTTCACGAGCATTTGCAAACCGAAAAAGGAAATAACGATCCGCAATATTTAACCGAAGCCGCAAGACAACATTTACGTAATAAGTTCGTGGAGTCAGAGTTAGCAATAACTGGAGTTAATTTCGCCATTGCCGAAACGGGAGGTTTTGTAGTTTGCACCAATGAAGGAAACGCTGATATGGGCGCGCATACTGCACCCGTACACATTGCTTGCATGGGATTTGAAAAATTAATTCCGAAAGCAGAACATCTTTCTGTTTTTTTAAGATTGTTGGCCAGAAGCGCCACAGGACAGCCAATCACTACTTATTCCAGTCATTTTCACAAACCAAGACCGGGACAGGAAATGCATATTGTAATTCTTGATAATGGCCGCAGCCGACAATTGGGCCGCGAAGATTTTAGAAACTCGTTGAAATGTATTCGCTGTGCTGCCTGCTTCAATACCTGTCCAGTGTATCGTCGTAGCGGAGGTCATAGTTATCATACTGCTGTGGCAGGGCCAATAGGTTCTATTCTAAATCCAAACTTGGATATGAAGGCCAATGCCGATTTGCCTTTTGCATCGACTTTATGTGGCAGTTGTACCAATGTATGTCCTGTGAAAATCAATATCCATGAGCAGTTGTGGAAATGGAGACAAGTGGTTGTAGCCGAAGAATATGTAGCGACCAGTAAAAAAATAGGCATGAAAGGAATGAATTTTGTACTCTCGTACCCCAAAGTATATCGTTTTGCTGGAAAAATGGGAAGATTGTGCATGCATTTATTTCCTTTTGTGGTGAACAATAAATTAAATGTCTGGTATAAGCAAAGAGAAATGCCAGAAGCTCCAAAAGAATCATTCCGTGACTGGTATTTAAAAAACGGGAAAACAAAAAAATAAAACAGAACTCCAGACAACGAAAGAATATGAGTGTAAGGGAAAATATTTTGAATGCCATAGCGGCTAATCAACCTGAATTGGTTTCGCTTCCTGTAATAGATAGAGCCTCTGTTATTCGTTATGAGGATCTGTATACGCAATTTAAAACAGTATTGGAAAGTATTGGAGGAAAAGTGGAATTGATTTCGAATACAGCTTTGCTAAGAGAGCAGTTAGATGCTGATAGATCAACCGGAAGTTTTATTGTGAATACGATAATAGCCCTTGGAGATGTTGATAATCATGTTGCTTCTTTAACGGCAATTGAATTGGAAAAAGTTGATAAAGCTTATGTCGAGGGAACTGTTGGAGTGGCAGAAAATGGTGCTGTATGGATTTATGAAAGCCAAATGATAAACAGACTTGTTCCTTTTATTTGTCAGCATTTGGTTTTGGTAATTGATAAAAAAAGTATTGTGGCAACTTTGCATCAGGCTTACGAAGAAATAGAGGTAGCGCGAGAAGGTTTTGGGGTATTTATAGCTGGACCTTCTAAAACAGCCGATATTGAACAGTCACTAGTGATTGGTGCACACGGAGCAAGAAGTGCAACGGTTTATGTTGTTGAATAAAAATAAATGTAAGTCAATAGGTTAGTCTTGTGGATTAAGTTATAATAGTCCGGAAAGACTTATTTTTAGAATTGTGGATAAATAAGAATTAAATAAAGATAATATTGAGTTAGTAAATATAATTTAGTCATTATATCTTTAGAGTTTCAAAGTAGTATAATTTTAGTAAAAAATATGCGGTATTAATTGTTTTGAATTTGACCACATAAATATAAGATAGATTACAAGAATAGGTTGAGGTAAAATAGATTCTGCCAGTAGTTTTGATTGAATCGAATTGTTTTTATGCCAATATCCATGTAATTTTAGGAATTATTTTTTAGCCTCAATAATGATGGAAATAAATAGGAAAAGAGAGAGTAAATTTTAAATAATTTTCTAAAACGATTTACTAAAATTTATAGCTTTCAAAATAAAGCTTCTTGATTGAAAGGGCGTATAAAGAGTGATTGATTTACAGTATAATATAGGCAACAACTAAGTATAATATAATAATAGCAAGAAAATGAAACTAATACGTTTTGGAGAAGTCGGAAAGGAAAAACCAGGTATTTTAATCGGTGAAAAAAGATTTGATGTTTCATCAATTGTAACTGATTACAATGAAGCATTTTTTGAAAATGATGGATTGGAAAAATTAAAGAAAGCGTTGGAAAGCAATCCTGTTTTACCGGAAGTAGATGCAGCCGTTCGATTGGGATCTCCGGTAGCCAGACCTTCAAAAATTATATGTATCGGGTTAAACTATGTGGACCATTGCCTTGAAACCAATGCTCCAATTCCGGAAGAACCGATAATTTTCTTTAAATCAACTACTGCTTTGTGTGGTCCAAACGATGATGTTATTATACCAAAAAACAGCGAAAAAACAGATTGGGAAATCGAATTGGCTTTTGTGGTAAGTAAAAAAGCGAGCTATGTGGAAGAAGCCGATGCTTTGGATTATGTGGCTGGATACTGTTTGCATAATGATTACAGTGAAAGAGCTTTTCAAATAGAACGTGGCGGACAATGGGCCAAAGGAAAAGGATGTGACACATTTGCTCCACTTGGACCCTTTTTGGCAACACAAGATGAAATTGCAGATGTCAACAATTTACGAATGTGGTTAACGGTTAATGGAAAAATATTCCAAAGCAGTAATACATCTAATTTGGTTTTTAAAATTCCTTTTTTAGTACATTATTTAAGCCAGTTTATGACTTTGCTTCCAGGCGATGTAATCAGTACGGGAACTCCTCCAGGAGTTGGTTTGGGAATTAAACCAGAGCCTATTTACATCAAAGCAGGAGATGTGATTGAATTAGGAATGGAAGGATTAGGGTCAAGTAAACAATTGGCTGTAGCTTACAGTAAATAAATTACGGTTGTAAAAATACATTCTTGTATTGGAAATTATAGTAGACGCATTTCATATTCATTAAAATATAATTGTAGTTATTTATGAAAATTGACAGTCATCAGCATTTTTGGAAATTTCATCCAGTAAAAGATTCTTGGATTAATGACGATATGAAGATACTTCAACGGGATTTTTTCCCCCCAGATTTGCATTCATTACTAAAAGAGAATAGTATCGATGGCTGTGTGGCTGTTCAGGCAGATCAAAGTGAAGAAGAAACTCATTTTCTGTTGGAATTGGCCTCCGCAAATGATTGGATCAAAGGAGTTGTGGGATGGATTGATCTTAGATCTAAAAATTTAGAAGATCGATTACAATATTTTTCACAATACAAAAAGCTGAAAGGTTTTCGTCATATAGTGCAGGCAGAACCCGAAGATGATTTTTTGTTAAGAGATGATTTTTGTGCGGGAATATCAAAATTGGCACAATATAATTTAACCTATGATTTATTGATTTTTCCCAAGCATTTGCCTTATGCTGTTGAATTGGTAAAACGATTTCCACAACAGTCTTTTGTAATAGACCATTTGGCAAAACCAGATTTTAAGCAATTTGATTTTTCTCTTTGGGAAAAAGGAATTCGTGAAATTGCTAATTGTCCGAATGTGTTTTGTAAGGTATCCGGTTTGGTTACCGAAGCCGATTGGAACAACTGGAAAGAATCGGATTTTACCTATTGTCTGGATGTCGTTACAGAAGCTTTTGTAATGAATCGTTTGCTTTTTGGTAGTGATTGGCCAGTAAGTTTACTTGCGGCATCCTATGAGCAATCTTGTGGTATTTTAGTGCATTATTTTTCGAAATTTTCAACGGAACAACAAGATAAATTCTGGGGAGGAAATGCAATAGAATTTTATAATTTATAAATAAAAAACAGTAACATAATAAATCAAAAAATGTTAAAGAGCAATATAGATAAGTCAACAGGATTTGAAAAAAGATTTGAGAACATCAACACCGTAGTTTTTGATAACTCAACTTCGGCTTCGGTGGCTGTCGCAAAAGAAATAGCAAATCTTATCCAGCTAAAACAGGAAAGCAATGAATCTTGCATATTGGGACTGGCAACGGGTTCTTCCCCAAAAGGGTTGTACGCTGAATTGGTGCGTTTGCACAAAGAAGAAGGCTTGAGTTTCAAAAACGTAATTTCATTCAATTTGGATGAATATTATCCAATGGAACCGGATTCCATAAACAGCTATGTGCGATTTATGAAAGAATTGCTGTTTAACCAGGTTGATATTTTACCTGAAAACGTCCATATTCCCGACGGAACTTTGTCAAAAGAAGAAATCGCGGATTATTGCGCCAATTATGAAGCCAAAATAGAGGCTTTGGGAGGTATTGATTTGCAGATTCTCGGAATTGGTGGTAACGGCCATATTGGATTCAATGAATCGGGATCTTTGCAGAATTCCAAAACAAGATTGGTAGCTTTAGATCATATTACAAGAGTGGCAGCAAGTGGCGATTTCAAAGGGTTAAGCAATACTCCAAGAACAGCAATCACATTAGGTGTTAAAAAAATAATGGAAGCCAAACAGGTTATTCTGATGGCTTGGGGAGAAGGAAAATCGAACATCATAAAAGCCTCTGTAGAAGGTACAGTGACCAATCAAATACCGGCTTCCTTTTTGCAGGAGCACAAAAATGCCCTTTTTGTTTTGGACAAAGAGGCTTCCTCAAAACTGACCAGAATCAACACTCCTTGGTTGGTGGAAAAAATTGTGTGGACCGACAAATTGATTCGAAAAGCAGTTTTAGGATTGGCGCTTCATTTGAAAAAACCAATTTTAATGCTTACCGATGCGGATTATATCGAAAATGGAATGAGCGATTTATTGGCCGATTCAGGTCCGGCTTACGATATTAACATTAAGATATTCAATAAATTACAAAATACGATTACCGGATGGCCTGGAGGGAAACCCAACGCAGATGACTCCAACAGACCCGAAAGAGCAGAACCTTCAAAAAAAAGAGTGCTGATTTTCAGTCCGCATCCAGATGATGACATTATCAGTATGGGAGGTACTTTCATGAGGCTGCAGCAGCAGGGACATGAAGTACATGTAGCTTATCAAACCTCTGGAAATATTGCCGTTGCCGATGATGAAGCCTTGCGATTTGCACGTTTTGTTTGTGATTACAATGAAAAATTTGCAATACAAAGTGCTGAAGCGGAGGACATCTATAAAAAGGCGGAAGCCTTTCTTAAAAACAAAAAAGTCAGTAAAATAGACATTCCAGAAGTTCGATACTTGAAAGGGCTAATCAGAAAAGGAGAAGCCCGAGCAACGGCTCACTTTGTAGGTTTGCCAGACGAACAAATTCATTTTATGGAGCTTCCTTTCTATGAAACGGGAACCATCGAGAAAAAACCTTTGGGAGAAGCAGACATTCAGTTGACGATGGCGCTTATCGAAAAGATAAAACCACATCAAATCTATGCGGCCGGTGATTTGGCGGATCCTCACGGTACCCATAAAGTGTGTTTGGACGCCATTTTTGAAGCCACCAGACGCCTCAAACCAAAAGATTTCATGAAAGATTGCTGGGTTTGGCTATACAGAGGCGCTTGGCAGGAATGGGGAATCGATGAGATCGAGATGGCCGTGCCGATGAGCCCGGATCAGGTATTGGAAAAAAGACAGGGAATATTCAAGCACCAATCCCAAAAAGATGGTGTGGTTTTCCAAGGATCCGATGCTAGGGAATTCTGGCAAAGGGCCGAAGACAGAAATAGAGAGACCGCCATGTTTTATCAACAACTGGGACTTGCCACGTACGCGGCTATGGAGGCCTTTGTTAGATGGGAATATTAGTAAAAATTCAATAGTAATAAATAAATTAAAATATAATCATGGTTAGATCATTTATCGTTTCACTTCTTTTATGCAGCGCATTGTCGTTTGCACAGGAAGTAAATATCATTCCCCAGCCAGTACAAGTTACCAGAAACGCAGGGAATTTTGTAATTAACACTAAAACAAGTTTGGTTGTAACCAGTAAAGAGGATAAATCCACAGCGGCTTTCTTGAATAAATATTTATTGGATTACTATGGTTTTGAATTGCCGATAGTTAAAAAAGCTGATAAAAACTCCATTAAGTTGAAAAGTGGTAAGCACATCGAGGGACTTCAAAGTGAAGGCTATAGCCTAAAATCAGATGATAAAGGTGTTGTAATTAATGGAAATTCGCCAATTGGTACTTTCTATGGAATGCAAACATTGATTCAATTGTTGCCTGTTGAAAAAAGTAATAGCCTTACAATTGCGTCTGTAGATGTGAAAGACGAACCTCGTTTTGTATATAGAGGTGCTATGCTGGATGTTGGGCGTCACTTTTTTCCAGTTGCTTTTGTTAAAAAATACATCGATTATTTGGCTTTGCATAAAATGAATTATTTTCATTGGCATCTAACCGAAGATCAGGGATGGAGAATTGAAATTAAAAAGTATCCTAAACTTACTGAAATAGGTTCCAAAAGAAATGGGTCCATTATTGGGAGATACCCAGGTACAGGAAGTGATAATACTCCAGAAGGAGGATTTTACACTCAGGAAGAAATTAAAGATATTGTAAAGTATGCTTCTGATCGTTTTATTACGGTAATCCCAGAAATCGAAATGCCGGGACACAGTAGCGCTGCCATTGCCGCATATCCACAGTTGAGTTGTTTTCCAGAAGAGAAAACCCAACTCTCAGATAAGATGATTTCGGATAAGAGCAAACAAGAATTGGCAAACGGAAAAACTAAAATTGTTCAGGAAACATGGGGTGTTTTTACGGATGTGTATGCTCCAACTGAATATACATTTAATTTTTTGGAAGATGTTATCGATGAGGTGGTGACATTATTCCCTTCAAAATACATTCATGTGGGCGGAGACGAATCTCCTAAAGATGACTGGAAAAGAAGTGAGTTTTGTCAAAAGATGATAAAAGAAAAAGGATTGAAAGACGAGCATGAACTTCAAAGTTATTTCATCCAAAGAATGGAAAAATATATTAATGGCAAAGGAAGAACATTAATAGGCTGGGATGAGATTTTGGAAGGAGGACTTGCACCAAATGCAATTGTAATGAGTTGGAGAGGAGAAGCTGGCGGAATAACAGCAGCAAGAGATAAACATCAAGTAATTATGACTCCTGGAAGTCACGTTTATTTAGATCACTCGCAAACCAAAAATGAAAAGGAAGTTACTATTGGTGGTTTTACGGACTTAGAAAAAATCTACAGTTATGAGCCAGTTCCAAAGGAATTGAATGAACAAGAAGCTAAGTATGTTTTGGGAGCCCAAGGAAATGTTTGGACAGAATACATGCAAAATCCAGCCAAAGTGGAATATATGATTTTTCCGCGTTTGAGTGCATTAAGCGAAGTTTTGTGGTCTCCAAAAGAAAATAAAAACTGGTCTGAATTCCAGACAAAAATTGAAACACAGAAAAAAAGATACAGTTTGTGGGGAGCAAATTACTTTAAAGAAAAAGAATAATGTTGAATAAATAAAAAAGAGCATTATTTTATAAGTTTGTTAGTTAGAAAAAGGGTTTGACATTTAAAAAGTCAAGCCCTTTTTTGAATTTTGTCATGTAGATAGTTTTTTTATGGACGCAATACTTTTCAGAAATCATTTTCGTTACTGTATTAAATTCAAGCCAATGGTTTATATTGCATACTAAAAAAAAGGGATATGAATGATTTAAAAAAATCCAGCAATAAAACCAAAGCTGCAATTGTTTTGCTGATTGTTATGGTTATTATATTAATTAGCAATTTTATCAGACTGCAAAACTCCCAAAAAGCAAACGAAAATATCAATGCAATCTATAATGACCGATTGGTTGTTGCTCACTATATCTTTCAGTATGACAATGAACTTTATTCCATAAAGGCAAAAGCTTTACAAATTGAACTTAATGACTTGGAAAAAAATGCTGCTATCGCGTCTGCCATGCAACGCATTCATAAAATTGATAAATTATATCTAAATACATTTTTGACTTCCAAAGAAAAAGCATCCTTTGTGTCCTTCTTGGCTTCTTGCTCTGCTATTGAAGTTCAGTCGCGAAACAATAACTGGGACCAAGTAACCGAATCCAGTAATCAAGCGCTGAAAACGTTGAAATTGTTGTCTCAAATCCAGATTAATGAGGCTAAATCCAAAATGGAAAGCTCCAATTCCATTCACAGGGATAACACGACCTGGGGTGAACTTCAAATTGCATTATTGGTGGTTTTAGGCGGTTTCGCGTTATATTTGCTAATTGCAAAGAAAACCAAGATTAAAATTAAAATACCAGAAGCACCAAGCATGAACTAATAGCAACTGAAAAAAACATAATTTCATGGATCGCGACCAATTCATTTTCTGCCTCGAAGCTGTTCCCGATGTAGAGATACGTACCACTACCGAAGTGGTTAAAAATCTGGAACAGTTAGCGATAGAACAAGGTATAGCAAGCATTTATAAAACCTGTGACACCATTGAAGGATTAGAAGACAGTTTGAATGCATTACTTTATCATGACCATAATTTTACCGATTACGAAATCATATATTTGGTAATGCCTGGAAAGGAAAACAGCATTTGCCTTAATAATTATTACTACAGTATAGAAGAAATAGCCGAAATTTTTGAAGGCAAAATGAAAGGCAAAATCATCCATTTTGCCAATGCAAAAATATTGGACTTAGACGCAGAAGAAGCACAATACTTCTTAGATATTACGGGAGCATACGCTGTTTCGGGTTATGGTGCGAAATATAATAAAATAGCTAGTTGCAGTACGATAGACAAGGCTTTCTTTAGTTTATGCCAAGAATATGATGATGTAGTGGAAATTGTGGAAAAATTATATCAAAAGCACTATGCTCTATGTAAGTTGTTGGATTTTAGGCTGTATTATTAGTTAATGACTTCGGAAAAATGAACATCCCTTTTGAAGTATCTTTGTATTATAAACTTCAACAATAATGATTCTTTATATCAAAAATATGGTTTGCAACCGTTGCAAAATGGTTGTCAAAGCAGAATTGGAAAAACTCGGCATAACTCCACTCAATATTGAATTGGGAGAAGTAACCATTGAAAAAGATTTGGATGCCTCAGAAAAAGAACGATTGGATCTTGTACTCAAAGAATTGGGTTTTGAATTAATCGATGATAAAAAAAGCCGATATATTGAAAAAATAAAATCCTTAATCATTGAATTGATCCATGAGCAAAACAATGACTTAAAAATAACTTTATCGGATTACTTGGTGCAAAACGTGTATCACGACTATTTTTATCTTTCCAATCTTTTCTCCGAAATTGAAGGAACAACTATTGAGAAATACTTTATCGCCCAGAAAATCGAAAGAGTAAAAGAATTATTGGCTTATAAAGAATTGTCTTTGGGTGAAATTGCTTTCCAGTTGAATTATTCCAGTGTTGCCCACTTGAGTAATCAATTTAAGAAAGTCACAGGGCTTTCGCCAAGTCATTTTAAAAACATACGATTAGGAGGAAGAAAATCTTTGGATGAAGTTTGATGTTGTTAATGAAAGTTTGCGGCAATTTTTTATTCTAAATGTGTTTTAAACAAAAAAAACGCAGCCCATTACGGAATGCGTTTGTATCAACTTAAGAAACGATTTTATTTATCGATTGACCCGAGAACTCTTTTCATGAAAGTGTTTAGGGCTTCTTTTTTGTCGGTGCCTTGTTGTACCATTTTGTGGACTTCAATGGCGCCATACATGTTTGAAATCAATTCTCCGATGACATCCAATTCTTCATCTTTCAATGATGGAATTTCGGTCATGGCTTCCAATACTTCGATGGTTTCAATGATGTAATCCTGATCGTTTTCCTCGATGAACTGGGTCAGGTGTTTTATTACGGGTAACTTCATTTTTAGATTTTTAGATTGCTGGATTTTTAGATAAAAGATTCAAAAATCTAACGGTCTAAAATTCCAATAATTGATTTAAACAATTTCATTAATCAATTCGATTAAAACTTCTTGTTTGTTGGTTTGGGTTTCGTTTACCAATTTTCCATTTACGAAAGTGGCGAAAGTAGGCAAGTTGCTTACGTTGGCTAGTTTTCTGGATTCTGGAGAATTCTCGGCATCAACCAAAACAAATGAAATTCCATCATTTTCTGAAGCCAATTTTTTGAATTTTGGTTTCATGATTCTGCAATTTCCACACCATGAGGCTGAATATTGAACCACCACTTTTTCGTTTTGTGCTATTAAAGCCCCTAACGTATCTTCGTTTAATTCGATTAACATAGATTTTTATTTTAAGTTGCTAAGATTCTAAGTCTCTAAGTTCCTAAGTTCAAAAAAAACTCAGAATCTTAGCGACTTAGTAGCTTAGTGTCTTTTTTAAATTAGTTAAGGCTTAGGTATTCAGCAGTACTTTTTCTGTCAGCATTCATTGCTTCTTTACCAGCTTCCCAGTTTGCAGGACAAACTTCACCTTTTACTTGAATGTGAGTATAAGCATCAACCATACGTAAATATTCGTTTACGTTACGTCCTAAAGGCATATCATTAACGCTTTCGTGGAAGATTTTTCCAGTCTCGTCAATTAAGTAAGTAGCTCTGTAAGTTACGTTTGATCCTTCGATAATAACTGAATCTGTATCTTCGCTGTAGCTAGTAGATTCGATGTCAAGAATTCCTAAAATGTTAGCTAAGTTTCTGTTTGTATCTGCAAGAATTGGGTAAGTTACACCTTCAATTCCACCGTTGTTTTTTGGAGTATTTAACCAAGCAAAGTGTACTTCGTTAGTATCACAAGAAGCTCCAATTACGATTGTGTTTCTTTTTTCAAATTCCGGTAGCGCCGCTTGGAAAGCGTGTAATTCTGTTGGACATACAAAAGTGAAATCTTTTGGGTACCAAAACAAAAGTACTTTTTTGTTGTTTTTTGTAGCTTCCTCGAAAATGTTGATTTTTAAATTATCACCCATTTCTGAAATAGCGTCTACTGCAATACTTGGGAATTTTTTACCTACTAATGACATTTTTTTAGTTTTAAAGTTATTTTATGCCGCAAATATAATAGATATAAAAAGGTGTTTTAAATAAATTTTGATTATTAATATTTATTTAGTGATAGTGTTTGGTTATTAAGAGTTGTTAAATACCTGTGATTGAAACCGGTAAACTTCCTTTTCCTTTTTTGTCTTCCAATAATTGTTCGGCTGCACTTTCCTGAAATTCCACAAAATCTTGGTACATCTCCACAATTCCGTTGGTGTGTTGCAAATTTGGGATTACTTGTAAAGCATATGGGTTTCCAAAAACATAAAGAATGCATTTTTTGGTTTGAAACAATTGTCCTAAAAATTCCAAAACTGAATCTTCCAGATTGAATTTATTCAAGGGTTTGGCTTTGGGAACAAACAAAGAAATAAGTATGGTGTCAAATGGTTTTAGATCTTCTATGAGTGTTGTGTCAATTAAGTCATTGGCATTTTCAATCGCATATTCAGGGGATGGCAAGATGGGACCTAAGGTTTTAAAAAATGGATTATCGATAGGTTTGTAAACACTCAATTTAGCGAGACGTTCCCTGTTTTTTGCATCAAAAAGAACCACAGAACTGTTGTTGTCCTTGAGGTCGGTAATGCAATAATCGGCTATTTTTCGATTCAGTTCGGAAGTGATTTTAAAGTCAAAATCGGCAGCAGGACTTGGATTTTCTTCGAAAAGACCCGCTTTTTGTTTGCATTTCATAATGCGGTTCAAACTCGCTTCGATTCGCTCCGGACTTGCACTTTTTAATATTTCCTGAATCCCTTCGGCTACATTTTCGGCAAAACAAAGGACGTCGTTTCCTGCGTTGAAAGCTTCCCATTCCAGTTGGCCTTTAACATCATATAGTTTGGAAACACTATGCATATTCAAAGCATCTGAAATAACCAGACCATCATAGCCCAATCGTTCGCGCAAAAGCGACTCGATAATGTTTTTGGATAAAGTGGCAGAGGTTTCCTTTCCGTCGTTCAAAGCGGGAACGGCTAGGTGACCTATCATGATTGAATCAACCTGGTTTTCAATTCCTTTTATGAAAGGAACCAATTCATTTTCGAGTAATTGCTCCAGGTTTTCCTGTAAAACAGGTAATCCCAAATGGGAATCGACATTGGTATTACCGTGACCCGGGAAGTGTTTTAAACACCCTAGAATTCCAACATCTGACATTCCGCGGAGGTATTCCAAAGCATATTGAGCCACTTTTTCTTTGTTGGAACCAAAAGAACGGTATCCAATCACAGGATTGTCAGGGTTGTTATTAATATCGGCCAACGGTGCCAAATTATAATGGATTCCAGCCGATTTTAAGTCTAATGCAATTTGTTTTCCCACTTGGTACACCAAGTCGATTTTCCTTTCGGGCAATGCGCCAAGAGTTATGGCATAAGGGTATTGAGGTGTTTTTTCTACGCGCATGGCCAAGCCCCATTCGGCATCAATACTCATCAATAGGGGAGTGGTGGCACATTTTTGATAACGTACAATCAGGTCTTTCAAACGTTGATAGCTATCGTCATTGAATTCTACTTTTTTCTTGCTCTCATAGTTGGTAGCCGCACTGGCTCTGCTATGAAAAAACGTCAATCCACCAATGTTATGTTCCTTGATTAACCGTTCCGTTTCCTGAATATTCTCTTCCGTGTCGTTGATGAAAACGGCAGGAAAAAAGAATTGTCCTATTTTTTGTTCTAGTGTCATTTTAAAATGAATATGATATTTAGTTTAACCATATACGACATATAAGTTGAAATTTGTATAATTACTAAAGTTAAGTATTTGATAATCATTATTTTAAATAAACTTATTGATTTATATGTTTTCTGAAAAAAATGTGCTTATTTCTCTTCTACTTTCTTACCATACTCATCCGGATAATCCAGGTATTGGGATAAAATCAATCCCGGGATGGTGGCGCAAAATACCCAGATGAAGAAATTGCCATAACCTAAATACTCTTGTATAAAACCACTCGCCATACCAGGAAGCATCATGCCCAATGCCATAAAGCCAGTGGCAATAGCGTAGTGCGAAGTTTTGGATTCACCATCGGCTATGTAAATTAAGTACATCATAAAGGCCGCAAAACCAAAACCGTATCCAAATTGCTCAGCAATAACAGCGGCATAAATATAATAAACCGATGTTGGATGAAAATAAGCCAAGAGCACAAAACCAATTATAGGCAAGTGCATAGCAAGGAACATTCGTAACATCCATTTGCGCAGCCCTTCTTTGGAAATAACGATACCACCCAGAATTCCTCCAATTACAAGGGCAATTACTCCAAAAGTTCCATAAATGATTCCCACATCTTCAGTGGCTAATCCCATGCCTCCTTTTGTTTTGCCATCGATTAAAAAAGGAGTCAGCATTTTTAATAATTGGGATTCACCCAATCTGAAAAGTAAAATAAAAGCAAGTGCAATTCCAATTTGTTTCTTTTGAAAGAAAGAGGTAAAGACTTCGCTGAAACTTGTTTTTTGACTTGCATCGGTTTCGGCGATTTCTTCTACTTTGGGAGTGGAGAAAAAGTTGTAAATGGTAAGGGAAATAGCAATCAAGGCGACAAAAATCATGGTATATGACCACGCTTTGGTATTGTCTCCAAATTTATTTTCCAAAAAGCCTGCAAGAATTACAATTAGTCCATTTCCCGTAAGCATCGAAAGTCTATAAAATGTACTTCGGATCCCTAAGAAAAAAGCCTGTTGTTCTTTGGCCAATGCCAACATATAATAGCCATCGCTTGCCACATCATTGGATGCCGAAGCAAATGCCCCAACCCAAAACAGCGCCAAACTCAATATGAAAAAATGATTAAAAGAGATTGTAATACCCACTATCAGAAAGGTAATTGCAATCAATAATTGCATCGCCAAAAACCATTTTCTTTTGGTGGCATACAAATCAATAAACGGACTCCAGATTGGTTTGATGACCCAAGGTAAGTAGAGTAAACTGGTGTAAAAACCAATGTCTTGGTTGTCAACACCCAAGTCTTTATACATAATAACCGAAACCGAAATAATAATCGCATACGGAAAACCCGATGAAAAATTTAAAAACGGAATCCAATACCAGGGCTTGTTGTCTTTCATTATTTTTTATATTGTTTAATCGTTTGAATCGTTTAAAGGTTTAATTGTTTAAAAGTTTAATTGTTTTAACCAGTTATAAGTTGAACCATTTTAAACTTTTATTTAGTTTGCGTTTCAACTTGTAAATCGATTATGGTCTCAGGACTTTCGTTGGCATAATAATCCACGAAAGTAAAAGCAAAGGCCGTTTTGCCAATCATTTTATAATCGGGCACTTCGATGCTGAAGCCTTCATTTTCTTCTGTGACAGCAATTTTATCCAGAATTTGTGACGCATCATTTATGTTTATTTTAGAAGCATCTTTGGCACCGTACACCACTATATATCTAACTTTTGACAGCAATTTTGGTTTCTGAAAAGAGATATAATAATTGGCTGTGTCCTTTGTGATGGAATTGATAGCGAGTGTTTCTGTGATTGCCTTTTTGAAATTAGGAACCGGCAATGGTAACGCTGGATATTTGTATTCATACTCTTGAAGTACTTTGACCACATCCATATTTTTGTTCATAAACCATTTGGCACTAAAAAAGCCATTTCCTTGTACATTTGGATAGGAGCGGGTAAGGTCAATTTGATTCGGAATTTCGAATTTATTATTCCAGTGTTTATCAGAATCGGCTTTGATTTTGTAGGTGCTGTTCCCGACATACAATGCGGTGTTGCTTGGCACATTTTCAGACCACCATTTCATTAATTTGGCATACGAAGCCGTTTTATGGTCAATGCTCCAGTACAATTGCGGTACGATATAATCAATCCAGTTGTTGTTCATCCAATCAACAGGATCTGCGTATAGGTCGTCATAATTGGTTTGTCCTGAAGATGTATCGGAACCTTTTGGGTCAACCGATTTGTTGCGCCAAACCCCAAACGGGCTAATACCAAATTGTACCCATGGCTTTAGTTTTTTGATGCTGGAAGAAATATTTTTGACAAAAGTAGTCACATTGGAACGTCTCCAATCCGCAAGGGAAAGTCCGTTTCCAAATTTTTGATAGGAAGCAGCGTCATTAAATTCGATTCCTTTTATTTTGTAAGGATAAAAATAATCATCAAAGTGTATGGCGTCAATGTCGTATTTTATCACCACTTCTTCAACAATCGATGTTAGGTGTTGCTGCACTTCGGGTAGGGCAGGGTTGTAATAGTATTTGCCACCATATTCAATCATCCATTCGGGATGTTTGTAATAATCGTGGGTTGGACTTAAGGTTTCGGTTTTCAAGTCGAAAGTGGCGCGATAGGGATTGAGCCAAGCGTGAAATTCGAAACCACGGGCATGGGCTTCAGAAATCATCCATTCGAGTACGTCATAATTTGGAGTAGGTGCTTTTCCTTCTCTTCCAGTCAGGTAACGGGACCAAGGTGCCAAAATTGTTGGATACAGCGCATCACCCACAGAACGAATTTGGACAATTACTGCATTGTAATTGAGTTTTTGATACGTATCCAAAATGTCGATAAAATCAGCCTTTTGTTTCTCAACCGAATCCATACTGCTTTTTGGCCAGTCGATATTGACAACAGTGGCGATCCAAACGGCTCTAAATTCGTTTTTGGGGTGCATCTCTCTTTTTTGGGAATACCCAATGACAGCAAAAAGTAGAAGATATATAGTTGGGAATAGCAGGGACTTCTTTAGAATCATTTTCACTCATTTTATAAAGGAATCAAAAGTAGTTTTTTTAGCTAAGTTTATTAAATTAATTATCAATAAAATTAGTGATACCGTTTTGGTTTTGCATTATTACTAAAAAGTATGCTAATGTGCCTAATCCAGCTATCCGCTATAGCCCTCCATTAGAACGCTTTTTTTACTAGCAACTCCAGGAGCTTCCGCTGGTCGCTCTGTAGTAGCTGTAAAAAATAGTGTTCCAATTCTCGGGGCTATCGTTGCTATCTGGGGCAGGGATTGAGTGTGTTGATGAAGCTTTTTTGTGATGATTTGAAAAAAACTTAATAATAAAGTTAGTCACGGGAAAAGGCGGGAGACATTTGGCATATTTTTATGGTTTTTGATGAACTTTAAAAAGCTACGCAAAGTCATGAGACTTTTCGTAGCTTTTAGAGATATACACTTCGTGGAGCGGGGCGATCAGGGTATTATGTCTCTTTCTTTTTAATAAAAAAAATTGGCTCAACATCAAAAGCAAATCCCTCAATAGGTTTACGTTCTTCCCATATTTCTTCCATTTCATTTTCTTTAGCTTCATAACTGGGATCATATCCGTGATGCGGAAAATCTCTAAAATGCTCTTGAGCTTCTTTTAGCGGTAATAACGTAAAAATGTCTTCAAAAGAATTCTCTATAAAAAAAACAAACCCTTTATATTTGCAATAAGTCGAAACTTGATAAGCCGAAACAATTTCATTAATGTCAAGATCTATATATATCTTTTCTTTAAGTTCTTTTTGAGTATATTTTTTAAATCCTAGGTTTAATAAATTTTGGCTTATGCTTGCCTGTAATCTATAACTATTATCTTTTTCAAAAAACCTATATTCCCCTCCTCTATATTTAGCGTAGCAATCATTTCTAATTTCCATATTCATAAATTATTTACTAACAAATTTATTTAAATCTTTACTATAAATACCTCTTAAGATTTCAGAACCATTATTATATACCTCCCATAATTCGGCTCCATCCTCAAAATAATTATTGTATCCATCCAACAACCATTCTGGTGCACCTAATCTTCCTTTATTACCTGATGAAAATCCATGGTTTGTAAATGGAAATTTATTTTTCTTTACCAGCTATCCGCTATAGCCCTCCATTAGAACCCTTTTTTTACTAGCCACTCCAGGAGCTTCCTCTGGTCGCTCTGTATTGGCTAGTAAAAAAATAGTGCTCTAATTATCGGGGCTGTCGCTGCTATCTGGGGCAGGGATTTGGTGCATTGATAAAAGTTTTTTATAATGATTTGAAACATTCATAAATCTAAAGGCATTTAGGGGGAAGGCGGGAGATTTTTTATCTTATTTATGGTTTTCAAGAGCTTTAAAAAAAACGCAAAGTCAGGAGACTTTGCGGAGCGGGGGGCTATTCTAAACTTTTATCTTGCCTATCTTTATCCTTCTTTTCTTTTTCAATTCTTGCTAAATCTATAGAGTCCCATTCTTGTTGTAAAATATTACCTCTGAATACCTCTGGACCTTCATTTAAGCTGGCTTCTATTTTCCTTTTTTCTTCTTCCTGCTCTTCTTTTGTTAATGAATTCCAACGTTTTTTTTCTTCTTTTTTTGAATTTCACGTATTTTTTCAGAAATCTTAATTTGGTCATCGAAAGATAAAAGATCTAACTGTAACAAAATGTTATATTCAACCGGGGGAGGATATTTAATTGGTGGGGGATAATTTAACTTCATCATAGCCAATATCTCAATATTTTCTCTATTTATTTCAATAGGGAAATCCTCTGGTTTAATAATTTTTTTCATAATAATTTAATGGTTTACCTAATTCAATAAAATCTATATAATCAAAGTATCACCATCAGTAATTCTTTTAGATTGTCGATATACTTTGTGGGCACGGATTGCAAATGCGCGATCGTATGTAGAGATATATCCGCGCGATCGGGAGTAGCTATACTTTGAGTAGTTGTAATTATCTATTTTTCAAAAACTCCATAAATAAAAATACTTTCTGGCATATTACCTCCTTCTAAACAATAGATGACGATTAATTTGTCATTTTCGGAAATTTCTAACTGTCTTGTACTATGATTATCGGTGTAGGCATAAGAAACTCCATTTTCTTCCTTTATTTTTAGATCATATTTTTTTGATATCAACTCAAGTCCTTCTTTATCAAAATATCGAAAAGTAGATAGTACTTTCACATTTTCTTTTATAATGTAAATTCTTTTATTTAGAATTTCTACATATGAGTTACTCCAAATTGAATAGTCAGTAGAACTTAGCCAATCATCGTATTGATTGATAACGTGATGTGATTTTAAGCCATCGAAAAAGGTATATAAAGTGTTTTCTTTATTTTTTTCTAATGATTTCATATCATTTGATATTTTATTTTTTAAGTTCTTTAATGATTCATCCATTTTTATTAGCCAATTTTTTGGAAGAGAATTATTATCAACATTTATCTCAATGATTTTTAGTGAAAAATCGTAGAGAATTTTATCAAATTTATGTTCTTTTAATATTGTTTCATTTGCTATTCCATCATATACATAAATATATATATCGCCGATTTCAATATTAAGATTTTCTTTATCTTCCCAATCCATTTGGTTATAGAACAAAATGCTAGTATTCTCTATTCCAAATCCTCCTGTTGAACTAATAGTTTGGACTATATATTCAGGAAAAGCTATCGTTTTTAAGCTAGAAAAAAACATACTTAATGTACTATTGATAGGATCAAAATTAATTCTTAATTTATTAGGAGAAGATGAGTCTTTAGTTATTATCCAATTCATAAATACATTTTTAATCAAACCAGAAACTTGTTATCTTTTCATTATTACTAGTAAACATAATTTTATAACCTTCAGATGTCAAACCTTCAGATGGATTCCGCTCTGCGAAGTCTCCCGACTTCGAACTTTTTTTAAATGTTCTTGTAAAATGTAAATCTAATAAAAGTCTCCCGACTTTTTCCGTGAACATATGATGAATCCAAAGTATTTTAGGAATTTTAAAAATGAACAATAAAATTAATACAAATTGTATTTGGTAAAAGAATTGAAATTCAAAACGTCAACAATGGGATTGTCTGCTTTTTCTATTTTAAGAAGTCCTGTGTCGTCTACATAATTACTGGCACTTGAGTAAATGTATTGTGATGCTTTCTCAACAATTCCTGCACGTACAGGATTTAGATGAATATAATCCAACTTTGACCACATAAACTTGTTGGTGTAGATTTCTTCTGGATGGTTGCCATATTGCCAAAACTGATAGTTTTTGTTTCTAGAATGGCTTTCGGTTGCCAATTTAAATCGATCCAACATCCATTGGCTATGCCGAACCACTTCGTTAGGTTTCTCTTCGACTTTCGGGTTCGATTTGTATTTTTTCTAAGATTTTGGTTGCTATGAATTTTTTGAAATCACGTATTAAATCCGAAAGTTTACCGTCACTGGATTGAACTATTAAATGAATATGATTGCTCATAATAACATAGCCGTAAAGAACCATTCCTTTGTGCTCAATACAATAATCTAAACACTCGATAACCGTGTCTCTATATGTTTTTCGTGTAAAAATATCGATCCAATCGACAACAGTTGCCGTTATAAAATGTGGCAAAGTTTGATCTCTTATGACGTAGCCTTCTTTGGTCGTTGTGTTATTTTGAATCATTTTGAAAGTTTTTTATCCTATAATTCAAATATAGAAAAAACTACAAAAATTGAGGTTTGTTATTTTGTAGTTTTTTATGATGATTTGAAACGCATATAATTGTAAAGACATTCACGGGAAATGTCGGGAGATTTTTGAGATGTTTTTTGTTTTCAAGAAGATTAAAGAAAAACGCAAAGTCGTGAGACTTTGCGGAGCAGCTACACTTTGCGGAGCGGGGATTCAGTGCATTGATGGAGCTTTTTTGTGATGATTTGAAAAAAACTTAATAATAAAGTTAGTCACGGGAAAAGGCGGTAGACATTTGGCATATTTTTATGGTCTTTGATGAACTTTAAAAAGCTACGCAAAGTCATGAGACTTTGCAGAGCGGGGGGCAGCTACACTTTGCGGAGCGGGGGACTTTTTTAATATTTATGTTTTTTAAGAACATTTTAAAATAAAGACAAAGTCGTGAGACTTTGCCTTTATTTTGCATTAGATTAAGAATGATTAAATTTATTCAAATCTATTTCAAGTATTGCATTTATTTCGCACATATAACGACCATTCTGCCACTCGCCAAGACGGAATATAATTAGATAATCATTATTACATTCTTTTGAATTAAAAAATTGATATTGAAATAATAATGGTGTTTGCTTTTCGAAAATTGATATTGTAGCAACTCCTTTTTTTGATAATGATTCAAAATCAATTTTTCCTTCAGTAACTAAATCATTGAGATATGGGCAATTTGGTGATACAAAAACTTCGTGTTTAAAACCTCCTCCATTGGCACAATAAAATTCTACTGAAACACCATCCATAATTTCTATCCCAGAAAATGATGATTTTCCCAAATGAAGTTTTTGCTTTATAATCATATTGTTTTTTTTTAGATAAATTTTTGAAATACCAATTCGCTGCTATCTTTTGGATTAATCAAAAGTTCTAGGTTTTTTTTAAACTTCTAAAACTTCTATTCTTAAATCTTTCTTATGGATTATTTTAGTCGATTTTTTTATTTCACCAATCTATTTTTCCTTCCTCCCGAAGCTTTTGCTCAAATCGAGCTAGTGTAAATCCTAAATTGAAAATATCAGATGTTTGAAATTTCGTTACTCTAATATCACAGAACATCACTTCATCTTCAATTATTTTAATAATTTCAAAATCAGTTTTAAAAAAGTTGTTATATTTTTCAATTTGTTGATTTAATGTGTCAACTGATGTTACCATTAACCTAAATATGGTTTCTTTGTTATTTTGCTCCATCTATAAGTATTAATTTAATGTTTGGATACATATCATGAAATTGTTGAATAATTCCTGTGCAAGAAGCACAATATGGATTTTCTGAAACTATTTTTAATTCGCCTGTAACGGTTGGATATCTAACTCCTTTAACTGCTTTTAAATCGCTCGCTAATTTATTTAACATTCTATATTCGGAATCAGTTATTCTCAACCAAGTGCCTGATGATCCTTGAGCTTCAATTGCATCAAAAATGTGTATTTCATTTAGTGCATCATTAGTGGAAACACTTCGCCACATTTCGCTATTGCTTGAAATAGCCCCCACACTACCTTCTAAATAACCATAATTTCCACCGGTTAAATTCCCAGTTGTAGTTCGATGATTTTTTATTCGATTTATTGCTTCTAAAATTTCATCTTCAGTAGCTTTATAAATATTTTCATAACCATTCCAAGTGGACCTTATTACTCCAGTAACAATATTTTTCTCTAAAACCTTTCCCGCATAACCATTATATAATTTATTTGGAGAAGATTTCACATTTATTTTTATGTAACCATCATCTATAAGAGATTGTAAGTTTTTGTATTTCGTGTCAAATTTAAGTAAAGTTTGTTTACCATTGCCCACTTGACCAAACCAAGGTATAACATCAGCAGTTGTTCCTGTTATTGGCAAATCTTTTAATACTTCTATTTCATAGTATAATGCATTTTTATTTTCGGTTACGCGCAGTGCTCTTTGTGCATAGCTGTAAGGGCTTTCCTTTATAGGCGCCACATAGCTTCCTCCAACTATTGGTTTTCCATCAGGAGTTGCACCAAACCAGTTTTCTTGATAACGATCAAACTTTTGCCCTTTTAAAATAGATCTATTTTCTACAGTATTATATCCACCATTGGCAGGTGGCCAACCCTCATTAAGTTTGTATTCCTTGAAAATATCTTCAATTTTACTCCAGTTTTGCTGTTTATAATGATTGAAGATTTCTCCTCGAAGTGATTTACTTAGTTTATTATATGCGTCATAAGTTTCACCTAAAGCATTTGCATTTTTAAAGAAATTTACGGGAACAATTACATCTTTATTTTTAGCAATTCTTTGGTAAATTAATTCTAACTCTTCTTCTGTAGCAGTAGCTATTTTACCTGTAAACTGATTTATTCCAGTTTCGTAATTAATGATTGTCAATTCAGGATTTGTTTTCCCAACTACATTTTTTGCATATCCAATAATTATTTCATTATCTGTCGCTTTAATAAAAACATCAGCTTCTGATGCAGCTTTTGGTAACAAATATTCAATAGCGGTTGAGCTATTCTTAATTTCTAAATTAATTAAATTTTTTATAGCTACTTCGTCTAAACCTTTGGCTATTTGTAATGACAGCTTACTGCTTAAATAAAAGTTTGTGGTAAATCGAGCACTTTTTTGAGATATTATGGCAATTTTATTAAATGTTTCTCCCAAGATAGGGCCAATTAAGTAGCCAGCTACGTACATTATTGCCATATCAGATTGACCTGTTGAAGCATAGTAGACTACAGCTAGACCATCTATAACAATAGCCACATTACCAAAAGGTGCAGTAGCAATTCCTGCGACTAAAAAGGCTTTGTCAATAACCTCTCCTGTACAAGATTGATTTAGAGTAAATTTACAATCCAAAATAACAATTTTCATCCTTATTTCTCCTGCAGGATTATTTACGTCTATATCTTTATAATGAAGCTTCCAACCCGCAAATGTTTCCGCATAAACCAAGGCTAAATTTAGTCCTTGTTCTGAAACAAATTCTTCTTTAAGCTCTTTTATGTTTTTTGTTTCATTTAGTTCTTTAGTAATATTAGTTTCTGTGTCTTTGAAATAAAATTTAGCTTTTATTGCATTGCCAATTTGATTATCAATCGTAATAACCTTTCCATTTATATTTTTTGTTAAAAACTTATACTCAAACTCTTGAGGATTATTTTTTTCAGCATCTGTAGCCAGTTCTATCTCATAAATATATTGGATTTGTTTTTTTGGAACAATTTTATAGAATTCAATTAACGATTGCCCAAAAGATTTAAATTTGTTGTCTCCATTTATCGTCAATAAATTGTTTGCATTGGTTTTTATCGCTTCACTTATGTCTGAACCATATGCAAAATAGGTTTTCCATTCTAAAACATTTTGTGCATTTAAGTTTCTTACTATTAATGCATAAACTCCTTTAGTTTTTGAAATTAGACTATTTTCAAAAATATCTTTTGCAAATTTATCACCTTCTTTTTGAGTAAAAGTACAAGTTGTTTCTATAAAATTAATATGCAGCTGAACTCCTGAACTAACCTCTAAATAAGCTAATTTATTATTTAATTCATCAATATATTTCGGCTCAAATATTGGATTGCCATTATATTGCTGAGAAGAATTTATATATTTTAAACCGCCTAAATTTATAGAATTTAGATTATCACCAAATTTATTTTTCTTGTTTTCATTTAAATTATGATTGAGGAATTGTACATTCACCTCGCCCCATGTTGCTATATCATTGTTGTAAGTAAATAATGATTTTTGTATATATGCATCAGTTCCACAATCTCTTATAATTTGAACATTTTGATTGGTTACATCAACAATATTTTGTTTTGTTCCATCACTGTTACAATTACTACAAGCAATATACCCCCAATAGGTGTCTCTTTTTTCATCAGTTTGCTTATAGTTCGAAATTGTGGCATATTTATCTATAAATGCACTTAAATTTTTAGGTAATTTAGTTCCAAGTACATTTTGTAGTTCTTTATTATAAACAGTTCGTAAATATTTGTTGCTATTTATAGGTTTGTCATTATCAAAAAATAACCATATGATACTTTTATTTAATGTCAGAATTGATTTTTGATTTTCTAGTGGAATATTATTATCACCAATATATTTGTTGTTTTCCCATCTATAAATAACTTTTTTACCGTTCTTAATGGACATAAAGCCTCCCAAAAAGCCTTTTGAAGCTAAATTTAGGTTTGCTACTGTAGATTCGTCACCATTACTCACAAAACTCCAATCTGGAGCAATTGCAAAACCTCCTTTTAATTCCCCCGCACTACTCCCCTGAGTAAACTGATACAACTGCAACCCAGGTGCGTGTATTATTTCCCAATCATTATGGCTAAAAGCTGTACCAGTTCCGTAATCCATTAATAAATCAGTAGTAACGGTGGTAGTGTATTCTGTGAACGGATGTTGCAACCCAAAAACACCATGTCCAAGCTCGTGTGCAATAGTCTTATTAGTGTTACCACCACCTTCTTCGGTTGCGCTTGTACCATTAAATATAAATCCAAACTGGCGTTTTAAAGGCATAAAACCACCTAGAGATCGGCTTGGTTTTATAGTAGAGAAAAACAAATAATAGGTGTCATTCTTGTAATCTGATCCTACATGGGATTGAAAGTCTGCAATTAATTTGATTTGTTCATCGGTATAGGTTTCAAAAACACCGCTGTTACCACATTGAAGGTTAGTTGGCCAGTTAAGGGTTTGATTGATAACATTTACTTCAAAAGTGATACCTGCTTTACCATAAATAGCGTTTAGCATGGGTTCAGCTTCTTCTTTGGTAGGTGTTTTATAGCCATCTACGCTTACAAATGTTACGTTTACTTTTTTGCCGGTTACATGCCACATATTCAGTGCACCCGCAATGTCATATTTTGCAGTTACTTTAACGCTGTCTTTTTGTACGGGAGGTTTTACGGTTGCCAGTATTGATTCTTTGGCAAAATCCAAAGTTCTTTTTAATGGAAGCGTTGCCACATTGCCGGACCAGGTAGGTTTAATTTCGGTACCGTTTTCGGTTTTGAATACGACGTCAGCTATTGTCTTTCCATTACTGAATGTCGCTTTAGCAGTAACATAGTCTTCTGCATTCGGAGCATCCGAGATGACTTTATAATTTACATAATAGTTGGTACCATCCTTTTTAGGAATTACATCATAGGTTTTGTTAAGCTTAGTGTTATCCTTTAGTTTAGCATCCTGGTTTGGATTTTCATCTAAGGCATAGAAACCCGTTCCTGCGGTAAAGGTTATGTTAACATCTGGAGATGAGATTTGGGTAATATTGCCTCCAGAACCCATACCATTGGTGTTTTGGGGAGTAGGTACACCACCTGGAGCCGCTTTTCCTGTTTGTTTGATATCACCTGCAGGCGCATTGGGAGAAACGGCGTATTGTTTTCCTTCCCTGTCGATAATGATTAGGTCGTTTGCCGTTTTAGGTTGTTGGAAGACTGCCCCATTTGTACCTGTTATAGTAAGAGTTCCGTCTGCATTTTTTACAACACTTTTAATCTCAAACTGTACTTCTAGAGGAATAACAGTTCCCGTATCCCCCATAACGTAATTAACGAGTTTATCACCGTCGACCATTCCTCCCCAATTCGGGTCATAACTCGCAACAATTTCCCCTGAAATTAACTTGAAATCGGTATTTACCCCAATATTGTTGAAGGTAATACGAATACGGGTGTATTTGCCAATATTAGATTTATCATTTCCTCCCTCATCTTTGCCAGCCAAGGCTGTTGCAGCATCGATTAGTTCTCTAAATTTCTCCAAAAACGGTAAAGTCACATAACCTTCACCGGAGAAAGTACCATTACTTCCTGTGGATTTAAGCACTACAATAGGGAAATCACCAGCTGTTACCACATCATTTGGGAACAATGCTGGTAATGGAGTTTTATTGGACAGGGCTGCTGGATCTGGCTTGATTCCACAACCAACAAAGGCGATTTCGTCTTGTGCCAGTGTAGTAAACTCTTGTATGTTACTGTCGGTGTATTCGCCTGGATCGCAGGCAGCGCCTACGGTGTATTCGTAGGTAGTTTTGGGTTTTAGGTTACTGATGGTGATGTACTCTCTTGGTGTTACGAGTTTGTACCACTTGGAATACGCATTTTTTTCTCTATAATTTACTTGGTAATCATAATTATCGACTTCCCCGCTCCAAGCTACTTTGGCTTGATCCTGACTTACATCGGTGGTAGTAATGGCCAATGGTGCTTTACAAAACGTGAGGTATTTAAAAGAAAAAATCTCACTGTAACCGTTGTTTTTGAAAACGCCAATTTCTTCGGCGCCAACCAGGGCTTTGGCTTTTACACGCCACGCATAGGTTTTTCCTGGAATAAGTTGGGGTTCCGCAATACTGTATTGTACTGTGGTATTTCTGGTAGTGATGGTATATAGCGGTGGCGAGTAGGCAAAGGCATTTTGAATAGGCGTATTGGTGTTCCAAATCTCCACCAAGGAGAATTCGTATTCTACATTACTCACATTGATGCTTCGTGATGTCCAGCTAAATATGACATTCTGAATGTTCTGTTCTACAATACCAGCTTTGTTTACAGGCAGGTTTAAGAGCGGCGGTTCGTTTTGGAAAATAACTGTGGTTACACTCGATTTTTTGGACAGTTTTTTGTTGGTTGCAAAGTCATACACTTCAAATGATATCGTATATATTCCCTCGGGCAATGGCTTTGCATATTGATTGGGATTAATGCCTTGGAGGTTTTGGAATTCGAAATAATGTCCCAGTTCAACATTGGTCAATAGTGTTGGAAATCCGCCTTCGAGGTAGATTGGTGTTGCTCCCACCACAAAATCATTGGTAACAAAAGACACCGCTCCCTGAAAATAGCATTTCAAACGCACTTGTCTGTTCATAATAGTCAAATCGTTAAGGATCAATTGTACTTTTATAGGACTATTGATGCTCGCAGTATTGGCATAATTACTCAGGTAAATAGGCGAGGGCTGCGTAAGTTGTGTGCTTATAGTAACTGGGTAGGTTTGGGCAAAAGCCCCCCAGCCCCCAAAAGGGGAGCATTGCAGGAGTAAAAGGGTAACAAGGATGTATAGTTTTTTTTGCATTTGGGTAATTATATTTTTGACTACTTAGATTATTTGACTATTAGATTATTTGACTATTAGATTATTAGATTTTTTTAAATCAACAAAAACACACCCCCAACCCCTCTTGAGAGGGGAGTTCGGACGGGAATAGATTTTGGTTGTTAATTTCAATTTTTCAATCTTTTTAAATTACTTCTGAATGTATTTCAACTCAACTTCCTCATTCATTCCATTTGCCAGTGCCAGTTCGTGGTAAAACGGAATTAGATTTTGTTCCAGCTGGGCGATGATTTCGGCATCTGTTTTTTTGTCGGTGATCAATTTATAGACTTCTTCAATTTCTTTTTTGTTATAGCTTAGGAGGTAATCATTTTGTTCCATTTCTTTGGTATCTGCTTTTGAAAGTTTCAAAAACTCGGTTTGCATAAAACGATGTGCCTGTAGTTTCTGCTTTGCTTTGTCACTTCTTTCTATCAATTTCAGATACGAATTATAGCCAACTTTATCGGTTATTTCGCTTGGATTAACTCCATGCAGTTTATGGCTATTCACGCGGCTAATGGCTGTGGTGTATGTTTTTTCAAAACTTTCGTCTTTGTTACTGATTTCTTGTGCTACTTTTTGAACAGCCTGGCCAATCAGTTTGTTGTATTTTTTTATTACTTCGGATGCTGCTTGGTATTCTTCCAAATAATCAATCACTTTGTCTTTGAAGCTTGCTTCATCCGGTGTTAAAGTGGCAAGTGTCAAGAGATGTTCCAATTTGCTTGCTTCTTCATTTGGTAAAGGTTGTAATTGTTGCTGTAAATCCTTTAATTGTTGCGTAATTTGCGCTAGAGTTCCTTCCAGTTTATAGTCTTTGAAATTTATTTTCAGAATATTATCTCCCAATTGTTTTTCGTCTTTTTTCTGTTCTTTTGGAGTTGGTCTTAATTTTATTTTATCGAATGAATAAGCATACGTCAAAGTTGCGGTAAGGTCGTTGTTTCTGTTGCTGGTGGTTTTGCCAAATAAGTAGATAACCCCCAAATTGAAGCTATGTTTTTCTAAATACAAGTAAGAACTTGTAAGCCTTATATTGAAAATGTCGTTTTGTTTGTTACCATTGCTAAAAGTGGTGTTGTAGCTTGTAGAAAAAGAAGAGTTTAATTTACGTTCCATAAATAACTTGGTTACGCCAAGTGTAGGCCCGATGATTAAACTGTTGCCTGTTTCCATTAGGCTGTATGTATTATTGATAGAACCCAGAAAGTTTAAATCTTTTGTGGGATAGCCTTGGACATAGGAAATGGCAGAGTTATAAAAAGTTGTTTTGCCACCAGCGACAGTTTGGCCCTGTTGCTGATTGACCGATTCCTGCATGGAAAAATTGGCATTAATAGATTTCTTTAATTGTTTGTCATTTTTGAGGAGATAGTTTGCCGTTAATCCTAAATTTTGGTTGACTTGCCTAAAGTTCAACGTATCGATGTATACTAAACTTGGATCTTGATTGATGTAATCAAATTGGTTGCGACTGTTGGTAAAGGATTGAAAATTGGAGTAATTTAAATTCAGATTCAATTTTTGACTGGCTTTATAATCTGCTGTAAGCGAGGAAACCAATCTTTTGGACTGACTCACTTTTTGTTTTTCTAAATTATCTTTTTGCATCCCTAAGCTTAAGGCCAACGATACTTTATCTTTGAAAACCTGTTGGGACGCATTTACAGTAATATTCTCCAAATCATTATTAAAGTAGTAACTCCCCAAGGTTCTGTAATTTGGGTCAATGCGCTCGTAGCCCAATCCTAAAGTTCCTTTTCCGGCAGGATATACCAATTGTGCCTTAATCGCTTTTTGGGAAGTTGTTGTTACATTTGGATTTAAAAACAGAGATGCAATTCCTTTTCCTTTAGCTGAGCCGCTAACACTAATGTCTTCGGTTATGCTGCTGTTGGCATATTCGGTCATGACTTGCAGTTTTTTGAATAATTTAAAACTGGTTTCAAAACTAAGTGCAACGTTTTCTTTTGGTGTAAACCCTAATTCAAATGGGACTGGATTGGATAACGAGCTCGCTATATCAGTTGCTTTAAAAAAGATGATTCCTAAATTTACTTTTTCGAAAGCATATGCTGTTTTGAATCCGTATCCATAGCGTTTGTAGGTTGGAATTGCAGCAGGAAAATTGACGTCATACTCATTACTTTTCAATAGACGTCCATACATAGCACTCACCTTGAATTTGCCGGGTGGAGTAAGATCAACGCCAAAACCGGTAAACAAATGTCCGTTTAAAGTATAGGGTGAGAAAGTCATGCTCACATCCCCGATATGGGTTGTTATCCATTTATAAGAGGGATGAATGCTTAACGTTTTTATGGCAACGGGTTTGGTGTACCCAAATTTTTGAGTAGAGTAGGAGAAGGAAAAGGGTAAGTTGTACAATCCTGCCACGTTGATGTTGATATTTCCATTTAAAAAATAGGAGAAAGGTTCCCTAGTTGCATTGCCCGAATACATAATTGCACTTGCCGACGCACCACCCGAAACATTAATCAGTTTGGTCTTTGTCAATTGTTCTACATTGAAGCTTTGTGAATAGCCAAGGGTAGTCGCAAAAAACAATACAATAAAAAATAGTATTCTGTTTAAAATCATTTTAATGTTGGTATAAAAAGGGTAGAAAAAATATGTTTCTCTTTTGGCCTTTTTATGGGTTATTTTTTTAAGTCTAAAAATTTATGAACCTAACTGGTCTATTCGATAATTATTTTTCTTAGCTGATTTCCTTGTTGTGACTCTACTAAAACAAAATAAACACCAGCTGTTAGTCCGTTCAAACTAAAGTTGAATTTATAAGTGTCTTTTCCTTCTTCATATTTAGAGTCGATTATCATATTATTGGTCAAATTAAAGACTTTGATGTGAGCCGGCATTACTTTATCAAGGGTCACATCAACTGTAAAAATTCCGTGTGAAGGATTTGGATAAATCTTTAGATCAAATTTTTTCTTTAAATCAGTATTGTCTGGATTTATGTACTCGCCTTCGACTACTACAATTTTTTTGGTTTGGGTAGCCGTACAGTTTTCTTTTTTGGTGTTTAATGTTAGTTCGTATTCTCCTACTTTGCTAAAACTCAATTCGGCAAAATCTTTGTTTTTTGAAACTACTGTAGCTTCGGGTGGTAAGATCCATTCGATACTGTCGGCAATAGGATTACTAATATCTACAATAATGAATTTTTCGTTCATAAAAACTTGTGAAGAAACCGCAAATTCAGCGCTAATTGCGGTGTCTTGCTTGGATATTTTTAATTTATCGGTGGCTTTACAACCTAATTTATTCGTTACAACAAGCGTATAATCAGCCGCTTCCGAAACAGTAATAATGGGTTTGTCACTTGTAAAACCTTTTGTCGATATCCAAGAATATTTGGCTTTATCATCGGCAATAGTCGAATTAATTGTTAGTGATTGGTCGAAACAAAGAGTAACATCATCACCTAGATTAATAACGTCTTTTGGTGGGTTTTCGATGGTATAGGTTTTGTCAATCACACAACCTTTGAAATCGGTTACAGCAACGGAATACCCTTTTGCGGAAGCATTTCTCAAAACATTCGATTGCTCACCAGTATTCCATAAATAAGTATAAGGGCCTTGTCCTCCGGATGAGGTTAGTACAATTGTAGCATCCGATCCTTCAAAACAAGTTGGTTTTGTAATGGTTTCGGCTGTAGCCAAATGAGGTGGAGCAGTGATTGTGATGCTTTTCGTTATGGTACATCCGTGATTATCGGTTACCAATACTGAATAACTCCCCGGTGTAACATCCTGTAAATTTGCTGTTCGCACACCTGTATTCCACAAATAGGAGTAGGGTGCTGTTCCTCCAGTTGGCGCAGTTGTAATTGTCCAATCCTTAGCATCTCCACAACGTGTGTATTGTGATGTCAAAGTGTTAGTTAATGGCGTAGGCTCAGTAATTGTAATGTTTTCGCTTTGTTTTGTCAATCCAAAAGAATCCGAAAGCACTACATAATAGGTGCCTGCGTTTGCATTTATCAAAGTTTCGGCTAGTCCAACAGCGTTTAATGGGTCGGTTGTTTTATACCATTTGTAATAATAAATTGGAGTCCCGCCCGAAGCAGAAGCTTTGATACTGGCTGTAGCATCTCCATTACATTTTACTATGTTGATTTGATTTATAGAAAGAACCAAGGGGTCGATTTTGTCTAAATCTTTTTCGATAATAGCACAGCCATTGGCATCTTTTACTGTAACGAAGTATTGCCCTGCATAAATATTATTGATGCTCGTGTTAGACGGTTGGTTTAGATCCGAATAGATTAAATCTTTACTGCCATTGTACCATAAATAATTATAATTTGGAGTACCGCCCGTTACTTGGATTTCGATACTACCATCCTGTAATCCTAAAGCGGAAGGAGGATTTTTGGTTATTTTACTCACGTATAAAATGTCAGGTTCTGTGATTGTTATAGTTTCAGAAGTTTGACATTGATTTTGGTCAGTAATGGTTACTGAATAACTTCCAGCAAAAAGATTATTTATGGTAGTAGCGTTCTCTCCTGTGCTCCAGTTTATGGTTGGTACGCCTGTTCCGCCTGAAGTTGAAATCGTTATGGAACCATCATTTCCGTTTTTGCAGGAAACATTTTTCGGGGTAGAATTAATTTTCAAAAGAAGTGGTTCACTGATTGGATTGCTTTTCAAAGAGAAAGTATTACCATTTGCATCTGTCACTTTCAATTCATAAGTTCCTGCTATCAATGTTTCGGATGGATTGATAGTAGATGCGGTAATGGTTGGCGTAAGAACATTGTGCCAATTGTAAGTGTAAGGAAGCACACCACCCGTTATAGTCGCCTCTAATATTCCAAATTTATCTCCATAACACTTAATGGTTGAGCTTGGAGTTTGAGAAATATCCGTAATTAATAATTTGTCGGGTTGAGTAATACTGTAGTTATTAGAAGTTGAACAACCATTTGCATCTGTAATCGTCAGTGTATAAGAACCTATTGGGAGATTGTCTAATAGTAATTCACTTCCAACAATAGAAACATTGGATTGGCTACCAAAGCTATATTTATATGGGCTCGTTCCACCTGTTATTGCTACTTTAATACTACCGTTTAAGGTTTCAAAACCAGTTAGGTTTTTTATGACTAAATCATTTATTGCTAAAGGAGCAGTAGGTTGGGTAATAATTATAGGGTTTAGCAGTGTTGCAGTACAATTATGACCAACGGCATCTGTAACAATAACTTGATAGGTGCCAGCACCTAGGTCAATTAAATTTTTATTAGTTGAATAATTTACAACGTCTTTTGTCCATTGTTGTGTATATGGCGCAGTTCCTCCGTTTATAGTGATTCCAATAGTACCTGTACTAGCGTGATGGCATAAAACATTGGTTTGTGATGTAGCGGTTACAGTTAATAAATTAGGTTGTTTTAAAGTAAATATAGTTGCTGTTTTTGTGGCACCAACAAAATCGGTTACTATGACCTTATAATCTCCAAATTCCAGTCCTTTTTGTTCAAATGAGTTGTCACCAAAAGCTAATCCATTTTTGAACCATTGATAATTGTAGGTAGCAACACCACCACTAACTACCGCCTGCAGTTCACCATTGAAATTTCCATTACATTTTATAGCAGAAGATTCTTTTATACTGATTTGTAACAAAGGTGATTCTGTTATTTCGAAAGTTTTGGAAACAGAACATTGATTACTATCTTTTATTTCAAGAGTATAAAAACCTGCTTTTAACCCTGAAATATTTTTTATGGTTTTTGGAGTAAAAGAGGTATCAGTACTTGAAGTCCAATTATAGGTATAGCCACCATTACCTCCTGTTGGTTCTTGTGCAAAAGTTATAGCTCCCGTACTTTGACCGTTGATTAAGACAGGAGAGATTGATTCTTGAGGGAGGGTAATGGCTAAAGGTTGAGTTATTTCAATATCGGATGAGGTGTTTGTGCAACCAATAGCGTCTGTTACTGTAACAGAATATGTTCCTGCGATTAATCCTGAAAGATCTTTTGTTGTATCTGAATTACTCCATTTATAAGTGTATCCAGGTGTTCCACCAGAAACAGTTATTTCTATTGCTCCATCTATTCCATTACTACATTTTACAGGTGTAATTGTAAAAGGATTAATCACAATTGCTGGATTAGTTGATTTAAGTAAATCTTTAGTATCATTTATCGTATAGTCTCCATCGAATACTTCTACTTTATAGTTACCTTTCGTAACATCAATTCCTGTCAGGATTTTACTAGTTCCAACTATTGTTGAAGAACCATCTTTATACCAACTATAATTGTAATTTCTAGTTCCACCTTCAGCCACTGCTTCTAAAGTTCCCGAATCTCCAATGCATTTTATAGGTTTAGTTATTTTTATTTTTACATTTAATGCTTGTAAAGTAATTGGATCACTTGTAATAGGACATCCAGAAGAAGAGGTAACTGTAATCAGATAAGTACCGTTACTTAATGCTGTAATCGGGTTAGTTCTTGCTATGTTATCAAATTTTGGTTCATCTGTTTTTGATAATAAATAAGAATAAATATCAGAGCCACCTTGAAGTACACCTCCACTTGGATTAATCTGAATTTGCCCGTCTGTAAGGATTGTTGGGGAGGGTTGAGTAATAGTTGATGTGATTTCTAAAGACGAAGTTGGTTGTTTAATTGTAATAGCACTGCCATTATATGTGGCTACTGGAGTGTCGTTGTCTGAAATGGAATAAGTGTATGCACCCATCTTAAAACCTGTTGCGATATAGTTATAGATAACGTTGTCTGTAGTTGTAATTGGAGTTGAGGTTACTGTATAAGGTTTATTGTCGCTATCTTTCCAAGTCACATTGTAATTTTTAGTACCTCCTTGTATTTTTAATGTTATAATTCCATCAGTACCTCCGTTGCATTTTACATCTGTTTTAGTTGTAATGCAAGTTATTTTTTGTTTGACTTCTATTATTGTATCTTTTGAGCAATTATTACTGTCAACTATTTTTATTGTATAAGAACCTGCAATAAGTTGGCTTAAGTTTGGCGCTTCAGTGGTGCCCAAAAATATTTTATAAGCAGGTGTACCCCCTGATATATTATTAAGTTCTATAGAGCCGTCGGCAATATTAGGGCCTGATGAAGGAAAAGTTTTTCCTTTTATTGATATGGGTTTAAGAGGAGCACTTAATGAATCTGCTTGCTTAGTTGTACATCCTTTTATGTCTTTTACTGTTATTTGATAAGTTCCAGCTGCTAGACTTGAAAAAGTTTTGTTGTCTTGGAAGTTTGTTCCGTCTTTGCTGTATGTGTAACCACCATTACCTCCTTGTGGGTTTATTATAGAAATACTTCCTGTATTCTCTCCATTACATAAAATATCAATTTGTGAAGTTTGAAAGGTTATTGGGTCTATTTCTTCGTGTTTAAAATCTAGAATTGAGGGTGATATTAATGTTCCTTTATTTATTTTTTTTGAAATGTCATTTGGATCATTAATTTGTACTTGATATTCTATATTGTAATTATGCCCATTTTCTAATTTTGAAAAGTTTTCTAAGTTAGTATATACATATGTATTAGTATTCTCTGGATAGGTTTGGTCAATAACCTGCATCAGAGCAGTTGTATTAATAGGTAAGGGATTGCTAATAGTGTTTTTTACTGAAATGAGTGATAAAATTTCCCCTTTTGTATCATCTAATTTTCTATCAAAAACAATATTAAGTTTGGTTATTGGATCTCCTTGACATTGTGGTTTTTCATAAATAATTTTAGTAATAATTGGGGCACAGGGTTTAAAAGTTATTCCTAATGGAGTTGTAAACTGTTTGTTTTGACCATAACCCAACCGGAAATAAATAATTTTGTCAAAATAGTTGTGAATATTACTCCCTAGAAAATCATTAATACTAAATTTAGTCGAAGGACTGTTGTTTTTTGTAGCAGGAACATCATACCAATATGTCTTATTGTCTAAGGAATATTGCCAGTGGTAAACTTCGCTTGGAAAAATATTTGTGCTATTTGCATCTAATTCTAATTGCTCTCCAGAACATACTTCAGTTGTTGAATTTCTATTTTTAATTGTTATTCCATTTGGAATAAGGCTATAAGGGTAAAAATTCCCAGCATAACCACTTCCAGTCGAACAGGATTGTAATGTGAAATTATCCCTTAATAATTCCAATAATGATTTTGTTACACTCAAATTTTGTGAGCATGATCCTGAGTTAGTAGTAAGGCTGAACGTAAAAGAATTACCTTTAATAGTTGTTAAATTGGGATAGTCCTGACTTCCATAATTGTTTGGGTTGGTAAAAGTATAGACATTACCTCCAACATTTGAATTAACAGAAGCATCCCCTTTTGTCACATAAACATGTAAATTTAACGTATATGTTTGTCCATATCCTTTTATGGCTAAAATTAGAATCATTAACAAAAATATCTTCCTCATAATCTTAAAATTTTATATCATAAAAAGCCATTTTTGAAATCCTTCCGTCCGCAAAAAGGGCTCTTATGGCATATTTATAGGTTGTATTTATCGTAATGCTAGGGTCGGATATTTTTTTTGTTTGAGCTGTGACCATTTGCATCAATTGCATGGGTTCGTCTGCTGTGGCTTTGTAAATTTCAAAACTTTCGACACCCGTTGCTCTGTATTCCCAAGATAAATCAATGCTGTTGGTGGTAGTATTAGCTTGTGCATAAAATCCTTTTACAACTGGCATAACTGAGGCGAGAGGAATAAAAACAACTATTTCTGGTGATGGATTTGAAACCAAATTATTTTCGTCTTTAGCATATAGGGCATACCGATAAGTACCGCCTTCTATAATGCTTTTATCTACGTAGGATTCTGGTTTGTCTTTGGTATCCAAAATCAATTGCCAGTCTTTTTGTTCATTTTCTTTACGATAGAGTTGATGCGAGGCTACATCTTCACTTTGGCTATTAATCCATTCTAAAGATACCATTCCGTCTTTTATCTCATAATTGGTAAAAATTGGTGAAGTAGGAGGAATGACATCTGGTTTTTTGACAATCAATACTTCTGAAAAGAGTGACATGTTATAATGGGTGTCGACCGCTATTATTTTGTAATAGACTTTACTGTTCAAACTTTTAACGGTGACACTGTCTTGGTATTTGTTAGATTCGCTTGGGCTCACCGTCAATTGACTAAATTCTTCGTTCGGATTGTAGGCTTTGTAAATGCGGTAGCCCATTAAATCCTTTTCTTTATTGGGATCCCAGTATATGTTAACTACTCCCAAACTATCAATAGCTCCTTTTAAGTTTACAGGCTTAGCTGGAGGAATAGAATCCACAGGTTGCACCAGCATCGGGAAAGATGTTCTATTGCTGCCTTGTTTGCCTATGGCAGTTATGGTAAAATAATTGGTTGAGGCTAGTTTGTTGTAGGTTACTGTTCTGTTTTTAGGAGCAATTTTTTTTATGACGGGGATGTATTTATCATCATCAGCATCAGAACGATTGAGTTCAAATCCAGTGATTTCCGAATCGCCTGCCTCATCAAATTCCCAAGTTAGTGTTACAGTCTTATCATCTTTGAAATCTTTTATGGTAAGATGTGGTACATATTTTAGGATTGATTTACCAGTCCCTGAAACCACTTCAGAGTAAGGACCTAATTCTCCAAAAGCAGAAATTCCCTGAATTCGATAACTGTATTGTAGGTTATTAGCAATTGAATCAACATAAAAAATACGATTATTATTTTCATTTTCTTGATTCATACTGGTGTAGGGCTTATTGGTAATTCGCTCAAAATGAATTTTGTCTTGGGAACGTTCTACATAATAGCTGCCATAAGCATGAGCTAATATCTTAAAGTTCCAACTCAGCATCGTACTTTTGTCTGTAAAATGGGCGGAAAAATCCATAGGTTTGGGTAAATCTTCATATTCTTTTAAGCCCACAAATACGCCTCCGTATTTTATTACTAGCTCTTCTTCGGGCACATTGGATGAAACTCTATAGATGTATTTTTCATTTTTCTGTGCGGTTATATCTTCAAAACCTAATCCTGCTTTTTTTGCCATTTGAAAATCCTTGTCGGCTGCAAATAGTGCAAAAGTGAAACGTTGTTCGCTTTCCTCGGATATATTAACGATAGATTGTAATTGATTTACACCAGTTACTCCAAAACTTTCTCCATAAAGCGCTTGTGCAATGATGGCTCCATTATCGTTGTCTGCTATTGTTTTTTCCCAATTTTCAAGTGGTTCTGGTTTTAGTTCTTTTGCTAAAATTATTTTTTCAGGATTTGCCAATGTTTTGTTATCTCTTGTTACGGTATAGCGTTCGAGTTGATACCCATATTTATTTAATTTTTTCCATGCAAGTGCATCGCTAGGTGCCCAACGCAAAAGAATTTTATCTTTTTGAACTCTTACGATTACTTGAATAGTTGATTCTTTTTTAGGCTTTTCAATTTTTTTTACTTGAGAATAGCCTTTGAAAAGAACAATAAAAATTAATGCAACCAAAAATGTATGCTTCATGCGAATTATTTTGTTGAGAATAATAGAGGGTACAAAAACGAATTGAAGCAGTATGTGAATTATCACATACTGCTATGAAATTACAGATTTCGTTTTAAAATTTTAGTTTTTGAGAAAGCCCAAATAACATTATCCTTGTAGGCTATTTTTAAAATATCTTCATTATGGTTGTACTCGATAGACCAGGAAGCTCCTCCATCGGTTGTTTTATAAATAACATTTTTTAATGTTGCCCAACCAGTAGTAGCATCTTTAAATACAAAGTTTGAAAAATTTTCACCATTATATATTGAAATCCAATTGTCTCCTCCATTGTTACTCTTATAAATTTTAGAAGAAGAAGGTCCTACAAGCAGCAGCAGTCCTGAGTCAGCATCAAAAAACTGTATTTCTCTAATATATGTTTCATTTGGTTCATCCGTAAAGAATTTTTCTTTCCAACCAGCAGAACTGGTATTTTTATAAATCATAAAAGGCTTCAAAGTGTAACTTGAATTTACAGTTATTCCTTTGTATCCCGTTACCCAAATGTGGTTATTGTCTAAAGCAAAGGATGCAAGACCTAATCCTACATAAGTATCGGTATTGCTTGTATATACGTTGGAAAAATTGATTCCGTCATTTGTGTCGTAAACAGTTCCATTATATGTAACAATTGTTCCTGCGGTCAAATTTTCGTTTGCGGTTACCACCCCAATCGTTGATGTGCCTTTAAAAACAAGATCTCCCCTCGTTCCACTAGAAGCGAGCGTCTTATATAAGTTTGCACTGCCGTATAAAGACCACCCTTCATCATTTGTTGTAGCAGAAAATGGAAATCTAGAATCCGATTGCGTATCTATCCAGATTCCCCATGTTTTTCCTTCATCAAAAGATCTATAAACATAAAAATAAGAAATACTACTTCCTCCAGAAAGGGTGGTTTTACTCTCCGTATGGTAATATATAGCTCTGTTATCCAAGATTTGAACATTGCTTACTGATGCATTTATAGAAGGGCTGTTCATAACAATCCAAGGACTAGGGCTCCTGTTTCCTAAAATTGCAATATTGCCATTGTAACAATTCTTAACTAAATTTGTTACTTTTGAATTCGTGATAATAAGTGTTAATATTGGTATTTGCGTGTCCATCGTATCCGGTATCTTAAATTTTATTTCCGTGGAGGTGGCTGAAATAATCTTTGCTGGGATGCCGTCAAAAACCAAACTAATATCTTCGATTTTGTCTGTAAAATTTTCTCCATAGATTGTAATTATATCATCCTTACGACCATAGTTTTTAGAATACGAATTTATTTTAACTTCTACCAAAGGCACTGGAGTTGGTTTTGGTTCTGGTACAGTAGTATCTACTTTAACCGCTTCTACTTCTGAATCTTTGCTGCAGTTGCCGAATAATAATACAAATGGCAACACCATTAATAATCTGATTTGTTTTTTCATTTTTTTTGTGTATTTTATTTATTGTTTTACCCACTATTCTTGTCTTTTATTTATAAAATTTCATTTTATCTTTTAAGATTTTTTTCTTTCATTTAATTTGATTTGTTGAATGTGAAAATAGAACCCGAACTCGTACCAACTTGTCCACCAGGAAGAATGTAGTTCAACTTTATCTTGTAAGTTCCTTGTTTTATATATGGGAATTCTCCATTTATGAGGTAATCGTATTTTTGAATCATTGTTTGATTTGATGAGTTTATGTATTTATTGGCTACTTTGTATCTAAGATCTTTGAAATCAGTTTTATAATAAAATGGAAGGTTGTATCTAAATGGTAGATATTCTTTTAGCATAAAGCAGGAAGGACTGTTTATGATGTAATCCTGATACCAAGCCAAAACTTCAACAGCTCTCACAGGAGGAGAACCCAATACAGAAGTATCTCTATCTAATTTTATTTCATTTTCCAAAGGATAGCCTTTGTAGATAAGAGGGTATATTTCGTTTAAATAATAGCTGTCATCTAATACGGCTTCAACACTAATTAAAGGTTTATTTAATGTTTTTGAATTTCCTATTATTTCTATTTCGTCAAATGGTTCAGTAGACTCATTTAAGGATTGTAAAGCATGTACATCTGTATAAATAATCTCTACTAATGTTTGTTTCGGTTTCTTAGCTTCCATTTTTTCTTTGAAACTAAAGTATTGACTAGTGTTGAATTTGTATTGCAATATTTCTGTTCCTTCTCCACCAATTGCCGTTTCATTGAGTTTATTGCTTTTTATCTCAACATTAACATCAGTTGCAAGTTCTTTTTTCTCATAGTTTTGAGACAAGTTATTGGTTACATCCGTTTTTGTTTCAAGAGTCATTAAGGATAATGAATAAGGTTTTGACGTTTTTAATAGTGGTAGTTCGATATTCACTCTTTTGTTACTGACATCGTAACTTATTTTACCCGTACCGGTATTATCGGTTGTCTTATAAAAAGCTTTTTGGGATTGACCGGGTTTTAAATCAAATAGATAAGGTTGACCTTGTTTTAAAACTACATAGGCCTGCTTACTTTCGTTTTGATACACATATTTTTGGTCAAAAACAGGGTAACAATAGGCAATATTTGTAGTTGGAATATTGTTTGGAGCTGTCCCAGTTGTAAAGTTTCGAACTTCTGTTTCGGTAGCAATTTGACCTTTATCATACACGGTAACCGAAGAACCATTTACATTTTCTTGAAAACTGACTTTTACTGTAAGGATTAGTTTTGAATTTTGCGGTAATACGTCCGTAGCGTTAAAACTCACTAAATCTTTAGTATTGTTCCAACTTACAGTTCCTGCTATTGGCACGCCTTCTTTCTTTATAGTATATTCTTCCAATTTAAGTCTATATGTTTTTGTGCCTCCATCGCCATCAATTACAAAATTTTTCTCAATAGGCATATTAAAACCAACTTGAGGTATAGTAAATACGTTAATTTCTTTGCTCGCTTCGGTAGGGTTAATGTCTGCTATTGTTTTAAGTCCTTCCAAAGGATTACTGCTTATAAATTCACATTGTGAACCAAATTCTAGTTTAAATCTGAAACTTCCTTTTACAGCTCCTCCCAATAAATCATAATATCCGCCAAGATATCCGCGGATCCAAACCGGATTAGGAAGTTTGGCCTGTAAAATAACCGCTCCGCCACCTTTTATAATAGAGATTTTTTTACGAATCATAAATAGTTTTACATCTATTCCCATTTCACCTTGTAAATAAGCATAAGATTGTCCATTGGCATACCAACCATTTATACCTATTTGCCCAGTTCCTTTGCACATGGCTTCTCCGTAATCTTTTACCATGACATCAAATCCTAGTCCAGCTTCGAAATTGGCATAGAATACTAGAAAGTTCATATTTCCTGTTTTTAGGCTAAAGTCGGAGCCAAAAGCAAAACCCTTTCCAGAACCTAAAGTGCTTGCATTTTCAGATCGCATATAATCTAATGAACCTACATCCAATTTTAGTATTTGCGCTACAATTGCAGGAGGTGGTGGACTAGCAGGAATATCATCTCCCAACATAAAATAACCACCAGCTTCAACTTCTATAGATCCAATAGCCATTTTTAAACCTAGCCTGTCTGTTGGAGTACCCATTCGGATGTACCATTTATTTGGGGCAAAATGAAGTACAGCCCAACCAGCTCTGTTTTGGGAAGCTCTTCCTTTCAATAATCCTGCTGCGGCATCTACATACAAATCAAATGAGCCATGAAGTGTTTTGGCAACAAAATCATACTCAATGGCTGCAAAAGCATTTATCCCTACTTTTCCTGAAACTTCATCAGGATATACAGTTTTTGCAGCTTCAGTAAGATTGCTTTCTTTTAATTTATCCAAAGTTGCAGTGACAATTTTACTTTCGGCTGTGACAATTTTTTCTAAGTTTTTAGTTAAGGAATTTGCTGGGATTTTAAAACCAAAATCTTGCATTACATGACCTTCTCCATAAATACTAATTCTACGAATGCCACCGGTTTTTAAAAAAGCAATTTCGAAACCGGCTCCACCCCAAAAAGCATCAGGTTTCGCCGCATTAGCAAAATGAATCATTGCTTTTATTCCCAAACCGGATTCTACATCGGGAACGTAATTTGCACCAGAAGCAGTAAAACTAGAACTGAAACCATCTTTTTTCATGTTATAATAGGCTCCACCTCCAAAACCTTTGATTACAAAGGCACTGCACGGAATGTTTAGACCATCAACCATAGCGTCAACATACCAATATCTAAAATCATCTTTTTTTCCAAAAATTGCATTGGCCTCAACTATTATTCCCGTTTTGAACTCCGCTTTTAGTCCTCCTTTAAATCCATCTCCATAGACGGGATCTTTATCCATTAAAACAATATATCCGTCAAACTTGGCACCACCAATGTCTGCTTTTAGGCTAATTTGTTCAAATTTTAAATGATCAAATTTCCATTTTTGAATGCCATCATTTTGGTCGAATTTTCCAACGATATTAAATTTAGTCCGTCCATTGAATTGATCTTTCATCAAATTAATTGATAAATCTATTTTTAGAGTGGCCGATACATCGTCTGCAACAATAGCAATTCCATGAATGGTTATAGGGAAATTGGCAACTTCGGAAGATTTTGGATCATTCTCGGTTTCATTTTTATATCCAAAATAGTCTGCTTTAAATACAGGAGTAACTGTTTGCAGTTGAAGGTTTTGAAATGTTATCCCTTCAAACGCTACTGTTTCTTTTTTGGCCGGTTCTTCAGGTTTGTCGGTTTTAGGTGTAGTAGTTGTAGATTCTTTTGGCTGGTCGCTATTAATGAAATTTGTTGTTGGAACATTTGTGTTTCCAGCTGTTTTTGGAACTTCAGCATCAGGGGTTGGTGTGTTGCTTCCTTTTATAGCAAGACTTCCGTTTAAAAATGCTTTTGGTAAAAATTTCCCGTCTTTGACTTTCAATGTAATATAGGAACCCTTATCAATTTGTGCAGTAGCTTTAAATACTTGAAAACAAAGGTTGCTATTGACTTCGGCTTTTAATAGGTATTCATTGTCTATCGGGTTGATTATTGCTGTGTATCCAATTTCACCTTGTGAGTTGGAAGCGCATTTCTTAGATTTATCTGAAACAGGTAAAACAATTGCACCGCCAAATCCTCCGGCAACTAAAGCATTAGCTCTAAATTTTAGATTAATATTGTTTACAGAAAATGCCCAACCACCTGCAGATCCTTGATCAATGTTCAATATGTTATTTCCTGTAAAATTACCCGAAACTCCCATTCTGTCGATTAGTAAATTTGTTGCTTGGAAGGTAACTCTGCCTTTGCTGGAATTAAATTTAAACTGTTCGGGAAGTGTAATCAATAAGGATTTTACATACAATCCTCTCCACAAATTTTCGCTTCCAGGAACCAAATAATCTTTGGCGTAATTATCTGGCCAAGATATATTGTCTGAATTCCGTAAATCACTTAAGTCTATGACTGCATTGTTGAGTTCGAAGCAAGTTCCTTTAAAGGAGGTTAATTGAAATTTAGGCAAGGAAATATCAATTAATATGTCATTCCAATTGGTGATTTTTGTTTGAAAAGTGCCTTTAACTCTAGTTACAGAATCAATTACTTTATTATAGGCATTAACGGGTTCTATTATTTTTCTTGAGAATTCAACGTCGGCAGTAATACCTAAATCTTTAAAACCATTGCAATCAATAGTTACATAAGTTAGGTTGTCAACAACTCTTGTATTCATATTCATGCCTCCTTTTAAAACTAAAAGAGCTTTATCTCCACATATTTTTAAAGGAAAATCTCCAAGTAAAACTAGTTTAGTATCTCCAATCAGGCCGCCTTTATGGGAAAGCTTGATGTTGTTTGCTCCAAAAAATATTTCTCTGGACTTACCAAGTGAATCTATTTGTGGGATAATTATTCTGACAAATGCTGTTAATTCAGTATACTCTGGGGTGAATTTTGCATTACTTATCCCCAACATGTATTGGGTTTTATGAATAGTCTTTTTGATGCCAATTGGCAGCATCGAAAGGGATTTATTCTCTAATAGTTCTGTATTGTTATTTGTACTGTCAATTTTTTGGAACACAGCCTTAGCTGTTTTTAAATCTTCACTTGTACTCTCTGATGTAGGGAATTTTTTCTTGATAAAACTCTCAGTAAATTCACTTCTGATAGGAGATGTGTTTATTTGTTGAGCAGCAGTTTTTATGTAACTATTTTTTGGAGTTACATTTAAAATTAGTTTTGACCTGTTTTTTTTAGAACTATTTAGGGAATCTTTAAATGTATTGGAGTGGCAATTTAAATTTATAAATAACAACAAAAGTATTAAAGAGTATAGGTTTGGGGTGTTTTGGTTCAATTTATCACAAATTATAGGTTACTTTAAAATTACAGAATATATGTATTTTTTATTAAAAAATAGATTTAAAAGGATTACAAATATAATAAATTATATTTTTTTTAACAAGAAAAAATTCCATTTATAATTTAATTATTGTTATAAAAAAAAATATAAAAATTAAACTATTTTGGCTCTTTTCGTTCAGGGAACTATTATAATTTTGGAGAATTATAATACGTTAAATTACTATATTATGTCAATAATCTTCAATATTACAGTTTTTGCTATTTTAAACTTTTTAAAATAAAAATTGAATTATATTTTGTTTTAATATATCTTTTTAGTGTATATTTGACTTTTTTTAAGAATAAAAAGAGAAATATTGTTTTAATATCCCAATATTATAAAAAATCAGAATCATGACTTTAAAGAATGAATATGTTTTTTATATTTGGCCTTTACTATTTTTTCTTTTTTACTAAAACACTATTGCAAAAAATATAAAATATTAATTTTTTAACGGTAACATATATAACATGGCATTAAAAGGGCTTTTTAGAAAAAAAACGGTTCAAGATATCTTAAAGCAGGTCGAAAAAAACAATATGGAAGGGCATGAAGCGCTTGGAAAACATTTGACAGCCAAAGATTTAACCGCTTTTGGAATTGCAGCCATTGTTGGTGCTGGAATTTTTAGTACTATCGGGAAAGCCAGTTTTGATGGAGGTCCAGCTGTAATTTTCTTGTTTTTGTTTACTGCGGTTGCCTGTAGTTTTGCCGCTTTTGCTTATGCCGAATTTGCTTCAATGGTGCCTGTTTCGGGAAGCGCTTATACCTATTCCTATGTAGCTTTTGGTGAATTAATTGCCTGGATTATTGGCTGGGCTTTGATTATGGAATATTCTGTTGGGAATATAACGGTCGCCATATCGTGGAGTGATTACTTTACGGGGCTGCTCTCCAGTGGCGGAATCGATTTACCGCAATGGGTACAAATGGATTATTTAACAGCTTCTAATGGTTTTAAAGACGCCACTGCCTTGATGGAAGGAGGGAAGACTTTTGAGAACTTGAGTTCTGGATTGCAAAATGCTTATACCGCCTGGACGACGTCTCCTGTAATTGGTTCTTTTCATTTAGTAGCCGATTTGCCTGCGCTCTTGATTATTGTCTTGATTACAGCCTTGATTTATAGAGGAATGAAAGAATCTCGTAATGCGAGTAATATCATGGTTGTTGTTAAATTGTGTATTGTTCTTTTGGTTATTGCTGTCGGTATCTTTTATGTGGATACTACGAATTGGCATCCTTTTGCTCCGAATGGAGTTTCAGGGGTTTTAAAAGGAGTGTCAGCAGTGTTCTTTGCTTATATCGGTTTTGACGCTATTTCGACTACAGCTGAAGAGTGTAAAGATCCACAACGTGACTTGCCAAGAGGGATGATGTGGGCGATTATTATATGTACACTTTTATATATTGCCATTGCATTGGTTTTGACAGGGATGGTGAGTTATAATACCTTGAATGTTGGGGATCCATTGGCTTTTGTATTTGATCAATTGCATTTGAAATGGATGTCAGGAATCATTGCGGTAAGCGCTGTGGTTGCCATGGCTAGTGTATTGTTGGTTTTCCAAATGGGACAACCGCGTATTTGGATGAGTATGAGTCGTGATGGTTTGTTGCCAAAGAAATTCTCTACTGTGCATCCAAAGTTTAAAACACCTTCTTTTGCCACAATTGTAGTTGGTTTTGTTGTTGCTGTTCCAGCTTTGTTTATGAATTTAACTATGGTTACTGATTTATGCAGTATTGGAACATTGTTTGCCTTTGTTTTGGTTTGTGCGGGTGTTTTGGCTTTGCAAAACAGAACCGATATTCCAAGAGGGAAATTCAAAACGCCTTATGTTAATTCCAAATACATATTTCCATTATTGATTATTATTGCTTTGGTAATTTCTTTTACCTACAATAAAAAAGCAACAATGGGTTTCATTACCAATGAGACCAAAATTAACAATTCGGAATTTATTATTACTTCATTAAATAAAGAGGAGACACAAAAAGTATATGATTATTTAGTTAAGATTGAAGGGAAAACGAATGCAACTGAGAAACTGGATGTAGAGCATTTGTTGAGTCAGTATCAGGAAGATGATGCTAAATATGAAACAGTAGTTGCTGGATTGCCAATTTCGGATTCCATAAAATACGAAAGTGGATTTGATTTATTCAAACACAAAATACCGATGTGGATTTTTTTAATCGTAATTGTTGGATTGGTTTATTGGTCCTTCAAAGAAAATTTGTCTTTGATTCCGCTTTTGGGTTTAATCTGTTGTCTGTATATGATGGCAGAGCTAAGCGTTTGGAATTGGATTTACTTTACTATTTGGTTGCTGTTAGGATTGGTGATTTACTTTGGCTTCAGTCGTAAAAATAGTAAGCTGAATTTGGAAAAAGAATAGTTTTTTTAAAATTGTGAGTTGTGAATTGCGAAAGCGATTCCTGAAAACGGAATAATTATAAATAGTATAACGTCTTGAGCCATTATGGTTCAGGACGTTTTTTTTTTGAGAGTGATGCTTTTGAAAATTTCTTATAAAAAGCAAAATGTATGGAGCCCCGATTACTCCACTATATTTCTATTTTTATCAGAGTTCAGTGAACTTCGTTTGGAATGATAGTGGGAGAAATGTTGTTAAGGAATGTGTTTTTTCTGCTCCTAAATTTATAGACTAAACTGCTTATAGAATTTGTTGTAATGAATCAAAAGGGATTTGGGTTTTACTTGAGGTATTTAAAAGGTTTGTCTGTAATTCTTGATGAAATCGTTATAATTCGAACAAAAAACCTCTAGAATTAAACTTTAAACAAAACTTTATTCCTTAATTTTGCATCACTAAAAATAAAAATCACATACTATGAGTTCATTTGACGTAGTCATTATAGGTTCTGGTCCAGGCGGATATGTTTCGGCTATTCGTTGTGCACAATTGGGTTTCAAAACAGCAATTATAGAAAAATATTCCACTTTGGGTGGGACTTGCCTAAATGTAGGTTGTATTCCATCGAAAGCATTATTGTCTTCTTCACATCATTATGCAGAAATTAAACATTTTGCCGATCACGGAATTGAAGTTTCAGGTGATGTAAAAGTGAATTTGGAGAAAATGATTGCCCGTAAACAAGCAGTTGTTGATCAAACATCAGGAGGAGTAAATTTCTTGATGGAAAAAAATAAAATCACTGTTTTTAATGGTTTGGGTTCTTTTGTTGATGCGACTCACGTTGCAATTGCAAAAGCTGATGGAACTTCGGAAACAATTGAAGCCAAAAATATCATTATTGCCACGGGATCAAAACCGTCTTCTTTGCCTTTTATCAAAATCGACAAAGAAAAAATCATCACTTCGACTGAAGCTTTGGCTCTTAAGGAAGTACCAAAACACCTTGTGATTATTGGTGGTGGTGTGATTGGTATCGAGTTAGGTCAAGTGTATTTACGATTGGGAGCGCAAGTTTCGGTTGTGGAATTTATGGACAGAATTATTCCTGGAATGGATGGCGCTTTGTCTAAAGAATTGACCAAAGTGTTGAAAAAACAAGGAATGAAATTTTATGTTTCGCATAAAGTGAAATCGGTAGAAAGAAATGGTGATGCCGTGATTGTTCAAGCTGAAAATGCAAAAGGTGAGACGATTACTTTAGAGGGTGATTATTCTCTTGTATCTGTTGGTCGTCGTCCGTATACAGATGGATTGAATGCCGACAAAGCTGGAGTGAAAATTTCTGATAGAGGAATGGTAGAAGTAAATGACCATTTACAAACTAACATTTCTAATATTTATGCAATTGGTGATGTGGTTCGTGGCGCTATGTTGGCTCACAAAGCGGAAGAGGAAGGAACAATGGTTGCCGAAATTTTGGCGGGTCAAAAACCGCATATTGATTATAACCTGATTCCAGGAGTGGTTTATACTTGGCCTGAGGTTGCTGCTGTTGGACAAACAGAGGAGCAATTGAAAGCGTCTGGTGCTGAATATAAAGTGGGAAGTTTTCCTTTCAAAGCTTTAGGTCGTGCTCGTGCGAGTGGAGATTTGGATGGATTTGTAAAAATTCTTGCCGATGCCAAAACGGATGAAGTCCTAGGTGTTCATATGATTGGCGCCAGAACAGCTGATTTGATTGCTGAGGCAGTTACAGCAATGGAATTTAAGGCTTCTGCCGAAGATATTTCCAGAATGTCACATGCGCATCCAACATTTGCGGAAGCGATAAAAGAAGCGGCATTGGCAGCAACGGATAACAGAGCTTTACACGTATAGTTTAAGCTTTTAAAAATAAAAAACCCCGTCTCGTTATATAAATGAGACGGGGTTTTGGTTTATAAAGGTTTTAGCTTATGCGGTAAATAAGCCTTTGTAACTGTCCCATTTGGTATAAAGAAGGAATAGGTTTCCTAGCAATAAAAAGCTAGCCACAGGAATGCCTTATGGAGCAAGGAATAGATGTGTGCAAAGGATATTCACGGAAATAGGCATTAATAGAATGAAAGTTATTTTGTTGAATTTTCCAGTTATAAAAGATAATCCTCAAAGCTGTTCTACTGTATTTACGAGTGGCATTAAATATCCTGAAGCTTTGATTCCATCATTGAAGAGTTTCATGTTTCCAGTCAAAGGGGGATCGGGAAATAAATGTAAAAAATAGCTGAAAGAAGCAAATAATAGTAATAATCCAATTAGTGAACGAAGATGATTGTTACAATTTTCATGTTTTTGTAGGTTGTGATTTGCTGACGTTTATGTCTTTTTTCTTTTCAAATATATTTTTTTTAATCAAAATGCATAACTGATTTTCTGTGAAACAGGTTTTTATAACTTTTTCGATGGACGTAGATTAAAAATAAATTCCCTAAAAAAATAAATAAAGCGAGAGGTAGTCCATTTGGATTTAAAAAGAAATCGATGAATAATATATTTGTGCTTACCGGTAAAATAATGATATTGGATAACACTACGTATTGACCAGTGAGGTATGAAATTCCACACAATAAAACGATTGTCTTAATTAATGGCATTAGATAAACGGAAGAAATCAATCCTACATTGAAAGCTTTGAAATTTTCTGTGCTTTCTAGTTCAGGCATTAAGTTAAAAAAATAGGCTATTGCTATACAAATTAATAATAAGCCAATTATTGTGCGAATAAAGAAAGTTGCAGTTTTCATATTTCGAGTATTTAAGAAGTTAAATGTTTAAGCGATAATATGTGATCACAAGGGTAATCATCTTTTCATCCATTTACTTACATTGATAGCTTTCGGAGGCTGAAAACTAAGTCCATTTCACTAACAAATTTAGTTAAATTTTTTCTTATTTATTATGTTTTTAATTATTTTATTAGTGATATTTTCCTAGTATTGAGTTGTTTGTGAATTTTTATTATCTGATGATGGTGCTTCAAGCAATTCGAGCGAAACCCTAAACTTTTTAGTTTTGGCTTCGCTCGATATGAGGATGGACGATTAGAATTGGATTTTCTCTTATTTAGGACAGTTTGTGTCCTTTATTGTTTTTTGCGATATTTTTTGTAAAGAAAGAATCCGCCAATGACGATAAATAACAACCACCAAATTTCTATAATAAAAACGATAACGTCTTGTAGTACGTACCAACCCGTTTTTAAAGAATCGATGATGCGGATTCCAATATTGGGTTTGTAGTAGTTGTAATCCTTAGTATTTGCAATCATTTCTTGTTTCACTGATTCATGTTGGTATATTTGAATGGTCAGTGTACTAAAGTCTATTTGGTCTTGGATGGATAAATTTTCAAGTTTGGAATTATCGTTTTGTTCTTTTTGGGCAGCCAAATTATTTTCGGCCTCCATAATATCGTTGATTTTTTTTCCTCTATTGTCAATGGCTTTTTCCACTCTTTTTTCAGTAATGCTGCTTCTTTTTTGAGAAAGTTGGTTTGAAAGCATTTTTAAGGAAACATCATCCGCTTTTATAATTCGGTAATCGAGAAAATCAATTTGTTTGGCAATGGATTTTATAACTGTGTCAAGACGTTTGTTGGGAACTCTTATAGTGATATTGTTCTCTACAATGTAGCGGGTCGTTTCGAGCGTGCTGTCCTGACTTATTTTGGTTTCAAACTTATCGATAATACTGCTTTGTAAATTGGTGTAGGTAACAAAACCATCAAATTTATTGGTGATGTTTTCAATTGTATAAGTAGATTGGGTAACATTTTTAACTTTGAATTTCAGGTCGGCAGTACGAATGAATTTTCGAGTGCTTCCTTCTTTTTCAACAGCTGCGGAGGAGGAAATGCTGTCAGCAGATATTGCGATGTCTGAAGATGATTCTTCGCTGGCATCACTCTTTTTGCAGCTGATAATTAGAGTAATAATGGCTAAAGAAATTAGGCCTTGCTTCACAATTTTGTTCATAGATTTGGTTTTTAAGGATTGATGATTGTTTTCTATTGTTCGATTGTTTTTAAATTTTTAAGCTTGAATTTTGTATCAAATATATAATGTTTTAACAAGTAAAAACTTTTTTAATATTTATTTAACTACGGTTTAGTTTTATGATATTTCTACTTGAGAAGCGATTTTTTTTGTTGTAATTTTGAGGTCCATAAACAGATTAATTTTTGAGAACTTCCATTTATAAATTTATTGAAGAACCATTGCAGTTCAAGCAGCAGCTTGTTGCTTGGGGACAACAATTTCGAGAAATAACTTTTCTGGACAGTAATTCTTTTTCAGACGAATATTCCAGCTTCGATTGCGTATTGGCTGTTGATGCTTTTACGTCCATGAAAACGGATTACCACAATGCTTTTGAGGATTTAAAACAATACCAGCAAACCACTAAAGATTGGCTGTTTGGTTATTTGTCCTATGATTTGAAAAATGATGTGGAGCATTTACAGTCCAATAATTTTGATGGACTTGACTTTCCTGATTTGTTCTTTTTTCAGCCTAAAAAGTTGTTTTTGCTAAAAGGAAATCAGCTTGAGATTAAATATCTTAATATGTGTGATGATGAAGTTGTAGATGATTTTACTGAGATAGCCAAAAGTCAAAAGTTAAAAGTTGTAAGTGAGGATAAAATAATAATTAATCAACGGATCTCAAAAGACAGCTATATTCATAAAGTTTCGGAATTATTGAAACATATTCATCACGGGGATTTGTATGAGGCTAATTTTTGCATGGAGTTTTTTGCTCAGAATGCCATTATCAATCCTCTGGAAAAATTCCTTAGGCTTAATGAAATTTCTCAGGCTCCATTAACTGTTTTTTTTAAGAACAACAAGCAATTTTTGCTTTCGGCATCACCAGAGCGTTATTTGAAAAAAGAAGGAGTAAATCTAATTTCGCAACCCATAAAAGGAACTTCCAAACGATTTGCAGATCCATTGGAGGATGAAAAATCTAAAAATACTTTGGCTGAAGATCCTAAAGAAAGAGCCGAAAATATTATGATAACCGATTTGGTTCGCAATGATTTGTCTCGAACCGCCCAAAAAGCATCAGTAGAAGTTAAAGAACTATGTGGGATTTATTCTTTCCTGCAGGTACACCAAATGATTTCGACCATAACATCCAAAATCGATCCCCAATATACAGCAGTGGATGCAATTAGAACTACATTTCCTATGGGAAGTATGACGGGAGCTCCTAAGTATGCCGTCATGAAAATTATTGAGGAATTGGAGGAAACCAAGCGAGGATTGTACAGTGGGGCAGTGGGCTATTTTTTGCCCAATGGTGACTTCGATTTTAATGTTGTTATTCGAAGTATATTGTATAATCAAGAAAATGAGTATATATCGTTCTCCGTTGGAAGTGCCATAACTTCTTTGTCAATTCCCGAAAAGGAATATGAGGAATGTTTGCTTAAAGCAAAAGCAATGCATGAAGTTTTGCTGTAATTGAATTCATTTTGGATTAAATAATAATCAGTATTTTTGATAAATGAAATCGCAATGATTCAAAAATGATGATTGGAATGAAGAATGGCGACCCGAGCGATAGCGAACAGGCAAAGCATACCATGTTCCTAAAAAAAAACAATATTAACTTCGCATGAAAAATATACTTCAAAATCATATCGATAAAAAAATCCCATATTTGAAGCAAAAAAAACTGCTTCTTGCCGTAAGTGGTGGTTTGGACAGTATGGTTTTATTGCATTTATTTCAGGAATTAAACTGTGATATTGCCATTGCCCATTGCAATTTTCAGCTTCGGGGAGTAGAGAGTTTTGGAGATCAAAAATTTGTACAAGACTATGCAGAGGCTAATGAGATTCCAATTTTTGTGACTCAGTTTGATACTGAGGCATTCGCCAAAGATTATAAATTATCAACTCAGGTTGCTGCCAGAGAACTACGATACAATTGGTTTTATGAGTTATTGGAAACCGAAAAATTTGATTATATACTGACAGCTCATCATGCCGATGACAATCTGGAAACCTTTTTAATCAATCTCACACGAGGAACAGGATTAGAAGGATTGACAGGGATTCCGGTGCAAAATGACAGAGTAATTCGACCTTTACTCTTTTTATCCCGTCAAGAAATTGAAAATTATGCCAAGGTAAATAATATTCAATGGAGAGAAGACAGCAGTAATGCATCTGATAAATATGTGCGGAACAAAATACGGCATCATTTGATTCCTGTTTTGAAGGAATTGAATCCGCATTTTATGACCTCATTTTTGAAGACCGAAGGTTATTTACAGGAATCGTTGGCGATGGTTGAAGATGCTGCAATTATGATTTATCAGCAAGTAGCCAGTGAAGTGGAAAACCAAATTCATTTTGATTTGAATAAATTACTGCAATTACCCAATTATCAATCCTATTTGTACCAATGGCTAAAAGAATATGGTTTTACCGCTTGGGAAGATATTTACGATTTGGTTGACAGCCAATCCGGAAAACAGGTTTTTGCTGTTGATTTTCGTTTATTAAAAGACAGGGATTCCCTGATTTTATCTCCTATTGAGGATATAGCGGATGAGATAGAATTTTTAGTTAATGAAAATGAAACAGAAGTTAAGATTCCCTTAAATATGACATTTTGTAAAGTAGCCGACATATCTGTTGCCTCAAATAAAACTATATTTGTCGATGCTGATCAATTGGTTTTTCCATTGGTGATACGCAAGTGGAAAACGGGAGATGTTTTTCTGCCTTTTGGTATGGATGGAAAGTCAAAAAAGGTGAGTAAACTTTTTAAGGATGAAAAATTATCATTGATAGAAAAAGAAAACACTTGGCTTTTATGTTCCGAAAATCGAGTAGTTTGGGTCATTGGAATAAGAGCTGATCATCGATTTAGATCCTCAAATACGACCAAAAACATACTTAAAATAGAATTTGAGAATTAGAAAATAGAATAAAGAGTTAGAAAATAGAAAATAAAAAATGAAAAAAATAATAGTTATACTTCTTGTTTTTTTGGCTTTCGCCAAAGGGAATACTCAAGTTTTAGATCCTGTAAAATGGACTACTAAAATCGAAAAAAAATCGGAGACCAAATATATTTTGACTTTTAGTGGTGTGATCGAAAAAGATTGGCATCTGTATTCACAATTCACCCCAGATGGTGGTCCACTGCCTTTGGAAGTTGTTTTTAAAGATCAAAACGGGAATTTTGATTTAGTAGGCAAAGCTAAAGAAAGTAAAACGACTACCGCTTTTAATGACGTTTTTGGAGTGAACGAAACTTTTTTTCATGATAAAGCTCAAATTCAGCAGGAAATAACTTTATTAAATCCAAAGATTACTTCAATTAAAGCGGAATTGAATTATCAAGTGTGCAAAGAGGTTTGTATTAATCTAGAAAAGAAATTCACTTTCAAAATTCCAATGGTTGAATCAGCGGCTGCTGTGGCAACTACTCCAGTTGCTACCGTAAAAATGGATACAGTCAAAGTTGATACGGCAAATACATTTACTGTGGTGACTAAAGAAACTGCGGTTGCAGCAGTTGAAAAGAAAATAATTGAACAACCGAAGCCGACTTCGGAAAGAGGGTTGTGGTCAATTTTCTTTATCGCATTTTTCTCCGGTTTTGCTGCTTTGCTGACCCCTTGCGTGTTCCCAATGATTCCGATGACGGTTAGTTTTTTTACCAAACAGAGTAAAAATAAAGCGGCTGGAATCAGAAATGCCATTATTTATGGGATTTCGATTATTCTGATTTATGTATTATTAGGATTTTTGGTAACCTGGATTTTTGGTGCCGATGCGCTGAATGCTTTGTCAACCAATGTTTGGTTTAACATCTTATTCTTTATTTTATTAGTGGTGTTTGCTACTTCATTTCTTGGAGCTTTTGAAATCATGTTGCCTAATTCATGGGCAAATAAAGTAGACAATCAGGCCGATAGAGGTGGAATTGTAGGGATATTGTTCATGGCTTTGGCCTTGGCTATTGTTTCGTTCTCTTGTACTGGACCTATTGTGGGAACACTTCTGGTGGACGCAGCTTCTAAAGGGGGAATCGCCCCTATAATTGGAATGTTTGGGTTTTCATTGGCTTTGGCTTTGCCATTTATGCTTTTTGCAATGTTTCCGGGATGGTTGCAATCTCTACCAAAATCGGGTGGATGGTTGAATACCGTTAAAGTTGTTTTAGGATTTTTGGAATTGGCTTTGGCTTTCAAATTTTTATCAAATGCCGATTTGGTTTTACAATTGCATTTGTTGGAAAGAGAAGTGTTCTTGGTGATTTGGATTGCAATTTTTGGAACCTTGGCTTTTTATTTGTTTGGAAAAATCACGTTGCCACATGATAGCCCAATATCACATATTTCAGTGGGAAGATTGTCTTTAGGTTTGTTGGTTTTGTCTTTTACAATTTATTTAATACCAGGGCTTTGGGGTGCTCCACTTAAATTGATAAGTGCATTTCCTCCTCCAATGGAATATAGTGAAAGTCCTTTGGGTGTAGGCGGTTCGAATGTTGGAAATGCTTCGTCGGTTGTTTTGCCAGAAGGAGCAAAATTAGGTCCAAACCAAATTGTTGTTTTTGATGATTATGATAAAGGACTGGCTTATGCCAAAGCAGTGAACAAACCTATAATGCTTGATTTCACAGGGCATGCTTGTGTGAATTGCCGAAAAATGGAAAACAATGTCTGGTCGGATGAAAATGTGCTTCCAATTCTTAAAAATGAAGTTGTAGTAATTTCATTGTATGTGGATGACAAAAGACCATTACCAGAAGGCGAACAGTTTATTTCCAAATCAACTGGATCTGAAATTGAAACGATAGGCGATAAATGGACAGATTTTATGATTTCCAAATACAACACCAATACACAGCCTTTGTATGTTTTAACCGATTTGCAAGGGAATAATCTGAATGAAAAGCAACCTACTATAAGCTATGTAACTGTTGAAGAATATTTGCCTTGGTTGAAATTAGGTATTTCAAAATTTAAAAAATAGTGATTTTTAATAGCTATTGCTATTTTTTAAAAGGAAATCCCAATCGTAACAGATTGGGATTTCTTTTGTCTTATAATTTACGAATCCGATTTGTCATTGACCAGTTTTGTTAAACTTTTTGCAGCATTTGTAAAGTCTGATGGTATAAGGATTACGGTAGTGGTATTATTGTCGATACCTATTTCAGCTAGCATTTGCATACGTCTTAATTCTAATGCAATTGGGCTTTCTTCCATTTTTTTTGCTCCTTGGGTTAGTTTTATGGATGCTTCCAGTTCGGCTTCCGCTTTTACAATTCTCGCTCTTTTTTCTCTTATAGCTTCTGCTTCGCGTGCCATGGCTCTTTGCATTGCTTCTGGAATTTCGACATCTTTCATTTCGACCATTTCTATTTTAATTCCCCATGGTTCGGTTGCCGAGTCTACAATTTTTTGAAGAGTTCCGTTGATCTGTTCTCTTTCTCTTAATACTTCGTCAAGGGAATGTTGTCCGATAATATTTCGTAATGCAGTAACAGAAAACTGATAAACTGCCTTATTGTAGTCTGCCACTTTGATAATTGCATTTTCGGGGCTCGTTATTTTGAACCACAGTACGGCATTTACCTTAATCGTTACACTGTCTTTCGTAATGGTTTCCTGTTGTTCCAAATCGACGGTTTTTGTCCGAATGTCCACGCGTTGTTGTCTTTCAATGAAAGGGATAATCCAATAAATCCCAGGACCTTTTATGTTTTTGAAGCGACCAAGTCTAAATACTACTGCTCGTTGATATTCTTGTGCGATACGAATACCTGCTATAAGGAAAATAACGAGTATGGTTACGATAATTTGTAATGGTGTCATGTTTGCTTTTTTAAGCGTTGTTTTTGTTTGTGATTTGTTGTTTTAAGAGTTGTAGATTTAATTTAGAATTTGTTATTATTTCTCACCATAAATTACAAGGGCGCTGGAGTCAATAATGACGTTGTTGTCAGGGTATTTTTGATTTATTAATGAATAGACTTCTTCTTTTATTTTTTGTCTCATAGAGTTGTCCGCTTTGCTGAGGGCGGCTACAACGGGGGCGGCAACATCATTCATCATGCTCCAGTACACATCTGTTGTTTTACTGTTTAATTTTCCTGTAACTTCATTTTCTGAAATGTTTTTGAGACCTGCTTGCGAAAATAAATCAGACATGAATCCGCTTTTTGAACAGCGAAACATTCCTGGTGCTCCGGGTGGAGGGGGAGGTATCTCAATATTTTTGCTGATGGTTCCCATGGTAGCGGTTATCCAGAAATTTTTTTCAGGAATGTTCCAAACGGCGGTTGCGATTTTGCCTCCGGGTTTGAGGACTCGTGTCATTTCTTTTATGGCCAATAGCATGTCAGGGAAAAACATAAATCCAAAGCGACAACTAATGGCATCGAATGTGTTATCTGCAAAGGGGAGTTCGCTAACGTCACACACTATGGTTTCAAAATTTTTGATTCCTCTGTTTTTTGCATTTTCTTGGGCTACTTCGAGCATTCCCTCGGCGAAGTCTGTAGAGATTACTTTTCCTCCATTTAAATGAGATGCAATAGTTAGGCCTGGTTCTCCAGTACCTGCGGCGACATCCAGAACGATAGCGTCGTTTTTTAAATTGAGAAGTTTGATGATTTCATCTCCCATGGGTTTTAGGAAATCCATTGTGAGTTCATCCCATTTTTTCCAACCGGAAGAAAACTTGTTCCAGGTTTCTTTCTGTTGGTCCCTGATTTGTTCGATTTCTAGTTCCATAATAGTATAATTTATTGTTGTTAATTATATTGTGGATGCACGACTTTGTAGGGAAAGAAAAGCTGGAGATTTAAGGGGGATGTTTTTGTGAAATGGAGTGTAAATTTAAGAATATAATATGTCTGCTTGTGTTAAAGGCGTCATATATTTTTATAGTAAATAGGAGGGTAATTAATATAAAAAAAAAACACTCTAAAATGAATTCTAGAGTGTTTTTTGAGGTGTTAGAAAATTGAGTCTTATAAGAATTCTCCGTGTTGAGAAATGTCTAATCCCAGTTCTTCTTTTTCTTCAGTAACTCTTAAAGGAGTAATTTTATTTACAATGAAGAACAAGAAATAAGAAACACTGAAAGCAAAGATAGAAACAAGAACCAAGGCTTTCAATTGAATTAAAAATAAAGTTGGATCTCCAAAAATTAAACCTTGGTTATCACCAACAATTGGGTTTATGGCTTTTGATGCAAAGACACCTGTTAAAAGCATACCTACCATACCACCAACACCGTGACAAGCAAATACATCCAAAGCATCGTCAATTTTTCCTTTAGGAAATTTGCTTACAACAAGGTTACTTACAATACTGGCGATAATACCAATTGCCATAGCGTGAGGAATGCTTACGAATCCTGCAGCAGGCGTAATGGCAACTAATCCTACTACAGCACCGATAGAAGCTCCCATTGCTGAAAGTTTGTGCCCCATGATTTTATCAAGGAATACCCATCCCATTGCGGCAGCAGCGGCAGCTACAGTTGTAGTTCCTAATGCTTGAGCAGCAAGACTACCAGCTCCAGCTGCAGATCCAGCGTTGAAACCGAACCAACCAAACCATAATAAACCAGTTCCTAGTAATACATAAGTGATACGAGCAGGGTTTGCTTTTTGCACTTTTCTTTTTCCTAAGAACATTGCACCTGCAAGAGCTGCCCAACCAGCACTCATGTGTACTACGGTTCCTCCAGCAAAATCCAATACTCCCCATCCGAAGAATAATCCATCAGGATGCCAAGTCATATGACATAATGGTGCATATACAAATAATATGAACAATACCATAAATAATAAGTAAGCCCAAAAACGTACTCTCTCAGCAAAAGCTCCAGTGATTAAAGCAGGAGTAATGATTGCGAATTTTGCTTGAAATAAGGCAAACAGAATAAAAGGAATTGTTGGGGCTAATTCCCAGGCAGTATTAGCACTTACTCCGCTAAAAAACAGATTTGAGGTTGGATCGCCAATAAAACCTCCAATTGAAGGACCAAAACAAAGACCAAAACCAACTACAACCCATAATATGGTTACTATAACCATAGCCATGTAGCTTTGTAACATGGTGCTTATAACATTCTTTTTACCTACCATTCCACCATAAAAGAATCCAAGTCCTGGTGTCATTAATAATACAAGGGCTGTGGCTACAATCATCCAAGCCGTGTCTCCAGTGTCTAATTTTAGTTCAACAACGTGTGCCCCTAGTTTTGATGATTCATTCAGTAAATGAATTGAAAAAATGGATAATACCAGAATGGTGATTAGTATCACACTTAAAATAATTTTTCGCATAGTTTTTCGGTTTTTAATTTTTTATAAATGTATCAAATGATTTTATACCCTCCAAAAAATATGGGTCAACACGGGTATTTTTACGGATATTATATTTCACACCCCTATATTTTGACGGGTATTTAATTTTTGAAGTAAAAAAATAGAATGTGTTAATGGAATTTTAAGTTTTTTTTAAGGTTTGGTCTTGTATTAACTGATTATTCGTGAAATTATCGCTGATTTTGGTAATTAAGCGAACTTTTTGTTAATGATAACTTAAAATTGTTTTCTCTGCGATGAGTTTTAGCAGGGATTTATTTTTAATTATTTACGTCGGTTTGGGTGGCAGTAAATGGTGTTTTGAATACTTTTTTGTTTTTATCATTGTAGTCAAATTTGTTAAATTTATTAAAAATATGTTTACTATTTATAAATAATATGATGATTTATTTGTTTTGAGTGAATTTACTGAGTTGTTTGTTAAGGCTTTAGTCTCGAAAAAAGTATGGTCATTGTTTGGGAGTGATTTGCTTTATGCAATGAATAGGGTGAATTTGTTGGTGACTGAAATTGAGTAAAAAAAAACACCCTAATTTCTTAGAGTGTTTTGGTTTTATGATTGAAAATAGAAATTATAAATATTCTCCGTGTTGTGAAATATCCAATCCTAATTGTTCTTTTTCTTCGGAAACTCTCAGAGGTGTTATTTTGTTGACTATATAAAAGAGGAAATAAGACATTGTGAAAGCAAATATGGAAACACCTACTAAGGCAATCATTTGATGAGTGAATAATTTGGTTTCGCCAAAAGCAAGTCCTTGATTGATAACGGCAGGGTTGATGTCTTTGGAAGCAAAAACTCCTGTTAATACCATTCCGACCATTCCGCCAACACCGTGACAAGCAAATACGTCCAAAGCATCATCGATTTTTCCTTTTGGAAATTTACTGACCATAATATTACTTACAAGGCTGCCCAGAATTCCGATTGTGATTGCGTGTGGTATGCTAACATATCCAGCGGCTGGAGTAATAGTTACCAGTCCTACTACAGCACCAATACAAGCGCCCATAGCTGAAAGTTTATGTCCCATAATTTTATCAAGGAATACCCAAGCCATTGAGGCTGATGCGGCAGCCACAGTTGTTGTTCCCAGTGCTTGTGCGGCAAGACCATTTGCACCCATGGCGGATCCTGCATTGAATCCAAACCAGCCAAACCATAATAAACCAGTTCCTAATAATACATAAGTGATACGTGCTGGATTTGCTTTTGGTACTTTGCGTTTTCCAAGAAACATAGCGCCGGCAAGAGCTGCCCATCCTGCACTCATGTGTACAACTGTTCCTCCTGCGAAATCCAGTACTCCTAAGTTGTATAGTAATCCGTCAGGATGCCAAGTCATGTGAGCCAATGGTGTATAAACGAATAAAATGAATAAGACCATGAATAAAAGGTACGCCCAAAAACGAATGCGTTCGGCAAAAGCTCCTGTTACAATGGCGGGAGTTATAATGGCAAATTTAGCCTGAAATAATGCGAATAATAAAAAAGGTATTGTTGGTGCCAATTTCCATGAGGTACCGATACCTACGCCTTGAAAAAAGAGATTAGGTAGAGGATTTCCAATTATGCCTCCTATAGATGGACCAAATGATAGGCCAAAAGCAATCAGTACCCATAAAACAGTCACTATAATCATTGCCATAAAACTTTGAAGCATAGTGCTGATGACATTTTTTTTGCCGACCATACCACCATAAAAGAAACCTAATCCGGGAGTCATTAATAATACCAATGCCGAAGCTACCAGCATCCATGCAGTATCTCCAGTATCGAATTTTGAAATTTCAGAAAGCTTGGTTGGGTTTTTTGTTAAAAAGTAATTAGAGCAATAGGATAGTACCAAAATCGTGATGAGAATCACACTTAAAACTATTTTTCGCATTTTGAATTATTTTATTATTTTTTTTGATGCAAAAATAAAAAATCATTTCAATCACCCTCTTAAAATAGATGTGTGTTTGTTATTTTTATCATTTTTGTATTTTAGACCCCCTATATTTTTAGTGGGTGATGTAAAAATCATTAAAAAATAACAATAATTTAATTTTGAAGGTCTTTTTACCCTCTATGTAAAAGCTGACTTATATAAAATGTAGCTGTTTCTTTCAATTTATTGTGGGATTATCAGTTTGAAGTTATAGATCTAATAATTGTGTTGTACATTGTTATAAAAAATTACGATGCTTGTAATTAATTCCAATCTATTGGATCAGAATTATATAAAACTACAGTACAAATCTGATGTCTCCTTCAAAGCCTGAATTCATTTGCGTAAAAGTATTTAGTTGTTGCACCATTTTATCCAAGTCGGCTTTGGTATGATGGGCACTAATTACAATCCGACTCAGTTTTCCAGAAGCCGTTGGATACGGAAAGGATGTTGGAATAATATTATTGTCCAAGAGCAATTGCAGTAGTTCCTCATGGTCAAAATAAATTGCGGGGTAATTTTGGGTAAACGTAAAAGCAGCGTTGTGAATTAAATGCTTGGCAACATAATTTAAATTGTCTTTTAGTTGCTGTCTTTGCAAATGATAAAGTGTCTGTGCATTTACAAAGGTTTCCAAAAAAGCAGGATTCATTCCGGAGGCTCCCACAAAATTTTGCTGTTTTTTTATTGCGTCTATAAATTGAGAATCCCCAGCAATAATACCTCCGGAAAGCCCCATGGCTTTTCCCAAGGATGCAATAATTATTTTGCGATGAACATTTGGAAGTTCATACTGATTTAAAACACCCTGTCCTTGGTCGCCTAAAATTCCGATGCTATGAGATTCATCAAGCAGTAAAGTAATTTCTTTATCCTTAGGAATATTTTGCAGAATACTCAAATCAATGGGAGTAACTTCCAGAGACGGAATAGCATCGGCAACAATTCCTATTCTTGAAACCGTTGGATCTAAAAGAAACGGATTCAGTTTCCCGTTTTGAATTAACGGCAGTGAAAAAGGATGTAACAATGCGGGGTGTGTATTAGGGAAATGAAAGACCAAATCGGTGGTATGCTGTAGTTGTTCCAAAGCCAGTTTTCCTGCCAACATCCCTGAGGAAATTGTAACAGCTGCTTCAGTACCAATTTGTTTAGCAATTAAATCTTCTGCTGTTTTGTAAATCTCCAACTGGATGTTTGCCGAACGGGAACTTCCATAGCTCGTTCCCCATTTTTGGAGGCTAGCCAGCAGAATATTTTGAAACTCGGGTAGGGTAGTGACACCCAAATAATTGGTGCCACCAAAGTACAGAAACTCTTCTCCGTCCTTATAAAATACTCTATTCGGGATCTCTTTTACCTCCATTAAGTTATCTGTTTATTAAAGAAGCACCTATTCCATTCGAATCGGCATAATGAATAATTCCGTCTGTAATCGTAACGCCGGTGGCAATATCTTCAGATAATAACAAAGCGCCATCCATATCCACATAATCCAACTCGGGTAATAAATGAGCAATAGCCGAAATACCGACCGTGGATTCCGTCATACAACCCACCATTGTTTTCATGCCATAGTGTTTGGCTTCAGCAATCATTCTTCGGGCGGGTGTGAGACCACCACATTTTACTAGCTTTATGTTCACCCCGTGAAAATGGTTGTGACATTTGGCAACATCTTCCTCTGCAATACAACTTTCATCGGCAATAATTGGCAAGACAGAGTGCTTGAAAACCTCTTTATGCGCTGCCCATTGGTCAGCTTTCATAGGTTGTTCCAAGAATTCTACTCCCAGTTTTTTCAAGGCAATTGCATTATTAATGGTTTCAGTAACCGTCCAACCACAATTGGCATCGATCCGGAAACGCGCATCGGTATGTCTGCGCAATTCGGTAACAATGGCAATGTCGTCTTTGGTTCCTAGTTTGATTTTATAGATTGGCCAGGGCATTTCTTTTAGCTTCATCACCATTTTATCCAATTTGTCAATCCCAATCGTATAATCGGTTTTAGGATTGTGCAAAGGAGAATTCCCCCAAAGTTCATATAGTTTTTTGCCTTTTTTCTTGGCATACAAATCATTGTAAGCCATATCCAAAGCGCACAACGCAAACATATCATTCTTTAATAAAGCCGAAGCACTATCCCAGAATTCCTCAGGAGTTTCGTCATTATGTGATTCTATAAACGGAATAATAGCTTCCAAATGAGCCCTCATACTATCCACGGTAATATTATAATACGGATTTGAAGTAGCCTCGCCAAAACCCGAAAATCCCTCACTTTGCAATTCCACAATCAGTGTAGGCTGTATATCGTGCGACTCTCGCGAAATCGTGAAAGTGTGCTTTAAGTTTAGCTTAAAAGTGCGAATGATTATTTTCATAGGAGGTAGGTTTTAAAAGAGTTGAGATTAAAGAAACAAGATGAAAGAAGAAAGAGTCAAGACAAAAATCTTTATTCTTTTATCTATTTTCTTGTCTTAAAATTATTTCAAAATATGTTGACTCAGGATTTGATACACTTCATTGATGTTATTCCCGCCTTTACCAAATTGTTTAGAAATAGGAGCATCTTCACCAGCTAGCCAAATTTTCAATTCGGCATCCATGTCCAGAATTCCGGCACTTTCTTTCGAGAATTTTTTAATGGATGAATACGGAATCGAAAGATAATCCACCTTACTGCCTACCAATTGTTTTTCGACCAAAATCAGTCTTTTATTCGTAAAAACAAACATATCTTTAATCACCTTGTATCCTTTTTCGATTCTTTCGCCCTCTATCAATAAAGGTTCAAATTCCTTCGAAAGATTTTCAAGATTTACTTCCGATGCATTGCCCAAAATGGCATTAAATAGTCCCATGGTATTTTTTTATAATTATTTAAATCAAATTTAAAGAATTTACTTGTTTTAGCCTTGCAATTTGCCATAAAATCATAAATGGGTTTTAAGGCGTCAGTTCGTAAAAGCTCGTTTGGGCGTAACCCTGCGAAACAAAGGGGCTTATTTATAGTGCCGCTTATACAGCCCCTTTGTTCCGAAGGGTCGGGCTATCCATGCTACTTTGGTAGCTTATTTCTATCCCTTACGCGAGCACACAAGATCTTAGTATTGAAGAGACAAGTGAGATATTATTAAAGATAATCTTTGAGGCATCATCAAAGAGACAACCTAATTTTTAATGAATTTCACTACTGAATATATCGAATTAAAAATTAACAGAAGGATGCTAATTAAAAAAATGGTAAGAAACCCTATTGGTAAATAAACGGCTTGTAATTCGGAAACAAAGGGATGTGCAAAATAATATCCAGGAGAATAGTGCTGGGTAACTATATCATATGTCATGAAGTAAATTATGGGTAATGCAAAAAACAGTAGTTGAATCCAAAGTAATTTTTTCGAAACGAATTTTTGGAAAGTAAATGATAAAATGGCAGGAATTAAAAACAGTAACAATAAAACAATTCCAAAGTCAGAAGAACTTATTATATAATAAGTGTCATAAATATTAATTACTTGGTCTTTATGACTGATAAATGATATTAAAGCTAAAATTATTCCTAGAAAAATAAAAATTGTAATAGGGAATTGTTTTTTCATATGTTTTGTCTTAATTCGTATTCAATTTCGTCATCGTCCAAATCTGCAATTTTTCTAAAGTTAAGGTTCTCTATAAGTTTTATTGCTTTCTCGTTTTGTTTAGTTGTTATGGCATAAATTCGTTTGAACCCGATAGTATTTATTCCAAAGTCTATGGCTAATAACATAGCCGAAGTCATAAAACCTTGCCCACGGTATTGCGGTAATAAAACGCAACCAAGTTCCCCCGTTTCTTGGTCAAGTCCACGATAGTAACCACAAGTCCCGATAATTTTATTTGTTGAATTGTCTGCAATACCCCAATGAATAGAATTCCCTTCAAGATAGTCTTTGTTTATTTTATCTTGCATCTCATTCGCTTCTTGAAAGGTTGTTGCCTGAATAGCATCATAAAACGAAATTTCAATAAGGTCTTCAATATCTGTAGTTGTAATTTCTCTCAGCGAAATTTTGTCGCCAGAGATAATTGGGAAAATGGCGTATGGAGGTAGACTCATTTTGTATGTAACTAGATCTTTATATATTTTCTGCTAAACGAAAATACGAATTTAAAAAGAAAGTTATTGAACATTCTCGCAATCAAAAGTCAATGTGAAATCTTCAGGATACTTAAAAAAAATACTGTAGATCAATAATAAGTTGGAGAGAAAAGTATTTCTTCTTTATTGTTTGTTTTAGTTGAAACTCTAGTCTCTTTTAAACAAGTGCCTTTTTCATCTCTGGTTTCACAGTTTATTAAAACTTCATCAATAAGTTTATCAGTTTTGTCCTTGATTATAATTTCAGAGAGTTCCTTGTTGCTATAATAAAAAGACTGTGTGTGGAAAGGTGTAAAATTATCTACTATTTTATCAATAGTTCCATTTGTATTATAATGATAAATAGCTTCATTTTGTTTGTATTGTTTTCTAGTATAACAGCTGATGCGTTCTCGTTGTTTAGGTTTCCAACGTGTTTTACAGTAATAAGGTTCTTTATCTGGATACGATTCCACTACAAACCATAATTTCTTTTTGGTTTCTTGTAGTAGATTACCTAATGAATCAACAGTTTTGGAGTTTTTGATTCGGCCATTTCTAGTAAAGATCATATGTTTTTTATGCCAAAGCTTTTTCTGATTATTTACAACTAGATATATTTCTTCGGTTGCTGATTTTATTCCTTCTGGAAGCAGTCGTTTCTTAGTATCCTTTTTTGTAGCGCATGATTGTATTGTTAAGAGTAGAATAATAAAAAATAAAACTCTCATAATCGTAAAGTTTAATTAGATACTAAGTTATGGATTTTAAATTCGTATTTTCGTTTACCATAAAATTCGCTAACAGAAAACTAACAAGATGAATGAAGAAATAAAATTAGCGTTAATTAGAGTAGTTCCTTTTGTGATGATTTTGGGCGGTTTGTTTGTTGCCACCAAAAGAGGAAAAATTGACCGAGCAGCAGATTTAGGTTTACAAAAACCAAGTTCAATGACTCATTTTTTCTTTTGGACTTTTGGATTTCTGAGCTTTATTCTACTGATAGAATTTTTTCTTAATAAATCGGGAATTTTAGAAATAGATAAATGGAATCATCCATTCTTTTCTTCGATAATAAGAATTGTTGGTGCTGTAATTCTGGCGCCAATATCAGAGGAACTTATTTTCAGAGGTTTGCTTTTGAGTAAACTTTCCAAAAAAGTTAATATGCATCTTGCTATTTTAATACAGGCCTGTTTCTTTGTTTTACTTCATAATTTCGCCTATCAAAATACATTGACATCCAACATTGGCATTGTTCAGGCTCTAACCGATGCTTCATTATTTGGCTATGCCAGACATTACACAAAATCAATTTACACACCAATTACTATGCACGTTACAGGAAACATAATTGCGACATTGGAACGGTTTATTTTTTAAATGATGGATTGTATGTTAGTAAATAAATTTTCAGCAGCGATTAAAATAATCAGCCAAAATTCAAATAATAGGAATGAATCCATTGATAAGAATGTTTTGAGAGCCGTAAACTTTTTACTCGGAAAAGAAAGACTCATCGGTAGAGACAAACCTTAAGTTTAACCACAAAGTCCACAAATGAATCTGTAGGAACACTAAGCTTTGTGAACTTTGAGTAATTCTTTGTGAACTTTGCGGTTAATTTTTATGGTAACCATATCAAATGCAGTTTATTTTTTCTTCAAAACAATTATATTTACTGTGTTCAAAAAAAAGTTTCAATGGGAAATAATATAAAAATAAAATGGGGAATCGTAGGTTTGGGAAAGATTGCCAATCATTTTGCCAGGGAATTACAATTGGTGGAATCGGCTGAACTTTGTGGAGTAGCTTCTAGGAATCTTGACAAAGCCCAAGAATTTGCCAATAATTTCCAATGTTCAAAAGCTTACGGTTCGTATGATGAACTTTTTAAAGACGAAAATGTCGATATTCTTTATATTGCCACACCACACGATTCCCACGCTGAGCTAACCATCAAGGCGTTGCAAAACAACAAGCATGTGCTGTGCGAAAAGCCAATAGCTTTGCATTATCAAGATGCTTTGCAAATGATAACAACGGCCAAAAAGCATAACAAATTTTTCATGGAGGCGTTCTGGACTCGTTTCAATCCTTCGGTTCGGGAAGCGCTGCATCACGTTCAAAACGGAGTAATTGGTGATGTGAAATACCTTAATGCTGATTTTGCCTTTGCTGCCGAAAATCTGGAAGGCAACCGAATGACCGATATAAAACTCGGAGGTGGTTCATTGATGGATGTTGGTGTTTATCCATTGTTTTTGGCTTATTTGATGTTGGGAATTCCTAAGGAGATTGTAGCTAAATCCAATTTTCATTCCACTGGTGCCGACTTGCAAACGTCCATCATTTTGCAATATGAAACAGCGCAAGCAATATTACATTCCAGTTTTTTATCAACTTCTAATTTAAAAGCTTCGATAAGTGGTACACATGGCCGAATTAATCTTAACTCACCTTGGTATATGACGGAATCCTATACTTTGATTCAAGACGGACATAAAGAAAAATTCAAAAGACCAACACTTGGCAAAGGCTATACCTACGAAATAGAGGAATGTCATTTCTGCATTAGGACAAATAAAATAGAAAGTGAATTTTGGTCGCATCAAAATAGTTTAGAACTCATTACAATTGTAGATGAAGTGAGGAAACAAATAGGGTTGATGTATTCTTGATTTAAGTGTTACGAAGCATAAAAATGTGTATAAGTAAGAATTTGATTAAATATTTTTGGTTTGAAGTAAAATAGTATTTACATTTAAACAAAACTATTTTATATGTTAATCAAAGTTTACGGAAGTGCCGTTTTTGGAGTAGAAGCCACCACGATTACTGTTGAAGTTAATATTGATAAAGGCGTAGGCTACCACTTGGTAGGTTTACCGGATAATGCCATAAAAGAAAGCAGTTACCGCATTGCTGCTGCTTTGAAAAATAATGGGTATAATCTTCCGGTTAAAAAAATAACCATTAATATGGCTCCCGCCGATTTACGGAAGGAAGGTTCTGCCTATGATTTGACCCTTGCCATAGGGATTCTTGCCGCATCAGGACAAATCAAATCAGATGAGGTAGACAAATATCTCATTATGGGAGAACTTTCGCTTGACGGAAGTTTACAGCCTATAAAAGGAGGACTTCCCATTGCCATTAAAGCCAAAGAAGAAGGTTTTAAAGGTTTTTTTCTGCCCAAACAAAACGTAAAAGAAGCGGCTATTGTTGCCGGTCTTGACGTTTATGGTGTGGAAAATGTATTGGAAGTCATTGATTTTTTTGAAGGAAAAGGAACACTTGAGCCTACGGTTATTAATACACGGGATGAATTTTATAAAACCTTAGATTTCCCAGAATTTGATTTTTCCGAAGTACGCGGACAAGAATCCATTAAACGCTGTATGGAAATTGCGGCTGCCGGTGGACATAATATTATTTTAATAGGTCCTCCTGGTTCCGGAAAGACGATGATTGCCAAACGATTGCCGAGTATTTTGCCTCCAATGACTTTGAAAGAAGCTTTGGAAACTACAAAAATTCACAGTGTCGCCGGAAAAGTAAAAGATGTGGGATTAATGAATCAGCGTCCGTTTCGGAGCCCTCATCATACGGCTTCGAGTGTAGCACTTGTGGGCGGGGGTAGTTATCCGCAACCCGGCGAAATTTCGTTGGCACACAATGGGGTTTTGTTCTTGGATGAATTGCCCGAATTTAAACGTGAAGTGCTGGAGGTAATGCGACAACCATTGGAAGATAGGGAAGTAACCATTTCGAGGGCGAAATTTACAATAACGTATCCCTCGTCATTTATGTTGGTGGCAAGTATGAACCCGAGTCCGAGCGGATTTTTCAATGACCCAGATTCTCCCAATACTTCATCGCCTCATGAAATGACCCGCTATTTGAGTAAAATTTCCGGTCCCTTATTGGATAGAATTGATATTCATATAGAAGTGACACCTGTTCCTTTTGATAAATTAACCGAAAAAAGAAACGGGGAAAGTAGCGTAGAAATAAGAAAACGCGTTACTGCTGCACGTGAGATTCAGTCTAAGAGATTCGAAGAAATGGATTATATACATTACAATGCCCAAATGGGTTCGAAACAAATACGCGAGCATTGCGCACTTGATGATGCTTCACTACAATTATTGAAAACTGCCATGGAAAGATTGAATCTTTCGGCCCGTGCTTTTGACAGAATCCTGAAAGTCTCCAGAACCATAGCCGATTTGGAAGGAGCAGAAGTGGTTGGCTCAGGACATATTGCCGAAGCTATTCAATATAGAAGTTTGGATCGTGATGGGTGGTTGGGGTAATATCTATTGCTATTTAAACTGGAATGGGAACGGATTGCAAATCTGCGCTATCGGGTAAAAAACCTCTAAAAGCTTTTAAACTCTTAGAGGTCGCAAATTTATTACTAAAATTTGTTTCTTTTTATCTAGCCTTTTTTTTAAAAAATTTAAACATCAAATACAATAAATACAGTACAAACACATAGGCTGTAATTATTATAATTTGCCAGAAAAATAACGGCCACTCGAATTCATTAAATATCTTTTCCATAAATTATTATTTAATTTTGTCTTACTCCTGAAATAATTTTACCATTTGTATTATTTATCTGTACTACAAATGTAACATCTTTTGAATATACATTACCAATACTTTGAATCCCCGTATTATAAGACAATGTACCTATAACCGTTAAAGTTGTAGTAACACCTACAGTATTTTGAATATAAGTACTTTGACTCCAAGTATAACCAGCAGTTAGTCCCCAAGAGTTTGTTGTAACATTTTGAATAGTATATTTTGTCCCAGTATTTTGAACAATAACCATTTTAATACCAGTCCAAGGCAATAGGTTGAAACTTGCCGTTGCAATCATTTGATTTTGTTGTAAAGCATATATAATTTCATATATATTCGCACTAGTTGAATTTAAACTATTTACAAAATCTTGTTCAGCTTTACTTAAAGTTGTAGTTCTACCACCTCCACCTGCTGGGGCTACACTACTTCCTCCACCTGAACCACCACCACTTGGACCAAATGAGGAACTTATGCTGAAATCTCTACTTATAGAAAGAGAATTTGATGCTGACCCACTACTTACAATAACTTCATCTAACGGTATTGGGGCTTCTTTGCCAGTAGTACTGTGTTCTTTACTACCTCCATTTGAAATAACTCTAATTTTTATTGCTCCGACAAATTTACCGTCAATAAATTTTGAACCATTAATAAACCCTTTATTTAAATCCCAATTAATTGCATAACCATTAAAAGTATCTAAATTAGCAAATACATCCTCTTTGGTGATTTTTTTTTGGTCAGGAAATAACTCGTGTACTACAGCATTATACCCTTGATTCGATTGGTATAAATATAGCATTTTTTCGCCTTTATAATTTTTGTTTTCAGTATTTTCGGTGATAGGTAGTTTTATTAACTCAGTACCATCCTCTTGTATTACTTTTGAAGCTACTTCCCAATGATAATTAACATCTTTAAACATTGGGTCAATATAGACTTTCGTTTTATAATCATCAAACCATTTTTTGGCTTCAATAATTTTATTGTCCTGAGCTATCTGCTGAGTATCTATTGATGGATTATCCGTTTCGCAACTAAATAAACCCAATAGACAGCTAAATAATAATAATCTTGTAAATCTCTTCATAGTTTTTAATTAAAATATTATTTATCAAATATAACTTACAAATATAATTAAAAATGACAGAATAAGACAAAAAAGTATAAGAGTAAGGTATTTTTTTTACAAATAAATGATGCTGGGTATTAGTTGAAATTGTTTTCTTGTGTTATTGGTGAAGGAGTAGATGTGGTTGGTTCATCCCATATTGCAGAAGCGATTCAATATAGAAGTTTGGATCGCGATGGGTGGTTGGGGTAGACCATTACAGATTTTAGAAAATTTTAAAGAACTAAGAACCGTGTATTTTAGCCCCGATAGAAACGAAAATCCTTGTGGGGGCAGGCATTTTGCCCCCATAAGATTACTTCACTTAGTATTCATTTTCATTGGAGTTCAGTGAACTTCGTTTGTAGTGGATAGCGGGAGTTAACTTCAAAAGAAACGAAAATATTCTGCTCCTAAAAAATAACTCCCGTTTTAGATAATTTATCTATTAGAACGCCTGTCATTATTTTGACTTGGACGTCTTGGACCAAAACTATTATTTACGCTTCTATTTGGAGTATCCGTTTTTGGTTTTTTGGGAGTTGAATTGCGTTGCTGTCTCCCTTGGCCTTGTTTGATAGGCTCGGTTGATGCGTTAGGATCTGGTTCAAAACCTTTAATGTTTTCTTTGGGCAATTTCAGGCCAACCAATTTTTCTATATCGCGTAAAAAAACAGTTTCGTCAGGACTAAATAAAGAAATAGCTTCGCCACTCGCTCCGGCTCTTCCTGTTCTACCTATTCGGTGAACGTAATCTTCTGGAATATTCGGCAATTCAAAGTTGATAACATGTGGTAACAACGGAATATCCAAACCTCTAGCGGCAATATCTGTAGCGACCAAAGCGGTTAGGCTTCCGTTTTTGAAACCGGCTAAGGCTTTGGTTCGTGCCCCTTGACCTTTATTACCATGAATGGCTGCTGCTTTTATACCAGAACTAATCATACTTTCAGTCAGCTTGTTGGCGCCCTGTTTGGTGCGTGTAAACACTAAAATCTGTTTCCAGTTGCCCTCTGTAATAAGTTTAATTATCAATTCTGTTTTTTTCTCTTTGGCTACAGGATATATTTTTTGAATAATAGCATCAACAGTTGTGTTTTCGGGAGTGGCTTCAACCTGAACAGGTTTGTGCAAGATACCCATTGCCAGTTTTTTAATGTCTTTGGAGAAGGTTGCCGAAAATAACAAGTTTTGTCTTTTTGGAGGCAATACTTTCATAACGCGCTCAATGTCTCGTAAAAAGCCCATATCCAGCATGCGGTCTGCTTCATCCAAAACCAAAATTTCAACTTTTGAAAGCGAAATTAAACCTTGATTTTGCAAATCGATTAATCTACCAGGAGTAGCGACTAAAATATCCACACCCTGACGCAATTGACTAACCTGTGGATTTTGGTTTACACCGCCAAAAATTACGGTGCTGCGTAAATCTAAAAATTCACTGTATTCTTTTATATTAGCCAATATTTGTGCAGCTAGTTCTCGTGTTGGGGTTAATATTAAGGCACGAATGGGTCTGTGGCTTAAGTGTTTTCCTTGTGATAATAATTGTAATATTGGAAGTGTAAAGCCTGCTGTTTTTCCTGTTCCTGTCTGTGCAGATGCTAAAACGTCTTTACCTTCTAAAATTGGTGGAATTGCTTTTTGTTGTATTGGGGAAGGGTTTGTGTACCCTTTTTTGCTGATGGCTTTTAATAAAGCATCAGATAAGCCTAATGAGTTGAATGACATAAAAAGTGTTTATGGAGTAAACACTATATATTTAGTTTACTCCTTTAATTTGGCGCAAAGGTACTGCTAATTTATTTGATCTGCCTTTTATTGCTTTACTTGTTTAATTTGAGATAGATGGGATGTTGTTGTAAGTTGTTGGAACTTGTAGTTTGATTAATGTTATTTGGAGCAGAAACATTTGATGTTTCATCAACAGTTGTCCCGCTTTTCGTTTCAATCTTTTGTGCCGAACCCCGGCACAAAAGGATTTCTACTGCAATCGGGGCTAGGCGAGATATTTTATTTTTTTATCATCATCAAAAAGAAAACAATAATTGCACTCAGTCTATTGAATTTATATTGTCATTGCTATTGCCATTGAAATTGAATCTCTTTTAATTCATTTCTGAAAAAGTATCTCCTTTTTTGAAATCTCCTGACACAAAACCTCTTTTGAACCAATACATTCGTTGGTCGGAGGTACCGTGGGTAAAGGAATCAGGAATTACTTGACCTTGCATTTTTTTCTGGATTGCATCATCGCCAACAGCATTTGCGGCGCTCAATGCTTCCTCAATGTCGCCCTCTTCGAGCATGGCATTTTTATTTTCGTTATAATGTGTCCAAAGACCTGCATAAAAGTCAGCTTGCAATTCTAAAGCAACAGAAAGTTTATTGCCTTCTTTTTCGCTTTTGTTTTGTTGTAATTGATGCACTTTCCCGGAAGTTCCCAATAAGGTTTGTATGTGGTGTCCAAATTCGTGTGCGATTACGTATGCGACTGCAAAATCCCCTCCTTTAGCTCCGAACTTAGTTCTAAGTTCTTCAAAAAAAGACATATCCATATAAATGGTTCTGTCTCCGGGACAATAAAAAGGACCGGAAGCCGAACTGGCTCCTCCGCAAGCTGTTTCAACCTGGCCACTAAAAAGAATAAGTTTTGGGGCTTCGAATGTCAAGTTGTTTTCTTCAAATATTTGAGTCCAAACATCTTCATTATCCGCCATTAGCGTTTTGACAAATTCGCCTTCTGTCTTTTCGGCGTCGGTCAAAGTTCTACTTTCGGTTTGTGTGGTTTGCTGTTGGTTGAATTGCTCTAAAATGGGTGTTATCATTTGAGCATTTTCACCGCCAAAAACATTTACAAGTAAAATAATAATTCCGATTATTCCTCCGCCAATAACGGTTTTACCTCCAGAGGACATGCCTCTGCGGTCTTCTACATTATCGCTTTGTCTTCTGCCAATCCATTTCATATCTAGATAGTATTAGTTTTATAAGAATAAGGTATTGCCATTCTCCATCAACTTATGATTTTGGAATCAGGGCAATTTTATAATGCGTTGCTTTTATCTTTTAACCATTTTTCTAAAATATCTTCAAGTGTTTTCTTTACAATTGGTTTGGGGACATAATCATTCATGCCTACTTCTATACATTTTTCTTTCTCGCCCATAACGGTTCCCGCAGTAAGGGCGATAATAATGGTGTCTTTAAATTTTTCGATTTCTCGAATTTGTTTAGTGGCTTCATAACCATTAACTAAAGGCATTTGAATGTCCATTAAAACGATATCTGGAATGACTTCCAATGCTTTTGCAAGAGCCTTTTCGCCATCAATAGATTCATAAATTTTACATTTTGGAATAATCTGTTTGACTAATGTTTTAGTCAAAAGCATATTGATTTTGTTATCTTCAACAATCAATATTTTTGGCTCTTCATTTTCTAAGGTTAATGTACGATTTTCTGTGATACTTTTTTCTGCATCTGCCACTTTTTTTTGTTTTGATTTATTGCTGCTTTTTAGCTTTATATCAAAGAAAAAGGTACTGCCTATATTGAATTGACTGTTAATCTGTAGTTTACTATTCATTAATCCCAGTAGTTGATTGGAAATAGTCAATCCCAATCCTGTTCCCCCAAATTTTTTGGTGGTTGAACTGTCTTCCTGTGAAAAGGCCTGAAAAATTATTTTCTGGTTGTTTTTTCGAATTCCGATTCCGGTGTCTTTTACTGAAAAACGTAATACGGTTTGACTTTTTTGAATTTCTAATGCTGAAATAGTAAGGTCAATTTTTCCTTTATGGGTAAATTTGACGGCGTTGGTTAATAGATTGATAAGTACTTGTTTTAAACGGATATAATCAACCCAAATGTATTTTGGCACATTTTTCTCGATAATATAGTTTATCTCCAGATTTTTGGAATGGGCTTGATAATTGATTAATTCTTTTATTTGAAGAATTATATCGTCTACACAGTATTTTTCTATATTGAGTTCTAGTTTTCCTGATTCAATTTTTGAAAAATCCAGAATGTCATTTACCACTTCCAATAAAATATTAGCCGATTGGTTAATGGTGTTCATGTACTGTTTTTGAGTATTTTCCAGTTTAGAATTCATTAATAGATCAGTATAGCCAATGATTCCGTTTAAGGGAGTTCGTATTTCATGACTCATATTTGCAAGAAATTCCGATTTGGCTTTATTTGCAGCTTCTGCCAATTCTTTCTCCTTGACGATGGATTCATTTTTTTTCTTTTCGGTAATATCAATTAAGATACCTTCCATGAAAGCAATTTCACCATTCTTTACAATTGAATCCCCAAATTCTTCTACCCAAACTATGGAACCATTTTTATGAATAATTCGATAGATAACATGCAATGGCTTTTTTTCTTCTAAAGCAATCTTATTTTTCGATAAAACGTTTTCTAAATCTTCGGGAAGGATTAAGTCTACAAAGTATATTTTATTTTCTAAGAAATCAGATTTCGGATAACCTGTCAATTTTTCTATTTCGTCATTTAGATAAATTTTGGTGTATTTTTCATCATAATTAGATAGAAAAACAGTTCCTGGGATGTTATTGGCAAGTAATCGGAATCGTTCTTCACTCTCTTCAATAATGGCTTCATTTATGTTTCTTTCTATTGAAGAGGATATGTTTTTTACCAATAAATGTAAAATGGAAATTTCATCGCTGCTCCAAATACGTTCTTTGGTTGAATCATCAAATACAAAAAAACCATCAAATTCATTTTTGATAAAAACTGGAAATAATAGCATTGAATCTGGGTTCAAACTTTTTAAAAATGATTTTATGTTTTCATTCTGAATTTTATCCTTAATACTTTCAAAAAATTGTTGAGGGGATAAATCTTTTATATTATTGTCAAATTCAGAAAATGAAAGATTCTGTAATTTAGGATGTACCGTGTCAAAATCTTGTAGCTCATTTGTCCACATACATTTTTGGTCAAATAAATGAGTTTTTGGATCTTTCTTAAAATAGGAAATGCGTTCTGATAAAGTCACTTTTCCAAGCTCATTTATGATTCCCATAATTAGTTTGCTGGTGCTTTTTTGTAATAAAAATTCATTTGTGTTTTTATTGATAACTAAAAGCAATTCGCTTTTATAAGCAAGTCTTTGTCCTATTTCCAAGCGCATTTGAGAGGTTAATGCGATTACAATTAAATCAGAGATAGATTTGGCAAAATTAATATCCTCATTGTCCCAGTTTTTAATATTTTCTGTGGATTCATAAGAAAGAATACCTTTTAATTCTCCATCAATAAAAATAGGAGTATCAAGTGTTGAAAATACGTTATTAGTATTTACATAATTACTTTTTATCTCATTATTGAAAGCATAAGATATAATATCGGATTGAACAACTTGAAGTTTATTTTCAATTTTTTCGAAATAATCTAAATTTTCATTTCTATAAAATCGAAGCCCGCTTTCTATTGTGTTTGTTTTCGATATATAAAGTTTATCGCATATTATTTTGTCAGTGTCATATATCCAATAACTTGCTCTAGTTACTTCCAATTCTACAGATGTAATTTTTAGGATATTAATAATTGTTTGGTTAAAATCATCACCATTAGAGTGGTTAATGACTGCTAAATCTTTCAGTGTTTTACTGTATTTTTCTATTTTTTCCTGTCTTTTGTTTTTTTCTTCGTCTAAGTTTTTAAATAATGTAATATCTCTCGCAATACCCGAATATCCTGATATTTCTCCAAAACTATTTTTTCGAACAAAAACATTTTGCGATATCCAAATTGCTTCACCATTTTTTTTGATGATTGGGAACTCAAGGGTAGTATAATTCTCCTCGTAATATTGAATGTTTCTATAAAAACTCATTGTATTGGTTACATAGTCTTTATGAATAATGGATTGGAAATCTTTAGTGAGAAATTCTTCTTTGGAGTACCCCAACGTTTTTATACCATAATCATTTACGAAAGTAAAGTTTCCTTGGTAATCTGCTTCAAAAATGATGTCTACAGCAGTCTGAATTAATGTTTCATACTGGTTTCTTATTTTTATTTCATTAGTTATATCTTGGCCTATCCCGATAATGGAGTCTTCCGAAAATTGTTTGTCAATCCATTGGATAAATTTATATTCACCATTTTTGCATTTTAATTTTCTAACGTATAGTCGATTGTCTATAAAATTTGTATGATAATCAATGCCAATAAATTCAGGATCTTCTGTTAGTTTCCAAAATCCCATTCCCATTACCTCTCCAGGAGTATAACCTAAAATAGGAATAATGGTATCACTGCAAAAAGTAACTTCCCCTTTTTTGTTAGTGGCTATTGTGAGCGAGTTCCCTTTGTTTACAATTTCATTGGTAAAATTAAATTTCTCTTGGATTTTTGTTATTGAAACGTGTCTTATATGGTTTATGATAAATACCATAATACCATAATTGATTAGTATAATAGCCCTTTTGACAGGAACTAAATCAAAAGCAAAAATTAAGAACAAATAAATAAAGACAAAGCCTGAAAATACCCAATATTTTTTTATTGGTTTGATTATAATATATGAAAAGAAAAATAAAACTATAAATGCATAAGTAGGAATAATATCATTCTGTAGGAATATAATGTTGTATCCAATTAACAGCGAATATAGATAAAATAGGAAAATATAAATAGTTCTAATTCTATCATACAAGTATTTTGATTTTTCGCTTATTAAAAATAATAACAGAAAAAAACAGCCTATTGAAAAATTGTTGATTAATAGACTTTTGGGTCTGACATGAAATAATTCAAAGAAGATCTCTAAAAATGGAATTATTAACCCCAGAAATAATAAATAAAGTTGGTATTCCCTTTTGTCTGCTTCTTCTGCAGGAAGATTATCTATGTTTTTTAAAATAGAGTTTATTTTGGTGTTTGAATACAATAGTGCTATTATTAATATAACTAGTATTGCTAACAGGGTTACATTTCTAAAGCTTGTCATTATTATATGCGTTGACTCTAGACTTAATGACATAGGAATACAAACTAAACTTGGTAAAGAAAAGTTGAAGTTTGAGTAGAGCAGTATGTTACAAAATAATAACATAGATTTAGGGGGTAACTATTTGATTAAAATGTTTGCTTCTATGATTTAATTTTTAAAACTTTATTATTCGACAAATTGAAATTATTTATTCTGTTTCTTGTGCATCAATTCCAACAACTGCACTATAAATTGCATAATTCATGGAATACAGAAAGGGTAAGGTAAAAAATACACCAATACAACATCCCATAAAACCTACTAATGAACCGATAAATGCCACAATAATTAACCCGAGTATAACGAAAGGCTGCTTGAAAATAAGCAAAATACTGTATTTTATTGCTTCGATAGCTTTTAAATCACCAAAAATTACCAGTGGAGTAACAAGGAGTGTGATATAAGAAATAAAATAAGTGATTACTTTTCCGAGCAATTCAAGATGAACGTATGATAGTAAAGTAGCTTGAGCAAAACCAATTGCTGAAATTAAAAATGTGGATATAATAATTTCTTTAAGATATGGAAGTCTATAATAGCCAAATAAATCGGAAATATGGAACTCTTCATCTCGGTCTCCACAGTGTGCCATTTTTAAAAATGATGCCTGAAAAGGGCTCAAGATGCAGGATACTATAAGTGCTATACTGCCAAAAACTAAAAAATTAGATTCGGAAAGATTTTCAACGTTCAATTTTTCTGGGGAAAGTTCACGTGTCATTGCAGTGACTCCCATTACAGAGATTAATGATACTCCAATGAAGATGACAAATAAAACGCTAAAAATGAAAAGAACTAATCCAGCATACACTGCTATTTTTTTATAATTTTCGAAGGCATGATTAAATACGTTGGCAAAATCAATTTGGTATCCATTTTTTTCAATATCGTTTAATCTTTCTTTTGTTTGGTTCATTTTGAATAGGTTAATTATGTTGGTTAGTTTGAGCTATATTCTTTCAAAATAGTCTCCATAAATATTATTTTTTTCTCTGATACCAGAATCAAAAATTATTTTGATTTTGAAATCAATGGGCAAATTTACTATTTTTTATTCTTTAAGAGTTAAAATCTCACTTATGGCAAATGTCGCAGTTACTGACAGTCTAATCGTGAAATTTTGAACGGCTAGTGTTTAATTTAATTATACAACAATCCAGATTGAACTTCTTTGGTTTGTCTTTAAAATAGATTTAAATAGTCCGATAATTTAAAAAGCAAAGTACTTGATATATATCAGAATTCCTAAAAAAATAAAAATAAATAGTTGGAATAATTTTGTCTTAAAAAACGGTGGTAAATTCTTCTTCTTTGCTGTAATCAACTTCCTGTTTATGAATGTTTTTGTTTTGAAAAAAAAGTAAAAATCAATACAGAAGCCATGGGTTAAAAATTAATTATATCAACGAGTAGGACTGTTAGTTTTTTTTTTAAAATCTTCTTTATTTTATAGATTTACTAACAAATTTTTTATTTGCTAGAGCCAGTTCAGCAATTTCTTTAAGGTACCTATTTTTTTTGCATAGGGAGCATATCGTAATTCTAAATCCAACCAATTGGCTTTTTTTACAATTCCTTTTTTATGGGAAAAAGTATCAAAACTCAGTTGGCCATGATAAGCACCTATTCCACTATGGCCAACACCTCCAAATGGAAGTCTTTTGTTGGCAAAATGAATAACCGTATCGTTGACACAGCCACCTCCAAATGAAAAGGTGGTGACTATTTTTCTAGCAAATTTTCTATCGTCGCTAAAAACGTATAGTGCTAATGGTTTCTCGTATCTTGAAATGGTTTGCGCTATTTCTTTTTCGTCTCTATAGCTGATTATTGGTAATATTGGCCCAAATATTTCTTCTTCCATCAGTAAACTGTCAAGGGAATTTTCTTCGATTAGGGTTGGTGCAATGTAATGATCTTCGATGTCGGTTTCACCACCAAAAATCACCTTTTCAGGTTCAATCAAACTCATTAATCGTAGACAGTTTTTTTTGTTCACAATTCGAGCAAAATCTGGAGATTCCTTTGGGTTTTTACCATAAGCTTTTGTGATTTCTTTTTTCAAAAACTCTACAAAATGACTTTTCATATCTTCTTGAATCAAAATATAATCCGGGGCAATGCAAGTTTGTCCTGCATTTAAAAATTTTCCCCAAACAATTCTCTTGGCGGCTAACTTCAAATTGGCCGTTTCATCTATAATACAAGGATTTTTTCCACCTAATTCTAGGGTTACTGGAGTGAGGTGCTCGGCGGCTGCTTTGGCAACAATTTTTCCAACAGCAACACTTCCGGTAAAGAAAATATAATCCCAACGTTGTTCCAATAATTTTTGTGCGGTTTCAACACCACCTTCAATTACTTCTACATGCTGATGTTGGAACGCATTTTTGATAATTTTGAGTATTATTGCTGAAGTTTTGGGTGTCAATTCCGAAGGTTTTAAAACCACTTGATTACCAGCAGCAACAGCAGATACCAAAGGACAGATTGCTAATTGAAAAGGATAGTTCCAAGGTGCAATAATCAAAACTTTTCCGTAGGGTTCTTTTACGATATAATCGGTTGACGGGAAATTAAGCACTGAAGGAAATACTTTTCTAATTTTTGACCATTTCCCAATGTTTTTTATGGTGTCTTTTAATTCGGATATAACATAGCTGGTTTCGGTAGCAATCGACTCAAAAGGAGGTTTTTTGAAATCATCATATAACGCCTGAATGATTTCATTTTCATGCTTGATAATTACATCCAACAATTTAATTAAAGCTTCTTTTCTTGAACTAATGTTTAATTTGTAATTCATTGCAAAACAGGTTATTTATATACTGCAAGTTAAATTTTAAAATTCATATATAATATTTTTTTCATTAAAATATTATATAGCTTTCCAAATAACTTCGTCTGGAGTTGGGGCAATAATAGTGATTTCTTCTTTAGAAACGGGATGGATAAAGACCAGTTTCCGGGCATGAAGATGGATTCCTCCATCCGGATTACTTCGGTCAAAACCGTATTTTAGATCCCCTTTTATTGGACAGCCAATGGCAGAGAGCTGTGCTCTTATTTGATGGTGCCTGCCGGTGTGCAATTGAATTTCGAGACCGAAATAATTGTCCAATTCTTTGATGATTTTATACTCCAAACTGGCCAATTTACTATCTGGAACTTCTTTTGAGTGTGCTTTTGAAGTATTATTTTTCTCGTTTCTTTTGATGTAATGAACGAGGGTGTCTTCGTTTTTAGAAGGTCTGTTTTTGACTACCGCCCAATATGTTTTTTGGGTCTCTCTGTTGCTAAATAATTCATTCATGCGAGTCAAGGCTTTGCTGGTACGGGCAAAAACCACGATTCCTGTAGTGGGTCGGTCCAATCGATGTACCACGCCAAGAAATACCTCACCAGGTTTATTGTATTTGTCTTTAATGTATTCTTTGACAACATCGCTCAATGGTTTGTCACCTGTTTTATCTCCTTGCACAATATCACCTACACGTTTATTGACCACGATTAGATGATTGTCTTCGTGCAGGATTTGGAGATTGTTTTTATTTGAAACTATTTTATTCGACAATGGTTAATTGTTTTAGCAAATTTTAATGAATGAAAACTACTAGTATTGTTCTTTCTCGTTTGGAAAATCCTGTGATTTTACATCTTCAACATATTGACTAATCGCAGTTGTCATTCCTTCGTATAAATTCATGTAACGTCTCAAGAAACGAGGACTGAATTCATTATTCATACCCAACATATCATGAATAACCAATACTTGTCCATCTACACCGCCACCGGCACCAATTCCGATAACAGGAATAGATATACTTTTGGCTACTTTTTCAGCTAAATTTGCAGGAACTTTTTCGATAACAATTGCAAAACAACCTAATTTTTCCAGTAATATAGCATCTTCAATTAATTTTTCGGCTTCTTGTTCTTCTTTGGCGCGAACAGTATAAGTACCGAATTTATATATAGATTGTGGAGTTAATCCCAAATGTCCCATAACAGGAATTCCTGCATTCAAGATTTTTTTGATGGATTCTTTGATTTCTTTACCACCTTCCAATTTCACGGCGTGACCACCACTTTCTTTCATAATTCTAATGGAGGAGCGCAACGCTTCCTTAGAATCGGATTGGTAGCTTCCAAAAGGTAAATCAACAACTACTAAAGCTCTTTCTACAGCTCTAACTACGGATGATGCATGATAAATCATTTGATCTAACGTAATAGGTAAAGTCGTTTCATGACCAGCCATAACATTGGAGGCTGAATCTCCAACCAAAATCACATCAATTCCAGAGCTATCCACAATTTTGGCCATTGTATAATCATAAGCCGTAAGCATGGAGATTTTTTCACCATTGGATTTCATCTCGATTAAGGACTTAGTGGTAATTCTTTTGTAATCTTTTTTTATTGCAGACATTGGATTTATAATTTTATTTCCGAAAGGCTCGGTATTGATTTTATTTTGAGAGTGTAAAAGTAATAAATTGAATTTTTTTAAATTGAATTTTTATAAGGAATATCAAAAAGTAGACTGGCGAAATTATGAGATTGCTATTTAAGCAAACTATTTTGAATAATTTCTATAACAAACGGCTAAAAAAACTAATTTTGAAAAACTAAATATAGAAAGCAGAATTTTGAAAAATATCCTCATTATTGACGACGAAGAAAAATTACGGCATCTTCTGGCCCGAATTATAAAATCGGAAGGGTTTGATGTTTTTGAAGCTCCTGATTTAAAGTCAGGTTTCAAGAAATTGGAAACTAATGATATTGATGTTGTTCTATGTGATGTCAAACTTCCCGATGGTAATGGTGTTGATTTTCTTCAAAAAATTAAATCTGCATTTCCATTAACAGAAGTCATTCTCTTGACCGCTTTCGGTAAAATATCCGATGGTGTTCAGGCAATGAAAAACGGAGCTTTCGATTATATTGTAAAAGGAGATGATAATGATAAAATTATTCCTCTGTTGTACAAAGCTTTAGAAAAAGTACAATTGCAAAAGAAAGTCAAGCAACTCGAAAAACGAATTTCCGATAAATATTCTTTTGACGGCATTATAGGAAAATCAAAAGGATTGGAACAAGTAATTGATTTGGCCAAAAAAGTTTCCAAAACAGATTCAACCGTACTTTTAACTGGTGAAACAGGAACAGGAAAAGAAGTTTTTGCACAAGCGATTCACGAAAACAGTAACAGAGCAGGAAAATCGTTTGTAGCATTAAATTGCAGTACTTTCAGTAAGGAAATTTTGGAAAGTGAATTATTTGGGCACAAGCAAGGAGCTTTTACAGGAGCGATAAAAGATAAAAAAGGTTTTATAGAAGAAGCCAATGGCGGAACTTTGTTTCTTGATGAAATTGGTGAAATGCCATTAGAACTTCAAGCCAAATTGTTGAGGGTTCTAGAAACCAATGAGTATATTCAAATTGGTGATACGACTCCCAGAAAATCCAATTTCCGTTTGATAGCCGCTACCAATCGTGATTTAAAAACAGAAAGTGATGAACACCGTTTTCGTTCGGATTTGTATTTTAGATTGAATATTTTCGAAATTAAGATTCCACCGTTGAGGGAAAGAATAAAAGATATTGCGCCTTTAACCAATTATTTTGTCGAGCAATTTTCATCAAGAGGGAATAAGAAGATATTGACCATCGATCCTGATTTTCTTCATAAATTAGAAACCTATCATTGGCCAGGAAATGTCCGTGAATTGAGAAATGTGATTGAACGTTCTGTAATTCTAGTTAATGGCGATGTTTTGACACAGGATGTTTTGCCTTATGAAATACAACATCAAATAGATCATGCAAACAAAACGCTATCGGCATTTTCGATGCAAAGTGTTGAAAAACTCCATATTCAAAAAGTATTGAATTATACCAAAGGTAATAAAGCAGAAGCAGCACGCTTACTCGAAATAGGTGTTGCAACGCTTTATCGAAAATTAGACGAATACAATATTCAATAACAATCTTATTGTTTGAGAAAAGTCTAGCCTGTCATTTTTGATAGGCTTTTTTTATAACCTTGTTATTGTATAAATATCAAGGTTATACAATTTCTTTAATCTTTGCGGTACGTTTTTTTTGAAGTGGAAGTACCATTAGGTAAATTGAGCAGAAGATTAAAAGCAATCAAAAAAGAAAGTGTTCCTAAAATGGCGATGCCGAAATTGGCTTTTTCCGCAGTATGTTTGACAATATCACTTTTCTTTTTGATGGCAAACGTATTTAATTCCAAAATATGAAATATATTTTGACGAATTTGACTTTTCATAGCTTCATCATCCCAGTTTTTTTTCAAAGAAGCGAAATTATTCTGCAGAGTAAAAGTTGCTGTATCTTCACCAACTTCGGTAATATTCCCCATTTGTTTGGTTAGATTAGCTTCAAATTGGGATATTGCTTTTTCTTTATTAGAATTATTTTCGTCTAATGAAAGGAGCATATTTCTAGAATACTCAAGTGTGTTATAATTATCTTCCAAAATGTTTTCAGTATCATTTTTAATCGAAAAATTATAGTATGCACTCACTAATGAAAGTGAAATTATCATTATGAAAAGCAATCCAATTCTTAAGTTAAATTTTATTTTCATTTTCAAAAGTATTATTATGATGCTTGTTCTGTTATTATTGCTTTCTAAGGTAAAGTGTTGATTTTTATAGGTTCTAATTTACAACTCTTAAATTTCTAATCCTAATTTAGGACTATTAACTTTTGAAGTGTTAGCTGTAAGGTAATATAAGCACAATATTTTATGATGAAAAAGTCTTAAAATAAATTTATCGTTTTGAGAAAAGCCTATCATTTTGATAGGCTTTTTTTATGCCCTTTTTTGATGAGAAATAGTTAATTACATTAAAAACAATGTTTTACGATTTTTTAATTTTTTTGGAATGTTTTTTGGCATAGGGGAGAAAGAATAAAATAAACAATTACTAACAATGAAAAATAAAATAGCAACGATTTACGAAAAAGCAGAACGCTTTGCCGAAATCACAAAAATTGCAATTATTACCGGAAATATTAACCGGGCAAAAAAATGTTTGGCGCTTGCCGAACGATTGTTCGAAACAGGAAGCAACGAGACAAAGAATGCCATTTCGAATGTGTATGTTTTTTCGGTTTCTTCTTTTATGGAATTGCGTCATTGCAGTATTTCCAATCTGTTTCCAAAATCGTTGAAGGCAGAATACATCAAGCAAATTAATACCTCTGGAGTTTAAATCTAACCTTAATTTTTAATAATATGATAATCACTATTCTTTTACTCGCATTAGGAGTTTTGCTTTTTGCGATTTGTTTTAAATCCGTCGAATTTTTTGAAAAAATCTAGATCATGACAGCACTATTTATTGTTGCACTTGCCGTATTCGGTTATTTGGTTTATGTATTAATCAAACCCGAAAAGTTTTAAAAATGAAAAAGGCAGATAAAAAAATATCCGTAGTAATTATGGCTTGGGCATTAGCCTTTATAATGCTTATTATGTTTTTATAAGAGCCGAAAAAATTAATTTCTAACAAATAAAATATGAACACAGAGTTTTTTGGAGTCATCAGTATTTTTATCGTCACGATAGTTTTGGCTATTCCTGTTGGAAGGTATATAGCCAAAGTGTATTTGGGAGATAAAACAATGCTTGATGCAATTTTCAATCCAATTGAAAAATTTATTTTCAAAATCAGTGGTATCGATTCCACTGAAGAAATGAACTGGAAGCAACATCTGAAAGCGCTTTTAAGCGTAAACATGGTTTGGTTCTTTCTATGCTTTTTAGTTTTAATTTCTCAAGGAAGTTTACCGCTAAATCCAGACGGGAATCCATCGATGACACCGGATTTGGCATTCAATACCGCCATTTCATTTGTTGTGAACTGTAATTTGCAGCACTATTCAGGTGAATCAGGTCTTTCATATTTAGGTCAGCTTATGTTAATGTTCCTTCAATTTGTTTCTGCAGGTACAGGAATGGCTGCAGCCGCTATGGTTTTTGTAGCCATGAGAGAAAGAACTACTGATAAACTAGGAAATTTTTATAATTTTTTCATCAAAAGTTGTACCCGTATTTTATTGCCACTTTCTGCCATTGTTGCTGTTGTTTTATTATTCAGTGGAACACCAATGACTTTTGAAGGGAAAGATAAAATCGTGACTTTACAAGGCGATACAGTTGAAGTTTCCCGTGGTCCCGCAGCAGCTTTCATCGGAATCAAACATATTGGTACAAACGGTGGTGGTTTTTTTGGAGCCAATTCGGCACATCCATTTGAGAATCCTACTTATTTCACCAATGCAGTTGAATTGTGGGCACAGTTAATCATTCCGTTTGCAATGATTTTTGCCTTAGGTTTTTTCCTTAACAAAAGAAAATTGTCTTATATCGTTTTTGGAGTAATGACGGTTGGGTTTTTAATGCTCGTTATACCTACCATAATCAGTGAACTCAACGGAAACCCTGCCATAGAAAAAATGGGAATTGCTCAAGCAACTGGTGCAATGGAAGGTAAGGAAGTTCGTTTTGGTCCCGCTATTTCAGGATTCTGGAGTATTGCAACGACCGTTATTTCTACAGGTTCTGTCAACAGTATGCACGATAGTTCAATGCCAGTTTCTGGTTCGATGCAGTTATTGGCGATGATGGTCAATGCCTTTTATGGCGGCTGTGGAGTAGGGTGGTTGAATTTTTACATCTTTATAATTCTAGCGGTATTCATTTCAGGTTTAATGGTCGGACGAACACCAGAGTTTTTAGGCAAGAAAATTGAAGCTCGCGAAGTTAAAATCGCTGCTATTATTGCTATTCTACATCCTTTATTGATATTGGCAGGAACAGCTTTAGCTTCTTATTTTGCTGCCAATAATACAGCGATGGGCTACTGGTTTAGTGGAAACGCGACTGGTTGGTTGAATAATCCAAGTCATCACGGATTCTCGGAAATGCTATATGAATTCACATCAAGTGCGGCCAATAACGGTTCTGGTTTTGAAGGTTTAGGTGATAATAATCCATTTTGGAACATCAGTACAGGAATTGTATTGCTGTTGAGTCGTTTCATTCCAATCATTGGGCCACTAGCTATTGCAGGATTATTGGCGAACAAAAAATATATTCCAGAAAGTGCTGGGACTTTAAAAACTGATACTACCATTTTTGGTGTGATGGTTTTTGCTGTAATCGCGATTATTGCGGCGTTGTCTTTCTTTCCAGCTTTGGCACTTGGACCTTTAGCGGAGTACTTTACAATAAAATAATATAAAAAAAAAATGAGTAAAAATAAATCCACTTCATTATTTGAGAGCAAGCAGGTAAAAGAAGCATTAGTGCAGTCTTTTATGAAGCTTAATCCTAAAGTAATGTTCAAAAATCCGGTAATGTTTACCGTAGAAATAGGGACTGCCATTATGTTTGCTGTGTGTATTGCCATTTTGTTTGGTGCACAGGATCAAGGTAGTTTTATCTATAATTTCATTGTTTTCCTAATTTTGTTTGCAACTCTTTTGTTTGCCAATTTTGCCGAAGCAATTGCCGAAGCCAGAGGAAAAGCACAAGCGGACAGTTTGAGAAAAACGCGCGAGGAAACGCCTGCAAGACAACTTTTGGCCAATGGTGAAATCAGAAATGTAAGTTCATCCGCTTTGAAAAAAGGAGATGTTTTTATCTGTGAATCAGGTGATTTGATTGCCACAGATGGCGAAATCATCGAAGGATTGGCAACTATTGATGAAAGTGCCATTACTGGCGAAAGTGCTCCGGTAATACGTGAATCAGGTGGAGACAAATCTTCTGTAACGGGAGGAACCAAAGTATTGTCAGATAAAATTAAAGTCATTGTAACCTCAGAACCAGGAGAAAGTTTCCTTGACAAAATGATTGCTTTGGTAGAAGGAGCAAGCCGTCAAAAAACACCAAACGAAATTGCTTTGACGATTCTTTTGGCTGCGTTTACCTTAATATTCGTGATTGTTTGTGTGACTTTGAAACCGTTTGCTGATTATGCGAATGCACCAATTACGATTGCGGCTTTCATTTCTCTTTTCGTATGTTTAATTCCAACTACTATTGGAGGTTTACTTTCTGCAATTGGAATCGCGGGAATGGACAGAGCGTTGCGTGCTAACGTAATTACGAAGTCAGGAAAAGCAGTGGAAACTGCAGGTGATATTGATGTATTGCTTTTGGATAAAACAGGTACAATTACTATTGGAAACAGAAAAGCAACTAATTTCTATCCTGCAAAAGGAGTTATGCTAGAAGATTTTATTAAGTCTGCGGTATTAAGTTCACTAGCCGATGATACTCCGGAAGGTAAAAGTATTGTGGAATTAGCTGGACCAGATGTATCTCAAAAATTATCTATTGAAGGCGCTACTTTAATCAAATTTACTGCCGAAACCAGAACTTCTGGAGTGGTTTTAAGAGATGGAACCAATATTCGTAAAGGAGCTCAGGATGCGGCAAAAAACATTGCACTTCAAGCAGGTCATATTTTTCCCGAAGATGTTTCTGAAAGAGTTATTGCTATTTCTTCAAAAGGAGGAACGCCATTAGTAGTTATCAAAAATAATGAAGTTCAGGGTGTTATTGAATTGCAGGATATTATTAAAACTGGAATGAGAGAACGTTTTGAACGTTTGAGAAAAATGGGTGTAAAAACGGTGATGGTTACCGGAGATAATCCCTTGACGGCCAAATTTATTGCCGAAGCAGCCGGTGTTGATGATTTTATCGCCGAAGCCAAACCTGAGGATAAAATGAATTACATCAAGAATGAACAACAACTTGGTAAGCTAGTTGCGATGATGGGTGACGGTACGAATGATGCACCCGCTCTTGCTCAAGCAGATGTTGGTGTAGCAATGAACAGTGGTACTCAAGCTGCGAAAGAAGCGGGTAACATGGTCGATCTTGACAATGACCCAACTAAGTTAATTGAAATTATTGAAATCGGAAAACAGCTGTTGATGACTAGAGGAACGCTTACTACTTTCTCAATTGCGAATGACGTTGCCAAATATTTTGCTATTGTTCCTGCGCTTTTCATAGCTTCAATTCCTGCTTTACAAGGATTGAACATTATGCAATTGCACAGTCCGGAAAGTGCCATTTTATCAGCGGTGATATTTAATGCAATTATAATTCCGATATTGATTCCGCTAGCGTTGAGAGGGGTTGATTACAAGCCAATCGGTGCGAGTGCTATTTTGAAAAGAAACCTGTTAATTTATGGCTTGGGAGGAATAATTGTTCCTTTCATCGGAATCAAGTTAATTGATTTGGTAGTTGCTTTATTTATGTAGTAACAAAGGTTCTGAGGTGCTAAGATGCTAAGTTTCTGAGTTCGATTGTTGATTTTTCGGAGCAGAAAGATTAGGCATTTTTGGAAATATTGTCCCGCTATCCGCTACAATCTTGCGGACCGAACACCGGCCCACAAGGATTTTCGCTACTATCGGGGCTAAGGAGAGAGATTTTTGCTTTTTTATTTAACAAAAAGCATTTGCTTTTCAAAAATCTCAGAGACTTAGTATCTCAGCGACTTAGAAACTAAACTTAAAAAAAAAACAAACAAAATGAAAAACATATTTTCAATAGTAAAATTCACCGCATTATTGGTGGTTTTATTCTCCGTTATTTATACTATGGCAATTTTAGGAATTGCACAATTTGCTCCAAATAAGGGTAAAGGAGAAACCATTTCTGTAAATGGAAAAGTAGTGGGGTATCAAAAAATTGGTCAAAAATTTGACAAACCCAATTATTTTTGGGGACGACCATCGGCAGTGGATTACAATGCCGCGGGAAGCGCAGGTAGTAACAAAGGACCAAGCAATCCTGAGTATTTGGCTTTGGTACAAAAAAGAATTGATACGTTTTTGATAGCGCATCCGTATTTGAAAAAATCAGAGATTCCTTCGGATATGGTAACGGCTTCGGGTAGTGGTTTGGATCCAAATATATCACCGGAAGGCGCTTTGATTCAGGTAAAAAGAGTAGCAAAAGTTCGAAATTTATCTGAGGAAAAAGTGAAAGCATTTGTGGAAACCAAAATCAATAAGCCAACTTTAATGGGAACTTCAACAGTAAATGTTTTAGAGTTGAATGTAGCTCTGGATGAGTTGAAATAAAAAAATAACCCTTTCAGATTTACATCCCCGGCCAGGGATCTGAAAGGGCATCGATTAATAAAAATCTAAACAAAAATAATGAAAAAAATAATAGTTACAGCTTTTATAGCTTTTGGTTTTACAACAATTAATGCTCAAGAAGAGTCAAAAAGTCCAATTACGTTTTCAGGTTATGTAGATACTTATTACAGTTATGATTTTGGGAAACCGGATAATCATACGAGACCAGGATTTATTTACAGTTACAATAGAGCGAATGAAGTTAATTTGAATTTAGGGATGGCAAAAGTGAATTATACAAAAGAAAATGTTCGTGGGAATTTGGCACTTATGGCTGGAACGTATGCACAATACAACATGGCAGCAGAACAAGATTTGCTGAAAAACGTTTATGAAGCTAATGTGGGTGTTAAAATTTCAAAAGACAATAATCTTTGGATTGATGCAGGAGTTATGCCTTCACATATTGGATCTGAAAGTGCGATTGGAAAAGACTGTATGACTTTGACCAGAAGTATTGGTGCCGATAACACTCCTTTTTATGAAGCTGGAGTAAAAATCGGGTACACTTCAAAGTCTGAAAAATGGTATTTGGCAGCAATGTATTTAAACGGTTGGCAACGCATTCAAAAAGTTGATGGCAATCATACGCCGGCTTTTGGAACTCAAGTGACTTTTAAACCAACGGCAAAAGTGGCATTAAACTGGAGTACTTATGTTGGAAACGAACAGCCTGATATTGATAAGAAATGGCGCTATTTTAATGATTTTTACGGAACATTTAAATTGACTGATAAAACAACTGTTATTGCTGGTTTTGATATTGGATCACAACAATCTGCAAAAGGAAGCAGCGATTATGATGTTTGGTATACTCCGTCTGCAATCATTCAATACAAGCCAACAGACAAAATTCAATTGGCCGCTAGAGGAGAATATTACCAAGACGAAAAAGGAGTGATAATTCCAACAGGAACACCAAATGGTTTTAAAACCTATGGGTTCTCAGCAAATTTTGATTATTTGCCAACAGAAAATGTAATGTTTAGAATAGAAGCCCGAACTTTGAATAGCAAGGATGATGTCTTTTTGAAGGACAACAATCCAACAAATAATAATGTGTGCATAACTACATCTTTGGCTATATCAATTTAAGGTAAAAAGGCAATAAGAAGAAATTTTTATTGGAAACCATTAAGGAATTAAGTTTAATAGGGCTTAGTTTCTTAATGGTTTAAAAAGTTTTATTTAAAATGAAATGATTCAACTGTTAGTTTAACTTATGGATAACGAAAAAGAAAATAATGTAAAGCACTTTCTGGATTTAATTCAAAAATCACGTAAAGGAAAGTTTAAAGTCTACATTGGGATGAGTGCCGGTGTGGGCAAAACTTTCAGGATGCTACAGGAAGCGCATACGCTGTTGAAAAACGGAATTGATGTGAAAATTGGATATATCGAAACACACGATCGTAAGGAAACACACGATTTGTTGGAGGGATTACCTGTAATTCCACGTCGGACTATTTTTTACAAAGGAAAACAGCTCGAGGAAATGGATGTGCAGGCCATTATCAATTTACGTCCAGAAGTAGTAATAGTTGATGAATTGGCTCACACCAATATCGAAGGTAGTAAAAACGAAAAACGTTGGCAAGATGTTTTGGAGATTCTGGAAGCAGGAATCAATGTAATTTCGGCCGTAAATATTCAGCATATTGAGAGCTTAAACGAAGACGTAAAGCGAATCACCAATGTTGATGTTCTAGAGCGTGTTCCGGATAATGTACTGCGAATGGCAGATGAAGTCGTAAATATCGACTTGACTTCGGAGGATCTAATTGACCGTTTGAAAGAGGGAAAAATTTATACAGCCGATAAAATTCAGACTGCTTTGAGTAATTTTTTTAAGGCTGAGCAAATTTTGCAATTACGGGAATTGGCTTTGCGTGAAGTGGCTAGTCAAGTAGTTCGAAAAGTGGAGAATGAAGTGCCGAAAAATCTAGCTTTGCGACATGAAAAGTTGTTGGCCTGTATTAGCAGTAATGACAGAACGGCTAAAATTGTCATTCGAAAGGCAGCTCGATTAGCTAGTTATTACAACAGTGACTGGTATGTTTTATATGTGGAAACACCAAAAGAAAGCTCAGATAAAATTGCACTTGACAAACAACGGCATTTGATTAATAATTTTAAATTAGCCACACAATTGGGAGCAGAGGTGATTAAAGTTGAGGCTAAAAATATCACAGATGCCATGCTGGAAGTGGTTAAACAAAAAGGTATCACAACGGTTTGTATTGGAAAACCACATTTTAATCTATTTAGAGTAATTTTGTCTACAACCATTTTTAACAGATTATTGAATAAATTATCTTCATCTAATATTGATCTTGTAATTCTATCATAAAATGAAATCGCCATGACTCCAAAATACAAATAGGAATTAAGAATGGCTGTATTATATTTCCAAAATTTAAATATTATCTATATATGAAAATTAAAACTAAATTAAATTTAGGTGTCGGATTGTTATTTGTTATGATAATTATCTTGACTTTAGTCAGTGCTTTTTATATTTTTTCGATAAAAAAAGACACTGAAAATATTTTGAAAGCCAATTATAATACTTTGGAATACTCTCGAAATATGCTGCTTTCATTAGATGAGGTTGATGGCAATGAAGAGAAAGCAATAGCTACATTTGAAACCAATCTGAATAAACAAAATAAGAATGTAACTGAGGTAGGAGAAGGTGACGCAACTCGTAATTTAAAAAAAAGTTTTAATCTTTTAAAAACAAATAGAGCTGATGAAAAATTAAAAAGTCAAATTCGACAAGATATCTTCGAGATTATGAAGTTGAATATGGTTGCTATCAAACAGAAAAGTGATATTGCCAAACACACCGCCGAAACAGCCAATATGTGGATAGCCATAACGGGAACACTATGTTTTTTGATAGCTTTTAATCTGTTGGTAAACTTACCCAATAATATTGCCGACCCCATTAAGGAGCTTACTGCAAGTATTAAAGAAATTGCCAATAAAAATTATTCGGAACGAGTGCATTTTATGAGTCATAGTGAGTTTGGTGATTTGGCAAAATCATTCAATACGATGGCTCAAAAATTGGAGGAGTACCACGATAGCAATCTTTATAAATTGTTGTTTGAAAAGAAAAGACTGGAAACCTTAATCAACAAGATGAATGATCCTATTATCGGATTGGATAATCAGGGAGTGGTTTTATTTGTCAATGATGAAGCTTTGAAAATCATCGGCCTCAAATCTGAAGAAGTACTTGGAAAAACTGCTATAACCCTTGGGTTGACAAATGATTTGATGAAATCATTAATAGATAAAAACATTGAAAATAAGGATAATTTACACGGGCGCAAACCACTTCCGATGAAAATTTTTGCCGATGGAAAAGAAAGTTATTTTGAAAAAGAAAACGTAAATATTACGATTCAGCCCACAGGTGAAGACCAAACTATTGATATTGGAGACGTAATTATTCTGAGAAATATCACTCCATTTAAAGAATTGGATTTTGCCAAAACAAATTTTATAGCGACCATTTCACACGAATTAAAGACACCTATTTCAACTATGAAATTAAGTTTGAATTTATTGGAAAATGAGCAAACAGGGACAATGAATGAAGAGCAAAAACATCTGATAGAAAGCATCAAGGATGATGGTGAGCGCTTACTAAAAATTACAGGAGAGTTATTGGAACTTTCACAGGTTGAAACCGGTAATATTAAACTCAATATTGAAAAAAGCAACCCTTATGAAATCGTGCATTATGCTACCGAAGCGGTAAAAATACAAGCCGAACAAAAGCAAATTGAATTGCTAGTAGAAACTACCGACAATCTTCCAATGGTAAAAGCAGATAGCGAAAAAACGTCTTGGGTGCTGATTAATTTCTTGACAAATGCCATTCGTTATTCTTCTGAAAAAAGTGCCATTAGAGTGAAATTGGAAAGCGATAACCATCAAATTTTGTTTACTGTTATTGATACCGGAAAAGGAATTGACAACCGTTATTTGTCCAAAGTTTTTGATAAATATTTTCAAATACCGGGAAGTCACAAAACGGGAACAGGGTTGGGATTGGCCATATCTAAAGAATTTATTGAAGCTCAAGGCGGTACAATAGGCGTTGAAAGTGAATTGGGTCTTGGAAGCACTTTTTATTTTAAACTATTGAGTGTTTAAGTATAAAAGTTTGTATTCTCTTTGTAGAAACTTAATTCATATTGGTTAATAAATTAAATCTTTATAAAATCTTTATACTCTTGTTTGTTATATTATAAAATACTTACATCATATCCTTTAACTTTGCCTTAACAAATAAAGACTAGGGTATGCGTAGCATTTTGGACCAAATCAAAATAAAAAACCAATATTTAGTAAGTATACTATCTATTGGAACTGTAGCTTCATTGTGTTTGTTTACCCGAGATTATTTAGACTATAAAATTGTTGGTTATCTTTTATTGGTGGTAGTCTCTGTGTTGTCAATGTTTTTGTCAATTTTACCGTTACTTCTTAGTGCCATTTTATGTGCGCTGATATTAAATTTTTTCTTCATTCAACCCTATTACACTTTTCACATTAGTGATGCCGAAGATTCATTGTTATTGGTGCTATTCTTTATTATTGCTCTAGTAAATGCAGTTTTGACTAATAAAATCAGAAGAGCGGAAAAAATATTACAGGTAAAGGAAGTTAGGGTTAATACTATGAAACTTTACAACGCCTTACTTGATTCTTTATCCCACGAATTGAGAACACCTATTTCTACAATAATGGGAGCTATAGATACTATTCAAAGCAAATCAGTGCATATTTCTGAAGAAAATAAAGAAAATTTATATGCCGAAATAGAGAAAGCTTCTTTGAGATTAAATCATCAGGTCGAAAATTTACTGAATATGTCCCGATTAGAGTCGGGGGTTATTGAAGCTAAAATGGATTGGTGCGATCTAGAAGAATTGATTTATAATGTCTTGGATCATTTAAAGGATGACCTGCAATTTCATAAAGTAGTCGTAAAAACAGACGAAAATTTGCCGCTTTTTAAATTGGATTATGGCTTGATGCAACAGATTATTTTTAATTTGGTTTTTAATGCATCACAATATACACCCAAAGGAGCAAAAATAGAAATTAAAGTCTCCTATAATGTGGATGTTGATTTTGAATACAATCCAGATAAATTATACCCTTGTGTAATCACAATTGCAGATGATGGCATTGGTTTTCCAGAAAATGAAATAGACAAAGTGTTTGATAAGTTTTATCGTCTTCAAAATTCCAAAACCGGTGGAACAGGTCTTGGTTTGTCTATCGTGAAAGGATTTGTCGAAGCACAACACGGAAAAGTAACACTCGAAAACAGAGAAGAGGGAGGTTCAGTTTTTACACTAAATTTTCAAACTTTAACTATGAATACCAAAGAAATTTCAAATGAATAATAGTGCTCAAATATTAGTCATTGATGATGAAATTCAAATTAGAAAACTACTTGAAATCACGTTGAATTCAAATGACTATAGAACAATTTTTGCCGTCAATGCAAAAGAAGGATTGTCTATGGTAGCAAATCATCAGCCGGATTTGGTTATTCTTGATTTAGGTTTGCCTGATGAAGACGGACAAGTTGTTTTGAAACGATTACGCGAATGGTATAACAATCCAATTATTATTTTAACGGTGAAAAGTGCCGAAGAAGAGATCGTAAAAGCGCTTGATAATGGAGCCAATGATTATTTGACCAAACCGTTTCGTACTCAAGAATTATTAGCTAGAATCCGAACTGCTTTGCGAAATTTGGGTGCTAATGATTCAGAACCAATTATCGAGTTTGGTGCTGTTTCTATAGATTTTGCTTCCAGAATAGTGAGGCTGTATAATGAAATTCTGAAACTCACAACGACTGAATACAATTTGCTTTCTATTTTTATAAAAAATGAGGGACGAGTATTAACCCATCAATATTTACTGAAACAGGTTTGGGGAAACAGTTATGCCGACCAAACGCAATACCTACGTGTTTTTGTCGCTCAACTTCGAAAGAAAATTGAAGTAGACCCCAATCATCCTAAATTTATTATCACAGAATCCGGTGTAGGATACCGGTTTAACACTAGTTAAAATCAATTAAAATATTCAAAAAAAGAATAAAACTTGAAGTGTGCAAGCATCTCATATAGGGCTTTTTGCGCTCTAAAAAAATGAATTAAAAGAATATAAATTAAAACAAAATGAATAAATCAACGGTTCAAAAAGTAACAGCAGCTTCCCTTTTGGTGGCGCTCGGAATTATTTACGGAGATATAGGAACCAGTCCTTTATATGTTATGAAAGCCATTATAGGGCAAAGAGAAATATCGAAATTATTGGTTTATGGAGGGATTTCGTGTATATTTTGGACACTTACTTTTCAAACAACTTTCAAATATGTATTACTGACACTTTCAGCAGATAATCACGGTGAAGGTGGAGTTTTCTCGCTTTATGCTTTGGTTAAACGATTTGGAAAAGGAAAATTAATAATCCCAACCATTTTGGGTGCTACCACACTTTTGGCAGACGGAATTATTACGCCACCTATTTCTGTAACATCGGCTGTTGAAGGATTGGGTGGTATTGTTCCTAATATTCCAATTTTGCCAATTGTTATTGTTATTATTTCAGGATTATTCTTTTTTCAGCGTTTTGGAACACAAAAAGTCGGATTCTTTTTTGGGCCTGCCATGGTAGTTTGGTTTTCGATGCTTTTTGTATTGGGATTTGCCCAAATCTTGGAACATCCGGCAATCTTGACGGCTTTAAACCCTGTGTATGCTTATGAATTATTAGTCGAATATCCTCACGGATTTTGGTTGCTGGGAGCTGTTTTCCTTTGCACCACTGGAGCCGAAGCTTTGTATTCTGATTTGGGACATTGCGGCAAGAGTAATATTAGAACCACTTGGATCTTTGTAAAAATTGCATTGGTTGTTAATTATTTAGGACAGGCTTCTTGGTTAATGAATCAAAGCAATCATTTCTTGGAAGGAAAAAATCCTTTTTATACCATTATGCCACAATGGTTTTTATTTTCGGGTGTTATTATCTCGACTTTAGCGGCAATTATAGCCTCTCAAGCCTTGATTAGCGGATCATTTACCTTAATTAACGAAGCGGTTTCTCTTAATTTTTGGCCAAGAGTGACCATGAAAAACCCGACTAATTTGAAAGGGCAGATTTATATTCCATCGGTGAATACTATTTTGTGGATTGGATGTATTTTGATGGTTTTGTATTTTAAAACCTCTTCAAATATGGAAGCGGCTTATGGATTTTCGATTACCATAGCGATGCTGATGACTACTGTTCTTCTTAATTATTATTTGATTTATATTAAAAAATTAAACAGAATTTTAATTGCTGTAATCATAACCATTTTTGCAATTATAGAAATTGCTTTTTTTGCGGCCAATATTGTCAAAATTAAAGAACGTTGGATGTTTTTGTTTTTCGAACTATTTATATTTATGACAATGTATGTTTGGTTCTTTTCTCGAAAAATCAATAACAGATTTGTTAAATTCACTAATTTGACAGAGCATACTGCTAGGTTGGAGGAATTGAGTAATGATGTTACCATTCCGAAGTATTCTACACATTTAATTTATTTGTCAAAAGCAGACAGAAATTATGAAATTGAAGAGAAAATTTTGAATTCAATCTTTTCTAAAAAGCCAAAAAGAGCAGATGTGTATTGGTTTTTTCACATCAATAGAACCAATTCTCCTTTTGATTTAAATTATGAAGTTATTGAATTGTTGGATGATAAAGTAATCAAAATTGTATTGAATATTGGTTTCAGAATCCAACCAAAAGTGGAATTGTATTTTAAAAGAATAGTTCAAAATCTAGTTGATAATAAAGAACTGAATTTGCATATTCGTGCCGATGGTTCAACAAAATACAATGCTGAACCTGATTTTAAATTTGTTATAATTGAAAAATTCCTATCTGTCGAAAATGAATTTGCCGTAAGAGATGGACTTTTATTGAATTCCTATTATATATTAAAAAACATGTCACTATCGGATACTAGAGCTTTTGGACTTGACAAAAGTGACGTGGTAATTGAGGAAATTCCTATTGTCTATCAACCAATTTCTAATTTAGAACTGGAAAGGAAAGTGATTAGCTAGCAGTTTTCAGGTAGCAAAAGGTAGTTTGCAGTAAGCAGTAAGCAGTTTTTAAAAAATTTTTTGAAGGCATATTTCGGTTTGCAGTAATCAAAAAAAAGATTTCAGATTAGAAGAATATCCTTCTTGTTCTGAAATCTTTTTTTATTCTTCTATTTTCGGTATTCTAAAATCTGCCTTCTGCTATCTTAGTTCTGCTATCTGAAACCTGAAATCTGCCTTCTAAAACTCTAACAATCTGCCATATTCACGGCAATTGCCAGTCCGCCTTCGGAGGTTTCTTTGTATTTGGAATTCATGTCTTTGGCTGTTTGCCACATGGTGTCAATTACTTTATCAAGAGATACTTTAGCGTTTTTGGCATCAGTTTCCAAGGCAAGTTCGGCGGCATTAATTGCTTTTATGGCACCCATGGTATTTCTTTCGATGCAAGGAATTTGCACCAAACCGCCAATTGGATCGCATGTTAAACCCAAGTGATGCTCCATGGCAATTTCGGCAGCCATTAATACTTGATCTGGAGTTCCTCCCATCAATTCGCATAAAGCACCCGCAGCCATAGCGCTTGAAACACCAATCTCGGCTTGACATCCACCCATTGCTGCAGAAATTGTTGAGCCTTTCTTGAAAATACTGCCTATTTCCCCAGCGACCATTAGAAATTGTTTGATTTCTTTTTCCCCGGCTTGATGGTTTTCAATAACCAAATAGTACATTAAAACCGAAGGAATTACTCCGGCACTTCCGTTTGTTGGAGCAGTTACTACTCGTCCTAAAGCTGCATTTACTTCGTTTACCGCCAATGCAAAACAGCTTACCCATTTTAGAATCTGACGAAATTTAACTTCGGTTTTTCTAATTTCTTCCAGCCATTCTTGAGGATTGGTGTAATTTGCCAAACCAATCAAATTTTGATGCATGTCAAAAGCGCGCCTACGCACATGTAAACCGCCTGGAAGTATGCCTTCGGAATGACAACCGATATACATGCATTCCAACATGGTATTCCAAATGCGCATTAATTCATGGTGAATCTCTGCCTCGGGACGCATTGATTTTTCGTTATCGTAAACGATTTCGGAAATTAATTTATTTTCTTTTGTGCAATAGGCTAAAAGCTCTGTGGCTTTATTGATAGGGAAGGGGAATGCACATTTTATAGCAATTTTCTTTTGGGCATTTTCACGTTCTTCTTTGACAACAAATCCTCCTCCTATAGAATAAAAGGTGGAACTGTATTCGATTTCATCACTGAAATAAGCTGTAAAAGTTAATCCATTGGCGTGGAAAGGAAGAAAGTTTTTATTGAAAACAATGTCTTGAAGAAAATAAAAAGGAATTTGGATTTGGTTTCCCAAATGGATTTCGTTTTTTGCTTCAATCGATTTGATAATTCCGTCAATATCTTGGATAGGGATGTATTCCGGATCCTGACCGCTTAGTCCGAGCATAATGGCCAAATCAGTTGCATGCCCTTTTCCTGTTAATGAAAGAGAACCGTATAAATCAACTTTTACTCTTTTTACCGCATTGATGTCATATTCACTTCTCAGTTCGTTTAAGAAACGTTCAGCCGCACGCCAAGGGCCAAGTGTATGTGAACTTGATGGTCCAACACCAATTTTCAGCATATCAAAAACTGAGATACATTCTTCCATAAAAGTTTAATTTTTTTGATGAACAAATATAATTATTAATTGAACTATAACAGAAAAATTTATATTCAAAAATGATAATTTGATAATATTAGTACGGAATGAGGTTGATACTTTGATGGATTCTTAAAACGGATAAGTATAAGTGATGATTTTTGTATCTTCTTTTGAAGATTAATTACGCTGTATTTATGAGTTGGAATTATTTCAAGGAATTAATTTTTTGAAACTGCGTAATACTCATGGTTGTATTTACCAGCAACACAAAAAGCACCACTAATTAATACTAGATTTTTGATAATGTATTGACCTACCAAAGTTGGACAGTATGGAAAAGAATCAAAACATATTTTAGGCAATATAAAAAGCGGAAAAAAGGTGGCAGCCATATGAAACAGCAAAATTATAATGGTAAAGGGAATTAATTTTTTGAATAAAAAACCTACCCCTATGCATACTTCAACAAATCCTAGTGAGGGAATAAAAATTTCGGGTTTAAACCAAAAAACGGTTTGTTCCACTAGTTCACCAGCGGGGCTCATTCCTATTAATTTTAATGTTCCAAACCATATGTAGACAATTGCTAACGCATATCTCATGAAATCGACACTGTGTTTTTCCATTTTTTTGCTAATTTGAAAATAGAATGAATGGAATGTTTTATTCATAGGGATTTTTTAAAAATTATTACTCTTTTGGAAAAGCAACAGTACGTAAAATAAATTAAAAAAATGAAATAAACCGTCTGTTTTTTGTAATTATTGATGTTTATTTTGTTAAAAAGTAATTAATTTTTTGAATGTCAAGCGGTAAGACCGTTTTGTTTGTTTCTAATTTTTGTTGGTCTAAAATAATTTTAAAATTACGTTATAGTTTTTACCGATTTTATTGGTGCGAAAAGATTTAAAACTTATATTTGTCGCTACATTCAAAAATTCCGGAAAACATGTTTGAATTTCATCAGTATTTAGGCTTTTTACTTTTCTTAACCATCCTTACAATGGGATTTTGGTTAATGTTTTTCCTAGTTGGTTTCGTATCCTATTGGGTAGGTGGAGCTACTTGGGAAGCTTATAAAGAAAAGAAAGCAAAACAAAAAGAAGAAGAAGCTTAGTCTTATTTTTACTTTACAAAAAAAAAAAGGATTCGTAATTACGAATCCTTTTTTTATTATATCTGGTCTGAAGATTATCCTGGGAAATCGGCGTCTCCACCACCTTCATTTTTAGGTTGTGTCTTTTCTTTATCACTTTTAGATTTGTTGAAACGATAGGTGAATGATAAATTGAATTGACGTTTACGAAATTGCATTTCACTATACGATGTTTGGTTTTCAAGATACGTATACGATCTCATGATTCTAGTGTTGAAAATATCACTAATATTGAACGCTAATGTTGCTTTGTCTTTCATTAGATCTTTGCTGAAAGCAGTGTTCATGCTAAACTGACCTAAGTTTTTACCTTGTGCCGTTTTTTGTTCACCATTGTAGGTAGCATTCAATTGCCAGTCGATTTTGTATGGTAATGTTAGTTTTGAATTCACTCTTGCAAACCAAGTATTGGCTTGGTTGTCAAGATTCTGAACTACAAGTACACCATTAGTATCAGTATAGCTGTGCTCTCCAGTTGTTTTTACATTATACAAATTGAAATTACTGTTTATTCTCCATATTTTGAATGGGTTGTAATTTAAAGTAAACTCAAAACCGAATTTTTGTTCTTTTCCTAAGTTAATAGGTTGGCTTTTAATAACTGGAATTCCATTTACTTCATCGCCCGTTGGAGATCGCACAAAGCTGAAAACATCTTTTGTGTTTTCAAAATAAGCAGATGTATTAAAAGTTACTTTGTCCCAACGCTTGATATATCCAATATCAAATTTGTCAGTTAGGGAAGGATCTAGATCAGGATTTCCTTGAAAAATATTAACATTACTTGAATAGTTTACAGCAGGGTTCATGAAACGTCCTCTTGGTCTTGTTAAACGTTTGCTGTAGCTTGTAGTGAAGTTACTTTGATCTGAAATTTGATAACTGATAAAAGCACTTGGAAACAAGTTGTTGTATTTTTTAGTATTAAAATCGTTGGTGTCTAATAAGTTTACATGAACATTAGTGTCTTCCCAACGTAAACCAAATAAATAAGAAAATTTATTTTTTTTGAAACCATACTGTGTATAAACAGCATTGATGTTTTCTTTGTATTCTAAAGTATTTGATAAATTATCTATTCTTACTCCTTGATCGTCAAGAACATAATATTCGTTGTTTAAATCGCCAAAATTACCTTTATATCCAGCTTCAAACTGACTTCCTTCCCCTAGCGGTAGTACATAATCAGCCTGAAATTGTGCTTGTTTCTGAACTTGATTATTTAAGGTATTGTTATAATTGTTAGAACCGGTAATAATACTTTGGCTATCATCAGTATTTCTTGAAATAGAACCATCAACGGTAAGTTTGTGTCCTTTGTCGTTGAAGTTTTTGATTAAGTTTGAAGTATATGAGACGTTTTCACTACCAGTATCTCCATTGTTCAGTCGGTAAGTTGAAGCTGTGAAAATATGAGCTGCATCATAGTTGTTGTAGTTGATTAAATCTTTGTCATCGCCAGTGTTTTTTTCGTAATTGATTGCATTTGTCCAATAAGTATTTGGCGCCACGGTCCATTCAACACCAGCTCTTCCATTAAAACCATCTCTGGTTCTCTTTGTATCACGATCTTCATCTAAAAAGTTTTTAATAGAACCGTCTTCGTTAAAATATTCTGAATTAGTTTTACCGCCGCCTTCATTTGTTCTGTGATTGTAGCCTGCAGTAGTGAAGTAGTTTAATTTTTCTGTTTTATAATTCACATTGGCGCTTAAACCATAAGTCTCAGGAATACCTGTTGACGCTATAATAGTTCCATTAAAGCCTTGGTTTTTTCCTTTTTTAAGGATGATATTGATTATTCCAGAACCACCTTCCGCATCATATCGGGCTGATGGATTAGTGATAACTTCAACTTTATCAATGGCATCAGCAGGAAGTTGTCTTAAAGCTTCTGCAATATTTACAGCGTAGGACGGTCTTCCATCAATTAAAATTCGGACATTATCACTTCCTCTCAAGCTTACATTTCCTTCGGTATCAACAGAAACAGAAGGAACATTGTCTAAAACGTCGCTTACAGTTCCACCTTTTACCATCATATCCTGGCCAACGTTGTACACCTTTTTGTCCAGTTTGATTTCAACAGATGATTTTTCGGCACGAACAACTACTTCGTTCAGTTGTGAAGCATCATCTTCAAGTGCAATGGTACCCAGTGAAGTTTTTTTGGTTATGTTTTTTCCTTTTATCTCGATTGATTTAAACGAAATGAATTCAATAGTAATATCATAATTTCCTGGAACTACATCAGCTTCAAATTCCCCTTTTTTATTTGTAATTCCACCAGAAAGGGCTTTAGGATTTTTTTGATTTTTTAAGGTGACAGTAGCATCTTCTAGAGGTTGATTGCTATTTTTGTCTACAATTTTTCCAGTCACTTTGATTTTGCTAAATGTCAGAGGGCCTTGTTGAGCAAAGTTAGACAGTCCAAAAAGTAAAAAGAAAAGAACTAGAGTGAGGTTTAATTTTTTCATTAGTAATAAATAAGATTTCTCCATTGGATTGAGAAAACTTTAAAAGGTTTAAAGTTGATTTTGCTAAAATTATGTTAATATCTATATGAATGGAATTACCTTCTCTAAATCCCGGCCGATAATTGCTTTATTTCCATTAACCACTATTGGTCGTTCAATAAGAATTGGATTTTCAACCATCGCCTGAATGATTTCATTTTCAGTCAATGTTTTTGCTTTGAAATTTTCTATCCAGATAGCTTCTTTTTGACGTACTAATTCTATTGGTGTTAGATTCAGTTTTTGAAGTAGCGTGGTCAATTCAGCTGCGCTTGGTGGAGTGTTGAGATAATTGATGATTTCAATTTCTTTATTGGATTCTTTCAAAAGGAGTAAGCAGTTTCTTGATTTTCCGCAACGTTGATTGTGGTATATTTGTATCATTTTTGTAGGTAAGATTTGGTTTATACTAAAATAAAAAACTACTTTAGTTCGAGCAAAAATAAGATTTGAAATGCCATTTTAATTAAAATTATAGAAAAAATAACAAATGTTTATAGAACAAGGAATTGACGGAAATAATAAATTTTGGAAATATATCTTAGGCTCAATATTTATAATTGGGGCTTCTTTTGTGGGACAATTGCCAATGTTGGGATTATTGTTGTTTCAAACATCTTTTAGAGGAAAAGTTTATCCAACCACTGATGAAGAATTAATGCATTTTTTTGAGCCAAATTTGAATTTGTTTTTACTACTTATTTCATTTGTGTTTGCTTTAGGTGGAATTTATTTTACTGTCCGCTTTTTGCATAAGCAAGAATTTATATCCATTGTTACATCCAGAAAAAAAATGGATTGGAGAAGAGTGTTTTTCTCTTTTTTTGTATGGTCACTATTTACAGTACTTTCAACACTGTTGATGTGTTATTTGAATCCAGCTGATTTTAAAATCAATTTTCAATTTATTCCTTTCTTGATTTTGGTCGTGATTGCCACTCTTTTGGTACCAATTCAAACCAGTGTAGAAGAATTAGTCTTTCGTGGTTATTTAATGCAGGGTTTTGCCAATTTATCCAGAAATAAATGGTTTCCGTTATTGATGACATCCAGTATTTTTGGATTAATGCATTTTTTTAATCCTGAAGTAGCCAAGATGGGGAATATAATTATGATTTACTATATTGGTACAGGCCTTTTGTTAGGGATAATAACTTTAATGGATGACGGAATGGAATTGGCTTTGGGTTTTCATGCTGCAAATAATTTAATTGGAGCATTATTGGTAACCTCAGATTGGTCTGCTTTTCAAACTTACTCTATTTTTAAAGATGTCTCAGAACCCAAGGCTGGACTTGATATTATCTTCCCTGTTGTTGTTATTTATCCTCTACTTTTGCTTATATTTGGCTTAAAATACAATTGGTCTGGTTGGAAAGAAAAACTAACGGGAAGTATTGTAAAATAGTCTAAATTAAATACCCAAAAAATCAAAACAACCATTATGGATAATACAGTAACATACAAGAATGTGCACAACCATTTTAAATTAAATGGATTTCATTTGACAAAAGAAGATTTATGCAGAATAGCTTATAGTTTTATAAAAGAAGGAGAAGATTTTGAGCAGTCGGTTGGTGATTTTTTATTGGACTGGTTTGATGACAAACCATATATCGATATGTACACTTCAGGCACAACAGGAAATCCTAAATCCATTAGGATTGAGAAAGATGCAATGGTTAAATCAGCTATAGCAACTGGAGATTTTTTTGATCTTCAACCTGGGAATAGAGTTTTGCATTGTTTGCCTGCTAATTATGTTGCGGGCAAAATGATGTTTGTCCGTTCTTTTATCTTAGGTTTGGATATGGATTTTGTGCCGCCAAGCTCTCATCCTTTAGAACATAATGATCAAAAGTATGATTTTGCCGCTATGGTGCCGCTCCAAGCCAAGAATTCAATTGACAAATTATCGAATATTAAAAAGATAATAATTGGTGGAGTAAAAATTCATAAATCATTGGAACAGGAATTGATTAAATTACCAGTCGATATTTATGAAACCTATGGAATGACAGAAACAATTACGCATATTGCTGCCAAGAAAGTTGGAGTGGAAGCTTTTACCACATTGCCGCATGTAACAGTTTCTGTTAACGAGAATCAATGTTTGGAAATTGTGGCCAAAAATATTGGAAACGAAAAAATTGTTACCAATGATATCGTAAAATTGATTTCGGATAATCAGTTTATCTGGTTGGGACGTTTTGATAACGTAATCAATAGTGGAGGAATAAAAATTATGCCCGAGCAAGTGGAGGCTAAATTATCTACGCTAATACCAAGACGCTATTTTGTGAATGGAGAGCCAGATGAAACTTTGGGAGAAAAAGTTGTTCTTTATGTTGAAGGTTCACCAATGGATATTGACCATTCTGTATTTGATGTTTTGGATAAATATGAAAAACCGAAAGAAATTGTTTTTATTCCTAAATTTAAAGAAACGGCTACCGGTAAAATTATGAGAGAAGAAAGCAAAAATATAGCTGTGTAAATAAAAACTAATAGTTACAAAACAAAAGAGAGAGGATGTTTATTCCTCTCTTTTTTGTTTTGATATAAATTTTGGTTGGAATTATTTTTGCATTTTAAAAAAATAATCTGCCGAATTTTTTCCGCTGCCATAGATTAGAAAAAATATGCATACGGCTAGTGTTAGTATTGCTAATAGTAAATTTTGGTGATGCATATGTCCCATAAAGTTAATAATAATGGCGCAAATCAAAATAGGTAATTGTGATATAATGGCCCAGCGTGTCAATAAGCCAAAGAAAATTAAAATACCACCGATTAAATGTGCTGGCGCTATATAATGAATTAGAAACATACCGCCTCCAATATGGTCTATTTGGTCTATTGGTGATAATAAATCAGCTAAATATTGGATGTTTGAAAAAAAATAGACTCCTTTTATAAATAAAAACACACCAAGAGCCATTCGTAATAAATCAACAGGTAAATAAGTATGTGCATTTGCCCACTTATTTAAGGTTTTTACATTGTTCATAATGCCTTAAGTTTTAAATTAGTTACACTAAGTTATTAATAATTAATGATATATAGGTAGTTTTTTATGGAATTTATTGATAATATCTCTTTTATTTGATATTGTAATTATAGTATTAATAAAAATGTATTGATGAAAATATTCTACTTGATTGTTTACTGTTTTTTTAAAGGAGATTTGTTTTAAGTCTTGTGTTATGAATTGGATGTTTTTATTTTTTTACAAAAATAAAACTCCCAATAAGTCGGGAGTTTTATTAATTTTTAAAATGCCTAATTAATTTAGGATTAAACCTGAATTACTCCCAAATTAAATTTCTTTTTGATAGGGGAGTGATTAGCAGCTTCGATACCCATAGAGATCCAAGTTCTAGTTTCTAGCGGGTCAATAATGGCATCTGTCCACAAATGTGCTGCAGCATAATATGGTGAAACTTGTTCGTCATAACGGGCCTTGATTTTGGCAAATAATTCAGCTTCTTTGGCTTCGTCCACAATTTCTCCTTGTCCTTTTAGAGAAGAAGCTTCAATCTGTGCTAATACTTTTGCGGCTTGCGTACCTCCCATTACAGCTAGTTCAGCACTTGGCCAAGCAAAGATTAATCGCGGGTCGAATGCTTTTCCGCACATTGCATAATTTCCTGCTCCATAAGAATTCCCTACTACAACAGTGAATTTTGGTACTACCGAATTAGAAACGGCATTCACCATTTTTGCGCCGTCTTTTATGATTCCTCCATGTTCTGATTTGGAACCTACCATAAAACCGGTAACATCCTGAACAAAAACCAATGGGATTTTCTTTTGGTTGCAATTGGCAATAAAACGGGTGGCTTTATCTGCCGAATCCGAATAGATTACACCACCAAACTGCATTTCACCTTTGGTTGTTTTAACCACTTTTCTTTGATTGGCAACAATTCCCACAGCCCAGCCGTCAATTCTGGCATAGCCTGTGATAAGCGATTGTCCGTATCCTTCTTTGTAAGCTTCAAATTCAGAATTATCTACCAATCGATTGATGATTTCCATCATATCGTATTGCTCGTTTCTGGCTTTTGGCAAAATGCCAAAGATTTCTTTTTCATCCAAAGCAGGTTTTTCTGCTTTAATGCGATTGAATCCTGCTTTGTCAAAATCACCGATTTTATCGACAATATTTTTTATTTTGTCCAAAGCATCTTTGTCGTCTTTTGCCTTGTAATCTGTTACTCCAGAAATCTCACAATGTGTTGTTGCCCCGCCCAAAGTCTCATTATCGATGCTTTCGCCAATGGCAGCTTTGACCAAATAACTTCCGGCCAAGAAAATACTGCCAGTTTTGTCCACGATTAGAGCTTCATCACTCATTATGGGAAGGTAGGCACCACCTGCAACACAACTGCCCATTACGGCTGCAATTTGCGTAATCCCCATACTGCTCATTATAGCGTTGTTCCTAAAAATACGACCAAAATGTTCCTTGTCTGGAAAAATTTCGTCTTGCAATGGCAAATAAACACCAGCACTATCAACTAAATAAATGATTGGTAATCGATTTTCCATTGCAATTTCCTGAGCCCTTAGATTTTTCTTTGCAGTAATAGGAAACCAAGCACCCGCTTTTACTGTGGCATCATTGGCTACAACAATGCATTGCTTTCCTTTTATGTATCCTATTTTGACAATTACACCTCCTGATGGGCATCCTCCATGTTCAACGTACATTTTTTTTCCTGCAAAAGCACCAATCTCAATAGATTTAGCATTCTCGTCCAAAAGATAATCAATACGCTCTCGAGCGGTCATTTTTCCTTCGGCGTGAAGTTTTTCGATTCTTTTTTCGCCACCTCCGAGTTTGACTTTGGCAAATTTTTGTCTGAGTTCAGACAGTAAAAGTTTATTGTGATCTTCGTTTTTATTGAAGTTTAAATCCATAGGTGTAAAATGTATTTTTTGTAACGAGTGCTAATTTACGAAAACGATTGAAATTTTTTGAATTATATGAAAAATTTTAAATTTTTAGCAATTTAATGTTCTTTAAAATCATATAAAAATAAAAACCTCGTATTTTTTTAGATAACGAGGTTTAGTGATTAATTTCAATTCTAGAATGAATAATTTAATTGTACATTTTGGTATAATATTCATCTACCATTCGAGCAGAATCAAAAAAGGGTACAATTTGTTTCATACTAGTTTCTACTAAATCCCACCATTTTTCGGGAGTGTCGTAATACAGAGGTAATATTTCATCTTCCAGCATTCTATATAAATTATCTAAATCCATTTGGTCTTGTTGATATGTAGGTAAATTGTGATCGACAATTGGTAATACAAATGAATTTTTGGTTTCATTTAAATCTTTGAATTCACGAACCCATCCGTCATTAGTCGAAAAATTAATAGAACCATTCATAGCGGCAGTTACTCCCGATGTTCCAGAAGCTTCTCTGGTTACTCTTGGATTGTTTAACCAAACATCGGATCCTTTTTTTAATTGGCGGGATAATTTTAATTCATGACCGATAAGTACTGCCATACTTTTGAATTCTTTACTAATGTGTGAAAGATTGTCAAAATTATGAATGGCTCCATAGTCCGTTGGGTACGGCTTACCGGCAAATATTATTTGAATAGGTCTTTTAGTATCAGTCATTAAACTTTTGAACTTTTCAATATTTCTAGTAATTAAATCTGGTCTTTTGTAATCGGCAAAGCGTCTTGCCCATACAATAGTAAGAACTTCAGGATCAAATATTTTTCCAGTTTGATCGGCCACGACTTCAAAAAGTTTAGTTTTTAATCTCTTTTTTCGATTGATTAATTCTTCTCGGTCTTTACTGGCATGGGCATCGTCCAGCCAAGGATCTACCCAGTATTTTTTATTTTGGGCATTAGTAATATGTGTTATTGGGCAAATTCCACTGAAATCTTTCCACATGTCTCTAGAAACTTCGCCATGTAATTTTGACACTCCATTTGCTTTGTGGCTCAATCGTAATGCTACGAGTGAATGATTGAAAGTATTATCGTGGATACCAGTTATTTCTCTAACGGTTTCCAATGGTATGCCGTCGAAGAAACTTAAGTTTTCCAGTAAATAAATATCGTGTTTCTCATTTCCGGCTTCTTCGGGAGTGTGGGTGGTAAAAACCATTTTTTCTCTAATTTTCCCAACGCTTTTATATTTGTTGTACAAATGAAAAACAGAAGAAACGGCATGCGCTTCATTTAAATGATAAATATCCGGCTCGTAGTCCAAGGCGTCCAGTAATTTGGCTCCACCGAGTCCTAGAACCATTGTTTGGGCTATTTTGGCACTTGGATCTGAATCGTATAGCCTGAATGTTGTTGATTTGGCTAGATAATCATTTTCGGGTAAATCTGTGGAAAGAAAAAACATGGGTACAGTTCCAAAGATTTCCGGTTTTAAGAAATAAGCTCTAATCCAAACATCGTGATTGTTTATTTTTATGGTGAATCGTATGTTGGTATCTTCAAGAAAACTGTAGTTTTTCTCTCTGAAAAGCGCACCCATAGAAAGATCTTCTTTTAGGTATTGGTCATAATATCCTTTTTTCCACAAAATTCCGATTCCGATCAAGTTTTGTTTCAAATCATATGCAGAACGCATGTGTGATCCTGCCAAAAAACCTAATCCTCCAGAATAGATTTTGAGACATTGGTCAATGGCAAATTCCATAGAAAAATAAACTGCCGATTTTTTGTATTTTTTATCAAATGCGTATGGATGTCTGTATTTTTCGGGTAAACTCTTACTCATATTGTGTAGGTATTTAAAGTTTGATACCTAACAAATTTAAATAATTTGTTTTTGAAATTGTGCTTTTGGATGTTATATATTATGCTTGTATGGTGTTATTTATCAGTTTCTTGAGCGATATCGTTTTAGAGATAGTTATTGTAAAATTTGAAACGGATTTTAAATCTAAAGAGCTTATTTATATCTTGAATTTTTAAATTATTCTTAATTGCTTTTTATGAATTAAAATGGCTTAAACTAAAACGTGAATTATATAAGCTTTAGAACTAAATATATAACAGTAAGTCTTTTTTCGGATTCTACCTTTGAATAAATTTCAAAGCTGTGCTAAAAACATTCTCATTCATTTTATTTTTCCTTTCTATTTTTTCATCAAATGCTCAGGTTCAAGCTTTATTCAATGATAAAGTTGAACTCAAAACCATGGTTGCCCGTTGGGAATTAGATTCAACCGCGGCAAGAGGGACTTTTTTGGTTACTCCCTACAAAGCAATTTATGTTTTACCTTTTGTGTGGACGAGTAATCCAAATGAGCAACCCCATTCTGGAAATCCTTCACCAGAATATATCCCGCCAGCGAAGGTTGATTATGATGTTGTCGAAATGAAATTTCAGTTGAGTTTTAAAACTAAAATTTTGCAGGGATTTTTATGGGGACATGCCGATTTGTGGGTGGCTTATACCCAAATATCGCATTGGCAAATATATAATACAGAATTATCACGCCCATTCAGAGAAATTAATTACGAACCCGAAATCATTCTTAATTTTCCTGTTAAGTTTAATGTATTTGGGTTTAAAACCCGAATGATTGGGGTTTCATTTGATCACGAGTCAAACGGAAAAAGTTATCCCAATACCAGAAGTTGGAATAGGGTTATTATGATGACTGGTTTTGAGCGGAAAAATTGGAATATTTACATCAGGCCTTGGTATGTAATTCCAGAATCAAAAGGTGATAATCCCGATATATCAAATTATATTGGTAATGCAGATGTGAATATTATTTATACAAAAAATAAAAGTGTTCTTACTTTTATCGGAAGTCATAATTTTAGTTTTGATGGAAATATGAGAGGAAGTTCTACTTTTTCCTGGGCTTATCCCATAAAAGGAAATCTTAGAGGTTATTTGCAGGTTTCTCACGGTTATGGAAATTCACTGATTGATTATAATCACGATCAAACTACTGTAGGAGTTGGGGTTTCATTGATTGAATGGCAGTAGGGTATTGACTCTTTTAGAGTTCATTATAAAGACAAAATAAAAATGCCTTTCAATATTTTGAAAGGCATTTTTTGGTATAAGATTGTTTGTTAAGTACTATTCCTCTTCACGCTGTCCCATCATCATCAGGTAGGCTTTTAGGAATCCGTCGATGTTTCCGTTCATAACGCTGTCAACGTCGCTGGTTTCATGTCCAGTTCTTACGTCTTTTACCAGTTTATATGGTTGCATTACGTAATTACGTATTTGTGATCCCCATTCGATTTTCATTTTTCCGGCTTCAATATCGCTGCGTTGCTCTTGTTGTTTTTTAAGCTCAATTTCATATAATTGAGAACGCAACATTTGCATAGCACGAGTTCGGTTGTCGTGTTGTGAACGCGTTTCTGAACACTGTATCTGAATTCCGGTTGGTTTGTGGGTCAATTGCACTTTGGTTTCAACCTTGTTTACGTTTTGACCTCCAGCGCCACTGGAACGGGCGGTTACAATTTCAATATCGGCAGGGTTGATTTCAATCTCAATGGTGTCGTCAACAAGCGGATAAACATAAACCGAAGCAAATGATGTATGCCTTTTGGCGTTACTGTCGAAAGGAGAAATACGTACCAATCGGTGAACACCGTTTTCGCCTTTAAGATATCCAAAAGAATAGTCACCTTCAATTTCAAGTGTTACGGTTTTTATGCCCGCAGCATCGCCTTTTTGAAAATTCAGTTCCCTGATTTTGTAACCTTCTTTTTCGGCCCACATCATGTACATACGCATGAGCATTTCGGCCCAATCACAACTTTCGGTACCACCCGCTCCGGCCGTAATTTGAAGTACAGCACTCAAAGAATCGCCTTCTTCCGAAAGCATATTTTTGAATTCTATAGCTTCAATATGTGCTTGAGTTGAGTTGTACTGATCGTCTAATTCTTCGGGAGTTAGCTCTCCTTCTTTGTAAAAATCATAAGCAAGTTGCAACTCGTCTGTCATCTCGACAGCTTTGTTGTAATCTTCAATCCATTTTTTTTTGCTCCGAAGGTTTTTTACAAGAATCTCGGCTTCTTTGGCGTTGTTCCAAAAGTCGGGAGCAAAGGTTTTTTCTTCTTCGTTGGCAATTTCGATAAGCTTGGCATCAACGTCAAAGATACCTCCTCAACGCACCAAGGCGTTCCACAATACCTTTTATTTGTTCGGTAGTTGTCATAAATTATAGTAGTTTTGTGTCGAAAATTATTGGGTTAGCAGTATTAGCCCTGATAGCAGTGGAAATCCTTTTCTATTTTTTCTTTAAAATAGAAAAGATTGCAACGAATAGCAGGAATAGCTCCTAATAATTTTACTAGTTTTGAATGCAAAAATAGGATATAGTTTTTAGATTATGGAAATAAATTTGATTAGCGATACGATTACCAAACCATCGGTTGAAATGTTGCAATACATGTTTAACGCTCAAGTGGGGGATGATGTGTACAAGCAAGATCCAACTGTTATTGCACTTGAAGCGAGATTGGCTGGGATGTTTGGTATGGAGGCGGGGCTTTTTTTTCCGTCAGGGACTATGGCAAATCAAACTGCGATTAAATTGCATACGCAGCCTGGGGAGCAATTGATTGCCGATAAATATGCCCACGTGTATCATTATGAAGGTGGCGGTGTTTCGTTTAACAGCGGAGTTTCTTGCTGTTTACTGGATGGAGATAGAGGAATGATTACGGCCGAGCAAGTAGCCGGAGCGATAAATGACCCTGAGTTTTACCATAGCCCGTTAACGAGTTTGGTTTGTGTGGAAAACACCACGAATAAAGGGGGTGGAGCTTGTTATGACTTGGAAGAATTAAAGAAAATAAAAGCAGTTTGCGATGCGAATAATTTAAAATTCCATTTGGATGGTGCCCGAATTTGGAATGCCGTGGTAGCCAAAAAGCAGCACCCAAGAGAGTTTGGGGCATTGTTTGATACGATTTCAGTTTGTTTATCGAAAGGATTGGGAGCGCCAATTGGTTCGGTTCTTTTGGCTGATAAAGCAACTATTCATAGAGCATTGCGTATTCGAAAAATATTGGGTGGTGGTATGCGTCAAGTGGGATATCTTGCGGCTGCAGGGAATTTTGCATTGGATAATAATATTGCCAAATTAGTAGATGATCACAGAAGAGCCAGAGAAATTGCTGAAGTTTTGTCACGCCAACTATGGATAGGTAAAATAGAGCCGGTAGAAACTAATATTCTGATTTTTGCGCTTCGTGAAGGCTTAAATGAAAAAGTTTTTATCGAGAAATTAAAAGAGAAAAATATTTTGATTAGCGCATTGGGACACGGAAAACTGCGAATTGTGACGCATCTTGATTACAAAGAAGTGATGCATACTTATGTTTTGGAAACATTGCAGAAGATTACTCTTTAAGGTGTTTTCATAAAATAGGAATATTCATTTTCATCATATATTGCAAAGCCTAGATCCTTATAAAGAGTTTGGGCTTTGTTTATTTTAAGAACACTAAGTTTTACTGGGATTTTCTTTGTGGATGATTCTTGGAGAATGGATTTTATTATTTGTCTTCCAATACCTATGTTTTGATAATTTGGAGCAACTTGAATTTGATGGATTTCAATTTCGGTGTTGCTTTCGGAAACTTTTAGAAGTCCGATTTTTTGCTCGTTTAACAGAATTATTTTGGCGTGTTCAAAATGATGGTTTATTCGACTTAAAAGATTCTCTTCGTTTACTTTCTTTCCAGCTTTAATGTAGTGTTCTACCATTGTCTCTTTGCGAAGCCAAAGGAGAAATTCAAGATCTTCCTTGGTTGCCTTTTTGAAAGTTAACGCTTCTTGATTCATGAGAGTAGAAAGGTTTGTTTTAAGTTTCAGGTTTCAAGTTTCACGTTTGGAACATGAAACTTGAAACATGTTTTTAACCTGAAACAAAATATTTATTTAAACATATCTTCCATTCCTGGAATCATTGGCATATCCATTTTGGCAACGGCATCTAGTTCTGATTGGTTGATTTTTGCTGCTTTTTCTATCGCTTTATTCAGTACCAAAATCAAGTAATCTTCCAGTTGCTCCTTGTCTTCCAATAGTGAATCATCGATGGCGATTGATTTAATTTTGGTATTGGCGGTCAAAGTGACTTTCAATAAGTTGTCGCTACTTTGTTCGTCAATTAGTACGGTGTCTAAACGTTTTTTAGTATCTTCGATTTTTTGTTGGGTTTCTCTAAGTTTACCCATCATTCCCATTAAATCCATTTTGGTGATTTTTAAATTATTGAAGGACAAAATTACTGAATTAGATTTTTATATACGTTAAATAAGGTTTAAAACGAATTCGTTTTAAAATCGCTTTGTGTTATTTTTGCATTTTAAATACTAAAACCCCTCGCAAACAATGCCAGAAAATAGTTTACCTCCCATAGCCAAAATAATTCCTAAGAAATTAAAGAAATTTGGCGAAGTCAGAATCGATAATTATTTTTGGTTAAACGATAGGGAAAACCCCGAGGTTATTGATTATTTGAATCAAGAAAATGCCTATTATCAAGAAAAAACGGCGCATACCAAAGATTTTCAGGCAGCCCTTTTCGAAGAAATGAAAAGTCGGATTAAGGAAGATGACCAATCGGTTCCTTATTTGTACAATGGGTATTATTATATTACCCGATATGAAAAAGGGCAGGATTACCCGATTTATTCCCGAAAAAAGGAAAGTCTTTCGGCAAAGGAAGAAATACTCTTCAATTGCAATGAAATGGCAAAGGACAAGCCTTATTTTCAGTTGGGAGCATTGAGTATTAGCCCGGATAATAAATTGGCGCTTTTTAGTTATGATATCGTTGGGAGAAGAATTTATACCATTCAGATAAAAAATCTGGAAACCAATGAAATTCTTGAAGATAAAATAGAAAATGTTACTGGAAGCGCCGTTTGGGCGAATGATAACAAAACCATATTTTACTCGGATCAAGATGATGTTACTTTGCGTTCGCATAAAATTTTCAAACATAAATTAGGTGCAAAACAAGCTGACGATGTATTAGTTTATTTTGAAGAAGATGAAACTTTTAATGTAGAAATAGCAAAGTCCAAGTCACAAAAGTATTTGGCGATTGAATCTGATAGTACTTTGACCACAGAATATCAAATTCTGGATGCTGATAATCCTGACGGCGAATTTAAAATTTTCCAAAAAAGGGTTAGAGGAATGGAATACAGTATCAGTCATTTTGGGGATAGTTTTTATATTTTGACAAATAAAGATCAGGCAGAGAATTTTAAATTGATGAAAACTCCAGTTGGCAAGACTTCAAAAGCTAATTGGGTTGAAGTCATTGCACACAGAAAAGATGTTTTGCTGGAAGATATTGAGATATTCAAAGACTTTTTGGTAGTTGAGGAACGTGAAAACGGCTTGAATAAAATCCGAATTATGCCTTGGAGTGGAGAAGGGGAGTATTATCTTCCTTTTGAAAGTGAAACCTATACCGCTTATACGAGTTCTAATGTTGATTTTGATACCGATATATTGCGTTATGGATATCAGTCGATGACAACCCCTTCTTCGATTATTGATTTCAATATGAAGACTAAAGTCAAAGAAATCAAAAAAGAGCAAGAAGTACTTGGTGGAAAATTTGATAAAAATAATTATACTGAGGAACGTGTTTGGGCAACAGCAACAGATGGTGTAAAAATACCTATTTCGATGGTTTATAGAAAGGGTTTAAAGAAAGATGGCACAAATCCATTGCTTCAATATGCTTATGGTTCTTACGGCCATTCTATGGATGCTACATTTTCGTCGACAAGGCTGACTTTACTGGACAGAGGCTTTATTTTTGCCATTGCGCACATACGAGGCGGCGAAGATTTGGGAAGACAATGGTATGAAGATGGAAAATTATTGAAAAAGAAAAATACATTTACTGATTTTATAGATTGTTCAAAATTTTTAATAGCCGAAAAATACACTTCACCACAACATTTGTATGCCGAAGGAGGTTCGGCCGGTGGTTTGTTGATGGGAGTTGTTGTCAATGAAGCTCCTGAATTATACAAGGGGGTTATCGCACAAGTAGCTTTTGTGGACGTTATAACTACGATGCTTGACGATAGTATTCCACTTACAACGGGAGAATATGATGAATGGGGGAATCCGAATGTTCGAAAATATTATGACTATATGCTTTCCTATTCCCCATACGATAATGTATTGCCACAAAAATATCCAAATATGTATGTGTCAACAGGATTACATGATTCTCAGGTACAGTATTGGGAACCAGCTAAATGGGTGGCTAAATTACGTGCTTTGAAAACAGATAATAATCTCCTGTTTTTGGATACAAATATGGATGCAGGGCATGGAGGAGCATCTGGTCGCTTTGAAGCCATTAAGGAATTAGCAAAAGAGTATAGTTTTTTATTAGATTTAGAGAAAATTGAAAACTAATTAGATTTTTTTTGTTAGATTTGCATCATATCGGGGTAAATTAAAAAAATGCTCTTAGATAAACTATTTTTTTATGAAAGAAGAAATAAATGCTTATAATAATGTTTTAGAGTTAATAGGTAATACTCCACTTATTAGGCTAAATAGTATAACCGAGAATTTAAAGGGTAATTTCTACGCTAAGGTTGAGTCCTTTAATCCGGGTCATTCTTCGAAAGATAGAATTGCTTTATATATTATCGAAGAAGCAGAAAAGCAAGGAATTTTATCACCTGGAGATACCATAATCGAAACTACCTCTGGAAATACCGGTTTTAGTTTGGCAATGGTTAGTATTATAAAAGGATACAATTGTATACTGGCGGTAAGTTCAAAATCTTCAAAAGATAAGATTGATATGTTAAGGAGCTTGGGGGCGAAAGTATATGTTTGCCCGGCACACGTTTCTGCAGACGACGATCGATCTTATTATAATGTAGCCAAGCGCTTGCATGAAGAAACTAAAGGATCTGTTTATATCAATCAATATTTTAATCAATTAAATATTGATGCACATTATAAGTCGACTGGACCAGAAATTTGGAAACAAACAAATGGTCACATTACACATCTAGTAGCTTGTAGCGGAACTGGAGGAACAATTTCTGGGACGGCTAAGTACTTGAAAGAGCAAAATCCTAATGTTAAGATACTTGGTGTTGATGCTTTTGGTTCTGTTTTAAAAAAATACCACGAAACTAAAGAATTTGATAATGATGAAATCTACCCTTATAGAATAGAAGGTTTAGGGAAAAATTTGATCCCATCTGCTACAGATTTTGATATTATAGATAAATTTATCAAAGTATCCGACGAGGAAAGTGCTCACTCTGCAAGAGAGATCACCAGAAAAGAGGGTTTATTTGTTGGTTATACTTCAGGTGCAGTAATGCAGGCAATAAAGCAATATGCTGAAGAAGGAGAGTTTGACGAAAATAGTAATGTTGTTGCTATTTTTCCTGATCATGGTTCTCGTTATATGAGTAAAGTGTTTAGTGATGAATGGATGAATGACCAAGGATTTTTTGACAGTATTAATGAAGAAGAAGTACAGAAAGTTGAATTTATAAAATAAGAATCAACTTATTCAATATAAAAACTCCGGTTTAGAAATAGCTGGAGTTTTTTTGTGGCTATTAGTGATCTATTTAAAAGACGTTTTTTTTAGAGAAATTTATTTATACCAAAATCCGGACTAAAGATTTATTTTTCAAAAGAATGGACAAGGAAGAACATCTTTAGCGCTAAAATTTTATTTAATCAATAGTTGCAATAATGTTATTTTTTATGTTTAAATAATTCATATATTTCTTTTAAATTTGATAAAAAAATGTAATAATTATAAGTCTTTTTGTTTGTTTTGTGGATTTTAAACGATTTTTTTAACATTTTATCGGGATATTTAGGCTCTTGCTAGATCAATCCTTAGATTTGAGATTAATAAATGATAATCGCAATTATTTATTCCGCAAATTCTAAACCTACAACTTATGAAAAAAATGACACTTCTTACAGTAGTGTTTGTATTTACTTTCTCAATCAACGCCCAAACAGCAATCCAAGAGTTTGATTTTAATGGTACCCTTAGCAATACAAAAAATGAAATTTCATTTTCGGGTAAAGCTACGTTTGTAAATGATAGAGCTGGTGTTCCTAATAGTGCAATACGTCTTTCAAATAGTTATATCGAAGCAATGGTGCTTAATTTACCGCCAGCCAATTCCTCAAGAACAGTTTCCATTTGGGTAAAATATAATGACGTAACAAAAGCAAATTATATTTGGGGCTATGGTTCCTTATATAACGCACGTTATTTTGGTTTATTACAACAAATCGCAACGGATTCTAAATCGGATTTAAATCTCGCTGGATGTGGAGATGAAAACGATGTTATTGTGTCCACCGCAGTTTCTTCAAATATTTGGTACAATTACATAGTAACTTATGATGGGTTTACTTCAAAGATTTATAGAAATGGGGAACTGATTAAGTCCTCCATAAGTCCTAGAAAATTGACTTCAGGTATTGTTTTTTCAATTGGTAAAAAGGGTCCATCTGTAAGTATTAATGCTGATATTGATGATTTAAAAATATATGATGTTGCCTTGTCAGACGAACAAATTGTTACGTTATACAAAGGCAATTCTTCTTTGATAACAAAAAATGTTGCAACAACTAGTATAACCTCCGTAGTAGGAGAAACAAAAACAGTATTGGCTGTCCCGGTAACAGAAAGTAAAATCAGGTCTTCTGAAATTTATTCAATAAAAGGTATAAAAGTATTTGCTGGCAATACTAATGTAATTGACATCAGTTCAATTCTAGATGGAACTTATTTGTTGGAAATCGCTAATAAAACACAAAGTTTAGCTGATAAAAAAATAAGCTCAAATTTGCACAAAATGGAAGAGGCAAAGACTGTATTAACTGTTCCTTTAACAGAAGGAGGAATCAAGTCTTTTGAAATATACTCGCCTAAAGGAGCAAAGGTATTTGCAGCTAATGCAAGTGTAATTGATATTAGTTCGATTCCAGAAGGAACTTATTCGTTGAAAATTAGGAATACAGGACAAAGCCCAAATGATAAAATAATATCGTCTAATTGATTTGATTCGGATCAAAATAATTTAGAGTAGACATAATTAAAAAAGGTTGATGTAGTTATTGCATCAACCTTTTTTTGAAACTTGTCGAATGTAATCTGCCTTTTCTTTGATTAATTAGGTGATTACTTTATGGTAAAAAAAAAAACTCTAGAGAGATTCTAGAGTTTTATAAGTTTTTTATTAGATGAATTTATTATTCTTCCATAGTATGATAAACGTTCATAACGTCATCGTCTTCTTCCATTTTTTCAATTAATTTCTCAACATCGGCCATTTCGGCTTCTGTTAATTTTTTAGTAATCTGTGGAATTCTTTCAAAACCAGAGGACAATATTTCTAATTTTCTGCTTTCTAATTCTTTTTGGATAGTTCCAAAACTTCCAAAAGGAGCGTAAATTAAAATTCCGTCTTCGTCTTCGAAAACTTCTTCAGCTCCAAAATCAATTAGTTCAAGTTCTAATTCTTCTGGATCAATACCTTCTTTTGGGATTCTAAAATTACAAGTATGGTCAAACATGAATTCTACAGAACCTTGAGTTCCCATAGTTCCATTGCATTTGTTGAAATAACTTCTAACGTTTGCAACAGTCCTATTGTTGTTATCCGTAGCAGTTTCAATTAAAAGTGCAATTCCGTGAGGAGCATAACCTTCAAATAATACTTCTTTATAGTTGGCAGTGTCTTTATCGGTAGCTTTTTTGATAGCGCGTTCGACATTTTCTTTAGGCATGTTGGCTGCCTTGGCATTTTGAATTACGGCTCTTAGTCTTGAATTGGCTTCAGGATTTGGACCACCTTCTTTTACCGCCATTACAATATCTTTACCAATTCTGGTAAAGGCTTTGGCCATTGCAGACCAACGTTTCATTTTTCTACCTTTTCGGAACTCAAATGCTCTTCCCATTTCTTATTGTTATTTTGAATTGCAAAAATACAGCTATTCCTTATTTATCCAAAAGCCTATGGAAAATCTTTTGCAAAATAGTGTGTAATTAATTCGGTTTATTTTGTTTTAATGTTTTGTAATCAGCTATAATGGCTATCGCTTCGTTAAGATAGTGATTGGATTTTAAATTATCAAGTTGCATTTTGTTGTACTCGATAAGTGAAGGATAAATTTCAAGTAATGATTTGTTGTATTCTGAATTGGATACATTTAAATTCAAATCATCTGCTTTGAAATTATTGATTTCTTCGGATAAATTGTTAATGTTATTTTGGTTTTCAAAAACTGCTTCCAATGTCATTGGAATTTCAAATTTGGATTTCTTTATTACGGCATCAATCTTCGAATTTAGAGCAATAATGGAATTGAAATAAGGGTCTTGAGCTACTCTAATTCTACTTTTTTGGGCAAGAGATTCAATTAGCTCATTACTTACATAGGGTGTAAAGCGAATTCTTGAATTTAAGCTTTCATTTTTTAAAGCTGTTGGAAATCCGCTTTCTTTTTGAAAAACATCTTGATAGATTGTTGGAATTTGCACATCTGGTATAACTCCAACGGCTTGATGACTTTTTCCGGTGATTCTGTAAAATTTACTGATGGTCAGTTTTACAAAATGTTGATCGTCATTTTTTTCCAAAGGAACAATAGTTTGCATGGTAGCTTTTCCTAGGGAAGTGCTTCCTATCAAAAGTGCTCGGTTGTAATCTTGCATGATTGAGGCAAAAAACTCGCTTGCTGAGGCTGAATTTCCATTAATGATAATAACAATTGAACCTTTGTAAATAACACCTCTATACGGGTCATTTATCACAGATAGTTCTTTTTTATTGTCAACGACTATAGATATTGGTCCGTAGTCAATAAATAAGCCGGCTAATTTTACAGCTTCTTCCATAGATCCACCTCCATTGTCCGTCAAATCAAGAACCAATCCTTTGATATTGTCTTTCATTAATTTAATGGTTTCTTTGGCAACATCTTGGGCACAGCCTTTACTGTTTCCTCCTTCAAAATTTGAGTAGAAACTAGGTATTTTTATGTAACCTATTTTGGAGTCTTTATCAATTATGAAGCTATATACTGTATTTTCTTCGTCTTTTAGAACTTGTTTTTCAATATTTACCTTGAAACTCTTTCCAGAATTTCGTTTGATGGTTAATGTTATATTGGTATTCAATTCTGATGACATTAGAGTAGCTATGGATTCCAGAGAGGAACAGGAAACTTCAAGTGTTTCTTTTTGATTGGAAACTGCAATAATTTGATCTCCTTTTTTGATTTTTCCAGTTCTAAATGCTGGTCCATTAGGGTCTATTTCGTCTACAATAATTTCATTTTTATCATTTAGACTGACGTCCAATCCTAATGAAAGTCTTTCTTTGGATAAAGTAGATACAAAACTTGATTTAGTGTCGTTACTGAAATAATTGGTATGAGGGTCAAAATAGTTGCAAAAAATATTAAAAAGATTGTCTTCGAATGATTTGCCATCGGAAAGTAAAGCATTGATTTTGCAAAGTTCATTTTCGATAATACTCTTTTTGGATGTATGACTCATCGAATTAAAATTGAGTTTCAACGAATCTAAGTTTTTGCTTTTTTCAGAGATATCATTGAATACTTCAAACCTGATTTTTTTATTTAAGGCTTTTTCAACGTCGTTCTCTTTCAAATAAAAATTAAAGTCTCTTTGTTTGAATCGAATCGTATCTTTTATATTGAAATCAATAGTTTCTCGGTTGAGTTTTTCTAAAATGGATTTATTTCTCAGCAGTGATTTTTTATACTCATTTTTTATATCCGTTATAAAAAAGCAATCTTTCTTCAAGATGAGATTATCCAGATTGAGTTTGTATTTCTTGGACAGTGTATCAACCTGTGATTTTAAAAAAATGTTTCTGGAGGGATCTAATTCATCAAATAGTTCATCAAAAAGATAAGCCGATAAACTGTCGTTTACCGGCTTTGGACTAAAGTGCTCTTTTTGGAGTAATTTATTTATTTTGAATAAAATGTCACAACTTGTATCACTATTTTGCGCAAATAGAGAGAATGTAGAAAACAGAAACACAAATGTGATTTTTTTCATAGAAATATTTATTTTTTATAGAAAGGGAGTTTTACCACTTTGGCAGGAACATCATTTTTTCTGATTCGGATATAAATATCACTATCAACTGTACTATTGGCTGTTGTAACATAACCCAAACCAATTCCTTTGTTCATAGAAGGAGACATAGTTCCAGATGTTACAATTCCAATTACAGCTCCAGAACCATCAACTATTTCATAGTCATGTCTTGGTACTGCACGCTCTTGCATTTCGAAAGCTACTAATTTTTTGGTTACACCTTCTTCTTTTTGTTTTTTTAAATTATCAGAATTAGTGAATTCTTTGTTGAATTTGGTAATCCATCCTAAACCAGCTTCTAGAGGTGATGTTGTATCGTTGATATCGTTACCATATAAACAGAATCCCATTTCCAATCGCAAAGTATCTCTTGCTGCCAAACCAATAGGTTTAATATCATAAGCAGCTCCAGCCTCAAAAACTTTGTTCCAAATTGTTTCTACTTGGTCGTTCATGCAATAGATTTCAAATCCACCAGAACCTGTATAACCAGTTGCCGATATGATAACATTAGGGAAACCTGCAAAATCAGCTACTTCAAAATGGTAATAAGCAATGGCTGATAAATCTATAGACGATAAAGATTGCATCGCTTCAACCGCTTTTGGTCCTTGAATTGCCAATAAAGAATAATCATCTGATAGATTTTTCATTTCTACTCCCAAATCATTGTGAGCTGAAATCCAATCCCAATCTTTGTCAATGTTAGATGCATTTACAACCAATAAATATTGTTCTTCTTTCATTTTATAGATAATCAAATCATCTACAATTCCACCTTCATTATTAGGTAAACAAGAATATTGGGCTCTTCCAATAGTCAAAGTCGCAGCATCATTTGAAGTTACTTTTTGGATCAAAGCCAAAGCATTTGGACCCGAGAGTATAAACTCTCCCATGTGCGACACATCAAAAACACCTACTGCATTTCGAACCGTTTCGTGTTCAGCATTTACCCCTTCATAAAGAATAGGCATATTGTATCCAGCAAACGGTAGCATTTTCGCTCCCAAACCCTCATGTATGTGCGTTAAAGCAGTATTTTTCATTGTTTTTTTTATATAATTATTAAAGTGCTAATTTATAGTTTTTATTTTGCGTGGCAAAGCCTATAAACGTTGAAATACTTTACATTCTATAAAGCGTGATTAATAAACGATAATCTGCAATTACGATATTGATTTTGGCGTAACTTTACAGTTGAAAATTGCAGTCGTCTCTCCATAATTTTCAACTATGGAGTTGGGTTTTAGGATTTATCCACGCCCAAAAGCGTGGGATATAGCTTCAATCTCTTACGCAAAAAGGCCAAACAAACTTAAATGATATAAAATAAGTTTGTTTGGCTTTCTTGAATGTGTTTTTTTTATTCTACCGCATTATAGAAAGTCACTTCGGGTTTGCCTATCACACCGGCATCTGTCATAATTTTTTGTAAAGCGGGGTCTTTTAGCCTCGCTTTAGCTTTCTCTAAATCACTTATGGCAAAAGTTACATAAACCATGTTGGGATCATCAATGCTTCTGGAGATGGCTCTGTCTACTAATCCATTCGCCATTCTGGTTTCTTTGCCTTCGGCATCATATACTTTTAACCAAGCATCAAAATCTTTTACTTTATGTCCAACCCGCACTCTTCCTTTTAATGTAGCGGGAGATTCTTCAAACCTTATTACATCGGCATATATGAATTCAGGAGCACTGGTTACACCTCCTTTTTTCATTCGTTCTTTTAATTCAGGATTGGCGGCAAAATCTTTGGCTTTTTGCAAATCTTCCAGATTCAAAAAGACATAAACTTTATTAGGGTTATCCATATCTCTTCCCAAGGCTCTTAATGTTAATCCACTTGCGGTTCTGACACTTTCGTGTTCGTCAAATGCTTTTTTCCAAGTATCAAAATCTTTTACGGTATGGGTTATAACCATAACTTTAAAAGGTTCAAAAACAGGTTCTTCTTTTACTGCTACTTTTTCTGGGGAGCTTTCGGCTGGAATTACTTCTTTATCACTTTCTTTTTTGCAGGAAGTGAAACTTAAGGCTAGCATTGCCACAAACATTGTCAAAATTGTTTTCATCTTTTTTTATTTAATTGGTTGAACTTTAATTACTTTTTTGTAAAATCAAAAATATTTTTAAATAGGACAGAAAGTTGTTTTAGATTAAAACTGAAAATAGATAAAGGAACGTCCGCTTTCTTGGGACCATATCTGTAATAACATTATTGTGGACCCTGCAATTCCAATAAATTAAGATTGTTGTTTGGTTATATTCTTAAAATCATCATGTAAATTGATAATCGTGTTTATGATTTATCAAAGTGCATATTATATAAGAGGAAGGGGAGTCCTTAAAAAATCAATCTTTTTGATTCATCTCGTTTGGGTAGAAATGGTTATTTTAATAAATGTTTTAACAAAAATAATGAAAATAAATTACACAAAAGTATAAATACATGATTTTTAGCTAATTAGAGTTTTGTTTATGAAGTAAGATGCAGGGAAATAACAAAAAAAATGATCTTGTATCGGTGTTAATTATTGCATCGGGATTTAAAAGCTGGGTAAGTAACGAGTTTTTTATCCTAACAGATTTGGAAGACTGTTAGGAATTTCTAGCTAATTATTAGTAAGGAAAGATTGTTTGTTTTAATAAAAAAATATAGATTATTTTAGTTTCTATTTATTTTAAAATGAATAAAATGGATATTGCTTTTTAGAGTAATAGTTTAATATTAAAACATTCAAATACGATTAGTAATTTGAAGAGAAAAATTATTTGTTTTAGTATTTTTTATTTTAACTTTTACTTTCAATAATCTCTTTTATAATATTAATATGGTGATTAGTATGGATTTTAATAAAACGAATTGTTGGCTTCAAATTCAATTGTCCCATAAAAGGATGTTCAAAATAATTGTTAGCAGAAAGAGTGCTTAATTTTTCGAGGTTCATTTTTACTTTTTCAAGATGACTTTTTAATGAATCGGTTGTAAAATTCTCTTCAGGTCTAACCATTCGGGGCGCTTTGACTTTTCCTCTTGGAATTTTATTTAGTGTAAATACTAGAAAACGATTAAGGTTGAAAGTTCTTTTGTAATTCTCGGGATTCGATTTATGAATAGATTCGAGGACTAAGTTCATAGTAAGTAAAGTATGTTCAATATGCCAACCTACAGAAGATTTAGAAACCAATGGATTGAGTAATTCTTGATTAGGTATTTTGTTTTCTAACTCAGTCATTAGTTTTTTTAGTTCTTCCATAATTTTTTGAAATTTAATATGTTTTAGAAAATAATGTCAGAATGCATAATCTGATACGCATTTTGGTTGTGAAAAGTAAATGTAATGGATTTTATCAAATCTACTTAGTTGCATTAAAAAATAAAGAGAATAGAGTTTGATTCATCTTAGCAAACTAACTTTCATTTTTCTGCTCAATAAGTAATTCAAGGTTTTTTTGTTTGGTGGGGTTTCTATATTGAATGCAATACGGAGTGTGGTATTGGTGACTTTGGAGGAACTTAATTTGTATATCATTCCATTCGCTTATGCTGAGATTTGGGTTTGTATGTTTTATTTCAAAATATAGATTGGTTCCTATTCGTTCAAAATTATCAGTACCGAGATATTCCAAGTCGGCATCAGCGAGTATGGATTCTAATTTTGTTTTAGGCTCTTGAGGAATAGAGGTCGCCTGAATCATACCTGCAATGGCCTTAATTTCATTTTTAGTGTATCCAAACTGAGGCAATCTATCTTGAGCCATTAGAATGCTTGCTTCTTCATGTCCATCAGCAACAGAGTTTATAAATCCAGCATCATGAAATAGGGCTGCCGTTTTTATTAATACAACGTCTTCTTCAAGCATGTTTTCTTTGCGCGCAATATATTCGGCCATTCTTATAACATGTTCAGTATGTTTCCAATCATGATAGGTTAAGAATGGCGCTAAGTTCGCTTTTAATATATTAATGACTGTATGACACAATAAATCCCAGTTTTTCATATCCTAATGCTTGGCCTTGTTTCTTAAAATACCCCCTCTTGCTTCTTTGATGTATTGAATGTACATAAAGGCATGCGGATCCAATTGGCTAACTTCTTCCTTTATCCTCAGTAATTCTAATCGGGTTACAACAGTTATTATAATGTCACAATCTGTTTTTTCATGAAAAGCATGCGGCAAATAACCTCTTTCTCCCTTAATAACTGTAATTCCTTTACCAAATTGTTGTACGATTAATGATTTTATCGCCTCACTTTGGGATGAAATAATATGTAAAGATGTGTATTGTTCTATTCCATGGGCTATATAATCAAGGCATTTTATAGCCGAAAAATAAGTAACTATAGAGTATAAAGCGGTACTTATGCCAAATGACCATGCAGCACAAAGAAATAGTGTTGAGTTGATTCCAAAAATAACTTCCGACACGTTAAGACCAATTTTTCGGGTAGTAAATAAGGCGAGTATTTCTATTCCGTCTGCCGCTGCGCCACTTCGAATGACAAATCCCATTCCCATACCAATCAAGCAACCTCCAAATAATGCAATCAATAAACGGTCGGATGTTACGGGCTGAATGTCAATAAATGTCATACTGGCTGCTATCATTAAAAAGGTGATTAAACTTTGTATGGCAAAAGTTTTACCTAGTACAGTTTTACCAATAAATAAAAAAGGGATATTCAATACGAGCACTAAAACACCAAATGGTACATGTGAGATTTCGTGAATGAGTATTGAAGCTCCTATAACTCCTCCGTCCAAAAATTTATTGGGAATCATAAAACCTTTTAAAGCTAATGTAATTAATGCTACTCCAACCAAATTAAGAATGATATTTTTCAGTTCGAATATTTCTCTCCAGTCTATAGGTTCTTGGTTGAATTTCATATTATCTTTGGTTTTAAGAGTGAAGTTGGTATGAAAAATATTTGTACTTAACTAAAATACAATTAGTTATTGTTGTAAATTTAAGAAAAATACTTCTTTTGAATTATTATTTTTTATTTATTTTTTACAAATGCATTTTTTAGCTCTTTTGGTTTTATATTTTCTTGTTATTTGTTAATTTTTAATTTAAAAAGCATTAAATTTGATTATACTTTGATTAAAAATAGTAAAAATCTAATTTTTGCTTCCCTTAAATCGACTTTTTAACCTATAAATTTTATTGGAATTAATTAATCTTTTAAATCTAAAATTTATGAGTAAAAATGTTCAGATAGTTTTGACTGTTGATGCCAGCAGTCTCTATCAAATGTCAAATCCATCCCAAGAAGAAATTGATACTGTGAGTACTTTATCTGATGATAATGATGGCATTTCTGAAAATGGAAAAGTGCAAGGCTTTTTATCAAATGTTTATCTTGGACATAACGTAGAATGGATAGGCTCAACCACAGATGATGGTTATTCTGTGGCAATAGACCGAATCGTTTATGATTTTGATTTGAATGACCCTAATGATAAGTGCTTTTTGGAAGATGACATTACTATCATGGGAACAGGAGGCTGTAATAGCAAAGTTGTAGCGACTATCAAAGACCAAATTGAAATGGCTAAAACACAAAATATTTATAAAATAGAATTTAGTATTCATTACAATAATGTGGCTAAAACCTATTTAATAGACCCTAAACTAATAGCGAATACATAATATTAATAAGGATTCTATTTTGTCGTTTTATGTAAAACCACATTTGGTTTTTATGTTAAGACTAATTTTAAAATTTCTTTTTTAAAAGCTTTTACTCCCAAAATCTGCCATTTTTTAATTTGTTATAATTTTTATGGTTAATAAATATTTATAAACCTGAAATAATAAATTACAATGGACAGAAAACTAAAATTTTACTTGACAGAAAAAGGATTTTTAAAAATACGTTTGTCTAAGGGAGGAAAAGTAAAAATCACCTTAGAAGTTAAAGCCAAAAAACTGTACGAATATTTGAATACAATTATACAGCCAATAGAACCTGCTCAAGATGAAGTTGACCGCCTTTGTAAATTAACGGATGACAATTTTGGAAAAACAAATGATAGTAAAGTGATCGATTTTGTGTCTCATGTTTATCTTCATAAAAATGTAAAATGGGTGGGTAAATCTAATGATAAAGAGTATTCAATTGCTATTGATAGTATTGTATATCATTCAAAAGATAAAGACCAAAATGATGTTGATTTTTTTCATGACACAACTATTATGGGAAGCGGAGGACCAAATAGTTTTGTCGAAGCGAGGGTCAAAGAGGATTTAAGATTGATCAACAAAGAAGATGTATATTCAATGCATTGTAGTATTTATAAGAATGGTTCACATAAAAAAAGTTTTCATATTGATCCAAAATTGATAGGGAATATATGATGGTAAAAAGGTTATTTAGCTATTTCAATAAAATCACAATTTATTTAATGCTATTGTTTTTTCAGCAAATTGTTGTTTTTGCTCAAGATCAAAAAGTAGCGGATAGTCTTGTGAAAATTTATAAAACAAAGAAACTTAATAATTCTGAAAAAATGGAATTGCTAAGAAATTTGTCTTTTAATGAAAGTAACAACCTTGAATTATCATTAAAATTTGCTGAGGAGCTCATTGCTTTATCCAAGGCTGAAAAGAACTATTTATATTTATATAGAGGATATAGTCAAAAGGGTAATAAAAACAGATTATCGGGAAATTTTAATATAGCCTTAGATTCCTATTTTAAAAGTATTGATGCGGCAGTAAAAGCTGACTATGCTCCGGGAGAAGGAAACTCTTATATGTGTATTGCCGATGTGTATTCCAACATGGGCAATAAAGAGAATGCTGAATTGTACTATGACAAGGCTATTCAAATTTTAAGAAAAACGACTAATAGGCTTTCATTGGCGATTGCTTTACTAAATGCCGGAGATGAATATTCGAAGAATTTAAAATTCAATTTGGCCTTAAATTATTTTAATGAGGCCGGTACAATATTCAAGAAGGAAAATTATCTCATTGGTATTGCCTATACTTTAGGGAATAAAGGGATGGTCTTTGCTAAACAAGGAAATGATGAATTGGCAATCAAAAACATAAGTGAAGCTATTTCAATTTTAGAAAAGCAGGAAGACTACTATGGCATATCAGATTACCTTCTCTATATGTCAGATATTTATTTTAAGCGAAAAGAATGGAAATCTGCTCTTGATTACGCAAAAAGAAGTTTGGATATTGCACAAAAACAAGGATTGAAGGATCAAGTCCAAAAGTCAAGTTTAATACTTTCTGAATTGTATCAACAAGCAGGAAACATACCTGAATCATTTACCTATTATAAAAAATACATTACTTATCGAGACAGTGTCAGAAATCTTGAAGAAGTCGAGAAAATGGGGAATTTGAGAACCAATTTTGAGGTTTCAAAGAAGCAGGCAGAAGTCGATTTGATGATTCAACAAAAGCGGACCCAAAAAATAATTGCCATTTCTTCTATCGTTTCATTAGTTCTTGTTTTCTTGCTGGCGATTGGTTTATTTAGAAGATATCGTTTTATCAAGAAAACGAACATTATCATTGAAGAAGAAAGAAAAAGATCAGACACTTTATTATTGAATATTCTTCCGGAAGAAACGGCTCTTGAACTAAAAGAAAGTGGTAAAGTAGTAGCCAAAAGATTTGAATCCGTTACTGTTTTATTTACCGATTTTGAAGGATTTACACAATATGCCGAAAACTTGTCACCGGAAAAACTGGTGGAAAGTGTCGATTATTATTTTTCAAAATTTGATGCGATTATCGAAAAGTATGATTTAGAAAAAATAAAAACATTGGGAGATTCCTATATGTGTGCCGGAGGATTGCCTTTCCCTACAGAAGATCATGCTTATAAAATGATTTTGGTTGCCCAGGAAATTTTAGAATTTGTGCAACATTCCAATCTGGAAAACCCACTCAATCATACTCGTTTTAACATCCGTATCGGTATTAATACTGGGCCTGTAGTTGCCGGAGTAGTGGGAACCAAGAAATTTGCCTATGACATTTGGGGCGATACTGTAAATATTGCTTCTAGAATGGAATCGAATTCAGCTCGGGGGAAAATTAATATTTCTGAAAATACATTTGCAATTATAAAAGACTCTTTTGATTGTGAGTACAGGGGAGAGGTAGAAGTCAAAAACAGGGGGATGATGAAAATGTATTTTGTAAATGGTGCAAATCATATTGATGAAAAACCTAAATTTTAGGAGACAAAAAAAAGACGTTTTCATCTCCTAAATGCATTACAATCTATTCTATTGGTATTTTTGAAGCATTGACGGAAAGCCACATATCAAAATTTTGAAGTTCAGGGTTTAATTCTTTTGCAAAATTTTCATTTCTAGCGCCATTAAAGTCATCGTTAAAATCTCTTTTAAACTGAAACATATTTCCCAGATCATCGGCGCCCGGAAATCCAAAATTGCGGTATGCTTCTGGAGTAACGGGATTAAAAAGTACTTTTTTGTCTAACACTTTTGAAAGTTTTTCGGCCATTTCATTTCCATTTAGTTTTTCTCCTGCAATACCAACGGTTTTTCCGATCAACTCTTTTCCTTTTTTGAAAATTCCATATGCACATTTACCAATATCTTCTGCTGCTATGGCTGGCAATTTTTTGTCATCCATCGGGAATGCGATATAATAATTGCCGTCTTCTCCTTTTTGGGGTCCCATGCCAAAGTGAATGAAATTGTCCCAGTAGAATGAGGTTCTCAAAAAAGTGGTGGGCAGTTCGGCTTCTCTAAAATAGTGATCCGCTTCTCCTTTTCCGTCAAAATGAGGTACTTTGTATTTGCCATGTAGTGTTGGCATTCTGTCATCATCCAATTTCATCCAGTTTCTGGTGTCTTCCAATGTTGACCAAATGATGTGCTGCAAATGAGATTCCCTTGCAGCTTCAATAAAATTGTTCACTTCCTGCAGTTCTTTGTCCACGGAGAAATGTTCCCAGAAAAAAGTAACAAAATATGCTCCATAGGCTCCATCAATTGCCTTTTTAATGCTTTGGATATCATCGATGTTGGCCTCAACTACTTCGGCACCTAATTTAGCGAATGCTTTGGATTTTTCTGAATTAGCATCTCTGGTTACAACTCTTACAGCAAACTCACTGTTTTTGTCTGCCAAAATTGCTCTGGCAAGTCCGCCGCCTTGTGCTCCTGTGGCACCAAACACGGAAATTATTTTTTTATTTTCCATTTTGATTATCTTTTATATTATGAATATAAAATTAATAAAAAATGAATTAATTATCTGATTTTTAGCAATTTGTATTTTGTTTGTGATTTTATTTTATCGATTGCATTAATTACTACGTTTTATTATGTGGTAAGAAGTTGTATTGTAATTGATGTTTTTTCAATTTTCTACCCACCAATCATAACATTAAATGCTCCTAGTACAATTGATCCCCCGTGAGCAGTTTGATCTCCCATTCTTGCTGCAGGAACTCCACCGATCATTACAGTTGATGAACCTCCTATAATTGAATCTGGCGGGCCAACGCAAACTAGCATATCACCAACTCTGGCAGCGGGTAATCCTCCAATTATAACGGTTGGTTCACCTGGACCAATTATTGGCCCACCAACATGAGGAATAGGAGGTAATCCTGATATTACCATTGGGCATTCATGAAAATCTGTAAGTCTTGCTGCTGCTGGCATAGTTATTAGTTTATCATTACCATCGCGCCTTTCAGCGTTAATTCCGCTCCTCCAGATACTTGGGCTGTTGCTCCGCCATTAGCGGTATATTGCATAGTTGCGGTTTCTTTTATATTCATTCCTTTTGTTTCAACATCACCGCCATTGGATTCTATTGAGATACCCATAGTGCCTTTGATGGTGACTTTTTCTTGGGACGAAATGTTTATATTGTTGGGACTCGACATATCAATACCATTACTGGACATTACGATGCTGTTTTGATTTTCATCTTTAATTGTGATTTGCTTGTCTTTATCGCTAATGATGATAGTATTTTTATTAGGCGTGGCAACCGTCCAAATTTTATTTTCATCATCAAATTCAACTGAAATTCCAGATTTGGAAACAATGGCTTTTATTGAATTTTTTTCATTGGGCTCCAATCCTGCAAAAGGTTTTATTTTTGAATTGCTGTACAAACTCCCTAATATTACGGGGAAGCGCGGGTCTTCGTTTAAAAAACCAAGTATCACTTCATCTCCAACCTCGGGTAAAAAAAAGGCACCTGCTCCATTTGTGGAATAAAAATTGGAAAGTCTGGCCCAAATACCAGCTCCATTGGTATTGAATAATGGAACATCTACTAGAATTCGATATTGAGAATCAGGGTCGCCAAATATTTGTTTAACTGTTCCGTTCAAAAGGCCTCTTGCCCCTGGTAATAGACCAGAAGCTGGTGGAGCCATTACATCGGGTTCTTCTGTAAACCATATCGGCGAAAGTCCAAGATTTACCTCGGATATCCAATTACCTTGTGACAGATTATGAACAACACCCGAAATTAGATAATCTCCATTAAAACGATCTCCAAGACCATTAAAAGTCATGTATTTTCCAGGATCAATCAGATTTGTTCCTTGAAATTTGGCTTCGCCTATTATTTTAGAATATTCGCTTTTTACTATTTGTGCCTTGGACCAATTGTTTAAATCAGTTGTTTCCAGTGCAGCCGAAGTTTGCAATTGAAATGTAGAAAGACCAATAACCTCTGACAGTTTTTTTGTCGAAAGGTTTCCGGATCCGGCAATATTAGGGATTGCCTGACTCTTTACTATTTGTTGATTTTTATAATCCCAAGAAGAAGATGTTACATTACCCAGTTGCGTATTGGAATTCAATTTTGCATTAAACTCCATCAGGTTATCTCCATAAGTGACTTTCAAAACAGATGAAGTATTGCTGTCAGGACTATTAACCGTAATCGTGCCATTCAAAGTTGTGACGATTAGTCCATTTGCTTCTGCAAGCGCCAGGATATAATCCCAATCCGTTACATAATATTGTACCTGTTCCGGCCATGTTGTATTTGTTGCCGTCACATCCGACGTTAATCCCGAATAGCTTCCTATAATGGATGAAATGATTTCACTGTCTTTTTTATTGGCATAAGTAAGGCTTTTTCGACCCACAATCATTTTTACTGCTGCATCCCGACATTCAATTTCCAGTGCAGACCCAACTAAATCATCTATTAAAAGTGATTGACTGGTAATTATTCCTTTAAAAATTATTTCGTTTTTAGAATCATATCCCGCTTCAATACTAATAGTAACACCTGGCAGAAAAGTACTTGATGAACTAGCTTCAAATTGTCCCGTATTAGGCTCTCCATCCAAAATTACTATTTTGGCAATTGGGATTCGATTTATTTTCTTTTCAATATGAATTGAGAACACACTCAATTCGTCAGGGATAGTTTCTCCATTAACTTTGATAGAAAACGTTACAATTCCACCGTAAGATATCTCACTTGTTGTACTCATTTAGTTTAGATTTTATATTATTGGATGGAATATTAATTTGTTGAGATTACCTCTAGGTTTAGAGAAGAAAATGCTAAGAGAAAAATATATGATAATCATTATCCATTTGAAATAATTAATTGTTCATGTGCAATTTCTATCATATCAATGGCGACCTCATTTCCGTCTGATTTTAGATCGGTGCTGGTAATTTTTGTTGGCCAAGCGTTGTTTAATGTCCACTGCATAGTTACATTTCCATTTTCGTCCAATAATTTTATTACAATCGTTCTTCTTTTAATTGTATTCATTACTACTTGCTGATGCCAATTCCAAAAAGTATTGTCATTTACAAAAAGACCCCGCTTCATAGTAATATTTCCGTATTTGATAATTCCTGGCATTTTTTCTACAGAGAAAAGCGGGCTGTCATTTTTACGATATTCTATTATTTGGTTTTCAACATCCATTCCTGTTACTTCCTGGAAAGCCACTTTTGCAAGTTCGGTTCCAAAGTCTACTTCAAATCTAAATTTTGGCATTGGCCATGAAGTATCTTCAATGCTGTTATTGTTTGTATCCATAAAAGTATTTTAAAACTTTAAAAAGATTGATTAAGAGGCAGATTCCATTTTTTGTTGCAAAGTAATAAGTATAAACTCTGCAGGATGTGCAACTGCAACTTTTATACTGATAGTCATATAACCATTTAAAATATCTTCTCCTGTCATCGTTGTTCCCAGACCACAATCAACAGAAAATGCATCTGATGCACTTGCACCCTGCAATCCTCCTTGTTTCCAAACATCAGTTAGGAAATTTGCAATGGTCAATTTTACAGCCTCCCAAGTGTTCTTGTCATTGGGTTGGAAAATATAGGCCTGAGCAGCTAATTTACAGGACTGTTCTATGAAAATCATTGTTCTTCTTACAGGAATATATTTCCAATCCTGACTGTTTCCATCAAGTGTTCTTGCTCCCCAAATTAGTATGCCAAGCTCATTGAACACTCGTATTGCATTTATTGATTTTCCAGAAACTACATCAACATTTAAGTTGGCTTGTTGGCTTTCTGATATTTTTATGGGTAATGAAATTGCACCAAAAATTGATTTATTTGCGGGAGCTTGCCACGGACCTTCTTGATTATCGGTCATTGAAATTACACCAGCTATTGCACCACTTGCTGGAAGTATACTTGCAATTCGTTCCACTTCTTTTATAATGTACGAATATTCTAAACTGGCATTCAAGAGCGCATTATTGTTTTGAGTTGTAGTTAATGTACTTGCTGGATTTTGAATGTTTGCAATAATTGCCGCAATATTAGGGTTTGGATTACTCGCAGGATTAATGACAGAACCTAATTGTTTTACGTCTCCACCAAATAAGTTGGTATAATCAATATCCTGTTTCTGCATTATATCGGTTCCAATAAAAGGATAATAAGCCATACCATAATTTAATCCAACCGAACCTGTATTTATTCTAAAATTTGAAATGTCCTGTGTGTATAATACTGGATCAGGATCATTACCTCCAATAATATCAAAAATCGACATAGCGGTTTGCATTTGAGTGCATTGAAGTAACATACTTTCCATAAGTTCTCCATTCTCTGAAAGACTAAGTAAAGTGGCTTCTGGACAAATGTAAAGTGTAGGTTCAGGTTCGTGTACTAATAATTGCAAGCCTTCAAGTAAATCATTTAATACTACATTTGGATTTACTATTTGGGTGTCAATATCCATCGGTTTCTTAGAAGACGGTCCATAAGTACCGACGGATACAATATATGCTTCACCACCACCATTTTCATAAAAAAGTTTCACACTATTATAAAGGTAATAAATGGTGTAAGGGTCGGGTACTATAGAATAATAGGCTTCGAAAATCAACATAAAATCTCCTTTCTCAGGTTGACTTTTTTGTTGAACTAAATAATATTCCGGACTGTACTGTTTAGTTGGACTTGCAGGAAGGGGATGATCAGGTAGGCAAAATATGTCCTGAAAATCGGCGAAAGAAGTGATTTTTACGGGTACATTTAAATATGATTTTCCTTCGTGTAGGGCCTGAGGAGTGTATCCTATGAATGCTGGTATTGCTGTGGGTACTCCAACCGCAGAATTCTGAAATGCATTTATTTCATTAATGAAAACTCCTGGTGTTGGTCTGTTTGTTAAGTCCATTGGTTTTGTTTTTGGTTAACGCTATTAATTAATAAGAAATTTAGTTGTCTAAAACCTTATTATTAATTGATTAGATTGAGTTTATATTTCAATGCGGGGTGAGTAAAAGTAATAATTTATTTACTATAACAAAATGACTTCTCTAAGTTTTTGCGATTTTTTATTTTTTAAAGTATTGTAATCTAGTAAGTTATTTGGAGGTAAGCTTTTTTTAATCTTTAAAAATGATTTCTGTTAAAATTTATTTTTAAAAAAAAGTCCTAAAACAATGAATTGTTAAAGGACTACTATAAGGAATTTTTTTTTTTGAAGATATGTGAAACGGCTATTTTTTAGAAAATAAATTTTGCACAACCCAAGCTGGACCAATCATCAAAAATTGGATATCTTTCAGAAATGATGGTTTTTTGCCTTCGATGTTATGACCATAAAACTGTCCAATCCAAGCCACAACAAAAACACCAATTGAGAATGCCCAAAGAGGGACGAATTGCCCGATGTAATAATTTAGTACCAAACAAAGTAAAGAGAAAACGATAATCTTGATAGCCATAGACACTGACAATCTGATGTAAAAGATAGAAATAAATATTAAAGCTACAAATCCCCAGTTTTCAATAATAGGTTGGTTTAAATGAAAAATAGAATTCAATATTCCACTTGGGATACTCATCAATAAACCCAATACAGAAAAGAATATAGCAGGAACACAAATATAGTGTATAGCCTTGTTTTTTGGATTTTGGTGACTTACCGCATATTCTTCAAACCATTGGTCTAATGTTTTCATAATTCGTATTTTTTCTACTAATTTATAAAATAATAATTAATAGAGATAAATGCACTAAAGTATTTTTTCTAAGACCATAAATTCCAAATGTTGGTCTGTAATAATAGCATCATAATCATTGAGTAGGAAAGGTTCTCTAACGCCAGTATCTACATATCCATAACGGTTGTACCATTCAATCAATTTTTCCCTAATGGTAATAACGGTCATTACAATTTTGGTTAAGCCCAAGGATAATGCATGAACTTCGGCTTCTTGTAATAGTTTTTTTCCAAGGCCTCTATTTTGCAATTCAGGTGAAATGGCTAGCATTCCCAAATAGAGTTTATTTCCTTTATTAGAAAGCAAAACGGATCCAATGATTTGATTATTTTCAGTATATTTTAAAATCGTATTGTCTTTGTTTTTAATTATTTTCTCTAACTCATCTAAAGTGATTCTTTTGCCTTCTAAAAGATTCGCTTCGGTGGCCCATCCTTTTTTGGAAGTTTCACCACGGTAGGCAGAGTTAATTAATTTTTCTAAAGCAGATGCGTCTTCTAGTGTTGCAATTGTAATCATAGCGCTAATATATTCTGGTGTTTTTATTATAAATAATTGAAAATTTAAACAGTATTCAATATCTTATTTCTTTCTTGTTATGGAGACAATCCGTATTTCGGGTTTGAAATATTGATCCTGCTCGGGATGAAGTCGCTGAATCTTTTTTACGATTTCCATGCCCTTTATAACCGAACCAAAAGCGGCAAATCCTTGTCCATCTTTGTTTCTTTTTCCAGCATAATCTAAAGAAGGTTGATCATTTATGCAAATAAAAAAATTAGTGGTAGCCGAATTGGGTTTGTCTCTTGCCATAGAAAGGGTCCCGTTTTTATGACTTATTCCCGTTTGCTTTGTAGTTTCAAGCGGGATAGGTGCAAACACTTTTGTAGAATCAATTTCACCTCCCTGTATAACTTCAATTTTTATCGAATCTTTGGGTTGATTATTTAACGTCACGGCTCGAAAGAAGCTGCAGTTGTCGTATAAATGTGCATCAACATATTTTAAAAAATTGGCAACCGTAATCGGAGCTTTTTCGGGATATAATTCTACCGTGATTTCACCTAACGAAGTGGTAATGTTGCATACTTCCTTTTTTTGTGCCGAAACCGACAAGATCACAAAAAGCATTACAATAATGGTTAGGGAAATTCCTTTCATTTTCTGTAGTATGTTTATATTTTACTTTTTTAAGCTATTTGCAATAGTTTCCAAAGATAAAAAAAGTGTACTATAAAAATGAATTACTCAGTTTATTGTAGCGGTTTTATCCCTGTAGCATCATTTAAAAATGAAAGAGCTACAACAAAATAAACTCTTGCTGTAGCTTTTATATGGTATTATTTAAACTAACTATTTAATTCCTTTCTTTGAAAACTTAATTGGTAGGAAAAAATTAAATTACAATTTTGGTTCCCATAACTTTTAAAAATTCTCTGATGAAACTTGGGTGTGCGGGCCAAGCGGGTGAAGTAACCAGATTTCCGTCTACATAGGCTCCATCTACAGGAATGGATTGAAATATTCCACCGGCCAATGTTACTTCGGGACCTACGGCTGGATAAGCGGTTAGTTTTCGTCCTTTCACTACATCGGCAGCAGTTAAAATCTGAATACCATGACAAATGGCCGCGACTGGTTTATTGGTGGAGAAAAAATGCTTAGTGATTTCAATCACTTTTTCGTTCAATCTTAAATATTCTGGAGCTCTTCCTCCTGCAATAACCAATCCATCATAATCATTCACTTTTATGTCACTAAAGCTATAATTCAATGTGAAGTTGTGTCCCGGTTTTTCGGTATAGGTTTGGTCTCCTTCAAAATCATGGATGGCCGTTTTTATGGTGTCTCCCTTTTTTTTGTCGGGACAAACGGTGTGAACGGTGTAGCCAACCATTTCTAACATTTGAAAGGGAACCATAGTTTCATAATCTTCGGTGAAATCGCCTGTCAAGAACAATACTTTTTTCATTTTACACTATTTTAAAGTTTAATAAAAATTTTTGACGAACAAAAAATAGATTGGGTTATACTGTTTTTTGTATAAGTAGAATCTGATTTTTTTGCTCTTATAAAGTTAAGAAAAAAATGTATTTAGTTATTTGGTTTTTAGTTATTTAAATTAAATAATGTCATGGTATTTCTTTCGACTGATCTTTGATTATAAAAAAGAATCAATTAATCCGGATGCTCGTGTTTTGCGTGAGTGATGGAAGTGGAGCTCTTTTTTTGTCCTGTTTTTTTACGGGACAAAAAAAAGCGGGAACGTACAGCACGACCCGCAGTTTTTACGAAGGGACACGCCCAAATAAAATTTTATTGACCAGAAACAGTTGCGGGCGGAGTAGTTTCTGTAGGAGTTGAAGCAGGAGTCTCGGTTGTTGTAGGTGGGGAAACAATGTAATTTGGAGCTCCTTGTGGACTTGCGGGTTTAGCGGTAGCTACCGGAGAATTTAATGGTGATCCTACTGGAATATCACAACGGTGTCCTGGCTGACCGTGAGGAGGATTCATACCTTTCGCTGTAGTCAAAGATTGCCCCGAAGTTGAAACGACTTGTGGAGTTGTTGAATTAGTGGCAACCGGAGAATTTAAAGGTGCGCCTACAGGAATGTCACAACGGTGACCTGGCTGACCATGGGAAGGATTCATTCCCTTGGCAACTTTTACAGGAGCAGCTACAGTTTGTGTTTGAGTTTGAGTTTGTATCTGATTTGCTGTGTTTTTATTTACACCATTTTGCTGATAAAGTGCACTGGGTTGGGGAGCAGTTGCCGTTTGATTTTGTTGCTGATTGGCAACTTGATAAAATGGAACAATTACTTTAGGGGCTTTGTTTTCAGCTTCATTTTTGCAAGAAATCAATACGAATGCTATAATGAATAGGGGAGTTAACAGATTTTTCATGGTTTGATTTATTGGTTTTGACAAATTTAGGATTTTAAATAATGCGCTCCTTAATTGAAGTTTGCTTTTTAAAAAGAATTCAAAATGTGGTCATAAAAAAACTACAAAATAAAGGTCACTTTACTCTGTAGTTTTTTATTGAAAATAAATCTAGAAAATAGTACTTTAATCTTCTTCGATTTCAAATTCGGCGTCTTTTTCCCAAATTTCCATTTCGCAGGGCTTGCAGTTGAATTTTAGTTTGTATTCCAATTCCCCCTGTTTCAATACCAAAGGCTCTTTCAATTTACCTTCCATAGTGTCTTTATGGTATTTTGGACATTTGGCCAACTCGTATTTGATGCAGTATTTGGTAGTCATCACACGCGATTTTCCTGGATCCCATTGCAATTCGAATGCTTTCTCGATTTCGGTCACTCCATGTCGCTCATAAAACTTACGGGCCAATTTATTGGAAACATTATACATGAAATCCAATTTGGTTTCTGGGTAGAGATGAGATGTTTTTTCGATTTTACGTTCTTCGCGTTTGTAATTTTTCAAACGGATTTCAGATAGTTGTTCGTAAACTGTTCTGCGCATTTCATTGATTTTTGAAATAGGTAAAAACCAATTATCCGTAAACTGAACGGTTATTTCATCGGCGGTGTAAGGCGTAAATCCTGTTTTGGCCAATTGCGCTTTGATGTTTTCCTCGATGGATTGATTATTTTTGGTTTGTTCTTTTGGATGAACCAATTGAACAGTACTCACGTTTCCATCTTCATCTGTTGCAAGTAACTCAAAACCAGTTTCGTTTTCGTATAATAACAATGAAGTACTTATTTTTCTAACGGCACTATCTTCTCGTTCTACGATTTTGATAAAAGCGGCATCATTGTTTCGATAAATGAAAGTACCTTCTTTTACTTCTTTCAATACATTTGGATAAGCCAAACCATTTTCGACTTTATTTACGTAAATACCGTCGGCTTCGTTATTTTCATTGATGTAGCACAAACCGTCACCATTGTTCAATACATGGCCATTTTCAATTTCATAGGCATTTCCAACGGTTCGGATTAATTTACCGATGTATTGTCCTTTAGATTTTGGACTTTCCCAAGAACCAATAGTGGCGTGACGCTCGTTAACAAAATAATCGGTATAACCGCGGTTGAAAGTACGATTCAAAGCTGAATCAAAAGTGTAGGTGCATTTTCCCGATGAAGCTTTGGTGTATTTGTCATTATCAGCCAAGAAAGCATCCAGTTTTTGTCTAAGGTAAGAGACGTTGTTTTTTACATAAACGATATCTTTTAAACGTCCTTCAATTTTGAAGGAACAAACTCCAGCTTCCACTAAATTTGGAATTTCGTTTGAAACATCAAAATCTTTGATTGAAAGTAAGTGAGTGTTTTTAATTAGCGTTTCTCCATGACCATCAATTAAGTTGTATGGTAAACGACAGTTTTGGGCACAAGAACCACGATTGGCGCTACGTTCTCCGTTAGCAACACTCATATAACAGTTACCGCTGAAAGAAACACATAAAGCTCCGGTAACAAAGAATTCTAACTCCACATCAGTTGCGTTGCTGATTTCTTTGATTTGGTGTAAATTCAATTCACGAGCCAAAACCACACGTTTGATTCCGGCATCGGCCAAAAATTTCATCTTGTCGGCATCTCTGTTGTTGGCTTGCGTACTGGCATGTAAAATGATAGGAGGTAAGTCCATTTCCATAATAGCCATATCCTGAATGATAAGAGCATCAACTCCAATATCATACAATTTCCAAATCATCTGACGGCAAGTTTCCAATTCGTTATCGTACAGGATAGTATTCATAACCACAAAAACAGGAACATTGTATAAATGGGCATATTGCACCAAGGCTGCAACATCTTCAATAGAGTTGGTGGCATTGGAACGGGCACCAAATTGGGGAGCTCCAACATAAACGGCATCGGCACCACTGTTAATGGCTGCTATACCATGAATTAAATCTTTTGCGGGGGCTAAAATTTCTATTTTCTTCTTCATCAGTTGATGATCATTTTATAATTTCTAAAAAGCTATTTGCTTGTGTGTTCACAAAAAGCGTGCAAAGTTCTTATAAATATTTCAAGATTTCTAACCCAAAATGATTTTTTTTGAATGGTAAGCGAAAAAGTAAGACTAATGCTAAAGAAAAGAATGGAGTTTAGAAGAATTGATTTCTAATTTTTTATATATCCCAATGCATTGGTAATTAGCATTTTTGTGTTATAGGGGAAATTTAAATTGGTTCAGGCATATGAGTATTCTTTTTCTTTTAGAATTGAAAAAATAATTCCGTGAGTTAATTTTAGAATCACATTTCTTGAGAAAAATGCAATAAATTCCATGAAAAGTCTGTTATCTAAATAGAGTCCGATTGTATTTGTTAAATGGTTTTGAAAATATTCAAATTAATTAAAAGTATAGCAATTGGAACGCTAATAAATAATTCATTTATATGAAAAGGATATTGTTTTTTGTTATTATGATTGGCATATCCTTGAGCGGATATGCCCAGGAAGAATTTAATGCTAAATACAAACCAATTCCACCCAAAGAAACCAAAAAGAAAAAAGAGATTCCTCCTAAAGAAATCTCACCAAAAGTTACGCCGCCTGATATTGTGAAAAAACCTGATTCTTCGTTAGTTGATCCAAAAAAGCTTTTTAATGACATCAATTACTATAAAAAAGAGGCTAATACAGAAGGTGTTTATTATAGAAAAAATCAATATTTAGGTAGTATAAAAACTAAATCTTTAACATCTAAAATACGTTATCGTGATGCTGCGTTTTTGGATGGGGACTACATAAGAGTATTTTTAAATAATAAAGTAATTGTCCCGGAGGTTGTTTTGGAGGGCGATTATAAAGAATTTGAAATAAAGCTTGAGAAAGGTGTTAACAGAATAGACATTGAAGCTTTGAATGAAGGCTTTGCTCCTCCCAATACTGCACAATTTGAAGTTTATGACGATAAAGGAGTTAGCGTAATGTCTGACCAATGGAATGTTGGAAAGGGTTATAAAGCAAGCATAATAATTGTAAGAGAATAGAAGTTGTTTTTTTGGTCTTAATTAATTTTTTGCAGATTGAGACATTTTTAGAAAGAAAAACTACTGAGTGAAAACTTATTTCTCAGTAGTTTTGATTATCGATGTGATGTTTTGTCGTAGAATGTAACAGGGTATGTACACATCGAAAGCTAGGGAAGAATTATAGATAGTGGCAAAGCCAAAGTTATTCTTGCAAACAGATTTTTATTTTCGCTCCTCCAGAATGGTTTTATATGCTTGGGTTTTCATTTCGATGAAGTTGTCTAAATAACCAATTTGGTAAACAACAAAATCAGAGGCGTATTTTTTCTTGTCAAGGGTAGCAAATAGATTCAATCGTATTTGTTCTGTTTGTTTATCAAATGCAGATTGGTCCAATTGCATTAAGGACTCGTAATCAAAATTTTCTTCATTTTTGGAAAAAGTAGTTACAAATTCATTTTCTGTAGCACCTTTTCCGCTAAAAGCCATTGTTTTTCCAGGGGCTTTAGCATCAACAGTAATCTTTAGATCATATCCATTATTTAGATAGATCCCATTAGGGAAAACATTCGAACAATTGCTTACATAATATTTATCAGCTTTTACGTTTATCGTATCTTTGAAAACACCGTCGCTATCCGCTTTGATGACTTTTTTGAAATTTGGATTTTTGTACGAGATAATAACCAAAGAATCGACTTCAAGGTTGGCGATTTTCACTTTTAGAGAGGCGTAGTTCTTGGATTGGCTATTGGCATTAAAAGCAAAAAGTAGTGCAATGACGATTGGGAATAGTTTTTTCATTAAAATATTTGTTTTGTTAATATATCGCAAAAATATTTTAATTTCACGTCTGTAATGTTAACCGAACAATAAGTTAATGTTTACAATTGATTTCTGAATCTGCGGAGTATAGTTGAATGATTGCCTGTAAGAGATTTTAGAATTTAAAACAAGATATAATTTAAAAATTTGGTTTCAGAATTTCGTACTTTTAATGGAAAATACATCTTATGAATAGTCCTATTCTGATTGATCGTAATGAAATTCTAAAACGCTACAAAACCATTGACAAATATACCCACAAAGGGATGCAGGGGCATACTTTGATCATTGGCGGGAGCTATGGAAAGATAGGTGCTGTGTGTTTGGGATCGAAAGCGGCGCTGAAAACGGGTTGCGGATTGGTTACCGCTTTTGTACCGCAATGCGGGTATGATATTGTACAAATTTCCGTTCCCGAAGTGATGGTGGTGACGGATGACCATGAAAAGTATATTTCGGAGATTGCCCTGAATTTGGATGTCAATGCAATAGGGATAGGTCCCGGAATGGGACAGAAAATGGCAACTCAAAAAGCACTTCACGATTTTCTGTCGAATACAAGTCTTCCGCTCGTTATCGATGCCGATGCCCTGAATATTTTGTCACATAACCCGTCTTGGGTAGCTTTGGTTTCGCCTAGAACTATTTTGACTCCGCATCCAAAAGAATTAGAACGATTGATAGGGAAATGGTATACCAAAGAGGAAATGTTTGGCAAGGCTGTCGTTTTTTCGCTAGTAAATCAAGTTGTGATTGTGATGAAAGGCGCGCCAACTTACATTGTTGACGGCGAAATGATTTATGTAAATACAACTGGGAACGCTGCTCTGGCCACAGCCGGAAGCGGCGATGTCCTGACAGGGATGATTACGAGTCTTTTGGCGCAATCTTATAAACCTATCGATGCAGCTATTCTAGGCGTATACCTTCATGGTTTAACCGCCGATATTGCTTTGCCAGAAACGGGTTATCAGTCTTTTATTGCTTCAGATATTATTGCAAATATTGGGAGAGCCTATTTGAGTTTGGAAAATTAAACGTTAATAAATTATTTGCGTACAAAAAAGAGACAAGAATTAATGACTTGTCTCTTTTTGGTTTCTTTTAAAAGTTCTGTTTAATAGGTGTATGTCATAACTTCTATTTTTGAATCGGTTTGTTTGGTAATCACTACAAAAGGAAAACCCTGTTTTGCGGCCTGTTTTTTTATATTTGTCGAAGCTTCTGCAATCCAATCTGATTTTGTGAATCCTTTTGGTTTGTGAATTATGGTTTTTAAAATCGCTCCTTGCTGTAAACCAGTTGTTTGATCTTTTGTTAAAAATTGTACTTTTTTATATCCTGCCTTTCCAGAAACATCTATTTTGTTGTTATGAATAATTAAACTGTTTGTTTTTTTATCAATTACTTTTTCAATGGCAAAAAGACTTATTTCATTTAGGGTACTGTTTCCAGGAACTGAATAATAAACCGTGTTGTTTTTGGTGGTTACATAATTTACTTCAAGTTTTTCTCCATTTTGTTTTACAATAATATGAGCGTCAGCAAATAGAAATGAGGTAAATAAAGTGAGTGCAATCGTGAATATCGTTTTCATATATGTTTGAATTTTAATTTAATTGTGTAAAAATTTTTCCGAAGCTAATTAGTTTCGGAAGTTGATCTTAGGCAAATAAATGAAATTCGGGAGGTGGATTTGATAAATCCAAGATTACCGATTGTGGTAGGGCAGTCCCCTTACTAAAGTAAAAGTCTGTTGAAACTATAGTTTGAAAAGGAATGTTAAAAGGAGTTGGAAAGTCTAAAATTATTTCAATTTTTTTCTCCTCCACTTCCGATTTGTTTTCTGGCATTGCTTCCTTTTTATCGGTAATTTTTTTTTCGGTGGATGTTTTTATAATATTTGAAACAGACGGCGTAACCCAAGAAAGGGTTAGTAGTAAGCAAAGGGTGTAAAGTGCTATTCTACGAGCTGTTTTCATATTTGTAAATATATATTTAAACGTCAATAAAGTCAAAGGATTTTAACAGAGTTTTGTCTATTATTTCATTGAATAATTAATTGCTTTAAAAAAAGCATTATTTAGGGATATTGCCTTTTCAGGAGCAGAGGTGATGTCTTAAAATATAGCTATAATTTCAATGATGCCCTATTAAAATTGACATTGATATCTATTAGTGAATTGGTAAAACTTAAATCTTTTTCAATTAATAGTTTTTTGTCAGCGATTTTTGTTTTTTTTCTTCAAATAAGTAACCAACTGGTATTTAATTTGGGAAGAAGTTTGTTGGAAATTACAAAAAAAAGCCAAGCTTGTTTATTGATATTTTATATTTGCCCTGTCAATTTATTCGATGGAAATGGGAACAAATAAACATATAGTGAAAAAAATGTTTTTTGTGGTGGCTGTGATTTTTTTGCTGCATAGCTGCAACAAGAGAGAAAACAGTTCTATTAAAAAATTTTACAAAGCTTCAAAAGGAGATTCAACAGCTTATTTATCATTAGTTTTTACAAAAAATACTTTTTATGGTGAATATGAAATCCAATATGGACTTTTAGGAAAAGATTCTGGAGCCGTTCGTGGAAATCGTATTGGAGACACATTGAGAGGTGACTTTTGTTACAGATCTTATGGTGGAGACATAAAAAGAGTCCCTTTTGTTTTACTGGAAAAGAATCAAAAATTAAAACAGGGAACAGGAATAATTTCGACCTATATGACAATACCCTTCTATGTGAAAGGGACATTGGAATTCAAAGAATCTAATTTTTTATTTAAACCAATAGAAAAAAGTCAGTCAAGTAAATAATTTTTTGTGGATTGCTTTTTGTTTACAAGACAAAATAAGCAACCTTATTCCAGAAAGTGTGAATCGAAGAGCAGTAATTTGTAAATTTGTAGTTCGTAAAATCATACTATGAGAAAACCACTTGAATTAAGAACCGTAAATGTTACGCGCTATATTTCGCCTCTGCGGGAAGGTGGTTCGTTGCCTGCTCTTGCCGAAGCGGATGATGATTTTAAATATGTTTTGAAATTTAGGGGTGCGGGACACGGCGTAAAAGCTTTGATTGCCGAACTCATAGGCGGTGAAATCGCAAGAGTTCTAAATCTTAAAATGCCCGAATTGGTATTTGCCAATCTCGACGAAGCCTTTGGCCGTACCGAAGGGGATGAGGAAATTCAGGATTTATTGCAAGGCAGCCAAGGGCTCAATTTGGCACTACATTTTTTGTCGGGAGCCATTACTTTTGATCCCGTTGTGACAAAACTGCCTGCGGACTTGGCTTCGCAAATAGTTTGGTTGGATGCTTTTATTACCAATGTTGATCGTACTTTCCGAAATACCAATATGCTTATTTGGCACAAAGAATTATGGCTCATTGATCACGGAGCGTCACTTTATTTTCATCATTCTTGGAATACTTGGGAAACGCATGCCAAAAGTCCTTTTGCCTTAATAAAAGACCATGTTTTATTGCCTCAAGCAACCGAATTGGCAGCAACTGATGTTGCTTTTAGAAAGTTGCTTACCAAAGAAATACTGCAGGATATTGTCGATTACATTCCGGAAGATTGGCTCCATTGGGAAGATACCGAACAAACTCCTGACGAAATTAGAGCCGTTTACTTTCAGTTTTTATGGACGAGATTGAATCATTCAGAAATTTTTATAAATGAAGCCCAAAATGCAAGAGAAAAACTTATATGAATATGCCGTTATTCGCGTTGTGCCAAGGGTAGAACGCGAAGAATTCCTGAATGTAGGCATTATTCTGTTTTGCAAAAGCGCCAAATTCATAAAAATGCTCTATTCTGTTAATGAGGCTAAATTGCTGATGTTTTCGGAAGATTTTGATTTGGAACAACTCGAATTAAACTTAGCCTCTTTTCAAAAGATCGCAGATGGAGGAAAAGGCGGAGGACCAATTGGCGAGTTCGATATTCCGTCTCGTTTTCGTTGGCTGACCGCTATCCGAAGTTCGGCGATTCAAACTTCCAGACCGCATTCGGGTTTTTGTACGGATTTGGATAAAACCATTCAACGCTTATTTGAAGAATTGGTTTTGTAACTCCAATTATTTTTATAATTTGAGCGTAAACCCAAAATAGAAAATAGTAATTGTTTTAGGCTCTTTTTACAAGTAATGAAGAAGGTTTTATTAAAGTTTTTTCTTTATATAAAAAGAGCAAAGTCTTCATCATATTTGGTCGGGATTACTTCGGTAATCTCATAGTCAGCGATTTCATTTTGATAAAAAGGATCTTGCTTAATAATTTCCTGAAGGGTATCTCTGTCCACATTACGAACTAATATGATACCTCCTGTTCTTGGATTTTTTCTTCCTGAAAAAATGAATTTCTTTTCCGAATAATATTTGTCTAAAAATTGAATATGTGCTTCGATAAATTTATCTACTTCACTGATGTCTTTTTTATAGGATAATGAAATAATAAACATATGGAGTGTTTTCTAGTTATGCTTTATTACTGTCCGCTATTTTACTTTCAATGCTCTAATGAGCTTATTGTTGCGTTTATCAGCTCTTGAGTTTTGCAATGAAATAACAGCCCAAATTGCTGCGGGAATCCAGCCAATTAAAGTTATTTGCAAAATCAGGCAGAGAATAGAGGTGAGTATTCTGCCTCTCAAAAAGAAAGAAACAAACGGAAAGAATATTGCAATTAAGGTCATAGTATTTTTGAGTTGTCTGAAAGTCAATTATTTGTTTTACGTTATGTCTTCCTATGCTGTTGGGAATTTTGAAATATCCATATAGAAAATTTCCCAAGTGTGTCCATCAAAATCTTCGATAGTTCGCTGTTGCATAAAACCATAGTCTTTCATTTCACTCGGCTCTGTTCCGCCTGCATTTAGTCCATTTGTCATAATGCTGTTCATTTCATCAACACTTTCAGTCGATAATGAAAAAAGTCCTGCTACGCTTGATTTTGTGTCTGCAATAGGTTTGGTAGCAAAGCCTGAAAACTTTTCGTGTGTCAAAAGCATCACAAAAATGTTTTCACACCAAACCATGCACTTTCCACTGTCGTCCGAAAATTGAGGATTGTTTGTAAAGCCTAATGCAGTATAAAAGGCCATCGATTTTTGCAAATCAGTTACTGCTAAATTGATAAAAATTTGTTTTGCCATTTTTTTAATTTTTTAGTTTTATTAAGTTAAGCATCTGGAATATTTGGTTCTACCAAACGTTTTAATTTATCTAATGATTCCTGCCAGCCTAAATAACACATTTCAGTTGGTATTGCATCAGGTATTCCTTCTTGTGTTGCAAAAAGTTCTGTACCGCATAGTACTTTTCGTAGTTCGATTGTGGTAATCATTTGTCCCGGTAAATTTGGGTCGTCAAACACGTCTGTATATTTTAATCGTTCATTAGGTATAATTTCCAAATATTCGCCACCAAATGAATGACTACTACCTGTAGTAAAATTGGTAAACGACATTTTGTATTTCCCGCCAATTTGCATATCCATACTATGTACTTTGCAGACAAAACCATAAGGCGGTAACCAAGACGCCATTGCATCCGCATCTGTGAATGCTTTATAAACTTTCTCAGGAGGTGCTGTGAAGACTCTGTGAAGTGTAACTTTATTATTTGCCATGGTGTTCTTTTTTAAAGAGTTAAATTTAATGTTTTTTGGATTAAATTTTTCTAGTTGGCTAAATTTTTTGTTTGTAGGTGAGTGTTGTTTATTATAAAGGCTAATGTTTATTTGCTACAGTGGGTTGTTATTTTGATTGTAGATATGTTTTGTTTGCTCAGCGCGTGTGGTGAAGCCGGGAGATTTTGGTAAGCATAACAGTGAATACTTAGTTGGGCTGAGATTATTTTTGTATAAAAAGTAAAACCATTTAAATTTCACTAATCACTAGCAAAACTTAAATGGTCTTATATTACTTATATGGTTTGAAAACCTTTTTTTTGAAAGAATTATTTTGAATTCAAGAAAGCCTTCAATTCATCATAAGTTGAGATTTTTACGCTCACTTTCTTTTTGTTCATCACGCTTTCTATTTGTGTTGGTAGAGGCAAAGTAACTCCTAAAGCTGGTTCCACCACATCCAAAAACTTAATAGGATGTGCCGTTTCTAAGAAAACACCAATTGCGTTTGGTATGTTTTGTAATTCTTTTTTCAATCCTAAATAACCAACAGCTCCGTGCGGTTCGGCGATATAGCCTCTTTCGTTATAAATGGCTTTTAACGCAACCAGAGTTTCTGCATCGGTAAAAGTGTATGAAGTAAAATCTTTTTTGAATTGCTCCAAATCGTTTTGGTACATCTCCTGAATACGAACGAAGTTGCTTGGATTCCCAACATCCATAGCATTCGAAATAGTGGCAATAGATGGTTTTGGATCGTAAATTCCGTTGGCAAGGAATCTAGGAACCGTATCATTTACATTGGTGGAAGCCACAAAATGCTCGATAGGCAATCCTAATTTCTTAGCAATAATACCCGCACAAATATTTCCGAAGTTTCCGCTTGGGCAAGAGAATACTAATGGTTTGTTTTGTGCTTTCAATGCTTTGTAAGCAAAGAAAAAGTAAAACATTTGTGGTAACCAACGCGCAATATTGATTGAATTGGCAGAGGTCAGGTGAATGTGCTCTAAATCTTTATCGAGAAACGCTTTTTTGACCATGTCTTGGCAATCATCAAAAACACCGTCTACTTCAAGTGCCTTTATATTCTGTCCCAAAGTTGTTAATTGTCTTTCTTGTATGTCACTCACTTTTCCCGAAGGATAAAGAATCACGACATCAACACCATTTACGCCAAGAAAACCACTGGCTACAGCTCCTCCCGTATCTCCGGAAGTCGCTACAAGCACTGTATTTTTATTGTTTTTGTTGTCTTTGTTGAAATAGGCTAAGCAACGAGACATAAATCTTGCACCTACATCCTTGAACGCCATAGTTGGACCATGAAATAATTCAAGGGAATAGATTCCGTTTTCAACTTCCACCAATGGGAAATCAAAACACAAAGTTTCGGCTATGATTTGTTTTAAAGTTTCTGCAGGGATTTCGTCTCCCACAAATTGTTTAATCGCTTCAAAAGCAATTTCTTCGTGAGATAAACTTTCGATTCTATCAAAAAAGCTTGGTGCTAATGGTGTTAAGGTTTCTGGAAAATACAATCCTTTATCTGTTGCTAATCCTTGAATTACTGCTTCCTGAAAAGAAACGTTTGGTGCATTGTGGTTTAAGCTGTAATATTTCATTGTGATTTTTGATTGTAGATTAACGATTTTTGATTTAAGATTTCCGCAACAGAAGTTACATCACAAATCAAAAATCGTTAATCATAATTCTTAAATTATTTTAATCTGCTAACTTTTTACTGCTAACTTATTATTTTCATTCCTTCATCATTCACTTTAGAAACGTGAATTTCATAAGGTAAATTCATTTCTTCGTAAACGGCACTCATTGCTTTGGCAATTTTATCGGCGTTTTCCTTTCCTTTGCTTAAGGCAAAAATTGAAGGGCCAGAACCCGAAATTCCTGAACCCAAAGCTCCATTTTCATAAGCGGTCTGCTTGATTAAATCAAATCCCGGAATCAGCATAGAGCGAATAGGTTCTATGATTTCATCGTGTAAAGAGCGACCGATTAACTCATAATCCTGAGTATATAATCCTGCTACCAATCCGCCTACATTTCCCCATTGGGTAATGGCACTTTTTAGGGATACAGTTTGTTTCAATACCGAGCGTGCATCCGATGTTTTTAGTTCAATTTGTGGATGGACCACTGTGGCGTATAATTCTGATGGGCTTTCAATTTTGATAATATCCAAGGGATTTGAACATCTTACCAATGTAAAACCTCCCAAAAGGGCAGGGGCAACGTTATCTGCATGGGCATTGCCACTGGCTAATTTTTCACCTTGCATGGCAAATTTCACCAATTCTTTTCTAGTGAAAGGTCGTCCTAGCAATTCATTAATGCCAAATACAGCACCCGCAGAGCTGGCAGCACTACTACCGATACCGCTTCCTGCTTTGATATGTTTGTAGATTTGAATCTCAAAACCAAATTCAGTTTCGATTTCCTCCAACATCGCCAATGCAGCAACGCCAGCAACATTATTTTCAGTTTCCAATGGTAAATCTGCACCTACAATTTTAGTAATACGAACTCCTTTCACATCTGATTTACGAACAATCATTTCATCGCCGGCAGTGGCTAAACAAAGTCCAAGTACATCAAAACCGCACGAAAGATTCGCAATGGTGGCGGGACAAAATATTTTTATTTCAGTCATTGTTATTTTGTTTCAGGTTTAAAGTTTAAAGTTTCAGGTTTAAAAGAGGTTTGTTTGAAGACGTCTTAACTTGAAACATTAAACTGGAAACTAATTTTTAAACATTTCCTATTCTAATCACATCGGCAAAAATTCCAGAAGCTGTAACCGCTGCTCCTGCACCAGCACCTTTTATCAATAACGGTTGATCAACGTAACGATCGGTGTAGAATAAAACGATATTGTCTTTTCCTTCCAAATTGTAAAATGGATGATCTTTCGGGATGAATTGCAATCCTACACTTGCTTTTCCATTCTCAAATTGAGCCACAAATTTTAGTCTGCTTTCTTTTTGATTGGCTTCTGCCAAAATGGATTCAAAGTGTTTTGCATGTTCTTTTAATGAAGCGAAAAAAGCCTCATTATTAGTAGTTCCCATACAGTCTTTTGGAAGGAAAGATTTGTTTTCAATATCTTTAATTTCCATTTGATAACCGCTTTCACGAATCAAAATAAGTATCTTTCTAGCTACGTCAATACCACTTAAATCAATCTTTGGGTCTGGCTCTGTAAATCCTTGAATTCCAGCTTCTTTTACCACGTCATGAAAAGTGTTGTTTTCATCAAAATTATTAAAAATAAAGTTTAAACTACCTGACAAAACGGCTTGTATTTTGTGTACTTTATCACCAGAAGCGATTAGGTTTTTTACTGTATCTATAATTGGTAATCCAGCTCCAACATTAGTTTCAAAAAGGAAAGGCGCATTGAATTTACGAGATAAACTTTTTAGGTTTTTGTAATTATCATAAGCCGATGAACAAGCAATTTTGTTGCAAGTTACTACAGCAACGTTTTGTTTTAAATACTGATCGTATGTTTTTGATACTTCTTCATTGGCAGTGATATCCACAAAAATACTGTTACGTAAATTGAGCGCTTTTACATTCGCAATAAATTGTTCTCTGTTGGCTGTTTCTCCTTTTTCAAGAAGCGATTGCCATTCTTTCAAAGGCATTCCGTCTTCATCAAAATACATTTTTCTGGAGTTGGAAACTGCAATTACTCTTACGTTTATTTTTAAATTTTCTCTTAAGAATTTTTTCTGTTGATGGATTTGTTCGATGAATTTCTCACCTACATTTCCAACCCCCATTACAAATAGGTTTAATTGTTTAGTATTTTCTTCGAAGAAATTTTCGTGTAAAGTATTCAACGCTTTTTTGACATCTCTTTCATTGATAACAACTGAGATGTTTCTTTCCGAAGCACCTTGTGCAATCGCACGAATATTGACATTGTTTTTTCCTAAAGTGCTAAACATTCTTCCACTCAAACCTTGGTGATTTTTCATGTTTTCACCTACCAAAGCGATAATGCAAAGATTTTGTTCTACAATACAAGGATCAATTTTGTTTTGTGCAATTTCTATTTGAAAAGCTTTATTGATAGCTATTTCAGCAGTTTCGGCATCTGAATTTAAAATACCGATACATATAGAATGCTCGGATGAAGCTTGAGTAATAAAAATTACGTTGATGCTTTCATTAGATAAAACTTCAAATAGTCTTTTGGAAGAACCAGCAACTCCAATCATACCGGAACCTTCTAGGGTTATCAAAGTAATGTTGTCGATGTGACTAATTCCTTTTACTGGGTTTGTATGTGGTACAATAGTATTGGAAATCAAAGTTCCTTCGGCTGTTGGCTCAAAAGTATTCTTAATGAAAATAGGAATATTTTTTCTTAAGACAGGCTGGATTGTTGGCGGGTACAGAACTTTGGCGCCAAAATGAGACAATTCCATCGCTTCTTGGTACGATATTGTAGCTATTGGTTGCGCTTGTTTTACAATTTTTGGATTGGCAGTAAACATTCCGTTTACGTCTGTCCAAATTTCTAAATCTGTTGAATTTAATGCTCCTGCAATAATAGCTGCTGTATAATCCGAACCACCACGTCCTAAAGTAGTATTGATACCATCTTCAGAAGTGGCAATAAAACCAGGCATCACAACTACTTGGTTTTCATTAGATGCAAAAAAATCTGCAATAAGCTGGTTTGAAAGTTCAAAGTTTACTGCTGCTTTTCCAAATTGATTATTAGTTTTAATCAGTTCTCGGCTGTCTTTATAACGGCTGTTTTTTAATTTTTGTTTTAAGGCTTCGGCAATAATATAAGAAGATAATAATTCTCCAAAACTTAGAATGGTATCCAGAGTTCTTGGAGATAATTCTCCCAATAGAAAGCAACCATCAAGCAATGTTTCTAAATGATTTATGATTCTTTTGATATGACTTAACAATCCACTTTGTTCACTTACGGGAATAAGTTGTTTAAGTGCTTCTAAATGTTTTTTCTCGATTTCGGTAACAATATCTTTAAAGCTTTCATCATTTGCAGCCGCTTTGGATGCAGCCAAATGCAATAAATCGGTTACTTTACTCAAGGCGGATACCACAACAACAAGCTTTTCGTCTTGTGCTTTATTAATGACTATATCTAAAACTAATTTTATGTTTTCTGCATTGGCTACCGAAGTTCCGCCAAATTTTAATACTTTCATATGTAGATATTATTATGTATTTGTTTTAATGTAATTTAGTATCGCTATTTTAAATCTAAACGATATTTATATTGTGTTTTATTATTTTAATTGCAAAAGGCTTCTATACACCCATGACTTTCTTTCTTTAAGAAAAAAGTACAGCAACTGGATTATATGTAAAATGTATACCCCTAAGGGGTAGTAGTTGTAGTAGATGTAGTTTTAACAGCAAGTGCAACCCAAATTTGAGTTGTTATCGAAGGATGATATGTGCTGTTAAAATTTTTCATTTTTGATTTTTCAAAAGTACAGTTTTTCATCAAAAAATAAAGCTTTGTGAGGTATTTTTGCGAATAGTTTAATATTTAAAATCAATATGGATTCAAATTTAATATTGTATAATTTATTTCTTTGTTTATTGAGATTATCTTTGATTTATTCTCTTTTTGGAAGTGATTTTCTATGATGATTTTCTTTAGATTAAGTTACAACTTGTAGTAAAATAGGCTTGTGTATAATGTTGTAATGATGAAAATGAAAATTATAAGTTTTTTAAATTCGTTATTTTCTGCTCTTAAGAATTATTTAGGGACATTCATCGTAGTGTGATAATTATTTTTTTTTTGATCATGATTTTAGATTTAATTAATAAATTTAAGTTTTTATTAATGTAAAGTATTTATTCTGTTTTTGCCAGTAATTGTAAAAATTATACTATTTTGGCTAAAAATAATTCTAAAAATATTATAATGAAAAAACAGATTGCATTATTATGTATTGCTTTTTTTACCCTAGTATCTTGCAGTAGCAATGATGATTCGCCAATTGTTGTACCATCGGCAACTACAGCTCAAGCGGTTTTAGATGGAAATTCAATAAATGTTACTTGGCCAGTTGTAGCAGGTACAGGAATTACATATAATATTTATAGAAATGACAATCCAGTAAAAATTAATTCAACTCCACTTACGGAAGCAAAATTCACAGATGTTTTAACTACTACAGGAGCTTTTACATATACTGTTACAGTAAATTTGTCAGGTCAAGAAAGTCCAAAAGGTATTGCTTCTGAAAAAGTAGTATTGGAAGTCCCTAAAACAAGAACTTTTGAAGTTTATAATTATGATGTTAATAATGTAATGACTACTGAATACAAAAGCTTTTCTACTTTTACTTATGATCCAATCAATATTACTAAATTAATTAGTGTTTCAAGTACCTATTTGAGTTCTGGAAGCACTACACCGACAGAGGATAATAAAGACATATACACTTATACAGGAAATTTAATAACAAAATTGGAGTCAGTAGATAAAGCGGGTGTTGTTCAGAGTTCGACGGTATATTTATATAATGATAAAAATAAAATGATTTCTCTTACGAATACTCAAAATGTTACATTTATTTATAGGTTATTATTTGATTATAATGTTGATGGTATTGTATCTAGTACTGAATATATGACTTTTTCAGGAGTTTTGGAACCATCTGGCAGATCAAATGTTTATACCGTTTTGAATGGGAACTTGATAAAAGAGGAATCTTCTATTGTGAATATCGGTAGTCCTCTCCAAACGAGTACTATTGAATATAGTCTTGATACTAAAAAGAACCCGTTTTCTAATGTTTTAGGATTTTCTAATTATACTTTATGGTGGTCAAACCAAAATAATGAAATTAGTTCTGTAAGTAATAATAATACATCTTCAACTGTACATACTACGAGAAACGAGATTACTTATAATTTAAATGGTAGTATATTAATCAATAAATTGTATACAAAAAGTGGAACTAACCCGGAAAAACTTTCTAGTATAAACACTTATACTTATTAATAAAATTGGCTTTATTTAGTTGTGAAACTTAATCTAATTTGGAATACAATATCACAAAAGCAACTTGTTTAGAGTTGCTTTTGTAATTTATTATATCATATGTTTCTTGTTTTATTTTTTATTTCACTCTAAATTTTAAATTATTATCAAAAATCATTGCTTTTTAATATTGATTTGTAGAATTTTGAACTCTTAAATTCAAACAAAATGGAGAATACACATTATATAAGTACCGAATTGTTTTCTTTCGAAGTCTTACAAGAAATTATTTCTCATAATAAATCAATTGCTCTTTCAGAGGCTGCAAAAACGAATATCCTTAAGTGTAGAAAATACTTGGATACTAAAATGGCCTCTCATTCTGAGCCTATTTACGGAATCAATACTGGTTTTGGATCTCTTTGTAATGTAAAAATTTCAAATGAAAACCTTTCTAAGCTTCAAGAAAACCTTGTAAAGTCGCATTCTTGTGGAACAGGGGAGGAAGTGCCAAACGATATTGTAAAACTGATGCTGTTGCTTAAAATTCAATCTTTAAGTTATGGACATTCTGGAGTACAATTGCAAACAGTGGAGCGATTGGTTGACTTTTACAATAATGATATACTGCCTGTTATTTATACTCAGGGTTCACTTGGAGCATCTGGAGATTTAGCACCTTTGGCACATTTATCATTGCCTTTGTTGGGTGAAGGAGAAGTTTGGTTTGAGAATAATAAAGTGCATTCAAGCGAAGTATTGAAACATTTTGGTTGGGAACCTATTGTCTTAAAGTCAAAAGAAGGTTTGGCATTATTGAATGGAACTCAATTCATGAGTGCCTATGGTGCACATATCTTAATGAAAGCTAACAAGTTTTCATTTTTAGCCGATTTAATTGGAACAATATCATTGGAAGGTTTTGATGGCAGAATTGAACCTTTTAATGAATTGATACATTATATCCGTCCCCACAACGGTCAAATTGCGACAGCGAAAAGAGTAAAGGAGTTTCTGGATGGAAGTCAAATTATCGAACAGCCTAAAACGCATGTTCAAGATCCATATTCTTTCCGTTGCATTCCACAAGTTCACGGTGCTTCAAAAGATGCTTTTGATTATGTGAAAAAAGTATTCAAAACGGAGATTAATTCGGTAACCGATAACCCAAATATATTTATAGAAAGTGACCAGATTATTTCGGGTGGAAATTTTCATGGACAGCCTTTGGCTTTGGCTTTAGATTTTATGGCAATTGCTTTGGCAGAACTAGGGAGTATTTCTGAGCGTAGAACATATCAATTGATTTCTGGATTGCGTAATCTTCCGGCGTTTTTGGTTGATAATCCAGGATTGAATTCAGGGTTTATGATTCCGCAATATACTGCCGCAAGTATTGCAAGTCAAAATAAGCAACTGGCAACTCCTTCAAGCGTAGATAGTATAGTTTCGAGTAATGGTCAGGAGGATCATGTGAGCATGGGAGCAAATGGAGCAACCAAATGTTTGCGTGTGATGGATAATTTGGAACGTATTTTGGCTATCGAATTGATGAATGCTTCTCAGGCGATCGAATACCGCAGACCTTTGCAGTCAAGTGATTTTATAGAAATGTTTTTAAAATCTTACAGGAGTGAAGTTCCTTTGGTAAAAGAAGACAGAATTCTTCATTATGATATTGAGAAAACAGTGTCTTTCCTGAATAGTTTTCAAATCGAAGAGGATTTGTTAACATTAGCTTAACATTAGCTTTAAATAATGAAGTAATTTTGCACTACTAAAACATAAACAAATGTCATTAAATAGTATTTTTCAATTTTTAGTTCCAAAAGACAAAAAATTCTTTCCTCTTTTCGAAGAAGCATCAAGTAATTTAATCGAATTGGCTTCAATTTTGCACGAAGCCGTAAATCTTCCATTGAAAGAAAGAGAAGTTCTTTTTCTTAAAATAGATGAATTAGAACAAAAAGGTGAAGACATTACACGTCAAACCAATTTAGAATTGAGTAGAAATTTCATTACTCCTTTTGACAGGGAAGATATTCACTCCCTAATCACTTCAATTGATTATGTAGCCGATTATCTTCATGGTGCCGCTTCAAGAATGCGTTTATATCAGGTGGATAAAATCACGAAGTCAATTCGTAAAATGACAGAAATCAATCTAGAGGCCTGTCAAAATATTGATGTTGCGGTAAAAGAGTTGAAAAACTTGAGCAATATGAAAACGATCACCAACGCTTGTGCTAAAATAAATAAGTTGGAAAACAAGTCGGATATGGTATATAACAAAGCTGTTTTTGAGATTTTCGAAAACGAAACCGATGCCAAAAATATCATTAAATATAAAGAAGTGTTGTCAGTTTTAGAATCAGCAACTGATAAATGTAAGAGTGTTGCCAGTGTTTTAGAATCTATTACAGTAAAACATTCTTAATTTAATTCTATTCATTTGAAGATATTGATATGACTTTACTCATAATTATTATAGTTCTAGCATTAATTTTTGATTACATCAATGGTTTCCATGATGCTGCAAATGCTATTGCTACTGTTGTTGCAACCAAGGTTTTATCGCCTTTCCAAGCGGTACTTTGGGCAGCTTTTTTTAACTTTTTGGCTTACTGGGTTTTTGGCTTGGGTGTTGCAAATACCGTTGCAAAAACGGCCGATTCAAGTCAAATTGATTTAGTCGTTATCCTTGCAGGTGTTGTAGCGGCAATTGTTTGGAATTTAATTACTTGGTGGCAAGGAATTCCTTCCAGTTCTTCACATACTTTGATTGGCGGTTTTGCCGGTGCTGCGATTGCTCATGCAATTACAGTGCATGGTTTTTCAGATTATATTTTAATTGAAGATGGAGTTCAGCACACTAGACATTGGTATGATATTGTAAGTTGGTACAAAGCAGGAAAAGATGGTGGTATGCCTTCTGGAGTAGTGATTATTATTGCATTTATAGTTCTTGCCCCTTTGTTAGGAGCCTTTATGTCGTATTTAATTTCTATTTGGTTGTTGAATGCTTCCAGAAAAAGGATTTTGCCTAAATTGTTTACAATTGGATTAATGATATTGTCAATTTGGTTTGTTTATAGCCAAATGGTTCCGTTCGAAAAAATCGAAAAACCTCGTTTTGAATCTTCTGTTTTTTGGAGTGTTGTATTTGAATCTCATAATATTAAGTGGTTTTTGGTAGCTTTTATAATACTTTCGATTTCAACATTTGCTTTAGTATTTAGTAGTTTAAATTTACACAAAGCGGATGCAGTTTTGAAAAAAATGCAATTACTGTCTTCAGCAGCTTTTAGTTTAGGTCACGGTGGAAATGATTCACAAAAAGTAATGGGAATTATTGCTGCGGCTGTGGCGGTTTATATCAAAACTAGCGGTGTCGATATTATGAATCTTCCAGATTGGTTGCAAGTAGTTCTTCCAGATGATGATAAAGGTATAAAAGGAGCAATGCCTGAATGGATTCCATTGGCTTGTTATACGGCTATTGCTGTTGGAACATTAAGTGGGGGTTGGAAAATTGTGAAAACAATGGGTTCTAAAATCACCAAAGTGACTTCTTTTGAAGGAGTGGCTGCTGAAACCGCGGGAGCTTTGACGCTTTATTTTACAGAACATTTTAAAGTGCCGGTAAGTACAACGCATACTATTACAGGATCTATTATTGGAGTTGGATTAACGAAACGTATTTCAGCTGTTCGTTGGGGTGTAACGGTGAGTTTACTCTGGGCTTGGGTACTAACGATTCCTGTTTCAGCATTATTGGCTGCGCTAGTATATTGGTTTCTGAATATATTTTTGTAAAAACAATACACATTATATAAAACCATTCGTATTCCGAATGGTTTTTTTTATGCCTTAAAATTTACTTTTATATTTTTTGGAGCAAAGACCTGTTCAGCAATAATCAGCAGTTCTCCAGCTGTCCACTGTATTCCCGATTAATAAAAACTACGGCAAAAAAGCCTTGTTTTTCTATATCGGGAGATGCCGTTTCCATCTGGGCTAAATGACTAGTTTAGTGCTTTTATCAGCTTTTCAAAAATTGAAATTTAATTCTATTCTGATAGTTGCTGTTTTGGAAGAAAATAATTTTCAGAAGATTTTATGGAAACCTCTAATTGCCTTGGATTAAATTTTTATGGTTTTTTCTACGCTTGTAATGGGTTTGCTTTAGCGTATTTCCGCCTGTTATGATACTTATGTTCCCGTCAATTTCAAGCATTGCCAGTTTTACATCCTTAAAAGATTCTACCCCATGCTCTCTCATGGCTTCTTTCAATTCATCCGAAGTGATGTCTAACTTACTCAAGTTTTTGAAATCTAAAGTTCCGTTGTGAATTAGAATTTCTGGCTTTTCAAGCATGAATTCACCGAAATTTTGGTAACGGTACATTAGTTTCTTTAAGATGAAATTAATCCCAAAAAGTATTGTTGCTGCTGCTAGACCTCCCCAAAGTGTTGTGTTGTTTCCGACCATCGCATTTTGAACGGAGTTGCTTATCAGTAGAATCAAAATCACATCAGCGGTATTGAGTTGGGATAATTCTTTTTTACCAAAAATACGCAACGCAATAACCATGAATAAATATACAGCTGCACTGCGAATGACGATGTCTAGGTAGGGATTCATAGTTTAGATTTCAGATTTCAGAATTTAGAATTTAGAATTTAGAATTTAGAATTTGCCATTGATATTGTCATTGATATTGTCATTGTTATTTCCCGCTCTATTTTATCTTAAAGTTTTTCTCAATCGCTTTAATCATTTCTCCGGCAATATCTTTATTGGTAGCACCTTCAATTCCTTCAAGCCCTGGTGAAGAGTTTACTTCAAGTAATAAAGGCCCTTTTGCGGAGCGGATAATATCCACACCAGCAACTTTTAAATCCATTGCTTTGGCCGCTTTTATGGCAATCCTTTTTTCTTCAGCGGTAACTTTAATTACCGATGCTGTTCCACCCAAATGGATATTGGCTCTAAATTCACCTGGCATGGCTTCTCTTTGGATTGCGGCAACAACTTTTCCATCAATTACAAAACAACGGATATCTTTTCCGTTGGCTTCTTTGATGAATTCTTGTACCAATATATTAGCATTAAGACTTTTGAATGCGTTAATTACACTTTCTGCCGCTTTTTTAGTTTCAGCCAATACAACACCCTTTCCTTGCGTTCCTTCCAGTAATTTTACAATGAGAGGAGAACCTCCAACCATTTTGATTAAATTATCAGTATCTAATGGAGAATTGGCAAATCCAGTCGTTGGGATATCTACACCGTGATTTAATAACAATTGCAAAGAAAAAAGTTTGTCCCTCGATTGTGTGATAGCTGTAGATGAGTTTAAACAATACACTTTTAAAGCTTCAAACTGTCTAGTTAAGGCACAACCGTAAAAGGTGATACTCGGCCTAATTCTAGGAATAATAGCATCAAATTGATTTAATATTTTTCCACCGCGGTAATGAATTTCTGGAGTTTTGGCATCCAGTTTCATGTAGCATTCTTTGATATTCAAAAAATGCATTTCGTGACCACGCATTTCTCCAGCTTCCATAATTCTTTTGTTGCTGTACAATTCAGGATTACTTGCTAAAAGGCCTATTCTTAAACCTGAGCTTGCTTTTTCTGAATTTTTATATAATTCAACAAGACTTTCTGTGGTAGGTTGTCCTAAAAGATATTTTTGTTCCGGGTCAACCAATATTCTTCCGCTCATGGCTTCTCGTCCCAAAAGCATTCTAAAGCCCATTGAATCACGATTTGTAAGGGTCATTTCAATAGGCCATTTCGAATCTCCAATGGCAATATTAGTCTGAATTACATAGCGGTGTTCTCTAAAGCCACTAGAACTTTTTACAATCCTTTTGTCAACCATAGGAGCTTCACAATGGATAACAGTTTTTATATTGTTCTGTATAGGATTTATGTCAAACTTCACCCAATTCGCATCATTTTTTATAAATGGTGCAATATTGATTGCATGCAAAGCAGATGTTTTTGCGCCAGAATCGACACGAGCTTTAATTGTAGGTATTCCTAATTCTGGAAAAGAGCACCATTCTTCGCTACCCAGTATGACTTTATTTTGAAACATAAATTAATTTTGTTGATCTTTTTTATAACTATCAAATGTAGATATTTGTTTTTAAAAAAATACGATAATATCCTATAAAAAACAAACCCGTTATGTTATTAAAACGTAACGGGTCTGTTATGTAATATTTTATTTTAAATTATTGATTAGTAGGTTCTTCAGCTTGGTTTCTTGGTTCTTCGGCTTTATGAATATTTACCGTTAATTCTTGAGAACCATCTTCGATATCCATAAAGATTTCATCACCAGAAGCAATTTTTGAAGTGATAATTTCTTCAGCCAATGTATCTTCAACATATTTCTGAATCGCTCTTTTTAATGGTCTAGCGCCAAATTGTTTGTCAAAACCTTTATCGGCGATAAATGCTTTGGCTTTATCAGATAATTTTAACTTATAACCCAGCTCTTCGATGCGGTCATAAAGTTTTTTCAACTCGATTTCAATGATTAAATTGATGTCTTCTTTTTCTAAAGTGTTAAATACGATTACGTCATCAATTCTGTTCAAAAATTCGGGTGCAAAAGTTTTCTTTAAAGCGTTTTCAATAACGCTTTTAGAATTATCATCGGCTTGTGCAATTTTAGCAGCAGTACCAAATCCAACTCCTTGTCCGAAATCTTTCAATTGACGAGCTCCAACATTAGATGTCATAATGATAATAGTATTCTTGAAATCAATTTTTCGACCTAAACTATCGGTTAAAAAACCATCGTCAAGCACTTGTAGCATCATGTTGAAAACGTCTGGATGTGCTTTTTCAATTTCATCGAGTAAGACCACACAATAAGGTTTTCTGCGAACTTTTTCAGTTAATTGTCCACCTTCTTCGTAGCCTACATATCCCGGAGGCGCTCCAACCAATCTTGAAATCGCAAATTTCTCCATGTATTCACTCATGTCAATTCGAACCAGTGCATCCTCCGAGTCGAATAATTCCTTCGCAAGAACTTTGGCTAATTGTGTTTTTCCAACACCTGTCTGACCTAAGAAAATGAAAGAACCAATCGGTTTGTTCGGATCTTTCAATCCAGCTCTATTTCTTTGAATTGAACGAGCGATTTTTAAAACAGCCTCGTTTTGTCCAATTACTTTATTTTGAATAAGTTCAGGCAATTTGGCTAGTTTATTGCTTTCTGTTTGTGCAATACGATTTACCGGAATTCCAGTCATCATTGATACGACATCAGCAACATTATCTTCGGTAACCAATATTCTATTGTTTTTAGAATCTTCTTCCCATTGCTCTTGTGCTATGGCTAAATCTTTTTCTATCTTTTTTTCATCATCACGAAGTTTAGCTGCTTCTTCATATTTTTGTTTTTTAACAACCAAGTTTTTCAATTCGCGAACTTCTTCCAGTTGTCGTTCCAAATCTAATATTTGTTTTGGAACATCAATATTGGTAATGTGAACTCTTGATCCAGCTTCGTCCAATGCATCAATGGCTTTGTCTGGTAAAAATCGTTCAGACATGTATCGATTCGTTAATTTAACACAAGCTTCAATAGCTTCGGGAGTGTAAATTACATTATGATGATCTTCATATTTGTTTTTAATGTTGTTCAAAATAGCAATAGTTTCTTCAACAGAAGTTGGTTCTACAATCACTTTTTGAAAACGTCTTTCAAGTGCGCCATCTTTTTCTATGTATTGACGGTATTCGTCTAATGTAGTTGCGCCTATACATTGAATTTCACCTCTTGATAATGCAGGTTTGAACATATTGGAAGCGTCTAGTGAACCTGTTGCACCTCCAGCGCCAACAATCGTATGAATCTCATCTATGAAAAGAATGATATCGTCATTTTTTTCCAGTTCATTCATAACGGCTTTCATTCTTTCTTCGAACTGTCCTCTATATTTGGTTCCGGCAACTAGGCTTGCTAAATCAAGAGTTACTACTCGTTTATTGAATAATATACGGGAAACTTTCTTTTGAATGATTCGCAAAGCAAGACCTTCTGCAATAGCAGATTTACCAACTCCTGGCTCACCTATTAGCAAAGGGTTGTTCTTTTTACGGCGGCTCAAAATTTGAGAAACACGTTCTATTTCTTTTTCGCGTCCTACAACAGGGTCTAATTTTCCCTCTTCTGCCATTTCAGTTAAATCTCTTCCGAAGTTGTCAAGTACAGGAGTTTTAGATTTTTTATTTGATTTATTGGCAGGATTATTGAAATTACCTTCCTTGAGGCTGTCATCTTGTCCTGAATCGTCATTGTAGGATTCGTTTTTTGGCAAGTTTTCTAAAAAATCGTCTTCGTTTGGAGTCATGTTGATGTATTGTTCTTTAGCTACGTCATAATCTATTTTAAGTTTATTCAATAGCTTGGTTGTAGGATCATTTTCGTTTCTCAAGATGCACAACAGTAAGTGTGCAGTGCTGATTGATGAACTTTGGAAAACTTTTGCTTCTAAAAAAGTAGTTTTCAAAGCGCGTTCTGCTTGACGTGTCAGATGTAAATTTTTCTTTTCTACACTAACATCAATGCTAGGGCTGGCGGGGCTTAGGATTTCAACCTTTCTTCTTAAATGATCAAGATCAACAGACAGGTTGTTAAGGATGTGAATTGCTTTACCATTTCCATCCCTTAGAATGCCAAGCATCAAATGTTCAGTACCTATAAAGTCATGTCCAAGGCGCAGAGCCTCTTCTTTGCTATAAGTAATAACGTCTTTTACTCTAGGTGAAAAATTATCATCCATATTGTTTGGTATTGTTATTGTAAATTTAGTGAATAAGATTATCAAAAGCAAAAATCATACCTTTAAATACTCCTACCGCTAAGTGACAAAAAAAATGATGACCATATAGTTAAAGCCTACTTAATTTATTAACTAAATCCCAATAAAAATTTGTTAATAAATCGAATAAATTTCTGTCTGTTTATGAGTGAAAACATATTGAGAAAGGTTATATTAGCGGGATTTTTTAAAACAAAATAATTTTAATTTAAGTATATATTATGTCTGAAGGAGAAAAGTTAATTCCTATTAACATTGAAGATGAAATGAAAACAGCTTACATCGATTATTCGATGTCAGTAATTGTATCAAGAGCGCTTCCAGATGTTAGAGATGGCTTGAAACCAGTACATCGAAGAGTACTATTTGGAATGCATGATTTGGGAGTTAATTCAAGATCTGCCCATAAAAAATCCGCAAGAATTGTCGGGGAAGTTCTTGGAAAGTATCACCCTCATGGTGATACGTCTGTTTATGATGCCATGGTTCGTATGGCGCAAGAATGGAGTATGCGTTATTTATTGATTGATGGTCAGGGTAACTTTGGATCTGTAGATGGTGATAGTCCAGCAGCAATGCGTTATACTGAGGCAAGAATGCGTAAGATTTCAGAAGAAATTCTAGCAGATATAGATAAAGAAACAGTTGATTTTAAACTGAATTTTGATGACACATTAGAAGAGCCGACAGTTATGCCGACTCGTGTTCCTACACTATTGATAAATGGTGCTACCGGAATTGCAGTAGGTATGGCAACAAATATGCCTCCTCACAACTTAACTGAAGTGATTAATGGTACGTTAGCTTATATGGATAATAATGACATAGAAGTTGACGAGCTAATGACGCATATCAAAGCTCCTGATTTTCCTACTGGAGGTATAATATATGGTTATGAAGGAGTTCGTGAAGCTTTTAAAACCGGAAGAGGTAGAGTAGTGATGCGTGCCAAAGTAGGTTTTGAAGAAGTGGATGGCCGTGAATCTATTATTGTTACCGAAATTCCATACCAGGTTAATAAAGCAGACATGATTAAACGTACTGCAGACTTGGTTAATGAAAAGAAAATCGATGGTATAGCTAATATCCGTGATGAATCAGATAGAAACGGAATGCGTATCGTTTATATATTAAAACGTGATGCTACACCGAATGTGGTTTTGAACACACTTTATAAGTTTACACAATTACAATCTTCTTTTAGTGTAAACAATATTGCAATTGTAAAAGGTCGTCCACAAATGTTGAATCTAAAAGATTTGATTCATTATTTTATAGAGCACCGTCACGATGTTGTTACTCGCAGAACGCAATTTGAATTGAAGAAAGCCGAAGCAAGAGCTCATATTTTGGAAGGTTTGATTATTGCTTCTGATAATATTGACGAAGTAATTGCGTTAATTAAAGCATCTAAAAGCACAGAAGAAGCAAGAGAAAAATTAATAGAAAGATTCAATTTGTCTGATATTCAATCTCGTGCAATTGTTGAAATGCGTTTGCGTCAATTAACTGGTCTGGAACAAGATAAATTAAGATCAGAATATGATGAGATCATGAAGTTAATAGAGCATTTAAAAGCTTTATTAGCAGATGTAAATTTAAGAATTGCACTGATAAAAGAAGAACTAACAGAAATTCGCGATAAATACGGGGATGAACGCCGTTCTCAAATTGAATATTCAGGCGGAGATGTAAGTATTGAAGATTTGATTGCAGATGAGAATGTGGTTATTACGATATCTCATGCGGGTTATATTAAACGTACAAACTTATCCGAATATAAAACACAAAATAGAGGAGGAGTTGGTCAAAAAAGTGCTGGTACAAGAGATCAAGATTTCTTGGAACACATGTTTGTTGCAACGAACCATCAATATATGATGTTTTTTACGCAAAAAGGGAAATGTTTCTGGATGCGTGTTTACGAAATTCCGGAAGGAAGTAAAACTGCAAAGGGTAGAGCTATTCAGAATTTAGTGAATATCGAAAGTGATGATAAAGTAAAAGCTTTTATCTGTACTCAAGATTTAAAAGATAAAGAGTATATCAATAGTCATAATCTTGTAATGGTGACCAAAAAAGGACAGGTTAAGAAGACTTCATTAGAGAAATATTCTAAACCAAGGGTTAACGGTGTTGCTGCAATTACAATTAAAGAAGGTGATGAATTATTGGAAGCTAAATTAACTAATGGTGAAAGCCAAATCATTTTAGCGGTTAAATCTGGTAAATTGGTTCGTTTTGAAGAAACCAAAACACGTCCAATGGGAAGAACAGCTTCTGGAGTTCGTGGTATTACTTTAAAAGACGAAACTGACGAAGTGATTGGAATGGTTACTGTAAATGATATGAATAGTGAAATTCTGGTAGTTGCTGAAAATGGTTATGGAAAACGTTCTAGTCTAGACGAATATAGAATTACAAACCGTGGAGGTAAAGGAGTTAAAACTCTTAATATCACTGAGAAAACGGGTAAATTAATTTCTATAAATGCGGTAACAGATGCTGATGACTTGATGATTATCAATAAATCTGGTTTGACCATACGAATGGCTGTTGAAGATCTTAGGGTTATGGGAAGAGCAACACAAGGTGTTAAATTGATCAATATCAAGGGTAATGATTCAATTGCAGCTGTTACTAAAGTAATGAAAGATGATGCTGCAGAAGTGGTAGTAGATGAAGATGGGAATGTTATTGAAGATGCAGCAATCGAAAGAGTAAAACCTGTTTTGGAAGTGCTAGAAGATGATGGAGCAATTGAAGAGGATGAGGAAGAGGATGATGAGGAAATAGAAGAAGATGACTCAGATGAAGATGATGCTGATGATGAGGCATAATTAAACAGTAATAGAATAAATAAATATAAAATAGATTAATATGAAAAGTAGATATGTAATAATAGCGTCAGCATTATTTTTATCAGTAGCAAGTATTGCTCAAAAAAATGAAATAAAAGCTGCTGAAAAAGCATTAAAAGCGGGTAAGTCCGATGAGGCTATTACAATTTTAACAGGAGCAGAGTATTTGTCTGTCAATGCGCCTGATGCTGAAAAAGCACAATTCTTATTTGTAAAAGGAAATGCACATTTGGATTTGGCGAATAAAAATGTTGAGGCAGATAAGAATTTAAGTCTGGCGGCGAAAGCTTTTCAAGAATTATTGGAAGCTGAAAAAGCTTCTGGAAAAGCAAAATATTCGACACAAGCTGCAGCATCAATAGCTGAAATTAAAGGTAAATTAATTAATTCAGCAATTGAAGATACTAAAGCTAACAAGGATGCAGATGGAGCTAAAAAGTTGTATGAAGCTTATTTGTTAGAGAAAAAAGACACTATCAATCTTTATTATGCGGCATCTACTTACGTAAATGCAAAAGATTATGATACTGCTCTTAAGCTTTACGAGGAATTAAAAGTTTTAAACTATTCTGGAAAAGCAACTTATTATTATGCCGTAAATAAGGTAAATAATCAAGAAGATTATTTTACTACTGCTGCTGATAGAGATAGATTGGTAAAAATGGGGACTCATGAAAAACCAAGAAATGAAAATGTGCCTTCAAAAAGAGGTGAGATCTATAAAAATGTAGCTTTAATTTATGTGCAACAAGGAAAAATGGATTTAGCTAAAAAAGCAGTTTCTGATGCTAGAAAAGCAAATCCAGAAGATACTTCGTTAATTTTGACCGAGGCTAATTTGTATCTTGAGTCAAAAGATATGGTTACTTATAAAAAACTAATTTCTGAGGCATTAGAAAAAAATCCAAATGATGTAGATTTGATTTTTAATTTAGGTGTTGTTAGTGCTGGAGCGAAAAACTATGCTGAAGCTGAAAAATTCTATACTAAAGTTATGGAATTGGATCCAAAATACATCAATGCTTATATTAATATGGCTGCAATGAAATTGGATGATGAAAAAGGTATCATTGATGAAATGAATAAACTTGGTAATTCTGCTGATGATATGAAACGTTATAATGTTTTGAAAAAGAAACGTGAAGACTTGTTTAGAAGCACAATTCCATATCTAGAGAAAGCGGTAGCATTAGATCCTAAAAATGTTGATGTAGCAAAAACATTATTGAATGTTTACAGTGCATTGGAAATGACTACAGAATATAAAACTTTGAAAGCAAAAATGTAATTTTGACCAAATAGTTAAATTAAATCCTGCTCGAGCATAATCGACGCAGGATTTTTTATTTTACTTGTTTTTTTAAAGAAAAACACAAACAATTGAGCTTCTTTCTTGGTTTAAAACTAGAATAGGAAGTATATGTCGATTTTAACAGGATATTATATTGATTTATTATTTTAAATATCTTAAGGAATGTGAATTGATGTTTTGGTTTATGTTGAATAAAGTTATTATAATGCAATAATACTTTGAAACTGTATGATTTTTTTTTGAATAAAATGGAAAACAGTAGAGTTTGCCTCATTTTACGAAATCGTTATCTTTTTGTTAAAATTTATTAATATTTTATTTGTGCAATCAAAAAATAATTTTATTTTAGAGAAAAATTATGAGTTTAGAAATCGATATAGTTGACTGAAAGCTTATGTAAAGTAAGTATTGTTAATTGTGTAAAAATTAAAATTTGTAATTTGTGAAATTAATTGCTTAAAAATTGTTTAACTAAAAAAAAATAAATATGCCAAAAACTACTTTCTTCTAAAATGTCAAAAAAAAAACATTTACAAGCGGTAAAAGTTATTTTAAAACTTTACTGAATTAACTTTTTAATTTGCATTTTTAAGCCCTTTTAGTGTTTTATTCTCCTTTTTTGTTTAGTGAGTATTATAGTCTTTTTAAACTTTGGAACGAGTAAGATTTGATTTTTGCACTAATTTCTATATATAATTAAACCCCTAATATTAACAACTAAACTTAACCTAATGAAAAGAAAATTTGTAATGCTATCAATAGTGTTATTGATAAATGCTGGTGTGTATGCACAAAAGGATCAAATTAAAACTGCTCAGTCAGTTTTTGAAAGTGGAAAATCTCAAGATGCATTGGGTATTTTGAAAAAAATCGAATATTTGATTTACAATTCAACTGATGAGGAGAAATCTGATTTCTATTTATTGAAAGGTAATATTTTAAAAGACTTAGCTTCAAAAAATATTGACATGGCTAATAATCTTTCTTTGGCAGCTGAGGCTTATCAAGAATTGATTAAAGCGGAAAATGAGGCAGGGAAGTACAAATATTCTTTACAAGCAAATACAGCTTTGAGAGAGATGAAATCTACTCTTGTTAATGGTGCAGCAGATGATTATAAAGCAGGAAAATATAAAGAAAGTGCTGAAAAAAGTTATAAGGTCTATTTATTTGATAAAAAAGACACTTTAAATTTATTTAATGCAGCTTCTTCATCGATGACGGTAAAAGATTTTGATTCAGCAATTAAATATTATGAAGAATTAAAAAGAATTAATTATTCTGGAAAAGGGATAATTTATTTTGCCACAAATAAAAAAACAAAAGTTGAAGAAAGTTTTGCTTCTGCAGCCGTTAGAACAGCAAGTATTACTGCAGGGTTTCATGAAAAACCTAGAGATCAGTTTTCACCATCTAAAAAGTTAGAAATTAATAAAAATTTAGCTTTTATCTATCTTGAAAAAAATGATGCAGTTAAAGCTGAAATTTGTTATAATAAAGTTTTAGAGTTAGATCCAAATTATATTGATGCATATATCAATTTAACATATGTTAAATTGGAATCTAAAAAGGCTTTAGTGGATCAGATGGCGGCTTTGGGTAATACTCCAAAAGAGATGGAGCTTTATGATCAGTTGAAAGCTAAAAAAGATGATTTGGTAAGAAGTGTGATTCCATATCTTAAAAAAGCATTGGTTATTGAACCTAAAAATCAAGATGTTTTGAAGTCTCTTTTAGGCGTTTATAGATCTTTGGATATGACTAATGAATATAATTCCTTAAAAGCAAGTATGTAGCTTTGTGATTGTGACAAATAAAAAAAATGCTAGAAAATTTTTCTAGCATTTTTTTTATATAATTTTTTTAATTACTCTTAGTTTATGAGTGTGTTTGTTTATTTCGGCATTATAGATTCCTAAATGATCTAATCGGTCAATTCTTACTTTTCCGCTGGCGTGAATAATATAGTTGTTTTCCATTATTATTCCCACATGAATTATATTTCCTTCGTCATTGTCAAAAAAAGCCAAATCACCAGGTTCGCTTTCTTCTATAAAACTTAATGCTTCTCCTTGAGTTGCTTGTTGTGATGCATCTCGTAATAACTTATAGCCATTTAGTTTGTAAACCATTTGCGTAAAACCGGAACAATCTATTCCAAAAGGTGTTTTTCCTCCCCATAAATAGGGGGCGCTCAAATACATGAAAGCTGAATTTAGTAAATTATTTTTTGGTTTTACTCCATTAATTTTGGTTCCTTCGAAATCAAAATTACTTGTGTTGATTTCAGGATAATTTAAAAAAGACAGGGAAGCTCCAAGTGGTATGGGAATTAATAAATTGGAAGGTGCTATAATGTATTCTATCAAATCGCCATTAAGGATGATTGCGTCCGACGAAAGTTGGTTGAAGCAAGATTCTGTAATAGGTTGAAATTGTTTGGTATCTATCCAGCCTTCGTATTCATCATATTGCATTTTTATATAAGACCATTGTTTATGTTGTTCCAAAACTTCAAAATGTTCTCCAAATAAGACTTGAGAAACAATTTCACTTTTATCACTAGCTTCGGCACGAAGTGGAATCATGGCTAAATTACAAATCCCAAACATTTATATAAATTAGAAATTAAAATAATACGAATCAAAAATATCTGTAAAAATAGTAATTTTCAATTCGTATTATTTAATAATTGTATTTTATTTAAAGTGATATTTATGAAATGTTTCGTTCAATAACAAAGGCAGAAGCTCCGCCGCCGCCGTTACAAATAGCAGCTGCTCCATATTTTGCATTATTTTGTTTCAAAACATTTAATAATGTAACAATTATTCTAACCCCTGAACAGCCAAGAGGATGTCCTAATGATACGGCTCCGCCATTAACATTTACTTTTTGATTGTCTAACCCAAGTATCTTTGAATTGGCTAGTCCAACTACTGAAAAGGCTTCGTTGAATTCAAAATAATCAATTTCATCTAAAGTCAGATTGGCTTTTGCTAATGCTTTAGGGAGTGCTTTTGCAGGACTCGTTGTAAACCATTTAGGTTCTTGGGCAGCATCTGCATAACCTCTTATATATGCTAATGGTTTTAAACCTAAAGAAATTGCTTTTTCTTCACTCATCAAAATAACTGCGGCTGCACCATCATTTATCGTTGATGCATTTGCTGCGGTAACGGTGCCGTCTTTTGTAAATACTGCATTTAGCGTAGGTATTTTTTCTAACGATACATTAGTGAATTCTTCATCTTTTGAAATGAGTATCGGCTCACCTTTTCTTTGAGGAACGGCTACAGGAACTATTTCGTTATCAAATTTTCCTTCACTCCACGCTTTAGCAGAACGCTCGTAAGATTGTATTGCAAAATTATCTTGTTCTTCTCTTGATATTTTATATTCTGCTGCGCATAGGTCAGCAGAAACCCCCATGGCATTGTTATCATACGCGTCTGTTAATCCATCTTTTTGCATTCCGTCGACCATTGTGCTAGGACCAAATTTGGTTCCGCTTCTTAAGTTCATATAATGCGGAATTAAACTCATATTCTCCATTCCTCCGGCAACAACAATTTCTGCGTCTCCACATTGAATGGCTTGTGATCCTAACATTAGAGCTTTCATTCCAGAAGCACATACTTTATTGACAGTTGTACAAGCGACATTATTTGAAAGGCCAGCATAAATGGCAGCTTGACGTGCTGGAGCTTGACCTACGCCAGCTTGCACGACATTACCCATAAAAACTTCGTCAACTAAATTTGAATCTAATTGTATTTTTTCTAGCGCACCTTTAATGGCTATTGCTCCTAATTTTGGTGCGGTAATTGTAGATAATCCTCCCATAAAACTGCCGATAGGTGTTCTAACAGCAGAAACGATAACAACTCTTTTGCTCATGTTTATTATATGTTGATTTATTATAGCAAATTTAAACTTATTTTGTAAAATTCAAATTTTTATTGAATTTAAATTAGGATATATTTAACGAATCTCTGTTTTTGGGTTTGTTTTTGTTTAATTTACTAATAAATGAGATTGCCCATTTTCGAGGTATAAATAATTTTAATTAAAAAAAAATGCACTAGCACGCTTTGTTTTATGGTTCTCCATTATGAAATGTCTTTGTTTGTTTAGTTATGATTTTATTGTATGCTTAAAATAGTAAATCATAAAAATGGGAGCGATGGGAAGTTTAAATTAATATTTAAAAACAATTTACTAGCTCGTTTTAGTGACAATAGACCGTTTTTAGTTTTTTAGTGGAAAAAATGATTTTTTAGGCGCTAGTTATATCTTTGATTGTGAACTCATTTGAATAAATAGTAGAAAAATATGAAAAAAAAGTTCTAAAATAGTTGTGAGAAACGTAAACATGTCTTAAGTTTGCAACCGCAAAACAGGACACGTTTCCTGAGGTTTTGGAGAGGTGCCAGAGCGGTAATGGAGCAGATTGCTAATCTGTCGACGAGTAATCGTCGCCAGGGTTCGAGTCCCTGTCTCTCCGCAAGTTATTTGTGATTAAGAATCAAAGCGAGATTCAATATTTATTATATTTTCATAAATAAATTGATAGATTGTTTTCGGGGTGTAGCGTAGCTCGGTTATCGCGCCTGCTTTGGGAGCAGGAGGCCGCAGGTTCGAATCCTGCCACCCCGACTAATAAAAATAATGGACGCATAGCTCAGCTGGATAGAGCACCTGCCTTCTAAGCAGGCGGTCGAAGGTTCGAATCCTTCTGCGTTCACAAGAAAGCTCCTATTGTAGGGGCTTTTTTTGTTTTTAGAGGGTTTTACTTTTTTAATCCTTTTAAATTTCCTTATTTTTATGGAAATTTATTAGTTATGACTTCTTATTTCAAGCCTCTATTCTTTTTTCTTTTTCTACTAAACCTACTTAAATGTAATTCACAAACTATTACAAATGCATCAGCGACTATAGTTGCAATCAATGATACCACTTTTGTTAATTTAAAAGACTTCAGTCAAGATTTCATGTATGATATGAGGTACGCTACAGATGACAATTTTTTGAAATCTAAAGTATATGATTGTGCCGAATGTTATTTGCGTTATAAAACCGTAAAAGAGCTAATTTTGGCCAATAAAAGATTTATGAAGAAAGGTTTTAAAATAAAACTTTTTGATTGTTATCGACCTTTAGACATTCAAAAAAGAATGTGGGCTATAGTTCCGGATCCTACATATGTTGCAAACCCAAGCAAAGGTTCAATCCATAATAGAGGAGGGGCTGTAGATATCACATTGGTTAATTTTGAAGGTAAAGAATTGGATATGGGAACTTCTTTTGATTTTTTCGGAAAAGAAGCCAGTCATGACTATCGTGGTTTTTCAAAAGAAATTTTAAATAATAGAAATCTGCTGAGAAAGGTTATGGTTAAGGAACATTTTAATTCGTTTGATTCTGAATGGTGGCACTATAATTTGAAAGCTGGTTTAAATGACAGAGTTTCCAATTTTAAATGGGATTGTAATTAGGTTTGTTTATTATCATAAAATTTTTCTTTTTTTACTTCAAAAAAATCTTTTTTATTGTATTCTTACTCTTAAGGAGTTACGAAATGGTTTATTTAATCAGCTCTTTTTCTTGTTAAAATTTATTTGTGTTAACTATCTAAAGTCTTGCTAGTTGTGAATTTTGAAAGAATTAACGCTAAAATAAGTGTAAAACATGCATTTCATCGATTATATTGTTATTTAATTGATTTATATATTTACTTTCGCGCTTTAAATCATTTAAAAACAATGATTTATAGTTCGATTAAATTAACCCCCATATTGAATACAATAGCAAACATAAAAAATGCTATTAAATTCAGTTTTTGATTTAAAAATAATGAGATTGACTTGATCAAAATTTGTTTATTGGCAAATTAAGAGATATCAAAGATGTTTGTTTAGGCTGTTGATTAAATAAGTTCTTAAATTTTATTTTTTAAATTAAAAAAAAACATACGAATCGTTAGATGAAAAGGATATTGCAGAATAGTTTTTTTAAATGTATTGGACCGGAAAATAAGTCAGGAATTACATTTGTAGAAGTGGTTGTTGTTGGATTACTAGTTCCATTGGTAGTGCGAAATGTGAAAAATTATGTTATCAATATTGATAAACAAAATGATAATCAAGAGGGTTACAATGCATAAAAAAAACATTTACAAATGAATCTTAATTCATTGATAAATGTTTTTTATTTTGAGTAAAAGATGCTTATTCTATACAACGTATGTTGTCCATGAAATAAGTTTCTGGATGGTATACTTTTCTGTCTAGTTCAGCTGTAAATTCTTTTTTGAATATAATGTCTTCAACATCTGTTAGGTATTTTATTCGCATTAAGGAAACAGGAGATATTTTTAAGTCTTCATAGTTCTCTTTCGTGAACATAAAAATCCCTGACTTCACCCTATTGTCAAAACCTTTATCATCTCGCACCATAGAACCGCAATTTTCTTGGTCTATATGTAGCAGAGTAACTATTTTTCCATTTTGAAGCTGCAAAAATATTTTTGAATCTTTGTCAAAACAATTCGCTTTTACAAAATCTTTACTTTTTTGTATTAATTGTACGGTCAGCGTTGGTAATCCATCGGTCAAAGCTAAGGAATAAAAAATGTAATTGGAATTTCCTCCAAAAACCTTTTCACTAATTAAGTATTCTTTTGTGGATTTGTAGGTTCCAATAGAATCTGTGACATTTGTTGCGTAATCACAAGGTTTTTGAGCAAAAAGATTAAAACTTAAAAAGTATAAGGCTGTAACAAGTATGTATTTCATTTTATTTTATTTTGTTGCAAATTAAAACAATTTTAGTGTTATTTTCATCGGTTGTAAAAAAACAATATAAATCTCCACCATCTTTGATTTTCCATTTTTTTCGAATACTTTCAACCGAATCAGAAAAATTTCGTGTAGTAATATTAGCTTTCTGATTTTCTAAATAGTGCTTCATTTCATTTTTGTTATAAGCAATACAATTTTTAATTTCAAAAATTCTACCAGGAAATTCTTTTTGTTCATTTGAGGTGTACAAATGGGAATGTTTATGCAGTTTATTCAATCCGAAAAAAAGTCCAACTTGGTCAAATCCTCCGGATTTCATGATGGAACTATTAGGTTCGTAAAGATATTGTTGTGGTAAACCAAAGGATGGCAGTTCATTAATTTCATTTAAAATAAATTCAAATGTTTCTGTTTTCTCTTTTAAAAGATTTACGGTTTTAATGATAATAGTCCCGTTATAGTCTTTGTTTAATTCCCATAGCAATTCTTTTACTTCATTATCAACAGCAACTATATGAATGGATTTGATATGATTTAATTCATTAATACCGGCTGTAATATCCAATATTGGTGCTGTTTTTATTAAAATCGAATTTGATTTTTCAAAATAAAAATTTAAATTTTCTGGTACATTGGGTAAGCAATCCTTAAGCATGAATACCTTTCCTTTGCTGTCATTTCTTCTGGAAGGATCTATATAAATCCAATCCCATTTGATGCTTGTACTTGATAATGTTTCAAAACTATCTCCTGCATAGCAAGTGATGTTATCACTATTTAATTGTTTGCAATTGTGTTGAACAATGTTGGATAATTCTGAATTGATTTCACAATGTGCTACATTTTTGATTTTTTTCGAAAAGTAATAATCATCAATGCCAAATCCACCCGTTAAGTCGATAAGATTGTCTCCCGAGACAATTGAGCTTTTATATAAAGCTGTCTTTTCGGATGAAGTTTGTTCAACGGATATTTTACTTGGATAAATTATGTTTTTAGTTGAAAACCAAGTTGGCAATTTGTCTTTTGCCTTTGATTTTGCGGCAATTTGATTTATAATGGAAATCCACTCCACAGCAGGAAATGGATTTTTTTGAAGAGCCAATTTAGAAATAGAGGTCCCAATATTTAAATCAATAAATTCTTGAATTTTAGAGTCTAAAATGTCTAGGTTCAATTTATAAGTTTTTTGTTATTTGTTGAATAAATTTATTGTCCGGAAAAAACTCTTTGCTAATTACTTTTATGATAGTGTACAAAGGAACGGCAATAATCATCCCCATAATTCCAAATAAGAATCCTGCAATCAATATGACAAGAAATATTTCTAAAGGATGAGAACTAACACTTTTTGAAAAAATGATTGGCTGAGAAAAGTTATTATCGATTACCTGTACAATCCAAAAGCCTATTAATACATAAATGGTCGTAGGCAAGATTTCGGATTGAAAGTCGGAACCTAAGTTGCTTAACATTGTTAAAATAGCTGCCAAGATGGAAGCAATTAATGGACCTATGTATGGAATGATATTTAAAACTGCACATAAAAAAGCAATTACAAATGCATCCGGGATTCCAAAAATAAACAATACAATAGTATATAATATGAAAACGATGAACAGTTGAATTAGTAAACCTATAAAATATCGAGAAAGTAGGGTATTTATTTTTTCAACAGAATTCAAAATTTTTTCTTCATGAGAGTCTGGAATAAGTAGTTTGGCTCCTTTTAAGAATATGGATTTGTCTTTAAGGAAGAAAAAGGTAATGAAGAGAACGGAACCAAGACCCATTCCGAAGTTACTAATTGTTCCGACCACAGAATTTAAAAAATTAGGTATTATATTTAAATTTAGGATTGATTTGTAATTTTTTGCATCAAAAATTGTTGCGGAGTCTATATGATGTTGCTCCAAAAAAATGTTTAATTTTTTGAAAAGTTCTAAACTATTCTTTTCAATTTCAATTGTATTTAAAAGAGATAAATTTTGTCCTTGTGATATGATCAATGGGATGAACATCATTATGAAACCAAAGATGATTAAAATATAAATCATTAAAACGGTAATGGATGCAATTGTATGTCTGAATTTTAATCTTTTCTTGAAAAAATCTAAAATAGGTATTCCAATTAAGGTAAGTATTAATGAAACTAATAGATAAATCAGTACGTTTTGAATTTGATACAGAAAATATAGAAGTAAAGTAGTTAAGATTAAAGTAGCAATTGCCCTTAAAATCCCATTTGCAATAATTTTGGATGTTATCATATCGTTGTATTTGGTTATAAAGATAAAAAAACTCGCCAAAAAGCAGCGAGTTTTGAAAACTATAAATTTATATATGACTATTGAGCGAAACTAGCTCTTACTCCACCAGAAACAAATAATGCTGACATCCGTGCTTTTTGACCGCTAGTAAACATATACATTCCTCTATCATCAGTATAATCCATGTAATTCATTGTCATCTCATTATGAGTTGGTAAACACAAACTCACATATGGATATGCTGGGACTCCAAAATTTGAAGTTTTTGCAACTGGTGTGTCAGCGACTAGATCATTGCCGCAAGAAGAATCACCCCAAATATGGCGTAAATTCATCCAGTGCCCAACTTCATGTGTTGCTGTTCTTCCCAAATTATAAGGATAACTGTCACTGGCTGATAGACCAAAATATTTAGAATCAATTACAACACCATCGGTTGCTTGTGAACCTCCTGGGAATTGCGCATATCCTAAGATTCCATTTCCAATTTTGCAGGCCCAAATGTTCAATGTTGCACTTGGAGTTGTAGGGTCAATGCCTCCTTTTTTTGAGCTTTTCATTGCATCCCTAGTTCCCCATGAAGTTTTTGTTGTCGATTTCCGCACAATTTTTACTAGCTCAAATGTAATACCAATATTTGCAGCAACTGGAGCAAATTCAGCTGGAGTGCTAGAAAAATCAGAATTTGTAGCTGTATAATCTTTATTTAAAACATTTATCTGTGATTGTATTTGATTATCAGAGATGTTTTCTGCCGCAGTTCTATATAAAACATTTACTACTACAGGAATTACAACTTTACCATTTACTAAACGTTTAGTTAGTACTGCTTCTTTGGTAAAAGCTTCAATTTGATTCATTCTCACTGCCAATGTGGGATCCTCTTTTAATTGTGCTTCAAGAACTTCTTGTGTTGCACAACTGCGAAGCGTTGGCGAATCTAGTTGGGAGATCTCGGATCCATTATCTTCATTTTGACATGAAAAAAGCATTATAAATGCAACTGCGGATAAAATAATTTTTTTCATAATAATTTATGCGTTTAAAAAATTGATTATCAGTTAATTAAGTGCAATTTACAATTTATTGTTGTTAAAATATGAAGAAAATAATAGTTTTTTTATAACATCTTTAATATCAAAAGGTCGAAATTTTTTTTTAATAATGTTTTGGAAATCGCAAGCATAAAAAAACTCGCTATCAAGTAGCGAGTTTTTCATTTTAATAACAAATTAAATCAAATAACAAAAAGCAATTAAATTCCAAAAGCAGCTCTTGCGCCACCAGAAACAAATATTGCCGACATTCTATTTTTTTGCCCAATTGAAAACATATACATAGCATTGTCATCTGTGTAATCCATGTAATTCATTGTCATTTCAACAGGAGTACCAGTACAAGTGCTATAGTGAGGATAAACTGGAACACCATAATTAGCATCATTATGAGTAGGAGTGTCAGAAACTAAATCGCTACCACAAGTAGCATCTCCCCAAATGTGTCTTAAATTCATCCAGTGCCCAACTTCATGTGTTGCTGTTCTTCCTAGATTATATGGCGCATTTGCAGATCCAGATAATCCAAAATATTTAGAATCAATTGCAACTCCATCGGTTGCAGAAGCACCTCCAGGAAATTGTGCATAACCTAAAATACCACCGCCAATTGTACAAACCCATAAGTTTAGTTTTGTAGTTGGTGAAGTTGGAGCTATACCGCCTTTACTTGTTTTTTTCATTGCATCAGCAGTTCCCCAAGATGTTTTAGTTGTTGATTTTCTAATCACTTGATCAAGAACAAAAGTTATCCCTACATTAGCTTTTACTCCCGAAAATAAAGCAGGAACCGAATTGTAATCAGAATTTAATGCATTAAAATCTTTGTTCAAAACATCAATCTGGGATTGGATTTGGGTAGCAGAAATGTTTTCAGCTGCTGTTTTGTATAAAACATTAACAACGACAGGAATTTCAACTTTCCCATTTACTAATCGTTTTGTCAATAAAGCATTTTGAGTAAAAGCTTCAATTTGGTTCATTCTAATTGCCAAAGTTGGATCGGCTTTCAATTGAGCTTCCAAAACATCTTGTGTAGCACATTTTCGTTGGGTAATTGCATTTGTAGAATCGTTTTGTGATTCAGTTTGTTCGTTTTGACAAGAAAATAACATTAAGCAAGCTGCCGCTGATAAAATTAATTTTTTCATAATAGTAATCATTTTTGTTAAATAAAAGTTTGTTTGGTTAATTATTATGCAATTTTATAACAAAATATCAGTTATTTAAAATTTTTTTAACAATAATTTTACTCATTTTTAAGAATTAGCCGATTTTATTGACTTGGTTAATAGTAATTTAGGGGTATATACGTAGTTATAAACTTGTTAATTTGTAGAATTTGCTGTGCTTCAAGATTTATTAATTAATTATTATTAGTATTTTACGTGTTAAAAAATTTGTGTAGCTAAAATTATTTTTCACTAAAAGAGAATTAAAGTATTGAAAGGAAATTTTTGTTTAAGAGAATTTAATTTGAGAAAACGTAATTTATAATATTGGCTCCCATTTTTAAAGCTTTTTCGCGAACTTCCAAAGGGTCATTATGGACTTCCGGATCTTCCCATCCATCACCTAGGTCGCACTCATATGTATAAAGAAGGACTAATTTATTTTCGATAAATATTCCAAACGCTTGTGCTCTTGTCCCGTCATGTTCATGGATTTTAGGCAAGCCGTTGGCAAAAACAAAAGGTTTTTGAAATATTGGATGGTTTGATGGTATTTCAATCAAACTATTATTTGGGAATATTTTTTTGATTTCCTTACGAATGTATTGGTCCATTCCGTAATTATCATCGATATGCAGAAAACCACCGCCAAATAAATACTTTCTTAAGTTTGTTACGTCACTTTCACTAAAAACAACATTGCCATGTCCTGTCATGTGAACAAATGGATAGGAAAAAAGGTCAGGACTGCTTGGTTCTACAGTTCTAGGTTTCGATTTTATTTTTGTGTTTATGTTGGCATTACAGTATTTTATTAAGTTTGGCAGTGAAGTTGGATTTGCATACCAATCGCCACCACCACTATATTTTAGTAAAGCAATTTCTTGAGAGAAACTGGTCAGAGAAGAGAATAGTAATAATAATAAAAATACTGTCTTTTTCATAAATTTAATTGTAGAATTGAATTTTAAAATCTAATCCTCATTAGTAAAAACAATACTGTGACAGGCAACTACAGCAGCAGTTTCTGTTCGTAATCGTGTTTCGCCTAGAGAAACAGGGATGTAATTGTTTTCTAATGCCAATTCGATTTCTTTGTTGGAAAAATCACCTTCAGGACCTATTAAAATAGTATAATCTGTTTTTGGTCTAAGAATTGATTTTAGCGATTTTTTATTTGTTTCTTCGCAATGGGCTATTAATTTTTCTCCTGAGTTTTCTCTTTTTATGAATTCTTTTAACGAAATAGCAGGATTCAATTTTGGAAGATACGTTTGATTGCATTGTTTCATTGCCGAAAGAATAATTTTTTCAAATCTTTCCGTATTTATTACTTTTCTCTCTGACCGATCACATACAATTGGAGTGATTTCATATATTCCAATCTCAGTAACTTTTTCAAGAAACCATTCGTAGCGATCATTCATTTTTGTGGGAGCAACCGCAAGATGTAATTTGTGTTTTGGAGCTTCAGTTTTTTGAATTTCTAAAATCTTAACGGTACATTTATTATCAGAAGCTAATGTAATTTCAGTTTTAAATAAAAAACCTAAACCATTAGTTACAAATAGTATGTCATTGTCTTTTTTACGTAATACTTTAATAATATGTTTGCTTTCTTCTTTATCAAAAGAAAAGGTTTCGGTAGTTTCGTTTATTGTAGGGTTATAAAATAATTGCATAATTTAAAATTGTATTCGTGCTTTTGAAACAACTTCTGCAGTTTCAAATTTTTGGGATAAAAACTTTTGATAACCTACAATTCCAATCATTGCAGCATTATCGGTGGTGTATTCAAATTTAGGAATGTATGTTTTCCAACCGTATTTTGTTTCTGTTTCTTTCAAGGTATTTCTAATTCCTGAATTGGCCGAAACACCACCACCAATTGCAATTTGTGTGATGCCAGTTTCTTTTACGGCCATTTTTAGTTTATCCATCAATATTTCGATAATCGTATATTGAATGGAAGCACAGATGTCGTTTAAATTTTCTTCGATAAAATCAGGGTTTTCAATTTTCTTCTTTTGAATAAAATATAAAATAGCTGTTTTTAAACCCGAAAAACTAAAATCTAATCCTGGAACTTTTGGTTTTGTAAAAGGAAATGCTTTCGGATTTCCTAATTGTGCATATTTGTCAACCAAAGGGCCGCCCGGGTAGGGAAGACCAAGTATTTTGGCACTTTTGTCAAACGCTTCACCTACTGCGTCGTCTGTTGTTTCACCGATGATTGTTAAATCAAAAAAATCATCAACCCGCACAATTTGAGTATGTCCACCACTTATTGTTAACGCAAGAAAAGGAAAGCTAGGTTTGTCAAAACCTTCTTCATCTATAAAATGAGCCAAAATATGGGCATGCATGTGGTTTACTGCGATGAGAGGTATTTGTAAAGCCAATGCCATTGATTTTGCAAATGAACTTCCAACCAAAAGAGAACCCATAAGTCCGGGGCCTTGCGTAAAAGCAATTGCTGATAGCTGTTCTTTTTTAATATTAGCTTTTTTTAATGCAGCCTCGATTACTGGAACTATATTTTGTTGATGAGCCCGAGAAGCAAGTTCAGGCACAACGCCTCCATATTGATTATGAATTAACTGATTGGCAACAACATTTGACAGCACTTTGTCGTTACATAATACTGCAGCGGCAGTATCATCACATGAACTTTCTATGGCAAGTATATAAACCTCCGGAATTTGCATATAAACAGATGATTTTTGAAGTATATTTGATGGATTACTATAAAAATAGTATTTTTACAGCTGTGCCAAAATTAAAGATTTTTTAGTTAAGGTATTAGTATTTCCAACGGCAAATTATTTATTTGTACTAAAAAAACAAAAAGCGACTCTTATCAAAAAGATTAAAAAAATAGTATTCCGCAGTCTACTTGGACTAATTTTACTTTTGTTAGTACTTTTTATAGCCCTTAGTTTACCTTTTGTTCAAACTAAGCTGGCTCAGTATTTCATGAAAAGCATCAATGATGATTATGGGCTTCACATGGATATTGATGAAGTACAGCTTACCCTTTTTGGTGGTGTAAAACTTAAAAAAGTTTTGATTATAGATCATCATAAAGACACCTTGATTTATGTTAAAAGATTGAATACATCATTTTTAGGCGCCAAAAAGATTTTAGATGGGGATGTGATTTTTGGAGATTTGGCAATGAATGGTGTTCTTTTTAATTTAAAAACTTATAAAAAAGAAAATAAAACCAATCTGGATTATTTTTTAGACGCCTTTGGTCCTCCAAGCAAAACACCTTCTAAAAAGCATTTTTTATTAACTGCTTCAAGTATTGATTTGTCGAATGGTCGATTTATTTTGTCGAATGAAAATCATGAAACTGTAAAACCTGTCGATTTTACAAGATTGAATATATTGGTTACCAATTTTAAAGTATACGGTCCCGAAATATATGCCAATATCCAAAAAATGTCTTTTTTGGATCATAGAGGTTTGTATGTGAAGAGCTTAAAAGGAAATTATAGTTTTACGCAACAGCATATGATATTGGATAAAATGGAAATTGAAACCAAAGAATCCAGTATTAAGGGTTATGCCGCTTTGAACTATGAGATTGAAGATTTTTCTGATTTTCAAAATAAAGTCGAATTTGATGTTCAGTTAAAATCTGCAAAATTAGCCTCCAATGATATTCGTTGTTTTTACAATGAATTGGGTAAATATCAATATTTTAAGCTTAGATCACATATTACGGGACCCTTAAACAACTTGAAGTTTCTCGATTTATATCTAAGAGATAATAGAGGTACTAAAATCGTTGGTTTTATAAATTTTAAAAACCTTTTAGGAACAAAAGATCAAAAATTCTATATGAATGGAAAGTTTGATCAATTGGATGCTAATTATGATGATTTGGTGAGTATATTGCCGAATGTTTTAGGTAAAAAGCTCCCTATTATCTTAAAGAAATTTGGGGATATTTCATTAATTGGAAACACCCAGGTTACAACCACCTCAATCCATGCCAATCTGATGGCAAACACTGCTTTGGGTGCTGTAAAATCAAAATTCATTATCAATAATATGGATCAAAGTGACAAGGCAGCTTATGTTGGTTATGTTGTTTTGGATGATTTTAATATTGGAAATTTATTGGATAATAAGGATTTGTCTAAAATAAGTTTAAATATTGATGTCGATGGACATAGTTTTTCAGAAAAGTATTTGAATACCTCATTAAAAGGAATAGTTTCAAGTATTGTTTATAATGGCTATAATTATAAGAATGTTGCCGTAAATGGTAATTTCAAATTACCTATATATAAAGGATCAATTATTGTAGATGATCCTTATTTGAAAATGAATTTTGATGGATTGGTAGATTTAAGTAAAAAAGAAAGCCAATATGATTTTCAGATTAAAATAGATAAAGCGGAATTGAATAAATTGAATTTTGTAAAAGATAGTGTTTCTAAATTTAACGGGAATATTATTGTTGATGTACAGGGGAATTCTATTGATGATATGCACGGTAATATCTACGTGAATACCGCCAACTATACTAATCCTAAGGATACTTATCAGTTCAATGATTTTAATTTGAATTCCAGTTTTGATGATAAAAGAATTAGAACTATAAAAATAACAGCTCCAGATATAACTAATGGAACGGTTGTGGGAAAATATAAATTCTCGGAATTAAAAGGTTTGGTTACAAATTCCCTGGGAAGTCTTTATACAAATTACAAACCTATTCCAGTTAAAAAAGGGCAGTTTTTGAAATTTAATTTTGAAGTTTATAATAAGATAGTTGAAGTGTTTTTGCCTGATATAAAGCTAAGTGAAAATACTGTCGTAAAAGGAAATATTAATTCGGATATTAATGAATTCAAATTCAATTTTAATTCTCCAAGTATAAAACAGGCTGATAATTCTTTTGATAATATTAGGATTTCTATTGATAATAAAAACCCATTGTATAATGCCTACATTGAGTTGGACAGTATTAAAACTAAGAGATATAAAATCCGTGATTTTAGTTTAATAAATGTCACTTCAAAAGATACTTTGTTTTTTAGGACTGAGTTTAAAGGAGGTTCAAAAGGGGAGGATTATTTTAATTTGGATTTATATCATACAATTAATAAGGAAAATAAAAATGTAATCGGATTCAGCAAATCAGAAATCAAATTAAAAAATAGTTTGTGGTTTTTAAATGAGGCGAATCTATCCAATAATCGTTTAGTTTTTGATAAAAAGTTAACGGAGTTTAAACTGGATGATTTTATACTTTCCAATAAGGAGCAAGAAATAAAACTCGATGGTGAGTTCAAGGGGAATTATTATAAAGATATTAATGTCGAATTCAAGAATTTTGATATCAATGCATTAACCTCGGCCCAACAGAGTTTTCCCATTTATGGAAATTTAAACGGAAAAATTAATTACAACCAAAATAAGCAGGTCTATAAACCTACGGCATCCTTGCGGATTGATAGCTTGAAAGTTAATGATTATGATTTGGGAGTTTTAAATTTTGATATAAAAGGGGATGAAAATTTTAGAAAATTCACCTTATTTTCTACTATTGAAAATAAAGATTTTGAATCTTTTAGTGCCGATGGAACCTTTGAGATAGTAAACAAAGAAACCTTATTTGACTTGAATTTAAAATTTGACAAATTCAATTTGGCAACATTAAGTTCATTGGGAGGAGATGTTATTTCCCACATAAGAGGATTGGTATCTGGAAATGCAACCGTTGGTGGAACCTTAAGCAAACCGGATGTCAATGGGCGTCTATACGTCAATGGCGGAGGATTGGCAATACCATACCTAAATGTTGATTATGCACTAAAAGAAAAAACTATTATTGATCTTACAGGTGAAAAATTTCTTTTCAGAAATAACACTTTGATAGATACAAAATACAACACTACGGGAACTTTAAATGGAGTAGTGGAGCATAAAAATTTTTCGGATTGGAAATTAGATTTGGCTATTAATTCTAAGAGACTTCTTGTGCTGGACACTAAAGATAGTGAAGATGCCGCTTATTTTGGAACAGCATTTATTAATGGTATTGCCACAATTAAAGGGCCTGCAAATGGTTTATTTATTAAAGTTGATGCAAAATCTGAAAAAGGCTCTGCTCTTAAAATACCAATAAACAGTGCGGAAAGCGTTAGCGAAAATAGCTTTATTCATTTTATAACCCCGAAAGAAAAATTCAATTTACAAAAAGGAATTGTTGATAAAACAAAGAATTATAACGGACTTGAATTAGAGTTTGATCTTGAAATAACTCCCAATGCGGAAGTTGAAGTTATTTTGGACAGGAATTCTGGACACGGAATGAAAGGACGCGGAAATGGTACACTTTTGTTTAAAATCAATACACTTGGTGCTTTCAATATGTGGGGTGATTTCTTGCCTTATGACGGTACTTATAATTTTAAATATGGTGGATTAATTGATAAAAAATTTAAAGTTAAAAAAGGAGGTTCTATTATTTGGGAAGGTGACCCTATGAGAGCTCAACTGAATCTCGAAGCAGTTTACAAAACATCTGCAAATCCAGCACTTTTATTAGAAAATTCAAGTGTCAATAAAAAGGTTGATGTTGAAGTTATAATTGGGATTCGAGGCGATTTGTCTCGTCCAGAGCCTGATTTCATGATAGACTTTCCTACCATTACAAGTGTTTTAAAATCTGAACTTCAAACAGAATTAGCTGATAAAGATGTAAGGCAAACCCAAGCTTTGTATTTATTGTCAACAGGGAGTTTTTTAGGCAGAGATGGATCAAGTCAAGCGGTTGCATCAAGCATGTATGAAACAGCTTCGAGTATGTTGGGAAATATAGTTCAATCAAATAATGAGAAATTTGAAATGAATTTTAATGTTGTTTCACCAGACAATAGACCAAGTACCCAAACAGATGGTAGAGTCGAAGCAATTGTTACTTCTCAAGTAAATGAAAGAATTACGATAAATGGTAAAATTGGGGTGCCCTTTGGAGGTGTTAATGAATCCGCTATTGTGGGAGCGGTTGATATTAAGTACAGAGTAAATGATGATGGGTCTTTTAATTTCCATGTTTTCAATAAAGAAAATGATTTAAATTATATAGGACAGGATATTGGTTATACTCAAGGTGCCGGTATTACTTACGAAGTAGACTTTGATACTTTTAGAGAATTGGTCGATAAAATGTTTAAAAGTAATAAACTGACCAAAGAAAAAAAATCTAAAACAAAAGTTGATAATTCAGATTCCAATTTGAATCCTGATATTATTAATTTCACCAAACCCAAAGAGCCTAATTCGGACAAACCGAAAATTAATCAAGATGCTGTACTTCCAGAGGATGATTAATCATAAGTAATTATTAATTAAGGACTTATGTCTTTTTTGAAAATTTTAGTTAACTTTATAGCTAAAATTTTGTTTTGCACTTATTCAATTATTTTATACTGTCTGTTTATTTGTTTTTACAAAAGAGATAAATAGTTCGTATTTCCCCTTTTTCAACAGTTTTAGATTTAAAAAAAGGAAATAAATAATAGCCATTTTTTAATTAAAAAAACTTATCAACGAAAACGTTTGAATTTCAGATATTTTATTAAAATGTTAGAAAGCCCCCCTAAAATGTCTTTGATATTTGCTAAATTTACACTTTAATACTTAAAAAAATGTCAAAAACAATAAAAAAGATAGGTGTACTTACCTCTGGAGGAGACTCTCCGGGAATGAACGCTGCTATTCGTTCTGTTGTGCGAACATGTGCTTTTCATAATATAGGATGTGTTGGTATTTATAGGGGGTACCAAGGAATGATTGAAGGGGATTTTAAAGAAATGGGACCCCGTAGTGTAAATAACATTGTAAACAAAGGCGGGACTATTTTAAAATCTGCTCGATCAATGGAATTTAAGACTCCCGAAGGAAGAGAAAAAGCACATAAGAATTTAGTTAAGGCAGGAATTGATGCTCTGGTAGTAATAGGTGGTGATGGTTCTTTTACAGGAGCATTATTATTTAATTCTGAATATAATTTTCCAGTTATGGGAATTCCTGGAACTATCGACAACGACATATTTGGTACGAGCCATACTCTGGGTTATGATACCGCTCTAAACACAGTTGTTGATGTAATTGATAAAATTCGTGATACGGCAAGTTCTCACAACAGATTGTTTCTTATTGAGGTAATGGGGCGTGATGCTGGTCATATAGCTTTGAATGCAGGAATTGGTGCTGGAGCCGAAGAAATTCTTATTCCAGAAGAAGATTTAGGATTGGATCGTTTGTTGGACTCTTTACGAAAAAGTAAAGCTGCAGGAAAATCTTCAAGTATAGTGGTTATCGCTGAGGGTGATAAAATAGGTAAAACCGTTTTTGAACTAAAGGATTACGTAGAATCAAATTTTCCGGAATATGATGTACGTGTATCAGTGTTAGGGCATATGCAACGTGGTGGTGCTCCATCTTGTTTTGATAGAGTTTTGGCTAGTCGATTAGGAGTAAAAGCGGTTGAATGTTTATTAGAGGGTAAATCAAATTTCATGGTTGGATTATTATGTGATAAAATTGAATTAACACCTTTAGAACAAGCCATCAAAGGACATACTGAAATAGATCAGGAATTGCTTCGCGTTTCAGATATTATGTCTATTTAAAAGTAAAAGAGAATAAAATAAAAAAATAATTTAAATTTAATACAATGTCAAAAGTAAAATTAGGAATAAACGGATTTGGTAGAATTGGAAGAATTGTTTTCAGAGAAACTTTCAATAGAGACAACGTAGAAGTAGTAGCAATCAACGATTTATTAGATGTAGATCATTTAGCTTATTTATTAAAATATGATTCAGTTCACGGTCGTTTTAATGGAACTGTAGAAGTAAAGGAAGGTAAACTTTATGTAAACGGAAAAAACATCCGTATTACTGCTGAAAGAAACCCAGCTGATTTAAAATGGAATGAAGTTGATGTTGATGTAGTTGCAGAGTGTACAGGTATATTTACAACTATTGAAACTGCAAATGAGCACATTAAAGGTGGTGCTAAAAAAGTAATTATTTCTGCTCCATCTGCAGATGCGCCAATGTTTGTAATGGGAGTAAATCACGAAACTGCAAAAGCTTCTGATATTGTTGTTTCAAACGCTTCTTGTACTACAAACTGTTTGGCTCCATTGGCTAAAGTAATTCATGATAATTTTGGAATTGTTGAAGCTTTGATGACTACTGTTCACGCAACAACTTCAACTCAAATGACAGCTGATGGTCCTTCTAGAAAAGACTGGAGAGGTGGACGTGCTGCAAGTATAAATATTATTCCTTCATCTACAGGTGCTGCTAAAGCTGTTGGAAAAGTTATTCCAGAATTGAATGGAAAATTAACAGGAATGGCATTCCGTGTTCCTACTGCAGACGTTTCTACAGTAGATTTAACTGTAAAAGTTGCCAAAGAAACTTCTTACGAAGAAATTATGGCTGTTTTGAAAAAAGCTTCTGAAACGACAATGAAAGGTATTTTAGGATATACTGAAGATGCAGTTGTTTCTCAAGATTTTATTTCTGACAAAAGAACTTCAATCATTGATGCTACTGCAGGAATTGGTTTAAATTCAACTTTCTTCAAATTGGTATCTTGGTACGATAATGAATATGGTTATTCAAGTAAATTAATTGACCTAGCTGTACATATCTCTTCATTAAAATAAAATTTATAATTTTACAAATCCCATTAAGTGAAATTAATGGGATTTTGTTTTTTTGTTCTATTGAATGTTTCTCGCCAGAAGTGTTTAAAATTAGGGACAAAATTCATAACCAATAAACCAAATAATATGAAATGAGCATAAATTGGTTACAAGTGCCAATGAAGATATGCGAATTACATATGACCGATAAAAATATATAAATATCTACATATGAAATTAATAGTTGATAGTGGTTCTACTAAAGCAGATTGGATTGCAATAGATGATGACGGGAAAGTTATGTTTACCACACAAACGTTAGGTTTAAATCCAGAAATTCTTGATAAAGATGAAATTCTCGATCGCTTGAATGATCGATTTGATATATTACAAAATAAAAAATTGGCCACCCATTTATTTTTCTATGGTGCTGGTTGTGGAACTGATAGGATGAAAATTTTTCTTTCTCAGGTTTTTAAAGAATATTTTTCAAATGCTATTGTAGTTGTTGAAGAAGATACATATGCAGCTGTTTTTGCCACTACACCAAAAGGGGAAAAAGCAATTGTTAGTATATTAGGTACTGGTTCAAACTGCAGTTATTTTGATGGTAAGGTTTTAGAACAAAGAGTACAATCATTAGGCTATATTGTTATGGACGATTGTAGCGGAAACGTTTTTGGAAAAAGTTTAATTAGAAAATACTATTTTAATAAAATGCCAAAAGAATTGGCCGAAGTTTTTGAAAAAGAGTATGATGTGGACCCAGATTATATCAAAAGTAAATTGTATAAAGAGCCAAATCCGAACGCCTATCTTGCCACTTTTGCAAAATTTTTAATTCAGAATAAGGAACATGAATTTTGTAGAAAAATCATTTTTAAGGAAATGAAATCTTTCATTAAGAATTATATCAAGCAATTTGAAAATTGTAAAGAAGTACCTGTACATTTTGTAGGTTCGATTGCTTTTTATCTAAAAGATGAATTAGCTGAAATTTTTGAAAAATACGAATTGCAATTGGGTAATGTATTAAGAAGACCTATTGATGGATTGATAGCTTATCATATTGCAAATAAATAATTATATGGAAATAGCAATTATTGCCCATGACGGTAAAAAAGAAGATATTGTTAAATTTCTAATTAAAAACCGCGAGGTGTTGCAGCAAGAAAAAATAAAGTTCATTGCAACTGGAACAACTGGAGGAAGGGCGGAAGCTGCCGGTTTTAAAACCAGAAGAATGCTTTCTGGACCATTAGGGGGTGACGCACAAATTGCAGGAAGAGTTGCTGAAGGTAAAACACAAATGGTTTTATTCTTTAAAGACCCTCTTTCTAGTCATCCGCATGAGGCAGATGTTAATATGCTTATTCGTGTTTGTGATGTACATAATGTGCCGCTGGCAACTAATGAAGCGACAGCACAATTATTGATTAATGCTATAGCACAGCAATCATAGATATTTCTACATTTACATTTTTTGGCAAACAAGCCACTTGAACCGTTTCACGAGCTGGAGCGGTTTTTTCATTAAAATAAGATCCATAAACAGTATTAATACTTCCAAAATCATTCATATTCATAATGAAAATGGTTGTTTTTACTACGTTTTCAAAAGTCATTCCAGCTGCCTCGAGAACGGCTTTCATGTTTTCCATCACTTGCTTGGTTTCTGATTCTATATTGTCTACTACCAATTCCATTGTTGCTGGATTTAATGCAATTTGACCAGAAGTATATAACGTATTTCCTTTTAATACAGCTTGATTATAAGGTCCAATTGGTGCAGGGGCATTTTCGGTGTAAATTATTGTTTTCATAACCTATATATTTAGAGTTAATCTATTGATTGGTAAGTTTTCTTTTTTCCCATTTAATGTCACTAAGTACACCTGATTTGATGCCAATGAAAAAATTCCAGCTGGCACTATCTCCAAATGGAGTCCAGTTGAAAGCCATTCTCCAACTCATCAAATCCCTTTCAAAACGTAATTGTGTAAAGGTAACACCCTTTTGTACAAAATCATATCCTGTAGAAACTCCTGCTTTCCATTTTGGTGTTAAATCAGCATTTGCAGAAATCATAATGGAGTTTCCTGTTATTTTCTTTTCTCTGTTATTATTTCCATACGTTAAAGAATAAGCAAATGTCATATCCCATGGTAATTTTGATCTAAAGAATTCTGAAACAACATCTTCATCTTCATTGTCCCCGTCAAACTGGCTTTTTCTAATATTATTAGCATCAATATTTGATCCAAATAAATCATCTTCACGCCCTCCGTTTCTTTTACCTTGGTCGTTTTTGTCTTTTTGTTTTTTCTCTTTCGTACTTGATATTGAATAATTCATAGTCAAATTGGCACTCGTCATTCTAAAAAGACTACCTCCATTATTGATATTGTAAACATTTATTCTATTTCCGGAATTGTCAATCGCGTATGGGTCCAGAGTTGCTCCAAAATTCGCACTCAATTTATTGTCAAAAAACTGAGTTCCACCGCTTACTCTAACTGGTGCCCAGGCAAGTTCTTTGGCATCAAAGTTATAACTCGTTGAAAAATTTAAATTGTTAAGCAGCATTATTTTCTTAGGCTCAACTTTGGTACTATCCTTGTCAGCTACTTTTGCTTCGAATGTATTACTAAGGTTGAAGCCGACAAAATTAGAACTATTCATGCCAGGAACACCATACATACCTCCTTCAAATCGAGTGTAGTCTTTTTGCATCGTACCACTACCATCTGTTGCATAAGTATCATAATATTTTTCAAAACTAGGGGTGTAACTATGCGAAATCGCTGGTCGCATGACGTGTCGAATGGATTTTATTATTTTGTCATCACCAAAATTGAATGTACCGTAAATTGTAGTTCCAACACTAGTAGAAGATGAGTATGTCCTAAAAGAGTCAAATCCTTTTACATCAGTGGTAACAACGGTGCTTAATTGGTCGTCATAACGCTTGTTGATAGTATTAAAATACCAAACTTCTTCATAATTTAAAGAAGAAGAAACACTAAAATATTTCAAAATTTTGAAGTTAGTACTTACTGGAATTGTATGTTGGAATCCGAGTTCTCCATCTCGGAACATTTCCGGTTTGAAAAACAATGAATCGGTTGTTACAAAGCTATTTTTTCCGTTTAAATTGTATTGTAAGTTGATGTTTTTGAAGATTCCCTTTTTTGCTCCGTCATTTAGTGCAAACGGATAAATACGATCCAAGCTAAACTGTAACGTAGGAAGTGTCATGTTGATCACTTTTGTATTTGTATTTTGGGAATGCGTAGCTGTTAATGATATTCTGCTTTCTGGAACGGAATGAAATACAGTACTATAAGATATGGAGGAACTCAAAGTATTGTTTAATGAGGAACCAACATTGATCTGATTAATTGTTTTTTTGAAATATTCACTACTTCCTAAATTCACAGAAGCGGAAAAAGTGGAATTTGGATTGGCTTTTGAATCTTGAGAATGCGACCATTGAATATTGTAAATTTTAGTTTTTGAATAATCAGGATATCCTCTTTCACTGATAATATTGTTTTCAAATCTAATATTAACATTCCCTTGGTAATGGTACCGGTTGGCATAAGAGGATTGCGCATTTATACCATAACTTCCATTTGTGTAGTAATCTCCTAGTAGTGTTAGGTTATAATGGTCACTTAACGCAAAATAATATCCTCCATTTTGAAGAGAAAAACCTTTATCGTTGGAATCATTATAGGAAGGTAATATAATTCCTGAAGTACTCGTTTCTTTTGAAAGAGGAAAATATGCAAACGGTAAAAATAATGGAGTAGGTACTCCCTCAATTACCATATTGGTGAAACCCGTAACTATTTTTTTGCCGGGAATAAATTTTATTTTATTAGTTTGAAAATAATATTCAGGATTATCTACATCTTTTGAAGTAGTAAATCGTGCTCCTTTTAGAAAATATACAGAATCGTTTTCCTTTTTAGTAATGGCCGCTTTTACGTTAAATTCTCCTTGAGAAGACCTTGAATTCCAAATTAAAGCTTTTTTAGTTTTAAAATTAAAGCGAATAGAATCAGGTTCGATAACATTTGAACCTTGTTTGAAATTTGGAAATTGTGTGTAATTACCGAGCGAATCTTTTATTCTTCCCGCATAAACCTCATTTTTTTCGTAATCCATTACTATAATACCAGATTTTAATTCAACATCTTGGTAGTATAATTCAGCCTTGTCGTATAAAGTTATGAGTTTCTTTTTTTGTTCAATCTTTGCATATTTTTCCGCTTTGTATTTTACTTTGCCATTAAGAAAGTTTTTTTTAACCTTAATGGTGTCTAGTTTAATGGTGTCAGTAGGTGATTCGACCAGAGGATTTTTAATACTATCTTCCTGGATCGGTTTCTTAACTTCTTGTTTCTTAGACGGAATTGTTGTTTGTTTCTTTTTTATATCTTGTGAATATAAATTAGAACATCCTAAAGATAGGAAAAATGATAGTAAAACGATATTAAATAAGTTTGTATGCAAAGGTTTAAATGCTATTTTTGTAAAATGAAGACTCGAATATTCGCGAGCCAAAATTACTATAATTTTTTGGCAAAAATAATCAAATCATAAATTTATAACGGAAGTCTTATAATTAAATTAACTAATAGATGTATATATCAAAAAAAATAAAAATTGCATTCACATTTTTATTAGTAATGTTGGCAGTAGAATCGCATAGCCAATCCAATGATTTTAAAGTTACTTTAGATGCTGGTCATGGAGGTCATGATTTTGGTGCGAATTATAATGGACGGATTGAAAAAAATATTGCATTAGCCATTGTTTTAAAAGTGGGTAAAATTTTGGAATCCTATCCTAAGGTAGATGTTATATATACTAGAAAGACCGATGTTTTTATTGATTTGATAGAGCGTGCCAATATTGCCAATAGAGCTGATTCTCATATTTTTGTTTCTATCCATTTGAATGCCAATAGAAATACCGCAGCAGATGGAACTGAAACCTACGTTATGGGGATGAATAAGATTGCTTCAAATCTTGAAGCTGCAAAAAAGGAGAATGCAGTAATCACAATGGAAAAAGATTATAAGCAGAAATATGAAGGTTTTGATCCAAATTCTCCAGAAACCATGATTGGTATGACTTTGATGCAAGAAGAATATTTAGATAATAGTATTTCATTAGCAGGTAAGGTAGAAGATGAATTTGCAAAATTAGGTAAGAAATTAAGACATGGAGGTGTGAAGCAAGCTCCTTTTATGGTTTTGCATAAAGCATATATGCCTAGGGTTCTAATTGAAACTGGTTTTATTTCCAATCCTGTTGAAGGGGATTTATTAAATTCAGAAGAAGGACAAAATGATATTGCCAGAGCTATTGCTAATGCAATAATCAGTTATAAGTATGATTATTTTGGGGATGGGGGAGCAGAAACCTTTGGAGAAAAGCCATCTCAAATCCTTAGAGAAAATCCTGTAAAAAGTTCTGAAAATCCAGATGTTAATAAAACTGAGATTAATAAAGGGATTATTAAAAAAGATACTCTAGGTTCGATTTATAAAATTCAGTTATCGGCTAGTAAAAAAAAGTTAGCACTGGAACCTAAAAATTTTAAAGGATTGCAAAATGTAAAACTTGTTTATGAAGATAATATTTATAAATATTTATACGGTGAAACTTCCGATTATGAAAGTGCCAAGAACCAATTAAATGAAGTGAAATCCAAAGGATATAATTCAGCTTTTTTAATAGCATTCAAAAATGGAAAAAAAATAAGCATTCAGGAAGCAATCAAATAATACTCATAAATTCGAATATTTTATATTAAATTTGCCCATTAAAAAAAACAAAATTTTGAAAATTACAAGAGAAATAAAAACTGCCATTTTAGTTATTACATCAATTTTATTATTCATTTGGGGATACAGTTTTTTAAAAGGAAAAGACCTTTTTAATAGTTATAAAACTTTTTATGTTGAATATGCTAATGTCGAGGGACTTGCGCCTTCAGCTCCAGTAACAATCAATGGACTGAGCATAGGTAAAGTAAAAACCATTACGATTAGTGAAAAAGGAACTTTATTGGTTGAATTGCAAATAAATACTGAATTTCCAATATCAAAATCAAGCACGGCCACAATTTATGATGCCAGTCTTATTGGTGGCAAGCAAGTTGCCATCCATCCTAATTATTCAGACAAAATTATCGCCGAAAATGGGGATTACCTAGCGGGCACTATAGAGTCTAGTCTTATGGCTTCATTGGGCGACAAAGCGGCTCCAGTTATGGCTAAAGTAGAGAAATTAATGACCAGTGCAGATAAATTAATTACTAGTTTTAATTCTGTTTTGGATGCAAAAGGGCAAGCAGATTTAAAAAAGAGTTTAGCAGAACTTAGCGCGACTATGGAGCAATTCCATAAAGTTGCATCAAATGCAAATGTGATTTTGGATGAAAATAAAGGCCAGTTGAAAGGTGTTGTTTCTAATTTCAATAAAGTCTCTGATAATTTCGTTAAAATTTCTGATTCATTGAATAAAGCAGATTTAGGACAGACTGTTAGGAACTTGAATGCAACATTAAGCAAAGTTGATGGCTTAATGAAAGGTTTAGAGTCTGGAAAAGGTACCATGGGAAAATTACTGAAAGACGAGGCACTTTATGCTAATTTAGAAAAAACTTCCAAGGAGTTAGAGTTGCTTCTGCAGGATGTAAGATTAAATCCAACACGTTATGTAAATGTTTCTGTTTTTGGTAAGAAAAACAAACCATATGTTGCTCCAAACGATTCTATAACAAAAATAAAAAACTAGTATTTATGAGTTACCTTAGTAATGTGTTATTTGCCATAGTATTGATTATTGGATTCGGGTATTTTTATTCGAATGTAAAAAAAATCATTAGGAATATTAATCTTGGCGTTGCTGTTAATCGTAAAGATAATGCTAAAGCACGTTGGAGAAATATGGCAATGATTGCTCTTGGGCAATCCAAAATGGTTAAAAGACCCGTTGCTGGAATACTGCATATCATAGTTTATGTTGGATTCGTTATTATCAATATTGAATTATTGGAAATCATTATTGATGGTTTATTTGGAACTCATAGAATTTTTGCTCCTCTTGGAGTTGTTTATGATTTTTTAATTGGTTCTTTTGAAGTCTTGGCTTTCTTGGTATTGTTTGCTGTTACTGTATTTTTGATAAGAAGAAATATCGTTAAGTTGAGAAGATTTATTCACGCTGATTTAAAAGGCTGGCCAAAAAGTGATGCCAATTATATTTTGTATTTTGAGATTACTTTAATGACTTTGTTTTTATTAATGAATGCCACCGATTTTCATTTGCAAAATGTACCTGGAGGATTTTCACATTTTATAAAAGCAGGCTCTTTTCCAATAAGTCAATTTATTGCACCGGTGTTCAATAGAATGTCAAATGAGTTGGTGATGTTACTAAATGAAGGCTTTTGGTGGTTGCATATTGTTGGGATTTTGATTTTTATGAATTATTTATATTTCTCAAAACACCTTCATATTTTATTGGCTTTCCCAAATACTTACTTCGCTAATTTAAATCCTCAAGGACAGTTTGATAATTTGGCTTCAGTAACTGCCGAAGTAAAACTGATGATGGATCCAAATGCAGATCCTTTTGCAGCAGCGCCAGTTTCAGAAAATGAAGCTCCAAGTAAATTTGGTGCCAGCGATGTTCAGGATTTAAACTGGGTTCAGTTATTAAATGCCTACACATGTACTGAATGTGGTCGTTGTACTTCTTCTTGTCCTGCAAATCAAACAGGCAAAAAACTGTCTCCTCGTAAAATTATGATGGATACAAGAGATAGATTGGAAGAAGTAGGAAAGAACATTGATGCCAACAAAGGTGTTTTTGTACCAGACAACAAATCGCTATTGAACGATTACATTACTCCAGAAGAATTGTGGGCTTGTACCTCTTGCAATGCTTGTGTAGAGGAATGTCCTGTAAATATCAGCCCGCTTTCTATTATTATGGATATGAGACGTTATCTTGTAATGGAGCAAAGCGCAGCTCCAATGCCTATAAATGCGATGATGACTAACATAGAGAATAATGGCGCACCTTGGCAATACAGCCAACAAGACCGATTGAACTGGAAAAACGAAATATAGTTGAATCGTTTAATCGGTAAAAAGTTTAACCGATTCAACAATTAACAAATCAACGATTCAACATTTAAACGATTAAACAAAAAAGAAATGTCAGAAAATTTAATTGTGCCAACAATGGCCGAAATGCTAGCCCAAGGAAAACAACCAGAAGTTTTATTTTGGGTAGGTTGTGCAGGTAGTTTTGACGATAGAGCAAAGAAAATAACAAAGGCATTTGTACGAATTCTAAATCGTGCCAATGTTTCTTTTGCCGTTTTAGGTACTGAAGAAAGTTGTACTGGAGATCCAGCAAAAAGAGCAGGAAATGAGTTTTTGTTTCAAATGCAAGCCATGATGAATATCGAAGTGCTTAATGCTTATGAAGCAAAAAAAATAGTTACTGCTTGTCCGCATTGTTTTAATACTTTAAAAAATGAATACCCAGAATTGGGTGGCCATTATGAAGTGGTGCATCACACAGAATTCCTTAAATCATTGTTAGATTCAGGACGTCTGACTATCGAAGGTGGACAGTTTAAAGGGAAGCGTATTACTTTTCATGATCCTTGTTATTTAGGACGTGCCAATAATGTATACGAAGCACCAAGGGATTTAATTCAGAAACTGGACGTTGAATTACTAGAAATGAAACGTTCTAAAGCAAATGGTTTGTGTTGCGGAGCAGGAGGGGCACAAATGTTTAAAGATGCTGAGCCTGGTAATAAAGAAATCAATGTGGAAAGAACAGAAGATGCTCTTGAAACAAAACCTGACATTATTGCTGCAGGTTGTCCTTTTTGTAATACCATGTTGACCGATGGAGTTAAAAATAAAGAAAGAGAGGGTGATGTCAAAGTTATGGATATAGCCGAATTGATTGCTAACGCCCAAGATTTATAAAAAATGGCTAAACGAAAATTTATTTTCCTAATGTTCTTGCCAATTTGGAGTTCCTTATTAGCCCAAACGACAGTGAAAGTAAATTTTCAAGATTCCATTCCGGATTCGAGTGCCGTTAAACAATTAAAGTTTAATGTTAAACAATTGATACTTCCAGCCACTTTGATTGGATTTGGAGTAATTGGAATTAATAACGATCAATTAAAAGATCTAAACGCCGAAATCAGTGAAGAGGTAGTAGAACATATTGATAAGCAAATAACAATTGATGACTTTACTCAATATGCGCCAGCTGCTTCAGTTTATGCTTTAGGAGCTTTTGGAATAAAAGGAAAAAATAATTTTAAAGATAAATCGATAATCCTTGCAACCTCCTTTTTGTTGATGACAGCAACGGTTACGGGATTAAAGAGTATTACTAAAGTTGAAAGACCTGATGGGACAAGTAATAATTCTTTTCCTTCAGGGCATACTGCAACCGCTTTTATGGGAGCAGAATTTCTATATCAGGAATATAAAGATGTTTCTATTTGGTATGGTGTTTCTGGATATGCTATAGCTACTTTTACAGGAGCATTTAGAATGTATAATAACCGACACTGGCTTACCGATGTTGTAGCAGGAGCGGGAATTGGAATATTAAGTGCCAAAGCAGGTTATTGGTTGTTCCCAACGGTTAATAAATTATTTGCTTCCAAAAGTAATCCAAACAAAAAATCTGCGTTTATTCCTTATTATGATGGGAAACAAGTAGGATTTGGATATATTTCCACTTTTTAAATTAAAATATACAAATAAATTTTAGGTGTAAAAATCTAAAATCATAAATCTAAAATTACACAACATGTACGTTCCTTTTGAAAATTTACCCGAAGAATCTAGAATTTGGATTTATCAATCGAACAGAAAGTTCTCGGATGCCGAGTTTTCTGAAATTGAAACTGATTTGCAAGCTTTCCTTAACGAATGGGCGGCACACGGAACTAGCCTGGAGTCTTCGTATTTATTGAAATACAATCGTTTTATTATAATTGCCGTAAATCAGGATGTTCAAGCAGCTACAGGTTGTTCTATTGATTCTTCAGTTGAATTTATCCAAAGTTTGGAAAAAAAATACAATGTAGATTTATTAGATAAAATGAATGTAACCTTCAAACTAGGAGATCATATTGCACATAAGTCATTGATTGATTTTAAGAAAATGGCGAAAGATAAAGCAGTTACCGAAAATACAATTGTCTTTAATAATTTGGTTAACAATATCGAAGAGTTCAATGAATCATGGGAAGTTCCCGCTATGGACAGCTGGCATAGCCGATTTTTTTAAACCAATTTTACAAAGTCAATATGTCTAAAATCCTTTCCCTTTTTGTATTCCTTTTTTGTTTTTCAATTTCAAATGCCCAAAATTCGGATATAGATCTTTTAAAGAAAATAAATTTAAATAGAAATACAAATCTCGAATCAACAATGATTGGGATTACAAATAGTGCCATGCCTGTTAGTATTGGAACTCCTATTGTTATCTATGCGGTTGGGCTAATCGAAAAAGACAGTCTCACAAAGAAAAAAGCAATATTTATAGGAGAAACCTTTGCCGCTTCAGCATTTGTTTCTTTGGCATTAAAAAGCATTGTTAAAAGGGACAGACCATATGTTACCTATCCAGAAATTGATAATGTTGTAGAAGAATCTAGTTATTCTTTTCCATCAGGTCATACTTCATCGGCTTTTGCAACAGCTACCTCATTGAGTATGGCTTACCCAAAATGGTATGTTATTGCTCCGTCTTTTTTATGGGCTGGTGCAGTTGGTTATTCTCGCTTATACCTTGGCGTTCATTATCCAACCGATGTTTTGGCAGGTGCACTTGTAGGTAGTGGTTCTGCTTTTTTGTGTTATAAATTGAATAAATGGATTAATAAGAAAAAAAATAAACCCATTTTATTTGATGGACAGAAGCAATAAATTAAGCGAAATTTAATTTAATATCAAATTGGAATCCCGATATTTATACTCAAAAATCGGTCCAATGAAAAAAACACTTTCCATAGCACTTACCTTTTTATGTTTTATGACTTGTCTAAGTCAAGAGTATAAAGTTTCTAAAAAAATTAAAATTGCAGGTAATGAAGGTTGGGATTATCTTGCTGTTGACGAAGTAAATCAAAATTTGTTCGTTTCACACGGAAGTGTTGTTAATGTAGTGGATTTAAAATCGGACACAACTATTGCAACCATTAGTGATACCAAAGGTGTTCACGGAATTGCAATAGCAAATGATTTAAACAAAGCTTTTATCACTGACGGGAAGGATAATTCCGTTACAATTATTGATCTGAAAAGCCTCAAATTGATTGAAAAAGTTGCCATTGATGGTCAAAAGCCTGATGCTGTTTTGTACGATCAGTTTTCTCAAAAAGTATTTACCTATAATGCCAATTCTAAGGATGCAACTGTTCTTGATGCCATTACTAATAAAGTTGTAAAAACAATTCCATTGGGCGGAAAACCCGAATTTTCGGTTACTAATACCAAAGGCTTGATTTATGTCAACATTGAAGATAAAAATGAAATCAAAACAATCGACGCCACTAAATTGGAAGTAATCGAAACTTGGAGTATTGCACCTGGTGATGAACCATCAGGACTGGCCATTGATTTAGATTCTAATAGATTATTTTCGGTTTGTGGCAATAAATTGATGGTAGTTGTTGATGCTTCAAATGGGAAAGTTATCAAGACATTGCCTATTGGAGATGGTTGTGATGGTGTAGCTTTTGATGCCAAAAAGAAACTTGTTTTTAGTTCCAACGGTGAAGGAACAATTACGGTTGTAAAAGAACAAAACCCAAATACCTTTTCGGTTCTGGAAACGGTAAAAACTCAAAAAGGAGCAAGAACAATTGTATTAAACAAAACTAGGGGGGATTTATATCTAACCACCGCTGATTTTGGTGCAAAACCCAAAGCAACTACCGAAAATCCTAACCCAAGAGCTTCTATTGTTTCCAATTCTTCTGTGGTTTTGGTTGTCGCGAGTAATAGCAAAAAATAATTTTATTTTATAAATCAGTTAATGAGATTCATCTTTTTTTTCATTCTTAGCTTTATTTGTCTAAAGTCTTTTTCGCAAGAAAAAGATTTGCGATTTTATATGGAAAAGGCAAAAAACAATTCGCCTTTACTCACTGATTTGTCCAATCAAATCAAGTCAAATCAAATTGACAGTTTGATTAATAGAGCCAATTACAAACCACTAGTTACTGGAAACCTCAATGCTAATTATGCGCCAGTTATTAATGGAATTGGTTATGATACCGCTATAACTAATGGACAATCCGTTTCAGGTTTGATTGGTATTAATCAAAAAATAGTCGGTAAGAAAATATCAGGTTCACAGGCTGAAAGTTTCAAAATTCTAAAAGAGAGTTTGGCTTTAAACAAAAAAATAGCTCTCAAAGATTTGAGTAAAGTAATCGCCGACCAATATATCACGACATACGGAAGCGCCGAACAAATAGTGTATAATCAAAAAATGATAGCGCTATTGGGCAACGGTTTGAATACGCTGAAAAAATTAGCTCAAAATTCCATTTATAAACAAACCGATTATTTGATTTTTCTTTCCACATTAAAACAGCAGGAATTACAAGTTTTACAACTTAAGCAACAATATCAAAATAATTTGGGAATACTCAATTATTTGTCTGGTGAAACCGATACCACTTTTGTGAATTTGGCAAAACCGGATATTAACTTAAAAACGATTTCAAGTCCTGAAAAAACAATCTTCTTAAAACAATTTGAAGTTGATAGTTTGAAAATTGTTAATCAAAGTAAGTTGATAGATAACGCTTATAAACCTACATTGGCCTTGCTTGGCGACGCGGGCTATTTGTCGAGTTTTGAGTATCTGCCGTATAAAAATTTTGGATTTAGTGTTGGATTAGGAATGTCAATTCCTATTTATGACGGAAATCAAAGATCATTGCAACATCAAAAAAATGAGCAGGCAGTGGCCACTAATTTGGCTTACAAAACCCATTTCAATAAGCAATACCAACAACAATTACTGATGCTTAATCAGAAATTGAAACAAACTGTGGATACCGGAAACCAATTGCAATCTCAGCTTCAAATAACCGATGCGTTAATTGAAGCTGACAAAAAACTATTACTGTCAGGTGATGCCCAAATCACCGATTTTGTAATCGCGATAGGTAATGTTATCACGCTCAATAATTCGATTTCTCAAAACAAAATCAACAAATTGCTACTTATTAACGAAATCAATTATTGGATTTCTAATGACTAACATAATGAAAAAAACATTTTCTATAGGTTTGCTAATTACAGTTTTTTTTATTTCCTGTAAAGATAAATCCGAATCTGAAACCCCAACTGCTGTTCGAGTTCCGGTAACTTTAACTTCAATTGATACCACCGGTATACAAAGCTATATTGACCTGAATGCAACGGCTACTTATTTGGTGAAAAATAGCATTAAAGCCAACGCAACGGGCTATTTAAATTCTGTAAATGTGGCGACAAATGATTTTGTAGTCAATGGTAAGGAATTATTTTCGATAAAAACTCGAGAAGCCAAAGTCCTTGGAAATTCCGTAAATAAAATAGACCCAACTTTGGGTTTTGGTGGAGCGATCAAGGTGCTTTCGAACACCAACGGAACAGTAACTATGGTCAATGTGCAACAAGGCGATTATGTGCAGGACGGAGATGCCTTGATTACCATCAATGATGCCAAAAGTTTTGTAATTGTTTTGAGTTTACCATACGATTTGAAGAAATATATTTCGGTCGGTCAACAATTAAATGTTTTTTTACCAGACAATTCAAAAAGAACTGCGACTGTAGAAAAATTTTCGCCTTCAGTTGACGCTACTTCCCAAACGCAAAATGTGATTTTAAAAATAAATGGCAAACAAGATATTCCAGAGAATTTAATCGTGAAAGTTCGGGTAAATAAAGCGACTAATTCTAAAGGTATTTCAGTGCCAAAATTGGCCGTTTTAAGCGATGAAACCGAAACTGATTTTTGGATAATGAAAATGATAAACGCTGATACAGCAATCAAAATTCCGATAAAAAAAGGAATTCAAACAGAAGATAAAGTTGAAATTCTTTCTCCTGTTCTAACGGTAAAAGATCGAATTTTACTCACGGGTAATTACGGAGTAGGAGATACAATTAAGGTCAGAGTGATTAAGGATTAAATAAGTTTGCCATAGATTTAAATGATTTGACAGATTCTTAAAAATCCTTTAAAATTTTTTAATCTGTAGCTAAAAAAAATAAAAAATGAACAACTTTTTTGTAAGACACAAAAACGGATTAAGCTCAATTATTTTCCTGATTATTTTAGGGGGCTTTTTTGCCTATTCTAAAATGCAAACTAGTTTGTTTCCAGAAATTACTTTTCCCAAAATAAAAATCATCGCCGATGCAGGACAGCAACCCATAGACAAAATGATGATTACGGTTACTAAACCGCTAGAAACCGCTATCAAAAAAGTACAAGATTTAAAGACCGTTCGCAGTACCACCAGTCGCGGAAGTTGTGAAATTTCGGCTTTTATGGATTGGAATGCAGATATAGATTTGAGTAAAACCCGTATTGAAGAGCAAATTAGCCAAATCCAAAATAACCTTCCGCCAGATACTCAAATAACGGTGGAAAAAATGAATCCGTCTATCCTTCCCGTAATTGGTTACGCGATTGAAGGCAAAGGAATGTCTCCCATTGAGTTAAAGAAGATTGCCAATTTCACTATCAAACCCTTTCTTTCCCAAATCGATGGTGTTTCTGAAATTAGAATCATCGGTGGAAAAGAAAAAGAGTATTGGCTGTCGTTGGATTTTGAAAAAATGAGGGCTTTAGGCATTTCGCCAAATAGTATTTCACAAATTTTAAGCCAAACCAATTTTATTAAATCCAATGGTTATCTATCGGATTATCGGTATTTGTATTTAACCATCACCGATGCACAAGTAGATAAAAAAGAAGAATTAGAAAACCTTGTAATTCTTAATAATGGCAAAGGAATTATTACGCTGAAAGATATTTCTACAGTTGAAATCAAAGAAGCCAAAGAATACATAAAGGTTAATGCCAATGGAAAAGAAAGCATTTTGGTTGCCGTAATCAAACAACCCAATACTAATTTGATTACGCTTACTACTGATATGAATACAAAGTTAGAATCTTTAAAAAAGATTCTGCCAAACGGGATCAAAATCAAACCTTTTTATGAACAGGCTACTTTTGTAAATGATGCGGTCAAAAGTGTAACCGATAGTTTGTTATTAGGCTTGTTGTTGGCTATCATTGTAGCAGTTTTGTTTTTGAAATCGGTTAAGGCCAGTGCTACCATTTTAATCGTGATACCCGTAACTTTAGGCTTAACCTTAATTGTATTATACCTCACCGGAAATAGTTTTAATATTATGACTTTGGGAGCCATTGCGGCTGCTTTGGGATTAATAATAGACGATGCGATTGTGGTTGTTGAGCAAATTCACAGAACACACGAAGAACACCCTGAGGAGCCTACTGTGAATCTTTTGCAAAAAGCTATTCACTACTTATTCCCAGCAATGGTCGGTTCATCGATTAGTACTATTGTAATTTTTATCCCTTTTGTATTAATGAGTGGTGTTGCGGGTTCCTATTTTAAAGTACTGACCGATACAATGATCATCACCTTGATTTGTTCTTTTTTTGTTACTTGGTTATTGCTTCCGGTGGTTTATTTGTTGCTTACAAAAAATGAAAATTCAGCCAACGGAATTCAAAAAAAAATCCAGAGTCACGAGGTTAAAACACAAAATTGGGTAGCTTATTTTATTTCAAAACCCATTATCAGCATTGCTTTTTGTATAGTTTTGGTTCTTTCCATTTTTATTATTTTGCCAAACTTGGAGACTGGCTTTTTACCAGAAATGGATGAAGGAAGTATCATTTTGGATTACGAAAGTCCTCCAGGAACTTCGCTCGAAGAAACGGACAGAATGCTAAATGAAGTGGAGAAAATTATTATAAAAATACCTGAAGTTGAAGCCTACAGTCGTAGAACGGGAACGCAAATGGGTTTTTTTATCACTGAGCCCAATCGTGGCGATTATTTGATTCAATTAAAGAAAAACAGAAGCAAAAGCAGTAATGACGTAATTGACGAAATTAGAGCCAAAGTTGAGGCGACACAGCCGGCGTTGCGTATTGATTTTGGTCAGGTTATTGGAGATATGTTAGGCGATTTAATGAGTTCTGTTTCTCCAATTGAAGTCAAAATATATGGAAGCAATCAAACTGAATTACAAAGAATTGCCAAAGAAGTTAGTGGAATTGTTGAAAATGTAAAAGGAACCGCAGACGTATTTAATGGCATTGTTTTGGCAGGGCCAGAAATAACGATTCAGCCCAATTATGCGCAATTGGCACAATATGGAATCACCCCAACTGACTTGCAATTTCAAATGCAAACTGCTTTAGAGGGAAATGTGGTAGGGAGTTTATTAGAAAATGAAAAGCAAACGTCTATTCGATTGATTTATGCCAATGGACAAAAGCGCAGTTTGGAAGATATTAAACAACTCAAGATATTCCTACCCAACGGACAAGCTATTCCAATTTCAAGTTTAGTTACAATTTCGGTACAAAAAGGAATTGCCGAAATTGAACGCGAAAATCTTCAAATGATGAATGTAGTTACCGGACGATTGGACAATCGGGATTTGGGAAGCGTAATGCAAGAAATTCAAACGAAAGTTACTGATAAAATTCATTTGCCAAGCGGCTATTATATTGAATATGGGGGAGCCTACAAGGATCAACAGCAATCATTTGAGGAATTATTGATGATTTTGATTGCATCTTCATTATTGGTTTTTGGAGTTATTTTGTTTCTTTTTAGAGATTTCAGAATTGCATTTGTCATACTTTTAATTTCCGTTTTAGGTATTGCGGGAAGTTATATTTTGCTTTTTATAACAGAGACGCCTTTAAATGTTGGCAGTTACACGGGAATCATTATGATAGTGGGTATTATTGCAGAAAATGCGATTTTCACTTTTCTTCAATTTCGAGAAACTTTCAAATTGACCCGAAACGTAAACGAATCCATAGTCTATTCTATTTCAACACGATTACGGCCAAAATTAATGACAGCTTTAGGAGCTATAATTGCACTTTTGCCTTTGGCTATCGGAATTGGAACGGGTTCAGAATTACACCAACCTTTAGCGATAGCAGTTATTGGCGGATTTATTATTGCAATGCCTTTGCTGTTGATTGTTTTACCAAGCTTGTTGGCTCAAGTATATAAAAACGAAAAACATTTTAAGCATTTTATGTAGTTTTTTGAATGCTCAATCAGTGCATAATTATTAAAATTAACCTTCTTAAATTATGCGAATAAAAGCATCTCTTTTAGCAATGGTATTATTATCCTTTACAATAACTGTTAAAGCGCAAAACGATACTATCAATATAAAATCAAAGCAAAAAAACAGTTTTCTGAAAATGAGTATTGTGCCGATTGCCCTGATTGCTGGTGGAAGTTTGATAAGTAGTAGTAACTTCGAGAAGTCTTTTCAAGAAGGTGTCAGAAATGCTGTTGGGGATGATTTTAGCACAACGGCAGACAATTACACTCGGTATGTGCCAATAGTAGAACTTTACGCTGCTGATGTAATAGGAGTAAAAGCAAAAAATCATTGGTTTGACCAAACTAAAAATTTGACTTTATCAATAGTTATTACTGATTTTATTACATTCAAATTAAAAACTCATATTTATAAAATTCGGCCAAATGGTTCTCCAGATGGTCAGTCTTTTCCCTCTGCACATACTTCTTCGGCTTTTACCAATGCTACTGTTTTGTTTGAAGAATTCAAAGACACTAGCCCTTTGTTAGCTTATAGTGGTTATGGTTTTGCAACGACTACAGGTGCTTTGAGGATAATGAATGATGCGCATTGGCTATCGGATGTTTTGGTGGGTGCAGGAATTGGTATTTTAGTATCAAAAGTGGTTTATTATTTTGACCCAATCATTAAATGGAACCCTTTTGAAAAAACAAAAAATGTTACCCTTATTCCTGAAATTGATAATCATCAATATGGATTTTATATGTGTTTAAAAATTTGAGAGTGTTTTATAGTATGCTTTAATTTATTATTTTAATAAAGAAAAGGCAATTGGATGAAAAAGAGATTTAAAGACTATTTTTGTTAAGCATACTAAGTGTACAGCAATGAAAATAATCAGGCATATTTCTAGAACGGTTTGGATACTCTCTTTAATCAGTTTGTTTACTGATACTGCTAGTGAAATGTTATACCCCATAATGCCTATTTATTTAAAAACAATAGGGTTTTCAATTGTTTTAATAGGGGCTTTAGAAGGTTTTGCAGAAGCTTTGGCAGGTTTAAGTAAAGGTTATTTTGGGAAATTATCGGATAATTCAGGGAAACGCGTTCCTTTTGTACAACTGGGATATGCACTAAGTTCGATTTCAAAACCAATGATGGCTATTTTTTCATTTCCAATATGGATTTTCTTCTCGCGGGCAATGGATCGATTCGGAAAAGGGATTCGTACTGGTGCGAGAGATGCGATTCTATCTGACGAAGCAACTACCGAAACTAAGGGGAAGATATTTGGATTTCATCGCTCTATGGATACTTTTGGTGCGGTTTTGGGACCATCTTTGGCATTATTGTATCTTTATTTTTATCCACAGCAATACAAAACACTTTTTTATATTGCTTTTGTTCCTGGTTTATTAGCAATAGCGGCTTCTTTTTTTTTGAAAGATAAAAACAAAAAGAGTTTACCAGAAGTAAAGGCAACGTCTTTTTTTTCATTTCTAAAGTACTGGAAAACGAGTCCGTTGCAATATCGTAAAATTGTGGTTGGGCTTTTGGCTTTCGCGATATTTAATAGTTCGGATGTTTTTTTATTGCTAAAGGCCAAGCAAGCGGGTTTAAATGATACGTCGGTTATAGGAGTTTACATTTTCTATAATTTAGTCTATGCTCTTTGCGCTTTTCCATTAGGTTTTTACGCTGATAAAATAGGGCTCAAGAAAATGTTTGTTTTTGGACTTTTGTTATTTTCGATAGTATATTTCGGAATGGCGCTTAGTACCAATATTTACATTATTGCTTCATTGTTTTTAATTTATGGAATATACGCGGCGGCAACCGAAGGTATTTCAAAAGCCTGGATTAGTAACGTTTCCGATAAAAAAGATACAGCAACAGCAATTGGAACATATTCAGCGTTTCAAAGTATTTGCGCTATGATTGCCAGTTCGTTGGCGGGATTTATTTGGTATGAATTTGATGCAAATACAACCTTTTTGGTTACAGCTATAGCAACAGTATTCGTTATTGCTTATTTCTTGTTTTTTATCGAATACAAAAAAAGAATTATATAAAATCAACAGATTGTTTAATCACGATTGCAAATAGGGAATAGCGGTGCTATGTTCCTATAAAAAACAAATATTATCTGCATATGAAGCAAATGGAAAAACAAGATATAAACGGCAAAGAGTCGCGTTGTACCATTAAAGAAAAAGGAAGCACAAAAAATAACAATTCAAATTCAAGCTGTTGTTCGACTGATAGTGGATCGGAAAATCATAGTGAAGATAATGGTCACAATCACGATCACGATCATGATCATTCACACGGAGATGGGAGCTATTTTCAAATGTTCTTTCCATCTGTAATTTCTTTTTGCTTATTGCTGATTGGAATTGTTTTCGATAATTATTTTCCTCAAACTTGGTTCACATATTGGGTTCGAATAGGCTGGTATATTGTTGCTTATATTCCAGTTGGATTTCCCGTTTTAAAAGAAACTTTCGAAAGTATTAAAAAAGGGCAATTTTTTTCAGAATTTTCATTAATGGTAATTGCAACTATAGGCGCATTTGCCATCGGACAATTTCCCGAAGGAGTTGCCGTAATGTTATTTTACGGTATTGGTGAGAATTTGCAAGGACTAGCAGTGAAAAGGGCTAAGTCCAATATCAAATTATTATTAGATCAAAGACCTGACTTTGCAACTGTTTTAGAAGGGGATAAAACTATTTCAATCAAAGCATCCGAAATAGGTATTGGTGCAATTATTCAATTAAAACCAGGAGAAAAATTAGCTTTAGATGGAAAATTACTTTCTAAAAGTGCTACTTTCAATACTGCAGCTTTAACTGGTGAAAGTAAGCCTGCTAGTAAGAGAAAAAATGATATTGTTTTCGCTGGTATGATTAACTTGAACACCGTTGTTGAAATTGAAGTCACGACTGCTTATACCGACAGTAAACTCTCTAAAATCTTGGAAATGGTGCAAGAGGCAACTGCCAAAAAAGCACCAACCGAATTGTTTATTAGAAAGTTCGCTAACCTATATACACCAATCGTAGTTTATTTGGCACTAGCAATTTGTTTGGTACCTATGTTTTTTGTTGCCCATTATGTGTTCAGTGATTGGCTGTATCGAGCTTTGGTTTTCTTGGTAATTTCTTGTCCTTGTGCTTTGGTGATTTCTATTCCGCTAGGGTATTTTGGAGGAATTGGAGCCGCGAGCAAAAATGGAATTCTATTCAAAGGGTCCAATTTTCTGGATATAATGGCAGCCATTCAAGTAGTTGTTTTGGATAAAACAGGAACGTTGACCAAAGGCATATTTATAGTTCAAAAAGTGGTGGCTGTAGGTATTTCAGAAGATGATTTGGTTCAATATACCGCCGCATTAGAATCAAAATCTACACATCCTGCAGGAACAGCAATTGTAGAATATGTAAAAGTACTAGATAAAAATTTAAAAGTTACTGAAGTTGAGGAAATTATTGGACACGGATTGAAAGGAAAAATAAATGATACCGAAATAATAGTTGGAAATGTAAATTTAATGAAGAAGTTCAATATCAATTATGATTTGGAACTGGATAATTCAGCTTTTACTATTATAGTTGTTGCGATTAATAAGGTTTATTCCGGTTACTTTTTGATTGCAGATGAGATTAAGGAAGATGCGAAAGCTACCATTGAAAGTTTGCATAAAATAAATGTCAAAACTATTATGCTTTCTGGTGATAAGCAAGCTGTTGTTGATGCTGTTGCAAAAGAACTGAATATCGAATTGGCTTTTGGAGATTTATTGCCAGAAAATAAGGCTGAACATGTAGAAGCATTAAAATCACAAAATTTAAAAGTGGCTTTTGTTGGTGATGGCGTAAATGATGCGCCCGTGATTGCACTTGCCGATGCCGGAATTGCAATGGGGGGTTTAGGAAGTGATGCTACCATTGAAACTGCCAATATTGTTATTCAAAACGACCAGCCTTCAAAAATTTATACCGCAATAAACATTGGAAAACAAACCAAAAAAATAGTTTGGCAAAATATAACAATGGCTTTTGTAGTGAAAGTCATTGTTTTAGTACTAGGAGCAGGAGGATTGGCTACAATGTGGGAGGCAGTTTTTGCGGATGTAGGAGTGGCGCTATTGGCCATTCTGAATGCGGTTCGGATTCAGAGAATGAAGTTTAAAAGTTAAATTTTAACTTTATTTTATACTAAAAGAGACCTAATCTCCTTAATTTCGTTCCACTTAAAAATCATACATGAAATCGCCATTAACAACAAGTTTGTTGTGATAAACCAATGCAATATGGCGATACCATGTTTCCAAAATTTAAATATTATCTATACATGAAAATAGCAATAGTTTGTTATCCAACATTCGGGGGAAGTGGCGTAGTTGCTACAGAATTAGGTCTAGAATTAGCTAGGCGAGGTCACGAGATTCATTTTATAACCTATAGTCAACCAGTGCGTTTAGCATTGTTAAATCCCAATGTTCACTACCACGAAGTAATCGTTCCAGAATATCCTTTATTCCATTTTCAGCCTTATGAATTGGCTTTGTCCAGTAAATTGGTTGATATGGTTAAATTGTATAAAATAGAAGTATTGCATGTACATTATGCAATTCCTCACGCTTATGCGGGTTATATGGCCAAGCAAATGCTGAAAGACGAAGGAATTGATATTCCGATGGTAACCACACTTCACGGGACCGATATTACTTTGGTTGGGAATCATCCTTTTTACAAGCCGGCAGTAACTTTTAGCATCAATAAATCAGATTATGTGACTTCGGTTTCCCAAAGTTTAAAAGACGATACGTTGAAGTTATTCAACATAAAAAATGAAATTCAGGTAATTCCGAATTTCATTGAATTGGACAAAAATAATTATGATCCAACAGTTCCTTGTCGACGTTCTGTTATGGCCAATCCGAATGAACGGATAATTACTCATATAAGTAATTTTAGAAAAGTAAAGCGAATTCCGGATATCATTAAAATATTTTATAAAATTCAAAAAGAGATTCCTGCCAAATTAATGATGGTAGGGGATGGTCCAGAAAAAGAAAAGGCTGAAAAGTTGTGTCGAAAATTTGGTATTCAGGATAAAGTGATTTTTTTCGGAAATAGTAATGAAATAGACAGAATTTTAGGTCTTACGGATTTATTTCTTTTACCATCAGAAACAGAAAGTTTTGGATTGGCAGCACTCGAAGCAATGGCTTGTGGAGTTCCTGTGATATCAAGTAATTCGGGTGGTTTGCCTGAGGTGAATATGGATGGTGTTTCCGGTTATTTAAGCGATGTGGGAGAGATTAATGAAATGGCTCAAAATGCTCTAAAAATATTAAAAGAAGACGGTGTTCTTGCTGAATTTAAAACGAATGCCTTACATGTAGCCGAAAAATTTGATATTAAAAACATTCTCCCTATTTATGAAGCTTTGTATCTCAAAGCCATTAATAAATACAAATAAAGGTTATTAATCGAGCTGAGTTTACTAATCTAAATAAGGTAATCATATAAAAAAATCCATTCGCAGAATGGATTTTTTGTTGCTTTATAGATTGTTGTGACTAGTGCTATAATGTTTTAAGCAACTCTTTTCTTTCCATCCAAAAGATATCGGATTTTAAGAATATAATTTTTGTATCTACTACACGATCAGTTTTGTCTCTTGTTGATTTTGTTATAAATCTTGCCTTGGAATTGGTAAAGTTTAGTGTATGTTTTTCGTCTAGGTCTTTTTCCTTTTCAGTAAAAAATGAGATTACGTTATTTTCTACGGTCCATTTTCCTTTTCCATAATTATTTACCTCGGGAGGAGTACCATGTATAATTTTAGAATAATAATGAAAAGAAAATGTTCCATCTTGGGATAATGTTAATTGATATTCAAACGTATTATTGTCATTAGTTTCCATTGCAAGTTTATAATCCCCGATTACTTTATCGGCTTGTGAGAATGAGGTTAAACTTGAAACTAAAATTAAAATCGTAAATATTACTTTCATATTATTTTTTTATGATTGATGAAAAATTTCAATATAGCTCTAAAGATAGCTATTTAAAAGTTTATAGAAAGTTAGATTTCCTAAAAGCATTTCTAATGGATCTAACAAATCAGTCCGATACAACAAAACTTGGTTAGCTTTGTCTGATAACCTTTCCTTTTCACTTATTTCAAATATAGAAATTAATAATTAACAAAGATGAAGTTGAATGAATCCATCTTTAATATTAATAAAAGAAGAATTTTATTAAAATTTATATCGCATTGCCAAACCTGCATTGATCCCAAAATCATTTTTCTGGTAATTGTTAAAAACTAATTCCGGTCTTAAGTCTATGGCAATTTGAACAGGAATTTCTTTGAAGTGGTACTCAATACCAATATCTCCATTGATTACGGCAAAAATTCCATTGTCACTTCCATATCCATTATTGTAATTATCATTGGTATTCCACGAACCAAATCCTCCTCCGAAGCCGGCAAACCAATCCAATTCCTTTTCAATATTCCAATACCATTGATAGATTCCGGATAGTTTTATGGCATCGGTATTATTATCATTAGTAAAACCCAAATCAAGTTCCAATCGATTTTTTACAGATAGTTTCTTTTGATACGAGATTTCAACTCCTAAACCATGATTATTTCCAAATCGCAATCCTATTGCATTTTTTGAAATGTTATCTTGTTTTGGAATAGTGTCTTGCGCTTGGCTAGAAAATGCTAGACCTATTAGCAGATATAACAAGTAGTAGCTTTTTTTCATTTGTCTATTTATTTTTTGGAGTTAATAAGCATACTTTCTATAAAAATACAAAAAATAATAAAGGTTGTGTTTAGTTATTTTTAAATCAGGTATTTATGATTTGTTTCGAAATAATCAAAATTCATTTTTCTTTTAAATTGAAAATAAGCCGGCAAAGTTTATACATCCAAGATAAATTACATTTTAAGAGTTTACATTTTGTTTACTCTGAAAAACAAGTTGATTTATATGGATATTGTATAGAATTATTGTGAAATATTACTAATTTATAATTTTTAGTTTAATTCATAAAACTTACATTTGCGTAAAATTTTTATACAATGGCAGGAAATAGCTACGGCACACTATATAGAATAACTACTTTTGGAGAATCGCATGGTGAAGCGTTAGGAGGAATTATTGATGGTTGTCCTTCTGGAATTCAACTGGATTTGGAGGCAATTCAATTTGAAATGTCACGAAGAAAACCAGGTCAATCGGCGATAGTTACCCAAAGAAAAGAACCAGATGATGTCCAATTTTTATCAGGAATTTTTGAAGGAAAAACTACTGGAACGCCTATTGGTTTTATTATTCCGAATACCAATCAAAAATCGGATGATTATTCCCATATAAAAGATAACTACAGACCCAGTCATGCCGATTATGTGTATGAAAAAAAGTATGGAGTTCGTGATTATCGAGGGGGAGGACGCAGTTCTGCCCGCGAAACGGCCAGTAGAGTAGTAGCGGGAGCTATTGCTAAACAAATGCTTTCCAATATTAAAATAAATGCTTACGTTTCGGCCGTAGGTCCTCTTTCTTTGGATACACCTTACCAAGAATTGGATTTTTCTAAAATAGAAAGTAATCCAGTACGTTGTCCGGATGAAGCTATGGCTGCAACAATGGAAGATTATATTAAACAAATTCGTAAAGAGGGTGATACAGTAGGAGGTGTGGTTACTTGTGTAATTCAAAATGTGCCTGTTGGTCTTGGAGAGCCTGTTTTTGATAAATTACATGCTGAACTTGGAAAGGCAATGCTTTCTATCAATGCGGTAAAAGGTTTTGAATTTGGAAGTGGTTTTGAAGGTTCTAAAATGAAAGGTAGCGAACATAACGATTTGTATAATCCTGATGGAACTACCAGAACGAATCTTTCTGGAGGAATTCAAGGTGGCATAAGCAATGGAATGGATGTTTATTTCCGTGTGGCTTTCAAACCGGTAGCAACTATAATGCAAAAACAGGAATCACTAGACAATAAAGGAAATATAACCGAAATGACAGGAAAAGGTCGTCACGATCCTTGTGTTGTTCCTCGTGCAGTTCCCATTGTAGAAGCTATGGCTGCGATTGTTCTTGCTGATTTTTATCTTTTAAATAAAACATATTTATAATTGCAAAGCATCCTTAGTATTTTGACGAGCTAAATATTGAGATTTAACCTTGAAATTAATTAAATGACTACAATTACAACCAAAAAACCATCTTTCTTTAAAGGTCTTACTGGCCAAATTTTAACCGCGATGTTCTTAGGAGCTGTTTTAGGTGTTATTATTCACAACTCTATTGCAGTAGAAAGTGCACAAGAATTCAGCAATAAAATAAAAATGTTAGCTACTATTTTTATTAGATTGGTACAAATGATTATTGCACCATTAGTTTTTACAACTTTAGTAGTGGGAATAGCCAAATTAGGGGATATAAAAACGGTTGGTAGAATTGGGGGAAAAGCCTTAGCCTGGTTCTTTACAGCTTCATTTATTTCATTATTAATTGGAATGTTGTATGTGAATTTATTGCAACCGGGTGTTGGTTTAAATTTGTCTAATGTCGATTTAGCTTCGGCTACAGATGTTACGGCAAAAACTCAAAGTTTGTCTTTTGAAAATTTTATTGAGCATATTGTACCCAAAAGCCTTTTTGAAGCAATGGCTACCAATGAAATTTTGCAGATTGTAGTATTTTCTATATTTTTCGGATTGGCAGCTGCATCAGTTGGAGATCATGCAAAACCAGTGACCGATTTTTTGGATAGAACTTCACATATTGTTTTAAAAATGGTAAATTTTGTAATGAAATTTGCTCCGATTGGAGTTTTTGGTGCTATTGCAGGAGTATTTGCTGTTCGCGATTTTCAGGAATTAGCAATTACTTATTTCAAATTCTTCGGTTCATTTTTAATTGGTATTGGCACGCTTTGGATAGTATTAATTTTTGTAGGGGTACTTTTTCTGGGAAAAAGAATAAAAGTATTGTTGAAACATATCGTGAGTCCATTGGTTATAGCTTTTAGTACAACTAGTTCTGAGGCTGTTTTTCCAAAACTTACAGAAGAATTGGAACGATTTGGCGTAAAAGACAAAATAGTATCTTTTATGTTACCATTGGGTTATTCGTTTAATCTGGACGGGAGTATGATGTATATGACATTTGCGGCAATTTTTATTGCGCAAGCTTATGGAGTACATTTGGATTATCCTACTCAGTTCACAATGCTTTTTGTCCTTATGCTTACCAGTAAAGGGATTGCTGGAGTTCCTAGAGCAAGTTTGGTAGTTGTTGCTGCTACTTGTGGAATGTTTAAAATACCAATTGAGGGTATTGCGTTAATATTGCCGATAGATCATTTTTGTGATATGTTTAGAAGTGCCACGAACGTTTTAGGTAATGCTTTGGCAACTTCGGTAGTTGGAAAATGGGAAGATGAAAAAGAAAGAAAACAAAATAGTTAAAATAGAATTTTAAGTCATTAATATTTGATTTAAATATTAAAAATATAAATATATGATTTTTTGAAAAAAAGCAGTTACAACTCAAATGTAACTGCTTTTTTATTTATCAAACTTAGTGTTATATTTCTAAAATTTTCTGAATTAAAATGTGATATATCTATAGATTATGACGTATATTTGAAGAAATAACTGCTATTTATGCCCCGAATAAGAATAGTTTTATTAATTATTTTGTGGTTTAGTTTTTTAGGTACTGCATTTGGCCAAACGCAATTACCAACCAAAAAAGTAATTGATAAATTAACAAATCAAGCTACTGAGCTACGCGAATCCGGTAATTTTGAAAAATCTTTGTTGATTTCAAGGTTGGCTTTGCGCAAAGCTGTAGCTATACATGACAATGTTCTTATTGCCAAAAATTATAATAATGTTGCAGCTAATTATAATGATTTAGTTGAATTTGACAAGGCTATTTTTTACTACAACAAAGCCTTGATTTATGCCAATCTTACTCAAAATGACACTATAAAACAAAGGATTAATAATAATCTTGGAAATATGTATTGCTTTGAAAAAAAGAAATACGAAAAAGGGGTGGTTTATTATAGAAAGGCACTAGAATACAGTAAAAAAATACCCGATTCTTCTCAAATGGCTTTTACTAATCTCAATATTGCTTGGGCTTTTTTTGATATCGGTAAGTTTCAAGAGGGTGAAGGGAATTTGAAAATGATTAATGCCTATTATAAAAGGCACAATAATAATTCAATTATTGTTGTATTAAAAATGCTTAACGGCATGTATTGGAATTTTAAAAATGAAGATACAAAAGCTGATTTTTATTTTAAAGAGGCCATTCGGCTTGGAAAAAAACTAAATGAAAAATCGGATTTGTCATTTTCTCATTTGGAGTATTCTAAATTTTTATTGAAACGAAAGGATTATAAAAGAGCATATGAAAATCTAGATATTTACACTAAACTCAATGATGAAATTTATGCCGAAGAAAAGTTAGAAAAGGCAAATGTAGAAGGAATTAACTTTGAATTGGATGAATACAGAAGGACCATTGATAAAATTGAAAATGAAAAGGATTTACAATTTCAAAGTTTGAAAAAATCAAGAATCATTGTGTTACTTTTTATAATCGCAATTTTTGTTTTGTTGCTTTTCCTGAACTCATTGATTAAAAATAATAAGTTTAGATTAAAATCAAATGCAGATTTGATGATTGCCAATGAAGAATTGATTATAGCAAATAAAAAAGCAGAAGAATCATCTATTCTAAAAACACAATTTGTTTCTACAATAAGCCATGAATTGCGAACGCCATTGTATGGGGTTGTTGGTATTACTGATTTATTACTGGAAGAGCATAAAGAGCTTGCTTCAAGTCCACATTTAAACTCCTTAAAATTTTCAGCACGTTATTTATTGTCTTTGGTTAATGATATTTTACAGATCAATAAAATTGAAGAAAATAAGATTGTATTGGATAGTTTGACTTTCAATTTGACAGATGAATTTTATATGATAAAAAATTCATTGTCTTTTATTGCTAAAAAAAACAACAATAAAGTATATATAGATGTCGATCCATTAATTCCGGAAAGTCTAATAGGAGATAAATTGAGATTCGCCCAAATTCTTATGAATTTAGTTAGCAATGCCTTGAAATTTACTAAAAATGGAGAAGTAAATATAATTGCCAAACAAGTTGAAATACGAGACAAAACACATTCTATAGAGATTAAAATTAAAGACAATGGTATTGGTATCGCCTCTTTAGACCAACAAAAAATATTTGATAAATTTGTTCAAGTAGGAAGAAAGGAATTAGATTATCAGGGGACAGGTTTAGGTTTGCCAATAGTTAAAAGATTATTAGAACTTTTTGGTAGCGAGATTGTTGTTGAAAGTGAATTAGGAAAAGGGACAGCATTTAGTTTTCTTATCAATTTTGAATTTAATGCAGACAAAACTATTGATATCATAAATAATATTCAGGTAGATATGACTTCTAGTCAAGTATTTAAAGTGTTGGTTGTTGAAGATAATCCTATCAATCAATTGATTACCAAGAGAACCATAGAGAAGAACAATTACTCGTGTGTGGTAGTAGAAGATGGCTTTAAGGCTTTGGAAATTTTGGAAACTGAAGAATTTGATATTATTTTAATGGATATTAACATGCCTTTGATGAATGGATTTGAAACTTCAAGAAGAATAAGACAAAAAGGTATCGAAACTCCAATAATTGCCTTGACAGCCTTTGATAAAAACGAAATTACGGATGAAGCAATTATGGCTGGAATAAACGATATTATTGTAAAACCTTTTGAAGTAGTTCAGTTATTTAAAATTATTAATTGTCTTATTTTAAAAACAAAAAGCGTTGTTTGATACTAATACCTTTTTTTATGTTTTTATTTTGATATTTAGTTAACAAAAAAAAACATTTTAATCTTAGATTAAAATGTTTTTTTTTACAATTGTCCTAATAAAAAGAATTTAGTACCAGCGCTTTTTATTTTGTTTTGATGTTGTTGATTTTCTCGATTTATGTGCGCCACCGCTTCGGTTTGAGTTTTTCTGAGCATTTGGAGATTCTGTAGGACTTCCAGAATGCCAAGGATAGGGATGGTCATTTATAGTCTGAACATCTACTTTAATTAATTTTTGGATGTCTTTCCAGTAATCTTTTTCATCTTTGCTGCAAAAAGAGATTGCAATTCCTCCATTTCCGGCACGACCCGTTCTTCCAATACGGTGAACGTAAGTTTCCGGAATATTGGGTAAATCAAAATTGATGACAAAAGGCAATTGGTCAATATCAATACCACGAGCAGCAATATCAGTAGCCACAAGAACTCCGACTTCTTTATTCTTAAAAGCATCTAGAACACGTTGTCTTGCATTTTGGGATTTGTCACCGTGTATGGCTTCGGCAGGAATTTCTTTTTTTCTCAATGCTTTTACCACGTTATCAGCTCCATGTTTTGTTCTTGAAAAAACTAAAACATCTGATAGATTTTCATTTTTTATCAAATGGTACAATAAGTTTCTTTTTTCTGTTTTTTCAACAAAATATACACGTTGTTCTACATTTTCTGCTGTTGATGAAACGGGGGAGACTGTAACTGTTTCAGGGTCTGTAAGAAACATTTCGGCCAGTTCACGAATGGCGATTGGCATCGTTGCAGAAAAGAAAAGTGTCTGTCTGTTTTTTGGTGTAAGCTTTACAATTTTTTTGACATCATTAACAAAACCCATATCAAGCATTTGATCGGCCTCATCTAGTACCAGTGTATGCAAGTGATCTAGATCGATAAAACCTTGCTTGTGTAGGTCTAATAAACGTCCTGGTGTGGCAATTAAGATATCGACTCCGTTTTTTAAAGCATCTACTTGTGGGTTTTGAGAAACACCTCCAAAGATTGTTAATTGTGTCAAGTTGGTATATTTACCATAGGTGTCAAAGCTTTGTCCAATCTGAACTGCTAATTCCCTTGTAGGAGTAACTACAAGTGCACGAATTACTTTGGCTTTTTTTGATGACCCTACGATTCGATGTAATTGATGTATAATTGGTATTGCAAAAGCCGCTGTTTTTCCTGTTCCAGTTTGTGCACAACCTACCAAATCTCTTCCTGCCAAAACGATTGGAATAGATTGCTCTTGTATGGGTGTTGCTTCTGTATAGCCTTCTTCAAATACGGCTCTTTGTATACTTTTTGAAAGTGATAAATCTTCGAATAACATATTTTTTGTATTAAATATCTTGTAATAAGTACATAGATAAGTGTGCAAAGATAGTGTTATTATTTTTGATGCCTATTAATTTTGAATTTCGCTAACGATAATGTAAAATTTATAATACAATTGAATTTTGTGCTTTCATAAAATCGGTTACTAAATAACCTATCAGTTTCCCAATCAAATGATTGTTTTTGTCTTCACCTAAGTCTGGGGCTCCTTCGCAAATATGCAAATAAGTTGCATTCCTATTTTTTCCGAAAAAAGAAACAAATTGACGCAGTTCTTCGATTGAAAAACCACTTAAAGTCATCGCACTGCTCGCAATATTTGGTATGGCATCCAAATCAATTTCGATTCCAAATGGGTCATTTTTAATAAAATCAAGGGCTGTTAACATTTCTTGATCAAAGTTTTTTTCTTTTCGGATGTTAACGCTATCATAAGTATTGTATCGAACTCTATCTTCGATCTTTTTTATTATATCCAAAACACTTTTGGAAGTATAATTTTCATGTAGTCCAAAAATGAAATATTTTTTTAAGAATCCTTCTTCAAAGGCATACGAAAAACCATTTCCGCTATGGCGCCCTTCCAAAATTCTAAAATCGGAGTGGGCATCAAAATTGACAGCATTTATGGCTTTTCCTTTGGCAAGTGCTGCTCCTTTGATATTTCCGTATGCATTGTTGTGTCCGCCACCAATAACTATCGGGATTTTACCACACTGTATTATTTTGCAAATTATATGGGAAACTTCTTTGTCAATTTTTTCGACCAATTGACTTAATTTAGAACGATCATCGATATCATTGAAATCTAGATTTTCGACTTCTTTCATTTCTTGTTTTACATTCAGCTGACCTAAAGCAATAATTTGGTTGCCTTTTGAAAAACGATTATGTTGTATATTGGCTATACTTTTGATGGCACTTTCCCATGCTGATGCCGCTCCAGGTCTTCCATAATTAGCTCTAACACCAATGTCTTCCGGAATTCCAAATAAGACAAATTTGGCTTCACTTGATTTTATAAAGTCTATAGGGTCAGTGTTCTTTGGAATTGTAAGTATTTTTTCACCAAATTTAATTTCACCACTTCGATGATTGGTGATTTTGGCTAGGTCGTTAATACTGAGTGTAATAAGTTTTTCCATAAAAAATATATTTTTCAAAAATAATATAATTGTGTTAAGTTGCGTTATATATATTATTAAATTTGTAAAAAACAATTATATTTTAACATGGAAAATCAAAAAAACAATTCAAGTCTAAAAGCTGTCATAGCAGTTTTAGCTATTTTATTAGTAGGGAGTTTAGTTTATATTTTTAAAATGTCTTCTGAAGTTGAAGCTGTTCATACCGAAGTTGTAAAAGTTGGTTCTGAAAAAGAATCGGTTATGAAAGATTTACAAGATCTAAAAGCGACTTATGATGCCGCTATTGCAGAAAATACCTCGATGTCTGAGGAATTAATTCAAGAAAGGGATAAAGTCGTTAATTTGATGGATGAACTAAAAAAATCTAATGGTGATTTATCAAAATACAAAAGTCAGGTTCGTACTATGCAAGCTCACATGAGTGAATTGATGAAAGAAAATGAAGGTTTGAAAAAACAAAACGTGACGTTGACTAACCAACGTGATAGTACAGTTGTTGTTTTGGGTCAAGCACAAAAATTTAATGAAGTTTTAGTTGGGCAAAATGAAGAATTAGCAAAAACAGTTGATAAAGGATCTAAATTATCAGTTTTGAACTTGCAAACTGCAGCTTATAAATTAAAAAGTTCGGGTAAAGAAATCGCAACAGATAAAGCAAGTAGAGCAGATGTTCTTAAAATTAGCTTCACTATCGCTGAAAATTCTATAGCAAAATCAGGTGATAAAGATTATTATGTACAAGTTATTGACAGTAAAAATAATGTTTTAGGAGATGCTAAAACGGTTACTTTTGGAGATAAAACTTTGTCATATAGTTTTGTTTCTAGCGTTAAATATGAAAACAAAACTGTTCAGGTATCTCAGGATTTAGCTGGAAAAGATTTTGCTAAAGGATTGTATTCCGTAAATGTTTTCGATAAGGATCAATTGGTTTCTTCAACTAATTTCTCTTTAAGATAATAAGCATGTTTTTTTGAAAAAGAAGGGCGAAATTCAATTTGAATTTCGCCCTTCTTTTTTGACTTATATTTTAAAAAGCTAAAAATTATTATTCAATAATTTTACCATTGAGCATTACTTTATCAATTAGATTACTACCAAAAGCATATGGCAATTGATAGTAGGAAGGTATTGCTTTTGTGATGATTAAATTGGCTTTCTTGCCTTTGGTAATACTTCCGTGGGTTTTGGAAATTCCCATGGCATAAGCACCATTTAAGGTTGCAGCATTTATGGCCTCTTCGGGAGTCATTTTCATTTTGATACAAGCTGTGGCAACTACAAAATTCATATTTCCCGATGGGGTAGAGCCGGGATTATAATCAGTAGCAAGAGCCAAAGGAAGTCCAGCAGCAATAATTTCGCGTGCTGGGGTGTAAGGAATACTTAAAAAATAGGAACAAGAAGGCAAAGCTACCGGCATTGTTTCTGTATTTTTTAAGGTTTCTATGTCTTCTGGTTTCATTATTTCAAGGTGATCTACCGAAAGGGCATTGTGTTTTACACCAGCTTGAATTCCGCCAATAGAATTGAATTGGTTCACATGAATTTTTGGCTTTAAGCCAAATTGAATTCCCGCTTCCATAATTTGTTCGGTCTCTTCGACTGAAAAGTAGCCTGTTTCGCAAAAGACATCAATAAAATCGGCCAATTTTTTTTTGGCAATTTCAGGAAGCATTTCGTTAATAATGCAATCTATATAACCTTTTTTATTGTCTTTAAAAGCAGTAGGGAAGGCGTGAGCACCAAGAAAAGTCGCTTTTATGGTTATCGGATAGTTTTGTGATAATTGTTGAATTACACGCAGCATTTTGAGTTCTCCTTCAACGGTGAGACCGTAACCCGATTTGATTTCGACTGCACCGGTTCCCAAATGCATTACTTCTTCAAGACGTGCTTTTGATTGGATATAAATTTCTTCTTCTGAGGTTTCGTTAAGTTTTTTTGCCGAATTTAATATTCCGCCACCTCGATTGGCAATTTCTTCATAGGTCATTCCATTTATGCGATCCACGAATTCTTGTTCGCGATTACCGGCGTACACGATGTGGGTATGGCTATCACACCAAGATGGAAGGATTGTTTTTCCTGTTGCGTCAATAGTGGTATCGGCATTAATTTTAGGAAAATCGTCCATAGACCCAAAATCAGCAATTAAGTCGTCTTCGATAAGTAAAAAAGCATTTTTAATTGTTGGCAAAATAGCCATCTCAGTTCCAGATACTTTTGAAATGGAATTTTCGCGGACTTGAAGCAGTTCTTTAATATTAACTATTAATGTTGTCATTTAAATTTATTCAGAAACTGTTATTTCAAACATTTTATTCCAATTTTTACCAGTTACAAAAATGGTTTTTGTTTTAGGATTGTAGGCAATTCCATTTAATACATCATCAGGTGTAACTTTCAAAAATTTACGTAAACCTGACATATTCAAAATTCCTTCTACTGCACCTGTGTTTGGATTTACGACAGCAATAGCATCTTTTTGCCAAACATTGGTGTAAATTTTACCATTGATCCATTCCAATTCATTGATGGCTTTAATTTTGGATTCTCCAGAATATACATTTATATGGTCCATCATCTTTTGGGTTTTTGGATCCATTTTCCAAATTTTTTCCGTTCCATCAGTTTGATATATATAGGTACCATCATTAGTCATTCCCCAGCCTTCAATGTCTTTCTCAAAAGTAAAAGTTTTTTCCAGTTTAAATGTTTTGGCATCATATATAAAACCCGTTTTTTCTTGCCAGGTCAATTGGTATAATTTACCGTTTATAAAGGTTATTCCTTCCCCAAAGTACATCGAATCTAAATCAATTTGCTTGTAAACTTTACCGGTTTTGTAATCGTATTTTCTAAAATAGGATGTCCCTTTTTGTCCGGTACTTTCGCATAGTGTGTCATTGTGAAATTCGAAACCTTCGGTAAATGAAGCGGTGTCGTGAGGATAAGTATTTACGATTTTATAATTTATTAATTTCGGAGTTACATTAGAAACCAATTCAATTCTTGCTGTAGCCGCAGAGTTTTCACCTCCAAAATAAACTAAAGCTTTAAGATTTTGGTAACCCAGTTTTTGATCTTTCAAGTTGAAGTTTAGTTTCTCATTTCCTTTTTTGAAACCTACTTTTTTATCGTTTACAAAATAGACAATACTGTCAATTTCTTTAGAATTTGGGTTTAAAATACCCAACGAAATAGCATCATCAGAGATATAATGTGCCTTATAATTGGAATTATCAAAGGTAAATATAGAATTTTCACCATTTTTTGTGTTTCCACAATTGGATAAAATGATTCCTAAGAAAATGATAAATAGGAAGTTATAGTTTTTCATAGTTTTGAAATTTTAAAAAGCCAATATACAACGATAATTTTAAGAGGCAAAGCCCTTGCAAAAATATAAAAAGATTGTATATTTGCACCGGCAAGTCCTACACGACCAGCTCCTGCAGACTCCCCCAGGATGGGAACATAGCAAGGGTACGTGGTTGAGCGGTGCGATGTAGATCGCTTGCCATTTTTTTTATTTCATATTCTTTTCAAGAATTATACAAAAGTAGTCTTCCTTCGGGAGGATTTTTTTATTTTTACCCTAACCATAATTTATAGTTAATGAATAAAGTAGTCTTAATTACAGGAGGTTCTTCGGGAATTGGGAAGTCTATCGGGGAATTTTTGCATCATAAAGGATTTGTGGTGTATGGCACGAGCAGGAATCCTGAACGAGTTCTTAATTCGATTTTTCCTTTAATTACTTTGGATGTAAGAAATGCAGATTCCATTCATTCGGCTGTTGATAAAATTATAGAGATTTCAGGAAGACTGGATGTTGTGATTAATAATGCTGGGGTTGGTATAACAGGACCTTTGGAAGAAATTCCGATGGAGGAAATCAAAAATAATTTTGAAACCAATTTTTTTGGTCCAATTGAAGTGATGAAAGCTGTTTTGCCACAAATGCGTTCGCAGCAATCGGGATTAATAATAAATATCACCTCAATTGCTGGTTATATGGGCTTGCCTTATCGTAGTATTTATTCGGCTTCGAAAGGGGCTTTGGAATTAATTACAGAGGCATTACGCATGGAAGTGAAGTCATTTGGTATTCAAATTGCAAATATTGCACCTGGTGATTTTGCCACCAATATTGCGGCGGGACGTTTTCATGCTCCTGTAATAAAAGGTTCTGCTTATGAAATACCTTACGGAAATAATCTTAAAACTATGGACGAGCATGTGGACAGTGGAAGCAATCCTAATGAAATGGCTGAAGCAGTTTATGCCGTCATTCAAAATTCAAAGCCAAAAATTCATTATAAAGTTGGTGCTTTTATGCAAAAGTTCTCTATTGTCTTGAAAAGAATACTTCCAGATAAAGTATATGAAAAAATGCTTATGAATCATTATAACTTATAAAATTATGGAAATGAATACCGAAATGTTGCCAATTATTTTATGGGTTTTAATCATTATAGTTTCTTGGTTTATTATTCGAAAAATTTTGAAATCATTGAGTGACAGAATAAATAATTCAGAACTTTATAACGCAGACATGCTTAATGTTCTTGAAGAAATTAGAGATGAACTAAAAGAATTAAATAAAAAGAATTCTGATAGATAATTATAAGTTGTAATTTTGCAAAAAAATTGCGTGAAGGATTGAAGCGACATCCTTTTATTTTTTTCTTTAAAAAATAAAAGATATAGCGGAAAGCCTGGTTTGCTTTTTCGGCAAACACGCCCAAGAAATGAACACAATTAAATATATTATATTATGAAATTTTTTATTGATACGGCTAATTTAGCTCAAATTAAAGAAGCACAAGCATTAGGTGTTTTAGATGGAGTTACTACTAATCCATCTTTGATGGCTAAAGAAGGAATTACAGGAAAAAACAATATTTTGAAGCATTATGTCGACATCTGTAATTTGGTTGAAGGAGATGTAAGTGCCGAAGTGAATGCGTTGGATTACGACGGAATGATTAAAGAAGGTGAAGAATTAGCTGATTTGCACGATCAAATCGTGGTTAAATTGCCAATGACAAAAGAAGGTGTTATGGCGGCTAAATATTTTTCTGATAAAGGAATTAAAACTAATGTTACTTTAGTATTTTCTGCAGGACAAGCTTTATTGGCAGCCAAAGCGGGTGCTACTTATGTTTCTCCATTTATTGGTCGTCTGGATGATATTTCTACAGACGGTTTGGCTTTGATTGAAGAAATCAGAGAGATTTATGATAACTACGGTTATGAAACTCAAATTTTGGCTGCTTCTGTACGTCACACTATGCATATCGTAAACTGTGCAAAAATCGGTGCTGATGTAATGACAGGGCCATTATCTGCAATTTACGGTTTATTGAAACACCCATTGACTGATATCGGTTTGGCACAATTTGTTGCTGATTTCGAGAAAGGAAACAAGTAATAAAAGTACTCAGTTTTCAGACTGCAGAATTCAGTCGAGAGAACTAATAAAAAAAAGTCCCATTTCGCAATGAAATGGGACTTTTTTGTTTTTGCTGAAAATGGTCAAAAATTCAATATTTGATTCTATGTTCAAACGAAAATCATATATGCGATTCTCAGTGATTTGATCTTATAAAAAAAATCCCATTCTGTTTTAGAATGGGATTTTTTGAATTCATTTTACTGTATACTAAAATCTGAAAACTTCTTTAGTGTCCTCCAGATACTTTTTTATCAAAATCAATTCCATGTGATTTCAAAATACCGCTTACTTTCCAAGCATAAAATGCAAGATAAGCGAAACAAATGATACCAACGATATAGCTGCTTTGTATTCCAACGAAATCAGCAATTTTACCTTGAAATACACTAACAAAACCACCACCCATAATCATCATAATCAAGAAACTACTTCCTTGGCTGGTGTGTTTACCTAATCCACTTACTGCTAAAGTAAAGATACATGGCCATAAAGTACTACAAAATAAACCTACACTTGTAAAAGCATATACACTAATCATTCCGCTAGTTGTTATTCCTACAGCAGTAGCCAAAATACCTAAACTTGAAAAAATCAGAAGCATTCTGGCAGGATTTCCTTTACTAGCCATATCTGCTCCGATTAATACTAAGATTACTAGTCCGTAGATATAAAAAGGAGTTAAATCGTGATTTGCCATTGCATTTACTGCTAAAAACACTCCAAATGCTAAGTAAGGCGCTAGAAATCTCAATATTTTTAGTAAGCTCATGTTTTCTGTAAAAGCTTCAACTGCTCCAGTCCAACGACCAATCATTAAACTTGCCCAATATAAAGATATGTATGGGGCAACATCTTTGGTTAAAAAGCCTAATTTGCTTTCCATGTAAGCCGGTAAATTACTGGCTGTAGATACTTCAACACCAACATATAAAAATATAGCGATCATCCCCATTACCAATTGAGGATATTGCAATGCTGATGTTTTTACTGAAGCTTTATCGTTAGAATCATCTTCTTCAATTAACTCTGGTCGCTCTGGCAATGATGAGAATTTTAATAAAATAGCAACTATCAAAAATGCAAATCCTAACACGAGGTAAGGAATTTTTACACTTTCAATACTTGCATTGGTGTTACCACTAGCACTTGAGCCAAAAATTGCAAAACTAACAATTAGTGGTCCAATAGTAGTTCCGAAATTATTAACCCCACCAGCTAAAGTTAAACGTTGTGAACCTGTTTTGATTGGGCCTAAAGCAATTGCCAATGGATTTGCAACTGTTTGTTGCAGAGAGAAACCCAATCCAACAATAAAAAGTCCAGCAAGCATTAATGTAAAGGAACCTGTATTGGCAGCTGGATAAAATAAAAGTGTACCCAAAGCAGATATAAGTAATCCTAATGATAATCCATTTTTATATCCAATTTTGTTTACTAAATCTTCTTTAATTAAAAAAGAAACTCCCATATAAATAAGAGAACCAACAGTATATGCTATATAGAATGCAAAAGCTACTAGTTGACTTTCACCTTGTGTTAAATCAAATGCTTTTTTGAAAACCGGGATAAGAATATCGTTACTTGCAGCAACAAATCCCCAAAAGAAGAATACGATGACTAAGGGGATAAATTGTCCCCATTTGGTTTGTGAATTTTCTGAACTCATAATTTTTAAAAATTTAATTTTTTTTGGTTATTATTAATTTTTTGATGCTGCAAGACTGTAAATATATTTGTTAAGAATTTCAAAAAAAAATTTTATGATATAAAGTTTTTCACTTTTATATAAACGACATTATTTCGTCAACAAATGGCGATTTTATTACTTTTTATTGAGTTAAAGTCTAGGTTATATGCAGAAATTATTCCAAGATTTTGCTTTTAACTTCTTTACTGTAATTTCGGCCGATAGGAATTGTATAAGATGAAATTTGTATTCTATTCCCCTCAATAGATTTAACTTTATTCAAAGCTATAGTATATGATTTGTGGATACGCATAAATCGATCAGTTGGTAATTCTTCTGTCAATGAAGTTAATGATTTATGGGTGATATAAGTTTTTTCGGGAGTGACCACTTTGATGTATTCTTTCATCCCTTCGACAAAAAGGATTTCATCGATATTAATTTTTACCATTTTTTTATCGACTTTGATAAAAATGTGTGGTTCAATACGATGGTTTTCAATTTTGATGTTATTTTTTAAATTGTATTCTGCTTCAATTTTGTGAATACATTTTATAAATCGAGGTAACGGAATGGGTTTTACTAGATAATCCAATACTTCCAAGTCATAACTTTCGGCGGCAAATTCCCTGAAAGCCGTTGTAATGACGATTCGAGTTTTGTTTTCAAGCAAACTGATTAATTCAAAACCAGTCATCATAGGCATGTTGATATCTAGAAATACGGCATCAACACTATTTGAATTTATGAATTCGAGTCCTTCTAATGAATTATTAAATGTACCGATAATCTCAAAGTCTGAAAAATTTTCAAAATAATTGAGCAATACTTTTATAGCTAAAGGTTCGTCGTCAATTATTACACATTTAATCTTCATTATATAAAGGTATTTGTATTTTGATTATATAAAAATTGAATTTTATCATTTGGTTTATGATAAAATTATTTTTGTAAATTAGTTTTAGTCTTTTTTTAGTGTTGGACAAACCAATTCCCTTTTTTGTTTTTAAAGGTGGTGAAATTACAAAATTATTTATTATTTCAAATTCAAGATCTGAATTGACAATTCTAAAATTAATTTTTATTTTTAGTTTTTCATTGTTTGCGCCTCCATGTTTAAAGGCATTTTCTAGTAGTGAAATAAAAAGTAATGGAGGGACTTTAATATTATCAATATCGGATTCAAGATTTATTGCAACTTCTACATTTTCAAATCGTAATTTTTCTATTTCGATATAATTTTGCATATAATCGATTTCATTTATCAAAGGCACAAATTTAGTGTCATTTATATCGTATAGAACATATTCCATTAAATTGGAAAGTTTTATGATAACATCTGGAACTTTATCCGAAGACTCTAATGAAAGCGCGTACAGATTATTCAAAGTATTAAAAAAGAAGTGAGGCTGAATCTGATTTTTTAGATATTTTAATTTTATTTTATTTTGATTTTCCATTATCGCTTTGTTGCGATCTCTTTCCCTAAGCCAAGTTAGCATTAAATAAATAGAAGATGCAATTGCAAGGACGTATATTTCTCCAATAGTAACTGCGACAATATGGTTGATTTCAAAGGGTCTGTAGTCTCTATTGGCTTCCGGCCAAATATTTTTTGAAATTATATAATACGTCATTACTGTTTTTAATAAGTATACGACAGCTAAGCTTGCTAATAGGGAAATGGTATATTTAATATATTTTGATTTTAATACATACCTAGGTATGAGTATTAACAAATTGAAATATACAAAAGGTATGTGAAGCGCGTATTCTAATAGATTCGACTTAAAGGAATATTTATAATCATTGAAGTAAGCTCCCCAACGCAAAAAGTTAAGAAAAAACCAGATTCCCCAGAACCATACGTGATTAATAAGTTTAATCTCAAAGCTTATTTTTTTCATTTATTACAGTTATATGTAGAAATATATATAATAGAGTTATTTGCTGTTTTGTTTTGCAACAATAATCATTTTGTCATTAAAAAAAGCATTTTGATGAAAAAAATGTTGAAATATGAGAAAAACAGCTAAAAATATATTTTAGAAAACGTTTTCGAAAAACGTATTGTTGATTAAAAGATGTCGTTCGTTTAAAAAGTAATGCTGTTGGTTTAATTTATTTTTTTAAAGAGTACGTTAAGAATAATTTTACCCTATAACTAACAAAAATAATTTAAAAATGAGAAAAATTTTTTTAATCGTGATGATTATTTTTACGACGCAAGTAACCCTTGCGCAGGTAAAAAAAATCAATGGTTTTGTTTCAGATGCGACGGGTACTCCGATACCAGGTGCAAATGTTAACGTAAAAGGCGAAGCCAATGGCGCCTCAACAGATTTTGACGGTAAATTTACAATTGAGGTTAAGCCTGGTGCTACATTAGTGATTTCATACTTAGGATATGAAACGCGAAATGTAGTAGTAGGAGAGTCTTCAACGATCGATGTAAAGTTGAATTCAGCAGCTTCTACTGCATTGACAGAGGTGGTTGTAACTTCATTAGGGATCAAGAAATCTAAAAAATCTTTGACCTATTCTGCGCAAGAGTTAAAAGGAGAAGATCTTGTTAGAGCGAAGGATCCGAATCTTATGAACACAATTGCTGGTAAAATTGCCGGAGTTGCCGTAACTAAAAGTGCTGGTGGTACTGGAGGTTCTACAAAAGTTACTATTCGTGGAAATTCATCTACTACAAACAACAACCCTTTATATGTTGTTGATGGTGTACCAATGTTGAATATATCTTCTATTCAGCCAAACGATTCATTTGGTTCTACTCAAGGTGGTAACCGTGATGGGGGCGATGTTATTGGTTTATTGAACCCAGATGATTATGAAGGAATGACAGTGCTTAAAGGTGCTTCTGCAACGGCTTTATATGGTAGCCAGGGTGCTAGAGGTGTAATTTTATTGACTTCTAAAAAAGCAAAAGAAGGGGTTTCATCTTTTAGAGCTTCTTCAAATACTACAGTTGAAACAGCTGCTTATTTACCTAAATTTCAAACTTCTTACATCGCTAAACCAGGAGCAGATGAATCATGGGGAGCTGCACAAAGTACACCGGATCATACAAGAGACTTTTTTGACACGGGAGTAACTCAAATATCTTCTTTTGGTTTTTCTACAGGATCTCAAAATTCTGCCACAAATATATCTTATGCCAATACTTCTTCTAATGGTGTTTTACCAACTAACAGTTTGAGTAAAAACAACTTTAGCATCAGACAAATGGGAAAATTCTTTGGAGACAGATTGACAGTAAATGCTAATGCAAATTATACTTCTCAATATGTAACAAACAGACCTACTAGTGGTTTGTATTTTAATCCGCTTACAGGTCTTTACTTGATGCCAAGAGGATATGATTTTAACGAATATAAAAATAATTTCGAAAAATTTGACCCAGCAAGAAATTTGATGGCTCAAAATTGGATGACAGACAGAGACATCGAACAAAATCCATACTGGGGATTGAATCGTAATAAATCTAAAGATGGTAGTCAATATATGAATGGGGCTATTGGATTAAATTACAAAGTTAACAACTGGCTTTCTATTGGATCAAGATATAATTATGATAGAATTACTTCAGAATTTGATAAAGAGATTTATGCAACTACACAAGGTACGTTATCACATCCAAATGGTAGATACATCAATATTAACGATGTGAGCACACAAAATTATGGTGATTTAATTGCTACAATTAACACTAAATTCAGTGACGATTTAACATTTTTTGCAAATGTAGGTACCAGTTTTACAAAAACTTCACTTAATGATGAAACAGTTTTAGATTCTGATCCATCTGGTTTAGGGATTACAAACTGGTTTACACTTCATAATTTTAATTCTAACACTGGTAATTATCAAAATTACGGATACCGTAGAGAACAACAATCTGTTTTTGCAGCAGCTACTTTTGGTTACAAAAACATGTTGTACGTAGATATTACAGGACGTAATGACTGGTCTTCTACATTGGCAAATACTGGAAACATGTCTTTCTTCTATCCTTCTGTAGGAGCAACTTGGCTTATTTCTGAAAGTTTTACAATGCCAGAAGCAATTACATTTGCTAAAGTTCGTGCTTCTTATGCGCAAGTTGGTAATGATGTTCCAGCATTCTATACTTCTCCAACTTCTGCATATTCAGCTGCAAATCCACAAAATATCAATCCAACTGTTGGTCCAAGACCAGGTACAAATTTGAAACCTGAAAGTCAAGATTCTTATGAGTTAGGTACTGAATGGAGATTTGTTAACAACAGATTTGGAATAGAATTAACGTACTATAATAATAAGACCAAAGATCAATTGCTTACAATTCCTGCTCCAGCTACAAATGCTGAAGGATACCAAAATTATGCTTATAATGGTGGTGTAATTAAAAATAACGGTATTGAGATTTTAGTTAATGCTAAAATTATAGACAATGATAAATTTAAATGGGACGCTACTTTAAACTATTCAAAAAATAACAATGAAGTTTCTGGATTACCTGAAGAATTGGGAGGTACAGTTATTTTGACTCAACCAGGAGTTAACAGCTATAGATATTCATTAATAAATGGTCGTCCATTTGGAGTTATTGAAGGGATTAATCTTAAGAAAGATGCTGAAGGTAGAGTTTTATTGAATGAAGATGGTTCAATTCAAAAAACTGATTTCGAGGAAGTAGGAAATGCAAATCCAGATTATATGTTAGGTTTTAATAACTCATTCAAATTGGGTAATTATTTCTTAAACTTTACAATTGATGGACGTTTTGGAGGAGATGTAATGAGCTTGACTGAAGCAGTAAATGATCAATTTGGTGTTTCTAAAACAACCGGAGATGCAAGAGATGCTGGTGGTGTAGATATTAATGCTGTTTATGCTCCTGGAACAACAAAAGCAGGACAAGCTTATGCTGGCAAATATAATGCAGAGAGCTACTATAGTCAAGTTGGTGGTAGAGCTGGTATAACTGGAGAGTATGTTTATAGTGCTACAAATGTAAGTTTAAGAGAATTAGCTTTTGGATATACATTTGACCTTAAAAACAGCAAAATTTTCAAAGCAGCTAATTTATCGTTAGTGGGTAGAAATTTATTCTTCTTCTACAAAGATGCACCATTTGACCCAAATATTTCTTTGAGTACAGGTAATGGTTTACAAGGGATTGATGTTTATGCAGCACCTTCTACAAGAAGTATCGGTCTTAATTTAAATGTAACTTTCTAATCTATATCATCATGATACTAAATAAAATAAAAACAACTGCTATATGCGCGACATTGCTTGCCGCAATAAGTTGTACAAGCGATTTCAACGAAACGAACACGAATCCAACTGGGATTACCGCTAAAGACCTTGAGCAGGATTTTAATCATGTAAAAGTTCCTTTCAGTACTGTTTTTACAGGGATTTTCAATACAACACACTGGAAATACCAATTGCAACAAAATCTTAATGCTGATATATGGTCAGGATATATGGCTACTCCAACACCTTTTAAAGGAGCAGCAGGAGATAACTCAAACTACAATCTTGTTGATGGTTGGAATGGTTTTATCTGGAGTTTGCCTTATACAGATGTAATGGCAAATACACTTAAAATTGAGCAAAGAACCAAAGGAAAATACGATCAATTTTATGCAATTTCTTTGATCTTGAAAGTAGAAGGAATGCACAGGGTTACAGATGTCTTTGGACCAATTGTATATTCTCAATTTGGAACTACAGACGCTACAATTCCTTATGATTCACAGGAAGAAGTATATACTAAAATGTTTTCTGAACTAGATTTTGCTGTTACAGAATTAACTAAAAGAGTAAATGCTGGTGAAGCTTCAACTTTTGTGAGTACAGACATGAGTGGTTACGGTGGTGATTACAAACAATGGGTTAAATATGCAAATTCATTGCGTTTGCGTTTGGCTATGAGAATTGTTAAAATTAAACCAGCCTTGGCTAAAACAGAAGCGGAAAAAGCAATTAGTCATCCTTTTGGTGTAATGACTACAAATGCTGATATCGCTAAAGTTATTATTCCTAATTATATTGATCCAATTTTAACAATCTCTTCGGCATGGGGAGATATTAGAATGTCTGCTGATATGGAATCAATTATGAATGGATACTCTGATCCAAGACTTGCTAAATACTTTAAAGAATCTGCTGATTTTCCTGGCGAATACAGAGGAGTTCGTACAGGTATTAATATGATAGCTAAGTCTGATCGTACAGGTATGTCTGAAATTGGTTCAATTGTTGGATCAAATGAAAAAGTGTTAATGACTACTGCTGAAGTTTATTTCTTGAGAGCTGAAGGTGCTTTAAGAGGTTGGAATATGGGTGGAACTGCTCAAGCTTTATATGAAGCGGGTATAACAGCTTCATTTACACAACATGGAGCTTCAGGAGCAGCTGCTTATATAGCTGATAATGTTAGTACAGCTAAAGATTTTGTTGACGTTAAAGATGCTGCTAATAATGGAGCAGCAGTGAATAATGTTACTATTGCTTGGGATGGTGCAGCAGCAAATGAGGTAAAGTTGCAAAAAATCATTACTCAAAAATGGATTGCTAACTTCCCAGAAGGTCAAGAAGCTTGGTCAGAATACAGAAGAACTGGATATCCAAAATTATTCAGAGCGTTACACAATACAAGTGGAGGAACAATCACTACGCAATTTGGTCCACGTAGAGTAAATTTTGTACAAACTGAAAAAGACGGTAACCCTGGTGGTGTGGCTACAGGACTTGCTAAATTAGGAGGGCCTGATAATGGAGGAACCAGACTTTGGTGGGATACTACTGGAGCTAATTTCTAAAATATACAAATAGTTATTTTTTATTCCAGACAGGTGAAAGCCTGTCTGGATATAAAAAAAATGAAGAATTGAAAAATGATGTTGCAAGATTTTTTAATTGATTTTTAAAGGTTTTATAACCAATCGCTCCGATTTGTAAAGTAATTTTACTTTGTTTTAAGAGCCTATTACTATTGAAATTTCTTTTTATTTTTTTAGAAAATAAAATTTATATATAAACAAAGCTGATTTCGCTTTGTTTCAAAAAAAACTAGAATTAAAATTATAAGCACAAGATATAAATATTTCAGATTTAAGAATTTAATGTCTTAATTGTATTTATATTACTATTCCTTAAGATAAAAATATATAATTATAAAAAACATGAGAACTACATCAATTATAGGTAATGACATAAGCTTCAAAAAAGCGGGTCAGTTTGAAGATACCCGTTTTGAAAAAATCCACAACGTAATTTTTAAAAACTCAACGGATGCTTCAATAATTGTTGCCCAGGAGATTGCCGATTTAATTCGTTCCAAACAAGAAAAAAACAAAAAGTGTGTATTAGGTCTAGCTACAGGTTCTTCACCAATAAAAGTGTATCAGGAATTGGTTCGTATGCACAAAGAGGAAGGCTTGAGTTTTGATAATGTTGTGACTTTCAACTTGGACGAATATTATCCTATGCCGAAGGAAAGTAACCAAAGTTACCATTATTTCATGCACCAGCATCTTTTTAATCATGTTGACATCAGACCCGAAAATATTAATATTCCTGACGGAACAGTTGCTTTGGAAGACCTGAACCAGTTTTGTGTTGATTATGAAATGAATATTAAAAATGCCGGAGGATTGGATTTTCAATTGTTGGGAATTGGTCGTACGGGTCACGTTGGTTTTAATGAGCCGGGTTCACACATCAATTCTGGAACTAGGATTATCACTTTGGACCATATAACCAAAGTGGATGCTTCTGGTGATTTCAATGGAATTGGGAATGTCCCTAAAAAGGCTATCACGATGGGAGTTTCTACAATTCTTCGTTCTAAAAGAATTGTCTTGATGGCTTGGGGACAAAATAAAGCATCCATTATCAAGAGAACCATTCAAGGCGATATCAGCTCTGAAGTTCCTGCGACATTTTTGCAAAATCATAACAATACTACTTTTGTGTTGGATGAAGGTGCAGCATCAGAATTGACGAGATTGGAAACACCTTGGTTAGTTGGAGAATGTATTTGGACGGAACAGTTGAAAAATAAAGCAATTGTTTGGCTCTGCCAACATACCGATCAATCAATCCTTAAATTGACTGACAGAGATTACAACAACAATGGAATGTCCGATTTATTGGCAGCAGGAAGTTCGGCTTACGATTTGAACATCAATATGTTTAATGTATTGCAACATACCATTACTGGGTGGCCAGGAGGAAAGCCGAATACAGATGACAGTAATAGACCGGAACGCTCGAATCCTGCTAAGAAAAGAGTGATTCTGTTCAGTCCGCATCCAGACGATGACGTTATTTCGATGGGAGGAACGTTTGCTAAATTAATAAAGCAAGGTCACGATGTACATGTGGTGTATCAAACTTCTGGAAACATTGCGGTTACTGATGATGAGGCATTGAAGTTTGCTGAAGTGTGCAATGATTTTGTCGAAAAAGATAAATCAGGAATCAATTTTCAAGCTGTAATAGATTCAATCAATTCAAAAACAATTGGTCAAAGCGATTCTACCGAAGTGCGTAAATTAAAAGGATTAATTAGAAGACGCGAGTCGTACGCGGCAACAAGATACATCGGTTTGAAAGACGAAAACACTCATTTCTTGGATATGCCATTCTATGAAACGGGTATGGTTCAAAAGAAACCATTAGGACCAGAAGATATTGCAATTGTAAAGGAAATTATCGAGAGAATTAAACCACATCAAGTATTTGCTGCAGGAGATCTTGCCGATCCGCACGGTACACACGAAGTATGTCTGAATGCTATTTTTGCGGCCATGAAAGCATTAAAATCGAAACCATTCATGAACGATTGTTGGTTGTGGTTGTACAGAGGAGCATGGCATGAATGGGATATACATGAAATTGATATGGCCGTTCCATTGAGTCCTGATGAAGTTATGTTGAAAAGACAAGCCATTTTGTACCACCAATCCCAAAAAGACAGAGTAATGTTCCAAGGAAATGATTCAAGAGAATTTTGGGTTAGAGCCGAGGATCGAAATAAAAGCACGGCAAAATTATACGATAAATTAGGGCTTGCCGAGTATGAGGCAATCGAAGCTTTTAAACGTTTTGAGTACTAAATACCACTTTTTGTTTTGAGTGTTTACTGGAGAGCTAGACTCAAGTTTATGTATTAATTCTTGAGTTTAGTGCTTGTTTTAAACTGATTTTTCGAAGTTCAGATTTTTAATATCTTTTTTTTATAAAATGAAATACATCATAATTTTTTTATTTGCCTCTATTATTTCATCAGCTCAAATTAATAAAGAGCAATTAAATATTATGCCGTGGCCTCAAAACATTTCGCTTTCAGAAGGTGCGTTTCCTTTGACAAAAAAATTCAAGGTAAATATCACTGGAGCTCCAAATTCAAGGATATTTATTGGTGCGACAAATTTTTTAAGAAGATTGGATGGAAGAACGGGTTTGTTCTTTAATCAAGGCTTTGTAACAGGTTTAAATGAAGTTCCTGATGCCGAATTACAAATCAATTGTGTTAGAGCTGGAAAAATCGAATTGTATGAAGATGAAAGTTATTTGTTGGATATAACTCCGAGTAAGATTACCATAAATGCAACTACAGATGTTGGTGCTTTGCATGCGTTGGAAACTTTACTTCAACTATTGCAAAACAACAGTAATTCTTTTTATTTTCCCATTTCCAAAATTTCGGATTTTCCAAGATTTACTTGGAGAGGATTAATGATTGATGTTGCCAGACATTTTATGCCTGTTGATGTAATTAAAAGGAATCTAGATGGAATGGCAGCGGTAAAAATGAATGTTTTTCATTGGCATTTAGTGGATGACCAAGGTTGGAGAATCGAAATGAAAAAACATCCAAAACTTATTGAAATGGCATCGGATGGAAATTATTATACCCAAGAAGAAATAAAAAGTGTTGTAAAATACGCTTCAGATAGAGGGATTTTAGTAGTTCCAGAAATAGATGTGCCTGGTCATGGATCGGCTATTTTGACTGCATATCCGGAAATAGGAAGTAAAGTTGTCAATTTGAATTTAAATTCAGGTGAAAAAGGACAACAGTTCACGCAAATACAGTCATATAGTATAGAAAGAAATGCGGGGATTTTTTCTCCAACGTTGGATCCTTCAAATCCAAAAACGTATCAATTATTAAATGAATTTTTTGATGAAATTTGTCCGCTCTTTCCTGGAAAATTTTTTCACATAGGAGGTGATGAAAACGAAGGGAAAGACTGGGATTCAAACCCTAAAATTCAGGAATTCAAAAAGAAACATGGTTTAGTGAACAACCACGAATTGCAAACGTATTTTACGATGCAATTGATTCCTATGCTCAAAAAACACAATAAAGTATTAATGGGCTGGGAAGAAATTATGACTAAAAACATGTCCAAAGATGCTATCATTCATTCGTGGAAAGGTAGTAATGAAGGACAGCCTGCTGGAAAATCTCTTGCTGATGCTGCAAAAGGTGGCTACAAAACGGTCTTATCAAATGGATATTATATCGACTTGGTTTTTGGGGTTGAAGATCATTATTCAGTAGATCCAATGCCTAAAAACTTCGTATTGACAGATGAAGAAAAAGCTAGAATTTTGGGTGGTGAAGCTACTATGTGGACTGAATTGGTAACGCCAGAAACTCTTGATTCCAGAATTTGGCCTAGAACTGCAGCCATAGCCGAACGTTTTTGGTCAAATGAAAATATTACAGATATCAATAGTTTGCGTAAAAGACTGAATACATTTTCATTCCGATTGGAAGAACTGGGTTTGACACATTTAAAGAGTAAAGAGGGATTGTTGCGAAACATCAGTAACAATCAAAAAAATGAGGCATTACTTGATTTGTCAAATGTTTGTGAGCCAATTAAACAATATTCAAGAAATAAAGGAGGTACAGAATACCAAATGTATTCACCATTGACATTATTTGCTGATGCCTGTACTCCAGATGCATCCGATGCGCTCGGATTTGGTTTGGCAGTAACTAATTATTTAAACAATAAAACAAATGAAAATCAAAGCATTCTTGTTGCTTATTTAAGTAAATGGGTTAAAATGCATACTGACTTAACAGCTTTAGGCAATAATGCGCCTTTAGTTCAGCCACTTTTGCCTTTGTCTGAAAGTTTAAAAAATATTTCTGAGCAACTTTTGCTTAAAATAAATAAACAAAGTATAGATGCTTCTGCATTGAATGAATTACTGGAGAAATGTAATTCAAAAGAACATGCCGATGTTGAATTAGCGGTATATAATAGCTTGAAAAAGTTAGTTCAAGCTTAATTTAAATTCAAAAATAAAAGTTGTAATCGTTAAGATTGAGTTTGGTTATTTATATTTTAATATGATTTTTTTATTTTGAATTATTATTGTTTTTATGTGAAAACAATATTTTAACCTGGTAATTCGTTGCCAGGTTTTTTTTGAAGCATTTGCTTGCTAGTAGGATTAAACGTGTTATAATACTTAATTTGCTAATGATACACATCAAAAAAATAGTTGCATTTTGTTGCATTTTATTTTGTCAAATGTCTTTTTCACAAGGAGATTGTGCCAGTGCTCTTACTATATGTGGCAATACAACTTTTACAGGAGTAATAAAAACATATCCAGATGATTCTCAATTTAATGGTCATGTAAGTTGCGGAAATTACGTTCATTCTCCAATGATATGGTTAAAAGTAACTATTGTAACAGGTGGAAGTTTTGGGTTTGTACTGACTCCCAAAAGTCTAGATCCTAAAGCAGATTTAAACTTTTTTGTTTTTGGTCCAAACGTTACTTGTGGCGATATCGGGCAGTCCATTCGTTGCTCTTATACTTCACCTTTAGAAATGTTTTCAACAAAAAACAAAACTGGATTAATTCCAGGTGCTTACGGAGTTAGTAGGCAGTCTAACGAAGGGAATGGCTTTCTTGAAATGTTAGACGTAAAAGCAGGAGAAAGTTATTATATTGTTGTTATGGATGCCGGGGCTCCTTATAATCAGTTTTCAATTGATTTTAATGGTACTGCAACAATAGACGCTCCTCCTGAGATAAAAACGCCAAAAATATTTGGTAGTTATGGTGCGAAAATCTGTGAATCGGACGGTGTAAATGATTTTATTACAAATATTGATCTAAATGAAATTGCTGCTACTGCTGTAGGAAACCAAAATAATGTTGAAGCTTCTTTTTACATAAGAGGTGAGGATGCAATAAAAGACATCCGAAGGCTTCCTAATGGATTTCGAAACACCGAAAGTCCACAAAAGGGATATATTAGATTAACCAATACTGTTTCAAAATGTTTTGTAGTTGAGGAATTTATTTTTACGGTAGAGCCATTGCAGACTCCTTTTCCATTAAATGTTGCTGGATGTGATGTAAGTCAAACGGGGTTTGTACATTTCAATTTGGCAGAGAATGATTTGTTATTACAAGACAATAATCCAAACAGAATTGTAACCTATCATCCCGCGGCAAATGATATGATAACATTGCCAAAAGATTATGTAAACAAAGAGGCTTATCAAGAAGAAACTGTTTATGCTAAAATATTGGATACACAATCGCTTTGCAGTGTTTTTAAGCCTTTCAAATTAATAATAAATAAAACACTTCCGAATGTAAAACCTGTACAGTTAACACAATGTGATATTGGTAATGTGCCAAGTGATATAAAAACATTTAATCTCTTGGAAGCATCGGAAGCATTGACTTTAAAAGATTCTCTGTTTTCTGTAAAATTTTACCTTAACAATTCAGATGCTCAAAGTGATGTAAATCCCTTAGATTTCTTGTACACCAATAGCACAAATCCACAAACAATAATTGCCAAAGTAACAAACAAAACTACAGCTTGTTATGCTTTTACAACAGTAGATTTGAAAGTAAAAAAAGGAATTACACTAACCCAAACAATAGAAAAATGTGATGATGATGCCATATCCGATGGTATTGTGAAATTTAATCTAGCTGACGCAGGCTTCGAAAATAACGGAAACAAAGTCACTTATTTTCTAACATCAGAAAATGCACAATTGTTTCAAAATCCAATAGCTGCAAGTTTTACAAATACGCAGCCCTATCAGCAAACGGTTTATGCCAGAGTCCAAAATGAAAACGATTGCATTGGTATTAATACTATTGAGTTAAAAGTGGCTGTTTTGCCTAATCTTGAAAAAAATGAAACATTGTATTTATGTTTAAATAAAACAGAAGATTTAATAAAATTAAATACAGGAATTTCCAACGTAGATTTAATTAATTACCAATACAAATGGTCTCCAAACGGAGAAACAACTTCTGAAATAGATGTTAATAAAGCAGGAACCTACACGGTTGTCGTTAAAAATCAAAGCGGATGTACAAGAGAGCGGATATTTACTGTGAAGAACTCAGAACTTGCTGAGATTTATGAAATTATAATAGACGATTTTACCGAAGTAAAAAAAGTTACTATTTCCGCATTAGGGCAAGGAATTTATGAGTATTCTTTAGATAATATATCCGAAAATTATCAAGCTTCCCCCATTTTTGAAAATGTTGCCACAGGTATCCACGATTTGTACATAAAAGATCTTAATGGTTGCGGTATTCTGCATAAGACAATTTCTGTTTTAGGTGCCCCAAAATACTTTACTCCAAATGGAGATGGTATAAACGACAATTGGAATATTTGGGACTTAAACACTCCATCAAATTCAAATGCAATTATCGATATATTTAACCGATTTGGTAAACTTCTAAAACAAATTTCACCAAAAGACGTAGGATGGGATGGTACGTTTAACAATCTTCCTTTACCAGCTGACGATTATTGGTACACTTTATATTTATCTGACGGAAGATTTACAAAAGGTCATTTTTCGCTTTTACGATAAGAATAGGTATATTTTAAATGTAAAAAAAAATATAATATTGATAACCTAATGGAATTTTATCAGGTTTTTTTTGAATAAAAAAAGTCATTATTTTTTTGTACTTTTGCGCAAAATTTTAATAAAGAGACATTCATGTTAACAGTCAATAATTTATCAGTTCAGTTTGGCAAACGAATTTTGTTTGACGAAGTAAATACAACCTTCACACACGGAAATATTTATGGAGTTATTGGAGCCAATGGTGCTGGAAAATCAACTTTTCTTAAAATAATTGCAGGTGATATCGATCCTACTTCGGGGCATATACATTTGGAACCAGGAAAACGTATGTCGGTTTTAAACCAAAACCACAATATGTTTGACGAACATACAGTTTTGGAAACTGTGATGATGGGTAATAAAGTTTTATATGCTGTAAAAACAGAGATGGACGCCCTTTATTTGGATTACAATGATAAAAATGCAGATAGAATAGGGGAGTTACAAGTGCAATTTGAAGAGATGAACGGTTGGAATGCCGATTCTGATGCTGCTTCAATGCTTTCTAATCTTGGTATTTCAGAGGATAACCATTATACATTAATGGGTGATTTGGAGGGGAAAATCAAAGTGAGAGTTCTTTTGGCACAAGCGTTGTTTGGAAATCCAGATTTGTTGATTATGGATGAGCCTACCAATGACTTGGATTTTGAAACCATAGCTTGGTTGGAAAATTTCTTGGCAAATTATGAAAATACAGTAATTGTAGTTTCTCACGATAGACACTTCTTGGATTCAGTTTGTACACATATTTCGGATATTGATTTTGGTAAAATAAACCATTATTCAGGAAATTATACTTTTTGGTATGAATCCAGTCAATTAGCGGCTAAACAGCGTGCACAGCAAAATAAAAAAGCTGAAGAAAAGAAACAAGAATTAGAAGAATTTATTCGTCGTTTTTCTGCGAATGTAGCCAAATCAAAACAAGCTACTTCTCGTAAAAAAATGATTTCTAAATTGAATATTTCAGAGATAAAACCTTCTAGCCGTCGTTATCCTGCCATTATTTTTGATCAGGATCGTGAAGCTGGGGATCAAATTTTAAACGTTCAGAATTTGAGTGCTTCTGTGGATGGAGAAACTTTGTTTAAAGGAGTGGATCTGAATATGGCAAAAGGAGATAAAATTGTTCTTTTTTCTAAAGATTCTAGAGCTACGACTGCGTTTTATGAAATTTTAAACGGGAATCAAACTGCAGATTCAGGTACTTTTGATTGGGGTGTTACGACAAATCAGGCATATTTGCCGGGTGATAATCATTCGTTCTTTGAAAATGATTATACTTTAGTTGATTGGTTACGCCAATGGGCAAAAACAGAGGAAGAACGTGATGAAGTCTTTATTAGAGGTTTCCTTGGGAAAATGATTTTCTCAGGTGAAGAAGCTTTAAAAACTAGTAGAGTTTTATCAGGAGGAGAGAAAGTTCGTTGTATGTTATCCCGAATGATGATGGAGCGTGCTAACATCTTGATGTTAGACGAACCTACCAATCACTTGGATTTGGAATCGATTACTGCTTTCAATAATTCATTGAAAAACTTTAAGGGATCAGTTATTTTTACAACACATGACCATGAATTTGCCCAAACCGTAGGTAATCGTGTTGTTGAGTTAACACCAAACGGAGCTATCGATCGTTACATGACTTTTGATGAATATTTGGATGATGAAAAAGTTCAAGAATTAAGAGTTAAAATGTATTCATAAGAATAAATAAGTTTCAATAAATTATAAGCTTCTACATAAATGTAGGAGCTTTTTTTTTGGGCGATAATGTTCAAAATGAGTGTTTTATTTATAATGAATTTAAAAATTAATTTTTAGTTATTTATAGAAAATTAAGATACTTTTGAGAAAATAATTGTTTCATTTTTTTACCGTGTCTATGTCAAAGAGTACTTTTAATTTTAAAACACCAAGAGTAGAAGTTGTTGATGCCTTGAGAGGATTTGCAATTATGTCTATTATGTTATTGCATAATATTGAACATTTTGATTACTATTATTTTCCGGAAGCCTTACCTGAATGGATGAAAGTCTTGGACAAAGTAATTTGGGAAACCTTATTTTTTCTTTTTGGAGGAAAATCGTATGCCATTTTTGCACTGCTTTTTGGCTTTAGTTTTTATATTCAAAATGATAATCAGGAGAAAAAAGGAAAAGATTTTAGAGGTCGATTTATATGGCGTTTATTGCTATTGTTAGGTTTTGGATTTGTAAATACAATTTTTTACGAAGGCGATATATTAATGATTTATGCCGTTTTGGGACTTGCATTAATTCCTGTTTGTAAATGGAATGATAAAGCTGTTTTTATTACTGCGGTTATTTTGATGTTACAGCCTTTGGAGTGGACAAAGTTCGTTTATATGCTATTCCATCCAGAATATGTTCCAATGCCAAATTTATCAGATCATTATTTTGGAATGATGGGCGAGTATCTCAAAAGCACTTCTTTTATGGACTATGCGATAGGTAATCTCAATATTGGGAGATTTGCATCAGTTGCTTGGTCATGGGAAAATGGACGTTTTTTTCAAGCTCCTGCCTTATTTATGTTGGGTATGTTAGTTGGACGCAGAAAACTTTTTATTGCATCGACCGAAAGTAATTTGTTTTGGATAAAAGCTTTGCAATATGCCATTGTTCTTTTTTTACCATTATTTGCATTAAAGACTTTTTTACCAGATATGATAGTTCGAAAAGCGACTATGAGTAGTCTTTCGGTGATTATAACATCTTGGTCAAATCTTGCTTTTATGATTGTTTTGGTGTCCACATTTATTTTGATTTATCAAAAAGAATCGATTCATAATCTTTTGTCAAAACTGATTCCTTTCGGAAAAATGAGTTTGACCAATTACATCATGCAGTCTATCGTTGGTTCCTTTATTTACTACCGATACGGATTGGGACTTGTTGAATATACAGGAGCTACTTATTGTTTACTGATCGGAATAGTTTTGTTTGTTTTGCAATTATCATTTTGTACTTGGTGGTTAAAAACTCATAAGCAAGGACCATTGGAGTATATTTGGCATAAGGCAACATGGATTTCTTTTAGAAAAAAAAGAAATAATTTTTCTGGTGTTGCAATGAATAAATCCTAATTCGGAATTTGTATATTTGCTTAACCAAACTTACGGATGTTTTGAAATTGCTAATATTAAATATTGTATTTCAAAAATAATACTAAAGATGCCGTAAATCTTTTAAAAACAAATAATTGCTAAATATGAATCAAAAAGTGTTACTCAATTCAAAAGAAGTCAATATTATTTTGAATCGTTTGGCTTGTCAATTAATTGAAAAACATCTTGACTTTTCTGATACTGTTTTGATAGGGATTCAGCCTAGAGGAACTTTTTTGGCAGAACGATTAAAAGAATTATTAGAAAAAGAATATCACATACCAAATGTATCTTTAGGATATTTGGATATCACTTTCTTTAGAGATGATTTCCGAAGAACCAATAAGCCTTTGGAAGCCAATAAAACACAAATTGATTTTTTAGTAGAAGACAAAAAAGTCATATTCATTGATGATGTATTGTATACAGGACGTAGTATTCGTGCTGCTTTGACAGCTATCCAATCTTTTGGGAGGCCTTCTGGAATTGAATTATTGACATTGATTGATCGTCGTTTTAGCAGAGACTTACCCATTCAGCCAGATTATCGTGGTCGTCAAGTTGATGCGATTAATGGTGAAAAGGTGAAAGTTTGTTGGGCTGAGCAAGATGGAGAAGATGGTGTTTATTTAGTGACCAATTAGATTTGGAAATTCAAAAATAAAACGGAACTCCATATTAATAATTATAAAAATCTGAAAATCTAAACTATAATGAGCGAATTAAGTGTAAATCATTTATTAGGTATTAAATATATTAATGAAAATGATATTAACCTGATTTTTGAAACTGCCGATCATTTTAAAGAAGTAATTAATCGCCCGATAAAGAAAGTACCTTCGTTGCGCGATATTACAATTGCTAATATTTTTTTTGAAAACAGTACACGAACAAAATTATCATTTGAATTGGCTCAAAAACGTTTATCAGCTGATGTTATTAGTTTTTCGGCAGCACAATCTTCGGTAAAAAAAGGAGAAACATTAATAGATACTGTAAACAATATTCTTTCGATGAAAGTGGATATGGTAGTTATGCGACATTCGAATCCTGGTGCGGCTTATTTTTTATCAAAAAATGTTAAGGCAAGTATTGTAAACGCAGGTGATGGTGCCCATGAACATCCTACACAAGCCTTATTGGACAGTTATTCGATTAGAGAAAAATTAGGAGATGTAACGGGAAAAAAAGTAGTTATTGTTGGTGATATTTTGCATTCAAGAGTAGCACTTTCGAATATATATGCTTTACAAATGCAAGGGGCCGAAGTTAAAGTTTGTGGACCGAAAACACTTATTCCAAGATATATCGAATCACTTGGAGTGACAGTTGAACCTAATTTGCGTAAAGCACTTGAATGGTGTGATGTAGCAAATATGCTAAGAGTTCAAAATGAAAGAATGGATGTTAATTTTTTCCCATCAACTAGAGAGTATGCCCAACAATATGGAGTGGATAAAGTTTTATTGGATTCACTCGATAAAGAAATTGTAATTATGCACCCAGGACCTATAAACCGTGGTGTTGAAATTACAAGCGATGTTGCCGATTCACAACAATCGGTGATTTTAAATCAAGTTGAGAATGGAGTTGCTATTAGGATGGCAGTTATCTATCTTTTGGCTTCAAAAATTCAATAAATTAAGCAATGAAAGTAACTACAAAAGGCCATACAATTATAATTAAAGATACTGAAGGAGATATTGTGGAATTTTTGGAAAAAGTAAATAGCCAATATAATAGTTTCAAAGAGCATAATCTTATTTTGGATATTTCACATGACAAATCAGTTGATATCAAGTCAATCAAGATTTTTTCAGATTTAGCCAAAATACATAAAAAAGAAAAAAAATCGTTAGTTTTTGTTGTTGAAGAAATAGATTTTAATAAAGTTCCTAAATCCATTATTGTTGTACCAACCCAATTGGAAGCACAGGATTTAATAGAGATGGATGAAATTGAAAGAGATTTAGGATTTTAAGTGTTTAAAATGGTTTAAAAGTTTGATCGTTTTATGCTTAATCGTTTGATATTTGGAACGAATAAATAGTGCCAGTTTAAACAATTTTAAACTCTTGAAGGATTAAACAATTTAAACAAATAACAAAATAAACTAAATTTGAAACTTACCATCTTAGGCTGTTATGCCGCTACCCCCCGTACTTTAACCAATCCCACTTCACAGGTTCTAGAAATTAAAAATAGACTTTTTTTGATTGACTGTGGAGAAGGAACCCAAGTTCAGTTGCGTAAAAACAAATTGAAATTTTCAAAAATCAATCATGTTTTTATTTCTCATTTGCACGGGGATCATTTTTTTGGATTAATTGGTTTGATATCCACTTTTGCTCTTTTAGGGCGGACTACAGATTTACATATTTATGGTCCAAAAGGGATCAAAGAGATAATTGATTTGCAATTAAAATTATCAAATTCATGGACTAATTATCAATTGTTCTTTCATGAATTGCAATCTAAGGAAAGTGAAATCGTTTATGAAGATGATAAAGTAATCGTAAAAACGATTCCATTAAAGCATCGTGTTTACACCAATGGTTTTTTATTTCAAGAAAAAATGGGGGAGCGCAGACTCGATTTGAACGCTGTCCATGATTATGAGATTAATACATGTTATTATCAGAATATAAAGAATGGAAGAGACATTACACTTGAAGATGGCCGAATCGTTGAAAATGCTAAATTGACTTTTGATCCAATTCCCGCTTTGAGTTATGCTTTTTGCTCGGATACCAAATACTGTGAGGATATAATTCCTTTAATAGAAAATGTTACTGTATTATATCACGAATCTACATTTTTGCAATCCGAAGAAGCATTAGCAATGAAAACGATGCATTCAACGGCGAAGGAGGCAGCAAGAATTGCTTTGAAAGCCAATGTTAAGCAATTGATCTTAGGACATTATTCTACTCGTTACGATAGTATTGATTTGTTTAAAAAAGAAGCTGAAACCATTTTTAAAGAGGTACTATTGGCAGAAGATGGTAAAAGCTTCGATTTTGAATAACCATTTTAGAAAATTTTAAGTTTAAAAAAAATGAAGGATTTAAGTAGCTATAGAAAATCATACGAGAAAAGTGAATTATTAGAATCTACCATTCCGGAAGATCCTATAAATCTTTTTAATAGATGGTTTCACGAAGAAGAAGATTTTGATGAAAGTGGAGAAGTCAATGCTATGACAGTTTCTACAATTGGATTGGATGGATATCCGAAATCACGTATTGTTTTATTGAAGAAATTCAATGAAGAAGGTTTTATTTTTTTTACTAATTATAATTCTGAAAAGGGTAGGGCTATAATTAATAATCCCAAAATTTGTCTCTCTTTTTTTTGGGAAAGCTTGGAACGACAGGTAATAATAAAGGGGATTGCCCAGAAAACTTCCGAGAATATTTCAGACGGATATTTTGAGTCAAGACCAGATGGAAGTAAATTAGGGGCCATAGTATCCAATCAAAGTGAGGTAGTGCCCTCAAGGGACTATCTTGAAGAAAATTTAAAGCAATTAGAGAAAGATTTTGAAGGAAAAGAAATTCCACGACCAAAGCATTGGGGAGGTTTTTTGGTAACACCTTTAGAAGTAGAGTTTTGGCAAGGAAGACCCAATCGTTTGCATGATAGGATTCGCTATACGCTTCAGGAAGATTTTTCATGGAAAATTTCTCGTCTTGCTCCATAATGTAAGAATACGCTATTATCTTTTGCAATTTTTATGTAGTTCATCGATTTTATTTGGTACTTTTAAGTTTAGTGAGTTTATTTGGATTAAAATTCAACCTAAACCGTTAACATTAAAGCAGTTTGCCCCCAATCTACTTTAAACTTAAACTACTATTTTTATGAATTCGAAATTACTTCGTTTGTCTTTTTTTGCTGCAGTTTTGTGTTTTATGGTTTCCTGTACTGCCGAGGACAGTGCTACAACAAGAGAAACTTCCGAAAATTCTCCAATTGTTTTGAACTATGATTATAGTCCGGTTGAATTAGAAACAATGGCTTTGATCAACAATTACCGAGTAAGTATAGGTTTGAATGCGTTGGAAAAAATTAATCATATTTCATATAAATCCGAAGAGCATGATAATTATATGATTGCCAATAATGTAGTGAATCATGATGATTTTGATGCACGTTCAGCAAATATTATAAAAGTTTTGCATGCAAAAAATGTAAGTGAAAATATAGCCTACAATTACAATAGTGCCAAAGGTGCATTTGATGCTTGGCTAAAAAGCGAAGGACATAAACAAAATATAGAAGGTGATTTTACACATTTTGGAATTTCAATCAGAGAAAATCCAGCAAATGGTAAAAAATATTATACAAATATCTTTGTTAAGATTTAAATTCAAAACTGAATAAAAAACAAAAAAAAACTACCTTAATGGTAGTTTTTTTTGTTTAAAAGAAGATCTCTTTATAGAGCAGTAATGATAAATTCGCTACGTCTATTTTGTTGGTGTTCTTCTTCAGTACATTCTATTCCATCGGAACATTTATTAACTAATTGGGTTTCTCCATAACCTTTGCTGGTTAGTCTATTAGGACTAATACCATTTTTGATTAACCAATCTTTGGTTGATTTGGCTCTTCTTTCAGATAATCCTTCATTGTATTTAAAAGAAGCACGACTATCTGTATGTGAACGGATATCAATTTTCATGTTTGGATATTCAGCCATTACGTCTAATATTTTAGCTAAATCCAGAGCGGCTTCTGATCTAATATTTGATTTGTCTAAATCAAAATAGATCCATTTAATTCCAAAGCATTTACCTAAATCATCACCAACCGCCACTTTGCATAGCGCTTTTTCAAAAGCTAAATCCAATTTAGTTTTACAATCGGGAGTAGGGGCTATTGTTATCGTTTTTTCTACAGTTGTATAATCTCCTTTTTCAGCTCTTACACTATATGTTTTTTTCTTTTTTAAATTAGTAAATGAATAATTACCATTAGAATCAGATTGAACACTACTGATTATTTTATGTTGATCATCATAAAGTGTTACTTTGGAATCTGGAAGTACCTGTCCTGAAACCAATTCTGAGATAACTCCCCCTAATTCAGGTTTACAAAGAGGTTTTACTTCTAAAAATTGATAAATATCATCATATCCTTTCCCACCATCTCTATTGGAAGAGAAAAAACCAATTTTATTCTTTGTATTTATTAAATATGCAAAATCATCTTTTGGGGAATTGACATCAGCACCCACATTTTGCACCTCATCGAAAGTTCCGTCTGGATTAATTTTTGATACAAATATATCCAAACCTCCAAGTCCAGAATGCGTATCGGAAGAAAAATAGATTTCGTTTTCATCGCTCACAAACGGAAAGGTTTCTTTTCCTACGGTGTTAATAGTTTGTCCTAAATTTTGAGGGGTCCCGTAGCTACCATCGCTATTTATGCTAACTCTAAAAATATCTGATTCTCCCAAGGTTCCAGGCATATCTGAGACAAAATATAATGTTTTTTCATCAGGACTAAGAGCGGGATGAGCAGTACTATAATTGTTGCTGTTGAATGGCAACTCAGTAACATTTCCCCAATCTTTGTCTCCAAAACTGGCTTTGTATAATTTAATCAATGTAACTTTATTATCATCTTTTCCTTTTTTTCCTTCCAAATAATTATTTCTGGTGAAATACATAGTCTTGCCGTCTTTTGTAAAAATTGCACTGGCTTCATGAAATTTTGATTTCACACCTTTTGAAAATTTGCTTACTTTTTCAGCCTTTAATGAATCACCACTTAAGTTAGCTTCATATAAATTTGTAAAATACTGATCTGTCCAAGTATGTTTTCTTTGTCCTAAGCTTCCTGTATCTCTTGACGAAGTAAAAACTAATTTATTTTCATTGTAGAATGAACTTCCATAATCAGAATATTTAGTGTTAATTCCAGCGTCCTTAACTTTATATCGTCCTGAATTTTCTTTTATTTCATCTAAGAAATTTACTTCCTGAATATAAAGCTCTCCTTTTTTGGCATTGTCTGATTTTTCATTGTAGATTTTAAGCATTTCATTTGCCTTTTCATTATCACCTGTAGATCTTAGGCAGTAGGCATATCTGTAATAGTATACAGGATCAACATTTGTTGTTAAAGCAAATAACTGGCCATACCAATTAGCAGCCTTATCTAATTCAGAATTAAAGAAATATGCATTACCCAATTTTTGGAACATATCAGGTGATTGATATCCTTTTGCAGCAATTCTTTCGTATGTTTTTATTGCGTCAATATAGGCGTAATTGTCGTATTTTTTATCCGCATTTGCTACTTTAGCTTTTTGGGCATAATTGCTTAATGAAGAGAAGTAAAGTATTGCTAAGTAAATTACTGTAATGTTTTTCATAATATTAATTTTTTAGGAATCTTTAATAATATTTTTGATTACTATAAGAGTTTTTCATCGAGTATTGTTACTAGATAATTGATTGAATTTTTTTAGATATTCATTGGCCTTATCCGTTTTTCCAATCGATTTTAGCGCAATAGAATAGCGGTAATAATATTCAGGTTCTAAATCCGATGTTTTACTAAATAGTTTGCCATAACATTTTTCAGCTTTATCTAATTCGTCATTAAAAAAATAGGAGTCTCCCATTTTTTTTAACATATCAATAGATTCATATCCTTTTTCTGCAACTCTTTCATATGTTTTAATAATATCTATATAAGCATACGAATCTACTTTTTTTGGTGCATCGGAAATTGAAATTTTTGCATTTTCAGTTTTCAATGTTGTATCCGATTTTAGAATAGTTTTTTCATCTTGTAGCCCTTCTTTAAATACAGGTGTAACAATTCGTTTGCTGTTTGGACCTAAATCATATGTTCGAATTAGTTTTGGGTTACTTACATCATAAACTGTTTTGTAACCTCCAAATTTCATGGGGACGGTTTCTTCTACATGATAATATTTCACTTTCATGTTAGGATGGTAAATTTTATCATCCATTGCTAAACTATTTGTAGAATCACCTATTTTTTTTTCATTTAATGAACCCGTACTTTTTTGAGTCCAACTATTGAATGAAAATAAACTTATAATTACCGTGTAAAGAAGTATTTGATTTTTCATGACATTTATTTTAAGAGTAAACACTTTTTATGATGTAATTACTATTTGCTGACTCTTTTCATTAATAGACTAAAACTATTATAGGATTAAAAGAATCTAGGTGTTGTGATTTTGTTATTTTTCTTAAATATCTCATAACGTAAGAAAATCTCATGAGAACCAGAGTTGTAATTATCTAGTTCAGTAGTTTCAAAATCGTAGCTATATCCAACGTAGAAAGCGTCTGAAATTTGGAAACCAGCCATCGCGCTCACTGACGCACTCCATCTGTAGGCCAGACCAACAACAAATTTTTCGTTGAACATAAAGTTACCTGAAAGATCAACTTGTAAAGGGGAACCTTCCACTAATTTGGTCATGAAAGTAGGTTTAAACTTTATTGATTGGTTTAAATCAAAAACATATCCCCCAATCAAATAATAGTTTATTTTTTCTTTATAAATAGCTACATCATTATCATTGTATGCATCTGTCTCTATAAAGTTAGGAATTGAAAATCCTAAATAGGCTTTATGTGAATGTAAATAAATACCAGCTCCAATATTTGGGGAAAATTCATTGTCAAAATTTTGAAATTGGGGATCCGTTTGATCACTTGGATTTAATTTATTCACATCTATGCTAAATAAATTTGCGGTTCCCTTCACACCAAATGACAACTTATACGATTCAGAAACTGGAATAGTGTAGGATATATCAGCCGATATGGAATTGGTAGTTGATGGCCCAATTTCGTCATTTACTATAGAAACACCTAATCCTAATTTGCTATTGTTGAAAGGAGTGTTTACAGATAATGTATTGGTTATAGGAGCACCATCAAGGCCAACCCATTGCGTACGATGCAAAGCGAAAAAGCTTAAGGCACCTCTCGAACCAGCATATGCAGGGTTCACATTTATTGTGTTGTACATATATTGAGTATATTGAGCATCTTGTTGCGCATAACTTGCAATGGCTGTAAACATCATAACGATTGAAAATAATTTTGTTTTCATAGTTAGCTATTTGTTGGTTTAAATTGGCTATTTTTCAACAGCATAGTTTTGAGGATTTATTTATTAATAGTATTGTTTTTTATAAAAGATAGTTGAAGATGCTCTGAAGAGGCAATCCTCAGAGCATTTTCAATTCCTATTTATTTTACTAAATAGAGATATCCATCTTTTTTAACGTTTAGTGTTTTGCCAAGGCCATCAACGGTGTCGTAACTTATGATGTAGAAGTATGTTCCTGTTGGCAAACCTTCGTTTTTATTAATGGTTGTTCTTCCCTCGGATCTTCCTCTAAATGCGTTACCTTCATTATTATAATTGTCTTTCTCGAAAACTAAAACTCCCCAACGATTGAATACTTCAACTCTTATATTTTTATAGCAATCGTTGTTTTCTAAGTTTTCAATTTGGAAATAATCATTTCGACCATCTTCATTAGCAGAGAAGGCATTGTGTACAATTATAGTTTTACAAGGAAGCACTTTACAATCATCATTAATTGGCATTATGAGGATTAGACTTCTTGGACAATCACCTGCAACTTTATATTCAAAATGGTATGTGTTTACAGGTATTCCAAAAGCATTTAGAATATTCCCGTTTAATACTCCCACATTATCAGTGTTGATCCAAGTTCCATCTGTTGGTATTCCTTCAGGTAATAATTTTGTCAAATCAATCGGAGTTGTATCAGCATTACAAAATGCAGGGCTGGTGATTGTTATAGGCTCAATTGCAGCAACATTGATTGTGATTGTTGATGTACCGCAGTTTGTAGGATTTGCAGCTTCACAAACTTGATAGTCAAAAGTGTATTGTCCTGCTGCTACTCCTTTTATGAATGTTACATTTCCTTGTTCATCTATTTTGATGTATTGTCCGAGTGCAGTTAACAATTTGAATTTAAAATCACTCAAATTTGCTGGTGAACCATTCAATAAATCGTTGCTTAAAGCATTTCGGATTGCATCACCAATTGTACATTGCGTTACACTAAAGAGGTCAGCGGTCGGTTGTATGTCGGCAAACATTTTACAACTGATACCAAAATCGATATCCAAATGAACTTGGTTATCAGCACTTACAACAGCCGTTTGTGGATTAGCATTTGTAGGTCCACAAACTTCAAAGCTTGCTGGTTTATCAGTTTTTGGAGATTTTCCATTTTTAGTTGTACTTGGTAAAACTTTTACTAATCCTGTAGCACCCATTGCTGAAGATTGCGCTTCTAAGTTGGCATCCATTTTTAGTTCAACTTTATAGTCTCCGAATGCTCCAACAGGCGGTCTGTTTCTCCAGAAACCTTGAATACCAATAATAACACTGGCAGCGTAATCATTAGGGCCTGTTACAAATATATTTGAAGATTTTGCGTTACCAAAACCAGCCGCATTCAATTCCCCAACATTCGTTGGACCTTGATAGCTACCATCACCATTAAGGTCAATCCATTCCCATTTGCTATAATCAAATGATCCATTGGCATCAGGTATGTTTTTAGTTACCAAATTATCATTGTTGGCATCAAACCATTCGTCTTGTATTCCATTGTTGTTTGCATCGTACCAAACAAAGTCTCCTAATACAGGCAAATCAGATTTGTCATATCCAAAATCATGTGTTTGATATATACAGTTTTCTAAAGTTGTAAAGAATAAACTTGAATTTATTGGATATAATTGATAGGCACTATTTAAATTGGCATCTTGTACTTGCACTAAATAATCACCGGGAATCATTCCTGTAAAATTATAATAGCCTTGAGCATTAGTGATTCTAATTAGTATTGGGCCAGTTGTTGTTCCTTGAGGAACTAACGTTACTGGGACATTTGCTAGAGGAGTGTTAGTCCCTGCATTGAAAACAATACCGGCAATTTTTGTAGTATTATTACAAATTACAGTTATAGTTACAGTCGCAGTATCACAATTTCCATTGTCTGCAATTTCACAAATTTGATACACTAAGGTATATGTTCCAGCTGGCGTGCCATCTTTTAAATCTATAGATCCATCTGTATTCATTGTCATATAACCTGTTGCATCTGGTGTTACTAAAGTTAAAGTAACATCGGCAGGATTTACAGCCGCAGTATTCAAAGTATCATTGGTGAATACATTAAGAACATTAGAAGCACCATTTATTCCGTCTATAGGCCCAGCTGTGTCATCTACAGCATCAATTTTAAATGTAGGTCTAGAGGTGCAGAATGGATCCGATGGAGGATAATTTGCTACTATTGTTTGACTTGGATTTAATGTAAATGTCACAGAAGCTGTTGGTCTAAGGTTTTCAAAACCATCAGGGCCTTCAATCCATTTTCCGTCTACCAATAACCAACCAGGCCAATCGGTTCCATTACCATTTTCATCAACAATTGCTCCTGGCCAAAGTACTTTTCCATTCAATGGTAAGTTAGTCATTGTTGCAACTACATTATTATTACTATCAGTCCATGTCAATGTCAATCCATTTACAGGAGTGAAATTATTGGCAGTAGTTGTATAGCTGAAGTAAGGAACATCATTAATACAAATTCCTTCCCCAGATACTGTCATGGTTGGTCCTTCTATATTTACGGTTACTGTAGCGGTATCACAATTCGTGTTGTTTAATTTTTCACATATTTGATATGTCATTGTTTGAGTTCCAACTGGAGCATCTGGTAATACATCAATTGAACCATCAGGATTCATTTGTAAAAATGGGTTTGATGTTACAGTTGTTAAAATTACATCTGCTGGATTTACAGGCAATGCATTCAATGTATCATTAGTGAAAACGTTGATGACATTTGGTGTAGTTTGATTCACACCAACAATTGTACCTGCATTATCATCTACAGCATCAATTGGATTTGTTTTTTCGTTCACAATTTCATCATCTGATGCACTTATTGGTGTTTCATTTGGCGTAAATCCATCCGCTTTTGCAACATTAGTAACTGAACCTGTATTTAAATCTTCTTGAGTTACAGTATAACTTTGTGTATATTCTGAACTCGCACCTGGAGCTAAATCAGCTATAATTGTGTCTAATCCAGTAAGTGGATCTTTTACGGTTATTTGATGTAATGTTTGGTTACCTGTGTTTTTTACAGTTATGGTATAATTAATTACATCTCCAACAACACTATAACTTGCAGTTGTTGCGGTTTTAATAACTACCAATCCAGGAGACTGAGTTAGCGGTGTAATTGTACAATCAGGACATTCTGGATCTATTGGACAAGTGGTACAAGGTGTAGGATCTGATGAAGTATCCGTTACAGGATTTCCTTTTGGATCTTTTGATGTCACCGTTGCCAAGTTATACACATATCCAGTATTGATGTCTTCTTGAGTGATAGCATGCGAACCAGAAAATGTTGTTGAGTCCGTTGCCCCGACAGCTAAGACTGCAATTGGTCCGCCTGTAATAGTTGCATTATTATCAGTGACTGTTACATTGGTTAATGTTACATTTCCAGTATTTTTCACTACGAAATTGTAAGTAACCATGTCTCCCACATTCGTAATACCATCATTATTACTATCTACATAAGTTCCGTCTTTAGTAATGTTTATACTAGGAGATTGTGTTAGTGGTGTAATTGTACAATCAGGACACTCAGGATCGATTGGACAAGTGGTACAAGGCGTAGGATCAGAAGAAGTATCCGTTACAGGATTTCCTTTTGGATCTTTTGATGTCACCGTTGCTAAGTTATACACATATCCAGTATTGATGTCTTCTTGAGTGATGACATGCGAACCGGAGAATGTTGTTGAGTCAGTTGCCCCGACAGCTAAGACTGCAATTGGTCCGCCTGTAATAGTTGCATTATTATCAGTGACTGTTACATTGGTTAATGTTACATTTCCAGTATTTTTCACTACGAAATTGTAAGTAACCATGTCTCCCACATTCGTAATACCATCATTATTACTATCTACATAAGTTCCGTCTTTAGTAATGTTTATACTAGGAGATTGTGTTAGTGGTGTAATTGTACAATCAGGACACTCAGGATCGATTGGACAAGTGGTACAAGGCGTAGGATCAGAAGAAGTATCCGTTACAGGATTTCCTTTTGGATCTTTTGATGTCACCGTTGCTAAGTTATACACATATCCAGTATTGATGTCTTCTTGAGTGATGACATGCGAACCGGAGAATGTTGTTGAGTCAGTTGCCCCGACAGCTAAGACTGCAATTGGTCCGCCTGTAATAGTTGCATTATTATCAGTGACTGTTACATTGGTTAATGTTACATTTCCAGTATTTTTCACTACGAAATTGTAAGTAACCACGTCTCCCACATTCGTAATACCATCATTATTACTATCTACATAAGTTCCGTCTTTAGTAATGTTTATACTTGGAGATTGTGTTAGTGGTGTAATTGTACAATCAGGACACCCAGGATCGATTGGACAAGTGGTACAAGGTGTCGGGTCTGAAGATGTGTCGGTCACAGTTTTATCTTCAGGATCTTTTGCTGTTGCCGTAGCTAAGTTGTATACATATCCTGTATTGATATCATCTTGAGTGATAACATGTGAGCCAGAGAATGTGGTTGAGTCGCTAGCTCCAACAGCTAGTGTAGCAATTGGCCCACCTGTTATAGTTGCATTGTTATCTGTAACTGTTACATTGGTAAGGTCTACACTTCCAGTATTAGTGACTACAAAGGTGTAAGTGACAATATCTCCAACATTGGTGATACCATCATTATTACTATCCACATAGGTTCCGTCTTTGGTAATATTGATACTTGATTCAGAAATTATATATGTATAATTAGCTTTACAACCTTTGCTATCAGTAATTTCAACACTATATGTACCATTTGGTAAGTTTGAAATATCTTCTGTTGTTGCTCCATTTGACCATAAGAATGTATATGGAGCTGTTCCTCCCGAAACTGTTAGATTAATGGAACCATTGCTGCAACCAATACAATTATTGTTATTAATGATTATTGCTGTAGCGCTTAAAGTGGCACTTGGTTGGGTGATGGTAATCGATTTGGTTGCTTTACAGCCTTTGCTATCCGTCACGGTCACTTCATAAGTTCCAGCACCAATGCCTGATAAATCTTCAGTAGTGGCGGCAATTGTATTTCCGTCTTTTTTCCAAGTAAAAGTATAAGGAGAAGTTCCACCCGTGATAGTCAAGTTGATGGCTCCAGTAGTATCATTATGACAGTTTACGTTGGTTTGCGAAGTTACGGCGATGCTTAACGTGGCATTTGGTTGAGTTATTATGATTGATTTGGTTGCTTTACAACCTTTGGCATCGGTTACGGTTACTTCATAAGTTCCGGCGCCAATTCCAGATAAATCTTGAGTTGTGGCTGCGATCGCGTTTCCGTCTTTTTTCCAAGTATAAGTATAAGGAGAAGTTCCTCCAGAGATAGTCAAATCTATGGCTCCAGTGGTATCATTATAACAGTTTACGTTGGTTTGTGAAGTTACGGCGATGCTTAAACCTGCGTCTGGTTGAGTGATTGTAATCGATTTTATTGCTTTACAGCCTTTGCTATCTGTCACGGTCACTTCATAAGTTCCAGCACCAATTCCAGATAAATCTTGAGTTGTGGCTGCGATCGCGTTTCCGTCTTTTTTCCAGGTATAAGTATAAGGAGAAGTTCCGCCAGAGATAGTCAAATCTATGGCTCCAGTGGTATCGTTATAACAGTTCACGTTGGTTTGTGAAGTTACGGCTATACTTAAACCCGCATTTGGTTGAGTAATTGTAATCGATTTTATTGCTTTACAACCTTTATCATCGGTTACGGTTACTTCATAAGTTCCGGCGCCAATTCCAGATAAATCTTGAGTTGTGGCTGCGATCGCGTTTCCGTCTTTTTTCCAAGTATAAGTATAAGGAGAAGTTCCTCCAGAGATAGTCAAATCTATGGCTCCAGTGGTATCGTTATAACAGTTCACATTGGTTTGAGAGGTTACGGCGATGCTTAAACCTGCGTCTGGTTGAGTGATTGTAATCGATTTTATTGCTTTACAACCTTTATCATCGGTTACGGTTACTTCATAAGTTCCGGCGCCAATTCCAGATAAATCTTGAGTTGTGGCTGCGATCGCGTTTCCGTCTTTTTTCCAGGTATAAGTATAAGGAGAAGTTCCTCCAGTGATAGTCAAATCTATGGCTCCAGTGGTATCGTTATAACAGTTCACGTTGGTTTGTGAAGTTACGGCTATACTTAAACCCGCATTTGGTTGAGTAATTGTAATCGATTTTATTGCTTTACAACCTTTATCATCGGTCACGGTTACTTCATAAGTTCCGGCTCCAATTCCAGATAAATCTTGAGTTGTGGCTGCGATTGCGTTTCCGTCTTTTTTCCAGGTATAAGTATAAGGAGAAGTTCCTCCAGTGATAGTCAAATCTATGGCTCCAGTGGTATCGTTATAACAGTTAACGTTGGTTTGAGAGGTTACGGCTATACTTAAACCCGCATTTGGTTGAGTAATTGTAATCGATTTGATTGCTTTACAACCTTTATCATCGGTCACGGTTACTTCATATGTTCCGGCGCCAATTCCAGATAAATCTTGAGTTGTGGCTGCGATTGCGTTTCCGTCTTTTTTCCAAGTAAAAGTATAAGGAGAAGTTCCTCCAGAGATAGTCAAATCTATGGCTCCAGTGATATCGTTATAACAGTTAACGTCGGTTTGAGAGGTTACGGCTATACTTAAACCCGCACTTGGTTGAGTAATTGTGATCGATTTTATTGCTTTACAACCTTTATCATCGGTCACGGTTACTTCATAAGTTCCGGCGCCAATTCCAGATAAATCTTGAGTTGTGGCTGCGATCACGTTTCCGTCTTTTTTCCAGGTATAAGTATAAGGAGAAGTTCCTCCAGTGATAGTCAAATCTATGGCTCCAGTGGTATCGTTATAACAGTTAACGTCGGTTTGAGAGGTTACGGCTATACTTAAACCCGCATTTGGTTGAGTAATTGTGATCGATTTTATTGCTTTACAACCTTTATCATCGGTTACGGTTACTTCATATGTTCCGGCTCCAATTCCAGATAAATCTTGAGTTGTGGCTGCGATTGCGTTTCCGTCTTTTTTCCAGGTATAAGTATAAGGAGAAGTTCCGCCAGAGATAGTCAAATCTATGGCTCCAGTGGTATCGTTATAACAGTTCACGTTGGTTTGTGAAGTTACGGCGATGCTTAAACCCGCATTTGGTTGAGTAATTGTGATCGATTTGATTGCTTTACAACCTTTATCATCGGTCACGGTTACTTCATATGTTCCGGCGCCAATTCCAGATAAATCTTGAGTTGTGGCTGCGATTGCGTTTCCGTCTTTTTTCCAAGTATAAGTATAAGGAGAAGTTCCGCCAGAGATAGTCAAATCTATGGCTCCAGTGGTATCGTTATAACAGTTAACGTCGGTTTGAGAGGTTACGGCTATACTTAAACCCGCATTTGGTTGAGTAATTGTGATCGATTTTATTGCTTTACAACCTTTATCATCGGTTACGGTTACTTCATATGTTCCGGCTCCAATTCCAGATAAATCTTGAGTTGTGGCTGCGATTGCGTTTCCGTCTTTTTTCCAAGTATAAGTATAAGGAGAAGTTCCTCCAGAGATAGTCAAGTCGATGGCGCCAGTAGTATCGCCATAGCATTTAATGTCGGTTTGAGAGGTCACGGCTATACTTAAACCCGCATTTGGTTGAGTAATAGTAACTGATAATTCGCTTGATGCACAGCCGTTTTTATCTGTTGCAATTACAGTATAAGTGCCAGATCCTAATCCAGTTAAGTTTTGAGTGGTTGCATACGCTGATCCATTTTTTTTCCATGCATAAGTATAAGGGCCTGTTCCTCCTGTGGCATCATTAATTGTTATTGCACCGGTGGTATCTCCAAAACAATTCACATTAGTTTGCGAAGCTAAAGTAACAGAAGGGCAGGGGATATTTGTGGAAGGTGTTGCAATGTCCAAGAATGTATTTGTACATGCTGAATTTTTATAATCAAGTCTTGAAGTACTAACCGTTTTTGTACCACAGACATTTGATTTTGGAGTCAATTCATATTTTAATGTAATAGTTTCAACATTCAAAAAATCTATATTCCAAGAAATAACTTGTCCAGAAACTGATGCTGTTCCTTTAGAAGGGGTAATAGCTCCAATTGTAAAATCAGCACTTACAGTTTCTTTGTCAAATGGGGTGCCCGAAATTTGTTGAGCGACCCAAGAAAGTTGTGTAAATATATTTGAGTATATACCGGTCAAATCTGCACCACTTTCTGTAAAAAATGCTCCTGCGGATTGAATATTGTTTAAAGTATATTCAGCATTAGTTTGATCAGTACCGGAAATAGCACCAAAAAGGCCTACGCTAAATATTTGATTATTATATACAACACTTGATACAGTTGTTGTTTTAGCATCAGTTGCAGCCGTTATAGCTGATTGGATACAGCTACCACCTTGACCTGCCGTGCAAGATTGATCGTTACCAGTTCTATTAGCAACACCATCTGTCAATAATACAATACTTCTAGAGGTTACACAATCAAATGTTCCATGAGCTGTTAGTTCATCGTCTGCTTTTTTAATACCATCTTGAATATTAGTACTACCATTTGCAGTCAATGCATTTATTGCACTTATCAAATCGGCTTGGCCAGTTGATAAGGTTAATGGTTTTACAATGGTGGCAGTATTACTATATTTAACTATGGAAATTTTGTTTTTTCCAGTTGGATTATTAGCGGCTAGAAAAGTTTTATTTATAAAATCTATAGCTGCATCTTGTGCATGGGCTAAAGGTTTTGGATTATTACCATCACCCATACTCCCAGAAACATCGATGACTAAAACTACTTCAAGAGGTCTTGAAACTGGATTGGCGCCTTGAATTTTTAATTCTACATCAATTTTCCCACAAACACCTGGTCTAACCGTAACTGTTTTTGTAGGGGTAATTGTTTGTGCAGAACCTAGTACAGATGACAGAATTAAAAGAATTGCAAATAATTCTTTTTTTAATCCTTCTATATAATTGCTGAAGTGTAAATTTTTTTTCATTTTTTAACTATATTAAGGTGAATAACCTAGGTATTAGAAGTATGGATTCTTAAACAATTATTCTTGATTAGGATCACTAACTAAAGTATGTAGAATTGTACTAACTTTATAAGAAGAACAAGCTGTAGCTGTTGCAGTTATTTCAGTGCAGTTCCATCTGCTTACGGTTGTCCCTACGGGAACTTTGACATTTACCAAAAAACTTGCAGTTTCTCCTGGACTTAAAGAAATTTCGGAGATTGAATTTAGAGAAGCATCAGAAAAGGAGATGTTTAAATTTACATTGCCAGAGACATTACTTCCGTCATTATTTGAACAACTACTATTTACATTCGAGGAACTCAAAGTATAGGTTGAATTTGATGATCCTGTATTTGAAATTTGTATTGTATAAGATGTTCCCTCGGGAGGAACACTTTGAGTAAATCTGTTTTTTTCTACTTGAATGGTTGCTTTACAAGAGCTCGACTGAGAATAAGTAATAGAGCTATTTAATAATAAAATCGATGCAAGAAATAACATTGAAGGTTTCGGTGACACTTTTTCATATGCAAATGATAAAAACAATAAAAGATGTTTTTTAAGTTCAATTGCTAAAAAGTTTTTGAATAGGTTTAGCGTAGTTTTAGGTTTCATATTCTTAGTTTTTTTAATTGAAATTATGGTTAATGATTAGAGTTGAAAACTTGACTGCCTTTGCCTATAATGAACAGGCAAACTAACTAATACATGCAGTAGGTTCGAGAAAGACAATTTTGACTTGATTTGGATTTGGGAAAGAAATCAAATTAAAATTTTGTTTTGTCTAAATTGAAAACTGAAGCTTAATATCAGTTAACAATGAATTGAAGTAGGTTTTTTATTAATTCTATTTTGATTCAGATTTGGGAATTAAATCAAATTAAAATTTTGTTTTGTCTAAATTGAAAACTGAAGCTTAATATCAGTTAGCAATGAATTGAAGTAGGTTTTTTTGTCAATTTAATTTTGATTGAGATTTGGGATTACAATCAAAACTCTCTTTTTAATTTGCTAACACATACGTGGTTAACAGGTACTTGTAGTAGATTTTTTTTTATTTTGATTGAGATTTGGGAATACAATCAAAATTTTCGGTTTCAGCATTAAAGCTTGCAGTAGGTTACAAAATAATTTTTAAAACATTTTTTATTTGGGGTTAAAAAACTAATAAATTATTTATATACCAAAATTATAAAGAATGTTCATAATACAATCTGATTGTCTTTGAAAAACCTAAATACTCGTTGAAGAGTTAAAAATATAAGTAAAATACCTTAAAAAAATAATATTTTTTTTGATCTGTTTTTACTTTTTTCTAACAAAGTGATTCTTAAAAATGGTAATTATATTTAATTGTCTTTAAAAAATTGTGTCTTATGATACGAATAGTTTAAGAATGTGCCACTTTTGATGTAATAAATATAGCATTATAAAATGCTGATAACTGAATAGCTAAAATTTATAAATCACCTGCAAATCAATGTTTTGACCATAATTTAAAACATTGTTTAGACTACTGTTTAAAACTAAAATGATAATTAAAAAGCGGTTAATCTTAAATTTAAACATACTACTAAAAAGTGTGATTTGGTATCTCAAGAATTTCTAGTTCTTGAAGAAAGTTATAACTTAAATTTTTTAAATTCTATTTGAAGTTATCTATTTGTAAATTAAATAGTTAAGTTTTAATTGAAATATTTTACCTATAGAAATATAAAATACAGTGTATTTCAACGATTATTTTTTGCACTTAAACGAATATATTGTTTATTTGACAAATGAAATTTAATAACAATTTAAGTTTTTGCCCCACATCTACCTTAAATTTAAACCTATACTATTTATGAAAACAAAATTTATCCGTTTTGTAACCATTAGTTTTCTGCTTTCTATTTTAACATCATGTACATCTGAAGATAATTCAAAGGAGACTGAAGCAAAATTGCCAATAGTCACTGTTTATAATTATAGTCCAATGGAATTGGAAACAATGACATTAATAAATAATTATAGAGTGAGTATTGGATTAAATGCTTTAGAAAAAATAAATCACGTCTCTTATAAATCAGAAGAGCATGATGAATATATGATTGCAAATAATGTTGTCAATCATGACGATTTTGTGGCTCGATCAGAAAATATAATAAAAGCATTGGGTGCGTTAAGAGTAAGTGAAAATATCGCATATAATTATAATAGCGCACAAGCTGCATTTGATGCCTGGATGAATAGTCCTGGCCATAGAGAAAATATTGAAGGTGATTTTACACATTTTGGATTATCTATAAGAGAGAACCCCGTTAATGGAAGAAAATATTATACAAATATTTTCGTAAAAATCTAAGTTTTGTTTGTTTTGTATGTTTGTAATAGGGCTGTCATCTTTTGACAGCTTTTTTTTTGCAATAGTTTCAAATAATAAATATCCGAGAATGATTTGTTGGTTTTGATTCAGCTCAATAATTAAGAATAAAATTGTATTACATTGTTATTGCCGGAAGTGTATTTTTATAACTTCACTGAAATTGATATTTAACTTTAAATAAAAATTAAAATTAAGATTTTAAACTTTTTTTTGTAAATTGTAGCTCCCTAAGATTTTCTAGTTCAATTTGTTTAATTGAAATCTAACCTAATTAAAATAGTTAATTTATTGAATTTCACCTAATTAATTTTATTGTGGTGTCATTTTTGTTTTATAAAATAAAAGTTGTGATGTATGAAAAATTTAATTTTAATTCGGCATGCAAAGTCTAGTTGGGAAGCACCTTTACATGATAAAGATAGACCTTTGACTTCACAAGGAATGCAAAGTGCTCATTTAGTTTCTTCTCATGCTATTAAATATTTGCCCAAAACCTTTAGTATTTGGAGTAGTACAGCTGAAAGAGCGATAGAAACGGCATTGATTTTTGCTCAAAATATAAATTTCCCTTTGGAAAGCATTATATATAAGGACGAGCTATATACTTTTGATGAAAGAAAATTGGAAAAAGTTATCAAATCATATAGTAATGGTTATGATAGTATAATTATATTCGGACATAACGAGGCTATTACAAATTTTGTTAATAAATTTGGGGATGTTAACATTGATAATGTTCCTACAGCCGGATTTGTTCATATTGAGTTTGATAATGAAAGCTGGGACACTATTAATAAAGGCAAGACAAAAAAAATACTATTCCCCAGAGATTTAAAATAAATAAAAAGTGTTTGAACATAAATATATTGATAGAGAGAAAAGCTGGTTGGCTTTTAATGCTCGAGTGTTACAAGAGGCTGCCGATGATACGGTACCATTATTAGACAGGTTAAGGTTTTTAGGAATTTTTTCCAATAATTTAGATGAATTTTTTAGAGTTCGATTTGCCGCCATAAGGCGTTTGAGTTTGAGTGGCATTTCTGGCGAAAAATATTTTGGCGGAGTTACTGCACAACAATTGATTAAAGATATAACAGAGATTGTTATCCAACAGCAATCCGAGAGTTTAAGAATTCTTAATAATATAGAAGAACAATTAGAAACCGAGAATATCTTTATTATTCATGAAAATGACATTAATAAAGAGCAAGAAGCCTTTTTAAAAGATTTTTTTATTCAAAAGCTAAGTCCTGAGCTTGTAACCATTATATTAAATGATTTAGCAGAATTTCCTGTTCTTAAAGATTCATTGGGATATTTGGCAGTAAAACTCGTGATGAAAAAAAATCTAGAAGTTCGTTACGCCATTATTGAGATTCCTAAAATGATTAATCGTTTTGTTGTATTACCTTCTAACAATGAAAAACAATATGTCATTCTGATTGACGATGTTATCAGAATGCACTTGAGCAGTATTTTTAATATTTTCAATTACGAAAGTGTTTCGGCTCATATGATTAAAATAACAAGAGATGCTCAATTGGATATTGATAGCGATTTGAGCAAAAGTATGCTTGAAAAAATATCGTCTAGTGTAAAAGACAGAAGAATAGGAGAGCCAGTTCGTTTTATTTATGATCAGGAGATAGACAAGGATACACTAAAGTTTTTTCTGGACAAAATGAATATCGATTCTACGGATAGTATTATTCCGGGAGGAAGATATCATAATAGACGGGATTATATGGATTTCCCGAATCTTGGAAGATTTGATTTATTATATAAAAAAAACGATCCTCTGCCAATACCTGGATTAAGTCTTGAAGGCAGTATTTTGGAAAAAATTGCCGAAAAGGATTATTTGTTAAATGCACCATATCAATCTTTTGCTTACTTAATAAAATTTTTGCGTGAAGCGGCTTTGGATCCCAAAGTAACTTCAATCAAAATTACGTTATATCGATTAGCCAAAAATTCTCAAATCATAAGTTCTTTGATTAATGCGGCAAAAAATGGAAAAAAAGTTATTGTTCAAATAGAATTGCAAGCCCGATTTGATGAGGCTTCTAATATTTCTTATTCCGAACAAATGCAAACCGAAGGAATCCAGCTTATTTTTGGAATAAAAGGATTGAAGGTTCATAGCAAAGTCTGCGTGATTGAAAGAATGGAGAAAAATAAAATAAAGCGATATGGTTTTATTTCGACAGGAAATTTTAATGAGGCTACAGCAAAAATTTATACGGATGTTACACTTTTTACATGTCATCCTCAAATATTAAAAGACATATCAAAAATATTTGAATTTTTTGATATCAATTATAAAGTGCAACGCTATAAACACCTTATTGTTTCGCCTCAATATACAAGACATCGTTTTGTGAAACTGATCGATCGAGAAATTGCACACGCAATAGCTGGTAGAAAGACTTACATGAAATTAAAAATGAATAGTTTGTCTGATTTGGCTATGATTGATAAATTATATGAAGCGAGCAAAGCAGGTGTGAAAATTCAATTGGAAGTAAGAGGTATTTGTTCATTAATTCCTGGAGTTAAAGGATTGAGTGAAAATATTGAAGCTATTAGTATAGTCGATAATTATTTGGAACATTCAAGAGTTTATATTTTTGGCAATGCTGGATTTACCGAAGTTTATATTTCATCGGCCGATTTTATGACCAGAAATATAGATGCAAGAGTAGAAGTTACGTGTCCAATTTATGATCAAGAAATCAAAAATGAATTGATTGAAAATTTTGATATCGGTTGGAAAGGAAATGTAAAAGCAAGATTTCATTCTTATAAACTAGATAATAAATACAGGATAAGGAATGATAATCCAATTTTTAGAGCCCAGTTGGAAACCTATAATTATTATCTAAGAAAAGTTGAATTGACAGGGGAATTAAAAGAAGATTAAAATAACGCAAGAATAGAATTATTCTAAACCATAAATCGCATCCTAGAGAATATGATTAAAATTAAAAAATATGCTGCTATTGATATTGGGTCGAATGCTATGCGTTTATTAATCACCAATATTGTAGAAGAAGAAGGGAAGGAAACACAATTCAATAAGAGTTCATTAGTGCGTGTGCCTATTCGTTTAGGGCAAGACGCTTTTACTGTGGGGGAAATTTCTCAAGAAAATATAGAGCGAATGATTGATGCCATGAAGGCATTCAATTTGTTAATGAAAGTGCATAAAGTAGAACGATATATGGCCTTTGCAACATCGGCAATGCGTGAAGCCTATAATGCAAAAGAAGTGGTCGCTTTAATAAAAAAGAAAGCGGACATTAAAATAGAAATTATTGATGGTAAAAAAGAAGCCGCTATAATAGCTTCTACAGATTTACATCATTTATTAAAAACTGACGAAACCTATCTGTTTGTAGACGTTGGAGGTGGAAGCACTGAATTCACATTATTCTCTAACGGAAAAATGGTAAATTCAAGGTCATTTAAAGCAGGAACGGTTCGATTACTAAATGATATGGTTTGCGATGTAGTCTGGGATGAAATTGAAAAATGGATTAAAAATAATACTGCCGATTATGAAGAGGTTACCTTAATAGGATCTGGCGGGAATATTAATAAATTGTTCAAAATGTCGGGTAAAATTCAAGAAAAACCTTTATCATACATTTATATGAACTCCCAATATGCTTATTTAAGTTCACTTTCTTATGAACAAAGAATTTCTCAATTAGGTTTAAACCCTGACCGAGCAGACGTAATTGTTCCAGCAACTCGTATTTATTTGAATGCAATGAAATGGAGTGGCGCCAGACAGATTTATGTTCCAAAAATTGGACTTTCAGATGGAATAGTAAAAGCTATGTATTATGGGAAAGTATAGTAAAATAGATTAATTTCTTACTGTATTGTCAAAAACAAAGTAAAAAAGCAGTTCAATTTGAACTGCTTTTTTGTGTATTTTCTAAATAGCATTAACTTGAGTTCGATTATTTTTTTACAGCAGAAATATTAGGCTTTTTTGTTAATATCGTCCCGCTTTTCGTTGCAATCTCCCGAAAAAAAATTCGGGAGGATTTCCACTTCAATCGGGGCTAAAAGGAGATATTTTGCTTTTTTGCCACTATCTAATAAAGGAGTAATAGCAATAATCGAATTCAGGTTATTAAGTAAGTTTTAATAAAAGATTTTTTAGCCACAATCCAACAAATAAAGCAATTACAAGCAATATAGCAAACAGATAGAAAATTGTGATTTCGGTGCTTAAGCCTAGTAATAATGGTCCAACAAAAGCTGCAGCCGACCAAGCAGTTAATGTGTAACCAAGAACCGGTCCATATTTTTCTGTTCCAAAAATATTTTTTACAAATGAAGGCATGGTTGCAAATCCAGCTCCATAACCTGCAATAATAATAAAGGTTAGAGCTTGGAACGAGATTCTATCGGTTGAAAAAGTAGGTATTAATGCGAAGCAGGCAGCGTTTATTCCAATAAAAATCATAAAAGTTCTCCAACAACCTATTTTATCGGAAATGCTTGACCAGAACAAACGCCCCAATCCATTAAACAAACCGATGATGGCGACAAACATTGTTGCTTGTGTAGCACTCATCCCTACTACTTCTTCTCCTAAAATTGCAGCTTTAGAGATTATGGCAATTCCTCCACATACGTTTAGGAATAACAATAACCATAATGCAATAAAACGTTTGTCGGTTATAATTTGTTTTGGAGTCAAATCTACATGTGTATGTTGATTTTCAGATGTGCTTATCGGATTGGACAAATATAAAGCACTCAAAAGCATACAAATTCCGTAACAGATTCCTAAAGTAGAAAATGCACCAGACAGTCCCATTGAAGTATATAAAGGACCAATTAAAAAGGAAGCCAATAAAGAACCCAAAGCAAATGACATTATGATAATCCCGGAAGCCAACCCCGGGCGGTCAGGAAACCATTTTACAACAGTATAAACAGGGACAATATACCCAAATCCCAATCCGATTCCTTGTAAAACTCCAAATGTTAAATAGAACAAATAGATGGAACTCATTTTGACTGCCAAAGCACTGCCCAATAAGCCAATAGTTAAAAATAGGGTTGCTATTAATCCAGCTTTTGTTGGGCCAATTTTTTGAGCAAATTTACCCATAAAAGCAGCTGTTAATCCTAAAAAGCAAATTGCTAAGCTAAAACCTGTTTTGGTATCGTGAGCACCCCAGTTTAATTCCTTTGATAAGGGTTCTATCCATTTGCTATAAGCGTATATAGACCCGATTGACAGTTGCATAATCATTCCTGCCAATACGATCAAATATTTATTTTTTGACATGATTGTATTGTTATTAAGACCTTATTTAATTTTTACATTTTTGAAGTAGAGCCTGAATATTTCGGCAGCTTTATTTACTTCTTCTGCTGTATGAGGCACTGTGTCTGCTAATTGATACTCCAAGCCTAAGATTTCCCATTTGTGTTTTCCTAATTGATGAAAAGGAATAATTTCGACTCTTTCCACTGTTTTATACGAAGTAAAATGTTGTCCCCATTCATGTAGGTATTCTTCCTGATCGCTCCAACCTGGAACCAATACATAACGCAGCCACATCGGCTTTCCAGTACTTTCTCTGTATTCTGCAACTCGTAAAGTGGTTTTATTTTTTAGCCCTGTTAGTTTTTTATGCCATTCTTTGTTGATGTGTTTAACATCCAATAGCAATAAATCGGTTTTTTCTAATAGTTGTTCTGTTTTGGAATCTAAAACCCTTCCATTGGAATCCAAACAAGTATGTATTCCATTTTCGTGTAAACGGTCAAAAAAGTGAATTAATTTTTCACGTTGCAATAACGGTTCGCCACCAGAGACTGTTATACCTCCTTTCTTTCCAAAATAAGATTTTTGGTGCAATGCCTTTTCGATTAGTTCCTCTATAGGCATAAAAGAACCCCCATGAATATCCAAAGTATCTGGATTTTGACAATACAAACATCTGAATTGACATCCTTGTACAAAAACAACCATTCTAATTCCGGGCCCATCATGAGTTCCTAATGTTTCTATAGAGTGGATTCGTAATAATTCGGGGTTTTGTGCGTCGATCGAGTCGTCAATATATTCTTGTTGTGGAAAGTACATTCGAATAAAAAGATTTAAAAAAAACCTGTCTAAATCAAACTCAATTTAGTTTCTTTAGACAGGTTAGTGTGGTTTAATTCAAAATTTATAGTTCAGTGTTAATTTACATTGTTTCGTGAAAAGTTCTTGTAATAACTTCCAATTGATGTGCTTTGGACAATCGAACGAAATTCACTGCATAACCAGAAACTCTAATGGTTAATTGAGGATAGTTCTCCGGGTGATTGTAAGCATCCATTAAGGTTTCTTTATCTAAAACATTGACATTCAAGTGGTGCGCATTTTTTCCAAAATAACTGTCTAAGATGGTTTCCAAATTTAAAATTTGTTCTTCTTTGTCAGATCCTAAAGATTTTGGTACCATTGTGAATGTGTATGATATACCATCTTGAGCATCTTCATAATTCAATTTACTTACTGAATTTAAGGAAGCGATAGCACCATTTACATCTCTACCGTGCATTGGATTTGCTCCAGGAGCAAAAGCCTCACCAGCTTTACGACCATCCGGTGTGGAACCTGTATTTGAACCATACATTACATTTGATGTAATTGTCAATAAAGATAGAGTAGGAGTGGCATTTTTATAAGCCTTGTGTTTTCTTAATTCCTCAATAAAAATAGTAGTGATTTCTTGTGCAATGCTATCGACTCTGTCATCATCATTACCGAATTTTGGAAAATCACCTTCAATATTGAAATCTACAGTTAATCCGATATCGTTTCTTACTGGAGTTACTTTAGCATATTTAATTGCTGAAAGTGAATCGGCGATGATAGAAATTCCGGCTGCACCATAAGCGATATCAATATTAGGATCACTATCAATCAAAGCCATTTGGGCTCTTTCGTAATAGTATTTGTCATGCATATAATGAATTATGTACATGGATTTTGCATAAACTCTTGCCACTTCAGCCAAAGTTATTTTGAACATATTCTTAACAGAATCATAGTCTAAAACACCATCTTCCATTTGAGGAATATTTCTAATAACTACTGATCCTTTATCTTCTTCTCTACCGCCATTCAAAGCCATTAATAAGGCTTTTGGCAAATTGGCACGGGCTCCAAAGTGTTGAATTGTTTTTCCAATTTTTTGGTAAGAAACACAACAAGCAATTCCGTAGTCATCAGAACCTCTATTGGTACGCATCAAATCATCATTTTCATATTGTAGGGATGATGTGTCAATAGATACTTGTGCACAAAAATCTTTAAAACCTATTGGTAAATTTTGAGACCATAAAATTGTTAAATTTGGCTCTGGAGAAGCGCCCAAGTTATAAAGTGTTTGCAAAAATCTAAAAGAGGTTTTAGTTACTTTAGTTCTACCATCATTAAGTTGTCCGCCAATGGCTTCAGTCACCCAAGTTGGATCCCCACCAAAGATTTCATCATAAGCACCTGGACGCAAGTGACGAACCAAACGCAGTTTCATGACAAATTGGTCTATAAATTCTTGGGCTTCTTCTTCGGTAATTAGACCAGATTTTAAATCATTTTCTATAAAAATATCTAAAAATGATGATACGTTACCAAGTGACATAGCAGCACCATCTTGTTCTTTTACAGCACTTAAATAAGCCAAGTAAGTAAATTGTACAGCTTCTTGTGCGTTGGTCGCAGGAACAGAAATATCAATGCCATAAGAATTGGCCATGATTTTCATATCCTGTAAGGCTTTTATTTGCTCTGAAATTTCTTCTCTAAGACGCACTTTGTGATCGGTCATTTCACCAGCAACAGCCGCAAAATCGTTTTTCTTGATTTCAATCAAACGATCGACTCCATAAAGAGCGATTCTTCTAAAATCACCAATTATTCTTCCTCTAGCATAATTATCAGGCAGACCAGTTAATAAGTGTTTTGAACGATAGGCTCTAATTTCGCTATCATAAGCACTAAAAACAGCTTGGTTATGATCCTTTGCATAATTAAAAATTTTAACCACTTCATCAGATACCTTCAATCCTCTTTCTGCTACAGCAGATTCTACCAATTTAATACCACCAAAAGGCTTCATAGCTCTTTTTAAAAGAACATCGGTTTGTAAACCTACAATAACTTCATTTTCTTTATTAATGTATCCTGGTCCAAATGAGGTTATATTTGAAATAACGTTTGTGTCAATTGCCAAACAGCCATTGTTTTTTCTTTCCTGAAGTAAATTTTCTTTGCAAACACTCCATAGCGTTTTAGTTTTCTCTGATGGCCCCACTAAAAATTTGGCATCTCCTTCATAAGGAGTAATATTTTGCAAAACAAAATCATAAACATCAATTGCATTATTCCAATTTCCTGTTTTAAAATATAGTGTTTCTGTCGTACTTTTCATTTCTATTAAAATTATTAGTTAACGTTTTTTTACTTGTAATAAACTGAATTATACTAGTAAATTTAGTGATTTTATGGGTTGAAAAGACGCTTTGGTTGATTTTTAAACAATAATTAAGGTATTCATTTTTAAGTAGTTGTTTGTTTAAGTTTTACTTAGTTTTTGTGATTATTTCAAAAAACTATTACGTTATCGATAAAATTTATAGCAATTTATTTTTATAAGATTATCTGGGTTAAAAAATATTTATCAAATATTTTATTCTGGAAATGATTTAACAGCAATAAAATTTAAATCATATTATAGACAAAGTCAATTGTTCTTTGGTTACAATAAGATGATTTCAAACCTAATTATCGAGTAATCGTCTGTGATAATTTATTTGGCCCAAGTGATAGGTAAGATGTGTTGTGAGGTGAATTAACAGAAATTCTGTTGAAGTTTTAGCTTCAAAAACTAAAATTGGATATTCCTTTTTTAAATCTTCTTCCGTTAAAAGTATAAGAGCATCATTAACTATTTGTGTTGTTGCTTCTATTTGGGCTATGAGTATTTCTTTTGGAATGTCTTTATTGGAAAATTCCAGTTCCCGATTTCTGATATAGTTTGTTTTTCCAATTTGAACTCCGATATAGGTATTTAGATTCCCAATTAAATGCAAGCAAAGATTCCCTGCCGAATTAGATATATTTCGATCAATACTCCAAATCTTACTTTCATTCTGGAATGATTCAATCTCCAATTTTAGTCTATTTAGGTCCCTGTTAAACAAAGTTTTTAAAGTCTCTATCATCTCTATGAAATTGTTTTAGTATAGTTGTTTAAAGAAGTTAGCGCTTGTTCTTGTATTTTCTTTTGCATAAAACCTGTCCAACCAAACAATAATCCTTTGAAACCTAATGCTTGTTTAGCCCATTTCCAAATGTCAAAATTATCGGTATGTCTAATAATTAAACCATCCTGAAACTTAAATTCACCATGAATAACATTAATAACTTTTCTATTGGTTTTGCTAAAATTATAGGTAGCGATCCATTTTGCAGTTCCTATATAATCATCAGCTTTAATATCCGAAAATTCAATTTTAATATTCCCTTTACTTTTTTCAATCAACATTTTCCACATTTGACAAGCATCATTTCCTTTTAGTATACCAAAAGCAGGATCTTGAAATTGAATTTCGGGATGATAACATTCACACATCGTTTTGGCATCACCATTTGCAAAAGCAGTATAGAACTTAAATATTAGTTGTTCGTTTGGATTCATTTTTATAAAATTTGAAAGTAAAAATAGTAATTTTTTTCATACTTATTAAACCTGTTTCTTATCAATATTTAAAAAAGACAGTCTCTATTTAATACTTAATAATCTTATTTTTTTCCAAACAAAAAAGGATAGGCTTTTTTAATTACCTATCCTTCGTATTATGAGTTGCCTTTTATTATCAAAAAATTTATGGCTTAGAAATAATATTAGTATGCGTCATAACGATAGAACCATTTCTGGCTAACATTCTACCTTGGACAGTAGCATGTGAATTCAGTGTTATTGATGTCAATGCCAATATATTTCCTTTAAATATAGTATAGTTTCCAATTGTTGCAGATCTACCCACTTGCCAAAAGATATTTTTGGCTTGAGCACCGCCACTCAAAATAACATTTCCGCCGGCTCCACCAACAGTTGTAAAGTCTGAGGCTACTTGAAAAATCCAAACAGCATTAGCATCTCCTTGTGCGTCAAGAGTTAAATCTCCAGATTGTATTAAAAGGGTAGAAGTCGATTTATAAATACCAGGGGCCAGTGTTTTACCACCTTGATCTCCAGATACCGTTGCTGGTGCTGGTGTTGAAGCACCTTCGGCAAAAAGATAGGCATTTGTCAAATCTTGTTTGGCTTTTATTAGCATAGCACCTATTCCAGGAGGAGCAATATCATCAGAAGCGTAAATAGCACCTTCTACGATTATTGCAGGCGGAAAGCCAGTAATCGAAGATCGAACTCCCGGACTTATTCCTACGTCCATATTTCTTATTTCGCTAAAACCTGCATTATTGCTTACTCCAACACCAGCCAGAATTCCGAACCTCTCAGCTGATCCAAGGTTTACGGTGTTACCAACTAATGTAGAACTCGTGCTGAAATTCCATATATAATCGTTAGCTAATGCAACACCCGCCAAATTTTTGGCTCCGGAAATTGTTGCAGTATAAGTTGTTCCTGGCAAAAGATCACTACTTGGATCAAAAGTGGCTGTAGTACCTGTATAGGTAACAATTCCTATCACTGCTGTATTTCCATTTTTTACAATAAATGTTTTGTCATTAATGGTTTTAGGATCTATAGCGATACTGAAAGTAGCAGAAATCGATTTGTTAAGCATTGTTGCTGTTGCATTATCTAAAGGATCAGTAGAGACTACCGTTGGTGCTGTTGTAGCTCCAGTGGTAAACGTCCAAACATAATTAGAACTCAAAGCTGTTCCTTGTATATTTTTGGCTTCTGTCGTAATTGTAGCTGTATATTGTGTATTAGCCATTAAAGAAGTATTTGGCTTAAAATACGCTATTGTTCCATTATATGAAATACTTCCCTCAACTGTTGCTGCTCCTTGTTTGACAGTAAAACTATTTGCATTTATAGTAGTTTGATTCATTGGCATATTAAAATTAACAGCGACTACTTTATTAAGGACTACATTGGTAGTTTTATTGACAGGATCAGATGAAAGCACCATTGGGTTTAGGGTGGTTCCTGTACTAAAAGTCCAAACATAATCTGCTTCTAAGGCTTGGCCCAGTATATTTTGCACAGTTGTTTTAATAGTACCTGTGTACGTTGTATTGGCGGTAAGCGGAGCAGTTGGAATAAACGTAGCTGTTTTTCCAGTAATGGAAACTGTTCCTGCAACCAATGTTGTTCCTTGTACTGTAAAAGACGAGGAATCAAATGTGGAGGCTTTCATCTCTTGATTGAAAACTACCGAAATTTTTTGATCCAAAGGGACATTTATAGATCCATTTTCTGGATTAGCGGAAGTAACTATAGCAGATTCACCAGTTACTTGTTCTACATCGTCCTTTGAGCATCCAGTTATTAAAACAACAAGTGCTATCGCAATTGTCGTTATTAGTTTTTTAGTATTCATTTTTTTTTGGGGATTTGATTATTTATATTGCAAAGTTTGCTTGATTAGCGCAAAAGAGTGTTATAGAATTCGGCCTATTAGTTGTATAATTCGCTGTTATCAAAAAATAGTTGCTTTACTATTTACTCCATAAAAAAAGCCAAATTGTACGAAATACAATTTGGCTTTTTGTTGTAGAGAAACCGATTAAAATCTACTTATAACCCTAAACTTTTTCTATTGTTTTTTTATAAAAACTTTTTTCTTCAAGACAGAGGTATATGAAGTCAATTTTTGATTTCTTTATTTGTCATTAGCATTCATGACACTTTTTTTCTCTTTTTATTTATTTTTAATAAGAAGCTCTTTATTGGCAATAGTCAACTCTTCATTGCACTTTTTATTTTTCTGATAATGAAACATTAATACTTTATTGATATTTTTTAATTCTTCAATACATTTTTCGTTTTCATCATTTTGACAGACTAATTTTTTATTGTCTAAAGCCAATTTTGCTACTCTATTTTCTTTCTGCTGAACTTGAAAGGCCAATTTTTTATTTGCGCTTAATAATTCATTTTCATTTATTGAATCCATAAAATTTGTTGTTTTTAAAATTTAACCATAAATCTTCAAAGGATACAATCCAAATCATAAAAAAGAGTTTTAATTTATTTGTAATAAAAAAAACAGCAGCAATAGCCTTCTTCTTTTAAAGAATATCTCTATTGTTACTGCTTTAATGATTTAAATTCAAGGATTGATGCTTTTAATATCATCAAATTTTGATCTACTTTCAGCAACTAAGTCTTTTCCATTATGAACAATTTTTTCATAATTGTTTTTTAATGACCCAGATAGATTTTCCAATTTATCTTTCAAATTATCGGCATAATCACTGCCTTTTTGCTGAATTTTTTTTCTTGTATCTGCTCCTTTTGCAGGTGCAAACAATATTCCTACAACTGCTCCTGCGGCTATACCGCCTAATAGGCCTAATGCGATTTTATTTGCTTTCATAATATGTAAAATTTATTTGTTATCGATATATGGCATCGTTTTCTTTATTAATGTTTATCTCACAATCTTTTCTTTTCATCGGAGTTCGATGATTTTTCAATTGTTTGCAACAAAAATGGTTTTAATGGCGATTCCCTATTTCTGTCTTTTAAAGATTAATTATAAAACTTTTCTGCCTTGAATTATTCTTAATATTACTGCAATTAATGCAATTACAAGTAAAATGTGTATTATGGATCCTGCACTATAGGCAAAGAATCCGATTGCCCAAAAAATAACTAGTATTACTGCTACTGTATAAAGAAGATTACTCATGATTTCTGTTTTTTTTAAAGATTAATTTTTAGCTGCAATCATCACTATTACAACTATATAACGCATTTATTTAATTTTTGTTATTTACGGTGAAGTCTTTTAAGCTTTGTCCAAGTTCATCCATATCATGGTTGAATTCTCTCTTAAAAGATTGCCAATCGCTATTGACATCATTTTTATAGGAATCCATTTTTGCTTTTAGATTCTTATTTTTTTGTTCAATTGTATCGATGTTTCTTTGATATGCTTTATCGATGTCTTTTCCCGTTTTTTTGATTTTCAATTTCAATTCGGCTATTTTGGCATTGTTTTCTTCAATTTTTACATTGGTACTATCTTTAAATGCTTGCCATTCTTCAGCTGTTGCGACTCTTTTGGCTTCGTCCAAATCGTTTTCTGCATCTGTTACTGCAACTTTTGCACTGTCAACACTATCTTGTGCAGCTTGTTCTTTTTCTGTGTTTGGTTTACAACTCGTGACTATTGATCCGATCATGAAAGTTGCAATTGCAAGGGTTAAAATTGATTTTTTCATTTTAGTATATTTAAGATTATATTTTTTTTGTAAAAATTGTATCCATTTAAACAGTTGAAAATTATAAATGGATACAACTTGCAGCAACGATTTAAAGATCTTGAATAATTTTGTGAAGTTCTTCTTTGGTTTTACCCAATTTAATTTGAAGTTTTCCCAGCATTTCGTCTTTTTTTCCTTCAACAAATAATAAATCATTATCCGTTAAGGCAGCAAATTTTTGTTTCAATTTTCCTTTTTGCTCGTCCCAGTTTCCTTTTAGTTCTGTTGTGTTCATCTTGTCCATATTATGTGTGAAACCATTTTCACAACATTACAAAGGTGGGGTAATATTGACATAAAAGTGTTTCAAAATTCTTGAAAAGAGTTACATCATTTACGGTTTTACGTATAGCCCATTATTTTTCTCTGATATGATTTTCTTCTGTATCCAAGGCCTTATCAAGTTCTTTGTTAAACTCTACTTTACATTCATCATCCAATTCCTTAATTTGTTCTGCTAAGTCAGAGTATTCTTTGGATAATTCGGTGATTTCCTTTTCGGTCTTGATTTCGGCATTCAATACGGCATTACTGGCGGTTTCATGAGAGGACACTAATTCATTTATTTTTAGATTCAAGGAAGCTGAGAATCGATTGAACGATTTTTGGATAATGAATAAACTCAGGAAAGTAACACCAAAAATGATATCCCCGATAATAAGATGTGCGTCATTTTTTATGAATAAACTATTGATCCACCAGAAAAGCACTAAACATAATGCTATTAAAAACGAAATGGAGTTTCCTAATATAGTTGTTGCCACAGATACCAATTTTTCGAAAAGATTTTCGGAATGGTTGTATATTTTATTCATGATATTTTATTTTAGAAAGTATAAAAAAGCCCTACCAATTTAATAGCAGGGCTTATTCTAAATTTTCAACAAACGTTCCCGTTGTCTTAAATTTAATTTTTTTTGTAAGAACTTTTATGCTTTTACGGTCTCAAAATAATCTGAAATAAAAAAGATTTTTTGAGTGTTACTCATTTTGTCTGCTTCTTTTACCACTATTTTAATATTGGCAAAGCGATGATCCTTTTGTGTTTTATTGAATAGTTCTGTTTTTGCATTGGTTGCACCAAAGAGCAATACGTCATCATATTTTAAAATGATTTCTTCTATTTTTTTATAGAATTCAGTTTGCAGTTGCTGTTCTTTATTATGCATCAATGATTCACTTTTAGTTAAACTTTTAACTTTATCTAGATGGGAAAAATTGGATTCAATTGTTTTCAATTCATTCCATTGATCCGTAAATTCTATGATGTGAGCTATTGAATGATCCATCCAAACGCCTAATTTTTTTTCTGTTTTCATTTTTTTGTTTTCAAATATTTAGAATATCAATTCCGTGATTTGGAGCATATTTATCTAAAATTTCTTTTAAAGAATTTAGATATTCATTTAGAACTTTTTTGTTCATTTCAGGATTTTCAATACCTGGAATGGTTTCTGGCATTTCTAGAAGATATTTTGATAATTCGGGATAGTCCTTTCTTATCAACATTGTGATCTTCAAGATTTGGTTGTTTAGTTCACTTTCAGCTTCCATTTTTATTAGGAATTAATGTTTACCATTTTTATGGCCATCATGGCCATCATTACCATGATTGTCGTTATGCTTTTGGTTTCCATTATGATTACCATTATCATGTTTGTTGTAATTAGACGCTGTTCTATAGTTTTCCTGATGTCCCTTATTATAGCCTTTGTAATATTTTACTTTGTGCTCATTGTAATGGGTATAAGGTCTTGTACCATGATAATCATTTAATACTACTTTATATCCATTGTACAAATCATAGTTTCTATAACGATTAGGCAGATTGTTAGATCTAATCCAAGCGCCATTGCTTAAAAAGATGAACTGTTGTGCATGTATATCATAATAGGATTGCACATCTGGGATATAATAATACGATACTTCGTTATAGCCAACCGGTCCCCATTGAGGCGGTGCTCCTACATTTACGTTTATGGATACTTGCGCATGATTTGCAGTTGATGCAAATAAGAATAGGGCTAGGGCAATTAGTTTTAGTGCTTTCATTTTTATTTTTTTAATTTTTTTATCTTCATTTATGAGGCGATTTATTCTCCTCTAAATTTGATATTACAAAGTTCATTCATAAACATTCAAACCTTGTTATAGTATTTCTAGTAAAGATTTCATAATTCACGGATTAGTTAGCTTTTGCTTTTAAATCTTTTTCCTTTTGTTTTTCTTCTTGTTTCTTGGCTTTGTCTTTTTCTTTTTGAATCTCTTCTTGTTTCTTGGCCTCGGCTTTTTCTTTTTTATTGAAATAGCCTTTCAGCAAAAAGTTGTGTTTTGCTGCTTCCATATTATCATCAAAACCTTTGGTTCCTTTTTCTAGGTTTGTCATAGTTGCATCCAATTTGTTGCCCATATGCTCATCCATTAACAGTTTGGATAAAGTTCCTTTTCCATTGTTTATTTTAAAACTGAACTCGGCCAATTGATCCGTAATTACAGCGGCATTATCTACTGTCGTTTTTACCCCTTTCATGATATCCTCGATTTCAATTGCTGTGAGCGAGGCAATTGTAGCATTGTCTTTTACAGTACTTTTTGATGTTGTTCCTGGAGATATAGTCAGTACTTTATCGCCCATCAGACCATCAGAACCGATGCTGGCTTTGGCGTCTGTTTTTATAAAGCGTCGAACTTCATCTTTAATCACTAATTTGACTACAACAGCAGAATCAGTAATGAGTTCAATTTCACTTACGGTCCCTACATTTATACCTGAGAATCGAACATTATTTCCCACCTTCAGTCCTGATACAGTTTTGAATTGTGATTGCAGCGTAAAAGTTGATCCAAATAAATTTTTCTGTTTTCCAACAAAGTATATGGTGCCAACAAAGAGAATCAATCCGATTGTTACAAACATTCCTAACTTCCATGTAAATCCTGATTCTTTATACATAATTTGAGTATTTTGTCTATTTATTTATTAAATGAAAAATGAACGAACCCATTCGTCTTCACTTTTTTCTAATTCGGCATAACTGCCTTCTGCGCAGATTACGCCATCTTTTATAATCATAATTCGGTTTGCTGTAATTTTGGCGCAGGCCATATCATGAGTAATAATAATAGAAGTTGTTTTGTATTTTTTTTGAACATACAATATCAGTTCACTAATTTCTCTTGAGGTTATAGCGTCCAAACCTGTGGTAGGTTCGTCATACAAAATGATTTCAGGCTTGATAATAATTGTTCTGGCTAAACCAATTCTTTTTCGCATACCGCCAGACAATTCCGAAGGCATTTTGTCAATGGCTTCTTCTAAGCCTACACTTTCCAGTGCTTCTAGAATGGCTTCGTCAACTTCAGCAGAGGATACATGTGGAGAGTGGTGTTTTAAAGTAAACTCCAAATTCTGTCTAACAGTCATGGAATCATATAAAGCACCATTTTGAAAAAGAAAACCTATTCGAACTCTGATGTCGTTTAAATCATCATTCCTTAGTTCGGTGATATCGGTTCCAAAAATTTTTATTTCACCTTCATCAACATGAATTAAACCTACTAAACATTTTATAGCTATTGATTTTCCAGAACCTGATCGGCCTAAAATGACCAAATTCTCTCCTTTTTTTACAGATAAATTAATGCCTTTAAGAACATCATTATCCCCAAAAGATTTGCAAACATTTTTCAGTTCTAGGATTGTTTCTACTGAATCTGTCGCCGTTTTTTTATTCTTTAATGGTTTTGCCTGTGTCATAATTTAATAAAATAAGTCGGTTATTTGCACGGCAATCATATCAAGGATGAAGATGCTTAAAGAAGCGGTAACTACTGCTGTGTTTGCTGCTTTTCCAACACTTTCAGTTCCATTTTCGGCATTAAATCCTTTATAGCAGCCCACTAGACCAATAGCAAATCCGAAGAAAAAAGTCTTTACTATCGCCGGTAGAATGTCCAGAAATTCAAGATGTTCTAATACATTGGAGAAATAACGGTAAAAACCCATATTTTCATGAATGTTGTAACCTATATATCCACCAAAAACTCCAATGAAATCTGCGTAAATGACCAAAATTGGAATCATAATTGTGGTTGCCATAATTCTGGTTACCACTAAATATTTATAAGGATTTATAGCTGAAACTTCCATCGCATCAATTTGTTCAGTAACTTTCATAGAACCCAATTCTGCTCCTATTCCAGACGCAATTTTCCCGGCACAAATTAATGCCGTGATTACGGGTACAATTTCCCGTATTAGTGAAAGCCCAACCATACTGGGTAACCATGATTCGGCACCAAACTTCGCCATTGTTGGGCGAGATTGTATGGTAAGTACCAAACCCATTATAAAAGCAGTAATACTTACAATGGGTAAGGATTTGTATCCAATAGCATAACACTGCCAAAGAAATTCTTTGAATTCGAAGGAGGTCTTCGCAACTTCTTTAAAAAATCGTGTTGTAAATAGTGTAGCCTTTCCAATATCTTCAAAAATGTTTTTCAGATAGGTTTTTACAATCGATACTTTTATAATTTTTGCAGAACTATTCATGATTTAAAAAAAATAGAGTTGTAGAGTTGATTAAGCAAATGGATAGTCGTTAGGTTTGAGTTTCTAAATTGAATCTTCTGCAAGTCACCATCAAATCACCAAGACCTTTTAAGGTATCATGATCTTTCTTTATGGATTGATGTTGTGCATTAATTATGTTTTGATGCTTTGGAGACAAATGCTCTATATTATTATTCAAAACAGTGGTGTATTTTTTTAGGGTGACATCAGCATCGTATTCACATCTGTTTAGAATATCTTCACGATCTTTAATTCTAAATTTTGATCTTACTTCCCTGTAAATTTTAGAAACTAATAAAATCATGGGGGATTCCATAGTCGGTTTTCCTCCTAATTTTAGAATTTCAGAAACCAATTCGGCTTTGTATTGTTTGTTTTTTTCTTGAAATCCTGTAAACAACGTTATTAAATCGTATTCATTGATTTGCTTCGAGGCCATTATGTAACTTTCAAATCGGTTTTTATTTATCCCGATAAAAGCATTTAATGCATCAATAGATTTTTTCTTATTCATCAGATTCAAATTAAGGTTGGCCTGTTTGATATCAAAAAAGCAAAATTTTCAATAAACAAAGGTCAATACTTTGGTATCCAAAAGTGTTTCATAACTTTGAGTAAATCTTATATAGTTCACACATTAAGCCAATGTTTTTTTATGGTTTACTTTAGAATAAAGCTCTTTTTGAGAACCATTGAGAGCATTTAGAAAAGACTTTCTGGTATTTTTTTCTATACATAATCTAGACATTAAGTAGCTTACGGTAGATTCTGCACCTTGATTTAAATTGACGTATGTATCTTCTAATCCGTCATAACAACCACCAGTACAAGGATTGTAAATAATTTGATGCAGGTGGTTGTTTCCTAAAAACCAACTGAAAGCAATTTTTATTTTTCGTTTGTATTCCGGGTCATTGAAAGCTTTAGAAAATTTGCTTAACGCCAAAATAGTATAGGCAATATCTATAGGTTGTTCACCACCAATTGCTCGAATTTTTGCACTGTTGTTTTTTAGCAGCCACCCTTTATTGGATATTACTTTGATGCTATTGTCTTTAAAAATTTTACCTAAAAGAAAGTCAAATGAATTTTTAGCTACAGCTTTATAGTTTGTGTCACCAGTACTCAAATAAGCGCAAAGCATCGCTTCTGGCAAAATACTGTTGCCGTATGTCAAATAACTTTCAAACCAGTTCCAATTGGGTTTCGATTCATGCTTGTACATTTGAATCATTCTATCGGCCAGTTCTTTTATTATTATGGTATTTTGTTGTGATTTTTCTTTTGTGTTGACATAATAAAGCCCTTTTATTACAAAAGCCATTGCGCGTGTCGAATGCATTTTTAAAACATTGACAGAAGCTCGTTCCAAAGTCTTTTTTGCTTTTTCTACCAATGAACCTGGCAAAACTGATGCAAAAGAAATCAAACAACCTAAAGCCCAAATGGCTCTACCGTTAGAATCTTCAAGGTTAGTCTCGTAGTTTTGATCTGTAAAATCACCATCTTCATCTACATAATTTAGGAAAGAACCATCGTCCTGTAGACAAGAGGTGATAAAATTTAAATAGATTTTGATGTACTCTAAATCGGTTTTGTCTTTCGTTAATTCAAAATGTTCACACATCGCTACCATGGCACGGGCATTGTCATCTATGGTATATCCTGATTCAGAGTCGGGCTGATTGATAATAGAAAACTGAATCATACCAAAATCGGTCGTTAATCTTTTGATGTGGTCTAAATTAATTTCAGGAATTTTATATTCTAAAGTCAAATTTTCATCACCAATTTTATCGAATAAAAAAGCATGGGCAATAGCCGAATTTTCCCAGGCTGTTGGCACAATTTTATGCAATCCGTTTGCGCTTATGTTTTTTCTTAATTTATTATCGAGTAACAAACGATTTACTTCTTTGGCCAATTGCTTAGAATTTCCAAAATCAATTATGATTCCAGCACCATCACTTAACACTTCACATGCGTGTGGAATAGGTGTGGAGACAATAGGGCAACCACAACTCATGGCATATGAAAAGGTTCCACTTACTGCTTGATTTGGGTCTTTTGAAGTAAACAAATAAATATCCGTAAGCTGCAAAAAGTCTAGAAGTTGGGGCAGGGGCAAAAAGGAGTTAACAAATAGTACATGATTTTGTAATTGCAGGCTTTGAATTTTTTCGTCCAACATCATTCTGTATTTTTCACCTTCTACTTTTACTACAGATGGATGTGTTTTGCCAATTATTAAAAATAAAACATCATTGTTTTCTTTGATAATACTTGGCATGGCATCAAGTGTTGTTTCGATGCTTTTTCCTGAATTTAATAATCCAAAAGTGGACAGTATTTTTTTCCCGGACAAATTATATTCTTCTTTCAAAAGTTCTTTGTCAGAATGGGGCACCAAATGAGTTCCATGAGGTATTACCGATATTTTTTCTGAATCGACTCCATAATCATTTTTCAAGATTAAAGCTGCCGAATTGGTCATCACAATTATCGAATGTGCTAGCTGTCCTATAACTTGAACATTTTCTTTAAGCGAATCATTCGGATTAGGTAATACTGTGTGAAACACAATTATTGAAGGTTTTTCAATTTTATATAGAAATTGTATTAAATGGGCTTCGTTATTTCTAAAAAGGCCAAACTCATGCTGAAGCAATACTATTTGAATCGAATTATTGGCATTGATTTTTTCGGACAAATTGCTGAAAGAATCGGGTTCGTCAGTGTTGAGGATATATTTTACAGGTTCCTCATAATGATGTTTTTCGGCATCCGATTCCAATGCACAAATTTTTATATTGAATGAATTCTTAAACTTATTATTTAATGATTTAATCAAATCCTGAGAATAAGTTGCAATACCACATTCTCTTGGAGGGAAAGTGGTAATGAACAATATTTCGGGAAGTTTTATGACTGTATTAGGAATCAAATGATTGATAATTGAGGTTTTAAATTCTGTGTTTAATACTCCAGCAGGAAGGATATTAGGGGTCTGTGTGGTGATTCTATTTCTCATCTTTAAAGGTATTAAGCATTAATTCTTTTTATAAAACTTGAAATTACAAGAATTATAAAGGTCTATTTATAATACCTAAAATTGTTATGAGACTTTTTAAATTAGTTGCATTATTTACAGATTGTTAAGTAGTTATGTTTATATGCGACATTCTTTTTGAATAGCTAATAATAATTTTTAAATAGAAAAGGGCTGTTGTTTCCAACAGCCCCATTCACCCAAACCTTTTCCAAAAAAATAATATAAACTATTTATATGTTGTTATCAATTCAACTCTTCTGTTTTTGGCTCTGCCTGAAGAAGTTTTGTTATCGGCAATTGGTTTACCGTCTCCAAATCCTAAAGCAGTAAGCCTAGTTTCAGGTATTCCTTTGCTGATTAAATAAGTTTTAACAGATTCGGCACGTTGTTTTGATAAGTCTATATTAGCGAGGTCACCACCCACATTATCAGTATGACCACCAATTTGTAAATCAGTCGCATTATAACGTTTTAATATGACCACCAAATAATCAAGTTGAACATAAGACGATATTTTTAACTCTGCACTGCCATTCTCGAAGAAAAGTTTACCTGCAATATCAGCTATTTTTTTGACGTCTACTGGTGCAATTGTAGGACAGCCTTTGTCAATAATATTCCCTTTCTCGCTTGGACAACGGTCAACATTATCTGTTACACCATCGCCATCAGTATCTGCACAACCTTTTAGTGCTAATGGCCCAGCAGCATCAGGACAGAGATCCACTTCATTGGCTACACCATCATTATCATTGTCTAAAGGACACCCAGATGCATTTACTTTGTAACCTGCAGTTGTATTCGGGCATTTATCATCAATGTCTGCAACACCGTCTTTATCAACATCCTGGCAGCCTTTTAAGTCAACTGAACCGGCAACATCAGGACAACGGTCTTTGCTGTCAGCTATTCCGTCTTTATCAGTATCAGGACAACCATTCAAGGTTCCTAATCCTAGTACATCGGGACATTCGTCTAAATAATCGGCAACACCATCTATATCTTTATCAAGAGGACATCCAGTTTTGTCAACAGCGACACCAGCAGGAGTATTAGGACATTTATCATTTCTGTCGGAAACACCGTCATTATCAGTATCCTTTATTTCATCAAGAAGCGTAGTTGCTAAGTTTCCAACTCCATAAAACGGAATATTTGTTTTATAAAAATCATTTTCTAAATCTCCAATAGGTGAAGCTTTAGTTTCAGAAATTTTAATATCCCATTTTAGTTTTCCCGTTTTTGCTTCTGTACTATATGTAAATGCTAAACATATACATATGAATAATAATTTTTTCATTTTTGTGTTTTTTTAATTGTTTATATCAAAGGTCATTCACAAATTGATTTTAAGTGTTACATAACTTTTTCTATTAGTTACATGATTCACACCTTTTTAAATAAATTATAAAATGTGTTTGGATGTTGGCGGTTCTTTTTTGGGATAATAAATTGACTTTTACTATTCGTTATAATAGGGCTTTTATTTTTTTGAAAAAACTTGAATTTGTAGATTTTTTGCTTTCAATTTCTCCTATCAAAAAGCCATAAGGTTTCAATGCTTCAACATGATCACAGATGATTTTTAGCATGGCAGTTAATGGTATTGCCAAAATAATTCCAGGAATTCCCCAAAGTAGTTCACCTAGTACTAGTGCAATAATCGTAAATAAAGGATTAATTTTTACTTGAGGTCCTAGCATCAAAGGCTCAAGCAACCAGCCTTGTATAAATTGAACGATTCCGTATGTAATGGCAATACCTCCAAGTAGAATTAAATTGCCTCCATGCATGGCTGCAATTAAAATCGTAAGTGCCGTTCCAGTGATGTTACCGACAAAAGGAATGATTTCTAGGAATCCACATAGTATGGCAAAAAAGAGTGCGTTTTCTAATCCAATAAAGCTAAAACCGATATAATACATAATCCATAAACAAACGATCATTTTTGAAAGGCCAATCAAATACTGTTGCGATACATTGGCCACCTTGTGTATTACTTGTTCCATTGCTTTTTGCTCTGAAATGGCAGTAAGTTTTAAGATAAATTGTTTGATATGCGAGCGATAGTACAACAAAAATAAAAAATAAGCCGTGACCAAAATAAGATTAGTTAATGTAATCGCCAGCGAACTTAATAGCATTTGCACCATATTTGAATAAGAAGGTTTTTCCTCTTTCAAAATTTTGTACTGTTCTTCTATCGAAATATTAAAATGGCTGTAAATGTATTTTTGAATGTAGACAACAGTATCAATGGCCTTATCTTTTAAAAGAGTGATATCGTTCATCACTTCAGATATTTTCCAACTCAGTAGTGCAATTAAGCCAGAAAGAAAAAGGAATAAAGCAAAAAAACAAAGAAATACTGCTATTCCTTTTGGAATTTTCTTTTTTTCCATCCAATTGCAAAAAGGTAAAAAAAGGGTAGCCAAAATTCCTCCAATTACAAAAGGCATAAGGAAAACTTTCCCATAATATAAACCTGATATAAGAAGAAAAAATAGGAATAATTTCTTTGTGACAATAGTTGAGGAGGCAGTCATTTTTTATTTTTTATTTTAAAAATTATAGTATTGAGTTACCCCAATTAAAAATTCGAGTGCCTTCTTGCGGAAAACACTCGAATGAAACTCTTTTTCTTTATATGCTAATTACGTCCGATGAATAAGATTCTTTTTTGACCAATTTTATTGACCAAAGCAATTCTTTTATGAAAGCAGACGCCAGTTTATCAGTTGCGGCTTTGTGGATGGCATTTCCTAAATCATCAAATTCATTCTGAACTTTTGCAATCTGAAAAGTTGCAGGAATGGTAAATGCTTTAATTTTCCAAAGTACGAATTGTAAAAAAATCAAGACTTGTGATCCAGCATATCCTCCAGACGAAACAGTGGAAATTCCAATAGGTTTACGTTCCCATTCGGCGTACAAAAGATCAATAACATTTTTTAAACTAGCGGGATAACCTCCATTGTACTCCGGTGTAACGATAATAATACCTTCTGAAGCTTTGATTTTATCAGTAAATTCAGGTACCTGAGCTGTCGGTTTAACTTGAAATTCCAATCGCTCTTCAAATATTGGGAAATTATAGCTTTTCAGATCTAATATTTCGGCTGTCGCCAATTCATTTTCTACGAGATACTTTTGCAAGTACAATGCGACACTGTGGCTTTTTCTACCTGTTCTTATACTCGACGAAATAATTGAAATATGATACATGACTTTTCTTTTTATATATTTTTATAGAATGAAGTGAACCTAAAGAGTTCTTATTTTTTCTATAAATAGAATATTGGATTTTTTAAAAGCTTCTGTTTTAAAATCAAATTGAATGGAGCCAGTATCAACTGCAGCATTTTTTCTAGAAGTTACTTTACCCACTTTGCAATGACTTTTGGAACTGAACCCTAATTCTTTTTCTACTTTATACATTTTTATAGTTTTTTTGTATTGACTTAACTTAAGTATCTTCTAAGTTTCCAGGCCATTGTTTCGTGCTCTTCCATTAAGCCAGTCAAAAAATCTGCTGAACCAGCATCATTATTTTCTTCAGCACAGACTGTTACATCTTTGCGTTGTTCAATAATAATGGTTTCATGATCTTCTAATAGTTCCAGTAGCATATCCTTTTGTGAAGGATATTTATTTGGATTTTCTTTAAGTCTTGTCAGTTCTGAAAATTCTTTCATGGTGCCAATAGCTTTGCCTCCCAATTTACTGATGCGTTCAGCAATTTCATCAATTGAAGATTCTAATTGTTTGTATTGGTTTTCAAATAATATGTGTAATTCCATAAAACTATTGCCAGATACATTCCAATGGAATTTTCGTATTTTTATATATAAAGTCATTTCATCTGCTAAAACTGAAGATAAGATTGCAATGCTTTTTTGTAAATTTTGTTTCGTAATTCCAATTTGTGGTTCCATGTTTTCTAGTTTTTAATGCTGTTTTACGACTATTTTTTAAAAAAAAATTCTGATCTAGATTATTCAAAATCAGAAACCTTTAGAGTACAAAGATGGAAACTTAAGTATGAAATACTGTTGTATAACTTTTGATAATAGTTATAGAATTTACAGACATTATTCGTTTTTATTTACTTATAAATCTATATTTTAGATTCTAAAAATAGAATTTATTTATCCTGCATTTCATAGAAATTTTACCGAAATTAGGATGTTGAATTCTCAATCAAATTCGCTGGTATTTCGGGTTTAAAAATGTAATAAAGAAATAAGTATGGCAATATTGACACTTATTCGGCACGGACAGTCGATTTATAATTTAGAGAATCTATTTACCGGTAATGTAGATGTGGCACTTACTCCTTTGGGAAAAGAAGAAGCAAAACAAGCAGGAATCAAGTTGAAGAATTTTGAATATAATATTGCATACACTTCTGTTCTAAAACGAGCAGAGGAATCTTTGAGAATAATTTTGGAAGTAATTCACCAAACTACGATCCCTATTATAGCAGATAAAGCTTTAAATGAAAGAAGATATGGAAGTTTGCAAGGACAAAACAAAGACGAAGTCTCAAAAAAATACAGTTCTGAACAAGTAGAAATTTGGAGAAGAAGTTATGATATTCGGCCGCCAGATGGCGAAAGTTTAGCCGATACTTACGATAGGGTAGTCCCTTATTTTAGAAAAGAAATAGAACCAAAACTTAGAACTGGACAAAATGTTTTGATAGTCGCTCACGGCAATAGTTTAAGAGCTTTAGTAATGTATCTGGAAGGTATCAGCAAGACTGAAATTGTCAGTTTTGAAATCCCTACAGGCTTACCAAGACATTATGTTTTTGATGCTAATCTAAAGATAAAGTCAGTTAAATATTTATAAAAAGCCGCAAAATATGCAATGGTTTAAAGCAAAGGAGAATATTTTTAACTGATTAACGGTTATCAAGCTCGTGTACCATTTCGTTGGTCATAGATGTAAGGTTGGAAAACTCCTATGTTCTTGATGCCGTTGCGCCAACCTGGCAAATCAGTAAAAAACACTATTGTTTTTTTTGATGGGAAATATATTTATAAAGAATTTTTTAGTTTGTGTTATACAAATCTAAGATTCATCTTTTGTAGTACGCACTAAACTAATTCCTGCTATAAAGAAAACAGTTCCTAAAATTCCATAGATGATTAATGCTTTAATGTCCCTTTCACTGCCAGAAGTGTTAGTAAATATTACTGCATCATAAATAAGCCCACCGATACCGAGTGCTGTTAATAATGCGCCGAAGATTCTTTTGATATTCATAATGTAGATATTTATTGATTATTATTGGTTGTATGTAATTCGCATATCGTCATTAGTGTTTATCTCATCGGTTACTATTTTATATTGGTATTCGATGATTTTCAATTGCGACCAATTTACGTTAATGCTCATTTCATGATTTTTATTTTTAAAATTTATAGTGCGATAGAATTTGAAATTATTTTAATTACATCCTGTCCATATACCAGCTTAGTTCTTTTTTCATTTTTCTAAACTCGTAAAGAGATGATATTATTTTTTGCAAACGAACAAAAGCCGTTTCGCTTTTAACCACATAATCAAAGGCCTGATGATGCATACAATCGATAGCTACATCAATTTTATCCTGAGAAGACAGCATAATCACAGCAATTTCAGGATTGAATGCTTTTATTTTGTCCAAGGTTGCGATACCGTTTATCGCATTTTTATCAATACCATCCAGATGATAATCCAAAATAATAACATCTGGGTTATTGGATAAATTGGCAAGGCAAAGTTCACCGGTAGAGTAGGTTTCTATTTCAAAATCAGCATGATCCAAAAACTCAATTTCCAAAGACTTCAAGAATAAGGCGTCATCATCGACTAAGAACAGTTTTATTTTGTTTGTGCTATTCATTTTAGGGATTTTTTTAGTGTTTCTAATTCTAGCTCTAATTCTTTACAGGCCTGCGTACATGCATCTTCAAGTTTCAATACCATACTTTCCATTTCATCATTTTGTTGTTGTATTGCCACAAATTCCTGAATTTTTTTTGCCATATTTTCAAAATCGGAATGCATTCCCATAATTGAAAATGAGGGAATCATTTTGTGAATGGCAGCATTTAGCATATTCCAATCTTGATCCAACAAACTTTGTTTTAATGTACTGATTAGCTCAGGCGTTTGTTCCAGATATAGCCCAATCATTTCAATCATCAATTTTGGATTGGATTTGGTGCGGTGGTTCAAGTAATCTAAATTGATGTATTTTACTTTTTCCACTTCTGAACCCCCTGTTTTGATAGTATTCTTTGGTTTTAAATTTTTAGGTTTTTGTATTAAACCTACAATTTTGCTGTATAATACTCTTTCATCAATGGGTTTTGCAATATAATCGTTCATGCCCACAGCTTTACATTTAGCCAAATCTACAGTTGTGACGTCTGCCGTCAGAGCAATTATTGGGATTGTCAATTTCAATGTTTCTCTAATGTATTCTGTGGCTTCAAAACCGTTCATTTCAGGCATTTGTAAATCCATCAAAACAACATCGTATTGATTTGTTTTGAGTTTTTCGATGGCAATTTTTCCGTTTTCGGCGATATCACGTTCAAAGCCAAAATCATCCAATACCGTTTTCATCAACAATTGATTGAGAGCCATATCTTCAACAACCAAGACTTTGATGCCTTTGATTTCATTGTCCAATTCCATAATTTCATTTTCTAGTTCTGCATCTTCTTTCGTTTTTAGAAAAGGTAAAGTAAAACTAAAACGGGAATACTCGTTTATTTTACTTTTGACCCTAATACTTCCTCCTTGAGATTCTACCAGTTGTTTTACAATAGCAAGTCCAAGACCTGTACCTCCATATAATCGGGAAGTTCCACTTGATGCTTGTTGGAAATTTTCAAAAATTCGGTCAATTTTATCTTCTCCTATTCCTATTCCGGTGTCTTTGACTGCAAATTCAATAATTACTTTTTCGTCGTCTTCAAACATTAAATGAACGCTTACGGTAATGACCCCTTTATTTGTGAATTTTACTGCATTACTAACCAAATTTAAAATAATTTGGTGCAAACGAATTGCATCTCCAACTAAGACTTCTGGAATTTTATCGTCGTATTCAGAAACTAATTTTAAGTTTTTTTCCTGAATTTTTGTTTCAAATAAATGAAGCATAGAAGATAATGATTTTTTTATTTTGAAAGGACTTTGCTCAAAAGTCATTTTTCCTGCATCTACTTTTGCTAAATCCAAAATGTCATTTATAAGCACGATTAGCGCATCGCCACTCATTTTTATGGCCATCAGATATTCCTTTTGTTTGGCTGATAATTCCGTTTTTAAGACCACTTTCGTAAATCCAATTATGGCATTCATCGGTGTCCGAATCTCATGACTCATGTTCGATAAAAATTGCTGTTTTGCTTTTACGGCATTTTCAGCAATTTTAGTAGCCAATTCTGCTTTACTTTTTGCTTCTTCGGCTATTACTGTTGCCAATTCAGCAAAGACTTTGGCTTCAAATAATTCTGTTGCAATTCGCTTTTGTTCGGTAATATCTCTGGCAACCACAACTGCACCAACCACATTTCCTAAATCATCTTTGTAAACCGAGCCGTTAAACAAAACATCGGTAAATTTTTCGTCTTTTATAGTTAGCGGATAATCGACGACAAAACCTTTTGAAAAAACTTTTTTATATCCATCCCGAGCTTTTTGAGGCTCTGTGAAATAATTAATAAAATCAGAACCTATAAGTTTTTCTCTGGATACACCAGTAACTCGAACTGTTGCATCATTGGTGTCCGTAATTTTTCCGTTTGGTGAAATGGTAAATAATGGATCCCGACTGGCTTCAATCAAACTCAAAGAATATTGGGAAGCCAATTTAAGGGAATAACTATGGGCTTCTAGTTCTTTGTTTGCGATTTCACGTTTCTCTTTCTCTTTGTTTTGAAATTCAAGTTCAAGATCTGCAATTACGAGTTCGGCTGCTCTGTTTTCTTTCTCACCTGTTTGAAAAATAAGCTCTTTGTTGGCAATGTATAATTCATCTGCTCTTTTTTCTTTTTCATCATTTTGAAAAGCCAATTCTTTGTTGGCAATAACTAACTCAGCAGCTCTTTTTTCTTTGACTTTATTTTGGTAGGCCAGCTCTTCATTTGCAATAACTAACTCTGCGGCTCTTTTCTCTTTTTCTGTATTTTGAAAAGCCAATTCCTTATTGGCAATTCCTAATTCATCTGCGCGTTTTTCTTTTTCATCATTTTGGTATGCCAATTCTTTGTTGGCAATACCTAATTCGGCTGCACGTTTTTCTTTTTCTTCGTTTTGAAAAGCTAATTCTTTGTTGGCAATGCCTAATTCATCTGCACGTTTTTCTTTTTCATCATTTTGAAAGGCCAATTCTTTATTAGCATTTCTCAATTCCAGCGCCCATTTTTGTTCGGCTATATCTCTTGCTACAATTACTACTCCCTTTATATTGCCATGATTGTCACGATATACAGAACCATTAAATAACACTTCTGTAAGTTTTCCATTTTTGTGGCGAAGTGTAAGCGGAGAATCAGAAACTGAGCTTTTAGAAAAAACTTCTTGATAAACATCGTGTGCTTTTTTTGGCTCAGTAAAATAATCTTTAAAATAAGTCCCTGTCAATTCCTCTCTCGATATTCCAGTAATATGAGTCAATGCTTCATTCATATCCGTAATCTTGCCTTCGGTACTAATGGTAACCAAAGGATCCAAACTGGCTTCTATTAAACTTCTGGCATATTGTGATTCTTGCATTAGGAAACGTGGTATTGTTGGTTAAATTTATAGTGGAATTTTAAAGATGAAGTTGTACTTAATTCCCAATTTCCTCAATTGGGCTTCGTCTTTTGTCTTTTAATTGTTTAAAGTGGGTAGGAGATAGGCCTGTTACTTTTTTGAACTGACTCGATAAGTGAGCTACGCTGCTATATCCCATTTTCCAAGCAATTTCAGTGATATTGAGTTCGCCATAAATAATCAATTCTTTAATTCTTTCGGTCTTGTGCGAAATGATAAATTGCTCGATTGTAGTTCCTTGCACTTCCGAAAAAAGATTGGACATATAGGTATAATCGTGATTTAATTTTTCATGCAAATAGTCGGAAAAATTAATTTTAATGTTTTCATCAGTATGATGTACCAATTCAATAATTACATTTTTTATTTTTTCGATAAGCATGGCTCTTTTATCATCCATCAATTCGAGTCCCGAATCGATTAAGCCTATTTTGAGTTGCTCTCTTTGATACATAGAAATAGTTTCCATGATTTCCACTTCGCCTAAATCAACCACAATAAAGTGCAGACCAAGTTTCTTCAATTCTTCTTTTACCGCCATTTTGCAGCGATTACTAACCATGTATTTGATGTATAATTTCAAGTTGTTCTTGTTTTAAAGGATAGAGTAAAGGTCGTCTAGAAATCAACAATCGATGTTATAGAATTTACAAGATTGTTGTATAATTCACTGATTGTTGCCTTTTTAAATATAAGCCATTAGCAAAATTTTAATTGCAAATCAAAAAAACTAGATGCATATAATTTTGTCTAGCATCTAACCTTTGTCAAAGTTGTAAACTTTGACAAAGGTTAGAGTTCTATTTCTTAGGAAGTGTTTTTTTAAGCTGTTTGACTATTTTCTCATACAAAAGCTTTTCATCAATGGGTTTTGAGATATAATCATTCATTCCCACGGTTTTTGATTTTTGTACATCTACGGTGGTCACATCTGCAGTAAGCGCAATGATAGGAATTTTGGAATTCATTGTATTTCGAATGAAATCTGTAGCCTCAAACCCGTTCATTTCAGGCATTAGTATATCCATTAAAATAATGTCATAGCTATTCTCTTTTAGCTTTGCAATGGCTACTTTACCATTTTCGGCAATATCACATTGAAAACCAAATTCCTCTAAAATGATTTTTATCAAAAGTTGATTCAACGGTACATCTTCTGCGACCAAAACTTTTACATTTTCTAATCCTTCGATTGTAGTGTAAATATTTTCTGTTTCTGCAGGAATTTCATCGCAGAATTTTTCAAAATCCATGACAAAACCAAATGTGGAGCCGATACCTTCTTCACTTTGTACAATTAATGTACCTCCTTGATGCTCTACCAGTTGTTTGACAATGGCAAGACCTAAACCGGTTCCGCCATACAATCTTGAAATTTCGGTAGAAGCTTGTTCGAAATTATCAAAAATAGTTGCCAGTTTGTTTTTTGGAATTCCAATACCTGTATCGGTTAATTTGAATTCTATTGTGGTTTTTTCTGAATCTTCTTTCAGCATTTGAACACTCAATATTATTTTTCCTTTTGAAGTAAATTTGATAGCATTGCTTATTAAATTTAAAATAATTTGTCGTAAACGCATACAATCGCCTACAATAAATTCAGGAATTCGACTATCATATTGTTGTTCTAATTTTAAATTTTTCTCTGAACATTTAGATTCAAACAAATAAAAGATATCGCCAATAGATTCAAAGATGTTGAAGTTTTTTTTGTCAAAAGTCATTTTTCCAGCATCTACTTTGGCAAGATCAAGAATATCATTAATTAAAACAATCAATGCGCTTCCCGAAGATTTAATAGCTGTGATAAATTCTTTTTGCTCTTTATTCAATTCAGTTTTCAAAACCACATTTGTAAACCCAATTATGGCATTCATCGGAGTCCTAATCTCATGACTCATATTCGACAAAAATTGTTGCTTAGATTTTAATGCATTTTCGGCAATTTTTGTGTTTTGTTCCGCTACGCGCTTTGCTTCGATTAATTCATACTTTAAATTAATATGAGCTGTAACTTCGTAAGCAATAACGGTTACCCCCAAAATGGTTTCATCAGCATCGAGATAAGGTTGATAAACAAAATTAAAATAAACATCCTCAAATTGGCCATTGCGTTTTATGGGAACAAGGAGTTCATATCCTTCTTGAGGAATACCTGTTGTATATACCTCGTCTAGCATTTTTGGGATCGGACCATCTTTTAATTCGGGCAAAACGGTAAGAATTGGCTTGCCTTCGATATCATTGCCTTTTCCCCAAATTTCTTTAATACTATCATTGGCAAGTTTGATGACCATCTCTTTTCCTTTTAATATGACAAAAGAGAAAGGAGAATGCATGAGCATCATACTATACCGTTTATTGCTGTCTTCAATGGCTTTAAGTGCTTTTTTCTCTACTTCAAGTTGTACTTCCAGTACTTTTTTCTCTTTGATTTGGAGTTCAATGGCAAGATTTCGAACATCGGTAATGTCAATAATCGTAAGAACAATTAATTCTTCATTTTCTCGTGCTTGGATGATCCGGTGTGCGTTGAGTAACATTATTTTTTTTCCAATAACCGGAAAAACATGTTCTACTTCAAAATCATGAAAGTTCTTGTTTTCAGAAACAATTTCTTCTATTAGCTTTCTTAATTTTGGAATGTTCCATTGGTTATTCCCTAATTTATATAATGATTTTCCAATGCATTCTTCTTCGGTTACATGAAATGTTTTGCAAAATGATTTATTGGCTGATTTTATTTTTATGTCTTTATCAAGAATGAGCACAGGTTCATGAACTGTAGAGAGTATGGCTTCATTATATTGGTTTAATTCTTCGACTTGCTGAATTCTGGAATGTAATTCCTGATTACTGGTTACCAATTCCTCATTGGTTGATTCAATCTCTTCCTTGGAGGTTTCGAGTTCTTCATTCAAGCTTTGCAATTCTTCATTACTTGAGACTATTTCTTCGTTGGCACTTTGCAGTTCTTCATTGGCGGCTTCCTGATCATGGGTGATAGATCCCATATCTGCACGCGCTGCAGCAAGTTCGTCTTCAAGTTTTTTTATTCGACGATCTTTAGCAATCGTGTTGTTTTCTTGCCCTTTTATTGAGTCTTCCTCTGTTTCATGTTCGATGTTTCCTGTAAAAATAACAATCAATAAAGGCTCTTCTCCTTCAATGTTAAGCGGAATAACCTCGAGATTTACAATTTGAATAGTTTTGTCTATCGGGTTTCGATTCATTTCAATCCCAATTTTTTGGATCGGAAGTTTTGTTTTAATGGCATGATGAATGGCATTTCGCAACTCAAATGTGATTTCTATATGTGCCATTTTCAAAATATTAAAACTGGCCTTACCAGGGGAATGCTGTAAATACAAAGAAGTAGATCCCCTAAATTGGAGAATTTCTAAATCGTAGTTGATAATGACACTGGCAGGTACATGATGTTCCAATAAAACGGCATCAAAAGCCATTCCGATAGTGCCGTTTACAGATGCAGATACTTTTTTGAATGTAGTAGGTGGTGTAGTGTTTTTATCAGGCATGGTAGAATGGGATAGACGTGAAGTAAGGTCAGGATTGGTGCGTAAATCTGAATTTTTTTTTCGGGAATAAAATTTGAATTTTTTATCGAGAATCGAAAAAAGCTGTGCTGTTGTTCCAATTGTTTCCGATTTTCCCAACATCAAACAACCTCCATCGTTTAAGGCATAATGAAAAGTGGAAATTGCTTTTTTCTGAGCAGTTGTGTCCAAATAGATTAGCATATTCCTGCAACTAATGAAATCCATTCTTGAAAATGGAGGATCCCGCAAAATGTTGTGTTTTGCAAATACACAAACATCTCTTAACTGTTTTGAAATACGGTATTTATTTTTGGATTTTACAAAAAAGCGAACTAATCTTTCTGGTGAAATTGTTGCCAATTGCGAAGCAGAATATTCACCAATTCGAGCAATCCGAATGGCTTCGCCACTGAGATCGGAAGCGAAAATTTGAAAAGGAATACTGTTAGGATTGTTTTCTTGTAATTCGAGTAATAATATCGCTATCGAATAAACTTCTTCACCGGTGGCACAAGCAGCAACCCATAAGCGAAGAGTCTCACCTGCAGTTTTCGCTTCGATTAATTTAGGCAGAATTACATTTTTTAAATACAAAAACGGTTCAGCATCTCTAAAAAAAGCGGTTACATTAATTAATAGATCCTGATAAAGAATATCGACTTCATTGCTTCGATTAGTAAGTATTTCGATGTATTCTTTTAAAGTTTTAATTTTATGAACTAACATCCTGCGAAGCATTCGTCTTTTGATAGTATTCATTTTGTAGTGACTGAAATCTACATTTTTTCTTTTGTGTAAAAGTTGTAGAATAACCTTCAACTCTGGATTGCTATTTTCTATTTCGGCTTCAGGGATTTTTTTTATGGCAGTATTGACTATTAAAGGATGCTGACTGATTCGTGTTAATTCAATTCCAATCTCTTTTGGAGATAATACAAAATCAACAATACCTTCAGCAATTGCAGAATTGGGCATGCTGCCAAATTTCGCCGAGTCATCCTGGGCGAAAGTAATTCCTCCGGCCTGTTTTATTTCTTTCAATCCTCGTGTGCCGTCGTTGGCAGATCCAGACAGAATAACACCAATAACATTTTCATGATGGGTTTCTGCCAAAGAAGAAAAAAGTAAGTCGATTGAGAAGTTTGAAGTTCTGTTTTTAGGTCGGGGAGTCAATTTTATATGTCCATCAATAACCTCAATTTCTTTATCATTGGGAATAACATAAAAATTATTGGGTTTCAGTAATTCCATGTTATCAATCAACTGGACCTTCATTTGAGTCACTTTAGATAAAAGTTTGTCAAGTAAACTTTTATGATCTGGACTTAGGTGTTGGACATATATAAAAGCCATACCTGTGGTAGGAGAAATGTTTTTCAATAATTGGGTTACTGCTTCAAGACCACCTGCAGAGGCACCAATAGCTACAACAGTAAAAGATTTTTTTTTGAGCTCCTTCTTTGAAAACGGTTTTTTTTTTGCAGGGACTTTCGAGACTTTGATTTCTTTCGTTGCTATTACTTTATTATTGGGTAGTGATTTAAGTAAACTATTATCTTCTATGGTCAAAATTGATTTCATGGTACCAATATTTACTTTGGACAGCAGTATTAAAAAGTAATATTCTTCTTAATACATCCATAAATAGGGTATATCCATATCAAATGTAGGTATAAATACAACCAATAACTATTAATATGGGATTTATCTTTTGGGAACAGAGATATATAAGTAGTCTGTTTATTCGTCTGAAAGATAATATTTAAAGAAACTTTATTAGTAAATTTTCAATAGCAGATTGGGATCTGGACAATTTTCCAAATAATAATCCAATTTGCTTTTACTGCAAACTCCTGGATAATCACCGAAATTTTCTTTTATGTCTTTAATAATCTGGAAATGCAAATGTGGGGAATAATCACCATTTACACTTGCATCGCCCAATGTTGCCAATTGTTGTCCTTTTGAAAAAAAATCACCAACTTTCAGATTCGCAATACTTTCTAAAGACAAGTGACCATATAAAGTATAAAAAACATGGTTTTCCAATTTGTGTTGTAGAATTATGGTAGGACCGTAATCACCCAGGTTATTGTTGTATTGAAAACTATGTACTTTTCCGTCTAGAGCAGCCAAAACAGCAGTGCCAGCTTTAATCCATAAATCCAATCCGATGTGAATGTTTCGTTCCTCTGTATTTAGATCATTAAAGACAGCACTTCGTTTATACAAATTACGAATTTCATTGTAACCACCATATGTGACTTTTGCTTTGTTTTTAGCTAATAAATGTTCGATATAAGCTTCAAATTGTGAAGAATCAGTAATATTCAGTTGATTCAATTCCAGATTGGAAGCCGATAAATCTAATGGTGTGTATTCCGAATAGGGAATAGCGCTATCGATTACTTTGATGTCATTTAAATCTAAAAATAAAGTTTCTAAGGGTGTCATTTAAAATGGTGATAATAGTTTTTGAATAAAGATAAAAAAAAATCCCAACCTGAAGATTGGGATTTTGATTAATGCATTTTAAGTTTAATACAAACTTGGATATTTTGAAGGATTTACTTCGTGCATCATTTCATATATTTTTTCGTAAATATCTTCCGCAGACGGTTTTGAGAAATAATCGCCATCTGTACCATAAGCAGGTCTGTGTGCTTTTGCGGTCAAAGTTTGTGGTTTACTATCTAAATGATTGTAAGCATCTTGTTGTTCTACAATTTGTTGCAAAATGTAAGCAGAAGCTCCACCAGGTAAATCTTCGTCAATAACCAATAAACGATTGGTTTTTGCGATACTTTTTACAATATCACTATGAATGTCAAACGGAAGTAAGGATTGTAAATCGATAATTTCACAATCAATGCCTACTTCAAATAATTCTTTGGCAGCTTGTTCTACCAGTCTCAATGTAGAGCCATAAGAAACAAGTGTTATGTCAGTTCCTTTTCTCAATGTTTCCACAACACCAATTGGTGTTTTGAATTCACCATAATTCAAAGGTGCTTTTTCTTTCAATCGGTAACCGTTCAAACATTCGATAACCAAAGCAGGTTCGTCACATTCCAATAAAGCATTGTAAAAACCAGCTGCTTGTGTCATGTTTCTAGGAACCAAGACATGGATTCCTCTAATGGCATTGATAATCATCCCCATTGGAGAACCGGAATGCCAGATACCTTCCAAACGGTGTCCACGGGTACGTATAATAAGTGGTGCTTTTTGTCTACCAACAGTTCTGTATTGTAATGTAGCCAAATCGTCACTCATGATCTGAATAGCATACAATAGATAATCTAGATATTGTATTTCGGCAATCGGACGTAGTCCTCTCAACGCCATTCCAATTCCTTGACCTAATATAGAAGCTTCACGAATCCCAACATCGGCAACTCGCAACTCACCATATTTCTCTTGCATTCCTTCCAAACCTTGATTTACATCACCAATATTTCCTGCGTCTTCACCAAAAATTAAAGTTTCTGGATATTTTGTAAAAAGTGCATCGAAGTTGTCTCTCAAAATCATTCTACCGTCAGTATCTTCTGTGACATCACTTGGATATTGAGGCAAAACTTCTTTAACAGAAAAAACATTTTTATCCGATTCAGAGAATAAATTACTGCTAAATTTCGGTTGTGTTTTTTTGATATAATTAGTGATCCAATTGGATAATTCAATTTTGTCTTCTTCATTGATAATCAAACGCAATGTTTTTCTTGCGATTACCATTATTTCCTTTTTCAAAGGTGATTTAATACTTTTTAATGCTGCAGCATTTCTAAGGATTTCCTCTTTTTTGGCACTGGTTATTGCTATTCTTTCCAAAATAGCGACCAATTCATTTTGCTCTTCAATTATTGGCCCAATAAAAGCATTCCAAGCGGCTTTTTTACCCTCAAAAACTTCTTTTTTGGCTTCCAAATCGATAGCGTCAATTTCTTCTGGTGACGCAATATTAATGGCAATCATCCATAATTTCATTTGACGAATACAGTCAAAATCTTTTTCCCATGCCAATCGGGCAGCATTTTTATATCTTTCGTGTGAACCAGAACTCGAGTGTCCTTGAGGTTGTGTCAGTTGATCGACATGAATCAAAACAGGAACGTGATTTTCACGGGCGATTTCTGCCGCTTTTTCATAAGTGGCAATCAAATCAACATAATCCCATCCTTTTACTTTTAATATTTCAAAACCATTCGTATTTTCATCTTTTTGGTATCCTTTTAAGATTTCCGAAATACTTTCTTTGGTAGTTTGGTGTCTTGCATGTACAGAAATTCCGTATTCGTCATCCCAAACACTCATCACCATAGGAACTTGTAAAACTCCGGCAGCATTCATGGTTTCAAAAAATAATCCTTCTGATGTGCTTGCATTTCCTATAGTTCCCCATGCAATTTCATTTCCTTCTATTGAAAATTGGTCTGCATTTGGAATTCCTGGAACGTTTCTGTATATCTTTGAGGCTTGCGCCAATCCAAGTAATCTAGGCATTTGTCCAGCTGTTGGAGAAATATCGGCACTAGAATTTTTTTGTTGTGTTAAGTTTTTCCAAGATCCGTCTTCGTTCAAACTATGGGTTACAAAGTGACCACCCATTTGTCTTCCTGCAGACATTGGCTCCAAATCAATATCAGTATGACCATATAAACCGGCAAAAAATTGTTCAATAGTCAATTCGCCAATAGCCATCATAAAAGTTTGATCGCGATAATATCCTGAACGGAAGTCTCCATTTTTAAAGCATTTGGCCATGGCAAGTTGTGGAACTTCTTTTCCATCACCAAAAATACCAAACTTGGCTTTTCCAGTTAATACTTCTTTACGTCCTAATAAACTACATTCTCTGCTTATTATGGCAATTCGGTAATCATTTAAGACTTCGGTTTTAAAATCTTCAAATGTTAAACTAGTATTGACTTTCTCTTTTATCATAATTTAAAAGTATAGCTTTAATGGTGCAAAAGTAATCAAAAACTACGTATATATCATTATGTGATTCTGTATTTTTATAATTTTTTATGAAATAATTTCCAGTAAATCGAATGTATTTTTATCATATATGTAATTTAAACTTAAAAAATTATGTAATAGTTTAATATTTTAAAGTTTTTATTTTGAATTAAAACCATTTTCGGGTAAAAAGATTAATTAATGATTTTGGATTAAAAATAAAGATAAATCGTATTTTTTCACCGTAATTTTTTTGGCTTGGTTCAAATCCATTCGAAGAATACACAGGAAAGAATAATTCGAAGTAATCTTGAACCAAATTTAGCCGTATTCCACTATCATAAACAAAGTTATTATGAAACCCTTTATTTTTTACAAAACCAAAATCAGCATACGCATCTACCCAATTCCATAATAGACTATAACTCAAATTTGTTGTTACCAGCCATTGATTGGATTCCGAAGGATTAACGAACGATTTAAGTCCTCCTTGGCCCATAACGTATTGCTGGCTTAATATTCCAGTTTCATCAGATCGTGCATAAAGAGGATAATCAAACAAATAATCATTAACTCTGGAAACTCCAAAATTATAGTTTTGGGTGTTGTTCGTGTTGTATAAAAAAGTACCAGCAAATGCACGAACATTAAAATAACGATTATCATTAAACAACTTACGATATTCCATTTCAGCTGATATTTTACCAAAATAACCTGAAAACTGTACATCGGTCAAGAATTTAACATGGCTGGCAACCTCCGTTTTTATATTGGAATATTTAAGGTTCAAAATGGAATAATTATCTGTACTATCAATCACAACAGCAGATGGTTCTTTGTAAATGATATTGTATTTTACAAATATGGCCTGTTTTCTATTATCTCTGTACCTAGGTTCCCGAAAGTATAATGACAAACTTGGATACAATTTTAAATAAGCGGCATCCTCGGCATAATGATAATAAGAACCATTCAAAGAATAGCGCATATTATATAGTCTACTTTCTCTTAAATAATGATTTAGGATTAATTGATAACTGCCCACAATTGATTTGGTATTGATGGAGTACATCGGATTTAAGGAAAACATGAACGGTTTGTCAAAGAAACTATAGTTGTAAAAACTGATACCAGGTGCAAACCCATCATATTTATTATAAAATAGTGTAGGTACATAAAATAATTGGGAACGATGCGGATCTTCTAAATCCTCAAAAAAAGTAAGTTTCAATGGACGGTTTAGTGAAAATGGATACAATGATTTCCAATTGTTTCTCAAATTAAACTCAGGTACTTCGTTATTATAATTCAATACCAGTTTATCAATGCCTTTTCTCTCAAAAATGAGTGTAGTATCTATTTCATTGGTTTCGATCCATTTTTTAAAAATAATTTGTTTGTTTTTGATACCAAATACAGGCATTGGAACCAATGGAACTCCTTTGTTTTTTACAGTAAAAATGATGCTGTCTTTTGTTTTGGAAAAATCTCCAAATTTATAGTCAATAGGTACTCGACTATCAATAATATATTTAAAAAACCAGTCAATATTTTTTGGCGCTTTTGATTTCAATATGTTTTCAAAATCATCCCTGTTCGTTTGTACCTCTTTATTAAGTTTGTAGAATTGCTGAATTCCGGACAAAACCAAATCATTTCTAAGGTAATCGTTTAGATATTGTAGGCTCAAACCAGCTTTGTATTTGTTCGCAATTTGCACATTGAATTTTATCAACGTATTTTTTGGCTCATTAAGTGCTTGATCGAGATTTTTACGTGCCATCAACATGTAATAGTAGCTGTATTGATCATTAAAATCAGTTTGCGCCATTTTGAATCCCCTGAATAGAAAGAACTTGGAAGCCGATCCCATCATCTTGCTGTCAGGATGATATTGTTCAATATAATTCATCATGGTAAATATCTGAATGCCATCATAAATCCAATTGTCTTTTCTGGAATCCAACAGCAAACTATTCTTGAGAAAATTATTCAAATAGGTTTTTAAAAATTTTATTTCGAATAAAAAATCAGAATGAAAAGGGCGCATAAATTTTGGCAACTGATTCAGACCATAAAACGGATTTTTTTCATAATCTTCCTCAGAAACGATGATTTTCCCAAAAGGATATTGTCCAATTTGAGTATTGGCAAAATCAACCACTCGCTTGATGATTGCTGTTTTCAATGAGTCATCAAATCTTCCCGAACTTAAATTGGTCATGACTTCAAAAGCGCCAATTTTATAACTTCTGTAACTCGATTCTTTTTCAATAATTAAATCAAAATCGGTTCTGTTTTTACCTGAAAGATTGACATTGGTTTCTTGTTCGGTTGCAGTGAAATTGTTAACAGTTAAATCCGTTGTTACTGCGTTTTTATTGGTAATTTTCAAATCAACATCAAAATCCGAAACTCCATTAGCAATATCGTCAAGGCTTTCATTACTGTATTTTATAAATTGATGATTTTCATAACGGACAGGGGTAAGGAACCAGTTTTTGAGATGCATGCCATATTTTTCAAAATGACCATATTTGGTAAATTTGTTGCTTGGAATCATGGAAATATAAGTAAGATGCAATTTTACTTTTTGGTTTGGAGCCAATGTATGATGTAGTAAAACCTCAATATAATCAGGATTTTTTTTGGTTCTTTCCCATGTAAAAACATTTTTATCGTTATCCTCGATAATTAAATTAACGGTTCCTCCACGATCTTCTGCTAGCGCCATGTGAAACTTATTGTAGAACTCGTCCGAAAAACGTTTCCCCAATGGGCTCTCTCTATCTGAAAAAGCATTGTTCCAATCATTCAACACTATAGAGGTTAAAGTATCATTAGTCTGGTTATAAAAGGTAATTTCTTGATCAACTGTCAGGGTATTAGAATTCATATTCACTGCCACAGACATTTTAGAGTGATGCTGTGCATATTGTTTGTGGAAAACCAACAAAACAATTAAGAATAGTATGATTTTACCGTGAGTTTTCAATCTGGGGTGATATATAAGTTTCTAAAAAAGTATAAATCTAAGACAATTTACAAAAAATTAAGAAAAGGCCAGTATTTAATAGTCAAAATACACTAATATGCGTTAAAAAAAAAGAACCGTTTGTAAAACGGCTCTCAGTATTAAAAATTAGGACTTAAATCGTACTTTTTATAGAAATTATCCAGTACCGCGACTACTTCATCTTCGGTATCTACTATTTTAAAGAGATTCAAATCATCTGGACTTATCGTGTGTTCTCTTTCTATCAGTACTGTTTTTATCCAATCAATCAAACCAGACCAAAATGCAGTTCCAACCAATATAATCGGGAATTTGCCTATTTTTTTGGTCTGAATTAGGGTAATCGCCTCAAATAATTCGTCCAAAGTTCCAAATCCTCCTGGCATCACCACAAATCCTTGCGAATATTTTACAAACATTACTTTTCGAACAAAGAAATAATCAAAATTCAAGTTTTTGTCTCTATCAATATAAGGGTTAAAATGCTGTTCGAAAGGCAATTCAATGTTAAGCCCCACCGAAGTTCCTCCACCCAAATGCGCGCCCTTGTTTCCAGCTTCCATAATTCCGGGACCACCGCCCGTAATCACGCCATAACCCGCCTTACTGATTTTGAAAGCAATTTTTTCAGCCAGTAAATAATAATGATCCTCCGGTTTTATCCTCGCCGAACCAAAAATAGTCACACAGGGTCCAATACGACTCATCGAATCATATCCGTTTACAAACTCTGCCATGATTTTAAAAATGGCCCAACTATCGTTTGTTTTTATCTCATTCCAAGTTTTACGCTTTAATTTATCTTGGATTACTCTGTCTTCGTCGTTGTCAAAATCTTCTAATCTCATATGTTTTGTTTTTTAGGAGCTATTTCCAGCTATCCGTTTCAATCTTATGAGCCGAACCCTGGCTCATAAGGATTTCCACTACTATCTGGGCTAGGGCATCTGTTTTTAATTCAACTTTAATCTTTGATAAACATGTTTAACTAAGATAACTCTTTTTTCAAAAACTGCGCCGTATTGCTTTTTTTTTAAAAAAAATTTAACGAGTTCCTGTCAACAAAAGTTGTTCGTTTGATTTCCCCTCCATTGGAGGGGTGCCTGAAAGGCGGGGTGGTTTTTAAATGTTCATCCAAATTCCTCAATAATATATTTTTCTAGTTCAATCATTACATTATTCAAATCATGTTTTACTCTTAAATCAGAGATTCTATAAACTTTTAACCCTAAAGAAACGAGATAATCTTCTCTCTTTTGGTCGTACTCTTCTTTGTTATCATGGCTCGAACCGTCAATTTCGATTACTAAGCCTAAGGTTTTTACATAAAAATCTACAATAAAATTCCCTATGATTCTTTGTCGGTCGAAATCTATTTTCCAAAATTTTGCTTTGTGAACTTGCATCCAAAAAATAACTTCTGACAGTACACCTGCTTTACGCAATGCTCGGGCTCGCGCTTTTAATTTTATGTTATAGGGTAAATCTTCGATGAAATTCCTATAGATAGGATGCTTGTCTATATAAGCTGTAATTTCTCTATTGTTTTCCATTTTATACTTTTTCTAATGAGACTTTCTTTAATGTGAAAGTACAAAAAAATATAGGAAAAATAATCAAAAAAAACCACCCCGCCCGTTGGGCACCCCTCCATTGGAGGGGAATTTTATAATAACTCTTTTTTCAAAAACTGCGCCGTATAGCTTTTTTTATTTTTCACAATTTCCTCAGGAGTTCCTTTGGCTACAAGTTGTCCACCGCCTTTTCCGCCTTCGGGGCCAATGTCAATAATGTAATCGGCTAGTTTGATTACGTCCATATTGTGTTCGATAATCAAGATGGTATTTCCTTTATCAACTAGTTTATTAATTACATCCATCAACACCCTAATATCTTCAAAATGCAAACCGGTTGTCGGTTCGTCAAGAATGTAAAATGTATTTCCGGTGTCTTTTTTTGACAATTCACCGGCCAGTTTGATACGTTGTGCTTCACCGCCCGAAAGTGTGGTACTTTGTTGTCCAAGCGTGATATACCCTAAACCAACATCCTGAATAGTCTTTACTTTTCTATAAATTTTAGGTATGTTTTCAAAGAAAGGTACCGCTTCGTCAACGGTCATGTTCAACACATCCGAAATGGATTTTCCTTTATAGCGAATCTCTAATGTTTCTCTATTGAAACGCTTTCCTTGGCAGGTCTCACATTCTACATACACATCAGGCAAAAAGTTCATTTCAATGGTACGAACTCCAGAACCTTCACAGGTTTCGCAACGGCCTCCCTTTACATTAAAACTAAAACGTCCCGCTTTATACCCACGAATCATACTTTCGGAAGTCATTGTATATAGGTTTCGTATTTCGGTAAAAACTTCAGTGTAGGTTGCAGGATTGGAACGCGGTGTTCGTCCAATCGGGCTTTGGTCGATATCGATCACTTTGTCGATATGTTCCAAACCTTCTATTTTTTTATACGGCATCGGAATTTTAACACCATTAAAATAATAGGCATTCAAAATAGGGTAGAGGGTTTCGTTAATCAATGTTGATTTCCCGCTTCCCGAAACTCCCGTAACGCATATCATTTTACCCAAAGGCAATTCAATTGAAACATTTTTTAGGTTATTTCCTGTAGCTCCGGTTAATTTCAGGAATTTTCCATTCCCTTCACGGCGTTTTTCGGGAATTTCCAATTTCATTTTGCCATTCAAATACTGAGCAGTAATCGTATCCGAAGCCAATGTTTCGGCCGGAGTCCCAATACTGATGATTTCCCCTCCGTATTTCCCTGCTTTTGGACCAATATCGATTACATAATCCGCGCGTTCGATCATGTCTTTATCGTGTTCAACCACAATAACAGAGTTACCAATGTCACGCAATTGCTCCAAAGAATGAATCAGCTTATCGTTGTCTCTTTGGTGTAAACCAATACTTGGTTCATCCAAAATATATAAAACACCCACCAATTGCGACCCAATTTGTGTCGCCAAACGGATACGTTGTGCTTCACCACCCGAAAGTGATTTGGAACTTCGGCTTAAAGCTAAATATTCCAATCCTACATTCATTAAGAAAGCCAAACGGTCTTTGATTTCCTTAATTACTTCGGTAGCAATTCTTTTTTGTTTGTCTGATAAATGTTTGTTTAAATCCAAAAACCAAGCTGTCAAATCCGAAATATCCATATCACACAACTCGGATATGCTTTTTTCGTTTATTCTAAAATAATTGGCTTCCTTTTTCAAACGGGAACCTTCGCAAACAGGACATTTTATTTCGTCCATAAATTCCTTGGCCCAACGCTTAATGGTTGTCGAACCACTTTCATCATGTTGGTTTTTTATGAAATGGGAGATTCCTTCAAAGTCAATTTTATAATCGCGTGCAACTCCTAAAACTTCAGAATTAATGGTGAATTTTTCTTTTCCGCCATTCAAAATCATTTCTATTGCTTCTGAAGGAATTTTTTCGATGGCATCGGTTAATTTAAAACCATATTTCTCACCTATAATCTCCATTTGTTTGAAAATCCAAGATGATTTGTATTCACCTAAAGGCGCAAATCCCCCAGCTTTGATGGATAATTTAGGATTCGGAATAATCTTGCCAACATTAATTTGATTGACAGTTCCCAATCCGTTGCAATTATCGCAAGCTCCTTTGGGTGAATTGAAAGAAAATAAATTTGGTTCTGGATTTTGATAGGATATTCCTGTAGTCGGACACATCAAGTTCCTACTGAAATAACGAACTTCATTGGTGTCCTGATCCAAAACCATCAAAACATTTTCGCCATGATGCATTGCAGTGTTGATACTTTCGGACAGGCGTTTTTCGTTATCAGGTGTGTTTTCAATCAGCATTCTGTCGACAACAATCTCGATATCGTGGGTTTTGTAACGATCCAATTTCATTCCCGAAACCAAATCCAGAATATCTCCGTTGACACGAACTTTTAAGAATCCTTGTTTGGTTATTTGCTGAAAAAGCTCGGCATAATGTCCTTTTCTTGCTCGAATAACCGGAGCGAGAATATTGATTCGTTTTCCTGTAAAATCCTGAATAATTAAATCTTTGATTTGGTCATCGGAGTAAGAGACCATTTTTTCACCGGTATTGTAACTGTAGGCATCGGCACCACGGGCATAAAGCAAACGCAGGAAATCATAAATTTCGGTGATGGTTCCCACTGTAGAACGCGGACTTTTACTGGTAGTTTTTTGCTCGATGGCAATAACAGGCGAGAGTCCGTCAATTTTATCGACATCGGGACGTTCCAAACCACCTAGAAATTGCCTCGCATAAGCTGAAAACGTTTCTACATAACGGCGTTGTCCTTCGGCATAAATAGTGTCGAAAGCCAATGAGGATTTTCCAGAGCCCGAAAGACCCGTTATGACTACCAGTTTTTCACGGGGAATGGAAACATCTATATTTTTTAGATTGTGAACGCGGGCACCTTGAACCTCAATCGTATTGTTTGTATCTAGCATAATTTTTGCAAAAAAGCAAAGTTACCATTTTGATTGCTACTTTTGATAGAACAGTATGGAAGATTGTGTTAAAAAAAGGAGGAACTTTTGATTTAAGATTAACGATTTTGTATTTCAGATTTGAAAAATTTAAAAGTTCTTGAAAAATGAAAAGACTTCGTTTTCTGTAAACTTCTTGTGTGTACGTGAGGGATAGAACAAGGCGCCATAGCGCTCGTGATAGCCCGACGCTATTGAGTAAATGGGCCTATAAGCGGCACTATAAATAAGCCCATTTACTCGATAGGGTCACGCCCAAATTATTCTATCGTCATAGATTTTAACTTGGTTCTATATGCTTCGAGCGCCACAGATTTGGATATAAAACCATAATATTTATCATTACTTATTACAGGAAGGAAGGCTTTTTTGGAAGCTTCAAATTTGTCCATGACAATTTCCATACTATTGGAAGGATTGACAATGGCAACTGGTTGCACCATGATTTCTTTGACTAAAGTGTATTTCACTCTATATGGATTGAAAATTATCTCCCGAATATCATTAAAATGCACAATTCCCAATAACCGATTGTCAGGTGAAACTACAGGAAAAATAACTTGATTAGAATGTGAGATTAAATCAACCAATTTTTCAAGATTTTCATCTGGAGAAATCTTCAGATAATCAGTTTGAATTATTGATTGTGTCTCTAATGTCGATAAGACGTTAGAATCTTTATTACTTGTAAACGCATGTCCTTTCTTGGCCAGGTTCTTAACATCTAAAGAATGTTTTTCAAACCGTTTGGAAATAGCAAAACTAATCGAAGCAACAATCATAAGAGGAATCATCAATCCATAACCTCCTGTTATTTCAGCAATTAAAAAGATTGCCGTTAAAGGCGCATGAAATAATCCGCTCAAAATTCCTGCCATGCCCACCATAGTAAAGTTACCGACCGGTAAATTTGTCAAACCTATTAGATTCAATAATTTTGAAAAGAAAAAACCAACATAAGAACCTAAAAAAAGGGAAGGGGCAAAATTACCTCCATTACCGCCACTGCCTAAAGTTATTCCAGTAGCAAAGGCTTTTAACATAAAAGAACAACCAACAAAAGCCAATAATGCCCAATTGTTATTTCTAAATCCGCTAAAAAAAGTATTTTCTAATAATTCTCCTGGATCACTACCAGACAAAGTCCTGATGCTCTCGTAACCTTCTCCAAAAAGTGTTGGAAAAATAAATATTAAAAGCGCCAATATAGAAGCGCCAATCAACGCTTTTGTATAAAGTGGATATCGAATATGGGCAAAAAAGTGCTCCGTTCTTTGGAAATTACGAGCATAAAATACCGATACAAAACCAGTAAATACACCGAGAAGCACATAATATGGCATATTATGGTAATTAAAAGTTTGTCTGCTTGGGAAATTTAATAAAATCGATTCATCTAAGGCAATTGCCGATACTAAAGCCCCTGTGGCAGCTGCTATCATTATTGGGGTAAAAGCCGAAATACTGACATCAACCAATAGAACTTCAATAGCAAATAGAACTCCTGCTATTGGGGCGTTAAATGCAGCAGCTATTCCAGCTGCAACTCCGCAACCAATGAGTAATGTTCTGTCTTTATAGTGCAGTTTATATCTTTGGGCATAATTAGAGCCAAAGGCTGCCCCGGTAACCACGATCGGACTTTCAAGACCTGCCGAACCTCCCAAACCTACGGTAAGCGAACTTGTCATGATTTGGGCATACATCTGTTTTTTTGGAATAATACTCGCTTTTTTGGCTACAGCATATAGAATTTGTGAAGTTCCTTTTTCAATAGTTCCTCCCAGAAAACGTTTTACGACAAATACCGTAAGCATAATACCAATTACAGGCAATAATATCTTTATAATTCCTATCTTAAAAAAATTGGTGTGAAAAGTTATATATGTCGCAAACCTGAAAACCCAATGGGCAAATGTTTTTAATACAATAACAGCTATAGCAGATGAAATTCCAACTAAAACACTGGATAAAAAGATAAATTGCTTTGGGCTGAAAGCAGATTGGGATAAAGCAAGCAGCTGTTCTATTTTTGAAAAAAACTTTTTAAACATTATCTCTTTAAAGTTGGTTTATCACAAAATTAAGCTTTTTAATGCAAAAAGTACAAACTATTCCATCAAAGACATAGCGTGTTTGGCAACAATTCCAAAATTATATCCTTGCGCTTCATCATAGCCTGCATAGTTGATTGCAATAAGTTGACCACATTCGTTAAATACAGGAGAACCACTCGCGCCATGAGTAGAAGTTACGTTATACTGTACACTAACACCGTCTGATTCTTTATTGATTTGTCCCTCATAAACTTGCACTTTTATCCCTCTGCGCGTGTTCGCCAATTGTAATCCCATTGGATAACCAATCAAAATGGCATTGGTTCCCGGTTTGATGCTTGCATCATCTTTTACGGCATCGTCTAAATCAACTATATCCGAAACCGAAGCTGGCAAACTTTCGCTTATCAATTGCAAAACGGCAACATCAACTTCATCTCCGTCGGCTATTTTGAATACTTTGCATTGTAACCAATTGTCTTTTGAACCGTGTAGCGCTATGCTAATTTCAACTGTTTTAGGAACGATTTTGATATCCTCAAGGTTTGTATATGTAATTTGGCTAGTTACAGCTTTTTCTTCTGTTTTATTATCTGCTATCAAATCATTTACTTCACTATTTACACTCGAAGAATCAACATTTGCAATAGGTGCATTGTTTTCTGCAGCAGCTTCTTCTTCAGAATAATCTCCTTCGCCTTCTTCATCGTAATAGTCATTCCAGTGTGATTCAAGATAAGTTTTATAGTCTTTTTTATCAATGGAATCAGGTAAAATAGATGCGATATGGTCTTTTAAATCGCCAAAATCTTCATTTTTAGATTCGGTATATTTCCAAGGTTCGGCAACGTGATGATTGGTAACTATTTTTCCATCCTCAGATACAAAAAATCCTGTTCCAGAAATTGTTTTTTCTCCCAATGAACTATCGTCAACAGCAATTTGAAAAGGTTCAGAGCCTTTGATTGAAATTTGCAAAGCGTATGTATGTTTGACAAGTACAACAGCATCTTTGTATTTTTCATAAATCTGAGTTTGATTATTAAGGCAGACAACTTCTTTTTTATTGAATTTGGCCCAAACTCTTGGAATTATTATTAACCCCAGAACAAATAGTACGCCAATAATTAATGCTATTTTTTTATTTCTTGCTTTGTTATTGGTTTGCAATGGATTTGTATTGTTATTTTCTTCTGAAGTTTGATTTTCTGACATTTTACTAATTTTTTGAAAGCAAATTTAGTAAAACAAAACGTACTAATTATATGCTGGTTTATTTAAATTGAAACAATTTTCACTTAAATATATAAGATTTTGCAAATCAAGTCATTGTGTTTATTTCAAGAATAAAAACATGCTTATTTATTTTATATTTTTCAAAGCTTCTTTTTCGCTCAATTTTTTTAGATTGGAAACGGATACAAAATCATTTACTGCTTCGGGATTTGTTTTGGCATATTCTCGTAATGCCCAACCAATGGCTTTTTGAATGAAAAATTCAGTTGAAGTTTTATGTTCCTCGCAGATTGATTTTAATAAATCAAAATTTGTTTTTTCTTTATAACCCAACTGGAAAAGAATAGCGCTTCGATTCAACCACATATTCTCGGAGTTTGAAAAACGACTAATGACAGCATCAGTTTCTAAAGGGAATTTACGCAAATAATCGCCCAAAATAAATTTAGCAATAACATCAACAGTATCCCACCAAGAGTTTGTAATTATAAGTTTTTCGATAAGCTGAATATCCTCTTTTATATAATTATCTTTTAGATTTTTTATCAAAATTTCTAGGGCGCAATAATGTAGCTCCCTTTCTTTTTTCGAATATAAAAACAAAGAAATTTCCCTTGGATTGTCGGAAACTTCTTTTTGGTTTTCGGTCCAAATAGTTTTGAAAATTCGTCTTCTTTCCTCTGTTTTTATTCCGAAAAACTGAAAATTATTTTTCATGTATTTTGACATAGCAACAGCATTTTCGGTATTGCTGTTTTCTGTAAAAGCTTTCTCTAAAAAAGGAATAAAATTCATAATAATTAAAAATTCAATGGCAATAGCAATGCCAATTTCAATGACAATGAGAAAATTTAAATTCCAAAATTAAATAGATAAACTGAAATCTAAATTCTAAAATCTGCATTCTAAAACCCTGCAGCCTTATCATCACCTCTGTAATCAGCACCTCCTTCAATTTTGCCATCAGGGAGAACCAAAATGGCATCTACTTTTCCAATTACAGGCGTTGTTTTTTCATTGATGATATATCCTTTGGCTTTTAATTTTTCAAAAGTCTTTGTGTCGAAAGTATTGGGCTCAAATGTAATGACATCCGGCAACCATTGATGATGAAATCTTGGAGCGTTTACTGCTTCTTGCATGCCTAAATGGTATTCATAAACATTCAGAATCGTTTGCAAAACCGAAGTAATAATGGTAGATCCTCCAGGGGAACCAACGACCATAAACAATTTACCGTCTTTTTCTACAATTGTGGGTGTCATGGAACTCAGCATTCTTTTTTGCGGAGCTATGCTATTGGCTTCATTTCCGACCAATCCAAACATATTTGGTTCGCCAGGTTTGGCACTGAAATCATCCATTTCATTATTTAAAAAAAAGCCCAACTCATCACAATAATACTTTGAACCATAACCGTCGTTTAAAGTTGTTGTTGCCGCGACTGCATTCCCAAATTGATCTACGATAGAGTAGTGGGTAGTCTCGGTGCTTTCATTATAAGTTACTTTTCCTTCCTTAATTTCAGATGATAAAGTAGCTTTATTTACATTAAAACTAGACATTCTTTGTTTTAAATAAGCATCAGCCATTAACGCTTTCAAAGGAATTTTTACAAAATCGGGATCACCAAGAAAATAACTTCTGTCTGCATAGGCACGGCGCTCGGCTTCTACAGTTAATTGAATCGATTCATCTGAATTGTGTCCCATTTTGGATAAGTCATAAGGCTCAATCATTTTTAAAATCTGTGCCAGACAAATACCACCACTGCTTGGAGGTGCCATCGAAATTATTTTTAAATCTTTATATGCAAAAGATAGGGGAGTTCTCCATTTGGCTTCATATTTAGCCAAATCTTTCATCGTAATAATTCCGCCTTTTTCTTTAAGGTATTTGACCAAAATTTTTGCGGTTTGGCCTTTATAAAACTCATTTCGCCCATTTTGGGAAATTCTTCTCAAAGTGGATGCCAAGGCTGGATATTTTATGGTGTCATTTTCTTTGTATAAAGTAGAATATAATGAACTTGTTCCGTTTATTTTAACCAGTTCATCATGATAATCACTCAAACGGTTTGCTTGTTTTTTAGTAACAATAACTCCTCTTTTGGCTAAAGCAATAACGGGTTTCAAAATTTCGGACATTGGCATTGAACCAAATTTTTTATGAACAGCAAAAACACCTGCTATAGTTCCAGGAACTCCAATAGCAAGCGGACTTTCGGTACTTTTTCCTTTAATTACTTTACCATCTTTGTCCAGAAACATATTTTTGGATGCAGCCAAAGGCGCTTTTTCTCTGTAATCTAAAGAACCTACTTCACCATTTGCTTTTCGAAATACCATAAATCCTCCCCCTCCAAGATTTCCCGCATAAGGATAGGCTACCGCCAAAGCCAATTCGGTGGCGACCATTGCATCAAAGGCATTTCCTCCTTTTTGCATAATTTCAGCTCCAATTTTGGAAGCTTCTTCCCGTGCCGAAACGACCATAGCTTTATCAGCAATAAGACCTGTGGTTTTTGTTATGCTAGTTTGTGCAAAACTGTTCAAACAGATAAATAGTATAAAAATAGATGCTTTTTTCATTTTCTTAAATCAATTAATATCCAGATGCGTTATTGTCTCCTCTTTTATCAGCACCGCCTTCTAATTTACCATTTGGAAGCACCAAAATAGCATCAACTTCACCAATAATTTGGTTGTTTTTTTCATTGATGATATAGCCTTTCTTTTTTAAATCTTCCAATAATGATTTTGAAAAAGAATTTGGTTCAAAAACAATTTCATCAGGCAGCCATTGATGATGAAAACGTGGAGCATTGACGGCTTCTTGCATGCTCAAGTCAAATTCGTAAACATTCAAAATAGTTTGTAAAACCGAAGTTATGATAGTTGATCCTCCTGGAGTTCCAACGACCATAAAAAGTTTTCCGTTTTTCTCAACAATAGTTGGAGACATAGAACTCAACATTCTTTTTTCGGGAGCAATGCTATTGGCTTCAGTTCCTGTCAGACCATATAAATTGGGTACTCCGGGTTTTGCACTAAAATCATCCATTTGATTGTTTAGAAAGAAACCCAATTCATCACAATAGATTTTAGAACCATAATTATCATTTAAAGTTGTCGTTACCGAAACCGCATTTCCCTTAGCATCAATTATTGAATAATGGGTTGTCTGCTTACTTTCATAACCTTGAATTGTACCGTGAGCAACATCTGAAGATTTTGTGGCTTTATCAAATGAAAAATTGCTCATTCTCTTTTTTAAATAGGTAGAGTCTTGAAGTTCTTTCATTGGAAGTTTTACAAAATCAGGATCGCCTAAGAAATAATTTCTGTCGGCATAAGCTCTTCTTTCAGCCTCGGTAATTACCTGAATCGACTTCATACTATTATGACCCATTTCGGCAAGATCATACGGCTCAATCATTTTCATAATTTGATTCAAACAAATACCGCCACTGCTAGGAGGAGACATTGAAGTTATTTTTAAATCCTTATATTTAAAAGTGATTGGGGTTCTCCATTTTGCTTGATATTTAGCCAAATCATCAAGACTAAAAAGGCCTCCTTTTTTTGCCATAAAAGCTACTAGTTTTCGTCCAGTTTCACCTTTGTAAAATTCATCTTGACCATTTTTTGAAATTCGTTTCAACGTTTCAGCCAAAGCCAAATATTTAATGGTATCTCCAACTTTATATACTTTCGAAAATAAACTATTTGGGCCGTTTGCTTTTATAAACGAAGCTCTGTAATCTGTCAAACTTTGTGCTTGAAATTGGGTAACCACAACGCCTCTTTCTGCCAAAGCAATTACAGGCTTTAAAATTTCGCTAATAGGTAAAGAACCATATTTTCTATGTACTTCAAATACCCCTGCAATTGTTCCTGGAATTCCGGAAGCTAAAGCTGTTTCGGTACTTTTACCCTCAATAACGTTTCCTTTTTCATCGAGATACATATCTTTTGATGCTGACAAAGGTGCTTTTTCTCTGTAATCTAGAGCACCCGTCTCACCATTGGCTTTTCTGAAAACCATAAATCCACCGCCGCCAATATTTCCTGCTTGAGGATGGCTTACGGCCAATGCCAATTCGGTGGCAACCATAGCATCAAAAGCATTTCCACCTTTCTGCAAAATTTCAACACCAATTTTTGAAGCTTCTTCTCGTGCCGAAACGACCATCGCTTTCGAAGTTACAAGACCTGTTGGCTCAACTATTTTTTCATTCGATTTGCAACTTAAGAACAGTATTGCAGCTAAGAATATTATTTTTTTCATAATGTCATTAATTTTTGTTTTGAATGTATTCTTACGTCTTCAAAGAATGTGATAAATTCGTGTTCGAACTCGGTATAGAATTCAATTAGTTCAGCAGATGAGAATCGCATTTTAGATTCATTTTTGGTTCGACTGTCCATTTGTGTCAGAATCCTATTGATTCCTTCTACAGTTTGGTAACTTACCAGCCAGTTGTATTCAATCATATAAGGCATCATTCCTTTGGTTCTTTCAGATAAAAAATCATGATTGTCTCGTAAAGATTGGTAAAAGCGATTTGTAAAATCAACCAAACTTTCATCGGAATAATTACTCCAGTTTTTTGCCAAAAAGTGATCATAAAAAACATCGACAATTACGCCTGCGTAATGATGATAGTTTTCGTGTAATCGTTTGGTGCTTTTCCTAAAGACAGGATGAGCATCAGTATAAGTGTCAATAAAACGATGTAGAATAATTCCTTTTTGTATTTCTGAAGGGTAACTTTCAAACTGTTTCCCTCTAATTCCATCAGCCATAAAATTCCCGATTTTTATCAAATCATTGTCTCCAGATAAATAGATGTGAGCTAGGAAGTTCATTTTTATTGAGTTGCTAAGGTTCTTAGAAGCTGAGATTCTGAGTTCTCTTTTGTAAATGTATAAACTTTTAAATTATTTAATTCAAAAATTAAACTTTCAATAAAAAGTTTGATTTTTTCTCATAGAAATTCAGAGTTCAAGAATCTAATATTATAAAAACTTAGAAACTTAGTGTCTCAGAAACTCAGTAACTTTTTTATATTTGTAACAAATAACCATTAATTAAAAAAAATGACTTTAATAAAATCAATATCCGGAATTCGAGGAACTATAGGAGGGAAAGTAGGAGATAATTTAACTCCAGTTGATGCTGTAAAATTTGCATCTGCTTATGGAACTTGGCTTAAAAATTATTCCAAAAAAGATAAACTAACAGTTGTAGTTGGTCGTGATGCCCGTATTTCGGGGCCTATGATTCATAATTTGGTTATCAATACACTTATAGGATTAGGAATTGATGTAATAGATTTAGGTCTGTCTACTACGCCAACAGTTGAAATTGCTGTTCCATTGGAAAAAGCAGATGGTGGAATCATTTTGACAGCTTCTCACAATCCAAAACAATGGAATGCATTGAAATTGCTGAATGAGAAAGGGGAATTCTTAAGTGGTGCTGCAGGAGAAAAAATCCTTGAGATTGCCGAAGCCGAAGCTTTTGACTTTGCAGATGTGGACAGTTTAGGCGAAATTACTGTAAATGATGCCTATATGGATATCCATATCGATGAAGTATTGAACTTGCCATTGGTGGATGTTGAAGCTGTAAAAGCTGCTAAATTTAAAGTGGTTGTGGATGGCGTGAATTCTTCAGGAGGAATTATTATTCCAAAATTATTAGAATTAATGGGTGTTGAAGTAGTAAAATTATACTGTGAGCCCAACGGACATTTTCCTCACAATCCAGAACCTTTAAAAGAACACTTAACAGATATTTCGGAGTTGGTGGTAAAGGAAAAAGCACACTTGGGAGTAGTCGTTGATCCAGATGTAGATCGTTTGGCATTTATTTGTGAAGACGGTGAAATGTTTGGTGAAGAATATACTTTGGTGGCTTGTGCCGATTATGTTTTGAGTAAAACTCCAGGAAATACGGTTTCGAATATGTCATCTTCTCGTGCACTGCGTGATGTGACCAACAAACACAACGGAAGCTACGAAGCCAGCGCAGTAGGTGAGGTGAATGTCGTGGAATTGATGAAGAAAAACAATGCGATTATTGGGGGCGAAGGTAATGGTGGAATCATTTACCCAGAATCACACTATGGGCGTGACAGTATGGTAGGTGTAGCTTTATTCCTGACTCATTTGGCGAACAAAAAAATGTCAGTTTCGGCATTGAGAGCTTCATATCCAGAATATTATATGAGCAAAAACAAAATTGAGCTGACTCCACAAATTGATGTAGATGCGATTCTTGTGGCGATGACAGAAAAATACAAAAATGAAGATATTACCACAATTGATGGGGTCAAAATTGACTTTGCCGATAATTGGGTGCATTTAAGAAAATCAAACACCGAACCGATTATTCGTATTTATACCGAGGCGTCCAGTCAGAAATTGGCAGATGATTTGGCCTTGCGAATTATCGATGAAATAAAAGCAATAGCTGGAATATAAAAACTAAAAACCGACTCGTAAGTCGGTTTTTTTATGCCTTGTCGGGATGACTGGATTCGAACCAGCGACCCCTAGCACCCCATGCTAGTACGCTACCTGGCTGCGCTACATCCCGGGTATCTTCGATTGCAAATATATTTTTTTATCGAAAAAAAAGAAAATTATAATTCGGATTGTTTGCAATCATAATTAAGTTTTATTACTAGAATATCCAATATTTAATGTACGAATTTTCAAGATCATATTTTGTATTATTCCTAAAATTAGTGACTTATACAAGTTGAAAATGATAATAGTTTGCTTTTACACTTGAAATACTTTCAAAAATGAAAAGATTGGAATGTTTATATTTTAATCAAAAAACAATATATTTGGTGCCAAATTAAAATGAAATGGCTTCAATTAAAGTAACAACTCAACTAGAACAATATTTTCAACAATTTCGAGATAATATTATTGGAATTAACCAAGAATTTGAATCTCCCTATGGGGCTCAAAAAATTATCTATACAGATTGGACGGCCAGTGGTCGTTTGTATCGTCCGATCGAAGAAAAGTTGATGAATGAGTTTGGACCTTTTGTTGCCAATACCCATACCGAAACTACCGTTTCAGGTACAGCAATGACCAAATCGTACCACCATGCCCGTAACATTATTAAGCGTCATGTAAATGCTAATTCAGACGATGTTTTGATAACGGATGGAACCGGAATGACTGGTGTAGTAAATAAATTTCAACGGATATTAGGTTTAAAAGTACCGGAGAATCTAAAAGATTATATCAATATTCCAGCCGAAAAAAAACCAATTGTTTTTATTTCGCACATGGAACATCACTCCAACCAAACTTCCTGGCTTGAAACGATTGCAGATGTTGAAGTTATTCCTTCCTGTGAGGAAGGGCTTTTTAGTATCGCTAATCTTGCTATTTTATTAGATAAATACAAAGACAGAACATACAAAATTGCCTCTATAACTTCATGTTCTAATGTAACCGGAATTAAAACGCCTTACCATGAAGCTGCTAAACTAATGCATCAGCACAACGGAGTTTGTTTTGTGGATTTTGCCTGTTCTGGTCCTTATGTAAAAATAGATATGCATCCAGAAGATTCTGAATCATATTTGGACGCTATTTTCTTTTCTCCTCACAAATTTTTGGGTGGACCGGGAACTTCTGGAGTTTTGGTTTTTAATAAAAAATTATACCATAATATGGTACCTGATTGTCCAGGTGGAGGAACTGTTTCTTGGACAAACCCTTGGGGTGAACATAAATACATTGACAATATAGAAGATAGGGAAGACGGTGGTACTCCAGGATTTCTTCAAGTGATCAAAACGGCTTTGGCTATTCAATTGAAAGAGCAAATGGGAATTGAAAATATTCTCAAACGCGAACACGAAATTGTGGAGTATGTTTTTGGCTCATTGGGAAATATTCCAAATATCAAGATTCTTGCAGGACAACATCACGATAGGTTGGGAGTAATTTCATTTTTTATAGAAGATTTGCACTTTAATTTAGGTGTAAAACTATTGAACGATAAATTCGGAATCCAAACTCGTGGCGGTTGTAGTTGTGCTGGAACTTATGGCCACTTCTTGTTGCACGTGGACCAAGAAGCTTCAAACAAACTGATTGATGAAATTAGTTTGGGAGATTTAATCAGAAAGCCAGGTTGGATCAGGATGTCAATACATCCAACAACCACTACGGCCGAAATTGAATATGTTTGCAACAGCATTAAATCTCTTGCCGAAAATCATAAAAATTGGGCATTGGATTATGATTATAATAAAGACACCAATGAGTTCTTACACAAAAACGCTCATGCAATTGAAGATACACTAGTTCATGATTGGTTTTCTTTATAAGAAGCCAAGAAACTAAGATAATAAGATTCTACGTTTAAAAAAAAAATCACTTAATCAAAACAGCTTGTCTTGAATAAGTGATTTTTTATTGAATCAAATTCCTGAAATCTTAATTCTAAAATCTTCAGTCTTAAATCTTATCTCTTCTGTACTTCCATCTCTTATGTGTCCATAAATAGAATTCTGGGGCTTCGTAGATTTGTTTTTCCAAAAGCTTCAAATACTGGTCAGTGAGTTCAAAGTTTGGAACCTCTTTAGGATTATCAGAAAGAATTTCAAGGGTCGCTTCGTAATGACCTCGTGATACTTTTTTGGTATTGAGATAAACCAGATTCATATTGTATCTTTTGGATAACATTTCGGCGCCTACATGAACAGGAACTTCAATTCCCATAAATTTTGACCAATGCATCGCCCCTTTTGCTTTAGGTGATTGGTCACTGGCAAAACCATACAAAGCCAATATGTTATTTTTATTATTATTTATAATCGTCGGGACCGTCTGTTTGGTCGTGATTAATTTGGCATTAAATCTGGAGCGAATCTTACGGACTAATTTGTCAAAATAGGGATTTTTTAATTGTTTGTAAATTCCGTACCCTACAAAATCCGAATAATAATTCATTGATATAATCCATTCGTAACTGGCATAATGCGAACAGATAACAGCTACACTTTTTCCCTGTTTTTCAAGTTCTTTATAAACTTCAATGTTTTTAAAAACAAATCTTTTGCAAATTTCTTCTTTCGAAATATTCATTGTTTTTATCATTTCAAGGAACATATCGCACATATGATGGTAGAATTTTTTTTCTACAATCAATCGTTCTTGGTCAGATAAATGGGGTAATGCCAGGATAAGGTTTTCACGAACCGTTTTTTTACGATATCGAATAACTCGGTATACGATGAAATAAACAAAATCAGAAAATAAATATAATAGTCGAAAGGGAAGCATCGAAATTACCCAAATTACTGGATAGGCTACTAAATATATGAGGTATTGCATTTATTAAAATTTAATGCAAATATAATTAAATAATCTTTTTCAGAATTGTTTGAAATTTGAGAATTACTAATTTTACGCTTTTATTCCATTTTTATAGCAATCGTTTATGTTTCCATCTTTTATGAGTCCATAAATAATATTCTGGAGATTCATAAATTTGCTCTTCAACTTTTTTCAAAAATAAATCGGTCAATTCATAGCAAGGGACTTCACTTGCGTTTTCTGAAAGCACTTCTAAAGTTGCCTCATAATAGCCACGCTTTACTTTTTTTGTTTTAAGAAAAACAACATTCATGTTGTATTTTTTAGCCAGCATTTCAGCGCCTGTATGAACTGGCACCTCAATTCCCATAAATTTTGTCCAATGGTGCGCGCTATTTTCTTTTGGAGATTGATCACTCGCAAAACCATAGACTGACAGTTTTTTATTTCTGTTATTCGTTATTATTGTGGGTATTGTTTCTTTGGTAGTAATCAAAGTTGCATTAAATTTAGAACGAATGGAATGAACTAATTTATCAAAATGGGGATTTTTTATTTGTTTGTAAATTCCGTAGCCGTGAAATTTTGTGAAGTAGTTCATTGACACAACCCATTCATAACTGGCATAGTGAGCACACATAATGGCTATACTTTTTTTCTGTTTTTCAAGCTCTGCATAGACTTCAAAATTTGTAAAAACATATCTTTTGCATATTTCTTCTTTGGAAATAGTCATCGTTTTTATCATTTCCAAAAACATATCACACATGTGGTGGTAGAATTTTTTTTCTATTACCAATCGTTCTTTATCAGATAAATGGGGTAGGGTTAGCGCTAAATTGTTCCGTACTGTTTTTTTTCTATAACCAATAAGTCGATAAACTATTATGTAAACAAAATCTGAAAAAAGATAGAGTAAGCGAAAAGGTAAGATTGAAATACACCATAGAATAGGGTAAACAATTAGGTAAACAATGTATTTCATTTGATATATTTCCCCAAATATAGTTTTTTAAATTTCATAGGGAAATAGTTTATGATTTCTTTATTAGGACAAATTATAATATTAAGTAGATTTACACTAAATTTTAAAAACCTACATTTTATGAATGCCATTTTGCTTGGAATTATTGTCGCCAATGTATTAATAAGTTATAAAGGATTTAATGATCTTTCTTTTTTTAGAAAATATGAATTCCATGTTGGCAGTATTCGCGCCGGAGAACAAATCCGAATGATTTCCTCTGGATTTCTGCATGTTGATATGACTCATTTATTGTTCAATATGCTTACTCTTTATTTCTTTGCTCCTGTTGTCACAAATTATTTAGGTAATGTTTCATTTATCATGGTTTATTTCGGCAGTTTGATTTTTGGCAGTTTATTAACGATGCTTTTTCACAAAGATGATTATAGTTATAGAGCTGTAGGAGCATCTGGAGCGGTAACGGGAGTTTTATATTCTGCTATATTATTGCAGCCTGATATGATGTTAGGCCTGTTTTTTGTGATTCCAATTCCAGCTTATTTATTTGGTATCATTTATTTGTTGTATTCAATTTATGGAATGCGATCCAAAAATGACAACATTGGTCATACAGCTCATTTTGGAGGGGCTATGGGTGGCTATTTGATTACTCTGTTGAGAAATCCTGAATTAATACAAGAACATGCTTTAATGACCGTTTTACTTGCAATTCCTATTGTAATTCTTTTTGCAATGGCAAAAATGGGTAAACTTTAAAATTTAATTTCAATCTTTAAAAATCAATATTATGAAAAAATCGATCTTGTTTGTTATCTGTCTATTTACTGTTTTGGCACACAGCCAAGAAATCAAACCTATTCCCCAAGTAAATGTATCAGGTGAAGGAAAAATCAAAGTAGTCCCTGATCAAGTTACCATTTTGGCTACAGTGGAAACTAAAGGTACAAATGCCAAAGAAGTTAAAAAGCAAAATGACCAACAAATGGAGGCTGTTCTAAAATTGGTAAAAAGCATGAATTTGGCTCCTGCAGATTATAAAACAAAAAGAGTTTCTTTGAATCCTCAATATGATTATGAAAAAAAGAAACATACTTATAATGCTACGCAAACCATCGAGATTCTTTTGAGAGATTTATCAAAATATGACGAATTAATGGAAGGCTTGGTTGATCAAGGAATCAATCGTATTGACAATGTAACTTTTCAATCATCAAAGTTGGCTCAATACCAATCTGACGCTCGCAAACAAGCCATGAAAGATGCTAAATTGAAAGCTGATGACTATGTGTCGGTTTTAGGGCAAAAAGTAGGAGCAGGGTTTACTATTACGGATAATTCACAAACGTATTATCCACAACCCGTATATGCAATGAAATCAATGTCTGTTGAATCTGATAATGCTGCTCCAAGACAAACCATGGCTGTTGGTGAAATCGAGATTATAGCCAATGTTAGTGTAAGTTTTAAATTGGAATAAAATCATATCCATTTATTATAAAAAAAGTGCTTGAAAATTCAAGCACTTTTTTTTATGATTTAGTTTCGTTTCGAAGTTTACTTCTTTTCTTGCCATAAAAGAAATAGATTATAAAGCCAATGGCCAACCAAACAAAAAGTCGCAACCAAGTATCAAATGGTAAAGAAACCATCATAACAACACAAGTAATAATTCCTAAGATAGGAACAACAGGAACGAATGGTGTTTTAAAAGGACGTTCTAAATTGGGTTCTTTTTTTCTAAGTATTAAAATTCCTAAACAAACCATTACAAAAGCCAATAAAGTACCAATACTGGTCATTTCACCCACAATGCTTATTGGAACTAATCCTGCAAAAAGGCTTATAAAAATACATAAAACAATATTTGATTTATAAGGTGTATTGAACTTAGGGTGCAATTCTGAGAAAACTTTTGGCAACAATCCATCTTTACTCATCGAATAAAATACACGTGATTGTCCCAATAAATCAACTAGAATAACGGAAGTATAACCAATTAAAATGGCTAAAATTACAGCAATTCCTAACCATTCATAAGGTGTATTTGCTATAGCAATGGCAACTGGTGCTGCACTATTCTTAAATTCGGTGTAATTAGCTAATCCTGTCATCACATAACCAAATAGAATGAAAAGAACTGTACAAACAAGTAAAGATCCAAGTATTCCGATAGGCATATTACGTTGCGGATTTTTCGTTTCTTGAGCCATTGTTGCAACAATATCAAAACCTATAAAGACAAAGAAAACCACACCGGCTCCTCGTAAAACTCCAGACCATCCAAATTCTCCGAATGTTCCCGTATTATTTGGTATGAAAGGGTGATAATTTGCAGGATCAATGTATTGCCAACCCAAAGCGATAAAAACAATCACTACACCTACTTTTAATGCCACAACTATTGCATTAAATAGGGCAGAGCCTTTTGTGCCACGAATGATGATAGAAGTAATTAAGGCAATAATTAAAATAGAAGGTAAATTTACAATACCACGAACAATACTTCCATCGGCTAATGTGGCGGTTTCAAATGGTGATAAAACCAATTGGGGCGGAATGAAAATGTCGAATTTTTCTAGAAATTTTACCAAATATTGTGACCAGCTTATTCCAACCGTCGCAGCACCAACCGAATATTCTAGGATTAAGTCCCATCCGATAATCCAGGCGAAAAGTTCTCCCAGAGTTGCATATGCATAAGTGTAGGCGCTTCCCGAGACAGGAACCATAGAAGCAAATTCGGCATAGCACAAAGCACTGAATGCACAACCAACAGCTGCTATAACAAATGATAGTATTACAGCGGGGCCAGAATTATTTGCAGCCGCAATTCCGGTTAATGAAAAAAGACCTGCACCAATAATTACTCCGACTCCAATGGCAACTAAATTAAGAGCTCCTAAGCTCCGTTTTAATGAATTTTCTCCTGTATTCGCTGCTTCAATTTTTAAAGCCGCAATTGATTTTTTTAGCATAATAAATAAATTATATAAACTATACGGATATAGTAGATTTTTAGATAAAAAAAAAGCCTCAATTTCTTGAAGCGATTTTGTGGGGAGAGCAGGATTCGAACCTGCGAAGTTCACACAGCAGATTTACAGTCTGCCCTCGTTGGCCGCTTGAGTATCTCCCCAAGCCTTATTTGGTAACGCTTATTGCGTTATCCGGGTGCAAATATAGAGACTGTTTTTAGTTTTACAAACTTTTTTTGCACTTTATTTTAGTATTATTTTTAATGCATTGGTATTGAATAAAATAAAAAATCTCCACAAGGGAGATTTTTTATTTTGGAATACTAAAAAGGATTATTTACCTAATAATTCTATGATTTTTGCTTTAAGTTCATCGCCTCTTAAATCCTGCGCTACTACATTTCCTGATTTATCAAGGATGAAGGTAGCTGGAATTGATTCTACTTTGTATTGCTTTGCAATCGGATCTTCCCAACCTTTAAGATTCGAAACCTGAGTCCAAACTAGTTTATCTTTTGCAATAGCTTCTTTCCATTTTGCAGGATCTTCGTCTAGAGAAACACCAATTATATTAAGACCTTTAGAATGCAATTCAGCATAAATAGCCACTACATTTGGATTTTCTTTTCGGCAAGGACCACACCATGAGGCCCAAAAATCAACGATTGTCACTTTTCCTAAACTTTCCTTTAGACTGATTTTTTTGCCTTGTGGGTTAGGAGCAGAGAAATCAGTCCTTCATTTAGCAGCTGGAGCTTGTGGCATTGCTGTAGCACCAACAGAAGGAGTTTTCAATTCAGCAAGTTTTGTTTTAAGAGCTTTACCTGGCTTAGAGTTTTTCAAAGACTCTTCAAGGCTATTGTACATAGTTTCAATTTTTTTAGAATCTACAGCTGGGTCATTGCTCATTCCTTGGATAATTAATACACTGATAAAAGATTTTGGGTGTGTATTTGCATAATCTACATATTTAGTTTTTGAAGTAGCACCAATTTCAGTTTGAATTTTAGTATACTCTTTCATTAAACCATTGATAGTTGCAGTATCTTTAGTTTGCTGTGCCATTTGCATTTTTTGCATGTTAGCTATTTGGAAATCCATTAAAGGTTTTTGAACTTTAGTGATTTCTTCGTTGAATTTCACATACTCATCATTGTTGTAAGTACCAGAAACTTTAGATTTTTGAATTGTATCTTTGTTTACAACGATTGTAATATCTCCATTTTCTAAGATAAATGGAATTTTACCTTGAGTTCCTTCAATTTGCAAAGTATGAAAAGATGGTTCAACTGCTTTTCCTTTAATTTCAAATTTACCGTTTTCTATTTTTACTGTATCTACAGCAATTAATCCCATACCTTTCTCATCTTGAGTTTCTAGGATTACTGTTTTACCGTTTTCAAAACCAGTAGCAGTTCCTGAGATAGTGTATTTGTCTTTGCTACAAGAAGTAAGTAATACTGTAGCAGTAAGAAATAAAATAATTTTTTTCATTTTTATTAGTTAATTGTTTTTAAGGTTACAAAAGTATTTAAAATTATAAATTAACAATAACTTTAGTCCCTAAATTTATGTTATAATTTTCTCGCTTCTAAAGTTCTTAGAAACCAGTAAAATTCAATGTTTATAATTTTATAAAAGTTTAAATATACATAGCCTGGAGAAGTATAGAGTATGTATAATTTTTTTAATTAATGAATTCAGGATTCGCATTGATGAATATGTGATTCAATATGTTCGATTTCATTTAATGTTATCTTAATATCTAAATTCACTGTTCTCAGATCTTTGTGCAAATGTGAACAAACTGGATTTGATTTTAATTTAAAATCAATTTCAGCCTTTATTTTTTCAAGCTTTTCATAGGTTTTCAGGGCATTTTTATATTGCCTCTGGTACCGATTAATATAATCATTCATGGTTTTTTGGGTTAAGTTAGTATTATTTGGGTATGCTAATTTATTAAAAAACCTGTTAAAAAAACGTTAAGTCACTTCAATTTTAATATTTATGAAAATATATGCAGCAATTTAGAATTAGTATGGATATAAAAAAAGCACTCTTTTGAGGGAGTGCTTTTGTGTATATTATATTGAAAAACTATTCTTGATTGATAGTTTTTCTCCAAGGAAATGCATTAAAGATATGTCTTTTTGCAAATCTTCCAGGAGAATCGGCATTTACCATTTTTACGTAAGTAGCTTTAGGAACACTAATGTATTCGTAAACACTTCCGTTTGAGAAATTGACAATCAATCTTCCTTCAACAAATTTGTAGTCTGTAATTGTTGATGTAGCGATTGTCTCAGTATATTCAGGTAAAAGTTGTTTAATGGTCTCTGCATTAATACTTACCAAGAAGTGATAAGCTTCGATTATTTTTTTACTGTTTTCTTCAGCTTCTTTTAAACCAGCTTCATCGCCCTGAAATTTGTCAGGATGAGCATCTTTCATTGCATTACGATAGATGGTTTTTAATTCTTTAAGCTCTACTGTTTTTTCTACGTTAAGTAGTTTGCGGTATTCAACTATTTTTTTCATAAATAAGGTAACTACTTGTCTTTTACTATCAAACCAAATGTATTTGGCTGGAAATTGACAATTTTTTGCAAAGGTACACTTTTTTTTAACTTTTTACTTTAGCTAAAAAAAAAAATCAAAAAAAGTACTTTTTTGATTTTTAAAAATAATTTTGATGAGCTAAAAGCCTATTGTTCAGGTTTCATATTAGCCTTGTCAAAGTTTTTTGATTTTTTTGGATATTTATTATAACTGATATCGCTTGGGTTTTCGATGACACTTTTTATGGTAATCCAATCACCAACGTTATGTTTTTGAGCCATTTTGAAGTCCAAAAGATAAATACCACAAAAATAATTGTTGTTTTCATCTTGCTCCATTATTCCTGTAAAAACGCCTTTTTGTAACATTCTTTCTTCTGATGCTTTGGTCATAATCTCTTTATTTTAAAATAATTCTGGGGACAAAGTTAGGAAATTAATCGGTAATTGATGTGAGATTACACTTGAAATCAGGGCAAATTCATTAGTTTTAAAAACAACCACAGATTAGCAGATTTATTCCTTGATAAGTCGAATTTTGTAATTTCAGAGAAACTAATTTGCGCTAATTCCTCGGAAAGCGGTTAATTTTGGATAGAAATTTTTACAAAAATCAACGAATCTTCGGCAAAAGGAATTCATCGTTTGTCCTGAGAGTTTAAATGCTTTTCGTAAAATGAATAGTTCATATTTATAAAAAATAGGATTGCGAGCTGGGTGAGGGATAGAAATAAGCTACCGAAGTAGCATGGATAGCCCGACAGCATAAAGGAAAGGAACCGCATAAGCGTTACGTGAATTAGGTTCCTTTTCTTTATGGTGACACCCCAAAATACTTGTTTTTGGAATTGATTTGGTACTTAGCGATGTTTGTGATTACCTTTGTTTTATGGAAAAAGTATTTCGCCCGAGCCCAAAATCATTCAAAAACACATTTTGTGTTTTTCATGAAGTGTTGCCTGATCGAATTGCGGGAATGCCAGTGCAATATGACAGTCAATCGGGGAGTAAATATTTTTACACCAGGGAAGGGATGTATCGGCTTTCCAATCATTGGGGGCGTTTGGCCAACAGCAAATGGCGGTTGGAGCCAATGGAACCAGAGACAGAATCCAAATTCAAAATAGGTTTTGCGGCCTGGAATGAATTTTATCCAGATAATACTGAAGAAGAATTATATTATCTGGAAGCCAATTACTTAAAAAAAACGGTTAACTACCAACACCGCAACAATCCAAATTACGATTCGAAAGCCATATTGAGAACCAGTTTTGCAACCGCAAAACGAATCAAGCAAATTCGGAACCTATTTGAACTTACTTCGTGGGCCAAGTATTTTGATTATGACAATCTTGATGATTTGCGCAGGGAAATCATACAAGAATTAATTTTTACCAATAAAACATTGGAAGAAATAAAAAGAGAATTCGTTTAGATGTTTGCCGCTATTAATATTAAATCATTGGAATCAATTGGTTTTGATAAATAGGCAATTATGTCAGAATAATTTTTTGCCTTACTTTTATCTTCTAAAGCAATAGATGAACTCACTATGTATATTTGTATGGGCTCACTGATTTGCGATTTTAGCTTAACCATTTCTTCCATAAATTCCCAACCGTCCATAATTGGCATATTAATATCCAGAAGAATTATATTAGGAAGTATTTCTCCTTTTTCAACTGATTTTTTTAAGACATCAATTGCATCTTTTCCATTTTTGAAACTGCTGGCACTTAAAAATAGTTCCGATTTTTTGATGATTTTATTTGCAATAATTTGATAAATAGGGTCGTCATCTACTACCCATATTGTTTTAAGACTCATACGATTTCAATTTTGAATGTTGTTCCTACATTGGGTTCACTTTCTACTGTTATAGTTCCACCCATAGCTTCTATTTGGTTTTTTGTAATGAACAATCCAACTCCTTTTGAAGTAGGATCATTACTAAAAGTTTTATACATACCGAAAATTTTATTTGCATATTTTACTAAATCAATACCCATTCCATTGTCGGAAATTTCAATAATTTTTTTATTTTTTTTAGTTATCCATTTAATGCTTATAATAATTTTTCGTTCTGAATGGCTGTATCGAATTGCATTTGAAATGATATTGTAAAGAATACTTTCCAGATACGCAGGATTGTAGTTGATTGTTAAATCTTCTGGAATATGATTAAGGATTGTAACTTCTTTGGATATAATTTGCTTAGAAAAGACTTTCATAACATTATCAATATACTCTTTTAAATTCAATGCTTCCGTTGCTAAGTCTATATTAGTACGGATATTAATCACTTCATTTAAGTGCAACATTGTTTCATTAAGCAAACTGGAAACCGAAACCAACAATTCCATCATTTGTTGTTTTTCCTGCTCTGTTTCAGCTTCCTGAAGTAATGTTACAATTGAGGCTATATTGCTGGTATGCGATCTTAAATTATGCGAAATTATATAAGAAAAATTCAATAATCTTTCATTTTGTTTGGAAACCAAAATAAATGAATTATTCAAATCATCTTCAATATTTTTTGATTTTGTAATATCAATCATTATTCCTTGCAAGCTTATCGCTTTGCTATTTTCATAAACAATATTTACCATATCTCGTAGCCATATTATAGCTCCGTTTTTGCAAATCATTCTATACTCTAAATCGTGATTTATGTGTTCATTTTTTTTTGCCACACAATATTCAGTAACCCATTCTCTATCTTCAGGATGGATATGATCTTTCCAAAAATTAGGATTACTTAACCATTCCTCTGAAGTATAGCCTAAAATTTGTTCAACTTTTTTACTAACAAAAGTAAAAGCAAAGGTTTGAATATCGCATTCCCAAACAATTCCGTCAATAGTGTTAATAATGGATTGTACTTTTTGTTGTGATTTAAGGATTGTTTTTTCATTTGTCTTTCGAAAAGTAATATCCTCGGTAGAAATAATCATGCGCTCCAATGTTTTTTCATACCCCTGTAATGCATTCCATCTAAAATGTATGTCAATAGTTTTTCCATCACTGCTCTTGATTTTGCTATCATATGTTAAACGATTGTTATTTTGTGTAATAGCAACCAACTGTTTAATAAAATCATTTAAAGTTTCTGTATCAAGAACTTGTTCTAAATTACCAACTAATTCCTGTTTTGTTTTTATTTTAAGAAGTTTAAGACATTCGTTATTTACGGCAATAATTTTGACAAGATTGAAACATGTAAGAACAGCATCATAATGTTCCAAAAAATATTTTTCGACCACTACAGGGTCTTTATCAAGAAGATTACGATCCTTCAAGTAACTTTTTATAAAAGATAAATCAACTTCCCATAAAGGAATAGGGGAGTTTTTAAAAAGGTTTTTAAATTGTTTTTCACTTTTTTTAAGATCCTCTAAGATTTGCTTTTGTAGAGTAATATCTTCCACAATAGCAATGTTTGTATTTTTATCTGATTTTTCATTTGCCTTGGAAAGTGAACTTACAATGATATTTGCCCAGATTTTTTTTCCGGATTTAGTTATATAACGTTTTTTTAAGTTGTAATCTTTAATTTGACCTTCATTGAGTGCCTTTTCATTTTCCTCATTTATTATTAAATCATGAGGATGCGTAATTGATTGGTAGTTTTTTGTTTTTATCTCATTTTCAGAATATTCCAGAATTCTACAAAATTTATTGTTGATTTCCAGAAAAGCACCTGTATCATTGTCTACGAGAGCTATACCTATTGGAGCCTGATCAAAAATAGTTTTAAATTTCAATTCGCTATTCAGTAACTTTTTTTGTTGAATATCGAGCAATTTCTGTAATTGTTTCGGTCTATTTAATAAGATGGTAACGAATGACCCCAGTAATAATGCTAGAAGAAAGCCTAAAATTGAAGGAAGAAAGAGAACTGAGTAATGATTATTTTGCTTTTTTGACAATAGATATAGTTTCCAGTTTCCATCTGGAATTTGTATTGAAATTTTTTCTTTGTCATAAATTCCTTCCTTGCGAGGAAGAAAAAACTCTTCGTTTTGAGTATTGGGGTTTATTTTTGAAAATTGAAAATAATATTTACTGGTATCAATTGAATTAATTCCAGAAATTTTTAATAAATCTCCCAATTTGATTACAACAGCAGAGAACCCCCAAAATTTATTTTTTTTGTAAACAGGCAATCTGCCAACAATTCCAATTCCGCCTTGTTTCAAAACTAAAGGACCGGCAAAATACATTTTTTTATTTGCTATCGATTTTAGTGCTTCACTTTTAACACTTGGAGTGCTAAAAAGGTTAAGATTTAAAGCAGATTCATTTCCCTGTAAAGGATAAATATATTTGACAACCCCATTTGGCACCAGTTGAACTGCACTAATGCAATTATTAGAAGCAAGAAGTTGGGATCCTATAGAGTCAAAATTATCGGGCGTACCATCGTCATTGATAGTTAATGCCAACGTAAGAGTTGTTGCGTAACAACTTTTAAGACATTGATCAATATTTTGATGTAAATTTTCAAGAGTTGATTGCATCTCTCGAAGTTTATTTTCTTTAATAATTTGGAAACGCTGAAAAATTGAAAATGCAACGCCAATACTCAGGATTAAAAAAATTAATACCCCTGTCGTCTTAGGCTTTGTTAAAAACCATTGAATAAAATTGGGCCATTTACCTTTGTATTCCATTGAAAATAATATTGTAAGGTTTCAAAAAAGCTGCCTTTTTTGAATAAAAAACCTAAGTTGTCTATATAAAGATACTATTTCTAATACACAAAAGTAAGAAATACTTGTTTCATTTTTAATATTAAAACATGAAGTAGATGGTTTTTCAACATAAAAATTTCAGTCATTTCAATAATAAACCCGAACTTTGTGGCCGTACTTTAGGGTAACGATTTTATAATAAGATTATTATTCAAATAAAAATCGAAAGAAATATAATGAGCAGAAACAACGAAGGGAACATCAAAAAACACAACGATAAACTGCACAAAGCGCAAGACAAAGCCAAGAAAGCAGCGATGGATCGTAAAGAAAAACTAAAACAAATCACTAAAAAATTCAATGAAGGAAAATCTTCGGAGAATGAATAAACGAGAAACCATGGATAAAAGTAAATTTATCGAATTAAAAAGTGGTGTTCAGGAAATAATTGATTTTATTGCCAGTAAAAACGCTAAGGACGCCAATAATAAGTTGGTTGATATTAGCGAGGAATTGGATGAAATGCTGGATCACGCCGAAGAGGATGAGGATCTTAGGGAGATCAGTAAATATCAAGTGTTATTGAACCAGCTACAACAAAGAATAGTCATGCTTGACGGGCAAATTTAATCCATTTTAAAATAGAATATGATTTCTAAAAAATGTTATTGCGGTTCTTCGGAATCTTTTGAATCCTGCTGTAATCTTTATATTAGTGAAGTTCAAAAAGCCCCAACAGCTTTAGCACTAATGAAATCGAGATACTCTGCCTATGCCACACATCAGGCTGATTATTTATTGGCTACAACACACAGTTCCGAAAGAAAATATTATTCGCGAGAAGAAATTTTACATTGGGCGACAGCCAATAAATGGCAAAAACTCGAAATTATCGCGGCTACTGAAAACACGGTGGAATTCAAAGCGTATTTTATTGATGAAAACAATACCAATCAAGTGCATCATGAGTTTTCTACTTTCAAGCAGGAAAACGGCAGTTGGTATTATGTGGATGGGAAGTTTAAATAATTTACAGTTTTAAAAGCGTATTAAAAATCATGAAGAAATGGATTCAATTTTTGCCAATTATTTTGCTTATAATTGGTTGCAAAAGCGCTGTAACAGCTCCGAATGAAACTGTGAAATCCGAACCTACTTTTGCCTATAAACAGCAAATGGAGAATTTGGAAAAAGGCATCTATTTCAGGGGAAATGGCAACGAACCGGATTGGAACTTAAAAATATCCGAAAATACCATTGAATTTTCTTCTTTGATGCCCGGTTTTGAAACATTAACCGGTAATCATGTTGAACCCCTTCGGGCTATGGATGCAAATGTAAAAATGTATCGAGTTACGGATAAATCAATCACAATGATTATCCAAATTATGCAGCAGGAATGTGTAAATACGATGTCTGGTGAGAAATCATCTTATTCCGTTCGAATTGAAATTGTAAAAGACAACAATTCCACATTTTTGAGTGGTTGCGGTAATTATATAACAGATCCCCGTTTGCACGATATTTGGGTTTTGGAACAATTGAATGGAAAAAAAGTAAGTTTAACAGATTTCACCAAGGAATTGCCCAATCTTGAAATAAACAGTACAACCAATCAATTCATGGGTTTCGCCGGTTGCAACAAAATGAATGGCACTATTTTCTTCGAAAGAGGACTGCTTCGATTCACCAATACCATAACCACAAGAATGGCTTGCAGTGAAAATAATAAAGAAAATGAATTCCTAAAAGCATTACAAAGCACGACCACTTATAAAGTCAAAAACTTACGATTGACGCTTACAAATCAGTCGGGTAATGAGTTGGTTTTTAAAAAAGTAGATTAGTTGTTTTAAATGATTAATTTAGAATATGTTCAACCAAAAAAAATCCACAGCAATAAAATGCAACACAGATTTCACAAATTCACACAGATAAAGTTGTGTAAATTTGTGAATTAAAAATCAGCGAATACTAAAAAAATATTGAGCAATGATCTAAATCTGTGTTTCTTTTCCTAAAAAGGCTTTTAACTTAAAATTATAAATTGTTAGTAGCAAGTTCATTTAAAAATAATCTAAATTTATATTTATGAACGATACGATAAAAAAGGGATTCTATTTTAAAAGCTACGAAGCTCCGTTTCAGTCTCCATTTGATAAACTTTTTGCCATTTTCAAAGAGCTTATTACACATACTTCAGGAGATTTTGATGAAGCTATCAGTTGGTTGCGCGAATTGGACAAAGAATACAAACTAACCGAGCCATCCTATACAATTGAGGATTTTATTGAGGATTTGAAGAAAAAAGGATATCTTCGGGAAGAACTCAAAGATGACGGAACGCAAGGTTTGGGAATTACTGCCAAAACAGAGCGAGCCATACGCCAGCAAGCTTTGGATAACATTTTTGGAAATATTAAAAAATCGGGGAGTGGTAACCACAAAACCAAGCACGTTGGTAATGGAGATGAACATACAGGAGAATTTAGAGAGTTTCATTTTGGAGACGCATTAGAGCGTATTTCGCTGACCGAAAGTTTGAAAAATGCACAAATCAACAACGGTGTGGCCGATTTTATGTTGACCGAAAATGATTTGGTCGTCGAGGAAACCCGATACAAATCCCAAATGAGCACCGTTTTGATGATTGACATCAGCCACAGTATGATTCTGTACGGAGAAGACCGTATAACTCCCGCCAAGAAAGTGGCAATGGCGTTGGCCGAATTAATCACTACCCGTTACCCAAAAGACACTCTGGATATACTTGTTTTTGGAGATGATGCTTGGCAGATTTCCATTCGGGATTTGCCTTACCTCAAAGTCGGTCCATTTCACACCAATACCGTTGCCGGCCTGCAATTGGCAATGGATTTATTGCGCAGAAAACGTAATACCAACAAGCAAATATTCATGATTACCGACGGTAAACCAAGTTGTGTTAGGGAAAAAGACGGATCTTATTATATGAACAGCAACGGTCTCGATCATTACATCGTCGAAAAATGTTATACCCAGGCGCAACAAGCCAGAAAACTCCATATTCCGATAACCACTTTTATGATTGCAAACGATCCTTATCTGCAAAAGTTTGTAAATAAGTTTACCGAAGCCAATCAGGGAAAAGCATTCTACACCGGATTGAAAGGTTTGGGCGAAATGATTTTTGAAGATTATGAAACCAATAGAAAGAAACGAATAAAATAGTTTAGGTATAGTTTGGAGCAGAAAGATTAGGCATTTTTGGAAACATCGTCCCGCTTTCCACTACAATCTTATAAGCCTAACCCCGGCTTATAAGGATTTCCGCTACAATCGGGGCTAAAAGGGAAAATTGCTTTTTCGCACTTATAAAACAAACAGAATTAATTAAACTTAGATTCTTAGAAACTTAGTCCCGATAACTATCGGGACAGCAACTTAAATAAAAAACATGAAGATAGAAAACATAAATACATTCGGTCAATTAAAGAAATCAGGATACGTAAGCAAAAGTATCAAAGATGAATTGCGACACAATTTAAGAACAAAAATCAAATCGGGAGAACCAACTTTTGAAGGAGTGCACGGTTTTGAAAACACCGTAATCCCTGAATTGGAAAGAGCTATTCTGTCGCGTCATAATATCAATTTGTTGGGACTTCGCGGGCAGGCCAAAACAAGATTGGCTAGAAAAATGATTGAACTGTTGGACGAATACATTCCGTATGTAACAGATTCTGAAATTAATGACGATCCTTTTCATCCTTTATCCCGTTTTGCTAAAGACATTATTGCTGTCAAAGGAGACGAAACCCCGATTTCGTGGTTGCACAGAAGCGAACGATTTTTCGAAAAACTTGCCACTCCAGATGTAACAGTCGCCGATTTGATAGGTGATGTCGATCCCATAAAAGCTGCGAATTTAAAATTATCCTATGCTGATGATCGCGTCATTCATTTTGGGATGATTCCGCGTGCCAACCGTTGTATTTTTGTGATCAACGAATTACCTGACTTGCAAGCTAGAATTCAAGTAGCGCTATTTAACATACTGCAAGAAGGCGACATACAAATTCGTGGGTTCAAATTGAGAATGCCACTCGATATGCAATTTATCTTTACCGCAAACCCTGAAGACTACACCAATAGAGGAAGTATTGTGACTCCTTTAAAGGACCGAATAGGTTCGCAAATCTTGACACATTATCCTCAAGATATCAAAACGGCTCGAACAATTACAACGCAGGAAGCAAAACTTGATACTGCCCAAAGCGATTTGGTTTATATTCCTTCTCTAGCGAAGGACTTATTGGAGCAAATCAGTTTTGAAGCGCGAGAAAGCGAATTTATTGACAATAAAAGTGGCGTTAGCGCCCGTCTGAGCATTACGGCTTACGAAAATTTATTGAGTACCGCCGAGCGTCGTGCTTTACGATCAGGAATAGATAAAACTACTTTGCGTTTATCTGACTTTATGGGGATTATTCCGTCCATAACCGGTAAAGTTGAATTGGTTTACGAAGGAGAGCAGGAGGGAGCGGCTATTGTGGCGCAACACCTTATAAATGATGCAATCCATACTTTTTTCCCAGCCTATTTCCCAAAAGTTGAGAAATTGGAAAAACAAGGAGAAAAAACACCATATACAGATATTTTGGATTGGTTTTTCACCGAAAGCGGTTTTGAATTATTGGATGACTGTTCCGATGAGGAATACAAAACTATTTTGGACGGTATTGTCCCTTTGGAAAAATTAATAGAAAAGTATCAACCACAATTAGAAAAACGAGATCGTTATTTTATGAAAGAGTTTGTTTTGTGGGGATTGGTCGAATACAAAAAACTAAGCAAAGGCCGTATATCCGAAGGGTATCAGTTCAAAGATATCTTTGGAAGTTATATCAGTAAATTATAACTAATTGGATTAGTAAAAGTTAACACGAATTACACTAATTAGCACAAATTCTTTGTATCGTTAAAAAAAGATACTAATTCGTCCTATTAGTGTAATTCGTGTTTTTTTTGGTTAAGATTTGAGTTATTGAATGTCCCATTATTTCACTTCTAATATTTTTTGGCTGTAATATGCTATTTCATTAGTTATTTTTCCTTTATCATCAAAAGTATCAATGAACATCATAGGCAAGACTATACTTTTTTTATCTGATTTTCTGATTAATCTGATTTTCCACCATGATTGAACAACTCTTGCATCATCCAATTCATAATGTAAATAATCAGGATATCCTACTTGATCAATACTTACAAGATCATATATTTCAAACATTTTTTTATCGTTTTCCTTTTGTTCTGCCAAGGTGTATTGTTTATTAATGTCTGGATTATTAATATCTATAAAAGTAGCTTTGTCATCATAATACTTATAAGCTTTATCAAAATCTTTGTTTTCAAATGCATACACCATTTTTCGCACAGAATTAATATTTTCATGATGATTGTAGATTTGACCATTGGTTCTCTCGGCATAACTTTCATTGATTTCATCGTTTACAGTACTGGTCGAATAGTTAATCATCATTTTTATTTTATTGTCTTTATTTACGGTGAATAAACGGTGGATTGGACGATCAATTTTTACGCCAGTTTCTTTCTGAACACCTTTTACGTCTTCCCAAGTTTGAACCCAAACTAAATCTTTTTGATCGGCATCTTTGTATTCTAGAGCATCAGGATAAGCGCCTTTGGATCTTTTGATACTTGGATAATCGATGTTGTCTTTCCATGTTTTAACCGTCTTTAAATAAGCCGCTTTATCCATTCCTTTGTCATCCTTATTGGTAGTTGTTCCGCTATAGTACTTAAAATCATCAGCTAAATAGCTAGCCACTTTATCGGCGTTTCCACTAACAAATGCTTGTGTCATGTCTTCTACTGTAGTGATAGCAGGATGCTCTACATAAATAGTACCATTCGGTTTTTTTTGGGCGTACGTGATGCTAGTCGCGATCAACAATACAAGTGCAATACAGTTTTTCATGTCTATTCAAGTTTTTAGTTAAAAAAAGAATTAAATTTAACAAAAATTTATTGATTATCAGTACTTTACGTGTTATTTATTTTAAATATAGCATTACTGATTTTAATTAGTCTACCTTGCCACGTTGGAACTATTTTCAGTCCATCAAAATTGGATATGGAGAATAGTTTTGAAGATTTGATTGCTACTTATATTGAAAATAAGGTAGGCATATCCGAACATTTTTTGAGTAATGATTTGGCTAATAACTTAAAGCAAAATCTACATAATTTAAATAAAAACAGCCAATTATCAGCTGCAGGGATTGGTAATTCAGAAAAGTTATCATACGATGGAGCCATTCGAAGTGATTCCATCTATTGGCTAGACAAAAAGAATAATAATGCGTTTGAGAATGAATTTTTTCTACAAATAGAAGCTTTTATACTTTATTTGAATGAAAGTTGTTATGCTGGAATTACGGGTTACGAATTTCATTATTCGTTATATGAAGCTGGAGATTTCTACCTGAAACATCTCGATCAATTCAAAAACAATCCCAGTCGAAAATACTCGATGATCAGCTATTTAAACAGTAATTGGCAGGAAAGTGACGGAGGTGAACTACTCATTCACCAATTGGATAACAATCAAAAAATCAGTCCAACACAGGGTAAAACAGTTTTCTTTAAAAGTGATGAGCTTGTTCATGAAGTTTTGGTTACCCAAAAAACCAGAATGAGTATTACTGGATGGTTAAAGAGCGATTAATTTTTAATGAAAAAGTAACGCTATCATTATTTCCAAAAAAATTAATATAATCACAATCCATTCCAATCGGGAGCTTTCACGTACATTCAAAACATCCGTAAAAAGTCTAAGATTGTCCTCTACGATATCCAATCTATAATCAAGATCCTTAAAACGTGGATTGATATCAAAATTAGCTTTTAGATGGCGATTTAAAAGATGGAGCTCTTCATTGTCCCAAACTAAATTGGGGTCATCGAGAATATAGAGATTATCAACAATACTGTTTTTGACGTTCAATACTTTTCCGATGTATTTCAGTAGATTTTTTTTTGAAATGCTTAGTTTTCCGTGCTGTTCTAATTCTTGTATGTATTTTTTGGAAGAAGTGATAAGATCATCTGTCAGCGCTTCATAATAATCCAATGCAACAGATTGGGCAATATTGAGCATTACGATTTTCATGACAGAAGCATCAACAAAAGGTACAGAGACATAATCATTTTTGATAATCACTTTTGGAGTGTTTGTATCAATTTCTATTCGATATTCCTCAAGCAATTCCAAATCAACAATTGTCGAAGCATAGTTTTTGACAAAATCAATGAATTCATTTTTCTCCGTAGCTGTGCAATTTGCAAATACAACTACTCCATAATCAAATATATAGATGTAGCGTTTTTTGTTTTTTAACGTATAAAAAATTTCAGAGGGTGAACTGGAATGTGCTTCAACTCCATATTCAGTTCTTATTTTTTTTATGTTAAAAACTTCTGCGATTTGAATAGCCTCAATTTTAATAAAATTATCATTTCCCATAATAGAAGTTTTGTTTTATACCATCAATGTAGCTTAAAGTTAGTTATTTCCATTTGATTAAATAATGCCGTAATATTTTTTTTGACTAAAAGCGAAGTAAAATCTAATTTTTTATTAAAAAAATGTATTGGTCATTATTGATGGTTATTAGTATCATTTACATCCTATTTTTAGAATAATACAATTCTGCATGGTGTTAAACATTAAAAAAAAATGAATAAATTGGGAGTAATATTTAGTTAGAATACGTAAATTAGTACATTGAAAATCAGTAAAATAAAGGTATTATGGGAGAGATGAAAAAAAATTCAGGAACAAATGGTTTAGAACAAAAAAAAGAAAACAAAAACAAGTTACCGGATTCTCTTTTGTATCCTCCGGAAGAAGATATTTATAGAAAATTCCATAAAGAAAGTGACATCGACCCTGAAGATATTTCGAAAAAGAAAATTCCTATCGAAATCAACAATATAAGCGAACTGAACCAAAAGGAATTTGATGAGGACATGTCTGGTGCCGATTTAGATATCCCAGGTTCAGAGTTTGATGATGAATACATTTCGACTGGAGAAGAAGATGAAGAAAATAGCCATTACAGCATTGGTGGAGACGATCACAATAATTTGGAAGAAAACACCTAAACTAAGTTATTCTTAGACCTAAAACGGGTATTTTGGGACATTTTAAGTTGGTTTGTTTTTTTATTATATTCATTAAAAATAAAAACAAGAGATGATTATTTGCTACTTTCAATAAATAGTTTTTCCAAAATTTTTGCCGCTTCATCATCAGAATTTGCTGAAAAACCGGACACAAAAACACCTTTTTTGCCAGAAATGGATATTATTCCATAAACAACTGATTCTTCATCTGGATCTGAGTCTCCTTCATAACGATATACATGTTCTACTGAGTAATCATCTGGATTCGATTTAATGGCTTCTGTATGAAGATTAAAATCATGGTGAAATCCTTTTTCTTTTAAATCTTCTAAGGCTTCCAAAACGGTGGTATAATGATAAGTTGGTTTCATATGTAGCTTTTTTTTATTGGTCATATGTAATTGCTTCGTCTGTTTGCTAACGTTCGAGACGCAATCATCATTGGTTTTTACGACCAATTTAGAGTCATGCCAATTTCATAATGACAGAAATTAATATTTAGATTAAAGATAACTATTTTGTTTGTAGTATGTTGCAAATGACTTGTTAAAGTAAAAGCTGTATTCTTGAAAAACCTTGATTAATGTTGTAGATTTGCACCGCAGACCGCCTTATCGTCGTCTCGATTAATCGGGAGGGAGGAAAGTCCGGACACCACAGAGAAGCATAGCGGGTAACACCCGTCGGTTGCGTTTTAGGACGTGATTAGGACAAGTGCAACAGAAAGTATGTACAGGTAATGCTGTAGTGAAACCAGGTAAACTCTATGCGGTGAAATATCAAGTATATCAGCATTTAAGGGCTTCTCGTCCGTTGCTGAAGGGTAGATAGCTTGAGTCCAACAGTAATGCTGGATCTAGATAAATGATAAGGTATTGTTAGTAATAACAAGAACAGAATCCGGCTTATAGGTCTGCATTTTTTTACTATTTTTCATGTTTATTTACTATTTTAGTCAAAAAAACATGAGAAATTTTCCTTTTTTATCTTCATCACAGTCACTTTTACTTTTTAGAATTACTCTACCATTATTTTTTGTGGCTCATGCGGTCACAAGGATTACCAATGGCACAATAGAACGATTTGCCGGGTTTTTATCTTCCAAGGGCTTCATTGCAACCACTGTAATGGTTTGGGGAATCACTGCCTATGAAATTATTGGAGGTATCGCACTGGCCTTTGGATATTATACAAAGTATCTGTCTCTTGGATTTATTTTGATGTTAATAATGGGTAATATTATCATCCATTATGAAAATGGTTGGTGGGTTGGTGAACACGGTGAAGGAGGAATGGAGTATAGCTGTGCTCTAATTTTGGGGCTGGTTGTTATTGCAGCTACGAAAAACCATAAAGAGACTCTTGAAAACTAATCCATTAAATAATGAAAACACGTATAGGAATTTTAGGTTTAGGTGGAGTAGGTGGTTATTTTGGAGGACTATTGGCCAGAGAATACACTAAATCCAATACCGTCGAAATTATTTTTATTGCTCGAGGCGAAACTCAAAAAAACATTGTTGAATCAGGATTAAAAATCCTCTCCGATGATGGTGAGACGATTGTTTTCCCGGATTTAGTTTCTGACAATCCTGAATTAATCGGAACACTCGATTACCTGATATGTGCGACCAAAACCTACGATATTGAAACTAGTTTTGAATTGTACAGAAAATGCATTGCACCCGATACAATCATTCTTCCACTTTACAACGGAGTTGATGCTACAGAGAGGATTAACAAACTATTTCCACAAAATATTGTTTTGCAAGGCTGTGTCTATATCGTTTCGATGATTGTTGCACCAGGAATAATCAAGAAAATTGGACCTTATGAAAAACTATTTTTCGGATCGAAATCAACTAAGGATTCTAGAATAACAACACTTCAATCTATTTTCGAAAAGGCAAAAATCGAAAGTTATTTTGTTGCGAATATTGAAGAAACCGTTTGGGAAAAATTCATTTTTATTTCGGCTCTTGCCTCAGCAACTTCTTATTTGAATCAGAATATTGGTCAGATTTTATCAAATTCAGAGAGTAAACAAGTTTATATTTCTTTGTTGAATGAAATTGCCTTGGTCGCTTCCGCGAAAGGGTTAAAAATGCCCAAAAATATTATTGAAGAAACTATTATCAAACTTGAAAAATCACCGCAAGAAGCAACTTCCTCAATGCATAGGGATTTTTTAGCCAATCATAAAACTGAAGTTGTTTCACTAACCGAATTCGTCGTAAAAGAAGGTCAGAAATATAGAGTTTCGACACCTGTTTATCAATTGATACTAGACAAATTGCAAAATAAAAACAGATTTAATTTTCGATTTTAAATTCCAATCCAATATTCCGGACACTTTCAATGCTTATTCTAGAATCGTCCTTGAAATATTTACGTATTTTACTGATGTAGACATCCATACTTCTGCCTGAAAAAAAATCGTCACTACCCCAAATCGTTTTCAAAATTTGTTCCCGTTTTACCATTTGATTTTTATGGATAAAGAAAAAATGAATTAGAGCCGCTTCTTTTTCAGTCAGTTGTTGCGTTACAGAATTGTTTTTTAGGCACAAACGTTTGGTATCGAATGAATAAGCACCAATTTCTAATTCCTCAATTATTGGTAAATGAGCCTGTTTTTGTTTGCTTCTCTTCAGGATATTGTTAAGTCTTAAAACAAGTTCATCAGCCTCAAAAGGCTTTACAATATAATCATCCGCACCTAATTTTAATCCAATGATTTTGTCTTCTTTTAGCTTTCTTGCCGTCAGAAAAACAAAAGGGACTTCAGGATTGATTTTGATGATTTTCTCGGCAAGGGTAAATCCATCCATTTTGGGCATCATAACATCAAAAACGCAAATATCAAAGCTTTCAATTTGGAAGATACGCAACGCTTCTTCTCCGTTTTCTGCCCAAGTAATCTCATATTGGTATAATTCTAAATATTGCTTGAGAACACTTGCGAAATCAGCATCATCTTCGGCTAAAAGTATTTTTTTCAATGGGAGAATATTAGACTTTAAACATAATTGTAAACTCAGATCCTTTACCTAAATCACTTATAACATCAATTGTGCCTTGATGTGCTTTTATAATTTGCTTTACATAAAAAAGCCCCAATCCTAATCCTTTTGTATTGTGTAAATTGCCTTCTTCGACTCTGTAGAACTTATCAAACAATAAAGAATGTTTATTTTTTGAAATTCCAATTCCATCATCTTTAATACTGATGTTAAATTGGTTTTTGATTAATTCGGTTTTAATTGTAATAGTATTACTTCCATATTTCACGGCATTTTCGAGTACATTTAAAAGAGCAGTCGTCAGATGGAATTTATCCAAAACCAAAGACGTTTCGTTTGTGTTAAAATGTGTTTCGATAGTCACTTTTGGAAACGCAATCTTAAAATCGGCAACGATATTTTTTAAAAATGATTCTGCATCGATTTTCTCTTTTTGCAATTCAATCTCATCTTCTCCCAAGGAATTAGCCATTACTTGGTCAATTAAGCTTTGCAGACGAGTATTTTGACGCGAAATAGTATTCAAAACACAGCTGAATTGCGCTTCATTCTCGCGAATGTCTTTTCGCTCTAATATTTTTGTGGAAATTCCCAAAGTAGTCAGAGGAGTTTTGAGTTCGTGAGTGATATTATTGATGAAATCGGTTTTGACATCACTTACTTTTTTTTGCTTAATTAATGCTTTAATCGCAATTACAAAAAGAGTTATTAAAGTTAGAATTGAAAGCAATGACAGCAGTAAAATCATTTTCATTCTTTCAAAAATGATCATTTCCCAATCGATTACAGAAACATACATGGAATCTTCTGTAAGTAATTTATAATCTTTTAATGATGCAGGACCATTTGTGGTGCTAACATAATTTCTAACCAAAAAAGCATTATTTAAAGACTTTAAATTACCGTATATTTTATTTTGAATAAGAGGCTTTTCAGAAAAAATAGTATCCGTTTTTCGATAACTATTATAAATGACAAATTTGTTCAGGACAATAGCAAAATCAATGGCGATATTGGGGAAATCTCTTTTAAATCGAAGTTGTAGTTTTCGTGTTAAGGCGTCATTAGATTCATTTTCTATTAAAGTATTTTTTATAGTAATCTTTGATTTTTTACCCAAAACATAATTTTGGGCCAATTGCTTATAAAGCATTTCTTTTTTGTTGACATAAGCCGAATCAATATCACTGTAATCATTCGTTATTTTGGCAATATCTTCTTTAATTTCTGAGTGAAACTGTGCCACTTTATAATCATAAGTGGTTTTTACCAAATAGCATTGCACGGCAGATAAGACAATCAGAGCAACTATAGAAAATGCGATTAATAAATTAATTCTTTGTTTCATTTGGTAATAATTGAATTCAAAAATAATTCTTTTATCATTCAAATTAGCCATTAACTCCGCATTAACCTTCGATTAACTTAGATAGTGAGTATTTAGAATCATTTTTGCAGTGTTTCATAATCAAAAAACTTACTATTATAAATGAAAAATAGATTAGGATTTAAAAATGCATTAATCACCATTTGTCTTGTTATTTCTGGATTGAGTTACGGACAAAATACTACCGAAAATGACAGTATATCCAATAAATTAAAGGAAGTAGTTGTCACTAAAGAAAAAAAAATGTTCACCAATAAAAATGGCAATATAAAAGTTGATGTTGCTAATTCTATTCTAAATTCAGCCCCAAATACGATAGATTTGTTATCCAAACTACCCAATATTACTCTCAGTGCTGACAAAGAGAATATCACGGTTATTGGAAAGGGAAATCCTTTAATATACATAGACAATCAAAAAGTGGGAATGAATGATTTGACTGCCTTGTCGGTAGATGACATAAAAACCATCGAAATCATCAATAATCCATCATCAAAATATGAAGCCGAAGGAAGAGCGGTAATTTTGATAACCAGAAAATTTAGTAAAAAGGAAGGCTCACAAACGACTTTATCCGAGGTGGCTTCGTTCAAGAAAGAATTCAATAATTATTTGGGAATAAATTCGAGTTTCAAAAAGAATAAATTGGAATGGAAAGCTAATTTTAATTACAACAAACTAAGTCCTTGGGAAAGCCACAGCATTAATTATCAAATTCCATCTGAGGGTATAATTTCGAATTATAATGTTGCTACTGCAAATACCAAAAGAAAGCAATTTATTTTTGGTGGAGGCCTTTTTTATAAAATCAATGAAGAAGATTATTTTTCAATTAGCATGAACAGTAAATTACAAAGCGAACCTTTCGACATAAACACAACAACTTATAACAAAAACGGAGATGTCGAAAATAATGTTGTAACGTACAGCGATAATAAGAGCCAGAAGAATTTTATCAACTCTTTTGTTAATTATTCAAAGAAAATTAAATCTATTGACACGCAATTGTTTACGGGTTTACAATATTCTAATTTTAATCAGGATTCAAAGTCGTTGGCCCAGAACAATTTTAATGACACTCAATTTGAATTGGCACAAAACAGCGATCAAAAATTCAATGTAAATGTTTTTTCGGGTAGGGTAGATCTTGAAAAAAAATTAAAAAATGAGATGAAGTTGGAAGCGGGAGGCCTTTATTTATCAGCTGATGCAAAAACTGATTTTGCCAATTTTAATTATGATTCCAACGCTACAATCATTTCAAATTATAATTTTGAAGAAAAAAATAGCGCAGTATATTCTCAATTGTCTGGCAGTATGAAAAAGATTGGATATTCTTTTGGCTTGAGAGTTGAAAATACAAACATTATAGGAAAATTCAAAAATGACAATGTGCCATTAATCAATAAAAGTTATACCGATTTCTTTCCAAAAGCACAGCTTGACATCCCAATTGACAGTACAAAATCAATAACCTTAAATTATTCAAAAAGTATTCTGAGACCTAATTATTCATCGACAAGTCAGGGTTCAACTTATATCAATCCGTATTTTTTATATTCCAGAAATATCAATTTAAATCCAACTATTAACAATCAAATTTCGTCTAGCTTCCAATATCATGACAAATCGGTAAAGCTAAGTTTTTATCAAAATTTGGATCCTGTGTACAGCAGTTTTTTATTTGACAGCAAGAATAATATATTGATTTTTAAAGAAACCAATTTTGATAAAGAATCGGGACTTAACTTAGAATTTACTTTGCCTTTTACTTATAAAATTTGGACTTCAACCAACAGTCTAAGCTGTATTTTGAATAAAATAGAAGATGATTCTGCCGAATTTATTACATCAAAACCGTATTTATATTATTATTCCAGTAATGAATTTAAACTGCCAAAAGGTTACACAATTGTAGTATCAGCTTGGGGATTAACCGAACAAAAAGAAGGAGTATTTGAAAGAAAACCTGTATTCATAATGGATTTGGGCGTTTCAAAATCATTTTTAACCAATTGGAACTGCACCGTAAGTTATAATGATATTTTTAGAAACACAATTTATGAAGAAAGATTTACGATTAATGGAATAAGTTCAAAAGCTAGATATCTTGTCGATGCACATGAATTTTCGATAGCTGTTAAATATTCATTTGGCAAAATAAAATCGGCAGAGTTTAAGGAAAAAAATATTGATGATAATTCTAATAGAATTCGATAATAATTTTCCCAGTCAATTTTCTTAATCAGACAATCTTAATCTTATTAATAAACTAAAATGATTACAAACATGGTTTAAATATAATAATTGTATTACATTTGATTACAAATTAATTATTAGTACCAGCCTTTATGAAATTACTGCATCCCTTTGTTCTTTTTTTATTTTTTACACCTTTGATTAAAACAATTGCTCAAGACATGCCATCAGTTGAGAAAAATTTATTCAAAATTGATTTCCTAGATCCAGGTTTTACTTTCGAACATGGTTTAACAGCAAACAGCACTTTAAATTCGGAAATTGGATTAGGACTTGGTTATAAATATAGTGATTACTATGGCTCAACCTTTATTGCTTATCCTTTCATATTAGAAGAATATCGTTATTATTATAATTTTGCAAGACGAATTCGAAAAGGTAAAAGCATTTCGAGAAATTCAGGAAATTATTTTGGAGCTAACGCAGGTTATTTTTTTAAGCCAATTACGAAACAGCAGGAAAAATTTGTTGAATCTTCCCAAATAGCCGCTTTTTATGGTTTACAAAGAACTTATAAAAGAGGGTTTAATATTGGGTATCAGGTTGGAGTTGGGTATCAAATATCAAAATCTAATGATGATGGATTTACACCATATTTTAGATTTACAATAGGTTGGGTAATTGGTAAAAAGAAGTAAAAAACTAACTCCCTTATACAAATAAAGCCCTTGCGATTGCAAGGGCTTTATTTGTATAAATTCTTAAGTATCTTAACCTTCGTCTTCTTCTGTATCTTTTTGATTGGACTCATCGTCAATTTCTTCCTCTTTAACTGAATCCAATTCAAAGAAACTAAAAATAGAGCCACCATAACTTTTCTGGAAAGAAAAATTAATCATGTGATCCAGTTTGGTGTACTTCGAATGCTCAATAACCATCATGCCATCTTCATTGAGTAATCCTTTTTCGAAAATCAATAAAACAATTTTCTCAAATATTTTTTGATCTAAACCATAAGGAGGATCTGCAAAAATAATATCGTAAGTTGTTTTACATTTTTCCAAAAAAGAGAAAACATCACTTTTGGTGGCCGCAATATTAAAATCATATTCAGATGCCACTTGCTTGATGAATTTCACACACCCAAAATCACCATCAACTGAAGTAATTGGCGTACTTCCTCGTGAAGCAAACTCATAGCTGATATTGCCTGTTCCGGCAAATAAATCCAATACTTTCAAACTGTCAAAGCTGAAATGATTATTCAAAACATTGAATAATGCTTCTTTGGACATATCGGTTGTAGGTCGAACGGGGAGTCCTTTTGGTGGAGAAATGCGTCTTCCTTTGTATTTTCCAGATATGATTCTCATGAGTTAAAAAGTATAAAATGTTGCAGATTCTGTCCTGCTGAAAAGTTGTTGCTTTTTTGTAAATCTGTTACATCAAGAAAGGATACATTTCGAATGTATTTGAAAGCGATTTTATAAAAATCATCTTCTTCCGAAATGGCTCCTAATAATTCCAATTGGAAACTTTCGGGATTCATATTTAGCTGTTCGGCTGTAAAAAGCAGATAGTAAATGAAATCCTCTGGCGTTTTATATTCGAATGAATTGAATAAAAGTAATTTTTGATTCTGAATCACAATAATTTCAAAATGTCCAGGATTAAAATGGACAATCATTTTCTTATTGTCATTGTTTTTGGATGCATCCAAAAGCTTTGAAACCAAGATACTGTTGGCGTGTTTGTAATCGAAAGAACCAAATTGATCTATAAAAAAGTTATTGATATTCACATACGGAATGTAAACCGCATTCATCTGATAATTGTTGATTTCATCAAATGCAAAAAAGTCGGTTTCAAAAACTTTGGTGTTGTATTGCAAATAACTGCCTAGAAAATTTTCATCAAATAGGGCAGTGGGAACAAATGTCGAAAGATTGTTATTATGAATCACTTGAATTTCATCGTAACTGTCATTCAGTTCCGGATAATTTCGGAAAGCATCCGAAAACAATTCCTCAATCTTGGTCGATTTATGGAAAGTGTCAAAATGAATTTCATTTATAGATACAATTGTATTATGAAGCGTATCAAAACAACAAAAAGAGAGTCCTGTCAGTGAAACCTGAATGGAAAGCTTTTTGTATTTTTTATCGGTTATATTGGTGCTCATAGTATTTTCTTCAACAATGCAAACTTACGAATAAAAAGGCAATGGCAATATCAAAAATCAATGGCAATGGCAATATCAATGGCAATAGAAAAAAAATAAAGTTTAATAGTAAATAAAAAATGGAATAGGCTTTCAATCTAAATTGAAATTCCAAGTTAATAATGATTTTTGATATTGCAATTGTAATTGTTTTTTGCCATTGATATTGCAATTGATTTTTGAAATTGATTTTTGAAATTGAAATTGCCATTGAAATAGCCTTACTTTGCAATCAAAATATACCCAATGAATTCCTCCTCATTTTACAGCCATTTACAGAAAAAATTCCCTTTTCAGCCGACGTATAATCAGGATATATTTTTTCAAAAAATCGCTATTTTCTTGACCGACACTCAAAATGAAACCATTTTTGTGCTGAAAGGTTATGCAGGAACTGGGAAAACAACGGTTATTTCCACGATTGTAAATAGCTTACTGGAGATTGACAAAAAGTGTGTTTTACTTGCTCCAACTGGGAGAGCGGCCAAGGTAATTTCTAATTACTCGAACAAATCGGCTTTTACGATTCATAAAAAAATCTATTTCCCGAAGAAGAATTCAGGGGGAGGCGTTTCGTTTACTTTACAACAGAACAAACATAAAAATACTGTTTTCATAGTCGATGAAGCTTCGATGATTTCGGATACGAATTCGGATTCCAAATTATATGAAAATGGTTCTTTGCTCGATGATTTGATCTCCTATGTATATTCGGGAACCAATTGCAAAATGATTCTATTGGGGGATACGGCTCAGTTACCGCCTGTGAATTTGGACATAAGCCCGGCTTTGGACATACATACGCTTAGCATAAATTACAACAAAGAGGTAGAATATATTGAGCTTGATGAAGTAATGCGTCAGGAGGAAAATTCAGGGATTTTACACAATGCGACAGAATTGAGGGAATTGTTGAAAGATACTTTTATAACCGAATTCAAATTCAATGTTCGGAAATTCAAAGACATTGTTCGTTTGGTTGATGGCTATGATATTCAGGATGCAATTCATTCGGCTTACAGCAATTTTAGTATAGAAGACACCGCTTTTATTGTTCGTTCCAATAAAAGGGCAAATCAATATAATGAGCAAATACGGACAAAAATTCTCGATAAAGAAAGTGAACTCTCCACAGGAGATTTCCTGATGGTGGTAAAGAATAATTATTTTTGGCTAAAGGATTCGGATGAAGCCGGATTTATTGCCAATGGTGATATTATCGAGATTTTGGAAATGTTTGGCATAATGGAACTCTACGGTTTTAAATTTGCAAAAGTAAAAATCCGAATGATTGACTATCCCGATCAGAAACCTTTTGAAACTGTGCTTTTGATGAATACCATAAAAAGTGAATCCCCGTCTTTGACATTCGAGGAATCAAATCGTTTGTACCAAGAAGTGATGAAAGATTATGAAAGTGAAACTACAAAGTACAAAAAGTTCCAAAAAGTTAAGGAAAACGAATATTTCAATGCATTACAAGTTAAATTCTCGTATGCTATTACTTGTCATAAATCGCAGGGAGGGCAATGGAATACGGTCTTTATAGAACAACCGTATTTACCAAATGGTATTGACAGAGATTACATTAGATGGTTATACACCGCTATGACGAGAGCCAAAAATAAGTTATATTTGATAGGTTTTAAGGATGAGAGTTTTGTGGAATGATTAAAAAATTAACCACAGATTCGCAGATCTTGAATGAATAATAGATTACTATAGATTTATAAAAAAATCTGCAAATCTGCGGTAAAAAAAATAAATACAATGAACACACTAAATGACTTACATAAAATATCAGGTTCATTTTCAAATACTGAAAAAATGCCTGTTTTGTTTTTGGGACACGGAAGTCCAATGAACGCCATCGAAGAAAATCAGTTTGTGACCGGTTTTCGTGATTTGGCAAAAACGCTTCCCAAACCCAATGCTATTTTGTGTATATCGGCACATTGGTTTACTAATGGAACCAAAGTTACCGCAATGGAAATACCAAGAACAATTCATGATTTTGGCGGATTTCCACAAGAATTATTTGAAGTGCAATATCCCGCCAAAGGAAGCCCTGAATTAGCAACCGTAACCCAAGAATTATTATTGCCAAACAGTGTAGAATTAGATCAACATTGGGGTTTAGACCACGGAGCTTGGAGTGTAATTAAACATTTATATCCAGATGCTGATATTCCTGTAATTCAGATGAGTATCGATTATACAAAATCAGGACAATATCATTTTGATTTGGCGCAAAAACTAAGTGCGTTGCGCAGTAAAGGAATTTTGATTGTAGGCAGTGGCAATATCATCCATAATTTGAGAATGGTTGATTTTAGAAACATCAATACTGAAAATTACGGTTACGATTGGGCTGTAGAAGCAAGGGCAGATATAAACGATTATTTACTCGATGGCAATTTTCAACCGCTTATTGATTTTGAAAAACAGAGTAAAGCTTTTCAACTGGCAATTCCAACACCGGATCATTATTTACCTTTAATTTATACTTTGGGACTAAAAGGGAAATCAGAAGAATTGAGTTTGTTCAATGATAAATTGGTAGGAGGGTCGTTGAGTATGACTTCGGTGAAGATTTCGAATTAATTTATAGAAAAATCTTATATTTGACAAAAATATATAGCTTATATAATTTTATAAAATGTCATATTTAATTTAGAATACTCAATAGATGGCTAAAATTAAAGTTAAGGATACCGAAGTTACCGTAGTATCAATCAATAATAATGATTATATTTCTATTACAGACATTGCAAAACACAAAACTGATGATACAAGTGCAACCATTGGAAATTGGATGCGAAATAGAAATACATTAGAATTCTTGGGGCTTTGGGAAACATTATATAACCCAAATTTTAAACCCCTCGAATTCGAGGGGTTTAAAAAAGAGGCCGGTTTAAACGCCTTTACAATGTCTCCTCAAAAATGGATAAATACAACTGATGCCATTGGTTTTGTTTCAAAATCAGGGCGATATGGCGGAACGTTTACTCATAAAGATATTGCCTTTAAATTTGCAAGTTGGATTTCAGTTGAATTTGAACTTTATATTGTTAAAGAATTTCAGCGTTTAAAAGAAGAAGAGCAAAAACATATTGGTTGGTCGGTACACAGGGAATTAACAAAAATAAACTACCACATCCATACCGATGCTATTAAACACAATTTAACACCCAAAACACTTACTACTTTACAAATCTCAATAGTATATGCTAATGAAGCCGATGTATTGAATATGGCTTTGTTTGGGATGATTGCTAAACAATGGCGAGAACAAAACCCTGATTTGAAAGGAAATATTCGGGATTATGCCTCAATAAATGAGCTAATTTGTTTATCTAATCTGGAAAATTTAAACGCTCTTTTTATCAACGAAAATTTATCACAAAAAGAACGATTAGTAAAACTCAATCAAATAGCTATACAGCAAATGATTATTTTAAAAGAGGTAGAAAATAAAAAATTAAAATAAAACTTTGCAATTTACCACCTTCGTGGCAATTAAAAAACATATAAAGTAATGAAAATAATAGCAGTCATTCCCGCCCGTTACGCATCCACACGATTTCCAGCAAAACTGATGCAGGATTTGGGAGGTAAAACGGTTATTTTAAGAACTTACGAAGCAGCCATAAACACTCAATTGTTTGACGATGTCTTTGTGGTAACTGATTCCGATTTGATTTTTGATGAAATAGTTTCCAATGGAGGAAAAGTCATTCGAAGTATCAAAGAACACGAATCGGGGAGTGATCGTATTGCAGAAGCAGTTGAAAATCTAGATGTTGATATTGTTATCAATGTGCAAGGGGATGAACCATTTATTGATGCAGTACCTCTAGCAAAAGTCATCGAAGTTTTTAAAAATGATACTTCAAATCAAGTTGATTTGGCTTCTTTGATGAGAGAGATAAAAAACGAAGACGAAATCAACAATCCTAATAATGTTAAAGTGGTAGTTGACCAAAACGGATTTGCATTGTATTTTTCACGTTCGGTGATTCCGTATCCACGAGAGAAAAATGTTGGTGTTCGTTATATGCAGCATATTGGAATTTATGCTTTTAGAAAACAAGCGCTTTTAGATTTTTATAGCTTACCAATGAAGTCATTGGAAGCCTCCGAAAAATTAGAACAATTGCGTTATCTGGAATTTGGAAAACGCATCAAAATGGTAGAAACCACACACGTTGGAATTGGAATCGACACTGCAGAAGATTTGGAAAAAGCCAGAAAAATGATAGGATAAAAAAATCCCCGTTTCAAAGATTTTATTTATAATCTTCGAATCGGGGGTTTTATCTTTTTAAAACAAATTAGTATCGCAATCCAAACCCAAAAGCATACAAAGGATCTTTTGAATCATAAGGGACATCTTCTTTTTGGTTTCTGACCGCCTCCATTGATGAAGGTAATTCAAAAGGTAATTTACCTTCTGGTTTGGCAACACCAAAAATAACATCCAAAAGAGCAGCATCACTTGCTCCATAATTACCGAAAACAGCTTTGGCAGCCCCATTTATTTCAGGAAATACAGCAGGACGATCCAAATAAATGTCTATAATAGTTGGTACGGTTTTGCAAAGTGTCAAAACATCTTCTAAATCCTTTCCTTTAAAATCCAAGTCACCATGGTGAAATCCTTTGGCAAACGGATTGTCAGTATCAAGAGGAACCCAAGGCGTATTCAAACGGATAATGGCGATATCTGCTTGCTCAGGTAAAGCAACAATAATACCGTATTGAGAAGCAATTTTAGGATCTACATTTTTTACATAAATCTTCAATTTATTTGATACAGACAAAGGAAGTTTTAAATCATTTTTCAATAAAGTCATGGAGCGACGTTGGGTATCTTCACCTAATTTTTTAAAATCGGCACGACCTACTATTTTTGTTGCATTTTCTACATCAATATAAGGGTTATCAAATAAACCTAAAATGAATTTTTGGCGTAATAATCTTCGAACTGATTGATCAATTCTAGATTCTTTAATTTTTCCTTCTTTGACTAATTGAACAATATATTGAGGGCAATTTTCTCCACCGAATTGATCACAACCCGCATCAATTATCTTTTTTACTCTTTCAATTTCGCTAAGATTTTCAACTCCCCAAGCTCTTGCAGGCCATATTACAGCTCCCATGTGTGTATCTGAAACCAAACCCCAATCGGTACAAACTACTCCATCAAATTTATATTTTTCACGCAGTAATTTGGTAATTATGTCTTTATTGTAGGAGAACCCAACATTTTCTGAAGTTTGATCCATTGGTACTCCATAATACGGCATAATGCAAGCAGTATTTGCTTTGAATGCAGCTTCAAAAGGAATTAGATGATAATTGAAATTTTTTCCAGGATACACCTGACCTTTTTGATATTGAAAATGTGGATCCAAACCTTCTTTTTGAGGACCGCCACCCGAGAAATGTTTAGTCATACAAGCTACACTGGTATTTCCCAATTGTTTTCCCTGAAAACCTAAAATATAAGCTTGAATCATTCGAGCAGATAAATTTGCATCCTCCCCAAAAGTTCCACTTACACGAGGCCAGCGAGGTTCTGTTGCCAAATCGGCCATGGGATGCAAAGCTTCTCGGATTCCAACAGCTAGATATTCTTGTCGAGCAATATCTCCAAATTTTTGGGTCAAAACGGGATCGTTTATTGCAGCAAAACCCAATTGCTCTGGCCACTGAGAAAATCCATTGGCTTCCATCGCAAATACATTGTTACTGAAATAATGACGTGGATCTGATGCAATGGTTACAGGAATTCCAAGTCTGGATTCTTCGGCAACTTTTTGAATGGCATTATAACCCATTGCCAATTCTTTTACACCTGGTGCTTGCCAATAATTAAAATGATTCATTTTTTTATTAACAATCAAATCTCTTGCAGAAGGAATTCTAGCAGCCATTCCCGTAGCACCTTCTTGCTTATCAATACTTCCATCAGTGTTGATAAGCGTTCCATTGATGAACATCAATCCTGCTTTTTCATCAATATTCATTAGCGAAATAAGATTGTCAATTCGCTTTTCAATCGGAAGATTTATATTTTCATAGGGATCCATTTTACCATTTTTATTGAGATCTCGATATTTTGGAGGATCAATAAATGACAATGAAACAAAGCCAGTAACAAATAGTACTGAGATAAATAGTGGTTTGAATTTATTTCCCATTTTGAATATGAATTAAAAAATTATTACAATGTGTTATTTCGACACAATGTACAAACATTTTTTTAATTTCAAACAATAGATATACATAAAAGTTTGAATAATAGAAAATTACGATATTTGAAGTAAGTAAATTTGAACTTTTCAAACCATGTATTCACTATTTAAATTATTATTTTACTAATTCATTTTTTCAATAATAATTAATTCATTGTGAACTTCTACCCTTGGTATAGACTGTATTTTGTAATTATTGTCATTGAGTTCCTTAATTAAATTTTGATTTCTAAAATTATCTCCGGCGGTCAAACACATTGTATTAAAAAGCACAACCCCTTTGCTCTTTAGTAAAAAGCAAATTCTATTGATAAAAAACTTTTCAAATAAGAAATTAGGCATTGTGGTATCTTGAAATATATCAATTATAATCAAATCGTAACGATCTTTTGTTTTTAGAACAAATTCAAAAGCGTCATCAATTATAATATTCAGATTTTTTATTTCATGTAATTTGAAGTACTCATTAGCAATTTTAATGATATCTGGGTCAATATCAACACCAGTGATTTTACCTTCAAAATGAATTTCATCTACCAATGTTTTAATGACGCTTCCGCCTGCAACTCCAAGTACTAGTGCGTTATCCATTTTTGCAATTCTCTCAAATCCAAAGTGTTTCAGACCTTTTCTTAATATGCGTTGCAAGCTGCCATAAGAATAATTGGTGTTTTCAGAATCGAGTACTAATTCACCATTGGCCCATGTAACTTCAATGGTTTTACTCAAAGTAGATTTCGTTTTGAATATTTTAATGGGAATAATATAACTTAATAATTTACGCATCATTAATTTAGGTTTTTATCAAAAATAAGATAATAATTATTTAATTTGTATAAAAATAATCATAAATGAAGAGACGAATCTATAAATGGATTTTTGAGAATCTAATGGGCTGGAAAATAGAAGGTAGCTTGGATGAACAAATAAAAAAAAGTGTTTTAATGGTTATGCCACATACAAGTTGGCATGATTTTTACGTAGCCATTATTTGCAGAGGTGCTATAGGGGTAGATATCAATTGGGTTGGAAAGAAAGAATTATTTCGTTTCCCTTTTGAATATTTTTTCAAATCTTTGGGAGGTGCACCACTAGATAGAACAGGAGGGTTAAACAAAGTAGAATCTATAGTAAGTATTTTTAATTCGAAAGAAACGTTTCGATTGGGATTGTCTCCTGAAGGAACTCGCAAAAAAGTTGAACAACTCAAGACTGGTTTTTATTATATAGCCTTAAAAGCAAATGTACCAATCATTCCTGTATCAATAAATTTTGAAAAGAAAGTAGTCGATTTTGGACAACCATTTTACCCAACAAGCGATATTGAATCGGATTTGTCATATTTGAATAAACATTTTGTTGATGCTAAGGGCAAAATACCTAAACATGGATATAAAGTATCTTAAAATAAAACTCGCTGAGAATTGCATAAAATATTTTTTCTGAATCCTTGCAAAGAATATTCAATTCTCACAAAACGTATTTTATTTACTATTTTAATTGTTCCTTTTGAATTTTACGAAATTTCTTCTACTATTTATTTTCTTAAATAAGTTGGGTTCTGTTTTGTTTTTTTTATTCAAGAAAAAAACAACCTCAATTGATTTTAAAATTATCTTCAAATTTTAAAATCAATTGGGTGAATATATTTTAAATGTACCATTTTTATAAAAGAAGACAATTTTTTCTATTTCATCAGAATTTTCATTTTCTATCGAAGTTTTAATTTGATTTGTTTTTGGATGATCTAAATTAGAGTCTATAGGTGTCACAATTTGAGAAAATAAATCAATAGGGGTAGGAGTGTCAATCTTTGAAGCAATAGAATTAGAATTTAAATCTGGGCTTATTTCAGAATTCTTTGGAAAAAATCCCTTTCCATTCAATATCCAATACAAATCTACATCAGGAAAAATTTCAACAATTTTTAGAATAAAATCCAAACTTGGCTTGTTTCTTCCAGAGAGTAGGTGAGACATGCTGGAACGTTGTACGCCAATTTTATCGGCAAACGAAGAGGCATTTAGACTATAATAATCAAGTATAATCTCCAATCTTTTTATGAAATCATCCATGTTTACCATTGTAAATTGTGTTTCAAATTAGCGTATTTACAAATGTAACTAATAGGACTGTAGTAACCTAATTTACAATGTTAAATCATTAATTCAGTGTCTTTTGTACTAATGTATTCATAGAGATAAATAACTATAACGCATTGATTAATTGTAATTAATAGAAATATATTAAAACACCTATTAAATACAAATATTAATTACACTTGTCTACAGTTGACTTTGAAAAGATAGTTTACAATCTTAATATTTTGAAAAAATACATGGTTTACAAATGTAAAAATAAAGATGTTTACTTTTGTAAATCAAATATTGTAACATGAATTTAGAACAACTATTCAATCAAAATAAAGAACAGACAATTCACGGCCGCTATATTACGTTAGAGAATATTGAGCCAATATTAAATAGAGAATCCTTAAAAAAGGATGTGAAGATAATTGGAAAATCCGTCTTGGGAAAACCTATTTATAGCTACCAAAAAGGAACCGGTAAATTAAAAATTTATCTTTGGTCACAAATGCACGGAAACGAAAGTACTACGACTAAAGCATTATTCGATTTTATAAATCTACTAAACAGCGGATCGGATCTGGCCAATCAACTTTTAGAAACTTTTACTTTTTATTGCATTCCGATGTTAAATCCTGATGGAGCGCAACTATATACCAGAGCCAATGCTAATGATATTGACTTGAATCGGGATTCCCAGAACCTCACACAGCCTGAAAGTAAAGTATTGAGAACAATTTTTGAAGACATTAAACCTGATTATTGTTTTAATCTCCATGATCAACGTACTATTTTTGGAGTCGCAGATAGCGGGAAGCCTGCAACGGTATCTTTTTTAGCTCCTTCTTATAATGAAGAAAGAGAGGTTAATGAGTCAAGATTAAAAGCTATTAACTTGATTGCTGGTATTAATGAAGTTTTACAAAACTATATTCCAGGTCAAATAGGTCGATTTGATGATTCCTTTAATATTAATTGCATAGGAGATACATTCCAATATTTAGGAGTACCGACCTTGTTGTTTGAGGCTGGGCATTTTACAGGTGACTACGAGAGAGAAGTCACACGTAAATTCATTTTTATAGCTCTACTTTCGAGTTTTATTATTCTCAGCGAAAACGATATAGTTAGCAATATAAATGATAAATATTTGAACATTCCTCAGAATAAAGTCGTTTTTTTTGATTTTATGTATAAAAATGTCAAAATAAATTATGATGGTATCGAAATAATCACGAATTTTGTTGCTCAATATAAAGAAGAGTTAATTAACAATGAATTAAATTTTAATGCTTACATAGTTGAAGTAGGTGATTTAGAAGGTTATTATGGTCATTATGAATATGATGCGAAAGGAGCATTATATGGAGATGATTTTACTAATTTCCCAAAACCAAATCAAAAAGCCGATTTTAATTTAGATAAAAAAGTGTTTTTCGTTAACGGAACTATAATAAAATAATATTTTTGCCGTTTATTTAATTTTTATTTATAAATTTAACTTTTTTAGTATCAAATAACCATATAATAAAAGAATTATGAGTAAATTTCGTTTAGATGAAGTAGATCACCAGATTTTAGATATGTTGATAGACAACACAAGAGTTCCGTTTACAGACATTGCAAAAAAATTATTGATTTCAGCTGGAACGGTTCATGTAAGAGTAAAAAAAATGGAAGATGCCGGTATCATTATGGGATCCTCATTAGTCCTTGATTATGATAAATTAGGATACTCATTTATTGCTTATGTAGGTGTTTTTCTTAATAATACTTCTCAAACAAAATTTGTCTTAGAGCGTATTAATGAAATTCCTTTTGTGACTGTTGCTTCTGTAACTACAGGTAAATTCAATATATTTTGCAAAATCAGAGCAAAGGACACTAAGCATGCCAAAGATGTTATTTTTATGATAGACGATATCGAAGGAGTATATAGAACCGAAACTATGATCTCACTTGAGGAGAGTATAAATGATAAGAAGCGTTTGATGCACACCATTTTTAAGGAAATGTAAAAAAATCTTGAATGCTATATTATAAAATATAACCTCAAGTGTAATCTTGGGGTTTTTTTATGCCAAATTAACCAACCATTAAACTAATAGTATAATTATGTATACGTTGCCAAAAATAGAACGTTTTAATCAAAATGTTTTATCGAAATACCATATTTACAATAGTGTATTTATAACATTACCCTTTGATTCTGTTGATAATACGGGGGTTTTGTTGCCTATATTCACGGAACTTTGCGATAATGGATTTAAAAAACAAGAAACTCCAAAAGAAATTTTTGATTTCTTTTCAGATAAATATTTGACTAGCGCGACCGAAAAGGATAAGATTAATCTGATGTTTCATTTTATACAATATATTGAACGCCAAATTGTTTTATTTGATGCTATTGAAGATGCTGCATTTCCAGTGGTAAACAATATGGAAGGAAGAGGCTCGCTTCGTGATATCAAAGAGAAATCGGATGTAAGGGATAATAAAGAAGAACTGATTCATTTTCTTGAGAATTTTAATGTTCGTACCGTTTTAACTGCACACCCAACTCAATTTTACCCTGGGCCAGTTTTAGGAATCATAAATGATTTGACAGAAGCAATACGAAATAATAATTTATTGGAAATAAAACAGTTACTTGCACAATTAGGAAAAACTCCTTTTATTCAAAATGAGAAACCAAATCCTTTTGATGAAGCGGTAAGTTTAATTTGGTATCTAGAAAATGTTTTTTACAACACTTCTGGCGAAATGGTGCATTATCTGCAAAAAAACGTTTTTGAAGGAGAGTCCATAAATAATCAATTAATTAAACTTGGGTTTTGGCCAGGAGGAGATCGTGATGGAAATCCATTTGTTACAACTGAAATTACTTTAAAAGTAGCAGAGCGATTGAGAACTTCTATTTTAAAATGTTATTATATTGAGATACGAAATCTAAAGAGAAAACTTACTTTCCCAGTTGTGGATTCTTTAGTAATGGAGCTGGAGCAAAAATTGTATCGTTCTGTTTTTTATTCTAAAGGAGAAATTTTTATTACACTTGAAGAGTTCAAAACACAATTAAATAAAATAAAGACTATTATAATTGAGCAACATCAATCACTTTATGTAGATCAAATTGATGCTTTGCTTATTCGACTGAATTTATTTGGTTTTCATTTCGCAACTTTGGATATCAGACAAAACAGTAAAATCCATCAAAGTGTTTTTTATGATATCGTAGATTATTATTCTAAATCCAAAACAAATATTTTTCCAGCTAATTATTTTCAATTAACTGAAGATGAAAAAATTGAAATTTTATCATCTGTAAAAGGAAATTTAGATCCTGCCGATTTTGAAAACGAAATGACAAGATCCACAGTCGAATCAATTCAAGCTATCAAAACGATTCAGGAAAATAATGGCGAATTTGGTGCAAACCGTTATATTATCAGTAATAATGAGAGCGCACTTAATGTGATGGAAACTTTTGCGTTATTCAAATTATGCAATTGGGAAAATGCTACCGTAGATATTATTCCGCTTTTTGAATCTGTTGATGATTTGCAAAATGCACACTTGGTAATGGAAAAATTATACACCAATGCTGAGTATGCCAAACATTTAATAAATAGAAATAACAAGCAAACGATTATGCTTGGTTTTTCTGACGGTACAAAAGATGGTGGATATTTGATGGCGAATTGGAGTATCTATAAAGCCAAAGAAGCATTAACTGAAATTTCCAGAAAATATGGAATTCACGCAATTTTCTTTGATGGACGTGGTGGACCTCCAGCACGTGGTGGTGGAAAAACACATAAATTTTACGCATCGCTAGGTCCAAATATTGAAAACAACGAAATTCAAATTACAATTCAAGGACAAACAATTAGTTCAAATTTTGGAACATTGGATTCTTGTCGCTATAACTTGGAAAACCTTTTGAGTGCAGGTGTTGCCAATCAAGTTTTCAATCAAGGTCAAAATGAATTGTCAGTTGAAGAAAAAGAAATTTTGGATCAAATGGCCGATTTGGGATATAATAAATATTTAAATTTCAAAAATCATCCTAAATTTATTCCTTATTTGGAACAAATGAGTACTTTGAAATATTATGCAAAAACCAATATTGGAAGCAGACCTTCTAAAAGAAGTAAGTCTGAAACTCTTGATTTTGCTGACTTAAGAGCAATTCCATTTGTGGGTTCTTGGAGTCAATTGAAACAAAATGTACCAGGTTTTTTTGGAGTGGGTTCTGCTTTGAAACATTTTGAAGATACCAATCAATGGGAAAAAGCTCAGAATTTATACAATAATTCACTATTCTTTAGAACATTATTGGAAAACAGTATGATGTCATTGGCAAAATCATTTTTTCCTTTAACTGCTTATATGAGTAAGGATCCTGAATTTGGAGCTTTTTGGCAAATTATCTATGATGAATTTTTGGAAACAAAAAGATTATTATTGAAAATTGCAGGTCATACAGAACTGATGGAAAACTATCCTGATGGTATAGCCTCTATTCAAATGAGAGAGCGTATTGTCTTGCCTTTGTTGACTATACAACAATATGCTTTGTTGAAAATTAATGAATTGAACAAAGAAGAGAACCCAGATTTAAACCTAATAAAAGTGTATGAAAAAATTGTGACTCGATCACTTTTCGGAAATACAAACGCAAGTAGGAATTCAGCATAATTTGAATATAAAATTTATTATTTTTAATTCTTAAAAAAAAACTATCATATGAGATCTGATCAATTGCCGGTAAATGAATATTCAAAATTCAACGCGACTTACATAAACGCTCTTGAGAATGTTGAATTATTTGAAGAATTAGAAATTAGTTTACATGACTTTATCAAATTTGTTCAAAATATTCCATTGGATAAATTTGATTACAGTTATGCCGAAGGAAAATGGACGATTAAAGAAATTATTCAGCATATCATTGATGCTGAAAGGATATTTGCATATCGTGCACTTCGAATTTCCAGAAATGATAAAACGCCATTGCCGGGATTTGAAGAAAATGATTATGTTGACAATACCGATGCCAAAAGCAGAAGTATTCAAGAATTATTAACTGAGTTTTCGACGGTAAGACATTCCAACTTGCTAATGTTCAAAAGTTTTTCTGACGAACAATTGAGAAGAATTGGAATTGCTTCAGAAAATGAAGTTTCAGTGAGAGCTTTAGGATTTTTAATTATTGGTCACATGAAACATCACCAAAAAGTATTCGCAGAAAGATATTTGTAAATTTTAAACAAATAGTTTCATTTAAAACAGCTTGACCAAATTTTTAACTTATTCTCAAAAGTCATTGTATTTGCAGGACTTGTAGAAGGCATTACATAATACGTAATGCCTTTTATTTGTCCAAAACTTTTATAAAAAAAGGCATGGCTTTGTTTTCCGTTAAAGACAATTTTGTTGATTTTAGGAAATTTTTCAAACAAAGCAAAAAAATCATTTTCTTTTTGATTTTTGATATGAATGTCCAAACTCCCTTTTCTTTCACAATTTTCCAAAACATCCCAAAGTCCAATTTTGTTAGATTGAAGAATTTTGACTTTCTCGTCAAAATTTTCAGGAATTGGCAATGCATCACAAATTGTACATATTATTTTCCAAAAATGATTCCTTGGATTCCCATAATATTCCTGTTTGGCAAGAGAGACTGAACCAGGCATAGTTCCCAAAATTAATAATTCGGTATTTGAATCTACAAAATAGGGGAAAGAAGATATTGTCATAAATTAAGAAGCTACATTTTCTTTTTCGAATATAGCCAAACACATTCTGAATTTATCGTATGAAATTTGTTCTTCGAAAAATTCTAAATTTGAATTTGTATTCATTTGGTTATTCTTATTTTTTATTTCAAACCGATTTTTTTTAATCTAGAATTTATCGATCCCTGATTTCTGCCAAATAGTATAGCTAACTCGTTTACTTTCTTACCTTCATTATACAAAAGCTCAAGTTTTAAATCTTCCTCTGTACTCCATTTTTTATAGGCTTCAGAATGTTCTAATCTTATATCTTTTACAGAATATGCTTTTTCGTTATTGAAGTTTTCTACATTTTCTTTTTCGAGTATGGCCAAACCAACTCTGATTCTATCATATGAGATTTTCTCTTCAAAAAAATCAAAATAAGGTTTCAAAGCAGTTGGTGATTCGAGTTTAATTTTTGCTTTTGCAATTTTTGCGATTTCTTGCTCATTTATAAAAACACTCAAATCTATCGGATGACCATCACTGTATAATTTTGCTAAATGTGAAAATATGGTAGGCGTACCTAATTTTCTTTTAATTGCAATTTCTTCAACTGTCATTCCGCTTTGAAACATTTCCAAAGTTTCTTTATAAGTTGTATTTACTTTTTTAGCCCTAACCTTTTTAATTTTTTCAAATTCAATAATAGCTTTTATAAATACATCACCATATTTTTCCAATTTTGCTTTTCCAACTCCATCAATAGCAAGAAATTCGGAATCACTCATTGGTCGCTGAATTTCTAATTGCTTTAAAGTGGCATCATTAAAAATTATGTAAGCAGGAACTTCTTCTTCTTTAGCAATTTCCGAACGTAGCTTTCTAAGAAATTCAAAAAGCGAATTTGTTGTAGATTTTGTTTTCGTAGTTTTAATATCAACTGCCTCAGCTTTCATTTTTTGCACTGTTGTCAATTGAACTTTTTCCCCATCAAACAAAACCTTTTTTGCGAAAGGTGTTAATTTTATTTTATTCTGTTGGTGAAAGGCAATTTCGCAATATCCTAAATTTATTAATTGTATTAAATATTGATTCCAATCATACCAAGAAATATCTGCACCAACTCCATAGGTTTTTAAATTTTGATACCCTTTGTCATAAATGGAAGTATTTTTTGAACCTCTCAAAAAATCTACAATCACTGGTAAAGCTTCAGATTCCTGCAAACGAATTATTGCAGACAATGCTTTTTGGGCAATTATGGTTCCGTCAAAAAATGCTGGAGGATTTTTGCAAATATCACAGTTTCCGCAATTTTCGGAAACCAATTCTCCAAAATAGGAAAGTAATATTTTTCTGCGACAACTCAATGCATCAGCATATTGTTTCATTCTTTCAAGTTTAGCCAATTGAACATCTGCATTCAATCCTTCGGAAGCAAATTTTTGCAACTGAATCACATCACCGTAACTTTCGAACAAAACGGTTTCAGATGGCAATCCATCTCGACCCGCTCTTCCAATTTCTTGATAGTAACCTTCAATATTTTTTGGTAAATTATAATGAATTACCCAACGAACATTTGATTTATCAATTCCCATTCCAAAAGCAATCGTAGCACAAACCACTTGACATTCATCGTTGATAAATTGATCTTGGGTTTTTGAACGTATTTTATTATCCAATCCTGCATGATACGCTTTTGCTTTAATTCCAGTTTTTTGCAATTTTTCAGCTAGTTCTTCTGTAGTCTTTCTACTTAGGCAATATACTATACCTGATTCATTTGGTTTGTTTTTTATAAAATCAATAATTTGTTTGACGCGATCCAAAGCCGGCCTAACTTCCAAGCTTAAATTTTTTCTATCAAAAGAAGCTACAAAAGTTTTAGGATTATTTAAATTTAGTTGATCGCAGATGTCAGTACGCGTAGCTTTATCGGCAGTTGCGGTCAATGCCAGGATTGGAGTAGAAGGGAAGCGGTTTTTGAGATATCCCAAATTGGTATAAGCAGGACGAAAATCATGACCCCAAGCTGAAATACAATGTGCTTCATCGATAGCAATTAAACTCACAACTATTTGACTGAATGCATTTTCCAAAAAAGACAGACTCTCTGGTGCAACATAAACCAACTTGACTTTATTGTCTTTCAAATTTTGAATATGTAATTGCTGCTCATCTGGAGACTGGCTGCTATTGATAAAACAAGCATCTATTCCATTGGCTTTCAGGCTGTCAACCTGGTCTTTCATCAAGGCTATTAAGGGGGAAATAACTATGGTTGTTCCCGGTAATACTAAAGCGGGGAGTTGGAAACATATTGATTTTCCTCCTCCAGTTGGCATAATTGCCAAAGTATCGTTTCCGGAAAGGATACAATTGATAATTTCTTCTTGATTGGGTCTGAATTTTTCAAACCCAAAATTTTCTTTTAATTTGGCGTGTAAATTTTCTGTAGTCATTTTGGCGTATATTTTTAGGAACATAAATCTAATAAAAAAAGGAACTCGAAATAGAGTCCCTTTTATTTTTTTTATAAAATCATAGAATTAATCTTCGTCATCATCATCTTCTTCGTCGGCAATATCTTTATCATCACCATCTTCATCGTCGTCATCACCGTCAACATCTGGTTTGTCAAGATTTTCATCTTCCTCATCGTCATCTGCATCATCAACATCCAATTCTAAACCGCTGATTGGTTCTACAACATCATCAATTTCATCATCTTCGTCAAAATTTCCAATTCTGTCAGCCAATTTAGTACTTACTTTTACTAAATATATAGTATCTTCTGTTCTCACTTCGACAGCCTCAATCAATTCGTTTTTAGCATTTCTAAATCGAATGATGTCGGAATCATCATAACCATCAGGAAATTTTTCGACCAAAAGATTTAAAATTTCATTGGTCAATTTGGCGTAATCAACTATTATTCTTTTCATAAATAATTATTATAAATCTAACAAATATGCAAAAATTAATGGAGCCACAATAGTAGCATCAGACTCAATAATGAATTTAGGAGTATTGATATCCAATTTACCCCACGTAATTTTTTCATTAGGAACTGCTCCGGAATATGAACCGTAACTAGTTGTAGAATCTGAAATTTGACAGAAATAACTCCAAAATGGGATATCATGCATTTCCATATCTTGATATAACATTGGCACTACACATATTGGAAAATCACCGGCAATACCTCCTCCAATTTGAAAGAAACCAACACCATTAGTACTGTTTTTTGGATACCAATCTGATAAGAAAACCATGTATTCAATACCAGATTTCATGGTAGAAGCTTTCAAATCTCCTTTAATAACATAAGATGCGAAAATATTCCCCATTGTACTATCTTCCCAACCTGGTACGATAATTGGCAGATTTTTCTCGGCAGCAGCATACATCCAACTGTCTTTTAAGTCAATTTCGTAATACTCTTCCAAAACACCGGAAAGTAACATTTTGTACATGAACTCATGAGGAAAATATCTTTCTCCTTTGTCATCAGCATCTTTCCAAATTTTATAAATGTGTTTTTGAAGACGGCGAAATGCTTCGTGTTCCGGAATACAGGTATCAGTAACTCTATTCAATCCTCTTTCCAATAAATCCCATTCGTCTTGTGGAGTCAAATCACGATAATTTGGCACTCTCTCATAATGAGAATGTGCTACCAAATTCATGATATCTTCTTCAAGATTGGCTCCTGTACAAGAAATAATTTGAACTTTATCTTGACGAATTATTTCGGCAAAAATCTTTCCAATTTCGGCTGTACTCATTGCACCTGCCATACTTACCATCATTTTTGCACCATTGGCTAATTGCTGTTCGTATCCCTTTGCAGCGTCAACTAAGGATGCAGAATTGAAATGCAAATAATGCTTTTCAATAAACTGACTGATTGGTCCTTTACTCATTTTCTTTTTTTTGTTTTTTATTTAATGTTCAAAAGGTTATTTGAGATTTGGATGTTACAAATAAAAGAAATTTATAAATATCAAATTTCCTGAATCCCAATTTTTATTCATTATTTATTATAACCTAATATTTTTAGTACATCTTCGGCTGTTTGTTGTTCAGAAAACACTTCGGTTGCCAATATTCCATTCTCATCACGGTCTATTAAAATGTGTTTTGGCTGTGGTATCAAACAGTGATGCAAACCACCATATCCACCAATAGTTTCCTGATAAGCTCCCGTATTGAAAAAACCTAAATATAGTGGTTTTTCTTTATTGTATTTTGGCAGATAAATAGCATTCATGTTTTGTTCTGAATTGTAATAATCATCACTATCACAAGTCATTCCACCCAATAAAACTCTTTCGTATGTTTCATTCCATCTGTTGATGGCCAACATAATAAAACGTTTGTTTATTGCCCAAGTATCAGGTAATGTAGTGATAAAAGAAGAATCAATCATGTTCCACTTTTCTCTGTCATTTTGTTGTTTTTGATACAATACTTGATAGATTGCACCACCACTTTCTCCAACTGTGAACGAACCAAATTCAGTAAAAATATTTGGCACATCTACTTCCGCTTCGTCGCAGGCAATTTTAATTTGATTGATAATTTCATCAATCATATATTGGTAATCATATTCGAATGCCAATGAATTTTTGATAGGGAAACCACCACCAATATTCAAACCATCAAGAGTAGGGCATTCTTTTTTCAAAGCAACATATACCTTGATACATTTTACAAGTTCATTCCAGTAATAAGCGTTGTCATTGATACCTGTATTAATAAAAAAGTGCAACATTTTAAGTTCCAAATTTTTATTCTCTTTAATTTCTTTCTTGTAAAAAGGAACAATGTTTTTGTATCCGATTCCTAATCTTGATGTATAAAACTCAAATTTAGGTTCCTCTTCGGCAGCAATACGGATTCCAATTTTGAATTTTCCGTTTATTTGTGCCTGCAACAAATCCAATTCCTCATAATTATCAATAATCGGAATAGTGTTTTTGTGACCATTATTGATCAATCTTGCAATGTTATCAATGTATTGATCTCTTTTGAAACCATTACAAATGATATAGGTGCTTTTATTGATTTTTCCTTTTTCTAATAAATTTTCAACGATATTAATGTCAAAGGCAGAAGAGGTTTCAATGTGAATATTATTTTTGAATGCCTCATTCATAATATATTCAAAATGAGAACTTTTCGTGCAATAGCAATAGTAATACTTTGCCTCGTATTTGTTCTTCTCCATCGATTTACGAAACCAGCTTTTGGCTTTGTTGATGTTGTTTGAAATTTGCGGCAAATAGGTAAACTTTAAAGGCGTACCATAAGTTTCAACCAATTTCATCAAATCGATATTATGAAATTGAAGATTGTCCTTGTTTAATTTAAATTCTTCCTGAGGAAAGTAATATGTTTGGTTTATTAAATCGGAATATTTTGTATTCATTTGTTCTGTAGAGTTTTATATTAATTGCATTTGAAAAATAGAATTAATAGAAATTCAAACTCTAATGTTGGCATAGATAATCTGAAGTTTATCATAATCGGCCTTGAAATATTGAAACACATCAAAACTAAAATTTCCTTTTATACCATAAAACCGTTTCAATAAGCTCAAGAAAGACCTATTGTTACCGTTCCTTTTGGTAGAAAATGATTTAGTATTTTGTTTTTTATTCATTGGCGCAAATGTAAAAAATAAAACAGACGCAAAGCAATCCTTTTTATTAAAAAATAGCTAAGATTTGTAATCCTGAAAAGCGTTTCGAATTAATTCGTTTTCAACAGATTGGTTAATTTTTATTTTTCCGATACCTTCGATCAATGCAAATTGTATCATGCCGTATTCGTTTTTTTTGTCGTGGATCAACAGTTCCAAGATAGGATCAATATCATTTTCTTCAAAAACTATATCATCATATATTGATTTTAATGTTGTTTTTATTTCATTATATTCCTCTCGTGTGATTAATTTTTTATGCAATGAAATGTAACTTTCTAAAATCATCCCCACCGCAATGGCTTCTCCGTGTAACAAGGTAGTTTTGTTTTTATTTTCTAAAAAATAACTTTCGATAGCATGTCCTAATGTATGACCGAAATTTAAAGATTTTCGAATATTTTGTTCCGTTGGGTCTTGCATCACAATGATGTTCTTAATTTCAACTGAACGATGTATAAGCGCATCTAAATGATCGAAGTCAATTGCCTTTAAATCTAAAAAAAATTCCCAATAGTCTTTATCAAAAATCAATCCGTGTTTCAACATTTCGGCAAGTCCAGAACGCATTTCATTTTGTGGAACTGTTTCTAAATATCGTGTATCAATCAACACCATTTTTGGCGTATTGATAACACCAATTTGGTTTTTTAAATTCCCCAAGTCCACACCGTTTTTACCACCTACAGATGCATCCACCATAGACAACAATGTTGTTGGAATATGAATAAAATCAACTCCTCTTTTAAAAGTAGAAGCCACAAATCCCCCCAAATCGGTAACAACTCCACCACCTATATTTATAATCAATGTTTTTCTGTCAGCACCTAGTTCTGTTAAGACATTCCAGATTTCGATACAGGTTTCAATATTTTTATTAATTTCTCCAGCTTCAAATTCTATTATTTCTATAGTCAAATCCGTTTCCAGCAAAGGAAGGAATTTAGACAAACAATACTCATTTGTATTGGTATCGGCAATTATAAATAAGTTTGAATATTTGTTCTCTTTTAAGTGTTGGTTTAGTTTTTCATATCCAATTTCGTTGAAATGAACAGGATAATTATTAGCTTGAATAGATTGCATGATTTTAATTTAATTGAAACCGCAAAATAAGGTAAATTTTGCTAATAATAATCGCTTACTCTCTTTATATTTGCATAAAAAATATAACAAAAAATGAATAATATTTTTGATAACACACAAATTGCATTTGCACTAAAAAGTGATACAGAACTCGACAGAGCTTATTTCCTTTTCAAATTAATCAATAGCCAACCTTTAGTACGCATAGGAACAGCAGTAACCAATTTTGCTATAAAAGCAAATCTTCCCGTTGAAAGCCTTATCCGTGCTACAGTTTTTGATCATTTTTGTGGTGGTGTAAATGAAGATGACTGCCTATCGGTAGTTGATAAAATGTATACCAAAGGAGTTTCTTCCGTACTGGATTATTCAGTTGAAGGTAAAGAAGAGGAAAATCAATTCGATGCAGCTTTGGAAATGACCTTAAAAACGATTGAATTTGCAAAAGAGCGTAAAGCAATTCCTTTTGCAGTTTTTAAACCTACTGGTTTAGGTCGTTTGGATTTATATGAAAAAGTTGGAGAAAAACAAACTTTATCGCCAGAAGAAAAATCAGAATGGGATAGAGTAGTGACCCGTTTTGATCAAGTATGTAGCGAAGCGCATAAAAAGAATGTAGCCTTGTTGATTGATGCCGAAGAAAGCTGGATGCAAGATGCAGCCGATGACTTGGTTACCGAAATGATGCGCAAATATAACAAAGAAAAAGTAATCGTATTCAACACACTTCAAATGTACCGTTGGGACCGTTTGGATTATTTGAAAAAATTACATGAGCAAGCGAAAACCGAAGGATTTTTTATTGGAATGAAATTGGTTCGTGGTGCTTATATGGAAAAAGAAAATCTTCGCGCTGAAGAAAAAGGATATCCAACACCAATATGTGTTTCCAAAGAAGCTTCTGATATCAATTATGATGCAGCTGTCCTTTATATGGCAGAACATTTAGATACAATGTCTATTTTTGCAGGAACTCATAATGAAGAGAGTACTTACAAATTAATGGAGTTGATGAAAACTAAAGGAATTCCATCTAATGATGACAGAATTTGGTTCGGGCAATTATATGGAATGAGCGATAACATCAGCTATAACTTGGCAGCAAATGGATATAATATTGCTAAATATTTGCCATTTGGACCTGTAAAAGACGTTATGCCATACTTAATTCGTCGTGCGGAAGAAAATACATCTGTAGCCGGACAAACTAGTCGCGAGCTTTCTATGATCAAAGCAGAACGCAATAGAAGAAAAGGGAAATAAAATTCAATTTATCTTTCATAAAAAAAATCCATTTGTCGAAAAAACAAATGGATTTTTTATGCAATTTTATCTTGAAACTAAGAATTACTGAACTGTAAATTACTTAGGTTTTTATACAAACCATTTTCTAAGTTAATTAATTCTTGATGCGTTCCTTGCTCGCTGATTTTTCCATTGTCAAGTACCAAAATCTGATCGGCAGAACGAATTGTAGAAAGACGGTGTGCAATAATGATACTTGTTCTTCCTTCCATCAAAATTTCCAGAGCTTCCTGAACTAATTTTTCACTTTCGCTATCCAAAGAAGATGTTGCTTCGTCCAAAATCAATATGGATGGATTTTTTAATAACGCACGAGCAATCGCAATTCGTTGTCTTTGACCACCTGAAAGTTTAATTCCTCTTTCTCCAACCACAGTTTCAAATTTCTCAGGGAAACTTTCTATAAATACATAGGCATTTGCTTGTTTGGCTGCCAAAATAATTTCCTCATCGGTAGCATTTGGTTTACCGTAAGCGATATTTTCCTTTATCGTACCTCCAAAAAGAATAACATCCTGAGGTACAATACTCATATTTCCGCGGAGATTCTCTAAATCATAATCGTAAATATTTTTTCCGTCGATTAGAATTTCGCCACTCTCAATATCATAAAAACGCAATAATAAAGAGGCAATTGTTGATTTTCCCATTCCGCTTGGTCCAACAAGAGCTATTTTTTGCCCAAAATTTGCAGTGAAATTAATATCTTTCAAAACTTGAACTTCTTTTCTGGATGGATAGCTAAAGGCAACATTATTGAAAGTCACTTCACCTTTTATTTTATTAATGGAAGGAATATGTATGTTTGAATTGATTTTTTCAGGTGTTTCATCCAATAGTTCAAAAACTCTTTCGGTGGCACCAATTGCTTTTTGCATTTGTGCATATAACTCGGCAATTCCTCCTGATGAAGCGCCTACATAACTTGAGTATAATATAAAGGTAAACAATTGTCCAACCGTAATTTCGCCGGCAATACTCAATTGCACACCATACCAAACAACAGCCACAATCGTTCCAAACAAACAGATAATAATAAAGGAAGCAAAGAAACCTCTAAACTGCCCTCCTTTAATCCCCATTTTCACTACTTCCTTTATTTTTTCCTTATAACGGGCAATCTCATACCATTCATTAGCGAAAGCCTTAACTATACTGATTCCTTGCATTGTTTCTTCAACAACCACTTGACTTTCGGCTACCTGATCTTGTACTTTTTTAGAATATTTTCGAATAAATCTTCCAAAAATAACGGCAGCAACTCCAACCAATGGCACAACTGAAACCATCATAATGGTCAATTTGATATTGATACTGGCCAGCATCGCAAAACTTCCGATAATTAATATGAATTGTCTTAAAAACTCGGCTATCGTTGTAGTTAAAGTATCTTGAATCTGGGTAATATCGTTACTGATCCGGCTATTCAATTCTCCAACACGTTTTTGGGAGAAAAACGACATTGGCAATTTAACCAAGTTGGTATATAAAGCCAAACGAACATTAGCCAATGTATTTTCGGTAAAATTTACAAATAAAGAAAGTCTAAAAAAGGAAAATAATGATTGTAATAGCAACACCAATCCTAAGCCTAAAGCTATTTCATTTGCCAAATGGGCATCTTTCTTATTAACACAATCTACAAGCATTCCCATAAATTTAGGAAAAGCTAGGGCAGTAACGCTAGTAAGTAGTAAAAACACCAATCCAACATAAAATTTCCATTTGTGATTGTTGGCATATTTGAAAATCAGGATAGCTTTTTGCAGAGAACTCGCAGTAATTTTTGATTTTGGTAAATCATTTTCTTGATATCGGGCCATTGTATTTGTTTTATCATACAAATGTAAGGCTATAAGAAGATGATAACCAAAAAAAATATAGAGATTCAACATTCAATAAAATACTGTTTATGAGTAACTAAAGAAAAACGAAGTAATTTTTATTCTATTTTTTTAAAATTTTGCTTGCAATTACGAGTTCTAGTTGTATATTTGCACACGCAATAGGGCGATTAGCTCAGCTGGTTCAGAGCACCTCGTTTACACCGAGGGGGTCGGGGGTTCGAACCCCTCATCGCCCACATAAAAGACAAACAAAGCCACTGGATGACAGTGGCTTTGTTTTTTTTCAAAACTTTTAAGTCTATTTGTTGACACTAGTCTTAAAAATAGGATTAAGCATAAAACTTGGAAACATATTTTTTTTAACATTCTCAATTTTTAAAATATTCTTTTATAGTTTCAAAAAAAGTCAAAACAGGTATTAAGTGTTCGACTGTGAACCTGATACACCATAATTTAAAAACCTCCAAAGTCATTTGATATTGGAGTTTTTTTTTGTTCGAAAATTTATTTTCCTTTTTCGGCTCCTCCATCATGCCCCAAAGTTTCTTTACTGAAAATGCCATTCGAACCTTAAGGGATCATTGAAAAATAATGTTGGATAAGCAACTAAAAATTTGTGAATCCTTTTGAATTAAATTACAATGACGAATCTACAAACTACGTTTATAATAAAAATGACAATAATTACAAAGTTTAATAAAATTATAAATAACGGCGATAATCGCCGTTATTATTGTATTTTGCAAATAAAATAATTTATATTATATTTGCATAACGGCGATTAACGCCGTAATTAGCAAAACTTTTAAATTATGGCTGTAAATGTAATGCGAAGAAAAGAGTTGTACGAAATAATGCCCGAGGGTTTAGTAACCACTCATAAGTGGCTTACGGAAAACAACTTAACCCGTCACGCAATAGACAATTTGGTAAAAAGTAACCAACTAGAATCCATAAGTAAGGGCGTTTATGTTAGAAATGCCAGTAAAATATCTTGGCAGTCAGTAGTTTTCTCTTTGCAGTCAATCTTGAAAACAGATTTTGTTGTAGGTGGTTTAACTGCACTTGAAATACAGGGATTATCACATTACTTGTCATTATCAGAATATAAAATAGTGCATTTATTTGGAAATGATGTACTACCTGAATGGATTACAAATTTAGATTTGAATGTAAAATTTGTAAGACATACTACCAACAGTTTATTTGCCAAAAAATTAGAAGAAAACAAACTATTACAACCTTTTACAGTAGAGAGAGATTGGGATAATGACAATAGAAAACTGATCATATCTTCACCAGAAAGGGCATATTTAGAAGTGTTATTAGACGTGCCACAAAAAATAACTTTTGAACACGCTGATCAATTAATGCAGGGGCTAACAACATTATCGCCTAGAAATCTCCAAAAAAACCTGGAATGCTGTCAAAATGTGAAAGTAAAACGGCTTTTCTTTTGGTTTGCAGACCGTCAAAATTATGTTTGGTTGAGTAAAATAAATCGAGAAAACATAACATTAGGTTCTGGAAACAGAATGCTGATAAAAGGTGGAAAATTAGATAATAAATATAAAATAACAGTTCCAGAATGGCTATAGATGCAAACAATATATACCGCAGACAAGTACAACTTTTAGTTCGTGTTCTACCGTTAGTGGACACCGAAAAATGTTTTGCGCTAAAAGGAGGAACAGCAATTAATTTATTTTACAGAGCACTTCCTCGTCTTTCGGTTGACATCGATTTACTATACATACCAATGGATGATCGAGAAACAGCTTTGATAAATATTAGAGCAGCTTTATCAAGAATAAGTAAATCGATTCAGCAAAAAATACCTGGAAGTAAAGTACAAGATGCTCACGAACAAAGCGATGCACTACGCTTAATTGTAAGTCAAGGAGAAGTACGCATTAAAGTAGAATTATCTCCGGTAATCAGAGGAACGGTTTTTCCAGAAGAAAGAATGGAAGTTATAGAAGAAGTAGAAAGAGAATTTGGATATGTAGAAATGCAAGTAGCATCACTTCCCGATTTATATGCGGGTAAATTATGTGCTGCTTTAGACAGACAACATCCGAGAGATTTATTTGATGTAAAATTTCTTCTCGAAAACGAAGGGCTAACAGATAATTTACGAAAAACATTCTTAATATTTCTAATAAGTCATCAAAGACCAATGTCAGAACTATTAGCTCCAAATCGAAAAGATATTACTGAAATTTATGAAACAGAGTTTAAACAAATGGCTGAAGTAGATGTTCCTCTAGAACAATTGGAAGAAGCTAGAGAAAATCTAATTCACCAAATCAATTTTCAAATGACAGACAATGAAAAGAGATTTCTTTTGTCATTCAAAAACAAAACTCCTGATTGGGATTTACTTGAAATGGAAAATGTTTCCGTAATTGCTAACCTTCCTTCTGTGCTTTGGAAAATGATAAATCTTGAAAAGATGCCCACTCAAAAGCACAAAGAAGCATTTGATAAATTGCAACATATATTATATCCAACACACAAAAATGGTCTGCAGATCTAGCAATTAATTCACTTTTGATTTCTTTAAAAATAAATTTTTGAATAATATAAACTATGCAATCAAACCCCATAAATAACATTGAACTATTTAAATCTGTTTTTACAGGAAGAGAAGATGTGTTTGCTGTTCGATGGGAAAAAGGAAGCAAAAGTGGCTATATGCCAGCCTATTTATATGACCCATACCGTTACCGAGTTCATAAAATGAATGGTGGCACTTTTCAAAATTATTTGGATAAGGAGCATTTACTACTTTCTGAAAGGGAAATTGAAAAACACTTAAACGGCGAACAGCATATTGGAATTTATCCGCTGCTTAAAGACAATACTTCTTGGTTTATTGTTGCCGATTTTGATAAAGTTGATTGGTTAGAAGACTGCAAAAAATTTATAAATGCTTGTAATGAAAAGGGAATTCCTGCCTATTTGGAACTTTCTCGTTCGGGTAAAGGCGGTCATGTTTGGATATTTTTTGAACAACCTTATCCAGCGATAAAAAGCAGAAAGATTTTCATTTCAATTTTAGAGCAAACAGGAGTTTTTTCTTTATTTGACAAGAGCTCCAGCTTTGACAGAATGTTTCCCAATCAGGATTTTTTGTCCGGAAAAGGATTTGGCAATTTGATAGCTCTTCCGTTATATAAGAAAACCTACGAACAAGGAAACAGTTGTTTTATTGATGTGGAAAGTCTAGAACCAATTCCGAATCAATGGGATTTTATAAAGAATATTCAAAAAATTTCGAGAATAAAACTTGATGAACTACATCAAATTTATAATGCACAACAAGATATTCCTACTTCAATTGTTTCAAAATCACAAAATGAAAAATTAACTATAAGATTAGCAAACGACATAAAAATTAATCGCTCTGCCATTTCAACTCCACTAATCAACTTTCTAAAAGAAGAATTGAATTTTCTGAATACGGAATTTTTAGTCAAAAAGAAGATTGGAAAAAATACTTTTGGGACAGAACGTTATTTTAAACTAGTTGAAGAAACGGAAAACGAAGTAATCATTCCTCGAGGTTTTATTGGTAAAATAATTCGATTTTGTAGAGATAACAAAATTGAATATGATTTCAAGGATGAAAGGAGAAAATTAAAAGAAGTTTCATTTTTATTCAATACACAACTCCTAAGACATCAGCAAATAGTGATTAATGCGATTGAAAAAAAAGATTTAGGAATTATTGTGGCACCGCCGGGTTCAGGAAAAACTATTGTTGGGCTAAAAATTATTGCAGATAAAAAACAACCAGCATTAATCATCACTCATCGCAAACAAATTGCCGACCAATGGATTGAAAGAATTGAAACTTTTCTTGGAATTCCAAAAAATGAAATTGGAAAAATAGGTCAAGGTAAAACCAAAATCGGTAAGCAAATAACTGTTGCTATGATTCAGAGTTTATCAAAAGAATTAGATAAACCTGATACCGGAAAAATTTTGAATGCTTTCGGAACTATCATTGTGGACGAATGTCATCATATCCCTGCTGAAACATTTAGAAATGCAATTTCAAAATTACAAACCTTTTATTTATATGGCTTAACAGCAACGCCATTTCGAAAATACAATGACAGTAAACTTATTTTTATTCATTTAGGCGAAGTAATTGCTGAAATAAAATCAAACGAAATAAGCACATCTAAAAGACCAAAAATTATCATTCGCAACACTGAACTTGATGTGCCATTCAACTCAAAAACAGACAAATTTGAAACTTTATCAAAAATTCTGGTTCACGATTCTACTCGAAACAAATCAATTCTTGAAGATGTGATTAATGAATTGAAATTTGACAAAAAAGTTGTTATTATTACAGAACGTAAAGAACATATTGACTCGCTAAATCAATATTTAAAACAATCTTACGAAGTGATCACTTTAAGTGGTGAAGATTCTGAAAGTGCCAAAAACTCAAAATGGAAATTACTAAAGGAAGGAAATTATCAAGTATTAATCACCACTGGGCAATTCTTTGGTGAAGGAACTGATTTGCAAAACACCAATTGTCTATTTCTTGTTTATCCTTTTTCTTTTGAAGGTAAATTAATTCAATACATCGGTAGAGTCCAACGATCGGAAATAGCTCCAACTATTTACGATTATCGAGACATCAAGATTGATTACTTAAACAAAATGTTTCTGAAGAGAAATACCTATTACAGAAAAATAGATAAACTAGCTACCTTATTTGATGAACCCGAAGAGGAAATTGCTGTTTCAAAAGATTCTTTCATAATTGATCAAAAAATAAAGGTTTCTTTTGAAAAACTTGAATTTAGATACGGAAGTATTGCTTTTAAACACAATGTACCTGAAATTAAAACAGAACTTGAATTTGATATTGAAAATCTTGAAATTAGGCCGGAATTTGAAGTTTTAAAAGATTATTTCTCTAAGACACTCAAAATTAAAAACATTACTGCTATAATTCACGCTGAATTTGAAAACGGAAAATTGATTTCACAATTGGCACTATCCAATGATCTAGAAAAAATAACTCAAAAATTGATTGAAGGGGTGAAGTTTAAATTCATTGCGAAGGCATTCTTAGGCAAAACAAACACAATAGGTCAAGAAAACTTGCTTGATATTAATCAATTGCAGAATGAAAACAATCAAAAATTATATGATTCTGGAGATGAATTATTGAATGATTTTTTGCGGAATCAAAATTACAAACACCAAATACATTTACAATATTTAGCCAAGCATCACGAGAGAACTATTCTTAAAATCCGATTTGTTTTGAATCCATTTTCATTTGTTTTCCTTCTAGCGGGAAAAACGGGATTTCATATTGTTTTAGAAACCTTAAATACAGAAGAAGCAACCTATATTTGGCATTTTTACAAAGACAGACAATTTATTCCCGATATATTAAAGCAGATTGACAACTACCTAAATACCATTAGAAATAACGGCAGACAAGCTTTTATAGAAAATCCGCCTGATAATTTCAGTAAAGTACTTCACGATTATTCCACGGATAGAAAAGGTTTTATCATTTGGAAAAATTTAATTGAAGAAAGGCTAACATAAAAGTCACACAGGTCAGGTCATAGACAGGATGTCTAGATCATATCAAAGGCATATCAAAGGCATGGATAGTGTATGGATAGTGTATGAAAAAGTGGGAAGTAATAACCACTGAAGAAATAAGAAGGAAGGCATAACAGCTTGATGTAATATGGCGGAATTAGGCTTACTTTTAAGTTTGTTTTGTACTTGTAAAATTAGCAATTAACCAAAAGTTTGTGCTTCCTTAATCCGCCACATCGCCAAGCGACCAAACTTTATGCATCACCTTATCTATAAATAAAGAGAAAATGCTGGACTCGATATTTTTTTCAAAGTAATATTCGATAAAATGCTTAATTTTGTAAAAAAAAAAATCAAACGTTTAACCTTTGAAAAAAAGTCAAAATCGGTATTAGGAGTTCGATTGTTGTCCCTGACAGCCCACAAAACTTCTCAAGAAATTGGGAAGTTTTTTTTGGGGGCAGTATTTTCCAAATTTAGATACAAATACTATTTTAACTATATTTGTTTCCCTAAAACGAACTTATAGTGGCTCAAATAAATAAATTAAAAATATTCAATGATCCCATTTATGGGTTTATTACCATCCCGAATGCTTTAATCTACGATTTAGTTCAACATCCCTATTTTCAACGCTTGAGACGCATTTCCCAAATGGGCTTATCCTATTTGGTGTATCCTGGTGCCAATCACACTCGTTTTCACCATGCACTAGGCTGTATGCATTTGATGCAAAAAGCGGTCGAAGTTTTACGCTTCAAAGAGGTAATCATTAGCCCTGAAGAAGAAAATGCGCTATATATTGCCATATTATTGCACGATGTGGGACATGGTCCTTTTTCGCATGCTATGGAAAGTAGTATTGTGGAAGATGTTCATCATGAAGAAATCTCATTATTATTAATGAACGAACTCAATATTGAATTTCAAGGTCAATTGAGTCTTGCTATTAAAGTATTTAAGGGAGAATACCATCGTAAATTTATGTTGCAGCTAATTTCGAGTCAGCTCGACATGGATCGAATGGATTATTTAAAACGAGATAGCTTTTATTCTGGGGTTTCAGAAGGAAATGTCAATTCTGAACGATTAATTCAGATGATGAATGTTGTGGATGATGTTTTGGTAATTGAAGAAAAAGGAATCTACTCGGTCGAAAAGTTTCTTATGTCCCGACGATTGATGTATTGGCAGGTGTATTTGCATAAAACAAGTTTGGCTGCCGAATTAACTTTGACCAAGGTCTTAAAACGTGCTAAAGAATTGACCGAAAGAGGTGTTGTTTTGCCTTGCAGCGAACCGTTGCTGTTTTTTATGCAAAACAAAGTGACAATGGGTACTTTTGATCCGAAAACCGTGAAATTATTTACAAAATTGGATGATTTTGACATTATCAGCGCCTTGAAAGCCTGGGAAAATCAAGATGATTTTATTCTGTCATCTTTGAGCAAAATGATTATCAATAGAGATCTTTTGAAAATTAAGTTAACGAATGATAAAGTTCCTTTGGAAGAATTACAGATACAAAAAGAACGCTTTTCTATTCAAAATAAAATTTCTCTGGCTGAATCCAATTATTTTATCTTTAAAGGTAAAATAAAGAGTCAAGCGTACAGTAAAGTTGCAGAACCCATACGAATTCTAAATAAAGACAAGACAATTGAGGATGTTGTTGAAGCCTCTGACCAGCTGAATTTGAAATCATTATCCAAGTTGGTGACTAAGTATTATATATGTTTTCCAAAACAACTGCTTTAAAATTAACATTTAAAACCTATTTTTTATATTTTTGTCGCAATAAAACAAGCCAATCTATTTTTATTAAATATTGTGAGAACTAACACTAGTATGTTCCATCTTATACTTTTTAAAAATACAATTCAATAAGATGAAATTTACAGCTGAACAAATAGCAGGAATATTGGAAGGAGAAATTGTTGGAGATCCCAACATTGAAGTTTCTCGTTTATCTAAAATTGAAGAAGGGGCTGAAGGGTCGCTTACTTTTTTATCCAATCCCAAATACATCAACTATATATACACCACAAAAGCATCAATAACAATCGTTAACGATACTTTTGTTCCTGAATCACCAATAACTACTACTCTTATTAAGGTTGCCGATGCTTATAAATCTTTCTCTAAATTATTGGAGTTTTACAACCAAGTGAAATTAAATAAAAGCGGTATCGAAACTCCTTCTTTTATTTCTGAAAGTGCAAAATATGGTGAAAATCTATATTTAGGAAGCTTTAGTTATATAGGTGATAATGTTATATTAGGTGATAATGTAAAAGTATATCCAGGAAGTTTTATTGGTGACAATGTAACTATTGGAAATAATGTGGTTATTTTTGCTGGCGCTAAAATTTACTCCGAAACAGTCATTGGAAATAATTGTACAATTCATTCTGGTACAATTATTGGAGCAGATGGTTTTGGTTATGCGCCAAATGAAGATGGTACGTACAATAAAATACCACAAATTGGAAATGTAATTATAGAAGATAATGTGGATGTTGGTGCCAACTCAACTATTGACAGAGCCACATTAGGATCTACAGTTATCAGGGCGGGTGTAAAATTGGACAATCAAATTCAAATTGCACACAACGTTGAAATTGGTCGTAATACTGTTATTGCAGCCCAATCTGGAATTGCGGGTTCTACCAAAATAGGGGAGAATTGCATGATAGGGGGGCAAGTTGGTATTGTGGGGCATTTGACTGTTGGTAATAATGTTCGTATTCAGGCTCAATCCGGAGTAGGAAGAAATATAAAAGATAATGAAATACTGCAAGGAAGTCCAACTTTTGGATATTCTGATTACAGTAAATCATATGTACATTTTAAGAATTTACCAAAATTGGTAAAAGAAATAGAAGAGTTAAAAAAACAAATATTAAACCAAAAAAATGGAAACAATGGTTAAACAGAAGACCATCAAAACAGAAATTTCGCTTACGGGAGTTGGATTACATACTGGAAAAGAAGTTAAAATGACTTTTAAACCTGCTCCGGTAAATAATGGCTTTACATTTGTTCGTGTCGATCTTGAAGGTCACCCTGTTATTGAAGCTGATGCTAATTATGTAGTCAATACACAACGTGGTACTAATTTAGAAAAATTAGGTGTCAAAATTCAAACTCCAGAACATGTTTTGGCAGCTTTAATGGGTTGTGACTTGGACAACGTTATTATTGAGTTGGATGCCTCTGAACTACCAATTATGGACGGTTCTTCTAAATTTTTCATGGAAGCTGTTGAGGAAGCCGGAATTATTGAGCAAGAATTAAACCGAAACGTATATGTTGTAAAAGAAGTAATTTCTTTTACAGATGAAGCTTCTGGAAGTGAAATCATGGTTATGCCAAGTGATCATTATAGTGTTACTACAATGGTTGATTTTGGAACAAAAATATTAGGCACTCAAAATGCCACTTTAAAAACTATAGGTGATTTCAAAACGGAAATTTCCAATGCAAGAACCTTTAGTTTTTTACATGAATTGGAAACTCTATTGGAAAATGGATTAATTAAAGGAGGAGATTTAAACAATGCAATCGTATATGTAGACAAAGATATTTCTGAATCTACAATGGAAAGCTTGAAGAAAGCCTTTGGAAAAGATGAAATTACGGTCAAACCGAATGGAATTTTAGACAATCTAACTTTACATTATCCAAATGAGGCTGCAAGACACAAATTACTTGACGTGATTGGTGATTTAGCCTTAATAGGAACAAAAATTCAAGGGAAAATCATTGCTAACAAACCTGGGCATTATGTAAATACTCAGTTTGCAAAAAAAATGGCAAAAATCATCAAAAGTGAACAACGAAATTATGTTCCAACCTATGATTTAAACCAAGAGCCATTAATGGATATTCATAAAATTATGGCGATGTTACCGCATAGACCTCCATTTTTGTTGATTGACAGAATCATCGAAATGTCGGATAGTCATGTTGTAGGGATGAAAAATGTGACAATGAATGAAAATTTCTTTGTAGGACATTTCCCCAATGCACCGGTAATGCCAGGAGTTTTGATTGTTGAAGCAATGGCGCAAACAGGAGGAATTTTAGTTTTAAGCACTGTTCCCGATCCTGAAAATTATTTGACCTTTTTCATGAAAATTGACAACGTAAAATTCAAGCAAAAAGTTTTGCCGGGAGATACACTTATATTCAAATGTGATTTGATCACCCCAATACGAAGAGGTATTTGTCACATGCAAGCCAATGCATATTCAAATGGACGATTGGTTGCCCAAGCGGAACTAATGGCGCAAATTGCAAGAAAACAATAATTTTTGTTGATTTGATTAATTGCTTATGCGATTAATTGATTAAACAGTTTAACGATTAAACAAAATATATGAATCAACCGTTAGCATACGTTCATCCAGGTGCAAAAATCGCCAAAAACGTTGTAATCGAGCCTTTTACAACCATCCATAACAATGTTGTTATTGGTGATGGAACTTGGATAGGTTCTAATGTTACAATAATGGAGGGAGCAAGAATTGGTAAAAATTGTAATATTTTTCCAGGAGCAGTAATTGCTGCCGTCCCTCAAGATTTAAAATTTGGAGGAGAAGATTCTCTTGCAATTATTGGAGATAATTGTACTATAAGAGAATGCGTAACTATCAATAGGGGAACTATAGCTTCAGGTCAAACTGTAATTGGGAATAATTGCCTAATCATGGCAACAGCCCATATTGCACACGATTGTCATGTTGGAAACAATGCTATTATTGTAAATGGCGTTCTTTTAGGAGGACATGTAACAATTGGAAATTATGCTGTTATTGGTGGATTATCTGCTGTACATCAGTTTATCAGTGTTGGTGACCATGCGATGGTATCAGGAGGTTCTTTACTAAGAAAAGATGTCCCTCCATACACTAAAGCAGCAAAAGAGCCTTTATCTTATGTTGGAATAAATTCCGTAGGATTGAGAAGACGTGGGTTTACATCCGAAAAAATTAGAGAAATTCAAGAAATTTACAGAATTTTATATCAAAAAAATTATAATGTAACTCAAGCTCTGGACATAATAGAAGGAGAAATGGAGGCTACACCTGAGCGCGATGAAGTCATAGACTTTATTCGAAACTCATCAAGAGGTGTAATGAAAGGGTATTCAGGGAATTACTAAATAAAAGTTCAATCGTTTATTTGTTTAATCGTTTAGGTGAAAAACAAATATGAAGGATTGAACGATTAAGCAAAATAATAAATAAAACAAAACAACAATGGCATCTACATCAGATATTAAAAACGGATTGTGCATCAAATACAACAATGATATTTATAAAATCATTGAATTTCTACATGTGAAACCAGGGAAAGGACCTGCATTTGTAAGAACAAAATTAAGAAGTTTAACTAATGGAAAAGTATTGGATAATACTTTCTCTGCTGGACATAAAATTGATGAAGTAAGAGTTGAAAACCACAAATTTCAATTTTTATATCCTGAAGGCGACTTATTCCATTTTATGAATGTTGAAACTTTTGAACAAATCTCATTGAATAAAAATATTTTGGATTCACCGGATTTATTGAAAGAAGGAGAAAGCGTAATGGTAAGTATTAATACAGAAACTGATTTACCTCTTTCTGTTGATATGCCTGCATCTGTTGTTCTTGAAGTTACTTACGCAGAACCTGGCGTTAAAGGAAATACAGCTACTAATGCAACGAAATCTGCTACTGTTGAAACTGGTGCAACCGTAAACGTTCCTTTATTCATTAATGAGGGAGACAAAATTAAAATTGATACTACTTCTGGTTCTTATATGGAGCGAGTTAAGGAATAGTTGTCTCTGTTTAGTGTTTGGCTTAATTAGAAACTAAACACTAAACACTGATTTCTGAATACTATATTTATGAAATTTCCAAAAGTTTATTCTCTACAAGATATTGCAAATTTACTTCAATGCGAATTTGTTGGTGATGCTTTGTTTCCAGTTTATGGCATGAATGAAATTCATGTTGTAGAATCTGGGGATATTGTTTTTGTAGATCATCCAAAATATTACGAGAAAGCATTACAATCTGCAGCTACGATTGTTTTAATCAACAAGAAAGTAGATTGTCCAGAAGGGAAAGCTTTGTTGATTTCAGATGATCCCTTTAGAGATTTTAATGTATTGACAAAACATTTCATGCCTTTTGTGCAATCTAATGTTTCTATTTCCGCTTCCGCAAAAATTGGAAAAGGAACTATGATTCAGCCAAATTCTTTCATTGGAAATAACGTTGTCATTGGAGAAAATTGTTTGATACATGCTAATGTTTCCATTTATGACCATACAATTATAGGTGATAATGTGATTATCCACGCGGGTACCGTTCTTGGAGCCGATGCTTTTTATTATAAAAAAAGACCAGATGGTTTTGATCAATTAATTTCAGGAGGTCGAGTTGTAATTAAGGACAATGTTGGTATTGGAGCTCTTTGTACGATTGACAAAGGAGTTACTGGTGATACTACTATTGGAGAAGGTACCAAAATTGATAATCAGGTACATGTTGGGCACGACACCGTAATTGGAAAAAAATGTTTAATAGCTTCACAAACTGGTATTGCAGGTTGTGTCATTATAGAAGATGAAGTTACCATTTGGGGACAGGTGGGAACAACAAGCGGCATTACTATAGGAGCAAATGCAGTAATACTTGGACAGACAGGTGTTACAAAATCAGTAGATGGTGGTAAAAGCTATTTTGGTACTCCAATTGAAGAATCAAGAGAAAAATTGAAGCAATTGGCAAATATTAAAAAAATTCCCGAAATTTTAAAAAAACTAAAATAATATGTCTGCTAAAGAAATTGTAAAAAGTTTTTATAAATCAGATGCCTTCATTAACACAGAAATAATGAAAGAATATTTACATCCAGAATGTATTTTGGATTGGAATAGTAGCAAAGGTTTTATTCAAAGGAATTATGAAGAAATATTAAGTATGACTGGTGAAATAAGTAGAGCTTATGTTCGTACCAAAGCTAGAATTAGTCATATTGTTGAAGAAGGTAATATCGTTTCTGTTCGTTTTGATCATTATGCCAAAACGATAGAAAACCCACGAGAAGAAATGTTTTTGGCTCATATGATGGTTATATGGGAAATAAAAGATAATAAATTATACAGAGGATATCAAATGAGTCAAGTGATGTAATTATTTTTATTTTAAAAAAAGTACAAAATAATTACAAAAGCCTTACTTTTGCGTCACAATTTTAAAAACTACATAAAAAATATATCATGAGTGTTTTAGTTAATAAAGATTCAAAAATAATTGTTCAAGGATTTACAGGTAGCGAAGGAACTTTCCACGCTTCACAAATGATTGAATACGGTACAAATGTTGTTGGTGGTGTTACTCCTGGAAAAGGGGGGACGACACATTTGGACCTTCCAGTTTTTAACACAGTAAAAGATGCTGTTGAACAAGCCGGAGCCGATACAACTATTATTTTTGTACCACCTGCTTTTGCTGCAGATGCAATTATGGAAGCTGCTGATGCTGGAATAAAAGTAATCATTGCTATTACTGAAGGAATTCCAGTTGCGGATATGATTAAAGCAAATAGCTATGTTAAAGAAAGAAATGCTAGATTAATTGGTCCAAACTGTCCGGGTGTTATTACTCCAGGAGAAGCTAAAGTTGGAATTATGCCAGGTTTCGTTTTCAAAAAAGGAACTGTAGGTATTGTTTCAAAATCAGGAACTTTAACTTATGAAGCTGCTGACCAAGTTGTAAAACAAGGATTAGGAATTACTACTGCTATCGGTATTGGTGGAGACCCAATTATTGGAACAACTACGAAAGAAGCTGTTGAATTGTTGATGAACGATCCAGAAACTGAATGTATCGTAATGATTGGTGAAATTGGAGGACAATTAGAAGCTGATGCTGCTAAATGGATTAAAGCTGATGGTAACCGTAAACCAGTTGTAGGTTTCATCGCAGGAGTTACGGCTCCAGCTGGACGTACAATGGGACACGCAGGTGCAATTGTTGGTGGTTCTGACGATACAGCTGAAGCTAAAAAACAAATTATGAGAGAAAACGGAATTCACGTTGTTGACTCTCCAGCTGAAATTGGAAAGAAAGTAAAAGAAGTATTGGGATAATCGCCAATATTTAAGATAATAAATTTCAGAAAAGTCTCAATATTTTGTTGAGACTTTTTTACATTTTTAAAATGTCTGGAATATAATTAAAAACTTAGCAACTTAGATTCTTAGAACCTTAGTAGCTTAAAAAATTAAAAATATGTACAAAGAATTAGAAAAGTTTACAGTAAAAGGGAATTTTACGTTTACACAGGAAGATAATTTAGAAGCTGTTTGTAACGCTTCAGAAGCAGGAAGCGGTGTTTTTGTTGTTTATGCTGACAAAGAATTAATTATGGTTGGTTCTACGGGAACAGTTCAAAACGACGGAACGTTGAAAAGCAAAAATGGTGGTTTACATGACAAGATTGTAAATGGACATCAATTTGCAAAAACAGGAAGAAAATATTCTTGGCCTGCTCAAATGAAAAAAGAAAGTATTGATTCGTTAGAAGTTTTCTGGTTTGAAACTTTTAATGAAACAGAAAAATCGATTCCAACTAGCGTTGAAGGTCAAGTTTTGCAAAACTTCCTAGATGAAAATGGTAAATTGCCAAGATGGAATGTAGCTTTTTAAAAAATTCTAGATTAAACAAAAAATGCTTTACAGAATTGTAAAGCATTTTTTGTTTAATTGTATTTAAAAAAAAAACAAAACGTTTACTTTTCTTTAAAATCTACCGACAACGAATTAACACAATATCGTTGACCAGTTTTCGTAGGACCATCTTCAAAAACATGGCCTAGATGTCCACCACAATTGGCGCAAACAATTTCGGTGCGCTTCATACCGTGTGTATTATCAACAATATATTCTACTTTTCCAGGAATCGATTCGTCAAATGATGGCCAGCCACAATGTGCATCAAACTTAGAATTACTTTCAAATAGGGGAGTACCACAGCCACCGCAACAATAAACTCCATTCTCAAAATGCAAATTATATTTCCCTGTATGCGGATATTCTGTTCCTTTTTGGCGAAGAATTCTATAGCGTTCGGCACCTAATTCTTCTTCCCATTCTTTTTCTGATTTTACAAAAGGATAATTCATATATGTGAAATTTATTTTTTAGTTGTCATATAGGTTATGCTTCGCCAGTTCGCTACCGCTCGGGTCGCCTTTTATTTATTGGTGTTTGCTTACGTAAACTTGTCGTTAATGGCGATTTCATAATACTTATTTTTCAATAAAATTAGTTATTTTTTCAATTACTTGATGATCCGCAAGTATCTTTCTGTGACCTAATCTTTTAGTCAACATTAATTCTCCGTTTTTAAGATGCTGATGTATATGAATTCCAGCTTTTACAGGTACTTCAGGATCGTTTTCATCGTGAATTACCAAAGTCGGAATTAAAGTCGTTTCAGCTGCTTTGTAGGCACTGTAATCGTCCATGATTCCTCCATATTTTTTTTCAAAACGCTCACATAATAGTTTGCTTATTTCGGGTTTTAATCCCAATTTGGCAATAAAATCATCTGTAATATCTTGTACAATATCTCCACTGCCAATAATTACAGCTTTTTTTACTTGAAGCCCTTCTTTTATAGCATTCATAACTGTCATTCCCCCCAAAGAGTGACCAATAGCAATTTCAAAAGGTCCAAATTGTTTGTCTATTTCAATAACTGAAGCAATAAAATCAACCATGATAGTTGAATTTCCTGGAGATTTTCCATGTGCTGGCGCATCAAAACTAACAGTCGAATATCCCAATCTGATCATTTCATCAGCAATTTTACATAATTGGGTTCCTCTACCTGACCATCCGTGAACCAATAAAACTTTTTTACTGCTTTTTCCATACTCATATACATTTACTTTTCTTTTTATGGAAGGAACAATAATTATTTGTTGTACGCTCTTTTTGTCCATTTCAATTTCTCGTTTAGGAATCTTATGTTTTATCGGCGTTGTAAACAATTTAGATGCATAAATCGTAACCCATTTTGTAGACAAAAAGGCAATAAGCTTACTGGATAGGATTATAATTTTGGGAATTTTCAAAGGCTTAGTATGATTTGTGGTATTTTTTGTCATATTGATAAAATTGTGAAATGTCTTTAAAAATTAATTTTTTTTAACTAAATTTAAAAAACATAAAATTAGTATAAATTTAATGTTAATATAATTTTATTTCACACTATAAAAATATTAATTTTTTAAATTTTGTAAAGAATTGAGATGTCTGGATAGACCATCATAAAACAAAAATAAAAAGGAATTCATGGAAATATTTCACATTGGAGCAGAATGTTACCCAGTGGCAAAAGTGGGTGGTTTAGCCGATGTAATTGGATCATTGCCAAAATACCAAAGCAATGAAGAAAATAGTGTTCGTGTCGTCATTCCAAGTTATCAAACAGCATTTCGATCTGAAAATGATTTTGAATGTGTTCATTGGGGGAAATTAAAATTAGGTAACTTTAATTTTCCGTTTAGTGTATTGAAAGAAACGTCAAATAAGTTAGGATTTGAGCTCTATTTAATAGAAATACCGGAACTTTTTGACCGCCCCAATATTTATAATTACAGAGATGATATTGAACGTTTTTTATCATTTCAAATTGCAACATTAGACTGGATTTTAGGACGAAGTTCTATTCCTGATATTATACATTGTCACGATCATCATACGGGGTTAATCCCTTTTATGAAAAAATATTGCCCAAAATATGATAAACTAAAGGATATACCTACGCTAATTACCATTCACAATGGATTGTATCAGGGGATATTTACATTTAATAAATTATATTATTTACCTGAATTTGATTTGATTAACATAAAAGAACTAGAATGGGGAAATTGCATTAATTCTTTGGCAGCAGCAATAAAATGTTCTGATGAAGTTACCACTGTTTCACCAAGTTATCTCAATGAACTAAATCATTCTGACAATGGACTTGAGACATTATTCCAACAGGTTCGACACAAATCAAAAGGTATCTTAAATGGCATTGATATTGATGTTTGGGATCCTAATAAAGATCCAATGCTCGAAATAAATTATTCGACAGCAACAATGGACGAAGGGAAGCTAAAAAATAAAGAGGAATTGTGTGCGCATTTCAATATGGATCCAACAAAACCGCTTTTTAGTTTTATTGGCAGATTATATAATGAAAAAGGAGCCGATTTACTTCCGAAAGTAGTGTCATCAGCTTTGACAACTTTTAAGGGAGAAATCAATATTTTAATTTTAGGGTATGGAGATGTCGAAATAGAAAATCAACTCAAGCAATTACTTTCTGTTTATAATGGAAATTATAATACATTTATTGGTTACAACGAAGAATTAGCACACAAGACATATGCAAGTTCTGATTTTATATTAATCCCATCACGGGTGGAACCTTGTGGATTGAATCAAATGTATGCATTGCGATATGGAACAATACCGATAGTAAGAAAAACTGGAGGACTAAAAGACACAATTGTTGATTTTGAAGATAACGGAAATGGAATTTGTCATGATCAAGCTTCAGTCGAAGATGTTTGCGATTCTATTCAAAGAGCAGTCGATTTGTATAAAAACAAAGAAAATATAAACCAAATAAGAATAAAAGGAATGAATACTGATCATTCTTGGAAGAACGTTAGCCAAGAATACTTAGAATTATATAATTTAATTATTGCAAAGACATATGAAAGCTAAAAGAAAAAAAGTTATCGCTATTATTTTAGGAGGAGGTCAAGGTTCAAGATTGTATCCCTTAACTGCCAGAAGGTCAAAACCTGCAGTTCCGATAGGAGGAAAATATCGATTGGTAGACATCCCAATTTCAAATTGCATGAATTCCGACATTTATAAAATGTTTGTGCTGACGCAATTCAATTCAGCTTCTTTGAATGCCCATATAAAGAACACTTATAATTTCAGTATTTTCAGTCAGTCCTTCGTAGATATTTTAGCAGCTGAGCAAACACCGGACAACCCAACTTGGTTTCAAGGAACTGCGGATGCCGTAAGACAATGTATGCCTCACTTTTTAAACCATGAGTTTGATTATGCTTTAATTCTTTCGGGCGATCAGTTGTACCAAATGGATTTTAACGCAATGCTTGAAGCTCACATTGATGCAGAAGCCGATATTACCATAGCCACTTTGCCTGTAAATGACAAAGACGCTCCTGAATTTGGGATATTGAAAACAAATTCAGAAAGTTGTATTGATTGTTTTATAGAAAAACCTGCCAAGGAGTTATTACCCGATTGGAAATCGGAGGTAAGTGATGAGATGAAAAGCCAAGGAAAGCATTATTTGGCCTCTATGGGTATTTATATTTTCAACAGAAAATTATTAATCGATTTGATGGCTAATCCAGAAACAAAAGATTTTGGAAAGGAAATCATACCACAAGCCGTTGGGAATAAAAAACTATTGAGTTATCAATACGAAGGTTATTGGACAGATATAGGTAACATTGACTCCTTTTTTGAAGCCAATATCGGTTTAACGGATGATATTCCTCAATTCAATTTATTTGATAACAATAATAAAATTTATACCAGACCTCGTTTATTATCCCCTTCTAAGTTTCATAAAACAATGGTTGAAAGATCATTAATCTCTGAGGGCTGCATTATTCATGCTAAAGCAATTACCAAATCTGTTATTGGGAATAGATCCCGAATAGGCGAGGACACAGTGATTCAACACTGTTATGTTATGGGTAATGATTTTTACCAAAATATCGATGATATTAATGACGATAACACGAACGGAATACCATTAATAGGAATAGGAGAAAGATGTTTTATTGATAATGCCATCGTGGATAAAAACTGTAGAATCGGTAACGATGTATATGTAAAAGGAGGTAAGCATTTGGCCGATACATCAAATGATTTGTATTGTGTAAAAGAAGGGATTATCGTGATCAGAAAAGGAGCTATAATACCAAATAATTTCATTATTAAATAATTACAACTTAGAAAATTCTTCTTAAATATTTATTACAAAAAACTCAATACACCAAATAGTCAGTACAATTTATTGCACTTTCGATTTGGTGTAATTAGTAACTATTAGGTAATGAAATTTTTAATTCAACCTTAAACTAAAAGAAAAACTACTAATTAATGCAATTTGATTTATTATTCACAATAAACAAAGTTTAATGAATCTAATTAATAGAATATCTGCATTTTTTAAAATAAGTTTCGATAAATATTCAATATTTACTAAATTACATGTTCAATTTAACTAATACCATGCAAAATCAAACTCGTATAATTATAGAAAATGTTTTGCCACAACTCAATGGTGGCAGCTTTGCAATAAAAAGAATTGTAGGTCAAAAAGTAGTGGTCACCGCAGATGTTTTTTCAGATGGACATGATGTTATTCAGTGCTGCGTAAAATTCAAACACGAATCTGAAAACAATTGGCAAGATGTTCGAATGACACCTACACACAATGATGAATGGTTTGCCGAATTTCATGTTGAAAAGCAAGGGAAATATACTTATTTTATTGAAGGATGGGTAGACTATGCATTGAACTGGCAACACGGTACCGAGCGAAAAATTAATGACAATCAATATGTAAAATCAGAATTACTGGAGGGTGCGGAATATATTCGAGCCATTCTTAATACTGTTGATGCTTCTGAAAATGAATATCTCAATCGACTCGTTTATTATTTCACAACAGAGTCTGAATATGATAATGCTGTTCAAGAAGCAAAATCCGAAGAACTTACTAGAATTTTCAATAAATACCCAATACTCTTTTTAGAAAACAAATCGATAGATTTAGAAATATATGTCGATCGTAAAAAAGCACTTTTCAGTACTTGGTATGAATTTTTCCCACGTTCAGCATCTGAAGAAGATGGTAAACACGGTACTTTTAAAGATTGTGAAAGATTGCTACCCAGAGTTGCCGAAATGGGATTTGATACACTTTATTTCCCTCCAATTCATCCAATTGGTGAAGTGAATAGAAAAGGTAAAAACAATTCCACAAATGCCGAATGTGGTGATGTTGGTTCTCCTTGGGGAATTGGCTCTCATCATGGTGGGCACAAATCAACTCATCCAGAATTAGGATCAATTGAAGATTTCAAAGAATTGGTTAAAAAAGCCCAAGATTTAGGAATCGAAGTAGCTATGGATTATGCCTTACAAGCCGCTCCGGATCATCCTTATGTAAAAGATTTTCCGCAATGGTTCAAATGGAGACCTGATGGAACGGTTCAATATGCCGAAAATCCACCAAAAAAATACCAAGATATTCAGCCTATTTATTTTGAAAGTTCCGACTGGAAAAATCTTTGGAAAGAACTATTGGATGTTGCATTATTTTGGATTGAAGAATGCAATATTAAAATATATAGAGTTGATAATCCGCACACAAAGCCTTTTTACTTCTGGGGTTGGTTAATTGCCGAAATCAAAAAAAAGCATCCCGATGTTTTGTTTTTGGCAGAAGCTTTTACACGTCCGAAAATAATGAACGAATTGGCCAAACAAGGTTTCAGCCAGTCCTACACTTATTTCACATGGAGAAATTCCAAAAAAGAATTAACCGAATATGTTGAAGAGTTAACCCAAACAGAACAGAAAGAATTTTACAGACCTAATTTTTGGCCCAATACGCCAGACATTAATCCTTTTGCTTTGCAAAATGGAAACGAATCAGTTCACTTGCAAAAATACTTTTTGGCTGCAACCTTAAGTTCTAACGTTGGAATTTACGGCCCTGTTTTTGAATACATGGTCAGTACTCCAATGGCTCCTGGAAAAGAAGAATATCTTGATTCCGAAAAATACCAATACTACAAATGGGACTGGACAATTCAAAACAAACTCACCACTCTAATTGCACGCATCAATAACATCAGAAAAGAACAAATTTCGTTGCAACAAACCAATAATATTGTTTTTTGCGAGACCAATAATGACCAAGTAATAGCATATTATAAATTTGATGATGATAAACAAGATGAAACGCTGATGATCGTAAGCTTAGATGCATTTCACACAGGCAGAGCAATGATTAAACTGCCTTTAGACAAAATTGGAACTCAAAACATTAGAGTTACCGATTTGATTACTGGAAATACCTATTCATGGGATAATGAATGGAATTATGTTGAACTTCCTCCAGAATTGCCTTTTCATCTATTTAAAATTCAGAAATAATGGTTGATAAAATTAACGAAGCCGAATATCAAAATCCGTTTGTATTTCATACAGATTGGGAAGATGCGCTTGAAGACGAAAATTTTAATAAAATTTTTGCCTCCGATATTTTAGAAAATTACATTATCAATAAAAGATGGTACGGAGGCAAAGCCAGTACTTTAAAATATATTGAGATTGTGCATTCTTTTAAAATAGCTTCAAATGACAATACATATTACGGCGTTTTATTAGAAGTTAATTTTAAAGAAGCCTTTTATCAACATTACTTCATGCCATTGGCTTTTATGTCTGAAGAGGATTTAGATACCAATACCGTTATTGCTCCAGTTATTATGAACGAGCAGGAGGGATATCTCGTGGATGCTTTACATCAAGAAGATTTTAGAAAATTACTTTTTGATAAAATCATCCATTCCAAAAAAAATGAAGAGTCAAAAGTTACTTTTCACAAAGGAAAAGCATTGCATAGCAAAGAATATATTTCATCTCACTTTATGGGAGTAGAACAAAGTAATACTTCTATAGTTTACAATGATAATCTTGTTCTGAAAATTTTCAGAAGAATTTACATCAGCATGAATCCTGATTATGAAATTAGCCGGTTCCTTACTGAAAGAATGAATTTTAAGCATTCACCTGCTTATACAGGAAGCATTAGTATAGTTTCCTCTGATGGAAATATTACCCTTGGTTTAATGCAAGAATTAGTTCCAAATCAAGGAGATGCATGGAAATATATGTTGGAAGAAGTAGATCGAATTTTCGATAATTTGAATGCCAAAAAAATTTTAATAAGTAAACTTCCGGATATAGATTTGTTCAAAAGATTAAAATTAAATGATGTTCCGCATGAAATCATTGATTGGGCAGGATTGAGTATTTTTCTAAAAATCCAAACCTTGGCTACAAGAACTGCCGAAATGCATATTGCTTTGGGTAGTGATATTCATGAAACAGCATTTACACCCCTTACTTATAATGGAGATTATTCTGTTTGGTTAAAAAACAGATTAACCTATCAGTTTCAAAACCGCTTAAATATTTTGGAAAACAATTTGCATAAATTGGATGGTTTAGCTTTAGAGTTAGCCAATCAATTTTTGGATCATAAAAAAGAAATAAGAAAAGCGTTCCTTGATTTTGACTGGACACAAATGAAATCAGAGCGGATTCGTATTCATGGAGATTACCATTTAGGCCAAGTTTTGGTTAATGGAGATGATTTTTATATACTCGATTTTGAAGGTGAGCCAGAAAGCACAATTCGCGACCGTAAAGTAAAACAACCTCCTTTAAAAGATGTTGCAGGAATGTTTCGTTCTTTTCATTACTCTATTTATGCCACTATTTTTAACAGTAATGATAAATATCCGTATGAACAAGAAGAACTTTTTCAAGCTAGCGAAATTTTATATAAATATTTTGTTGGCGTTTTTCTGAATACATACGTCGAAGTGGCTCAAGCAGGTAATCTAAATATTGGATATCAAAAAGAAATTGATTTTTTATTAAGATATTGTCTTCTGGAAAAAGCTATATATGAACTGGGCTATGAATTAAATTCCAGACCTAGATGGTCTGTGATTCCTTTGAGAGGAATTGCTAGTATAATGAATTTTTAATAGAAATTAGTTGATTACAATTTCAACAAAAAATAAAACACAAAAATGAACAAAGTACAAACCCATTCGCTTTTTACAGATTTTGACATTGATTTATTCAAAGCAGGGAAACATTTTAGACTTTACGAAAAATTAGGAGCACATCTTATTGAAGTTGATGGAGTAAAAGGTGTTTATTTCGCCGTATGGGCGCCATCGGCAAGAACAGTTTCAGTAATTGGTGACTTCAACTACTGGATTCAAGGTGAACACCCATTGCAGGTGCGTTGGGATTCATCAGGAATTTGGGAAGGTTTTATTCCCGGAATCGAGCAAGGGACTACCTATAAATATAAAATACAATCCAACAACGGAGGTATAATTACAGAAAAAGCAGATCCATTTGCTTTTTATTGCGAAAAACCACCTCATACTGCTTCGGTTATTTGGGATCTTGACTATAAATGGAAAGACAAAAAATGGATGCAAACCCGCAAAGAACATAATGACTTAAATAAACCGTATTCAGTTTATGAAGTTCATTTAGGTTCATGGAAAAGACATGGAGAAGAAAATCGATTTTTAACCTATTTAGAGTTTGCCGAAGATCTTGTAAAATATGTAAAAGAAACTGGATTTACTCATGTGGAGTTCATGCCGGTTATGGAATATCCTTATGATCCATCCTGGGGCTATCAATTAGTTGGATATTTTGCACCAACTTCCCGTTTTGGGGAACCACAGGATTTTATGGTATTGGTGGATAAATTACATCAGGCTGGGATTGGCGTGATTTTGGACTGGGTTCCTTCTCATTTTCCTGATGATGCCCATGGATTAGGTTTCTTCGACGGATCCAATTTATTTGAACATCCGGATCGTAGAAAAGGATATCATCCTGATTGGAAAAGTTTAGTTTTTAATTATGGACGAAATGAAGTTCGTTCCTTTCTAATTAGTAATGCGCTGTTTTGGCTGCAACATTATCATATCGATGGACTTAGAGTCGATGCAGTTGCATCTATGTTGTATTTGGATTATTCCAGAGAAGAAGGGGAGTGGGAACCTAATATTTATGGTGGAAGAGAAAATTTGGATACCATTAGCTTTTTGAAAGATTTTAATGAAGCCGTATATGCTAATTATGATGGGGTACAAACAATCGCCGAAGAAAGTACTTCTTTTCCAATGGTTTCAAGACCTACATTTGTTGGGGGATTAGGTTTTGGGATGAAATGGATGATGGGTTGGATGCATGATACATTGGAATATTTTCAAAAGGAAACGGTCTATAGAAAATACCACCAAAATGATTTGACATTCTCCATGACATATACCTACACCGAAAATTTTATGTTGCCGCTTTCACATGATGAAGTGGTATACGGAAAAAGATCTATTGCAGGAAGAATGCCTGGGGACGAATGGCAAAAATTTGCCAATCTGCGATTACTTTATGGCTATATGTTTATGCATCCCGGAACCAAATTATTATTCATGGGAGCCGAATTTGGACAAAGCAGCGAATGGAATTTTGAAAGTAGTTTAGATTGGCATTTGTTGCAATATCCATTTCATGAAGGGATAAAAAAGGTCATCACCAAACTTAATAAATTATATAAAACAGAGCCTGCTTTATATGAAAAACAGTTTAGCCCTGAAGGTTTTGAATGGATTAATTATTCAGATCATGAAAATGCGGTAATGTCGTTTATTAGAAAAGGAAACAATCCCGAAGACAATTTAATAGTTGTTCTTAATTTTACCGAAGTAGTGCGTGAAAATTATCGAATAGGTGTACATAAAACAGGGAAACTTGTAGAACTATTCAATAGTGATGATTCTGATTTTGGCGGAAGCGGAGTAAAAAATACAAAAAAACTAAGTATTGAAACCAATCCTTATGATGGTAAAGAATATTCTACCGCTTTATTACTTCCACCACTAAGTGTTGTGATTTTTAAAATATCCTAGAGCAATAATTTTTAATAATTATCGGAAAGTTGATACTTTTGAATTTAATTATGTAAAATATAAAACTAATAAAAGTTGCATTTTTGTATAGATATTTAAAGATAAGATTATGAAAAAATATTTATTAATAGGTGCAGGTGTAATTGGTTTATTTTATGCTTGCGCTACTAATCCTATAACAGGGAAAAACGAACTAAATTTTGTTTCCAACACTGAATTATTTCCTTCTTCATTCCAACAATATGGAACTTTTTTGAAGGAGAATAAAATAATTTCGGGAACGGCTGATGCCAAAAGGGTAGAAGTAGTTGGATTAAAAATTAAAACAGCGGCTGAAAAATATTTAGCTTATCTGGGACAGACCGGATATTTAAATGGTTACCAATGGGAGTATAAATTAATTGACAGCAAAGAAATTAACGCCTGGTGTATGCCTGGAGGAAAAATCGTTGTTTATTCAGGAATTTTACCAATAACTAAAGATGAAGCTGGTTTAGCAACCGTTTTAGGACACGAGGTTTCTCATGCATTGGCAAATCATGGCGCACAAAGAATGAGTGCCTCACAATTGCAAGAATTAGGTGCAGTAGGAGTTGCAGTTGCGACAGGTCAGCAAAGTGCTGAAAAACAACAAATGTGGCAACAATATTATGGTTTAGGTTCTGAAGTAGGAGTAATGCTTCCATTTAGTCGAAACCATGAAAGCGAAGCCGATAAAATTGGACTTACTTTAATGGCAATAGCTGGTTACAATCCAGATGAAGCTATTGTTTTTTGGCAAAGAATGACAACACAATCGGGAGGTCAATCACCACCAGAATTCTTAAGTACACACCCTTCTGATGCTACAAGAATGGCAAATTTAAAGGCATTGATTCCAGAAGCAAGAGCAATGGCTGCAAAAGTTAATGCCTCTTATAAATAATTACCATCAGCAATAATTAAATTTTTAGAACTATTTAGGCTATTCTTTTTAAGAATAGCTTTTTTTATAAATCATATTGAACCCAATAATAGTAATAATTTATTATTAAAAATTTAATATATGAAAAAACGCTATTTATTGTTATTCCAACTGAAAAATAAATAAATTCGCAAATAAAAAAACAAACATGGCAGAATTAGCAAAAGGAAGCAAAAAGTTATTGAATGCATGGGCATTTTACGATTGGGCAAATTCAGTATACCCATTGGTAATTTCTTCGGCCATATTTCCAATCTTTTATGAATCTTTATTTTCAGACAGAGATCATTATATAGCCGTTTTTGGAATGAATTTAAAAAATTCGGCGTTAATTAGCTTTGTTACCGCTGCAGCGTTTCTGATGGTTGCCCTTTTTTCACCTTTATTATCTGGAATTGCCGATTATGTTGGGAATAAAAAATCTTTCATGAAATTCTTCTGCTATACTGGAGCTCTTTCTTGTATTGGTCTAAACTGGTTTAGTCTAGATAATATTTATGTCGGACTATTTTTTTACTTTTTCGGATTAATCGGCTTCTGGGGAAGTTTAGTTTTTTATAATTCTTATTTACCAGATATCGCTTTCAACGAACAGCAAGATGCGGTCAGTGCCAAAGGATATTCTCTAGGATACATTGGGAGTGTGATTTTATTAATAGTAAATCTTGCTATGGTAATGATGCCCGATACTTTTGGAATAACCGGAAATACTAAAGGCGAAGCCGCAATGAAAGCAATGAAATATTCCTTTGTAATGGTTGGAGTTTGGTGGATTCTATTCAGTCAATATACCTATTATTTTTTGCCAAAAGGAAATAAAAATACAGACCGAAAAGTGACCAAAGCTGTTGTCTTTAATGGTTTTAAAGAATTGAAAAAAGTTTGGGGATTATTGGAAGCCAACATTCCGCTAAAAAGATATTTACTTAGCTTTTTTGTTTACAGCATGGCCGTTCAAACCGTAATGCTTATTGCTACTTATTTTGGTTCTCAAGAAATTGCTTGGGAGTCAGCAAGTCAAAGTCAAACTGGTTTAATTATATGTATTTTATTGATACAAATTATTGCTGTGGTTGGAGCTATTTTAACATCAAAAGCATCAGCTAAATTTGGAAACATTCCAACCCTTATTGTAATTAATTGTTTTTGGGTTATACTTTGTTCTGCTGCTTATTTTATTGTAACTCCTAATCAATTTTATATCATGGCTGCACTTGTGGGACTTGTAATGGGTGGAATTCAGGCTTTGTCACGTTCTACCTATTCCAAACTTTTGCCAGAAACAGAAGATACTGCTTCTTTTTTCAGCTTTTATGATGTTACCGAAAAAATCGGGATTGTAATTGGGATGTGTGTGTATGGTGCCATTGATCAAATTACCGGAAGCCCAAGACTCGCAATTGTGTTTTTGGCTGTGTTTTTTGTAATTGGCGTTTTACTTTTGAATAGAGTTCCCAAAAAAGAGAACAAATAGTTTTCTAAACGAATTTCGTTTCAAAAGCCTTTTTTTACACAGAACGCATAAAAATACCACAGATTCATGGATTTTTATATAATCCACAAATCTGCGGTATTTTTTTTAGTTTTTATTATACTTTTGAAATATCACCAGAGCCACTCACTTTGGTGTCTTTTGTTTTAGGATCTCCTTTGTATTCAATATCTCCAGAACCTGAAACTCTTGCAAATAAACTCTCACTACAATTTACTTTCATATCTCCTGAACCTGAAATCGTAAGATTCGCATTTTTTGTTGTCAAATTAATAGCGTTCACATCTCCTGAACCTGAAGTTTTTGAAACAAAATTATCCGAACTCCCTGTTAAAACAACGTCTCCGGAACCACTCAAATTGGATTCAAAATCGGTTGCCTTAACATCTAAAGTCAAATCACCAGAACCTGATAATTTAGCTTTAAAAGTAGGACTGACGATGGTATTTTTAGAGCTGACGTCTCCAGATCCGGAAAGAGAAACTGAACTTATTTGTTCAAAAGGCACTGTCACAATCAGCTTCTTCTTTGTGTCGATTTGAACATTTTTCTCGTTGGAAATTTTCAATACATTTCCGGTCACTTCAACTATGATGTGAGGGATTATATTTTCCTCCCCTTCAATAGTTAATGCACCTTCAGTTCCCGAAACCAAAACCACATCAAAAGAACCTGTAAGAACTATTTCGTCATATCCCGCAGTAGTTCTTTTCTCAGTAACTACTTTTCCGTTACCTTTTATTCTTGACCATTGTGCATTTGCAATTGTTGTAAAAAACAAAGCACTAAAAACAACTAATAAAATCGATTTTTTCATTTTTTATTGATTAAAATTATTGATTGATTATTGAAACCTTTTTGCCATTGCTATTGAAATTAAATTAACTATTGAACTTCTTTTTTATACAATTTTACATTACCATAATCGGAGGTAATTGAAATCTTGTTTTCTCCTTTTTTCTTGTAAAATCCGCTGACTCTTTTAGTGTAATTAGTTTCTTCTCTTGAATTTACGCTCAACTCGTTGTCATATTTAAAATCGCCATATCTTACCGATACATCAAAATCAAAGGCATAATTAGATTGGAAACCAATATCAATCCCTGTGTAACCTGCCACAATGTTTATATTATTCGCTTTGGGCTGAATGGCATCAATCGAGATATTACTGTATTTTGTGTTTAACTTCATTTGATTTGACACAGAACCCACATCAATAGTCAGATAATTTCCATTTCCATCCAATGAATTGATTTTTTTGATTCTAACACTACCATATTTACTGTTGTATTTTACATCATTCCCTTCGTTGATCTCAATTTCAGAATAATCCGAAAGTAAATCAAGTTTGGCTACTTCATTCATTTTTAATCCAGAATATTTAGAAGTTATTGCTCCGTTTTTTAGATATTCAATAGTAGAACTTGAACAATAACCAATTTGTACGGTATTATTATTACCGTTTAATTTTCCCAAATTAATTTTTCCGTATTTACAATTGATGTCAGTAGTGGAAAAGAGATCTGAAGTACCAATATTTCCGTACTTGTTATTCAATTTCACAGTCCCGTTCTTAGGAATCTTGATAGTGTAATTGATTTCGAAATTATTATTTCTCCCATTGGTTTTTGTGCTCATATTTCCAAAAACAGTTTTGGCGCTAACCATGCTTTTTAAAGCTACAAAATCCACATCGATACCAGCTAATTTTTCGTTAACCCATTTCTCATTATCGCCACTGACCTTAATGAGAACTTCAATTTCAATTTTATCCTCATTCCAAGTGGTCACAAAAATACTTCCATAGGAGTTCTCAATATTTATTCCCGCATCGCTGTTCACGATATAGGCTTTATTGATAACTTTTTGTTTTGTATAATTAAAATCATCATTCGAAAATCCTAAAAAAGGGATTAACAAAAGAAGTAATAGTAGTATGTTAAATTGTTTTTTCATCGTTTAATTTTTTAAGTTTTTCAGTTTCTTCAATATGTTGCAAAACATTTTGCAAAAATGAAATTCGGGTTTGTAGATTGCTGATCATAGCATAAATAATAGGTTTGCTTTCACCATTAACATCCAATTCATGCTTGATTTTTTCATAATCGCTATCTAGCGATTTCATTTGTTGCAATGCATCATTTACAATTTTTTCATTCTCAGGTGATTTTTTAGCTTTAATTTGTTCTAATTGATGTTCAATCAAAACGGTAAAAATTGAATCTGTTTGTTTGGTTTCTTTAGACGCAAATTTAAGTTCTTTAGGCCTTTCATTACTATTGGTATAAAACAATGTAATCCCAAGCATAACAACCACGGAAGCAGCTATAGCATAAATAAATCCAAAATCCTTTTTTCGTTTTTTAAGAGCCAATTTTTCTGAAAACCGATTTTGATGTTGGCTATCCATTTCATGAACATCCCATTGATTTTCTAGATTTTCAAATAATTGATCTAATTTTTCATTTTCATTTTTCATTTTCATATCTCATTTAATTTTTTTCTTAAACTTTCTTTAGCTCTGCTTAATGTAGTTCGACAATTGGCATAACTAATTTTAAGAATTTCACTTATTTCTTCTTGATCGTAACCCTCAATATAGAATAAGGTAAGAACCATGCTGTAATTGTATTTCAAGGACTGAATGGCGTCCAAAACCTGTTTGACTTTTAAATCGTTAAAATCTAATTTTTCCTCCCAATCATTTTCTGGTTCTTCTAGTTTGTAAAGTGTTTTTTCAAAATCTTCTGTTTTAAATGGATTATTCTTTTTGTAAAAATCAATACTATAATTCACTATTATCCGTTTCAACCAAGCTCCAAAGGCTACTTCTTGTTTGAAATCATTTATTTTGGTAAATGCTTTCAAAAAGCCTTCTTGCATGACGTCTTCGGCAAAATGCTCGTCTTTCACAATTCGATAGGCCACATTATACATCGCCTTGCAATAGCGATTATAAATCTCGAATTGTGCTTTCTGATTGTTCTCTTTGCAAAGCGAAATTAATTCCTCGATATTTTGACTGGTCAGATTCAATTAAATAGTTATGATTTGTAGTAAAGACATGAAAGTTTTTGGTTTGTTACAGTTTACGCTTTTTTTTTTTGATAAATAAAAAACTGTAATATTTAGATTAAAAAAAAACATAATTATAATATTTTTTAGTAATAAAAATAATGTTATTTTTGGCTTATAAAATATAAAACCAATTTATGAAAAATTTTACAACTTCTTTTTTATTACCGCTTTTAATAGCATTCTCTTTTGTTGCGTGTACTAATGATTCTTCAAGTGATGATTCAGTTGCCGAAAATTCGACTGGTGATTATTGGCCAACAACGGTAGATAATAATTGGGTTTTTACTCAAAATGGGGAAGAAACCACGATGAAAATAATTGGTACTGATGAAATGGATGGAGCTAAATATTATAAATTCAATCAAATGGTTGGAGCTACAGCTTCACTTGATGCACAAACATCTGTTTGGATTAAGAAAAACAAAGGAGATTATTATATCAAAATAGGAGAGATTAATATTGATTTTGGAAGTTTTACAGGTAAGATGACAGGATACGAATTTATTATCTTAAAAGATTATTTGGAAGTCAATCAAACCTGGAGTGGTAATTTTAAAAATACTACAAGTTATAATGTTCCTGATTTCCCCAGCATTGTCACAGCAGTAAATTATACAGGAAAAATTTTAGAGAAAGGATCCGTTTTAATAGTTAATGGTACAACGTTTAAAGATGTGATTAAATTTAGCTTTACACAAAAAGCTTCTGTTAGCGGACAAGCTAGTTCTGAAAGTGTAACAAATTATTGGATCGCAAAAAATGTAGGTGTAATAAAAATGGAAACTAATGGAGCTCTCAGTGAACTTAAATCATATGTTATAAAATAACATTTTAAAAATTTAATTCAAAAACCCAAAATTATTTTTTGGGTTTTTTTATGCTTTTTCGTTATAGTAACTCCTTTATTTTTTATAATTATAAAATAAAATAAAAATCTTGGTCATCGATTAATACTTTTTGGCACAATGATTGCCTTATTTTAGAGCTCAATATTATACTGTATTTATACATCGATATTAGCCTAAAATATTGTTGCGATACCTTATATTTGCGTTCCGATTTAAAAAATTAATGACAAAAAGACTTAAATACTACTATGTCAAATCATAAAATACTTACTATTGACAATCTGTCACTTCAAGAATTTGATTCTGAAGCCGAATTAATTCCATTATTGACTCCAGAAGATGAGGAAGAAATGAACAACGAAGAATTACCGGATTCTTTACCTATTTTACCTTTACGCAATACGGTTTTATTTCCTGGAGTAGTTATTCCGATTTCAGCTGGAAGAGATAAATCAATCAAATTGATTAATGATGCTAATGCAGCCGGAAAAGTAATAGGAGTTGTGGCTCAAATCAATGAAGAAGATGAAGACCCAACATTTAATGATATTCATAAAATTGGTACTGTAGCCCGAATTTTAAGGGTTTTAAAAATGCCTGACGGTAACGTTACAGTAATATTACAAGGGAAAAAACGTTTTGAAATAGCCGAAATGGTTTCAGAAGAACCTTATCTTACGGCCAATATTAAAGCGGTTCCTGAAAAAAGACCAACCAAAAAAGACTCTGAATTCAATGCAATAATTGATTCGGTAAAAGAATTGGCAGTTAAGATTGTCAACGAAAGCCCAAACATTCCTTCAGAAGCAACATTTGCCATCAAAAACATTGGAAGTCCTTCATTTTTGATCAATTTTGTTTCTTCCAATATGAATTTATCGGTAAAAGAAAAACAAGATTTATTATCGATAAATGGACTGAAAGAACGTGCCTTGGAAACACTTCGTTTCATGAATGTTGAGTTGCAAAAACTAGAATTAAAGAACGATATTCAATCCAAAGTTCGTTTTGACTTAGATCAACAGCAAAGAGAATATTTCTTGCATCAGCAAATGAAAACTATCCAAGAAGAATTGGGTGGTGTTTCACAGGAGGAAGAAATGGACGAAATGAGTGTGAAAGCCAAATCCAAAAAATGGGACGAAAAAACGCAAAAACATTTCGAAAAAGAATTGTCCAAAATGCGCAGAATGAATCCACAAGCTCCTGATTTTGGAATCCAAAGAAACTATCTTGAACTATTTTTGGAATTGCCATGGGGCGAATATTCTAAAGATAATTTTGACTTAAAACATGCCCAAAAAGTATTGGACAAAGATCATTTTGGATTGGAGGATGTCAAAAAAAGAATGATTGAGCATTTGGCCGTTCTTAAATTAAGAAATGACATGAAGTCTCCAATTATTTGTTTAACGGGACCTCCAGGTGTTGGTAAAACATCTATCGGTAGATCTGTTGCAGAAGCTTTGGGAAGAGAATATGTTCGTATCTCATTAGGTGGATTACGTGATGAAGCTGAGATTCGTGGTCACAGAAAAACCTATATTGGAGCTATGCCAGGACGAATCATCCAGAGTTTAAAGAAAGCTGGAACATCAAATCCTGTGTTTGTTTTGGATGAAATAGACAAACTCTCTTCTAGTCATAACGGAGATCCTTCTTCTGCATTATTGGAAGTTTTAGATCCAGAACAGAATAGTTCGTTTTATGATAATTTCCTTGAAATGGGTTATGATTTATCCAAAGTGATGTTCATAGCCACTTCCAATAATATGGCCGCTATTCAGCCCGCTTTGGTAGACAGAATGGAAATCATAAAAATGTCAGGTTATACTACTGAAGAGAAAGTTGAAATTGCAAAAAAACATTTGTTCCCAAAACAATTGACTGCTCACGGTTTGAAGGCCAAAGATTTGAGTATTGGCAAAAAGCAATTGGAAAAAATTGTTGAAGGTTACACTCGTGAATCTGGTGTCCGCGGATTGGAAAATAAAATTGCGCAAATCGTTCGTAATGCAGCCAAATCGGTTGCGATGGAGGAGGAGTACAACAAAAAAATAACCGATGAAGATATTGTAAAAGTATTAGGCGTTCCAAGATTAGAAAGAGACAAATATGAAAACAATGAAGTTGCCGGTGTCGTTACAGGTTTAGCTTGGACAAGTGTTGGTGGCGACATTCTTTTTATAGAATCATTACTTTCTCCAGGAAAAGGAGCAATGACGATTACTGGTAATTTAGGTACTGTAATGAAAGAATCGGCTACTATTGCTTTAGAATACATTAAAGCCAATGCCGAATTAATGGGATTGAATCCAGAAATACTTTCTAAGTACAACATTCATTTACACGTTCCGGAAGGAGCCACTCCAAAAGATGGTCCAAGTGCAGGTATTGCCATGCTGACATCGTTAGTTTCGTTACTTACTCAAAAACGAGTGAAGAAAAACTTGGCTATGACAGGAGAAATCACTTTGCGAGGAAAAGTATTGCCTGTTGGTGGTATAAAAGAAAAAATATTGGCAGCCAAAAGAGCTAATATTAAGGAAATCATCTTATGTCACGAAAACAAAAGTGATATCGATGAAATTAAAGCTGAATATTTAGAAGGTCTTACCTTTCATTATGTGAAAGAAATGAGTGAAGTTTTGGAATTGGCCATAACTAAAGAGAAAGTCAAAAATGCAAAAGAATTAAAATAACAAAAAATAAAATTTCAATTCTAAAAGGAATCATTTTTGATAGCCTATAAAATTCCAAACTCCAATTCATACAATTGGAATTTGGAATTTATTTTTAAAGTTTAATATAAGTATTTTATAATTTTATAATTTTATAATTTTATCTTCGCAGCTGCGTTTTAAATATTAGAAACAGCTTTTAAAGTATGTCCCAAAAACTTTTGTTATTCTATTTATTTTCTATATCTATGGTATCATACGGTCAAATAGGAGGGAAGTATACTTATGAGTTTTTAACCTTGGTTACATCTCCAAGGCAAGCTGCTCTAGGAGGAAAAACAATTACAATTTATGATGAAGATGTTAATGAAGCCTTGTTTAATCCTGCAACAATAAATGAAGAAATGAACAATCATTTGGCAGTGAATTATGGTAATTACTATAAAGAAGTTACTTATGGTACGGCTTCATATGCGTATACCTACGACCAACATTTACAAACATTTCAGGCAGGTATAAATTATATCAATTACGGAAAATTTGAAGGTTATGACGAAAACGGTTTGCCTACATCAGAATTTACAGGAAGTGAAATTGCTCTTTCTCTGGGATATGCCTATAATATTCCTTATACTGATGTTCATTTGGGAGCCAATGCCAAACTGATTGAATCTACACTAGAAAGCTACAATTCCTTTGGGGCTGCCGTAGATTTAGGAATGGTTTATATTGACGAAAAAAATGATGTGAATTGGGCATTGACCTTAATGAATATTGGAACTCAATTTACTACTTACGACGGTACCAGAGAAAAATTACCCTTTGAAATAATCGCTGGAGTTTCGCAGGAATTAGAACATGTTCCCATACGCTGGCACTTCACACTCGAAAATTTACAACAATGGAATTTGGCTTTTTCAAATCCTGTTCGCTCAGAAACTTCAATTGATGGCAGCATCACAGAAGAAAACATATCTTTTTTCAACAATGCGTTGCGGCATATGATTTTGGGAGTTGAACTTTTTCCAAAAAAGGCTTTTAACCTTAGATTAGGATATAATTTCCGAAGATCCGCTGAATTGCAAATCCAAGACCAGCGAAATTTTTCTGGTCTTTCCTTGGGATTTGGATTAAAACTAAATAAATTAAAATTCAATTATTCTTATTCGAAATATACTCTGGCGGGAAATACAAGTTTGTTTGGACTGACAGTTAATTTTAATGAGTGATTTATGAAAAAATGGCATAGACATTGATGCAGTTAGTAATGATAAAAAGTCTAATTTATAAATAAGTTAAAGTGATGAGAAAAATACTTTTAATTTTTATTCCACTATTTCTTTCGAGCTTTAGTATAAATTCTGATGATAATTCAACTGAAGAAAAACTTAATACTCAAGTTGAAGAAGTAAGAAAAATCGTTAATGAAAATCCTAAATTTAATAAGGAAATTGCTTTTTTTATTGATATGGAAATACGATCAGGTAAAAATCGCTTTTTTATTTATGATTTGAAAAATAATACAATTATTGATGAAGGATTAGTTGCCCACGGTTCAGGCTCAGAAACTGGAATTCCAGGAAAACTAAAATTTAGCAATGTAGCTAATTCTCTTAGTACATCATTGGGGAAATATTCGATAGGAAAGTATTACAATGGCCAATTTGGCAAAGCATATAAATTATATGGATTAGATGAAACAAACAGTAATGCTTTTCGCAGAAGTATAGTTTTGCACAAATTTTGGGCAGTTCCTTATGAAGAACAAGATAAATGTATATGTACAAGTTATGGCTGTCCTATGGTTAATGAAACTTATTTTAGTAGAATAGAAAAAATAATAGACAATTCTAAAACAAACATTATTCTTAGCATTTACTACTAAAGAGTAACTACTAAGAATAATGTTTGTTTTATAAAACGATATAAGACAACACAAATAATTAATTTTAGAAAATTGAAAAAAATTACCATAGCAATAGACGGATTTTCATCCACTGGAAAAAGTACTTTGGCCAAACAGCTTGCCAAACATTTGGGATATGTTTATGTAGATACAGGAGCTATGTATCGTGCTGTTACTTTGTATGCGATGCAAAACAATTGCGTTGGAACTGATTTTTTGGATAAAGAAAAATTGGTAAAAAGCTTACCTTCTATAAAATTGAGTTTTAAATTCAATCCTGAATTGGGTTTTGCCGAAATGTACTTGAACGATATCAATGTGGAGAAGGAAATCCGAACTTTGGAAGTTTCCAATTTTGTTAGCAAAATAGCAGCTATTTCAGAAGTGCGTTCTAAATTGGTAGAACAACAACAGGAAATGGGCAAAGAAAAAGGAATTGTTATGGACGGTAGAGATATTGGAACGGTTGTTTTTCCTAATGCAGAACTTAAAATATTCATGACTGCTGGAGCAGATACCCGTGCGCAAAGACGTTTTGACGAATTACAGGCAAAGGGCGATTCAGTTACTTATGAAGAGGTTTTAAAGAATGTGGTTGACCGCGATTATGTTGATACCCACCGAGATGACTCTCCTTTGGTAATGGCAGAGGATTCTATAGAAGTTGATAATTCTTATTTAGATCGAAAAGAACAATTTGATGTGGTTTTGGAGTTAGTAAATGAAGTAATTAATACTTTATAATTTTTTTGGTAATCTCAATTTTAATAGTAGATTTACGCGCCACAAAAATTCTACAAACATTAAAACGCAATTCATCTTATGGGAATTAAAAACAGATTGATAATAATGAGCTTTCTTCAATTCTTTGTTTGGGGAGCTTGGTTGATTACAATTGCAAATTATTGGTTTGGAACCAAAAACTGGGAAGGTACTCAATTTGGTTTAGTCTTTGGAACAATGGGAATTGCTTCTCTTTTTATGCCTACAATTGCTGGTATTATTGCTGACCGATGGATTAATGCCGAAAAATTATACGGAGCCCTTCATATTTTATATGGTGCAGTTTTGTTTTATATCCCAGAAGTTAGTACTCCAAGTACCTTTATTTATGTTATGCTTTTGGCTATGTGTTTTTACATGCCAACAATCGCTTTGAGCAATTCAATTTCATACAATGCTTTAAAGATTAACAACAAGGATGTTGTTAAAAATTTCCCGCCAATTCGTGTTTTTGGAACTATTGGATTTATAGTGGCGATGTGGATGACTAATTTAACAGGAAACAAAGCAACCGCTTATCAATTTTATATCGCTGGAATTGCAGCTGTTGTATTGGGAATTTATTCTTTTACTTTACCTAAATGTAAACCACAACGCTTAATCAAAGAAGACGCTTCTTTGATGGAAACATTAGGGCTGGAGTCTTTCAAATTATTTGCTAATTACAAAATGGCATTATTTTTTATTTTTTCTATGTTTTTGGGAGGTGCTTTGCAACTAACAAACGCTTATGGCGATGTCTTTTTGGATGAGTTTAAGCATTTTCCAAAATACGCTGATTCTTTTGTAATAAAATATTCTACCATTATTATGTCTATTTCTCAAATTTCTGAGACTTTATTCATACTTGCCATCCCATTTTTCTTGAAACGTTTTGGAATCAAACAGGTAATGTTGATTAGTATGTTGGCTTGGGTATTGCGTTTTGGATTGTTTTCTTTTGGAAATCCTACCGATGGATTGTGGATGATTATATTGTCTTGTATCGTTTATGGAATGGCTTTTGATTTCTTCAATATATCAGGTTCTTTGTTTGTGGAGACACATACTGATGCTAAAAATCGTTCGTCAGCTCAAGGAATGTTTATGATGATGACCAATGGAGTAGGAGCAATACTGGGAAGTACGACTTCAGGATGGGCAATTGATCGTTTTTTTACAAAGTCGTTTAATTCTACAACTGACTTGGCTTCGTTTTTACAAACAGATGTTACAAACTCAAAAATGGTCGAATTTGTAAAAAGTCAAGGAAATTCTATTTCTGCAGATGGCTTGTTTGATAAAGTAATTATGATGAAAGATTGGCATATGATTTGGTTGGCTTTTGCTGCTTATGCTTTGATTGTTGCGATTGCGTTTGCCATTTTATTCAAGCATGAGCACAATCCAAATGAAGAGGTAGTTGAGAATTTGAGTCATTAATTCTAATTTAGATTGAAATATACAATCCTAACAGGTTTTAAACTTGTTAGGATTTTTTACTTATAAAGACAAATTATAAAAGACAACTACAAAAACGATAATTATGATGAAACAAATTTTAGGGGTAATTACAGGTTATGCCATTTTTGTGATAAGTTCTGTGTTACTTTTTAGGCTTTCAGGTGTTAAACCACATGTCGAAGCATCTGTTGCTTTTATGTTTTTGACATTCATTTATGGAACTGCCTTTTCATTCCTTAGCGGGTTAGTTACTCAAATTATTGCCAAAACAAAGAACCTAAAAGTCAATTATATACTTTTTATTATTATGGCTGGTTTTGCCACTTTTTCTCTTTTTAAATCTGATGGTACTTCTTGGACTCAGTTGTTGGCTATTTTTGTTTTTTCTCCAATTTCGATTTTAGGCGGATTGTTTATAATCAAAAAAACAATATAACCTAACTAGCCCCGATAGCAGTGAAAATCCTCCCGCTTTTTTCGGGAGATTGCAACGGATAGCGGGAACAATGCCAATAAATACGCCTAATCGTTCGCTCCTAAACCTTTTTTTTGGCTGTTTAACGTTTTGTGTAAATATCTCTCTATAAATATTTTGCCATATTAAATAAAAGAATTAATTTTGCACACCTTTTGGTAGAGAAGAGTTTCCTTTAGGTATCAACAATTTAAGTAAAACAACTTCTGTATTTTTCTATCGCATGAAGAAACTCGAGAAAAAACAGAATACAAATTTTTTATCAGCATGTCTGAACAATTAAAATCACAAGAAGAGTTTTTAGCAAATTTTAACTGGCATAACTTCGAAGAAGGTATCGATGCAGTAGATGAGAAAAACTTATTGGAATTCGAAGAACTAGTATCAAAAACTTTTATTGCAACTGACCAAGAAGAAGTAGTTGAAGGAGTAGTTGTAAGAATCACAGATAGAGACGTTATCGTTGATATCAACGCAAAATCGGAAGGTGTTATTTCATTAAACGAATTCCGTTACAACCCAGCTTTAAAAGTAGGTGATAAAGTAGAAGTATTAATTGACATCCGTGAGGACAAAACTGGTCAATTGGTATTATCTCACAGAAAAGCACGTACTATCAAATCTTGGGATAGAGTTATTTCGGCTAACGAAACAGGAGAAATCGTTAATGGTTTTGTAAAATGCAGAACTAAAGGTGGTATGATCGTTGACGTTTTCGGAATTGAAGCTTTCTTACCAGGATCTCAAATTGACGTTAAGCCAATTAGAGACTACGATGTATATGTAAACAAAATGATGGAATTCAAAGTGGTAAAAATCAACCACGAATTCAAAAATGTTGTTGTTTCTCATAAAGCGCTTATTGAAGCGGATATTGAAGTACAGAAAAAAGAAATCATCGGTCAATTACAAAAAGGACAAGTATTAGAAGGTGTTGTTAAAAACATTACTTCTTATGGTGTGTTTATTGACTTAGGTGGTGTTGATGGATTAATTCACATTACTGACCTTTCTTGGAGTAGAATCAACCACCCAAGTGAAGTTCTTGAATTAGACCAAAAATTAAATGTTGTAATCCTTGATTTCGATGATGAGAAAACAAGAATTCAATTAGGATTGAAACAATTGAACGCTCACCCATGGGATGCTTTAAATGCTGATTTGAAAATTGGTGATAAAGTAAACGGTAAAGTAGTTGTAATCGCTGATTACGGTGCATTTATCGAAGTTGCTGAAGGTGTTGAAGGTTTAATCCACGTTTCTGAAATGTCTTGGTCAACTCATTTACGTTCTGCTCAAGATTTCGTAAAAGTTGGAGATGTTGTTGAGGCTGTTATCTTAACTTTAGATAGAGATGACCGTAAAATGTCATTAGGTATCAAACAATTGACTCAAGATCCTTGGACTGACATTACTTCTAAATACCCAGTAGGTTCTAAACATACAGGTATCGTTAGAAACTTTACAAACTTTGGAATTTTCGTAGAATTAGAAGAAGGAATTGATGGATTAATCTACATTTCTGACCTTTCTTGGACTAAGAAAATCAAACACCCATCTGAATTTGTAAATGTTGGTGAAAAATTAGACGTAGTTGTATTAGAATTAGATGTTGACGGACGTAAATTATCTTTAGGTCACAAACAAACTACTGCTAATCCTTGGGATCAATACGAAGATTCTTTCGCAGTTGGAACTATCCACACAGGTGAAATTTCTGAAATCGTTGACAAAGGAGCTACTGTAGAATTCGGAGATGATATCGTTGCTTTCATTCCTACACGTCACCTTGAAAAAGAAGACGGTAAGAAATTGAAAAAAGGTGATACTGCTGATTTCAAAGTAATTGAATTTAACAAAGAATTCAAAAGAGTAGTTGCTTCTCACACTGCTATCTTCCGCGAAGAAGAAGAGAAAAATGTGAAAGCTGCAACTGAAAATACTTCATCTGCATCTACTACAAACGCACCAGCTGCAACTTTAGGAGATAACAATGATGTATTGGCTGCATTGAAAGCTAAAATGGAAAAATCAGAGAAAAAATAATTTCTTGATTTTTTGAATATAGGAAGCCCCGCAAACTGCGGGGCTTTTTTTGTTTTAAAAATCATTCAAACTTATTATTGTTAAAACTCAAACTTATTTTGATCGTTAATATTAAATAAAAAGTTAAAAGTATGTTAAGTTATGTCAAAATGTTTATTTTTGGCAAAATCAAATAATATTTATGGTTCCAAAACTACGTTTTCCTACTCATTTTACATTTTATTCTTTTCTTACATTTTTCATTCTCTTTTTCTGTTCTATTGATGTTAATGCACAATGTGCGGGAATTGCAGGGAGTGATAATAACAGTTTGAATGTTTGTAACATTGCTGATCCATCAAGCGCATCTGTAGATCTGAATCTTCAATTAGGACCTCATACGATTGGAGGAACATGGTCTGATGATAATAAATCTTTAGGATTAAGCACGACAACTGGTTTTTTAAATGCACAGCAAATCAAGAAAAGTGGGATCTATAATTACACTTATACCGTTTCAGATGGGTTAGGGTGTACGGACTCTGCTGTTGTAACTGTTACTATTGGAGGGTACGCTGGAATTGCTGGTCCAGATTTTTCAGTTTGCAATAATGAAAGTTTGAATTTATTTAAGCTTTTTAAAGGAGTTCCAACGCCTTCACCACAAACAAATGGTACTTGGAATGATGATTCTGGTGCTGGTGGCTTATCAAGTAATACTCTAAACACAGCTATTCCACCCCCAGGTCAAACATATCCTTATACATATACAGTTCAATCTCCAGTAGGATCGACATGTAATCCAACTGTTTCTTCAACTGTAAATGTTTCAATATTTAGGGGTCCGGAATCGGGTACCCCAACGAATTTGCAATTGTGTTCTAATGTATTAGGCACCTACACTAATTTTGATTTATTTGGACAATTAACTGGACAAGATTCAGGTGGAGTATGGACGGATGCCGGACTAGGAGAAATAACTAGTGCCACAGATTCTAATATTAATATTCAGAATATTTACAATACGAGAGGACCAGGTATTTATAGATTTACCTATACCGTACTTTCAAATGATTTGATTTGTTCTGATAAATCATCGTTTGTAGATATAACTATAGAAAAACAACTTGATTTTACTGGGGCGACGTTAGTGGTAAACTCTGATATATGTGAAAATGAAATTCCAACAGCAACTTATAATGCGGTTTTAACACAAGGTACTCAAGTTATACCAAATGGTACTTATAACGTTACCTACACTATTTCGGGAGTACCTACACCAATACAAACTACAAAAAGTTTTTCAGGTGGTGTATTAACTTTTCCAATTCCGTCGACATATTTTCAACAAGTCAATAATTATTCCATTGATATTATCAATATAGTAGATGCAACTAGTCTTGGGATTTGTAACAATATTATTGGAACAATTGAAGATATTTTACATGTATATCCTATTCCTAAAATTAATAATGCTACACTTACTATTACACCAGTTTGCCAAACCTTTGACGTGCCAATTGATTTTTCAGGTACATCAAATCTTACTGACGGAAATTATGACATTGTTTACAACATAAGCGGTAATAATACTGCAACTGCAAAAACTACTATTATTAGTATTACTGGAGGATTAGGTGCTTTTACCATTCCAAAAGCTTTAATACCAAATGCAGGAGCAAACACAATTACAATTACCAAAATCACCAATTCTACTACTGGTTGCACCAATACATCTACACTTAATCAATCGTTTACGATAAATCCACTACCTGATGCAACCAATCTGACTGCAACAATTAAAGACATATGTCAAGGTCAGGCGACAAACGTTAAATTATCGGGTTTAGGAACATTGACTTCAATTTCGATTAATTACAATCTTTCTGGATCGAATATTACTGGTTCTCAAATTATTCCTTTGACAGTTATAGCTGGTGAAACCAATTTTGTTATTCCAACAACTGACATACCAAATGCAGGACTGACCTCTTTCACCATAACTGATTTGACCAATACAGTAACGGGTTGTACTTTGAGTATCAACAATAAAACGGATTTTACAGTAAATTCGATTCCCACTATTCCTGTTGCAAATGACCAGATTTTTTGCACTTCAGATAATGCAACAGTTGCTAATTTAATTCCACAGGGAAGTCAATATCAATGGTTCGATTCGGCAACAAGTACCGTTCCATTAACTAATACAACACCTTTAATTTCAGGAAATTATTTTGTGAAAGAGGTAAATGTGTTGACTGGTTGTGAATCAAGCTTAAAACCTATTGTTGTACAAATTAATGCAACTCCGCAAATAAATAGTGCAACATTAACAATTGTGCCAATTTGCCAAGGCTATTCAGCAAATGTAAATTTCTCAGGGACTTCCAATCTTGCAGATGGAAATTACAATATTCTTTATAACTTATCTGGAAGTAATATAGCAACTGCAATTCCCGCAACTTTAAGTATTGCTTCTGGGTTAGCTACTTTTAGTATAGCCTCCAATTTAATTCCGAATTCAGGAAATACAACTATAGCAATTACCAATATTACAAATGCCTTAACCAATTGTACGAGCACATCAACATTATCAAAAGTATTTATTGTAAACGGATTACCTGATATTGCCAATATGGTTGTAACCGTAAAAGACGGCTGTTTAGGTCAAGCCATAAATGTTGATATTACGGGATTGGGAACCTTATCGAATATCACTTTGAGTTATGCCGTATCTGGAGCAAACGCAATAAGTTCGCAAACAATTCCTTTAGCAGTAAGCGGGGGAAAAACATTTTTTTTAATTCCTGCCGGTAAACTTTTAAATACAGGAAGTAATACTTTGGTTATAACAGATTTAACCAATACTGGAAATGGTTGTTCTACAATAATCAATACTGTTTCCAAAAATTTTGTCATTAATTCCATCCCAAACAGTCCAACTGCGAGCAATCAAAAATTTTGCGAAACCAATTTAGCAACGGTAGCTAATTTAGCTCCTAACGGAAACCAATACAAATGGTATGATACTCCAACAAGTACAATTCCTTTAGCATCAAGTAAACTTTTGGTAACAGGAAATTATTACGTTAAAGAAATGAATGTAACTACTGGTTGTGAATCATTATCAACTCCGATAAGTGTGCTGATAAATACTGTTCAAATACCCGTTTTAAAACCAAATGGAGAAGAATTTTGCGGTATTGACAAGCCTACTATTCAAAATTTATCAAATAATACCTTTGCATCCGCAAATTTAGTTTGGTATGACGCTTTAACAAATGGGACAATAATTCCTAATACTGATTTGCTTTTAGAAGGAGCAACTTATTATGGTTTTGATTATGATGCAACAACTCAATGTTATTCTAGTGCATTGCCGGTAGCGGTTTCATTAACAGATTGCACTTTAACTCCTGACAAATTGAAGATTCCTGATGGATTTTCACCAAATGGTGATGGCGTAAATGATACTTTTCAAATTGTAGATATCGAATTTTCTTTTCCGAATTATACGTTAGAAATTTTTAATAGATACGGAAATGTGTTATTCAAAGGTGACATCAACAAACCGGATTGGAACGGAAAAAATTCAAATTCAAGCTTTATAGACGGTGATGCACCAGCTGGAGTCTACTTCTATATTATCAACTATAATAAAGACAATTTGCCTCCTAAACAAGGCCAACTTTATTTAAACCGATAATTCATTTCTTACCTATTAAATTTATTCTAATGAAAAAAATAATACTTTTTGTGTTTTTTTTCCTTTCCATACTAAAGGCAATCGCTCAGCAAGATCCTCATTTCACACAATACATGAACAATATGAGTGTTGTAAATCCTGCTTATGCAACGGCAACTCCCGCAATCTTAAATTTAGGAAGTTTGTATCGTTACCAATGGGCCGGAATCGAAGGAGCACCAAAAACCCTAACCTTATTTGCACACACACCTATAAATGAAAAGATAGAAGGAGGTTTCTCTTTAGTTTCAGACAATATCGGTGATGGTGCCAAAAAGGAAACAAATTTCTTTGCCGATTTCGCCTATGTTCTTCAATTGAATGAAAAGCAAAAACTTTCATTTGGGGTAAAGGCTGGTTTTTCATCAATAAGCACCAACTTTAATGGATTTCAATTAAATAGCGGTGATATCTCCACAGACAAAGCATTTGCTGAAAATATAAATGAAACTGTACCCAATATTGGAGTAGGAGCCTTTTATTTTAAGGATAATTATTATGTTGGACTTTCTGCACCAAACTTGCTTTCGGCAGAACACATAAAATCAAGACCTGACATTAATTCCTTTGGTCCTCGAGAAATTCATACTTATTTAACGGGAGGATATGTTTTTGACATTAATGAGGCTTTTAAATTTAAACCTGCTTTTATGGCAATATTTGTAAAAGGAGCACCGGTTTCTGTAGATTTAACGGCTAATGTATTGTATAATGAAAAATTCGAACTTGGTGCTGCTTATCGATTTGGTGATTCCGCAAGTTTATTGATGAATATCAATGTCAATCCAAATTTGAGAGTTGGTTATTCCTATGATTATGTCACTTCAAATCTAAGCCAATTCAGTTCTGGTTCACATGAAATTGTGCTATTGTATAACTTGGATTTATTAGGCAAAGGGTATGACAAATCACCAAGATTTTTCTAAAAAAGTAAACATGAAATCGACATGATTCAAATTTCAAAATATAATTTAGAATGGCGACACCATGTTCCTTTAAAAATCAAATATTAACTCCACATGAAAAGAATATATATAATCCTCATCGTATTTTCAATCCAATTCATTCAAGCCCAACAACAGGATTTGCAACGAGCAAACCTTTTGTTTGCTAAAACCTATTATAGTGCCGCAATTCCTTTGTATGAAAAAATTAGTACCAAAATCCAAACGGAAGAGGTAATTCAAAATTTAGGCGATTGTTATTATTTTACAAATGATTATGATAAAGCCCAAGAATTATATTCTCTATTAATTCAAAGTAAAGGCAAAGAACTAAATGAAGATTATTATTTCCGATATGCCCAGACATTGAAAGCCAAAGGAAAATATAATGAAGCAAATGACATCATGCGAAAGTTTTATTTGGCTTCCAATAATACTATAGCCATTGAAAAATTAGAGAGGGATATCAAAACCTTAAAGAACGTCAGCGCAATTGGACAAAGATTTGATATTCAAAATTTAGCAATAAATACAGCTAATTCAGAGTTTGGTGCTGTAGTTTTTGGAGATAACTTAGTTTTTGCAGCTGTAAAAAAGAAACCTAATTTATTTGATAAAACCTATAAATGGAATAATGAATCCTATCTCAATTTAGTCACCATTCCATTAAAAAATGTAAATGCAAATGATTCTATTGTGGCTTATTTTTCAAAAGATTTGAAATCGCCTATGCACGAATCGAATGCTATTTTTACAAAGGATGGCAAATTCATGTATTTTACCCGAAACAATTCAAACAACGGCAGGAGAGGGAAGAATACAGACAAAATATCGAACATTCAAATTTTCAGAGCTGAGTTTGTAAAGAATAAATGGACTAATATTGTGGCATTGCCTTTTAATAGTCCAGATTATTCTGTAGAGCATCCAGCTTTGAGTCCGGATGAAAAAACACTCTATTTTGCATCAGACATGCCTGGGACATTAGGCTCATTTGATATTTTTAGTGTTTCAATAGCGGGCTCTATTTATGGTAAACCAATGAATTTGGGAGAAAAAATAAACACTCCCAAAAGGGAGCAATTTCCATTTGTTTCGAGAGACAATAAATTATTTTTTTCTTCCAATGGTCATGAAGGCTACGGAGCTTTGGATATTTTTGTTTCAGACATTCAAGACAATACCTATTCTAAAGCTTCGAATGTGGGACTTCCAGTAAACTCGGGTTATGATGATTTTGCCTATTACATAGATTCTGATACGAAGGAGGGTTATTTTTCTTCTGATAGACCCGGTGGAAAAGGGAAAGATGATATTTATTCTTTAAGAGAAACCAAAGAATTACTTATCGAAGATTGCAAACAATATATTTCCGGTGTAATAACTGATGTCGATTCGCATCTTGTATTGGAAAATGCTATTGTAATCTTGAAAAACTCTGCCAATCAAGAGCTTGAAAAAACAATCACTACAGTAGATGGTAAATTTAGTTTTACAATTGCTTGTGAATCTAATTATTCATTATTGGCTACCAAAGAAAATTATACCGAGAATTCAAAATCGTTCCATATTTCGGGAGAAAGAAATAAATCGAATGATGGTTCTATGGAAATTCGATCTATAGAAATTATCAAAAAGGAAGAACAAGTAGCTTTGGAGAAAAAAATTGCTGCGGATTTAATTATAGCTCAACAATTGAAAGCTGCCGAATTAGTTGCACTTGAACAAAAAAAGAAAGCTGATGCAATTGCTCTTCAGGAAAAGAAAATCGCCGATGCCAATGCACTCAAACAAAAGAAAAAAGACGACGCTATTGCTCTTGAATCCAAAAGATTAGCAGACCTAGAAGCTGCTCAGCAATTGAAAAAAGACAAAATAGCTGCTGACAAAAAAGATAAAGAAATTGCTGCCGCCAAGAAAAAAGAAAAAACGGCTGCTATCGTTGCTGCCGAAAAAGATGTAGTCAAAGATAAAGACAGATTAATTATCAAGACTGATCCAATCTATTTTGATTATAACATGTGGTATATTCGAAAAGAATCGAAAAGAATATTAAATCGTATTGTTGAATTGATGAACAAATATCCTGAAATGGTTGTAGAAATTGGTTCACACACTGACAGTCGTGGAAATGCAAAATTCAACGCGGAGCTTTCTCAAAAAAGAGCGGATGCAACAAAAGATTATATTTTAGAACAAGGAATTCCTAAAAATAGAGTTCTTGCCAAAGGTTATGGAGAATCAGTTCCAATTGTAAAATGCATTCCTGATAATTCTTGTGATGAAGAACAACACGAATTAAACAGAAGAAGTGAGTTTGTGATAAAAAACTTGTAATAAATAATAGCACACAGCTGTATCATTTAAAAAAGGCAATCGGTTTTAAAACCTATTGCTTTTTTTTATTCTATTAAAAAAACATAACAAACTAAAAATCAATCAAAAAAGCTTTTTTTTCATCTTCTTAAGAAATAAAATTAAAAAAAATCATTTTTTATAAAACCAAAAGCAATCTGTTTACGTAAATGTCTTTATATAACTTTTAAAAATAGATTTTTATGAAAACTAGAAAATTTTTATCGATTGCATTTTTTGGATTAATGTTAGGAGTAACTTCTTATGCTCAAAAAAGTGTCATGGTTGGCGGAGCTGCTATGTACCCAACCAAAAATATTATTGAAAACGCAGTAAACTCAAAAGATCATACCACGTTAGTTGCTGCTGTAAAAGCAGCTGGTTTAGTTGAAACTTTACAAAGTACAGGACCATTCACCGTTTTTGCCCCAACAAATGCTGCGTTTGACAAATTGCCAAAAGGAACAGTAGAAAATTTGCTGAAACCTGAAAATCTAAAAACATTGCAAACCATTTTAACTTACCATGTAGTTGCCGGAAGAATGAATGCTACTGATATAGCAAATGCAATTAAAGAAGGAAATGGAAAAGCAATGTTGAAAACAGTGAGTGGTGGAACATTAATTGCCTGGATGCAAGGAAAAGATTTATATATTTCCGACGAAAATGGAAATAAAGCTAAAGTAACAATTGCCAATGTAAATCAATCAAATGGAGTAATTCATGTAATCGACACGGTTCTTTTACCTAAACAATAATTGTTTGTTTGATGTTAATTAGTTTATTGCCAAGTTCTGATTGATTACCAGAACTTAAAAAAAATCCCAATACTAAAAAAAATTAGTATTGGGATTTTACATTTATTATAAAGAAATTATCTCAAACTTGCTCCAAGTTCAGTTTCAAAATTCTTTATTAGTTTATTCATTATTTTATCAATCTGCGCATCTTCAAGTGTTTTCGCAGCATCTTGAATTGTAAAACTCAATGCGTAGGATTTTTTACCCTCAGGTAAATTTTGTCCCTCGTAAACGTCAAACAAATTGACATTTTTCAATAATGATTTTTCTGTTTGTCTGGCAATGGCATAAATAGCATCATAAGTGACATTTTGATCAACCAATAAAGCCAAATCTCTACGAACTTCCGGATATTTTGGAATTTCAGTATATTTTATTTTGCTCGACATTAATTTTAAAACGGCAGCCCAATTGAAATCTGCGTAGAAAACTTCTTGTTTGATTCCGAAATGTTTTAATACTGATTTCTTAACCACACCAAATTCAACTAAAGAATCATTTCCTAAACCTAAAGCAATTCCTTCTGAAAACACATCCGAATTTACTGATATACTTTTTGCGTTAGTAATTCCTAATCTTGAAAGTATGCCTTCTACATATCCTTTGAATAAAAAGAAATCGGAAGGTTTTGGGGCATTCGTCCAATTTTCTTGGTTTCTATTGCCTGTTTGAAATAAAGTTAAATGCTTAATTTCTTCGTAACCTGATAAAAATTTATGATATGATTTTCCAAATTCAAATAATTTTAGATCAGAATTTTTACGGTTTATGTTATACGATATCGCTTCCAATCCTGAAAATAACAAAGACTGACGCATTGTTGCCAAATCACTACTTAATGGATTTAACATTGTTACATTGTGTTCCTCTTTAAGCATTTCTGAAAGTTGCACATAAGAAGCAGTAGTCAATGAATTGGCCATCATTTCATTAAAACCTTGGGAATTCAATTGATTTGCTACTGTATTTTGTACTTTGTAATCCTCATTTCGTGGAGAATTTGAAACTGTTGCATTCAATTTTTTGGAGAATACAATGTTGTTATAGCCATACACCCTCAAAATTTCCTCGATCACATCAATTTCTCTTTGCACATCTACGCGATAAGCAGGAATAACCAACCCTAAACCAGCATCCGAAACACTGTTTATTTTTATTTCCAAAGAAGCTAAAATTTGTTTAATCGTATCTTTTGGTAGTTCTTGCCCAATAATGCGTGCAACATTTTTGAAATTTAAAAATACTGTAAAGTCTTCAATTTTCTTTTGATAAATATCTACAATATCGGATGTGATTTCTCCCCCTGCCACTTCTTGTATCAATAAAGCAGCTCTTTTCAAAGCATACTCCGTAATTGTTGGGTCAATTCCTCTTTCAAATCTAAAAGAAGCATCGGTATTCAATTGATGTCTTTTGGCAGATTTACGAATACTCACTGGATTAAAATAAGCACTTTCTAGGAAAATAGAATTGGTTGTTTCAGTCACTCCTGATTTTTTTCCTCCAAAAACACCAGCAATACACAAAGGTCCTTTTTCGTCACAAATCATTAAATCTTCTTCATGTAAAGTTCTTTCTACATCATCCAAAGTAACGAATTTTGTACCAGCGGGAAGTGTTTGAACAACAATCTTTCCTTTAATTTTTGCGGCATCAAAAGCGTGTAATGGTTGTCCTAAATCATGTAATACATAATTGGTAACATCCACAATATTATTTTTTGGATTGATTCCAATGGCTTTCAATCTATTTTTTAACCATTCTGGAGATTCTTTTACTGAAATACCAGAAATAGTAACGCCACAATATCTTGGCGCAAGATGAATTTCTTTGACATCAACATCTATTTTTAAAGTTCTTTTGTCAACTCTAAAATTACTTACAGATGGCGTAATTAATTCAACATTAATTCCTTTTTGAATCAATCCAGCTCTTAAGTCACGCGCAGTACCTAAGTGACTCATTGCATCAGCACGATTTGGCGTTAAGCCAATCTCAAAAACTTCGTCGTTTTCTATTTTGAAAACTTTTGACGCCAATGTTCCAGCTGGAATAGAATCATCAAGTATCATGATTCCGTCATGACTTTCGCCAAGACCCAATTCATCCTCTGCACAAATCATCCCATGACTTTCCTGTCCTCTTATTTTCCCTTTTTTAATGGTAAAAGAATTTCCATCCTTATCAAATAAAACAGTTCCAATAGTCGCTACTGGCACTTTTTGACCTACATCAACATTACTGGCACCGCAGACAATTTGCAAAGGAACACCATCGCCTAAATCAACTGTCGTGATTTTTAATCGATCAGCATCTGGATGAGGCACACAAGTAAGAACATGTCCTACAACGATTCCTTCTAATCCGCCTTTTACCGATTGGTATTTCTCAACGATTTCAACTTCAAGTCCTAAATCGGTAAGTAATGCTGATGTTTCATCCGATTTCCAATCAATTTTAATAAATTGTTTTAACCAGTTGTAAGATATTTTCATGCGAAGTTATTATATGTTTTTAATTAGAAAATGGTATTACATTTAAAATTCCAATTTAAATTTTGGAATCTAGCAATTTCATGTTTCGTTTTTTTCAAGATTACTTTGTCCGTTCGTCCTCCAGACTCGGGTGCAAATATAATCAATGTTTCGTGAGGGTCAAAACTAGTGAGCTGCAAAAATTGATTCAATTGTAACAAATTTTGATACTCTTTTTATAAAAGTTCCTCAATGTGCTTTTTAATGTTTTCTGCGATTTTTGTAGTAGGTAAATCGTTATCATCGTAACCAAAAGGTTCTTCAATTTCTTCGGAAATTAATTCGATGCTGGCCAATACATAAAAAACAAAAGACACTACAGGAATTACATAATATCCTAATGTAAAAGCGTGAGGAAAAGGCAATGTTAAAATAAAAATAAAGATTATTTTTTTAATGAAAGTACTGTACGAATATGGGATTGGGGTGTTTTTTATTCGTTCACATGCACCACAAATATCAGTAAAAGACTGAATTTCACTATTTAAAACAATCAATTGATCACCAGAAATTTTATTGGCAACATACAAATCGTTTATTTTTTGGAACAGCATCTTAGCGATTTGATTCGGTCTATGTTTGTGATGATCAATCTCTAAGTCAACATGCTCAAACAATTGCATACTTGTTTCTTCATCTTTCAAATGCTTGTTTAACATCGAAGCGTAGCTTGGAATTAGTTTCCTGAAATAAGCCAAATCCCTTTCATCCTTTAATATAACCGAAAGTTTGATAGCGAGATTTCGACTGTTATTAACCAAAGCGCCCCATAATTTGCGCCCTTCCCACCAACGATCATAGGCCGAATTGATTCTGTAAGCCAATAATAAGGAGATAACAAAACCCAATGTAGTATGAATTACAAAAAGGTTTTTGACGTGACTGGTTTCCTCTAATTTAAAATAATCAATCTCCAAGTATGCCACCACACCTGAATAAATTACAATTAAAAATAATATTGGAAATAATTGTCTAATCGTATCCGATCTATGAAAACGAAAGATATAAGCGAACCAAATCTTAGGATTGTATGAAACCATTCTTACTTTTTGGTATAAAAATAGCTAAAAATTAAGATTACCGGCTAATTCCCTTAGTGTAATTTCAGATAATTTTGCTTGGAACTGCGCACTGCTCAAACGAATTCTTGAATTGATAAAATTCAATTGGGCAGCTCTAATCTCAACAGAAGTAATGGTTCCTATTTTAAATTTTTCGGCAGTAATTTCAAGATTTTGCTTAGAAATAGCGGTATTATTAGCTTCTAAATCAATCAGCTCCAAATTGGTCAAATAAACCTGGAAAGCAACTGTCAAATTACTTCGCAATTGATTCAATTGTTTGTCAATCACTAATTTAGAATTATCAACTTGCATTTGGGCAATCTTTTCATTTCTGTTTTGTGCATCGCCATCAAACAAATTCAAAGAAGCCGAAAAACCATAGTTCAAGCCATGCGCAGATGATTGAGTCGTAAAACCAAGGCTCGATTTTGTATCATTAAAATTATATCCCGAATTTAATTTAATTGTAGGATAGCGTTCCCCTTTGATTTGCTTCAATTCTAGTTCGGTTACTTTTTTATTGATGATTTGCATTTCTAACTCTGGATTTTGCTTTTCTGCCAATGCTATCAGATCAACAAGTTTCAGTTTTCGATCTACATTGATTCCTTCAGTAACTTTAAAATCAGTGTTTAAATCTCTCGCCAATAGCTGATTCAAAAGCGTTTTGGCATTAGCATAAGTTTGTTTTTCTTTTAATAAATTACCAAGATCCGTATTCAAATCCACTTGGGCATTCAACACATCCAGTTTGGAATTTTTCCCGATAGTGTATCTGTTTTTGGTGAACTCCAGTCTCTTTTGGGAAATGATAATTGTAGAATCCAAATCAAATAACTTTTGCTGTTCCTGTATCAAATCATAATAAACCGAATTGACACTGCTTACTTTATTGATAATGGTCATTTTCAATTGGGCATCGCTCATATTTTGCAATTCTTTCAATTGATCATATTTGGCAAACATTTTTAAACCATCAAATATGGTCCAATCCAAAGCCACGCCATAATTCAAGTTATTATTTTTGGCGTTTTTTAAGTTTACCGTTGTTCCGTCTGACCGGGTTTGGGAAGTATTCAAAATACTATTATTGTCTGTAGCAACTGCACTTAGGGAAGGCAACATTCCTGCATTTCCAATAGCTACATTTGTTTTGTCAATTTTTAAATTATTATCGGCAATTTTTATTTCATAATTGTTTTCCAATGCAATCTTAACGGCATTTTCCAGAGTAAGCAATTCTTGTGCATTTCCTATTGTGAAGCAGAAGAAAAACAGCAGGAAACTTTTAAAAAACAGTTTGGTATTCATCATTGTTGTTTGTTTAAATAGATGCTAAGACACTAAGTGGCTAAGATTCTAAGTTTTTGATTATATTTTAATTAAGATGCTAAGACTCTAAGCGGCTTTCCCGATAATTATCGGGACTAAGTTAATTTACATTCTTTTCAAAAAATCTTAGTGACTCAGAAACTTAGAGTCTTAGCAACTCAAATTTACTTTTTTACATCGTTTTCATATTCATCAATATGATCAAATTCTGGGTAATGTTTACGAGCCTTAGACCACATTAGATATAAAGCCGGAATTACAAATAGAGTAAGTACCAAAGAGAAAATTGTACCTCCAACGATAACAACCCCCATTCCAATTCTACTTGTTGCAGCGGCACCTAGCGACAATGCAATTGGTAATGCTCCCAACGAAATAGCCAAACTGGTCATCAAAATTGGGCGCAACCTTGACTCTGAAGCTTCCAAAATCGCTTCTAGTTTTGGTTTTCCTTGCTCTCGTAACTGATTGGCAAATTCAACAATCAGGATTCCGTTTTTCGTTACCAATCCAATCAACATAATAGTTCCAATTTGACTAAAAATATTCCAGGTTTGATTGAATAGCCAAAGCGAAAATAAGGCTCCTGCAACCGCCATTGGTACAGTTAATATAATGATAAACGGGTCTACAAAACTTTCAAACTGGGCTGCTAATATTAGAAAAATCAACAATAAAGCCAATCCAAAGGCGAAAGAAGTATTCGAACTACTTTCGACAAAATCTCTCGATTCACCACCTAAATCAGTGGTAAACGAATCATCAAGAACTTTGGCCTTGATCTCGTTCATCGCATCAATTCCATCGCTAAGACTTTTGCCTGGAGCGAGACCTGCGGAAACTGTAGCCGACATGTATCGATTATTATGATACAACTGCGGCGGATTACTTTGTTCTTCTATCTTAACAACATTGTCCATTTGAATGAGTTCCCCTTTATTGTTTTTGACATACATTGATGTTAAATCCAACGGTTTGGAACGATCTTCTCTTTCAAATTGACCAATTACTTGATATTGTTTTCCGTTTCTGATAAAATAGCCAAAACGCTGACCACTTAAGGAAAGCTGTAATGTTTGAGCAACATCTTTCACTGAAATTCCTAAACTTTCTGCTTTTGCTCTGTCGATTGAAACATTAATTTCAGGTTTGTTGAATTTCAAATTCACATCGGTAACAGAGAAGACATCACTTTTTGCAGCTTCATCCATAAACAAAGGAATCTTTTCCCTAAGTTTTTCAAAATTGGGTGCTTGAATAATATACTGAACCGGTAAACCACCACGTCTGTTTACCGCGATAGTAGGCTGTTCAATTACCGATGTTTTAGCTTCGGAATACTGACTAGTCAATTTGGTTAATTTATCTGCAATTTCCTTTTGGGACATTTTTCTTTGATCCGGTTCCACCAATGATACTCGTATAAAACCGCTATTAACAGAAGAAGAGTTAAAACCTGGAGAAGTAATCACCAGACTCACTTTTTTCTCTGGAATAGAATCATCTACCAATTTGGAAACTTCCTGCATAAAACGATCCGTATAATCATAGGAAGAGCCTTCGGGAGTTGTCATACGCATTACGAAACCACTTCGGTCGTCATAAGGAGCCGTTTCTTTTTTCAAAATATTGAAAAACAAATATATCAATCCAAAACAAACAATAAGAATTGGAAAACTTAACCATTTTCTCTTCATAAAACGTTCCAGCGCATTGGCATAAGTGCTGTTTAATTTTTGAAAATAGGGTTCAGTACGAATGTAGAACTTTGATTTCTTTTGTTCCCCGCCTTTCATCAAGTAGGCATTTAGCATCGGGGTTAATGTCAAGGACACAAAAGCCGAAATCAATACGGCAGCTCCAATGACCACACCAAACTCTCGAAACAATCGTCCGACAAAACCTTCGAGGAAAATAACCGGCAAAAATACAGCTGCCAAAGTAATGGATATCGAAATTACTGCAAAGAAAATCTCATTGGATCCTTTTATTGCGGCTTCTATAGGCGACATTCCTTCTTCTACTTTTTTGAAAATATTCTCGGTGACCACAATACCGTCATCCACAACTAGTCCGGTGGCAAGAACAATGGCAAGTAACGTCAATACATTTATAGAAAATCCAAAAAGCCACATAATAAAAAATGTTGCAATCAAGGAAACCGGAATATCGATTAAAGGTCTGAAAGCAATTGCCCAATCCCTAAAAAACAAAAAGATAATTAAAATCACCAATACAATCGATATTCCTAACGTTTCGGCTACTTCAATTACTGATTTTTTTACAAAAACCGTATTGTCAATCGCTATATTTAATTTGATATCACTTGGCAAATCCTTTTTTAAGCGCTCAAACTCTTTGTAGAATGCACTTGCAATATCCAAATAATTGGCACCCGGAAGCGGTACAATCGCCACACCAACTAGTGGAGTACCCGATTGCGTCATTTTGGTTTCAACATTTTCAGGGCCTAACTCTGCTGTACCAACATCGCTAAAACGGACTATTTTTTCACCAACTGATCGAATGATGATATTGTTGAATTGTTCTGGTTTTGAAAGATTTCCAACTGTTTTAACCGTCAATTCGGTATTGTCACCCGTAATTTTTCCAGAAGGCAATTCTACATTTTGGCTATTCAAGGCATCACGAACTTCAGCGACAGTACAACCATATGAAGCTAACTTTTCTGGATTAATCCACAACCGCATCGCATATCTTTTTTGTCCCCAAATTTGAACTCCACTAACACCTGGAATGGTTTCGAGTCTTTGTCCGATTACATTTTCGGCATAATCACTTAGTTCCAGTGCACTTCGAGTATCACTTTGAACAGTCATCGAAATAATAGCATCTCCATTAGCGTCAGCCTTAGAAACAACTGGAGGAGCGTCAATATCTTGCGGTAAATTCCGAATCGCCTGTGATACTTTATCACGAACATCATTGGCGGCTTCTTCTAGATTTTTATCCAAATTAAATTCGACAGTAATTGTGCTGCTCCCTTGAGCACTCGAGGAAGTTACATTTCGAATTCCATCTATAGAATTGATTGCTTTTTCTAAAGGTTCGGTAATTTGGGATTCAATAATATCCGAATTGGCTCCAGTATAGTTCGTTCGAATCGAAACTTGGGCTGGATCTATCGATGGAAATTCTCTAACTCCCAGATAAGTGTAACCTATAATACCAAACAAAATAATCGTTAAGTTCATAACGATGGTCATTACAGGTCTTTTTATGCTTAAAGTGGATAAACTCATAGAGATTTATGATTTTAGAATGCTGATTTAGATTTATCTCTAAAGGCAACTAATCTTTATATTTAATAATTTCTTGTTATGTATTTTTGATTTTAGACTTTATAAAACTGCCATTTTACGGTTCTTTTTTAAAATCTGAAATGCTTCACCAATTCACTTTCGCTCGGGTCAGCAATCATTAATCTTCAATCCAAAATTTATTTTTTTATGCCTAAAATCACTTTTACCTTAGTAGAATCTTTCAAAGACATTACACCACTGGTTAATAGTGTATCTCCTGCTTTTAGGCCGGAAAGCACCAAGATAGAAGCATCCGTTCTGGTAGCTGTTTCTACCATAAGTTCTTTGGCTAAACCATTTTTGGCTATGAATACTTTTTTACCGTTTTGAACTGGAATAATCGCTTCGGTAGGAACGACAATCGCATCTTTTATAATGCTCAAAGGCAATGCTACATTTGCAAAAGTACCTGGCAATAATTTCCCCTGGCTATTTTCGGTAATAGCTCTTACCTGAAGAGTTCGTGTGGTTACAGCAACTTCTGGCTCAATAGCATAGACTGTTGCCGTAAATTTTTCATTAGAACCTTCAACTGTAAAACTCAAAGGCGTATTTGTCTTAACTTGAGAAGCATATTTCTCTGGAATCGAAAAAGTAATTTTCAATTTACTGCTGTTTACTAATTTTGCAACCAAAACTGTTGGTGTAATATAAATTCCTGGCGAAATAGAACGAAGTCCAATTTTTCCCGAAAAAGGGGCACGAACCGATGTTTTCGCAATTTGTGCTTTGATTAATTGGCTTTGCGCTTGAGTTGATTTATGGTCAGCTCTTGCAATATCATATTCTTCTTGACTAATTGCTTCTTTTTGAAGTAATAATTTAGCTCTTCTTTCATTTTCGGCCGCCAACCCTTCTTTGGTATTGGCTTGAGCTAATTGAGCCCTTAATTCAATATCATTAACTTTGAACAATAGTTGTCCTTTTGTCACATTACTTCCTTCCTGAAAATAAATGCCTTCAACAATACCTGAAACTTCCGAACGAATTTCGATTTGTTCGTTGGCTTCGATAGAACCCGAAAGTGATAAATTATTATCAAAAGTTTTAGGATGAACTACAATGCCTGTTACAGTCATTGGTTTATCTTTATCATCTTTGTCTTTTGGACCACTATTTTTGGCATTATTGGAAGAAATTCTGTAGGCAATAAATCCACCAAACCCTATTAACAATAAGGCATAAACAAGATTTTTTATTTTCATTTTATAAATGTAAAAGAAGTTTAACATATCCTTTGATAAGGAAAAGACAAATTTAGGTTTTAGAATTGTGAAAAATTGAATTGTTAATTTTTATTTAACGTTTGTACATACAAATATTAAAGTTAAGCCAAAACTGCTACTTGACTTAAAGGTTTAGACAGTAAAAAAATAGAAAGGTTTAATTGGAAAGGGAAGTTTCTAAGCTACTGAGATGCTAAGATGCTAAGATGCTAAGATTCTAAATCTTTGTTAATTTGCATTTTTGAGATTTAAATAATCCACTTTTATCCATAATAAATAATTAGCCGAATTCCAGTTTGAAATAGGAGTTAAATTATGATTTTGGAGCAGAAAGATGTGGTGTTTTTAGTAAGTATGGAACCCGCTTTCCGTTACAATATTATATGCCGAACCCCGGCATATAATGATTTTAACTGTAAACGAAGTTCACTGAACTCCTATAAAAATAAATGTAAAGTGAAGTAATCGGGGCTAAAGGGAAAGATTTTTGTTTTTTTTTCAGTCATCCAAAAAAAACTTAGAATCTTAGCATCTCAGAACCTTAGTAACTAACTAATATAATTCCAAATATTTTTCTTTTTGGTCAATTCTATAAAAACTGCTTTTAGGATAGCGTTTTCCGGTTTTTGCATAGGAGCATCATCCTTCAGAATTTTTATGGCATAGTTTCTTGCCAACATTAAAATATCCCTGTCTCGAACAATATCGGCAATTTGAAGGTTCAGTACGCCACTTTGTTGAGTTCCCATCAAATCCCCAGGACCACGAAGTTTTAAATCGACTTCGGCTATTTCGAAACCGTCATTAGTACTTACCATAGTTTCCATGCGGGTTTTACTGTCACTTGACAATTTGAAGGAAGTCATCAAAATGCAATAACTTTGATCGGCACCACGTCCCACGCGACCTCGCAACTGATGGAGTTGAGATAATCCAAAACGCTCGGCACTTTCTATAATCATCACGCTCGCATTAGGCACATTTACACCAACTTCGATTACGGTTGTGGCAACCATAATATTGGTTTTACCTTCGGCAAAGCGTTTCATTTCTTCATCTTTGTCTGCAGGTTTCATTTTTCCATGAAGAATTGAAACTGAATACTGAGGTAATGGAAAATCGCGAGAAATACTCTCGTAACCATCCATTAAGTCTTTGTAATCCATTTTTTCCGACTCCTGAATCAACGGATAGACGATGTAAATTTGGCGTCCCAGCGCAATTTCATCCCGAATGAATTTCCAAACTTTCAATCGATTCGAGTCAAAACGATGTACAGTTTGAATGGGTTTTCTACCAGGAGGCAATTCGTCAATAACGGAAATATCCAAATCTCCATATAAACTCATCGCCAAAGTTCTAGGAATAGGGGTGGCCGTCATAACCAAAATATGAGGCGGAACTGTATTTTTCTTCCACAATTTGGATCGCTGTTCCACTCCAAAACGGTGTTGCTCGTCAATAATCGCCAATCCTAAATTTTGAAATTTTACTTTGTCTTCCAATAAAGCGTGAGTACCGATAAGTATTTGTAAAGTACCATTTTCCAACTCTTCGTAAATGATTCTACGAGCCGCTATTTTGGTCGAACCCGTGAGTATTTTTATGTTGATATTTAAGGAAGCTGCCAATTCAGACAATCCTATAAAATGCTGGTTGGCCAAAATCTCTGTTGGCGCCATCAAACAGGCTTGAAAACCGTTATCCAATGCCAACAACATACTCATAAAAGCCACAATGGTTTTCCCGGATCCCACATCACCTTGCAGTAATCGGTTCATTTGGGCATTGCTGCCCATATCGGTTCGAATTTCTTTGATAACCCTTTTTTGGGCATTTGTTAATTCAAATGGTAGGTGATTTTGATAAAAATCATTGAAAAAATCTCCAACTACTGAAAAAGGATGTCCTTTTATTTTATGTTTCCGAATCAAATTCTTCGTTATCAATTGCAATTGAATGAAGAACAATTCTTCAAATTTTAATCGGAATTGGGCTTTCGCCAAAATTTCGGCACTTTTGGGAAAATGTATATTGAATAAAGCTTCGTTTTTGGGAATCAGTTTGAGTTCGCTTGTCAAATAAGAAGGCAGGGTTTCACTGAATAATGCCTGTGTTTCGAGAAACAATTGCTGCATCATTTTGTTTACCACGCGATTCGTTATGCCGCGATTTGCCAACGTTTCGGTTGATGGATAAACGGGCTGCATGGCGGAACGCAAACTTTTCTCGTACTCACTCAACAACTCGATTTCGGGATGCGCCATGCTGTATTGGCTACCATATTGCGCGCATTTTCCAAAAATCACAATAACTTCGTTGAGTTTTAAACTCTCTTTAATCCATTTGTGACCTTGAAACCAGTTGAGATCCATTTGTCCTGTATCATCAACAAATGTGGCTACTAGTCGTTTTTGGTTGCGACCAAATTCAACTGTTTTGATATTAATGATTTTACCAATAATCTGTACTTCGGCAATATTGTTTTGCAACTCATTAATCTTATAATAACGAGTGCGATCAATATAGCGATTCGGAAAAAAATTGACTAAATCTCCGTATTTAAAAATCCCTAATTCCTTACGCAACAACGCGCCCCGATTGGGACCAACGCCTTTGAGGAATTCTATTGGAGTTTCTAGGAGGTTATTGGACATTTTTTAGATTGCAGAATTTAGATTGCAGATTCTAGAATTTAGATTTTTGGAGTCTATTCTCTTTGTTCTATATTCTTTTCTCTTTTTTAGAAAGCGAAGATAGTTTTTTGTTGGGAAATTTGGAAATGGGATTGTTTAGGAAATTCTTATAATTCACAATACCTTTGAAAACAAATTAAAAAAACATAAAATGGTTATCGATAAAATTGAAAATTACAGACTATACAGTAAGCTTACCAAAAGATTGGCTAAAGGATTTGAGTTTATTACCGAAACTGATTTAGTCGCAATAGAATCAGGGAAACACCAAATCGATAATGACGATGTTTTTGCCATTGTTCAAGAATATGACACCAAAGAAGAAAAAGATTGCATCCTGGAAGGGCACCACAAATACATCGATATTCAGTATGTAATTCAGGGGGTTGAATTAATGGGATTTACCCCTTTGACTAATCAGGTTTCTGTTGAAGAAGACCTAGAAAAAGATTATACATTCTATAATGGAGAAACTTCAATGATTAGAGTGGAGGAAGGAATGTTTACCATATTTTTTCCGGAGGATCTTCATAGACCATGTGTAAAAGCAGGACAAATTTCGAAAGTAAAAAAAGTGGTTGTAAAGGTAAAAATTTAACAAACTATCATTTACCATCAATAAACACGATACTTTTACAATTATAAAAAATAAAAAATGACAACTCATCTCGCACTTCTTCGTGGCATCAATGTTTCCGGTCACAATATGATAAAAATGGACGCTTTGAAAACAACTTTAGAAGCTATTGGTTTTCAAAATGTGCAAACGTATATCCAATCGGGAAATGTTTTTGTGGATACTGAGGAGGAAAATGCGGCATCAGTTGGTTTCAAAATCAAACAGGAAATTTTCAAAGCTTTTGGACATGAAGTTCCTATCGTAGTCATTGGAAAATCCGATTTAGAAAAAAGTCTCAAAAACAATCCATTTCTAAAAGAAAAAGACGTTGATTCTAAAAAGTTATATGTGGCTTTTGTTTCCATAGCCTTGCGAAGCGACAATATCAACGATTTAAAAATGAGTCAGGTAAAACCTGATGAAGCAAATATCGACGAAAGTAGAATCTACATAAAATATTCTGTAGGAGCAGGGAAAACGAGATTTGACCAAAAATACATCGAGAAAAAACTTAATGTAACGGCAACCATTCGTAATTGGAATACCGTAACACAGTTGTTGAAAATGTATGAGGAAAGATAAATTCATCTTTTTCAAAAAAATAATTATAATTTGACGCAACCTTTTGCAATTTAAAGCATCTTATTAAGTAACTCCAAAAACTTAAGGATGAAAAGTCTTGCTATTATTGTTGTTTTCCTTGCTGTTTTTTCTTCTTGTACAAAAGACAAAGAAGAAACCACAACTACAACCGATTATCATGGAAAATGGACATTAGTAAAAATGTCTGGCTCTATGATTAATTCGGAAACCACAGGAACTGCAATGGATTGGCAAGATTCCTATTTATTCAACAATGACGGTACATTTACAAAATCCAGAACCCGAAACACAGTAAAAACAACAGTTTCGGGGACATATACTACTCAAAATATTTCTGATGTATTGTATTTAGAATTAACATATCCCAAAGAAAGCGAACTCATAGGAAGCTGTTATGGGAATCTAAAAGAAGAACTTTATTTTTCAGCTTCTGCTACTTTGTCCAGTACCTGGAAAAACTGTGACGGACCTGGATTAGATTACGAAAAGGTAAATTGATTAGGATTGTTTACCCGCATTGTTAATAATTTGATGTTTGGTTAATTTCAATTATTGCAATTTTGGAAAAGAGAACTCTAAAGTGTTTTTACTTTATTGTTCTTTTTTTTATTTATAACCAGATCGCGGTTGTTACTATTTTCTTTTTCTAAATGACAACAAAAAAGACAGAATGCTAACCTTTAGCCCCGATAGCAGTGGAAATCCTTATGGCCCGGGGTTCGGGACATAAGATTGCAACGAAAAGCGGGACGATATTTCCTAAAAACACCTAATTTTTCTGCTCCAAAATTATTAATCAAACTCCCGTTTTTAACATTACATAGGAAGAAAAAAATATGCCAACTGCAAAAAATATTTATATTTACTTCCAATTAATCAAAATCAAATCCTTAAACCAAAACAAAAATGAAATTTAAACTTTCTATTATTCTCACTCTGGCTATGATTTGTTCAACAATAGCTCAGAATGGCAACCCTAATGATTATTTATCGGCTCAATTTCACAAGGAACGAAGAGAGGCTTTACGTAAAAAAATGCCAAAGAATAGTGTAGCGGTATTTTTTGGAAATGCTGTTCGAAATAGAGCAAATGATGTCGATTTTATATACCATCAGGATCCAAATTTTTATTATTTGACCGGATATAAAGAACCTAATTGTGTTTTGGTTATTTTTTCGGATAATCAAACAAATAAAGATGGTAAAACATATAACGAACTGCTTTACGTTCAAGAAAAAAATCCAAGAGCAGAACAATGGACAGGTGTGCGCTTGGGAGTTGATGGAGCCAAAAAAAGTTTAGGTTTTGAGAATGCCCTTAACGGAAAGGAATTTTTAAACTCTGGTATTGATTTTTATAGTTTTAGCAATGTATTTTTTACGGATTTCAAAGATGATTATCGCGACTCTAAGAAAGAAGAGGCTGATTTGTACAAATTAGTCGGTTCATTTAAAGCTCAAATTGGCTACAATACAAAAACAGAAACCAAAACCGATTCTAATATCAAAAATGAAATCAATACAACCAAAACTATTGCTGCAAAAAAAGCGAATATAGACACCAAAGCGATCACAACCTATATGGCGAGTTTACGTGAGGTTAAGTCTAAGGAAGAAATGGTTTTATTGACCAAAGCAGTTCGTATTTCAGCAATGGGACAACGCGAAACAATGAAAGCAATGCATCCAGGAATGTCTGAAGCAGAGATTCAAGGAATTCACGAATTTGTGTATAAAAAATATGGCAGTGAGTATGAAGGATACCCTTCCATAGTAGGAGCCGGAAACAATGGTTGTGTTTTGCATTACATCGAAAACAGCAAGATGAAGGTTGAAAATGATTTGGTTTTAATGGACTTAGGAGCTGAATACCATGGTTATACTGCCGATGTAACAAGAACAATTCCTGCCAACGGTAAATTTTCACCAGAGCAAAAAATCATCTATGATTTGGTTTATGAGGCTCAAGAGGCAGGTATTGCAACAGTTAAAATTGGAAATAGCTTTACCGACCCAGATAAAGCCGCTCGTGATATTATCACCAATGGTTTAATGAAATTAGGAATCATTAATAAGGCTGAAGACTCCAGAAAATATTTCCCTCATGGAACTTCACACCATATAGGACTGGATGTGCACGATCCAGGTATGTACAACACATTCGAGAAAGATATGGTATTAACGGTAGAACCTGGAATTTATATTCCAAATGGTAGTGATTGTGATAAAAAATGGTGGGGAATTGCGGTACGAATCGAAGACGACATATTAGTAACAGATAATGCTCCTGTAAATTTATCTAGTGAAGCCCCGAGGAAATCAAGTGAAATAGAAGCGCTTATGGCTGAAAAAAGTCTTTTTGATAATTATAATTTACCAAAACTAGACTAGAACGTTTATTTAAAGTGATATGGCTGTCCATAATTCGTACATGTCTTTTTTTGCCACAGATTCAAAAGATTAACACAGATTATATAGATCCTATTGAAGAAATCTGTGTTAATCTTTTGAATCTGTGGCTAATTTTATAGCTTTGGTACTAGTCGCGGACAGTCTATAAAATAAACCTAAAAGCTCCGTATTTCTTAAATTACGGAGCTTTTTTATATACTTATTTTGAAAGCAGATCGCAATACCAAAATCCGTAATCAAAAGCATCCGAAGCTGAAGTATCACAAGCGGTATCAGATGAATCTTCCTCTTTTGGTTTTTCATATTTGCGATAAACCACTTCCCCAACTTCAAACTGAATCGGTTTACTAAAAATGGGCCCATCAAAAGTAAACGTATGGAATTCTCCATTTTCGCCACAAACATCCACATTTTCAGGTAAATCATTGATAAAATCTTGATCAATGACACGTCCTACAAAACTCTTGTCTAAAAATCGTTCGTTGACACAAACCACAATTGTTTTGAAGCCTAATGCGATGAATTCCTGAATCAAATCTAGAGTTGGCACTTTCCAAAGCGGAAACACTCCTTCAAAACCTATTTCGGCTAATTTATCTTCTCTGTATTTCCTCAAATCTTCCAGAAAAATATCTCCAAAAATAGAATGAGTAACGCCTTGATTCTTCAATTTGGAGAGCGTAGTTTGCATAACTGCTTCGTACACTTCCATAGTCGGCATTTCTGGAATTTGCATAATTTCAAGCGCTAATCTAATGCTTTGGGCTTGTTGTTCTAATAATTCTACCCGAACACCGTGCATAGAAATACGTTGAAACTGCTGATTTACACTGGTTAACAAACAGCTGATTTCGTATTCATCATTTTGCTGAATTTTGTACAGTGCCAAGGCAGAATCTTTGCCGCTGCTCCAATTAAATAGGGCTTTCTTTTTCAATTGTTTTCTATTAATTTATTCTGGAAGTAAACTTACAAATTATGTTCGATTTGTTGGTAAAACCTTTGTAACTTTGGATAACTTAGCAACAAATTCAATTTTAATGAAGTATTTTTTCCTATTTCTATCCACATTTGCATTCGCACAACAAACCAAATCGGTTGATTTTAAATATGTAAATGGGCAAATATCAATTAATCCAAATAATAAAAGTATTGCAGGTGCGATTACTTATTGTTTTGAAGTGCTGAAACCTATTGACACCATCAAAATTGATGCGCAGAATATGACTTTTTCAGAAGTGGAACTGAATGAAAAAAAAATCCCATTTACAACTAACGGAAAAGAATTGATATTAATTTATCCGTTCCAAAAAGGAAAAAACTCAGTTCAATTTACATACGAAGCCAAACCCAAACAAACCATGTATTTTGTAGGTTCTGAAGAAACAGACAATTTACAGATTTGGACACAAGGACAAGGAAAATACACCAGTCATTGGTTTCCGAGTTTTGATGATGTCAATGAAAAGGTGATTTTCAACATGGATATTGTTTTTGATTCGAAATACCAAGTGGTATCCAACGGTATTTTAAAAAACAAGGTCGAAAATAATGGTGTAATATATTGGAGTTATCAAATGAAAAAGCCAATGAGTTCCTATTTATTGATGATTGCAATTGGAAAATATGATAGAGGAACACAAAAAGCCAAATCAGGAATTCCATTAGAAATGTATATAAATCCAAAAGATATTGCTAAACAAGAACCTACCTATCGATACTCTAAAGAAATATTTGACTTTCTGGAAAAAGAAATAGGAGTGAAGTACCCTTGGGAAATCTATAGACAAGTTCCGGTTTCTGAGTTTTTGTATGCTGGTATGGAAAATACAAGTACTACGTTATTTACAACCCGATATGTTGTTGACAACATTGGCTTTGAAGATCGAAGTTATACCAATGTGAATGCCCATGAACTGGCTCATCAATGGTTTGGCGATTTGATTACGGCACAAAGCGGGAAAGACCATTGGCTTCAGGAAGGATTTGCAACTTATTATGCATTATTAGCCGAAAAGGAAATTTATGGGGAAGATTATTTTTATTCTAAATTATACGAATCGTCTATGCAACTTAAACAGGCCTCCAAAACCGATACCATTCCGGTACTGAACGCCAAAGCCAGTTCGTTGTCATTTTACAAAAAAGGGGCTTGGGCGTTACATGTTCTGCGCGAAGGAATAGGGGAGAAAGCCTTCAGAAAAGCAGTGAAGAATTATCTAAAGAAATATGCGTACAAAAATGTGACAACGCAAAATTTCTTCGAAGAAATCAAAAAAGTATCTAATTATGATTTGGAAAATTTCAGTAAAGTTTGGTTGGAATCATCAGCTTTTAATAGCGAAATAGCCAATGGATTATTAGCTAAAAATAAAGCAATGCAAGTACAGCTTGAAGTTGCCAAACTCAGAAACAAACCGTTGGCAGACAAATATGCTTTTTTCGAAAAAACACTGGAATCGGATGTGTATTTTACCGTAAAAGCGTCTATTGTTGGCCAATTAATGAAAGAGAAATTCGAAGATAAAAAACAATTATTGCTATTGGCGTTGCAAACCCAAAATATTCAAGTTCGTCAAGCTGTTGCAAGTACGCTACAAAAAATACCCGAAGAATTCAGAACCGATTACGAAACATTGCTGGATGATAAATCCTATCAAACCCAAGAATTTGCACTGTATTATTTGTGGAATAGTTTTGAAAATAAAAGAGCGGAATATTTAGCAAAAACCAAAGATTGGGTAGGATTTAATGATTTCAATCTGCGTATTTTATGGTTGTCATTGGCCATTTCAACACCTGAATATTCAGCCAATAAGGAAACCGTTCTTCAGGAATTGATTAATTATTCTTCGACTAATTATGAAGCCACAACACGACAAAACGCTTTGGAATACCTAATTAATTTTGACGTTATCAACGAGGCTGTTTTGAAGAATTTAGTCAATGCCACCACGCATCATATGTGGCAATTTTCTAAATTTGGAAGAGAAAATATTCGGATTTTATTAAAAAATCCTGAAATCAGAACTACGTTCCAAACTATATTACCTAGTTTGAACGAAAAAGAACAATTTCAATTGAATAGATTACTCAAAGAATAAAGATTTAAGAATTTTGATTAACGATCTGAGAATTCAGATGTAAATCAAAAATCGTTAATCAGCAATCAAAAATCTAAAATCATGCGAGCACTAGTAATTTCAGGAGGAGGCAGTAAAGGCGCATTTGCAGGTGGTGTCGCCCAGTATTTGTTGCAAAATAAAGGACGGAATTACGATCTATTTTTAGGAACATCTACCGGAAGCTTGCTAATTCCGCATTTGGCATTAGGGAATATTGAGAAACTCCATACAATTTACACGAGTGTCAATATGGATCAGATATTTGACATCAATCCTTTTATTATCAAAAAGAAAAACAAAATAAATTACGTAACTATAAACCATTTTAATGTCATTCGGCAATTTTTGAGAGGAAAACGAACTTTTGGCGAAAGCAAAAACCTTCAAAAATTTATCAAAACCAATCTAACGGTTTCTGAATTTGAATACCTGAAATCGTTACCAATAGATGTCATTGTAACCGTTACCAATATTTCCAAAAACGAAGCTGAATACAAATCCATTAAAGACTGTACGTACAATGAATTTTGCGATTGGATTTGGATATCGAGTAACTACATTCCGTTTATGAGTTTGGTCAAAAAAGGGGGATGTGAATACGGTGATGGTGGATTTTCAAGTTTGGTACCCATTCGTGAAGCCATTCATCGCGGTGCCACCGAAATAGACGTTATTATCTTGGAAACCGAAATCACATTGACCAAAACCACTTTGGGAAAGAACCCCTTTTCACTAATGATTGATTTGTTTCTGTTTTCTTTGGATCAGCTTGGGAAACATGATGTCTCTATAGGAAAACTGTCCGCTACAAACCATAATGTAAAACTCAATTTATACTACACCCCAACCAAACTAACCAATAATGCACTCATTTTTGATCAAAAGAAAATGAAAAAATGGTGGCAACTTGGATTTTTATATGCCCAAAACAAAAGCGAAGTGATGAGTGAAATGAGGTGATGAAAAAGATCCTAAGATTCTAAGTTGCTAAGACTCTAAGACAAAAAAGTCCGAATCTTAGTTTCTCAGAATCTTAGAAACTCAAAAGTTACCACATCTGGCTCACTTCTTTTTTGATATATCCCAGGGCAGCACTGCTTGGTGTTTGTCTATCCATCAAATCATTCAATAAAGCTTCTCTCAATTGATCGGCGTTATTCACAGCAGGGCTCAAAGCCGCTTTACGAATCATCTGAATTGTAGCATTCTTGGCAGTCGTGATGATTGTCCAACACTCATCAGTCATGTAGATTTGTTGCGCTAAATTGTGTTCAAATTCTTGTTCAATTTGAGCAATAACAAAATTGCTGTAATCATTTTTATCCGTCGAAATTGGAGAAATTCTAATCAATAAATTGGAAAGACTAATACGCTCCAAAAACAAAGTCATACGCTCATAAGCTTGCAAACGCAAGGGCATAGAGTTTTTTTGTCCCTCTTTCATCAATAAATAGCGACGTCTTCCTTCCTCATTTTTAGTGTGTAAATTAAAAAAGTAATAAGCAACCATCCCTGTGATAATGGCTGGCAAGGTATAACTCAGTAGTTCAAGCAATTTTGATAAATCCATTTTGTTTTCGTTTTAAAAAAAGCAAAAATAATGTTTTTGAAACTAAATCAATCGCAAATTTATCGCAATAATATAAAGTGGATTGGTATTTTTGTCTTTTCTCGCTAAGCCGCAGAGTCCCAAAGTTTCAAACTGTTTTCTTTGCCTCTTCGTGCCTTTTCGAGCAAAATGAAGCTCAACTCAAAGACAGAGCGCTGAACTTCAAAATAATTATTCCGAATTGAAACTTATTGTATGGAAACCTACATCATCGTATTACTTTGTTTAGCTGCCTTTTTCGCGGGATTTATAGATGCCATTGTAGGAGGAGGTGGACTTATACAAACACCTGTGGGGCTCATACTTCTGCCCAATCTTCCCGTTTCAACCGTGATAGGATCTTTGAAAATCCCTGCCTTTAGTGGCACCTCATTTGCAGCTTACCAATACTTAAAAAGAGTCACTATCAATTGGAGAATCCTAATTATTATGATGCTGTTGGCTTTTCCTGCTGCCTTTTTGGGATCGACATTATTGACCTATGTGAGCAATGATTTCATGAAACCTATACTACTTGTAGTCCTTTCTCTCTTAGCTATTTATACGTATGCAAAGAAGAATTTCGGGCAACATCAAGTTAGAGACCTTTCTGCCAGAACTCAAATTTTGAATGCTGTGGGAATCAGTTTTGTGGTGGGTTTTTACGACGGATTCATAGGACCAGGAACTGGAAGCTTCTTGGTTGTTGCTTTCATCGCAATAATGGGATTTGATTTCCTGCATGCTTCTGCAAATGCCAAGATGGTCAATCTCGCCACCAATTTTGGTTCAATCTGCCTGTTTATGCTCAAAGGCAAAATCATTTGGGCCATCGCCTTACCCATGGCTGCCAGCAACGCAATAGGAGGGTGGATAGGCGCCAAACTCGCCATCAATCGAGGGAACAAATTTATCCGAATCTTCTTTTTGGTAGTTGTTATAAGCACACTGCTACGTTTTGCCTACGATGTCTTTTTCAAGTAATATTTATTGTTATTTGGGCGTAACCTCCACTAGAAAAAAGGGCAACCAATAATACTGCTTATACGCCCTTTTTCCTATTGGCGGTCAGGCTATTCGCGCTACTTTGGTAGCTTGCTGCTATCCTTTACGCGAACAAAACGGATTTAAGGAAAAATGAAGATATTTTGGTATTTTTAAGAACTTTTAAAAATAATTATTCTAAGATTTAATGCGTATTTTTTTTATATTTTAGCAATATTGAAAATGATTTAATCACACAAATCTAAAGTTATGCGTCAGTTTAACCGAACGAATCCAAAAACAGAAATTAATATTTATGAAAGCTAACAAGAAAATTTTATTTATTCCGATTTTCTTTATTTGTGTATTGACGATAAATTATTTTTGTTATACTTATTATTCAAAAAAAGAATTTAAGCAGAAAATAAATTTTTCGATTGCTAAAATTAATATTACTCCTGCCCTGAGATGTGAGTTATATGATAAAAATGGAACTGAACTAGATTTAAATAGTTATACTTTTTTTAAAACTGACAGTTTAAGAACAAATGATAGTATTGTGAAAAAAGAAAACTCATCAAAAATGTTAGTTTACAGAAAAAATAATAGTGGAAAATATATCATTTTCTCAGAATTTCAACCAGATTGAATAAAAACCGAACGCACAACAGCTACTACAACGGATTTTGGTAATTGTCTTAATGGGCAGTTGGTTTTGTATTTGGAATATTTGACAAATCTGAATGATAGGCTTAATTTAATCCCAAACCAGCAAACATCAACAAATTTTAAACTCCGAACCAAACAAAATGCTACAGAACAAAAACACAATCGAAGTCCCAAAAGTAAAGTTTGATGAAAATGAAAATTTAGTAATTATAGCTTCGCCAACTTCATCCAAACATGATTTTGATTTTTATCAGGGGAAATGGAAACTCAAAAATCGCAAACTAAAATCACGATTGAACAACTGTAAAGAATGGATTGAGTTTGAATCTACTCAGGAAATGTATAGCATACTGAATGGCATTGGAAATATTGACAATTATCTTGCAACATTTGATGGTGAGCCTTTTGAAGGAATGTCATTGAGACTTTTTAATCCAAAAACAAAACTTTGGACTATTTACTGGGCTGACTCCAATGAAGGAGTTTTACAGCCAGGTGTTGTGGGTTCGTTTGAAAACAGCATCGCTCATTTTTTTACCAAAGACACTTTTAATGGGAAGGAAATAATTGTTGTATTCCGTTGGGATGCGAGGGACAAAGAGAATCCCATTTGGAGTCAGGCATTTTCGGACGATAAGGGAGAAAACTGGGAATGGAATTGGTATATGTTTTTTAGTCTTTTTGATAAAATTTAAAAACAAACACGAATTTCACGGATTGTCACTAATTACTTTCTGGAATTATTACGATACTGCAACAACCACATCGATTAGTGATAATTAATAAAATTCGTGTTTAATTAGAATTTACTAATAATCATTTATCAACACATTCAACGGTTGTAAATTTATATTTGACTTTTTCAAAATCGATTGGGGTGCCTTTGGCAAAATAAGAGCGTCCCAAATAAGTTTCTATTTTCCCACTGCCCAGAATGAGTTCGTTACCTTTTTTTAACATTGCCATTGGATTTTTGAATATTTTTTTATCATACGTTCCCTGAAAAAAGGTGTAGTCTACAAATAAGGTGTCTCCATGAAACCCACCGACAATTTTTCCAGTTTTTACAGGCATATCCATAATTTTCATCACCATATCTCCTGTGATTTTATTATCTTTTAAAGTGTTGATTTTTAATTCAATTGTATCATTCTCATACAACGCTTTATAGCATGCCACACTAATAGGCTCTTCAACCTTGGCTTTGGCAGCTTCAACATCTTTTTGGGGTTCATTTTTTTTACAGCTTTGGAGTCCAATGCAAGCCAATAACAAACAGAATAGGCCTAAATTTTTCATAGTAGTACAGATTTTAATTAATAAACTAATAGCATAGCTAATTTACGAATAAATAACGTGCATTGATAGATTCTGCATTTTATATTTTGCAGGACAATTAACTCAATAAAATAATTGTATCAAGAAATATATTTATGTATAATTTTTAAAAAAAATATTTTATAGCACTGATAATCAGATTCATTTTGCAATCATATAAGAAATTTGTATTAACTTTGATAAAAGAAATTTTACAAACAATTTAATATACTTATACTATGAAAAAATTAAATGTTATTTGGGTAATGTTGATGATTTGTGTTATTGGCACGACATCTATATTCGGACAATCAGACTCTAAAAAGGATAAAATTATAGCTGACAGCAATACGTCAAAAGCTGAGTTTATTAAAACCGACCATCTCATGAAATCAATTTTTGACAATGCCTACGGCTATGTCATTTTTCCGAATGTTGGTAAGGGTGGAGTCGGAGTTGGAGGAGCAGCTGGTAATGGAGCTGTTTATGAAAATAATCATTTGATAGGCATGGCAAAGTTATCTCAGTTAAGTATTGGTTTTCAGGCTGGAGGGCAAGCATATCGTGAGGTAATATTTTTTGAGTCAAAATCGGCAATGGAACGTTTTAAACAAAGTAAATTTGAGTTTGCAGCTCAAGTTTCAGCCGTAGCCGCAAAAGCTGGCGCTTCAGGAAATGCAAAATATACTAACGGTGTTATGGTGTTTACCATGCAAAAAGGAGGACTTATGTATGAGGCTTCTGTTGGAGGACAAAAATTTAAATTTAATAAAATATAATTTTTGCTTGTGAAAGCAATGATTGAAATATAATGGTTTTATAAAAAAGCTACAATACACAAAAACCATAAGCTATGATTTAAACAAAATCATAGCTTTTTTTATTTTTCTTCTAAGGAAAGTAGTTTCATTATAGCAATAGTATATCCGTTTTTCGAAATATTCATTACGAAATACTAAGCAATTTCTAAACCTTTGGGAAATACCTATGTATGATTATTTTAATGACAATCAATAAATTGACAAGCTAACAATTGTTAATTTTAATTTAAATATTCAGTTCCAACCCAATATCATAAATATTTGGCATTAAACTTGTACTCAAACTGATACAGATTTAAACATTTAGAGACAGTAATACAAGTTTGAATACTGCCATACAATTATTTATAATATAAGGTAATCATGAAAAATATAATTCCTGAAATTGATACAAATCATGTAAGAGAATTTATAGATCAAAAAGACAATAAATTCGAATATGATCAAAATCAATATTCAATAGTAGAGCAAAAACAAAAGAAAAAAAAATCGTCAAAGTTTATTAAAGGAAAAGTCAAAGTTTATAATAGCAGAGCAAAACTTATAAATAGTGAATACCATGACGACGAATCAGAATTAAATCTAGTTTCAGAAAGAATGTTACTTTTCTTGAAATTTACTTTTCTTTTTTTGATACTGACTGTTTTCTTCTTATTCCTTAAAAAAAGCATCTAAAAAAAACATAACGAATTGAGTTTATAGTAATCATTCAATAACAGCGATTTAGTTCGTGTTTTTGTTATAGCCTAGATGTAATTCGTCGCATAATGCGTCAAAAAAAAAAGTACTACATATAAAAACTAAAAGCTACGATCTTAAAAAGTCGTGGCTTTTTTTTATCTTTAAAATATCTAGGCTAAATAACTATACAATTTTTAAAATTACCGCATGGCAAAAAATAAGACAATTGAAACCGAAAATAGTGTCGCCGATTTTTTAGCATCCATAAATGATGTGAAAAGGTGTTAAGACTGTAAGTCAATAATCGACTTACTAAACAAATTATCCGGTTATGAATCCAAAATGTGGGGGACAGCGATTGTTGGTTTTGGTATTTATAATTACAAATACGAAAGTGGGCATGGTGGAAATGCACCACTTGTCGGGCTTGCTTCACGGAAAAATGCCATAACGGTGTATCTTGCTTCCACTTTTGAAGAAAAAGAAACATTACTTTCCAAATTAGGAAAACATAAAACTAGTAAAGCGTGTTTATACATTCAAAAATTAGAAGATATTGATATCCCTATATTGGAACAATTGGTACAAAAATCGATTGCCCGTATTAAGGAGTTGTATCCAAATTGATCTTAATAACCAAATAACTTCTATTTTTATCTTTCAAATAAAAACCAAATCTTCTCGCAAAACATGAAACTACAGTTTTCAAAAAATGATTTCCCAGCAAATCCCAAGATAAAAGAAAATTTTGTTTTGGAATTCAACGATGAGTTTGAAAAAGATACAATCAATACCGAAAATTGGTTTCCGTTCTATTTACCACAATGGAGTTCGAAGAAAATGTCCCAGCCACAATATGAAATTAATAATGGTAATTTGGTTTTACAAATTACAGAAGAACAAAAGCCTTGGTGTCCCGAATTTAACGGAGATGTAAAATGTTCTTCAATTCAAACAGGCGTTTTTTCCGGAGAAGTTGGCAGTGCCATTGGACAGCACAAATTTAATCCAAATTGTGTGGTAAGAGAAAAGCAAAACGCAGCCAAAACCTATTTGCCTCAATATGGATTTTTTGAAATTAGAGCCAAATCATTAGATACCCAATCAAATGTTGTGGCTTTGTGGATGATAGGATTTGAAGACAGACCCGAAAAATCAGCGGAGATTTGCATTTTTGAAGTTAAAGGTTTTAATGTTCAGAAAAACAAAGCTAAAATTGGCTATGGAATTCATAAATTCAATGACCCAAAATTAAAAGAAGCCTTTTATGAAGATGATTTTGACATTGATGTCACCCAATTTCATATTTATTCGGCTGAATGGACTCCTGAAAAAGTGATTTTCTATATTGACAACCAAAAAATTAGAGAGATTAAACAATCTCCAAATTATCCAATGCAATTTATGTTAGGCATCTATGAAATTCCCACAGAAATTGAGGACAAAAAAGACAAAATCTATCCTAAAAACTTTGTAATCGATTATGTCAGGGGTTACAAACATAAATAATTTTACTCTATCTCTTTTACTTTATAATAAAACCCGTTAGTTTCCAACTGACTTTAAATATTATTACGTACATTTGAAATACTTGATTAACAAGATATTGAGTGTTATTTATTTCAAAATTCCATAGCTTATTGTCCCAACAATAATTCATAACCTATATTTTTAATTACTTAAATAGGGAATTATGAAATTATATTTAGCCATTATTCTACTGTTATCTTCAATTGCCACTTTTTCTCAAACGGAAGATCAAGATTTACTTAAGCTTTTGGATAGCGTAAAGGCAATTGACCCAATTGAAAGTTTAAATTCTCAACTTATAGAACTAGATCTACAAAAAACACAAGCAAACATAGATTTGTTTGCATTGCGTCAAGATTATAACATGCTATTAGAATTTTATGTAAGACAAGATTTGTATAGAAAAATAGTTGACCAACTTGAATTAGGAATTAATCCAGACCAATCTGAATTAGAGCCTTTCAATTCTTCTCCAGGAAGGGTGAAAGAGTTGTATTTGGGCAATTGGTCTCTAGTGCAGATTCCACCCGCTGGCAGCACTCTTCCAATTACAATCTACATAGATTCAAGTCTTGGTGGCAATCCCTATTTTTGGTATTATCCAACAAAAGATTTTGGCTTAGCACTTAGTAAAGAGGATGCTATGCTAAAAAAGGTGTATCCCAAAGTTTTTGATATGATAAAAAATGGAAAGATTATTTTTCAATACAAACCATTAGCTCCGCAAATTGTAATGGCTATGCATCTTCCAGGTCTTCATTTTCCCTCCGATTTATCCAATAATTCAAATAAATCGTTGAAAAGCAAACAAAAATATGCCGATGTTTTACTCGATTGGATTTCAAACGATTTAAGTCATGCGATGGAGAGTATTGATCCAAGTAGGGATGTGTTAGGCGATTATATGAAAATTGAAAAAAAGGCATATAAGAAGGCTACAATTGATGAAAAAATTACTTTAAGAATTGAATATATTGAATTCCTCAAAAAAAAATATAGAATGACATGGAACTAAAACTATTAAATACTTGGATACTAATTATATTACTGTGTATAAGTTCTGTTATTATGCATGCACAAAAACCTCTTAAAACCGAGGATGATGCGGTGACTGAGTTTTTGGTAACACATGATTCTCTTGAAAAGAAGAAGGTAAACATACAGAGACCACCTCAGTTGGAACTTAATGTAGTTGGTTCGTCGGGAAACTCTGTTCATGACTCCATCCAATTTGATCGACAGTTAAAACAATACGATTTTGCAGTTATGCACCAACAGCGTAGTTTTGCTTGGCAGTTTTACAGCAGTATAATTATTTTTATTATGGTCGTTTTTATTGTAGTGATGGGCATTATACTGTCGTATAAACAATTTAAGCTCACGGAGGTTCAGGTAAAAGCAAATATTTTAAAACCTAAATCGGAAACCACCGAGGTATCATCTGAAGACACAAATATCGAAATTTCACAAACCGGCCTGAAAATAAATACTGGAGTTATTGGGCTTGCCATATTATTCCTCTCGCTTGCTTTTTTCTTTTTGTATCTCAAGTATGTATATCAAATTGATATTATTGATGTTGGTAATTAGATTTTTTTTGAAGAGTGCATTGTTAGTCTCTTTAAAAACGAAGTATCCGCTTTTGCAGAATCTCGCGTGAGGGGTAGGAGTAAGCTACCGAAGTAGCACGGATGACCCGACCACAATAGAGAAAGAGGCGAATGGACACAAGCTATATTGGCCTCTTTCTCTATTGTGGTCACGCCCAGAGGATTTTTAGATTGCAGAATCCTGAATTCAGTTTTTTCTATCTAGAAACTGCTATCTAAATTCTATTATCTGAATTCTGTCAAGACTCGTTTATTCATTCTTAAATTCTTATTTTTGCATTAAACTGAATTTTTTCTATGCAAAAATATATAGAACAACTTAACGAGGCACAACGTGAACCTGTATTACAAAAGGATGGTCCTATGATTATTATTGCGGGTGCAGGCTCCGGAAAGACTCGTGTACTTACCATCAGGATTGCTTATTTGATGCATCTTGGTGTTGATCCATTCAATATTTTATCCCTTACTTTTACTAATAAGGCAGCGAGGGAGATGAAGAAACGTATCTCGGATATTGTTGGTGCCAGTGAAGCCAAAAATCTATGGATGGGAACTTTTCACTCCGTTTTTGCCCGAATTTTACGTTCGGAAGCGGAACATTTGGGTTATCCGTCGAATTTTACGATTTATGATTCGCAGGATTCTTTACGTGCAATATCAGGAATTATCAAGGAAATGCAGTTGGATCGTGATGTGTACAAACCGAAACAGGTTTTGAGTCGAATTTCTAATTTTAAAAACAGCCTGATTACCGTAAAAGCTTATTTTAATGATCCCGATTTGCAAGAAGCCGATGCGATGAGCAAAAAGCCTAGAATGGGGGAGATTTATCAGAATTATGTAGATCGATGCTTTAAGTCGGGTGCGATGGATTTTGATGACTTACTATTGAAAACCAATGAATTACTAACTCGTTTTCCAGAAGTTTTGGCAAAATACCAGAACCGTTTTCGCTACTTATTGGTGGATGAGTACCAAGATACCAACCATTCACAATATTTGATTGTTCGCGCTTTGTCTGATAAATTTCAGAATATTTGTGTGGTAGGTGATGATGCACAGAGTATTTACGCTTTCCGTGGTGCGAACATTAATAACATTTTGAACTTCCAGAAAGATTATGAAGGTGTAAAAACCTTTAGACTGGAACAAAATTATCGTTCGACCAAGAATATTGTGGAAGCGGCTAATACCATTATTGACAAAAACAAAGTAAAACTGGACAAAGTAGTCTGGACAGCCAATGAATTTGGTCCTAAAATAAAAGTACACCGCAGTATTACCGATAATGAAGAAGGGCGTTTTGTGGCTGCTACCATTTGGGAACAAAAAATGAACCATCAGTTGCACAATGGTGCTTTTGCAATTTTGTACCGCACCAATGCACAATCCAAAGCCATGGAAGATGCTTTGCGAAAAAGAGATATTCCGTATCGTATTTACGGAGGTTTGTCTTTTTATCAACGAAAAGAGGTTAAAGATGCTCTGTGTTATTTGAGATTAGTTATCAACCCAAAAGATGAAGAAGCTTTGATACGTGTTATCAATTATCCAGCACGTGGAATTGGAAATACAACAATCGAGAAGCTTACAATTGCTGCCAATCATTACAAACGCTCCATTTTTGAAGTGATGCAAAATATTGAGCGAATTGACTTGAAGCTGAATTCAGGAACGAAGCAGAAACTATTGGATTTCGTTACGATGATTCAGAGTTTTCAGGTGATTAATGAGAATCAAGATGCATTTTATGTTGTAGAACATGTAGCCAAGAAAACAGGGTTGATTCAAGAATTAAAAAAAGACGCTACTCCTGAAGGAATGGCTCGAATTGAAAATATTGAACAATTGCTGAATGGAGTTAAGGATTTTATAGAAGGGCAAAAAGAGGTTGATGGAGCTCGTGGTGCATTATCTGAGTTTATGGAAGATGTGGCACTTGCAACTGATTTGGATAAAGATACCAGCGATGAAGACCGCGTGGCATTGATGACCATTCACCTAGCCAAAGGACTTGAGTTTCCTCATGTATTTGTGGTAGGAATGGAAGAAGATCTGTTCCCAAGTGCCATGAGTATGAGTACACGAAGCGAATTGGAAGAAGAACGTCGATTATTTTACGTAGCTTTAACTCGTGCGGAGCATCAGGCGTATTTGACGTATGCCCAATCACGTTACCGTTGGGGAAAATTGACCGACAGTGAACCTTCTCGTTTTATTGAAGAAATTGATGGCCAATATTTGGAATATCTTACACCAGCCGAAAGCAATTACCGTTTCAAACCTATGATTGACGGTGATATTTTTGGAGATGTGGATAAATCCAAATTACGTCTGGCCAAACCGATAGGAAGTACGCCACCAAAACACGTTGCTGATAACGAGCCAAAATCGGATATTAGTATTCGAAAACTGAAACCGGTATCGGGAAGTAATCCTTCAGCTGGAAGCGCTAATTTATTTGATAATACACTAGTTGCTGGAAATGTGGTTATGCACGAACGTTTTGGAAAAGGACAAGTGATCAACCTCGAAGGTGTTGGTGCTGATAAAAAAGCAGAAATCAAGTTTGAAGTAGGCGGTTTAAAAAAATTATTGTTGCGTTTTGCAAAATTAGATATAATAGGATAAAAAATGTTTCAGGTTTAAGGTTTCAAGTTTTGTTACAGAACAACTTTAAACTTTTAAACTTTAAACTTTAAACAAAATGACATGGCTCAAATTATAAAAATATACGAAGACAAACCCAACGAAGCAGCAATTGCCAAAGTCGTTAAAGTCTTAAAAGACGGTGGTTTAGTTATTTATCCAACTGACACCGTTTATGGATTGGGTTGTGATATCACCAATTCACGAGCTCTTGAAAAAATTGCTAAAATAAAAGGAGTCAAGTTGGAAAAAGCCAATTTTTCTTTTATTTGCCACGATTTGAGTAATTTATCAGATTATGTAAAGCAAATAAATACTTCGACCTTTAAATTGCTTAAAAGAGCCTTACCAGGACCTTATACTTTTATTCTTCCAGGAAATAATAATTTACCTAAAGAATTTAAAAAGAAAACGACCGTTGGTATTCGTGTACCCGATAATTCCATTGCATTAGAAATTGTGCGCCAACTGGGAAATCCAATTGTTTCAACATCCATTCGTGATGAAGATGAAGTAATCGAATATACAACCGATCCTGAACTTATTTTCGAAAAATGGCAAAATTTGGTAGACCTAGTTATCGATGGCGGTTATGGAGATAATATTGGCTCTACAATTATCGATTTATCTGGAGATGAACCAATTGTAATCAGAGAAGGTAAGGGAAGTCTTGATATTCTTTAAAAAAATATTAAATTTTTTATAAATTAATTGGATAATTTAGAATAAAAGCCTTAATTAGTGAAATATTTAAGAAATTAATTCATGTAGAGGCATTTATAGCATGTAATTCTTAATTTATATTTAATTGGTTGTTAAAGAAAAAATTAGGGATGCATAAAAGCAGGACTTTAGTTCTGCTTTTTTTGTGTTCAATTTTTAGCTCAAAAATTAGATTCATTCCAATTTTAAAAAACTGATTTCAAAAAAAATAAAAGTAAAAAAAAACGCCTCGAAATTATTCGAGGCGTATCTCTAATATTTAAAATGATTTATTTTTGAACCGGTGCTGCTGCAGTTGGTTTTTTCATTTCTTTTTCAACCATATCATAGAACTGATCTATTTTTGGCATTACATAGATACGAGTTCTTCTGTTTTTAGATTTATTTTCTGCAGAATCATTAGGTACCAAAGGAACGTAAGAACTTCTACCTGCCGCGATTAATTGCGCTGGATTAACTCCTAAATCATTAGATAAAATACGGATAATAGCCGTAGAACGTTTTACACTTAAATCCCAGTTGTCAATTAAACAAGAATTACCTTTTAGAACATCAGTATCGGTATGACCTTCAACCATACATTCAAAGTCTGGTTTGTCGTTAACCACTTTCGCAACTTTACTCAAAACTCCTTTAGCTTTATCACTTACTTCATAACTACCGCTTTTGAATAACATTTTATCAGATATAGAGATAAATACCACGCCTTTATCAACATTGATTTCGATGTCTTGATCATTCATCCCAACAACAGATTTCAAACTAGTAACAACTGCAAGAGTAACACTATCTTTTTTGGTCAAAGCATCTTGCATTCTCGTAATTTTCAAGTCTTTTTCTTTGATAGATTCCAAAGCTTTTTCGATATTTTCGGCACCTTTAGTAGACAAAATTGTCATATCTTTTGAAGTGCTTATTAAATGTTGATTAGTTTCTCTCAACCCATCTACAGTTGCTTTAAGACCCGCTTTTTCTTCTAAGCAAGAATTTAGTTTTACTGTACAAGTATTTAATAAATCTTGAGTTTCTTTATTCTTAGCTTCCAAAGCTGCATATTCTTTTTTAGACACACAAGATGTCAAAAGAGCTAAGGCCGATAGAGTAATCATTAATTTTTTCATAGAATGCAAATTTTAATTAAACGTGAATTACAAAGTTAGTTTTTAAATGTTAATTTTAAATGTAAATTATTGTTAAATAATGTCCGCAAAAACTGTGCCATTTTTAACATAATAACCATAAACGATGCTTTTTGTTTTAAAGTATATTTCAACCTGTTTTTTTTCTCTTTTTTTATAATTCTTTAAAAATAACCCATAAAAAGAAAAATGTGCGCGTATAATAGCCCAACAATGAGAGAATTGACCTTCTATGATGAATTTCATTCCAGCGATTCCATCCAGAAGCATTCGAATTATAAGAACCTGAAAAAGAGTATTTTGTGGTAAATTCTTGGTTAACATTAATAGTGAATTTCTAAAATTTAGATATGTTTTTTTGGGGTTCGCTTGTTGCAAAGTAGCTCCACCAACATGATAAACTATTGATTCTGAGCAATACTTTATTTTAAACCCTCTATTGATGGTTCTCCAACATAAATCAATTTCTTCTTGATGGGCAAAAAAATCTTCATCAAAACCTTTCTGTTCCTTATAAACAGAAGATCGAATAAAAAAACAGGCACCGGAAGCCCAAAATATTTCCGTGCTATCATTATACTGTCCGTTGTCTTTTTCCAAAGTATCAAAAATGCGTCCACGACAAAAAGGGTAACCAAACTGATCAATAAATCCACCGCCAGCTCCAGCATACTCAAAATAGTCTTTCTTTTTAAAATCTAATATTTTAGGTTGAATGATTGCCGTTTCGGGTTCCGTTTTAAAAGTTACCAAAATAGGTTTCAACCAATTTTCGGTAACTTCAATATCAGAATTTACTAGAGCATAAATTTCGGCATCTATATGTTGCAAGGCATCGTTATATCCACCTGCAAATCCTTGATTCATTTTGTTTTGAACTATTTTAATTGTGGGATAATTTTTCTTTACAAATGCTATGGATTCATCTGTTGAGGCATTATCGGCAACATACACAGTTGCTTCGGGAGAATATTGAATTACAGAAGGCAAAAACTGTTCTAAAAGTTTTACTCCATTCCAATTCAGAATTACTACAGCTATTTTTTCCAAGGAAGTTTATTTATGTTTAATGAATTCGAAATTAATACTCAAAATTTTCATTTTATATTTTGCTCTCTATATTCTTTTTTGTCACACCATAATCGGGAAGTTCTTTCAAAAACTCGTATTTCTCATTTTCGAAATCCATTAGACAAAAATAATGATTTAGACCGTTGGTAACCATTAAAAATTCAGCTTCCAAAGTCATGTTATATCTCGCAATTTGATCAAAAGTTGCTTGCGCGATTTTAACTTCAGGTGCTTTGCATTCGATTAATATAAGAATAGTGCCATTTGGATTGAAAACCACAACATCATAGCGTTTACGCAAACCATTGACCATTAAAACTTTCTCTACATTAATCAAGGATTTTGGATATTTTTTTTCCTCCAATAAAAAATGTACAACATGTTGGCGAACCCATTCTTCGGGTGTAAGAATGATGAATTTTTTCCTGATTGCATCAAAAATTGATACTTTATTTTCGCTATTTTTGAAACGAAAAGTATAGGAAGGAAAATTGAGTTTTTGCATGAGGCGAAATTAGTTAATTTAGTTTAAAGTTTAAAGTTTCAGGTTTACAACATGGAACTTTAAACTTTAAACCTGAAACAAAAAAACATGGACGAAGTTGTAAAGATTGTTAATGATATAAAGGCAGGAAACATCAAACCTATTTATTTTTTGATGGGAGAGGAACCTTATTATATTGACAAATTATCAGAATATATAGAAGAAAATATTTTATCCGAAGAGGAAAAAGGTTTCAATCAAACTGTTTTATACGGCAGAGATGTTACTATTGAAGATGTTGTTTCCACAGCCAAACGTTATCCTATGATGGCTGATCGTCAGGTAGTCATTATTAAAGAAGCCCAGGAATTATCAAGAACAATCGACAAAATCGAAAGTTATGTCGAAAACCCAATGCCTTCAACCGTTTTGGTATTTTGTTATAAATACAAGACCTTGGATAAACGAAAAAAAGTTACTAAACTTTTAGCCAAAAACGGAATTGTTTATGAAAGCAAAAAACTGTATGAAAATCAGGTAGGAGATTGGATTAAGCGAGTATTGGCTGGAAAAAAATACACTATTGAACCCAAAGCTTCTGCTATGCTGGTAGAGTTTCTGGGAACTGATTTGAGCAAAATCAATAATGAACTGGAAAAACTGCAAATCATATTGCCTGCAGGGACTACTATTTCGGCCAAAGATATAGAAGAAAATATCGGGTTCAGTAAAGATTATAATGTCTTTGAATTGCGAAAAGCCATTGGCGAACGCGACCAACTGAAAGCCTATAAAATAGCCGATAATTTTGCACAAAATCCAAAAGACAATCCAATAGTAATGACGACTGGTTTGGTTTTTGGTTTTTTCGTCCAATTATTGAAATACCACGGTTTAAAAGATAAAAATCCTAAAAACGCGGCCTCTGCTTTAGGAGTTAATCCTTTTTTTCTAAAAGATTATGATGTGGCAATCAAAAACTATCCGATGAGAAAAGTTAGCCAGATAGTTGCTTCATTACGAGATACCGATGTAAAAAGCAAAGGAGTTGGCGCTAATAGTTTGTCACAGGCCGATTTGTTACGAGAAATGCTTTATAAAATATTTAATTAAACAATGAAACTATGTTTGGTTCCACTAAAAAATTCCATTTCGTAATTGGTTTACTTCTCACAGCAAATTTTGCCATGACTCAAAACTCAAAAATAAACACCATTCAATATGCTTCTTTTGATACTTATCCTGTCTATTTGAATGGTGATTTAGGGGTAAATTATACAAGCAACAAAACCACAGTTAAATTATGGAGTCCCAATGTGGAGGAAGCCAGAATCAATTTGTACAAACAAGGCAATGATGGCGAAGCTATAGCTACTAAAAGTTTAGATTATGACGCTAAAACCGGAGTCTGGCAAATTGTTTTAGACGGTAATTATCATAACACCTACTATACTTTACAAGTAAAAAACAAAGGGAATTGGTCCAAAGAAATGCCCGATCCTTATGCAAAAGGAGTTGGTGTCAACGGAAATCGTGGTTTAATCTTCGACTCAAAACTAACCAATCCTTCTAATTGGAATACAGACAAACAACCTGAATTAAAATCTGTTTCGGATATTATATTGTACGAAGCACATGTACGCGATTTTTCTATTGATCCTTCATCAGGTATAAAAAACAAAGGAAAATTTCTCGGATTAACAGAAAAAAACACCAAAAATTCTTTTGGAGAAGCAACAGGATTAGCTCATTTACAGGAATTAGGAATTACCCATTTGCATTTACTTCCTGTGTTTGATTATAAATCTATTGACGAAACTTCATTAGATAAAAATCAATATAATTGGGGATATGATCCACAGAATTACAACTCTTTAGAAGGATCTTATTCAACCAATCCTTTTGACGGATTAGTGCGTATGCAGGAATACAAACAGATGGTTATGGCTTTGCATGAAGCTAAAATTCGTCTGGTAATGGATGTGGTTTACAATCACACCAGCTCTACCGATATTTTTGACCAATTGGTTCCAGGTTATTATTACAGAAGTTGGCCTGATGGAAAACGTTCGGATGCAACGGCCTGCGGAAATGAATTTGCCTCCGATCGAATTATGGCTAGACAATTTATGCTGGAATCACTTAAATATTGGGTAAAAGAATATCATGTTGATGGATTTCGATTTGACTTAATGGCCGTGCACGATATTGAAACGATGAATACTATTTCGGCAGCATTAAAGGAGATTGACCCAACAATATTTTTATATGGTGAAGGATGGACAGCTGGTAACTCACCTTTACCAATAGAAAAAAGAGCGTTAAAAAACAATGCCAAAAAATTAAATGATATTTCGGTTTTCTCAGATGACATTAGAGATGGGGTGAAAGGACATTGGTCTAATGTTACCGAAAAAGGTTTTGTAAGCGGCAATCCAAATTACAAAGAAGTAATTCAATTCGGAATTGTTGCTTCCACAAATCATCCTCAAATAAAATATGATTCTAAAAGAGGTTATGCTCAATTCCCTTATTCTGACAGCCCTACAAAAGTTATTGGTTATGTTTCCTGTCACGACAACAACACTTTGTACGATAAACTAAAAATAGCCAATCCAAAAGCAACTGAAAAGGAATTGGTGCAAATGGATAAATTAGCCAATACCATTATTTTGACTTCACAAAGCATTCCTTTTCTACATATGGGAGTAGAAATGAAACGAACCAAAATGGGAGTTGAGAACTCTTATAAATCACCAGACAGCATCAATAAAATCGATTGGAACTGGAAACACGAGAATAAAGAACTAGTTCAATACTACGAAAACCTTATTGTGTTAAGAAACAATCATCCAGCATTCAAAATGACATCCGAAAAGATGATTCAAGAACATTTGGAATTTTTAACAATAAATGATTTCTTACTTGTTGGATATACCTTGAAAAACAATGCTAATGGGGACAAATGGAAGAACATAAGAGTCTATTTTAATGGAGATGAAAAAGAAGCAAAACAAACCCTTGACGGAACATGGAAAATAGTTTGTGATGGCGAAATTATCAACCAAAATGGCATTGAAACTATTAAAAATCAATCTATAACAATTCCTGGAAGAAGTGCTGTAATTTTGTATCAGGAATAACTGTTTTAATTAAAAAAAGTTCTAAAAAATACCGATATTTGCACCTCTCTAAAAACAAATACTACAATTATGGGAATGAATAAAAATACTATTCTTGGATGGGCGACCTTTATAATGATACTCATGGGATTATTACTGATAGGATTAGGCGCTTTTCGATATGATGACGTAGCAGGCTGGGGATTTGCGGCTGTAGGATTTGGTTTTTTGGCTAATGCTTGGGTATTTAGTTCTCTTAAAGGAAGAGTTTAATTTGCATTCAAAACCAATAATTAATCACAAAATAAATTAAAACATTTAAATATGTCAGACGATAAAAAAGTAATTTTCTCAATGCAAAAATTGAGTAAAACGTATCAAGGAGCAGATAAGCCTGTACTTAAAAATATTTATTTGAGTTTCTTTTACGGAGCCAAAATTGGTATTCTGGGTCTAAATGGTTCTGGAAAATCTTCTCTTTTAAAGATTATAGCAGGAGTTGACAAGAACTATCAAGGAGATGTTGTTTTTCAACCTGGTTATACTGTAGGTTATTTGGAACAAGAACCAATTCTTGATGATTCTAAAACGGTTATCGAAATTGTTCGTGAAGGTGCTGCCGAAACAATGGCGGTTTTGGAAGAATACAACAAAATCAATGATTTATTTGGTCTTGAGGAAAACTATTCTGATCCAGATAAAATGGATAAATTGATGGATCGTCAAGCTGCATTGCAGGACAAAATTGATGCTCTTGGTGCTTGGGAAATCGATACGAAATTAGAAATCGCAATGGATGCGTTGCGCACGCCAGAAGGTGATACACCAATTAAAAACCTTTCTGGAGGTGAGCGTCGTCGTGTGGCTTTATGTCGTTTGTTATTGCAACAACCTGATGTATTGCTTTTGGATGAGCCTACGAATCACTTGGATGCTGAGTCTGTACTTTGGTTAGAGCAACATTTAGCACAATATTCAGGAACTGTAATTGCTGTAACACACGATAGATATTTCTTGGATAACGTTGCTGGTTGGATTTTGGAACTGGATAGAGGAGAAGGTATTCCTTGGAAAGGAAATTATTCTTCTTGGTTAGACCAAAAATCAAGCAGAATGGCATTAGAAGAAAAAGTGGCTTCTAAACGTCGTAAAAATTTAGAACGTGAGTTGGACTGGGTTCGTCAAGGTGCGAAAGGCCGTCAAACCAAGCAAAAAGCACGTTTACAGAACTACGATAAACTTTTGAATGAAGACCAAAAACAATTGGACGAAAACTTGGAAATCTACATTCCAAATGGACCTCGTTTGGGTACAAATGTTATCGAAGCCAAAAATGTAGCCAAAGCTTTTGGAGACAAATTACTGTATGATAATTTGAATTTTACTTTGCCACAAGCTGGAATTGTTGGAATTATCGGACCAAACGGTGCTGGTAAATCAACTATTTTCAAAATGATAATGGGAGAACAAAAAACTGATAGTGGTGAATTCTCAGTTGGTGATACAGTGAAAATCGCTTATGTAGATCAGGCGCACTCAAATATTGATCCAAACAAATCCATTTGGGAAAACTTTGCCGATGGACAGGAATTGATTATGATGGGTGGAAAACAAGTGAATTCAAGAGCTTATTTATCACGTTTCAACTTTGGTGGTGGAGAACAAAACAAAAAAGTATCGATGCTTTCTGGTGGTGAGCGTAACCGTTTGCACCTGGCAATGACTTTAAAAGAAGAAGGAAACGTATTGTTACTGGATGAGCCAACGAATGATTTGGACGTAAACACGCTTCGTGCACTTGAGGAAGGTTTGGAGAATTTCGCAGGTTGTGCAGTAGTGATTTCGCACGACAGATGGTTCTTAGATAGAATTTGTACACACATTTTAGCTTTCGAAGGAGATTCTGAAGTGTATTACTTCGAAGGTGGATTCTCAGATTATGAAGAAAACAAAAAGAAACGTTTGGGTGGTGATTTAACTCCAAAACGTTTGAAATACAGAAAATTGATTAGATAATAATTCAATTTCTATAAAAAGCAAAAGAGGATGTCCACAGAAAGGCATCCTCTTTTTTTAGACAAAAAAAACTAATCATTTCTTTTTACCAGAATTCATCATCATAAACACAGTTCCAATTAAACCAATAATTACCAATCCGAAAACAACTACCATTATAAACGCACCGTTTTCCCATGAATAGAGTGATATATTTCTCATAAAAATTAATTTTTAAGATTAGTCAAATTTATGATATCTATACGTTTAAAGAGATGACATTTATCATGAAATCCAATTATTACAAAAATTTTATTTTTAATTCTGGAGTTGGTATCATACAACTTTCTTTTTTACCGTACCATTTATATCTGTTCTTGGCAATGTAGTCGTATAGAAAGTTTCTTATTCCGATTGGAATAATTTTAAAAACAGTTCCAAAATGCCAAAATCCACCCAGATTTTGCGCTATTTGAATGGCTGCGGATGATTTGTAATAATAAGCCACTCCAGGTTCGTACAGAACAATACTATCAATATTTTTAGCATTAATCCCAATATAAGCAAGGATTTCTTGCCCTAATTCTGACTGTAAAGCCACAAACCTAAAAATATCTTTTTTATCGTGTTTAACCACAAACTGCACTGCTGAATTACAAAGATTGCAAACACCATCAAAGAGAATTATTTTTTTGTTTTTTGGAAGATTCAAAATGAATTTGTTTAAAGTTTCAAGGTATTCAATTCTTTTACGACTTTGCTAACATCGCTGCCGCCCCATTCTACTAGGGTAAATCCTTTTCTTTCGGTTTTAGATAAATTCTGTACAGAAATTTCTATACTTTTATCTAAACCATAAAATTCCATAAAAATTCTGATTGATGTTTCAGGCTTTGGAAAAACATTATTTTTCGAAATAACATCATAATCATCATTGATATAAAAATGGATAAAATTAGTTTCATTTTGCTCAAGGATTGGAAGCCAATATTGAACAAATTCATTGGTTTCAACAGTATTTAAACCAATGTATTCTAATTTTTCAATTAAGAAAGAGGTTAAATCATTTTTTGAAACAACAAAACCAGATAGATAATTATAATGCTCTTTTGTAAAATTTTGTGTTCCGTCCCAAAAAAGTGAACTATAAAAACGATTGGTTTTGGAATCGAAAATTCGTCCATCAGGATAGGCGGTAACACTCCAGTTTTTATTATATTTCGGAAAAGTTGTCAATAATTCCCCTTTGAAATTTAATTTAATAGTAATATCTAGTTTTTGAGTAGGATAGAGATAGATTACTGGTTTTTCTATCGTTTCAGAACCTAAAGAAGAAGTTCCTATTTTATATAAAACTACATTTGTTTTTTTTTCATTTCCACCATTACCCATTCTTTGAGTTACAAATCCTTCTAAAAAGCAAACCAAAATATCATTTTTATTTGCCTTCAAAGAATATTTTCCTTTAAAATCAGATTTATAAGATTCACTTTTACTTAAATTAGTAACGATAGCTCCTGAAATTGGCTTGTTTTCAGAATTAGAAATTAGTCCAGAAATTGTTATTTCATTTTTATCTCTTTCATTAAAAGGATAGGCTTTGCTTAATTTTTCTAAACTATTAATTTCATGGTTTTTTAAGGTTATTTTTTGTACACCATTTATTGCTTTTTTGCCATATAACTTGGTTGCAATTTTAGCTTCTAAATAGTCACTTTTTTTTATTTCATTCTCTTTGATTCTAGAAAAATACAAACTATTATTTTTACTATAGATTCCATTAATAATATAAATTGCATTATTTTCCTTTTTGTACAATTCTATATACAATTGCTGGCTAGAAGTCAGTTTTGGCTCTTTAAATGTGTTTTTCGATTTTTTATCCTGACCCATAGTTACACAGTAATTTACCAAAACAAGCAATAACACTACAAATTTTAAATTTTTCATATTTATTTGTTTCTAAATTTATTGTACACTATTTCTTCCCAGCTTCTACAAACTCCAAATCGTCCAAACTTACTTTCGAAGTAAACAAGCCATAATTCACCACAGCTTTATTTTTTTCAATCTTATCAATACTTCCCACAGATTTTCCGTCCAACATTCGTACTCGGTCACCCACTTTTAAAATAGGTTTCGGTTTTTCGATTACAGGTTTTAGTTTCTTCTCTTTCTTTTCCTTGCGAATCTCTTCTACAACAACTGCAACTTCCTCGATGATTTCCTTTTTCTTCTGGATTATCGCTTTCGCCTCTTTGGGAGTTGCTTTTTTACGTTTGGAATTTTCTATTTCGATGATTTTCAAAAACTCCCCAATCAGGTCTTTTTTGTTTTTATTATTGAAATATTTCTCGGCGATATCTTCTATTTTTTGACCAATGTAAATCGTCTTTTGATTGCTGTCATATAATTCCTGATAGCTTTCCAATTTTTGCTTGATTTTGATATTGATATCTTCCATTTTCTTGCCTTCCTGCCGTGCTTTCGTTTCCTCTTCTTTAAGTGTCTGGGATGTTTTCTCCATTTTGGAACGCTCCTTTTGTAAGTTGGCAATTGTTTTATCAAAACGAACTTTTCCAACCTCAATTTTCTTTTTGGCTCGATTGATTAAACTAAAAGGAATTCCATTTTTTAAAGCAACTTCAAAAGTAAAAGAGCTTCCCGCTTGTCCTAGAGCCAATTTATACATTGGTTCTAATGATTTTTCGTCAAATAACATATTGGCATTGGTTGCACAAGGGAGTTCATTAGCAAGAATTTTTAGATTTGAATAATGCGTGGTGATTAATCCGAATGCTTCTCTATGATAAAACTCTTCCAAGAATATTTCAGCCAAAGCACCTCCCAATTCAGGATCGGAACCCGTACCGAATTCATCTATCAAGAACATGGTTTTCTTGTTGCACTTTTTCAAAAAGTAGTTCATGTTCTTCAAACGGTAACTATAAGTACTTAAGTGATTTTCAATAGATTGATTATCTCCAATGTCTGTCAAAATTCTATCAAAAAGAAACGTTTCACTGCGTTCGTGAACAGGAATCAACATACCTGATTGCAACATCAATTGCAATAAGCCAACGGTTTTCATTGAGATAGTTTTACCTCCTGCATTAGGTCCCGAAATAACTATTATTCTATTTTCTTGACTTAGTTCGATGGTTTGCGGATGTGTAACTTCCTTTTTCTGCTTGTTGTTCAAATACAAAATAGGATGATAGGCCTCCCTGAAATAAAGACGACGTTCCTCTGTAATTGTTGGCAGAATTCCGTTGATTCTATTGGCGTATTTTGCTTTGGCAGCAATTACATCAATATCGCTAAGAAAATCCTGATACTGAATCAATAATGGTAAAAACGGCCGAACAGCATTCGATAACTGCTTTAGAATTCTTGTAATTTCCTCTTTTTCCTCATATTCCAAGTTACTTAGTTCCCGAGAATATTTAAGTGTGTTTTCAGGCTCTATATAAGCAATACTTCCAGTTTTGGAACTTCCCAGAATGGAACCCTTTACTTTTCGTCTGTACATAGCCAAAACAGCCAAAACACGACGGTTTTGCACAAAACTCTCTTTGATATCATCCAGATAACCCAAACTATTGTATTGTGTCAAAGCTGAACCGAAACTTTGATTCACTTTTCCGCGAACCAAATTCATTTCACGGCGAATTTCCAACAATCGGGGAGAGGCATTGTCTTTTATCTCTCCATATTTATCCACCACAGCATCCACAAGTGTGATAATCTCTTTGGTGAGTTTAATTCCAGAACTTTTGGCACAAAGATTTGGGTAATAATCATTGAATTTATTTAAAAACGCCAAAAGAACATTCGTTGTTTCTGATATTGTCGCAATTTTTCTAAATCCGCCCACTTCCAGAAAACTGTCTTCGATGGCTAGAAATTTTATTTCGTATGTAATGGCATCAAAACCGTGATTGGGAATGGCATTGTTATTCTGGAAAGAGGAAACATACTCTGAAGTTTGCAACAATACTGCCATCAAAGTGTCTTTATCCCTAAAAGGAGTTATTTCCAAGGCTTTTTGTTTTCCTATATCAGTATTACATATTTCGGAAATCGTTTCGAGAACCGTAGGAAATTGTAAATCTTGTAACGTTTTTTCGGTAATGGAGATCATTTAATAATTTGATTTTACGTTACAAAAATAAGCTTATTTAATAAAGAAACATAGCGTTATTTCGCAGAGATTCGCAGTGCAAAAATCACGTAGAATTGATTCCAGTTAGCACTTTTGTTTTCATTTTTAAACGATTCTCATTAAAATCTTAGTGTATCTTTGCGAAATAACTTTTGAATATGAACCTCAACTTAATACCTTCCTGGCAAACTATTTTATCAGATGAGATAGAGAAACCATATTTCCGCGAATTGATGGATATCGTTGAACAAGAATATCAAAATTCGGTTTGTTTTCCTCCAAAAGAGCTGATTTTTTCGGCTTTCAATAATTGTTTTTTTGAAAATATAAAAGTGGTCATTATCGGCCAAGATCCGTATCATGGCGACGGGGAAGCAAACGGTTTGTCCTTTTCGGTAAATGATTCGGTGCGAATTCCGCCTTCATTGCGTAATATTTTCAGGGAAATCAATACCGATTTGGATTCTATTTTCATGCCTACATCAGGGAATCTAGAATCTTGGGCCAAGCAAGGTGTTTTATTACTGAACGCATCCTTAACCGTGAGAAAAGACAATCCAAACAGCCATAAACATCTCAAGTGGAATCTTTTTACGGATGCTGTTATTCAAAAAATATCAGAGGAAAAAGAAAATGTAGTTTTTATGTTATGGGGAAGCTTTGCACACAAAAAAGGAGCAAAAATTAACAGGGAAAAGCATTTGGTTCTAGAATCGGGGCATCCTTCGCCCATGAGTGCCAATCAGGGAAAATGGTTTGGAAATAAACATTTTAGTCAGACGAATTTGTATTTGGAGAAGAATAATTTAGGGAAGATTATTTGGCTGTAATTTCAATTAAAAACAAAATGTCTTAATTACACTAAATATCTTGGTCACGAGTGAGGGATAAAAGCTAGCTACCGAAGTAGCGCGGATAGCCCGACAGCATAAAGGAAAGAGGCCTAATCACCACAACGAAGATTAGGCCTCTTTTCTTTATGGTGACACTCCCAAAATATTTTTATTTTATTCCAATGTCAACGCCCCCAATATTTCTTCGGACAGAAAGGGACCTCCAGGATATTTTGCCGTATAATCGAGATTTAACCATACTTGATTGCGTTCATCGATGTGGTAATTAATCTGTTTATTGCGACTTTCCTGCACAAATAATACATTTTTGATAAGATAATTTGCTTTTTCAAGATCCTTCATGCTTCCGATTAAAATTTCGGGATAGATGTGACCTTTAGTATGAATCAGCCTTGGTGTTCCTCCAATAGATCTAATGGCAGCGGCCATCAAAATGGAATGATCATCACAATCACCCGAAAAATAAAGCAATGATTCATGGGCTGTTGCAATATAATCTCCATTTTTGGGATCATTTACATAATTCCATCGACTATTGATTTCTTTGAAAACGGCAAAACACTGGATTAAGTTCCTGTAATCAGGATAGCCCCGAACTTTCTTAAAATGCTTTGTTGTTGCCATTATGGCAAAGTTTCTCACCTTTGGATTCTCGTATTCTATTGCTTTTAAAATTTCATCCTTATTGGGAAACGGTAGCAATTTGGCGACAATAATATCCTGTGGAAATGGATTATTATTCATGGTGTACAGCATCGCATTGTAATCGTCAAAAACGGAATTGAAACTAAAATTTCCGAATAAGCTACCATAAATGAGTGCCAAAAAATAGAGCGCCAAACAAATAATAATTATAGTCCTTAATGAGTATAAAGCAAGGTGAACAATTACCAAAACAAGAATAAAAAGCAGTATTCGATCCAAATTAAAATACCAATGTGGATCAATTAAATTTTGGTGAAGTACTATAAATAAAGGAATTGTAATAAGAATACTTAAAAGAAAGATAACAAAACTATCCCAAGGTTTTTTCAACTGAAACTTGGACTTTACTAAATGAAAATTCGTTTTGTTAAGTTGTATCATAATACCCAAAAGTAGGGACTTGGATTGCTTTTTTTAAGTTACTAAGATACTAAGTTTCTAAGTAACTAAGTTTTTTTTTAGTTACTAAGTTTTTACAAAGTTGCTAAGTTACTGAGGTACTAAGTTTCTAAGAGTCTTACGTGCTTAGAAACTTAGTATCTCAGCTACTTACTTAAACATTAATATCCTTAAAATCATTCAAAATGGCATAGCGAATCATATTGGTAAACGCCTCATTATCCAATTTTGGGATTTCAAGAATCGAATTCAGTAAAGTGGTGTCGTATTCGTTGGGATTGGTAATAAAATAAGGTTTTAAATGCTTACCAATACTTTCGTAATACAGTTTTTCGATGGTGTTTTTGTATTTGAAATCAAGGGGGTTTTTGATTAAAGTAAAATTAGTGTACCCCACTTCTTTCATAATCAACTGTAAACCTTTCACAATATTGAAGCTTTTGTCGTTTACGATATTCAATTGTTCAATGTCGTCACGTTCGAAAGTGTTCACAATGACTTTGGCCACGTAATCGACTGGTATAATATTTAAACCCGTCTCTTCATTGATTATAAAACGAACGTTTTCCTGTTCTCCTTTTCGCTGCGAAGTAAAGTGAAAAAACTTGGCCAAAAGATAAAAAACCATGTATTTTGGAATGAAATAAGGGCTTTCGGTTCCCAACATTTTACCTCCAATGACACTTGGTCTCAAAATTTGAAAAGGCAATCCCAACCTTTTGCATTCTTTGGCTATGAAATTCTCAGAATGAAATTTGGCATCCTCATACGCATTTCGATGCTCTGGTTTAAAATCCAAATTATGGAAATCATTATCAATCAAACCTTTTCGGATTCCGGATGAAAACGCAGTTCCGATGTAAATGAACTTCTTGATAAAAGGATGGAAAGTCTTGAAAAGCGATTTGGTTATTTTGGCATTTTCGTCAAAAATTTTCTCTTTTAGATTCTCGTCCGTAGACAAATTAACGTAACCTGCGGAGTGGATAAAGTATGCTCCTTTTATTTTTTCGGAAAAAGTATCCTGAAGATTCGCTAAATCCGAATCTATAATTTCAATATATTCATGTAGTTTTTCCAAACCGCTTTTTCGTAAAACCTGAGGAGTGTAATCACTTGTCAAAAGTTCATTAACACGATTAATGGCGCTAACTTTCCCTTTGTTTCTGGCAATAATAAAAAGTTTTCCGTTATTGTTTTGTTTGATAAAAAGCTCCAGAATATCATACATAATATGCGATCCCAAAACTCCCGTTGCTCCAGTAAGTATTATTTTCATTGGTTTATTTTTCAAAATGCAAAGATAGTTCTAAAATAAAGAATGAGGAAGTTTAAAAAGAATACTTCAAGGAGGCTTATTTTAATAAATCGTCACTGTGTTTTTTAGACAAACAAGGTTCAGCAAAATCTAATATTTCTAATTCTAAATATTCATTTAAAAAATGTTTCACTACTGAATAATCAATATCCTCTTTAATTTCTACAACAAAATACTTTTCATTAAACCCTTCTGATAAACAATTCATTACTTTGAGTTTTTCTCTAATAATTTCCTTATCAAAACTGTCTTTTAAAATTACAACCTGAATTATAGAATTTCCTGAAATTTCAATTGTTTCTTTATAAACGACTGTTTCTTCGATCTCATCATATTTAGCATAAAAAATATCATCTGTTGCAATGAGTGGACCATAGAATGGAATATTATCTAATTTATAAATTCCTTTTTCCGAATCAATTATTTCCGACCACAGGGTTTCAACCACTTCTTCGTCTAAAATATCACTATGATATCTAAATAAAATTTTTGCGTGAGTTTCTGTCATCTTTTATTTCTCTGCTAATTTCCCCAATGTATATTCAATCAATTCATCTACGGCTTTATATGGATCGCTGCTAAAAGTTCCGTTGGCACGGTTAGCAATAATCGCATTTAATGACAACGCATGATGCCCTAAAAGAGCGGAAAGTCCATAAATGGCTGAAGTTTCCATTTCGAGGTTGGTAATTCTGGTTCCTTCAAAAAGGAAATTATCCATTTTGGAATTTAATGTTGAATCTTGAATATTCAAACGCAAAATACGTCCTTGCGGGCCATAAAAACCACCTGCAGTTGCTGTGATTCCTTTGTGCATTTTGTCACTTTCTATTCTTTTTTCCAATACCGAAGAACAAGGAATAACAACAGGTTTTCCTTTTCGCAAGTCCCAATTGGTGTGTTCAACAAATGCATTTTCCATTTCAACATTTGAAACAGTATCAACCAAATAGGAGCGGAGCATATTGTCTAGTCCCAAACCAAATTGGGCCATCACAAAACTATCCACAGGAATATCCGCATGCAAAGAACCCGAAGTTCCTATTCGGATTATGTTTAAAGATGTTAGCTTTTCTTTTGGTTTTCTGGTTTCCAAATCTATATTAACCAATGCATCCAGTTCATTGATAACAATATCAATATTATCTGGACCAATTCCGGTAGACATCACCGTTAAGCGTTTGCCTTTGTAAGTCCCTGTTTGAGTTTTGAATTCTCTTTTTTGAGTAGAAAATTCAATAGAATCAAAATGTTTGGTAATTTTTGCCACTCGATCTTGATCCCCCACAAAAATAATATCGTGAGCGATATGTTCGGGTTTCAAATTAAGATGATACACACTCCCGTCAGGATTGAGTATTAATTCGGATTGTTGAATAGCCATTATTTTAGTTTGAATTGTTTAAAGTTTAATGTTGTTTAAAAGTTTAAATTGTTTAAGTTTTAACATTGTTTAATATTATAACAACTTTAAACCTTAAACTTTAAACCATTTTAAACTTTTCCTATCCTCCAACGCGTTTTACTTTAAAACCTTTTTCTTTTAAAATAGTCATTATTTTATCACGATAATCACCTTGAATGATAATAGAATCATCTTTAAAAGTACCACCAACACTCAATTTGGTTTTGATTTCTTTGGCCAGTATTTTAAAATCTTCGTCAGTTCCTTCGTAACCTTCAATTATAGTGGTCGCTTTTCCTTTTCTTTTTTCGAATTTGCAAATCATAGGCTCTTTTTGAACATATAATTCATGTGCTTCTTTTTCAACTGCCTCCTCGGGAGCCATTTCGTGGTCTGGAAAAAGATTCTTCAATTGGTCTTTTAAATCCATGTTTTTCAAATTATAAAAAACCAAATTCCAAATTCCAAAAAGTGTATCATTGGAATTTGGAATTTTGGTTTTTGAATTTTATTTTTTATTTCTTAATTAAACCTAAGTCAACTAGGCGCTCGTACAAATAGTCTCCCGCAGTAATATCCTCGAATTTTTTAGGGTTTTCAGCATCAATGCAGTTCTCTAAGCAATCCAATTTCATATCACTCACTGGGTGCATAAAAAACGGAATAGAATAACGCGAAGTTCCCCATAATTCTCTTGGTGGATTAACCACTTGATGAATCGTAGATTTTAACTTGTTATTGGTATGACGGGATAACATATCACCTACATTAATTACCAATTCATCTGGTTCTGCAACGGCATCAATCCAATCACCATTATGGTTTTGAACTTGCAACCCTTTCCCTTGAGCTCCCATCAACAGAGTAATCAAGTTGATGTCACCATGAGCTGCTGCACGTATGGCATTCTCTGGTTCGGATGTAATAGGAGGGTAGTGAATTGGTCTTAGGATTGAATTCCCGTCTTTGGCATATTCGTCAAAATAAAATTCATCCAATCCAAGATGCAATGCCAAAGCTCTCAATACATAAACACCTGTTTTTTCAAGCATTTGATAAGCTTCTTTACCTACAACATTAAAACGGGGTAATTCTTTTACCTCAACATTTTCTGGGTATTCTGAAGCATATTTGGAACCTTTATCCACATACTGTCCAAAATGCCAAAACTCTTTCAAATCCCCTTCTTTACGGCCTTTGGCATGTTCTTTTCCAAAAGAAACATAACCTCTTTGTCCACCAATTCCAGGAATCTCATAGCTGTTTTTTGTCTCTAATGGCAACGAAAAGAAATTCCTGATTTCGCCATACAACTCATCAACTAATTGATCGTTTAAAAAATGCCCTTTGAGCGCTACGAAGCCTATATCTTCGAATGCACTTCCGATTTCATTTACAAATTTTTGTTTACGTTTCGGGTCGTCCGAAAGGAAATCACGCAAGTCAACACTAGGAATGTTTTGCATATTATGTCTGTATTTAATACTTTAGAAGTTTTAAACTTCTAAAGCACAAAGATAAAAAATAAAACAGATAAGTTATTTTAAAAATTATTGACATTTCAAAATAATATAACAATTTTAAATTAAACTGTTATATTTATTTATCTTTGAGATATAGCAACAAATACTACTAAAAATGAATTTTGATAAAAAAAATCTATCTAACGACACCTTACTAGATCTATATAAAAGAATTCTGAAACCGAGACTGGTAGAAGAAAAAATGTTAATCCTCATCAGACAGGGAAAAGTGTCCAAATGGTTTTCCGGTATAGGACAGGAAGCCATTTCTGTCGGTATTACAGCTGCTTTAGATACAGATGAATATATTTTACCAATGCACCGGAACTTAGGAGTATTTACAGGAAGAGATATTCCATTGCATCGTTTATTTTCTCAATGGCAAGGCAAAGCCAATGGTTTTACCAAAGGTAGAGACCGAAGTTTTCACTTTGGAACACAGCTTTATAAAATTATAGGAATGATTTCGCATCTGGGGCCTCAACTAGGCGTTGCCGATGGAATAGCATTAGCCAATAAATTACAGAAAAACGGAAAAGTAACAGCAGTTTTCACCGGTGAAGGAGCAACAAGTGAAGGAGATTTTCATGAAGCCTTGAATATTGCTGCAGTTTGGGATTTACCAGTTCTATTTATAATTGAAAATAATGGATACGGATTATCTACTCCAACCAACGAACAATACCGTTGCGAAAACCTTGCCGACAAAGGAATAGGCTACGGAATAGAAAGCCACATTGTTGACGGAAATAACATATTGGAAGTTTTTAATTTGTTGACCGAATTAAAAGCTTCGATGGTTGAAAATCCACGTCCAATTTTATTGGAATTCAAAACATTCAGAATGCGAGGCCATGAAGAGGCGAGTGGCACTAAATATGTTCCTCAGGAATTAATGGATTTATGGGCTGCAAAAGACCCTGTAGACAATTACAGAAGTTATTTGTACCAAAATAATATTCTTACCAAAGAACATGATGACGAAATACAACACGAAATCAAAAAAGATATCGATGAAAGTTGGGCTATGGCCAATGCCGAACCAGAAATAGTTCCTACTTACGAAGGAGAATTAAATGATGTTTATCAACCCTATGTCCATGAAGAGTTCCATCCGAATACAGAAGTAGAAAATATTCGATTTATAGATGCAATTTCCATTAGTTTACTACAATCTATGGAACGACATGAAAAATCGGTTATAATGGGACAAGATATTGCAGAATATGGCGGTGCTTTCAAAATAACTGATGGCTTTGTGGCACAATTTGGCAAAGACCGCGTTCGTAATACGCCTATTTGCGAAAGCGCCGTAGTTTCAACCGCAATGGGATTGTCCATTAATGGATATAAAGCGATTGTCGAAATGCAATTTGCCGACTTTGTATCCACAGGATTTAATCCAATCGTAAATTTACTGGCCAAATCACATTACCGCTGGTTGGAAAAAGCCGATGTGGTTGTTAGAATGCCTTGTGGAGGCGGAACTCAGGCGGGACCTTTTCATTCCCAAACCAATGAAGCCTGGTTTACCAAAACTCCAGGTTTAAAAGTCGTTTACCCAGCCTTTCCCTATGATGTCAAAGGTTTGCTCAATGCTTCAATCAACGACCCAAATCCAGTGCTTTTCTTCGAACACAAACAATTATACAGAAGTTTGTCCCAAGACGTTCCTAAAGATTATTACACCATTCCATTAGGGAAAGCCGCTTTATTAAAAGAAGGAAATGATGTTACTATCATCTCTTTTGGAGCTGCAGTCCATTGGGCATTGGAAACATTGGACAAAAACCCTGAAATAAAGGCAGATGTATTGGATTTAAGAACACTTCAACCTTTGGATACCGAAGCGATTTACACCTCGGTTAAAAAGACAGGAAAAGTGATTATTTATCAAGAAGATTCTATGTTTGGTGGTGTTGCCAGCGATATTTCGGCTTTGATTATGGAAAATTGTTTCGAATACTTGGATGCTCCTGTAAAACGCGTAGCGAGTTTGGATTCACCAATTCCGTTTACAAAAGCACTAGAAGATCAGTATTTGCCGAAAGGCCGATTCGAAACGGAATTAAAAGCTCTTTTGGAGTATTAATTTTAAAAAAAAGCATTAGGGCGAGACCCCATTATGGCAAGTGGGCTACTTTTCATATCGCTCATTCGCCCACTAGCCATAATGGGGTCGGGCTATTCGCGCTACTTTGGTAGCTAGCTTCTATCCCTCTCGCAATCCAGTTTTCATAACAAAATTTATTGGAATTTCATCTTTACCAAAGACTCATAAAAAAGAGGTTGTCTAAATAGATATAGACAACCTCTTTTGGTTGAAATAAACACAAAATTCATCAACTCGCAAACAGAAGAATAAGCAACTGTGCCACTAATATCCTGCTGATAGTTACTAACGGATAAACAGTAGCATATGATTGATTAGGTATATCAGAATCTAAATATTTGGTACTAAAAGCCAATGCAGCTGGATCGGTATAAGAGCCGCTCATGATACCCACCATTTGATAAAAATTAAGCTTGAACACAAATCGGCTGATTAATACCAAAAGTGTCAAAGGTATAAAAGTAATGTAGCAACCATAGTATATCCACATCCATCCATCATTTGCTATAAAATTATCATAAAAACCATGACCCGCTTTAATTCCAACAGCTGCAAAGAATAAACAAATACCGAAATCTTTCATGAAATGAATTGCACCATTATTGATATACGAATGAATTACACCAACGCCACCATAACGACTTATAAATAAAGCGGCCAAAAGAGGTCCCGCAGCCAATCCCAATTTTAGGGGAACAGGCAAAGATGGAATCATAATAGGAATAGATCCAATAATAACTCCAAAAATCAATCCTCCAAAAAGAGAAAGAAAATCAGGTTCTAAAAGTATTTTTTTTGAATTTCCTATAATATTTTCAGCTTCTTGAATTGCTTCTTTACTGCCGACTACCAATAAAGTATCTCCATAATAAAGTTCCAATGTAGGCTGTGCTAAAATTTCTAATCCAGAACGAACTACACGAGTAACTTTTAACCCAAATTGATTGTATAAATCCAATTGTGCCAATGTTTTATGAGTAGCTGTTTTTTTAGTTACACTAAGGATTTTGGTTGTAACATCATCTTCAGATTCAATAAATAAATCCGTTGATACTTTTCCAACAGTATCAATAAACTTATTAATATCTTTTTGTTTCGCAACTACCATCAAAACGTCTTTCTCTTTTATTATAGAATCTAATGCAGGAGAAAACACTTCCTTGGTTCCGCTTTGTTTTTGTCTCGAAATAATTACGTCGTCAATGTGGTATTCTTTAAATATTTGTCGGATTGTTTTTCCTACTACATTAGGCTGTGTAACTCTGCATTTTTGGCGAACTATTTTATTTTCAGAGTCTTTATTTTTTTTATTAAGTAAAATAACTTCATTCGACAAATCAATTTTTAAAAAATTTTTGGCTAAAATTATAATTACGATAATCCCAAAAACTCCAATTGGATACGTGATCGCATACGCAATGGCGGGATCCGAAAAGTGATCAGAAGGAAGGTTCAATTGTTTTTGAATTTCAATCAAAGTCGATTTGGCAGCCCCTAATCCTGGAGTGTTTGTTACTGAACCTGACATTAATCCAACAGCATTTTCAATTTTAACATTGGCTAACAAATGAATTAAATAAGCAATAATTCCACCCAAAAAAACGGTTCCAACCCCCAAAGCATTAAAAATTAACCCTTCTTTTTTAAACGAAGAAAAAAAACTGGGGCCAACTTGAATACCAATACCATAAACGAACAGTATCAATCCAAATTCCCGTACGAATTGAATTAATTCAGCATCCATGCTAAAGCCTAAATGACCTAAATAAAGACCTACAAACATTACCGCGGATACCCCAAGCGAAACACTGCCTATTTTGAGTTTTCCTGCAAAAAAACCAACACTTATTGCCATGAACAATACAATTAAAGACTGCGTCATCTCCGGGGTCTCAGTCGGGGTAAACAATATTTTAAACCAATCAAACATAATATTATATTTTAGTTGTGAATAATGATGTAAATAAATTAATAATTTTGTTATATTAATATGATAAAAATCAGTTTTGACTTACTTTAATACTAAGAATCAACTCGTTAACAAAAATTAGTATCACTTAAAAAAATACTTTCTAACTCCTTGTAAAACAACGCAAAAGCGAAAACGTTTGCGTATATTTTTTTGACAAACATGATAAAAATCAGTTTTTTTCTTTAATAACTGGAGTACTTTTGATAAAGAAATTAACACATCAAATTACATAAATAGAAAACCATGAAAAACATCAAAATTATTCAGGAATTACACAATTTAGGAATCACAGGATACCATGAAGTTGTATACAACCCTTCTTATGAAGAACTATTCAAAGCAGAAGTTTCTAATAAAAGAAAAGGATATGAAAAAGGTGCTTTAACTGATACAGGTGCGGTTGCAGTAAAAACAGGAGTTTTTACCGGGCGTTCTCCTAAAGACAGATACATTGTTAAAGACTCCGTTTCAAAAGACACCATTTACTGGGATGATAAAGTAAATTTCCCTACAACTCAAGGAATTTATGATGAGTTGAAAGGACTAGTTCTAAAACAACTTTCAACATCTCCAAAATTATATGTAGTGGATGCCTTTTGCGGGACAAATCCAGACACAAGACTAAAAGTCCGTTTCGTAGTGGAAGTGGCTTGGCAAGCACACTTTGTAACTAATATGTTTATAAGACCTTCAATTTATGAATTGGAAAACTTTGGACAACCAGATTTCATTGTAATGAACGGGTCAAAAACGGTAAATCCTAATTGGAGAGAACAAGGATTAAACTCTGAAAATTTCGTTGTATTTAATCTTACTGAAAAAATTCAAATTATTGGAGGAACTTGGTATGGTGGTGAAATGAAAAAAGGAATGTTCTCTATGATGAACTACTACTTACCTTTAAAAGGAATGGCTTCAATGCACTGCTCTGCAAACGTTGGCGAAAAAGGAGATGTTGCAGTATTCTTCGGGCTTTCTGGAACCGGAAAAACTACACTTTCTGCCGATCCAAAAAGATATTTAATTGGTGATGATGAGCACGGATGGGATAACAATGGAGTGTTTAATTACGAAGGTGGTTGTTATGCTAAAGTAATTGACTTATCCGAAGAAAATGAGCCAGACATCTGGAGAGCTATCAAAAGAGATGCATTATTGGAAAACGTAATCGTTGACGAGTACGGAGAAATTGATTACTCTGACCATTCAATCACTGAAAACTCTAGAGTTTCATATCCTATTTACCATATCAACAAAATTGTATTACCATCAAAAGCTGGACACGCAAGCAAAATCATTTATCTTTCTGCTGATGCCTTTGGAGTATTGCCTCCAGTATCTATCTTAGATGAAGATCAAGCCCAATATCACTTCTTGTGTGGATATACTTCTAAATTAGCAGGAACTGAAAGAGGAATTACTGCACCAGAACCTTCTTTCTCTCCAGCATTTGGTGAAGCTTTCTTAACATTACACCCAACAATGTATTCTAAAACATTAATTGGAAAAATGAAAGAACACGGAGCAAAAGCATATTTGGTAAACACAGGTTGGAACGGAACAGGAAAAAGAATATCTCTTAAAAACACAAGAGCTATCATTGATGCCATCATCAGCGGTGAAATCGATTCTGCAGACACAAAAACAATTCCATACTTGAACTTGACTATCCCAACCGCATTAACAAATGTTAGCGAAGGAATCCTTGATCCAAGAGATACTTATAAAAATGCCGAGGAATGGGAAAGTAAAGCAAAAGATTTATCAGAGCGTTACATAAAAAATTTCGAACAATACACAGATACTGAAGAAGGAAAACGTTTAGTCGCTGCGGGACCTTCTTTGGAAGCAGTTTTAAATTAGTAGCTTACTAATAATTATTTAGGGTTGGTTAAACACCTATTGATAATGCGTAAAAAACAGTATTGGTAGGTGTTTTATATTTAAAAGTAAAAATATTACCCAAGATTAATTCGTTTTGTAATAATTTAATAAACTCATTCAATTCGTATTTTTTAATTTAACAAATAATTATTGAAACGTTAAAATAAAAATTGGATTGTAACTGATTTATCCTCTATATTTGCAAAAGAAACAAAGAGTTATCTAATTTTATAAAGTTATGTTATCAATTCAATTACATCATCATCATTCTCATAATTGCTCTCAAGCGATGTGTTAATGGTATGCGTGTAAATCACAATAATCTAAACCCGTTTGAGTACATCAAACGGGTTTTTTATTACCTATTCTTTGTACTCAAGCATTAATTTAAACTAAAAACTAAAAAACTACAAATGAGTACACTTAAAATTGCAATTCAAAAATCAGGACGTTTAAACGAAGAAAGCATCCAAATCCTTAAAGACGCGGGTATTTCAATCGATAATGGAATAGATCAATTAAAAGCAGAAGCATCAAATTTCCCTTTAGAGGTTTTATATTTACGAAATTCAGATATCCCTCAATATTTAATCGATGGAGTAGTTGACATTGCTATTGTTGGAGATAATTTATTGGTTGAAAAAGGAAAAAATATTGAAGTAATTCAAAAATTAGGCTTTTCAAAATGTAAAGTTTCTGTGGCAGTGCCTAAAACTTTTAATTATAAATCAGTAAAAGATTTAGAAGGGATGCGAATAGCAACTTCTTATCCAAACACTGTAATTGATTTCTTTAGCTCTAAAGGAATAACTGTTGATATTCACCAAATATCCGGTTCGGTAGAAATTGCACCAAATATAGGTTTGGCTGATGCAATTGTAGATATTGTATCCAGTGGAAGTACTTTATTCAAAAATAATTTAAAAGAAGTTGAAGTTATTTTTAAAAGTGAAGCGGTATTAGCAGTTTCCCCAAAAGTAAGTCCTGAATCTCAAAAAATAATAGACACGTTAAAATTCAGAATCGAATCAGTATTAAGAGCAAGAAAATCAAAATACATTCTGATGAATATCCCAAATGACAAAATTGATGCAGTTGGGAAAATCCTTCCGGTATTACGAAGCTTAACTGTTTTGCCTTTGGCGCAAGAAGGATGGAGTAGTGTTCACTCAGTAATCGACAAAGACACCTTTTGGGAAGTAATTGATCAATTGAAAGAAGTTGGTGCGGAAGGAATTTTAGTTTGTCCAATTGAGAAAATGGTACTTTAATCCGTTAATCACCTAAAGAAATCTAAACTTAAAAGCTCAGCATCTTAGAAACTTAGTAGCTAAAAAAATGAATAAAATATACAATCCAAAACCAGAAACTTGGTCAGCAATTTTAGAAAGACCAACCAAAACAGTTGATGATATTGAAGCAACTGTAAAAGGAATTTTCAAGGAAGTACAGTCAAAAGGGGATTTTGCTGTTGCAAAATATACATCGCTTTTTGATGGTGTTTCAGTTCCTGATTTAGAAGTTTCACAAACCGAAATAGCAACTGCAATCGCAACTATTTCAAAAGAGTTAAAAGAAGCCATTCAATTGGCAAAATCAAATATTGAAAAATTCCACGCTGCACAAAAAACAAATCGCATAGTAGTGGAAACCATCGAAGGTGTGAATTGCTGGCAAGAAAAAAGACCAATCCAAAAAATCGGCTTATACATTCCAGGCGGAACAGCTCCTTTATTTTCAACTGTATTGATGTTGGCAGTACCCGCTAATCTTGCAGGTTGCAGCGAAATCGTATTGTGTTCTCCTCCAGATAAAAATGGAAACATCAATCCAGCCATTTTATATGCCGCTTATTTATGTGGCGTGACCAAAATTCTGAAAGTAGGAGGAATTCAGGCCATTGCGGGAATGACTTTTGGAACTGTAAGCATTCCAAAAGTGTATAAAATATTTGGTCCCGGAAACCAATTTGTAACTGTTGCCAAACAATTAGCTACCCAGTTTGGAGTTGCTATCGATATGCCTGCAGGTCCATCAGAACTGTTGATTGTCGCTGATGATACCGCTATTCCTGCTTTTGTTGCTTCCGATTTACTATCGCAAGCTGAACACGGAACAGACAGCCAAGTGATTTTAGTTTCTACTTCAAAAGAATTGATTGATGCCGTTGAAACGGAAATCCAATCTCAAATGGACGTTCTACCCCGAAAAGCTATTGCTGAAAAAGCCATTGCCAATTCAAAATTGATTTTTGTAGAAAATGATACCATTGCTTTGGAATTAATCAATGAATACGGACCGGAGCATTTTATTATTTGTACCAAAGACGAAGCTTTCTATATAGATAACATTGCTAATGCAGGTTCTGTTTTCATTGGAAACTATACTCCAGAAAGTGCGGGAGATTACGCATCAGGAACGAATCATACCTTGCCTACGAACGGTTACGCCAAAAATTACAGCGGAGTAAACCTTGACAGTTTCACCAAATCGATGACTTTCCAAAAAATTTCTGAAAAAGGAATACAAAACATTGGTTCGGCGATTGAAATTATGGCAGAAGCCGAAGGACTACAAGCCCACAAAAATGCAGTTACTTTACGATTGAAGAGTTTAGAATAGAAAAAGAGACAAGAAGCAAGACTATAAGAAGAATAAAATTGAGCAATTGAAGATCGAGTCTTTAATCTGGCATCTTTCTTCTTTCGTCTAAAAAAATAAAAAAAATGACAAATAGTTTTAATTTAGATAGTTTAGTTCGTGACAACGTCAAGGTTTTAAAGCCTTATTCGTCAGCAAGAGATGAATTTGAGGATTTTGACACGGCTGATATGGTTTTTTTGGATGCCAATGAAAATCCGTTCAATAATGGGGTAAATCGTTATCCTGATCCGCAACAAGCTTCTGTAAAAAGCATATTAGCAAAGCAAAATAAAGTAAATCCGAACCAAATGCTGTTAGGAAATGGCAGTGATGAGGTACTGGATTTGATTTTTAGAGCGTTTTGTGAACCAAAAGTGGACAATGTGATTACGTTACCACCTACTTACGGAATGTACGGCGTTTTGGCTAATATAAATGCAGTAGAAAATAGAGAGGTATTGCTTACAACCGATTTTCAGCCTCAAATTGAAAAAATATTTAAGGCAATTGACGACAATACTAAAATGATCTTTTTGTGTTCGCCGAATAACCCAACTGGGAATTCTTTTTCAGAAGAAAGCATAACAACTTTATTGGAACACTTTAATGGTTTGATCGTTATTGACGAAGCGTATATCGATTTTTCTGAAAAAGAAAGTTGGTTACAAAAAATAGACCAATACCCTAATTTGATTATCACGCAGACACTTTCAAAAGCGTATGGCTTAGCCGGAATCCGATTGGGAATTTGTTATGCTTCCACAGAAATAATCTCGGTTTTAAACAAAATAAAGCCGCCTTATAATGTCAATGAATTAACTCAAAGAAGAGCTTTAGAAAGATTAGATAATACTGCAGCTATAAAATCTGAAATTACAGCAATTATAAAGGAAAGACAAGAATTACTTAAAGTATTACTTGATATAAAATACGTTGAAAAAATATATCCGACTGAAGCTAATTTCATTTTGATAAAAGTGGACGACGCCAATAAAAGATACAATGATTTGATTGCTAAAGGAATCGTAATCCGTAATAGAACAACTCAGCCATTATGTGATAATTGTTTGCGTTTGACTATTGGAACAGAAGAAGAAAATAAAAAATTAATTGAAGCATTAAAAGCTTAACAAAATGAAAAAAATACTTTTTATAGATCGTGATGGAACCATTGTTTTAGAACCTGAAAATTATCAATTAGACAGCTTGGAAAAATTGGAATTTTATCCAAAAGCATTTCAGTATTTGGCGAAAATAGCCAAAGAAATGGATTATGAATTGGTTATGGTTACCAACCAGGATGGATTAGGAACCGACAGTTTTCCTGAAGACACCTTTTGGCCTACGCAAAACTTTATCTTGAGAGCTTTTGAAAACGAAGGCGTTCTTTTTGATGATATTTTTGTGGATCGTTCTTTTCCTGAAGACAATGCACCAACCCGCAAGCCAAGAACTGGAATGTTAACTAAGTACATTGATAACCCCGAATATGATTTAGCCAATTCATTTGTCTTAGGCGATCGAATTACCGATGTAGAATTGGCTAAAAACTTAGGGGCTAAAGCTATTTTTATGAAATCAGAAGATGATTTAGGAGTAGCAGAAATTTCAAGTAAAAAAGAAGAACTAGACGAGGTTATTGTATTACAATCTACGGATTGGAAAGCTATTTATGAGTTTTTGAAACTTGAAGCGCGTTCCGCATCGATTACAAGAAAGACTAATGAAACCGATATTTACATCAACTTGAACTTGGACGGAACAGGAAAAAGCAAAATCGAAACTGGAATAGCTTTTTTTGACCACATGTTAGATCAAATTGCCCGTCACGGACAAATGGATTTAGAAATCTTGGTAAAAGGCGACCTCGAAGTTGATGAACACCACACAATTGAAGATACAGCCATTGCGCTTGGAGAGGTTTTTGCCAAAGCATTAGGAAACAAATTAGGGATTGAGCGTTACGGCTTCTGTTTGCCAATGGACGATTGCTTGTCGCAAGTAGCGATTGATTTTGGAGGCAGAAACTGGTTGGTTTGGGAAACCGAATTCAAGCGTGAAATGGTAGGTAAAATGCCAACAGAGATGTTTTATCATTTCTTCAAATCTTTCTCGGATGGTGCCAAAGCCAATATTAACATCAAGGCCGAAGGAACCAACGAACATCACAAAATTGAAGCCATCTTTAAAGCTTTTGCGAAAGCGATAAAAGTAGCCGTAAAACGCGATACAGAAAAGATGATTTTGCCGAGCACGAAGGGAATGTTGTAATAAGTCATAAAGTCGAATGTCTTAAAGTCGAAAGTAAAGCGACATTAGGACTTTTGACTTTTGACTTTAAGACTAATATAAATGAAAATAGTAATCATAAATTACGGAGCAGGAAACATTCAAAGCATTATGTTTGCTATCGAAAGATTGGGATTCAAAGCAGTTTTAAGCAACGATATGGAAGAAATTAAGTCTGCTGACAAAGTAATTTTTCCTGGAGTAGGAGAGGCGAGTTATGCGATGAAAATGCTTAAAGAAAGTGGTTTAGACACTTTAATTCCAACGCTAAAACAACCCGTATTCGGAATTTGTTTGGGTATGCAATTGATGTGTAATTCTTCTGAAGAAGGAAATACCGAAGGATTGGGAATTTTTGATGTGGATGTAGTGAAGTTTTCTTCAAAAGTGAAAGTGCCGCAAATGGGTTGGAACAACATTTACAACCTAAAATCAGATTTATTCAAAGGAATTGCGGAAAACGAATATATGTATCTGGTACATAGTTTTTATGCGCCAATTTGCAAAGAAACTATCGCAACTACTGATTACGACTTGGAATATTCTTCAGCTTTAGAGAATGATAATTTCTACGGAACGCAATTTCACCCTGAGAAAAGCGGTGATGTTGGTGAGCGCATTTTAAACAACTTTTTAAACCTTAAACTTTAAACAAATTATGCGAATAATCCCCGCAATAGACATCATAGAAGGAAAATGTGTTCGCTTATCCAAAGGCGATTACAATACCAAAATCATATACAATGAAAATCCGCTTGAAGTAGCCAAATCATTTGAAGCTCACGGAATTGAATATTTGCATTTAGTTGACTTGGATGGCGCAAAATCTAGCAAAATCGTCAATTATAAAATATTGGAACAAATCGCCTCGCAAACCAAATTGAAAATTGATTTTGGTGGTGGTCTTAAAGCCGATTCTGATTTGAAGATAGCTTTTGAATCTGGTGCAAACCAAATCACAGGTGGGAGTATCGCCGTAAAAAACAGAACCATTTTCGAGAAATGGATTGCAGAATATGGTTCGGACAAAATTATTTTGGGAGCTGACGCTAACAATGAAAAAGTAGCCGTTTCAGGATGGTTGGAAGATTCAAATGAAGATTTGGTTCCGTTTATCCAAGATTATCAAAAGAAAGGAATTCAGTATGTAATTTGTACCGATATTGCCAAAGACGGAATGCTGGAAGGACCAAGTTTTGATTTATATGCCAAAATTTTAGCGGAAGCAAAAGGTATTAAATTAATTGCATCAGGAGGAATTTCAACATTTGATGAATTGCCTAAACTTGCCGAATTGGGTTGCGAAGGAACTATCATTGGAAAAGCCATTTACGAAGGTAGAATTTCGTTGAAACAATTGGAAAATTATATAATAAAATAGATTATTCCGCAAAGAAGCACAAAGAAGACACAAAAATTCACCAAGATTTTTGTGTATCTCTGCGAAACCTTTGCGAATCTCTGTGTAACAATTATAAAAAATGTTAACAAAAAGAATAATACCCTGTCTCGACATTAAAAACGGAAGAACTGTAAAAGGCGTTAATTTCGTAGATTTGCGTGATGCCGGAGATCCTGTGGAATTAGCCAAAATCTATTCGGATGAAGGTGCTGATGAATTGGTTTTCCTGGATATTTCGGCAACCGAAGAGCGAAGAAGAACTTTGGTGGATTTGGTTCGCAAAGTAGCGGCTACCATCAATATTCCATTTACAGTTGGTGGTGGAATTTCAGCAGTGGAAGACGTGGAAGTTTTGCTTCAAAATGGTGCGGATAAAGTTTCCATTAATTCATCGGCGGTAAAAAATCCGCAGTTGATCAATGATTTGGCACAAAAATTCGGAAGCCAATGTGTGGTTGTCGCCATAGATGCCAAACAAATTGACGGAGAATGGATTGTACATTTAGTTGGAGGAAAAGTCCCCACAGAAATAAAATTATTTGATTGGGCAAAAGAAGTAGAACAAAGGGGAGCTGGAGAAATTCTTTTTACCTCAATGAATCACGATGGAACTAAAAATGGATTTGCTAATGAAGCTTTGGCCAAATTATCTCAATTGGTCAATATCCCGATAATTGCCTCAGGTGGAGCGGGAAATATGCAACATTTTGTAGATACCTTTATTGAAGGAAAAGCGGATGCAGCATTGGCGGCAAGCGTATTTCATTTTAAGGAAATAGAAATCAAAGCATTGAAAAAACAACTTAAAAATAACAATATAGAAGTTAGGATATAAATCGAAAATCCTAAATCTAAAATCTAAAATTGAATATGGACATAGATTTTTCAAAAAGCGCACACGGGCTAATTCCTGCTATCATACAAGACAGTGAAACCAAAAATGTTTTGATGTTGGGTTATATGAATGCCGAAGCCTGCCAAAGAACAATTGATACCCAAAAGGTGACTTTCTACAGCCGTTCTAAGCAAAGGCTTTGGACAAAAGGTGAAGAAAGCGGTAACTTCTTAAATTTGGTTGATATCAAAAACGACTGTGATAACGATACGCTGTTAATTCAAGTACAGCCTGTGGGTCCAACTTGCCACAAAGGAACTGATACTTGCTGGGCAACCGAAAACAAGCAAGATTATGGTTTTATTTCCAGTCTAGAAAACACCATCAAAACTAGAAGAGAAAATGCCGATTCCGAGAAAAGCTATGTAGCTTCCTTATTCAAATTGGGAATCAACAAAATTGCCCAAAAAGTTGGAGAGGAAGCTATAGAAGTGGTAATTGAAGCCAAAGATGATAACGATGATTTATTCTTGAGTGAAAGTGCTGATTTACTTTTTCATTATTTAATTTTACTACAAGCCAAAGGTTTTCAATTGAATGACGTGGTTGATGTTTTGAAAAGCCGTCAGAAGTAAAAATCAGTTTTCAGTTTTAAACATTGTACTGAAACTTTAAATTTTAAAATAATTAAGTTATAAAGCCCGATTGCAAAATTAATTGCTTTTGGGCTTTTTTTTGGTTCTAAAAAATAAAAAAAGTGTGTAGTTTTGGTAAAAATTTATCAAATACATGAAAAAATATCTTAAGCTATTATTAATTTCATTTTTAATCTCTAATGGAATACAAGCCCAAGGACTTCTTGGCAAGCCTGAAGTTGCCTTTACAAGACAAGATTCTTTAAGAGGTAGTATCACCAAAGAAAGAGCTTGGTGGGATGTAAAACGTTATTTCTTAGATGTAAAAGTAAATCCTGCAGACAGCACAATTACAGGTTCTAACACCATTCAATATAAAGTTTTACAGCCTTATAACGTAATGCAAATTGATTTGCAAACTCCAATGGAAATTACCAAAATTACACAAGACGGTACAGCATTAAAATACAAAAGAGAAGGTAATGCCTTTTTCATAACATTAGCTTCTGCGCAAAATACGGGTGCCATAAAAGAAATAAAGATTTTTTATCACGGCAAACCAAAAGTAGCTGTTAGACCACCATGGGACGGCGGATTAACTTGGAAAAAAGACAAAAATGGGAACAATTTTATTGCTTCTTCCTGTCAAGGATTGGGAGCAAGTGTTTGGTGGCCAAACAAAGACCATATGTATGATGAGGTTGAAGGAATGAAAATTAGTGTGAATGTTCCCGGAAAATTAACCGATGTTTCTAATGGTCGTTTGGAAAATGTAAAAACATTAAAAGACGGTACCAAAACCTATACTTGGGTGGTCAAAAATCCGATCAACAATTATGGAGTAAATATCAATATTGGTGATTACGTGACTTTTTCAGAGAAATACAAAGGTGAAAAAGGTGATTTAGATTGCACTTATTATGTTTTAAAAGATAATTTGGCAAAAGCCAAAGAACAATTCAAAGATGTTCCTAGAATGTTAAAAGCTTTTGAACATTGGTTTGGTCCTTATCCGTTCTATGAAGACAGCTACAAACTAGTGGAAGCTCCTTACTTGGGAATGGAACACCAAAGTTGCGTAACTTATGGAAATGGTTATCAGAATGGCTATTTGGGACGCGATTTGAGTGGAACTGGTTGGGGATTAAAATTTGATTTTATTATTGTACACGAATCAGGACACGAATGGTTTGCGAACAACATTACCTACAAAGACATTGCCGATATGTGGATTCACGAAAGCTTTACTTGCTATTCTGAAAGTCTATTCTTAGAATATTATTATGGAAAAGAAGCTGGAGGTGAATACGTAAGAGGTATTCGAAAAAACATTCAAAACGACAAACCTATCATTGGTCATTATGACGTAAACAATGAAGGTTCTGGCGATATGTACTATAAAGGCGCCAATATGCTCAATACAATGCGCCAATTGGTAAATAATGACGAAAAATGGAGAAATATTTTGAGAGGTTTGAACAGTACTTTTTACCATCAAACGGTAACTACTAAACAAATTGAAGATTATTTAAGCCAGCAAGTTGGCATGGATTTAAATCCGTTCTTTAATCAATACTTGAGAGACATTAGAATTCCAACCTTAGAATATACTTTTCAAGACAACACTTTAAAATATCGTTGGACAAATATTGTAACTGGTTTTAATATGCCTGTGAAAGTTGCCCTAAGCGGAACAGAAGTTACTTTGAACCCAAAGGCAGACTGGAGTGAATTTACAAATTCTTCCAAAATTGAAAAAGTAGAAATAAATAAAGATTTCTATGTTTTCTCTAAGAATGCTAATTAATTGATATTACTTTTTTTAATACAAAAAGACCAGCAATTAGTGGTCTTTTTGTATTAAAATTTTTTTGTTTTACAACTGAATCTAATTAAGAAATAGCAAAATAAGTTTAAATTAAATTTTTAGATACATAATCCCAACTAGTTTTAATAGAATCAGTTGGATTTGGAGAGTAGTTAGTCTCTTGTTCTACAAAAAAGTGTTGCATTCCCGAAAGTTTAGCTTCTGCAAAAATGGATTTAAAGTTGATACTTCCTTCTCCAATTTCTGTATTCCATTCTACTTTGGATTTATCCATATCTTTTACATGCCACATCGTAAATCGACCAGGGTTAGCTTTAAATAATTGCAAAGGATCATTTCCTGAGCGAACTGCCCAGTATAAATCCAATTCAAAATCCACTAATTTTTTATCTGTTTCTTTCAATAAAACATCATAACCACATTGATCACCATACTTCTTGAATTCAAAATCATGGTTGTGATAAGCCAACTTCAATCCAGATTGTTTACATAAAACTGCGGCTTCGTTTACTTTTTGTGCAATACGTTTGTAATCGTCTAAATTGCTTCTTAAACTTTCTTCCAACCAAGGAACAGTAACATATTCACTTCCTAATACATTGGCACATTCAATAGATGTTTTCAGAAAATCGACATTATTGTCTTTTATAAATGATTTAAAATCATAATGACCACTTGTTGCTTTTAGTCCATTATCAGTTAGTATCTTTTTGAAATCTTTTGGAGAAGTGCCAAAAAATCCTTTTTCAGCTGAAAATCCATACGTTTCCACTTCTTTATACCCAGACTTAGCCACATGTTCTAAAACGCCTTTTACGTCTTTAGAAAATGCTTCTCTCAAAGTATACAATTGAAGACCAATATTTTTTGGTTTTATTGAAAAGGCTAGGGAAGGGGCAATTGCCAATGCACCCAACGCCAAACCGCTGTTAATTATAAAATCTCTTCTCTTTATCATTGTTTTTACTTTTTACTAGATTAAAAATTAAATATCACAAATCGCAATTGCCTTTTTCAAAGAGGCTATTTTATCTTTTTGTTTAGGAATAAACTCTTGTCCCACAAAACCTGTAAAACCGCTATCAGCAATGGCTTTCATTATAGCGCTGTAATTGAGTTCTTGGGTTTCGTCAATTTCATTTCGTCCCGGAACTCCACCAGTATGATAGTGGGCGATGTGATTGTGATTTTCTTTGATAGTTCGAATTACGTCACCCTCATCAATTTGCATATGGTAAATATCATATAGCAATTTAAAATTTTCCGAATTAATTCGTTTCACCAATTCTACTCCCCAATAGGTTTTATCACATTGATAATCCTTGTGATCAATCTTACTGTTTAACAGCTCCATAACCAAAGTTACTTTATGTTTCTCTGCCAATGGAATCAATGTTTTCAACCCGAGTACACAATTATTCCAGCCTTCTTCATCAGTTTTTCCTCTCCTGCTTCCGCTAAAACAAATCAAGTTTTTATAACCCGCTTCAGCCACTAAAGGAATCATTTCCGTATAATTTTTAATCAATTGTTCATGAAACTTTGGATCGTTGAAACCGTCCACTAAATTTAATTCTGCCCCATTACACATGGTGGAAACAAGATTGTGTTTTTTTAGTATTGGCCAATCCTTTGGACCAACCAAATCAATACCGGTAATTCCAATTTTTCTAGCTTCCAAACAAAGCGTTTCAATATCAAAATCACTGAAGCACCAACGAGCTACTGAATGGTTAATTCTTCCTTTCAACATATTAGATTCTAAATTTAATTCTTCTTTCGGTATTGCCAGAGCCGATAATCCTGTTGGAATTCCTAAAGTCACAGTCCCTGCAAGAATGCCCTTTATAGCGGTTCTTCTATCAAAAGTTGCACTCATTTTTTTTGTATTTAAAATATTTAAACTTCTTCCACCAATTTGTTTTTATCTTGAAATAAAAGAGCGAAAATCAAGAATACTGCAAAAGCAATTCCGGCAGGAATTATCCATACCATTTGCCAATTGATTGCTCCTTCAGCCGTTTTATAATTATCCGTAATCCAGCCTGCAACTGCAAACCCAATTAACATTCCAATACCATAAGTTGCCAATGTTATCAGTCCTTGGGCAGCGCTTTTGTATTTTTCTCCTGCTTTTGAATTGGTATAAATTTGTCCTGAAACAAAGAAAAAATCATAACAAATTCCATGCAAAGCTATTCCGATAATAAGCATAAAACTCAAATCAACACCATTGCCATATGCAAATAAAACATAGCGAACTGCCCAAGCTAGCATTCCAACCAGAATTGTTTTCTTGAATCCAAAACGGGCAAAAAACACAGGAATGAATAATAAAAATAATGCTTCGGATATTTGTCCTATTGCCATTTTCCCTGTTGGGTTTTCAACTCCGGCAGCAGTTAGAAAAGGATGTGCATTTTGATAATAAAAAGCCAATGGAATGCAAATCAGAATCGATGAAATAAAAAATATCAAGAAATTTTTATCCTTTAAAAGTTTTAAAGCATCAAGGCCAATAATATCGGTAATTTTAATTTTTCCCTCACTAACTTTGGGTGGCGTTTTCGGCAATGAAAAACTTAACAAACCTAAAACCAAAGCTGCAATTCCTGCTAAAAGGAAGGTATTTTTAAGTAATCCATTAGAAACAGCTTCCGCAGAATCCCAATGAAACAAGAAACTAATAGACAATCCTGCTAAAATCCAACCAATGGTTCCCCAAACTCTAATATTTGCAAACTCTTTCTCTGGATCTTTCATTTGGTTGAATGCCACTGAATTTACCAAAGCCAATGTTGGCATATACAAAACCATATAACTCAATACATAGATATAAAATGATCCAACATCTGCCGATTGATACATCTGATACATTAAAAATGCACCTACCAGATGTAAAATACCTAAGATTTTCTCAGCATTAAAATAACGATCTGCAATCAAACCAATAATAAAAGGAGCAATGATGGCTCCCCATGATTGGGTGGAAAAAACTGCTGCCGTCTCTGAACCAGAAGCTTTTAAATTGTTCCCTAAAAAGGTACCAAGAGTGACAAACCATGCCCCCCAGATAAAAAATTCCAGAAACATCATTACAGATAATTTAATGCGGATAGTTGTATTCATAAAAGAGGTTAATTTTTGGTTAAGTTTATTTTAGAGCTATTATTTACAGCCAGTTGTAGTTTCCATCGTATTCCATTCTTTAATCATGATGTTACGATACCACACATTGTTGCCGTGATCCTGCAAAGCAATTTTTCCTTTTTTAAACGTTCCAAAACCTGGCCAAGCAGCAAATTTGCTCCCTGCAACCAATGCTTTAAAGTTGTCATCCCAAAGAGTTGTTTCAACAACAATAACTCCGTTTAAAACGTAAGTCAGTTTTCCATTTTTACAAACAACTTCAGCTGTATTCCATTCTCCAACTGGTTTAACTGGTTCCGATTTACTTTGAATTAAATCATATAAATCTCCTGCACGATGTTTGGTAATTTTTCCATCAGGGTGACCATCATTATCCAAAACTTGCATTTCTAAACCAGTTTCATAGGTGTTTTTATATTTCTCTGGATTTTCATTTACATAAAAAATAATTCCACTATTGCTATTTGGGGCAATTTTCCAGTCTACTTTTAAATGAAAATTTTCATATTCAGCATCAGTTACCAAATCTCCTCCTTGACCATTTTTGGCTGCCTCTGGATCAAAATGCAAAACGCCATCTTCAACTTTCCATCCAGCACTAGCCGAAGTTTTACCATAAGTATGCCAACCTGTTGTTGTTTTTCCATCAAAAAGAGGCTTAAAACCTTTTTGAGCATGCATGGTTTGAAATAAAGTGAATACTAATACTGCTGTTATAATTTTTTTCATGGTTTTACTATTTAATTTTACTATTTTAAAAACTTAGGTTTTTCCAACCTTCTCTATAATTACGTTTAACAAATTGATTGACATCATCGATATTGGTTACTTTCTTGGCATCATTATCCCAAAGTAGTTTAACCGAACGGCCCGGATACACATCTTCTCCTAATACTTCATTGTGCAAATCATAACCTCTTACGGCAAGATTGGCCATTAATAAGGCTTCTGTTAAAGGACCAGCAATTTCAAAAGGCGAACTCAATTCTTTTTTACCATAACCAGCAATACAGCCTTCTATCCATTGTTTTTGATGACCACTGGCACCATCTTTTACTCGAGGGTACTTCTCAGCTATTTTTAGATTCTCATTACGACTTAAAGGCAATAATCTTGGATTTTCACTATAAGTGTCACAAATCATTTTTCCTTTTGTTCCAATGAATAAAGTACCATTCCCTCCATCACCAAATATTTCGTTTGCTCCTAATTCTTCAGGACGTTCTGGTTGAATACCACCATCCATCCAATGTATTTTGACATCTCCTTTCGTTTTGTCTGTCTTAGGAAATGTTAACATCACATGACTGGAAGGAGGACAACTTTCTGGAAAATAACCTCTTTTGAATTCATCAATATAAACTGAACCTACACTGCACTGAACATCTTTGGCATATTTTAGATTTAATACTGAGAATGGTGCTTCCATTAAATGACACCCCATATCTCCCAATGCGCCAGTTCCATAATCCCACCAACCACGCCAGTTGAACGGCACTAATTTGTCCACATAATTTTTATTCGGAGCAGTTCCAAGCCATAAATCCCAATCTAATTCTTTAGGAATTTCAGTATTTGCCGTTGACCAAGGAATTCCTTGAGGCCAAACAGGTCTATCTGTCCAGGCGTAAACTGTATGAACATCTCCAATCAAATCGGCATCATACCATTCTTTTAGGATTCGAGTACCATCATTAGATGATCCTTGATTACCCATTTGTGTTACTACTTTATAACGAGCTGCTGCTTGAGTCATCATGTGAGCTTCATAAATATCATGTGCCATTGGTTTTTGTACGTACACATGTTTACCTAACTGCATAGCCGAAAAGGCTTGAATAGCATGATTATGATCGGGTGTAGAAACTGAAACAGCATCAAAGTTTTTATGTTCTTTATCGAACATTTCGCGCCAATCCTTGTAAAATTTGGCTTTCGGCAAAGCTTTTACACTATCAGCAGCTCTTCGTGTATCAACATCACACAAAAAAGCTACATTAGCGAGGCCACTTTTCTCAAAAGAAGCGACATCTGACCTTCCTTTTCCACCAACACCAATACTAGCAATTAATAATCTGTCACTTGGTGCCACAAAGCCTCTACCCATGACATGCCTCGGAATAATCATAAACGCAGCTGTTGCTAGCGCGCCTTTTTTTAGAAAATCCCTACGAACAATCGATTCTGGTTCTTTTTTTTGATTGAAGTCTTGATCCATATATTAGGTTTCAATTTATTTATTCAATGATAGAATGTATTTGGCGATTTTTTTAGCGTCGTCTTTTTTTAATGCAGTATGAGCTGCCATAGGTATAGCGCCCCAAACTCCAGAACCTCCTTTGATAATTTTATCTGCTAAATAATTGATGTTTTTATCATTCATTGGGTATTTTTTGGAAATATCCAAAAAAGAGGGTCCAATTACTTTTTTATCAATTTTGTGACAAGTAGCACAATCTTGTTTCTTCATTATTAACTCTCCTTCAGAAGGTTGAACTTCTTCTTTACCACTATACTCCGTTGGAATTGATTTATAATTCGAAAAAGAACATAAACCACCGAGAGCTATTATCGCTGCTAAAATTTTAATTTTCATATATGTGAAATTTATTTGTTATTGGTCATATATGTTATCGTCTTTTATTTATTTGTTTTTGCTTACGCAAACCTATAGTTATTGACGATTTCATATTGTATTAATTAAAACAATTTATATTCCTAAATTTTTTCTATTAAGCTGTGTGTTGGTTTCGACCGCAGCAAAATCATCAAAAGCTTTATCAGTAACCTTAATTATGTGTTTTTTTATAAATTCGGCTCCCTCACGAGCACCATCCTCTTGATTTTTCAAACAGCATTCCCATTCCATCACCGCCCAACCTTTGTAATCGTATTGTGCTAATTTGCTAAAGATGGTTTTAAAATCAATTTGACCATCACCAGGCGAACGATAACGGCCCGCACGATTCAGCCAACTTTGATACCCTCCAAAAGTTCCTTGTTTTCCAGTCGGATTAAACTCTGCATCTTTCACATGAAAAGCTTTGATTCGCTCGTGATAAAAATCAATGTATTGAATATAATCCAATTGTTGAAGGACAAAATGTGAAGGATCGTACAAAATACAAGCTCTTTGATGATTGTTTACCGCTTTGAGAAACATTTCATATGTTTCACCATCAAATAAATCTTCACCTGGGTGGATTTCATAACAAACATCTACACCATTTTTATCAAATTCATTAAGGATTGGCAACCAGCGTTTAGCCAGTTCTTTGAATCCATCTTCAATTAAACCAGGTGGACGTTGAGGCCAAGGATGAAAATATTGCCATAATAACGAACCGCTAAAAGTCGCATGTGCATTAAGACCTAAATTTTGAGAAGCTTTTGCTGCATAATGCAATTGTTGTACTGCCCATTCTTGTCTTGCTTTTGGATTACCTCGCAAAGCCTGCGGAGCAAATCCATCAAAAAAATCATCGTAGGCTGGGTGAACTGCAACCAACTGACCTTGCAAATGCGTAGAAAGTTCAGATATTTTTAATCCGTAGGAACCAACAATTCCTGTAAGTTCATCAGCGTAAGTTTTACTTTCTGCTGCTTTTTTCAAATCTATAAAACGGGAATCCAGAGTTGGTATTTGTATTCCTTTAAAATCTAGATTGGCAGCCCATTGGCAAATTCCTTCCAATGAATTAAAAGGAGCTTCATCAGAAATAAATTGCGCTAAAAAAACCGCAGGTCCTTGCATCGTGGTCATTTGTTGTGATTTAAATTTTAAATTCAGTCCATTTTTGAGATGATTTTCCTGAAGCAATTACATTTTCTATAAAAGCCATTCCTCGAACACCATCTTTTGCTGTTGGAAAATCAAGCATATTTGCAGTTGGTTCTTTGCCTTCTAATTTTGATTGCAAAGTCAAAGCAAAGTTTTTGTATAGATTCCCAAACGCTTCTAGATATCCTTCTGGGTGCCCGCTTGGAATTCGGGTATTGAAAGTAGCAATTGGTGATAAATATCCATTTCCAGTACGATACAATTGAGTAGGGGAGTCTAGCCACTTTACCACCAAAGTGTTTGGTTCCATTTGATGCCATTCTAGACCACCTTTTTCTCCATATACTTTAATTTTTAAGCTATTTTCTTCACCTGCGGCAATTTGGCTGGCCACTAAAATCCCGTTGGCGCCATTGTCAAATTTAAGCAATACATTTCCATCATCATCTAATCTTCTGTTGGCAACAACAGTATTTATATCCGCACAAAGCTGTGTGATTTTTAATCCTGAAATATATTCAGCTAAGTGAGCAGCATGAGTTCCAATGTCGCCCATACAACCGCTAATACCACTTTTGGATGGATCCGTTCTCCAAGCCGCCTGTTTGTTTCCTCCGCTTTCAAAGTTTGTACTTAACCAGCCTTGAGGATATTCAACCATTATTTTTCGAATGTTTCCAAAATCATTCTCAGCTACCATACTGCGGGCTTGCTTTACCATTGGATAACCAGAGTAAGTGTGTGTCAAGCACAAATAAAGTCCAGTTTCTTTAACTTTTTGTTCCAATAATTTGGCTTCCGCTAAAGTCAAAGTCATCGGTTTGTCTAAAACCACATGAAAGCCATTTTCTAATGCCAGCATTGCAGGAGCAAAGTGGGCATGATTTGGAGTCACTATAGAAACAAAATCCATTCTCTCATTTTTAGGTAATTTTGCTTCGGTCTCAATCATTTGCACATAGGATCCATAACATTTATCTTCTGCCAAACCGAATTCTTTACCAGATTCAAGAGATAAATTAGGATTGGAACTAAAAGCACCACAATGCAATTCGATCAATCCATCCATGTTGGCCGCAATGCGATGAACTGCTCCAATAAAAGCATTTTTGCCACCGCCAATCATTCCCATTTTTAATTTTCTCATAATCTAATAATCCAAAAATCTAGATATTTTTTTTCTTTAATTCTTTTACTGCATAATCACAAGCTCTGGCAGTTAAAGCCATGTATGTTAATGAAGGATTTTGACAAGCAGTTGAAGGCATACAAGAACCATCAGTAACAAACACATTATTCACTTCGTGCATTTGATTCCATTTATTTAACACAGATTCTTTTGGATCATTCCCCATACGGGCAGTTCCCATTTCGTGAATAGCCATTCCGGGAAAACAACCATTGTCATAGGGTTTTACATTTTTCATACCTGCAGCTTCCAGCATTTCGGCAGCATCATACATCATGTCCTCACGCATTTTAGCTTCATTTTCTTTGTATTCACAGTCAATTCCCAATACAGGTTGTCCCCATTTGTCTTTTTTAGAATGATCGATGTACACTTTATTTTCGTAGTAAGGAAGCATTTCTCCAAAACCTCCTAATCCCATTGTCCAAGAGTCTGCAGGTCTTGATAATGTTTCTTTGAAATCACCTCCAAAGGCTAATTCGGCAACTTCTTTATGCCAATTTCCTCTACTGGCTCCTCCTTGATATCCAAAACCACGCAAATAATCACGTTTGTCTCCATTAAAATTTTGATACCTTGGAATATAAATACCATTGGCTCTTCGTCCATAAGTATATTTGTCTTCAAAACCTTCAGCACTACCTTCAGCACCACATCTAAAATGATGATCCATTAAATTATGCCCCAATTGTCCACTACTATTACCCAAACCATTTGGATGAGCTTCTGAAGTTGAATTCAATAAAACAAAAGTAGAACCTAGCGTTGATCCATTTACAAAAACAATTTTTGCATAAAATTCCATGGTTTCATTGGTCTCGGCATCAATGACCATTACCCCTTTGGCTTTTTTGGTTTCTTTATCATAAATAATATGATTAACAATCGAGTAGGGGCGAACAGTAAGTCTTTTAGTAGCCATAGCTGCTGGCAATGTAGAAGACTGTGTACTAAAATAGGCTCCGAATGGACAACCTCTACTGCATAAATTTCTATATTGACAACTACCTCTACCTAAATGAGGTTGAGTAAGATTTGCAGTTCGTCCAATTGTCATAATTCTGGACTTATTATAATGCTTTTCAATGCGTTCTTTTACTGATTTTTCAACGCAATTCATATCCATAGGAGGTAAAAATTGACCGTCTGGTAATAAAGGCCAATTTTCATTTTGGCCGCTTATTCCGGCAAATTTTTCTGCATAATCATACCAAGGGGCAATGTCTTTATATCGAATTGGCCAGTCATTTCCGTGACCATCTCTGGCATTATCTTCAAAATTATGATCACTTAAGCGATAACTCTGACGTCCCCACATTAAAGACTTTCCACCTACATGAAAACCTCTGTACCAATCAAAACGCTTGTCTTCGGTATAAGGACATTCTAAATCGTTTACCCACCAGCTTTCATTAGCCTGACTGTACGGATAATCTCTGGTTTGCACGGGATGAGTTCGCTTTTGTTCTTCTGTCATTTTTCCGGCATACGGTATTTCCCAAGGGGCTTTCATCGCCGAATCATAATCTTTTATGTGCTCGATGTTCATACCACGTTCTAACATTAGGACTTTTAATCCTTTTTCCGTTAATTCTTTGGCTGCCCATCCTCCACTTATTCCTGAACCTATGACAATTGCGTCATAAGTATTTTGCTTCTTTAAATCTGTATTGATATTCACGAGTCTCTTTTTTAGGAATTAATAAAATTAGTTACAAATACTTCGGCATTATGTGGCCCAAGCCTTCTGACCAGGTTTGTATTCGGCATTTCCATCATATTTCCCAGGTATAGGCAAATATTCTCTAGCCATTGTACAACCAATTTCCGAAGAAAAATAACCCAACAGGGTCAAATCTCTAGCAATCAAAAAGAAAGAAGGTTCCTTATTGCTATCGATAGCCTGTTGCTTTAATTCATTCATGAGTTGATTTTTTTCTTCAGTATTGAGACTTAGAAATTCTTTGTTGAATTTAGTTTTGCATTTTGCCAACATATCTGCAAATCCATTCTTAAAGACTTCTTGCAGTTTTGGAGGATAACAATCTTTTACAACTAATGGAATAAAAGCACCAACACCTGCAGCTTTTGCTCCAGGAGATTTAGCAGTTGTCGGTAAAATAATTTCTGAAAATTCAGCTAAAATTTCTTCATCCGTAACCGTAAAAGAATAGGTATTCTGTTCGGGATCGAATACAGTAAAACTTTCAAATAATACACCCATTGTGGTGGCAGAAATTGCTCCTCCCATCAAATAAGCTAACTTTTTTAGTGCCTCTCGTCTTTCCATTTGCGAAATATTAAAAATATTATTTAATAATTATCAATAATGCAATTATCAATACATTACAATAATAAATAAAAAACAAACATATTCGCCATAAATGCGTTAATTAAATAAAACAAATTAAGAATTCACAATTAATAAAACGTTTTAGTGAATAATATAAAAAATACACGACGTCAAGCTCTAAGAAGCAAGAAAAAATGCAAAGTTTTAAGAAGGTGCTTTTTAAGAAAATTTCGGTATAAAATAATTATGAGGCTTTATATACTATAAAAATCTTATTAAAAATTATCAATAAGATTAAAAACTCATTTCATTGCGTTAAAACAACACACTAACTAGACTGATTAGCTCTCCTTATCAAACAACTGAACTTGACTTTTCAATCTTTCAATCAATAAATTCATCATCCTTTTGTTCAGACTGGAAGAGTTTTGAATATATAGTGCATATTCATCAGTTGTAAACAATGCGATAATCATTCCCTTTAAGGCATTTCGGAATTTAATGTCTTTTTGAATCGCATTTTCAATAATAGCTAATTTGTTTTCAACCGATTTGGTGTAAAAATCTCTTTTGTATTTACTGATATAATTTAAAAAAGAGGCGATAAACAAATCGTTCTGTAATTTCAAAATGGGCCTAAGTACTTCATTTTGAAACAACTCATCTGAAGACGACTGATTACTCACATTTCCCAATGATTCTCCTCGAATTTCTCTGATTAATTTATCTCTTTGATTCATCTTTTTTTCTTTAAAAATATAAAAATTACTGTTAGCAATGTCTTATTTTAGCATTATTAAATCAAAAAATATGCGATTTCATACTAGAAAATGGGTAAAACCAGAAGACTTAAACCCTAACGGGACATTATTTGGCGGAAAATTATTGGCTTGGATCGACGAAGAGCTGGCTTTGTACACCATTATACAATTAGAAAATTCCAGAATTGTTACTAAACACATGTCTGAGATTAATTTTAGAAGTTCTGCCAGACAAGGAGACATAATCGAAATTGGAATTGATGTTGTAAAATTTGGGCGCAGTTCTATTGAATTAATATGTGAAGCCAGAAATATGATGACACGCGAAACAATCATTACCATAGACAGCACTACAATGGTAAATCTAGGCGAAGACGGAAAACCAAAAGCGCATGGAAAAACCGAAATTGAATATGTAAAAGACAGAATAGGTTAAAAGAGAGACTAAGCTTCTGAGCCTCTAAGTTTCGCAATCTTTAATAACTTTAATCATTAAAAAAATCTTCTTAAATCTGCTGAATTTGCATTGCATTCAAATTCAGCAGATTTAAGAAGATTATGTTTTTTTTTAAAAATTCGGTCTTATCTTACGGCTTAACAATATTTTCAGATGGCATTACAAAAATTTCCAAACCAAAGTAAGAAACTGAAGCAATAATATGATCAAATATGTCCGATTGGATGTATTCATAATTCTCAAAACGTTTGTCTTTAGAAAAAGCATAAATCTCCAGAGGAATACCATATGGAGTGGGTTGTAATTGTCTGCAAAGCATTAGCATTTCTTTATTCAATCCAGGATATTGCTGTAGGTATTGGGTAATGTATTTTCGGAACAAACCTAGGTTGGTTAAGTTGCGACCATTTATAGCCAGCGTTTTATCGATTTTATTTCCCAAATTGTAGTTGTCAATTTCGCTTTTTCGAAGATTAATATAAGAGGTTAGAAGATCTATTTTTTTTAAATCAAGGAGTTCCTGATCTTCTAGAAAACGAATACTATTGGCTTTGATTATGATATGTCGCTTGATACGCCTTCCGTCAGAGTTAAGCATTCCTCTCCAGTTTTGAAAGGAGTCGGAACTCAAACTATAGGTTGGAATCGTGGTTGTGGTATTGTCAAAATTTCGAACTTTAACCGTAGCCAGATTGATTTCTATCACATCACCATCGGCACCATAACGATCCATAGTAATCCAGTCACCAATACGCACCATGTCGTTTATTGCAACTTGGACACTTGCCACAAAACCCAAAATAGTATCTCTAAAAATCAAGATGATTACTGCCGAAACAGCTCCCAAAATAGTCAGCAATTCCTTTTGGTCAATATCAAAGAGTTTTGAAATAATCAAAGCAATTCCAAACATCCACAGCACAATCATTATAACCTGAATGAAGCTATCGATAGGCTTGTCGCTGTATCGTGGAATCAATTTTAGATAGTCACGCAGGGAATTAAAAATGGTTCGGATAATCCATAAAATCAGCAAAACAATATAAACACCCACGGTTTTGCCAAAAATGCTTTCCCAGTATTCAAACTTATCCAAAATCACTGGAACCGACTTAAAGACAAAAAATAACGGAACCAAATAAGCAATATACTTAGCTGTTTTATTACTTACTAATAAATCATCAAATCTAGTTTTGGTTCTTTGGGCGACAATGGCCATTATAGTCACCAAGATAAATCGGAAAACCACGTACAAGCCATAAGCCAAAAAACAAAGCAAAATAGTATTGAAAAACAAACTCAAATAAGTCGATGTAGTTCTGCTCATTCCCCAATGTCTAAAAATAGGGTAGAGGAATTCAAAAATGAATTGAATGAGTTTGTCCATAATTTTACAAGTATTTTTTTTCTATATAGAAGGTACCAAACGGAACTAATGAAGCAATTAGTATAATCCCAAAGGCTTTAAAATTCCAATTTTGAGCCTTTTTCAATAAAAAAGCCAATAAAACGTAACCAATAAATAATACACCATGAGTCATTCCCAACGGACGTAACATAGTATGATAAAGTTCGGGATTGTTTGTTTTAATAAAAAGCATATTCGAAAATAAAACCAGAAAAGAGATGCCTTCTAAAATGGCAGTAATCTTGAAAATTTTAAGCATTTGTAGTTGTTTTTTCAATTATAAAGGGCAAAATTAGTCAATATCAATCATTATTGATGTATTCATTAGAAAACTAAATTACTTTTGTATTCTTAAACTTTGAAAATGAGCAAGCGCGATTTAAAAAAATATTTGAATGAACTCAATAAAGAGCAATTAGAAGAGCAAATACTTGAATTGTATGAAAAGTTCCTTCCCGTAAAAGTCTATTACAATTTTGTTTTCAATCCAAAGGAAGAAACCTTGTTACAGGAGTGCAAACTCAAAATCTCCCATGAATATTTTCCATTGCAAAACAAAGGCAAAAGAAAAAAGCCAAAAATGAGACGCTCGGTTGCTCAAAAATACATCAAGCATTTTATTTTATTGGGGGTTGATCCCTTTGTCATAGCCGATGTGATGTTGTATAATGTTGAAATTGCCCAAACTTTTTCTTCAGAAAACATAATAAAACAAGAATTATTTTATAAAAGCATGTTCAATTCTTTCGAACAAGCCTCAAAATTCATCATTTCAAATGGAATTATCAGTGAATTCAAAAGTCGATTAATCGCTATTTGCGATGAAGCTTCTTCCCAAAAATGGAAGAATGTCGCTGATTTCAAAACAACTATTGAACTTTTGGAGGACTGAGAGCCCCATTTGTAATTGATTTTAATTAATCCGTCCTATATATTTTTAAAAAAAATTGGCCGAATAACTGTTTTTTAGGCGTATTTTTGCAAAAATCGAAAAATATACAATGCATCAAGAGAGTTTAGAAATTGAAATCGAAGCCAAAAAAGAACTTTACGCTTACCAACAAGGAGACATTGACGCCATATTTGAGCGTATAGACAATGCACCTGCACAACATCATTTATTATACCAATTGCCTACCGGTGGAGGAAAAACAGTTATTTTTTCTGAGATTGTTCGCCGTTATTTGTCACAACACAACAAAAAAGTGGTAGTGCTAACGCACCGTATCGAGTTGTGTAAACAAACTTCAAAAATGTTGAAGGGTTTTGACGTAAAAAATAAAATCATCAACAGCAAAGTAAAAGAACTTCCAGACCAAAATGATTACTCTTGTTTTGTGGCCATGGTCGAGACTTTGAAAAACCGTATCAATGACGAAAAACTACATTTAGACAATATTGGTTTGGTTATTATCGATGAGGCGCATTACAATTCCTTTAGAAAATTATTAAAATCTTTCAAAAATGCTTTCATACTGGGAGTAACAGCTACTCCTTTGAGTTCAAACATAAAATTACCAATGCACCAAAGCTATGATGAACTAATCGTGGGTGACACCATTAGCTCATTAATAGAAAACGGTTTCTTGGCAAAAGCGGTTACCTATAGTTATGATGTTGGATTAACATCCTTAAAAGTAGGTATCAACGGAGATTACACCGTAAAATCTTCCGATGATTTATATACCAATATGGCCATGCAAGAAAAATTATTGCATGCGTACACCGAGAAATCTTTAGGCAAAAAAACCTTGATTTTCAACAACGGAATCAACACATCCTTATATGTGTATGAGACTTTCAGGGAAGCAGGCTACGGTATTCGCCACCTCGATAACACTAGCAGTACCGAAGAACGAAAAGAGATTCTGCATTGGTTTAAACATACACCTGATGCTATTCTTACTTCTGTCGGAATCCTCACCACGGGCTTTGATGAACCTACCGTTGAAACTATTATTTTGAACAGAGCGACCAAATCCCTGACTTTATATTTCCAAATGATTGGTCGTGGTTCTAGAAAATTACCCGGAAAAGACGAATTTGCCGTAATTGATTTAGGAAATAATGCTGCTCGTTTCGGACTCTGGAGCGATCCAGTAAATTGGCAACATATTTTTAAATCACCTGAGTTTTACTTAGAGAATTTAAGGGATGACAGCGAAATAGAAACGCATTTCAAATATTCGATGCCGCCAGAATTACGTGCCAAATTCAGCAAAACGGCAGACGTTACTTTTGATGTAGATGAAGAACACAAACTGGCTATAGCTCAGAACTTAAGATCCAAAGTAGTTTTAGAAAAATCAATTGACCAACACGCAGCCATGTGTGTGGACAATACCGAAGAATTACAGGAAGCCAAAGCGCTTTCAAAAGAATTGGAAGCCGATATCGAATATCGCGTAAAACGTTTTTCAAAATGCCTTAGTCAATGTAGCAAGAACTACAGAGAATGGCTAATGGACGATTATAAATTAAAAATGACCTTATTAATCGGTAAAAAATACCGTGAAAAAGTCATGAACGAAGCCGATTAAAACATTAAATTTCAGCATAGAGACGCAATACAATGTGTCTCTATGTTGATTTATATGACTGTCCGAAAGTGTACCAAGTATACTTTTTTTGCCACTGATTACACAGATTCTCACAGATTTCATACTCATTATTAAAGAAATCTGCGTAAATCTTTTTAATCTGTGGCCAATTTTATTGATTTGGTATTAGTCACGGATAGTCATGTTCATTTATATAAATAATAAAATCTGTGTAAATCTTTTTAATCCGTGGCCAATTTTATAGGTTTGGTATTAGTCACGGATAGTCATGTTGATTTATATAAATAATTTTTAGGAGCTATTTCCGGCTGTCCGCTATATCTTTTCTTGCCTAAAGGAGGCAAGAAAAGGATGCCGCTACGATCCGGGCTAAAACAACATTTTGCTATTCAAGAGCATTTTACAATTAAAAAAACAAAAAAGCATGTCAACACAATTCTCAGATTTAGGGGTTTCAAAAGGAATACTAAAAGCGATTACCGAAATGGAAATTGTAACCCCAACCGAAATTCAGCAAAAAACCATTCCGCTATTGTTAGCTAACACTACCGATATCGTAGGACTTGCCAAAACAGGAACGGGAAAAACCGCTGCTTTTGGATTGCCGTTATTGCAATTGATAGACACCAATGTCGCTGCAGTTCAAGCCGTAATCCTAGTACCTACAAGAGAATTAGGTCAACAGATTTTTACTAATCTGGAGAGTTATGCTAAGTATCTTCCAGAAGTTTCCATCGCAGCCGTTTGCGGCGGAATCCCAATCAAACCACAAATCGAAAGATTAAAATCACCAACACATATTGTCGTGGCCACACCGGGTCGTTTGATCGATTTGTTGCAACGCAAAGCCATTAGCCTAAAAGAAACCAAATTTCTAGTTCTCGATGAAGCCGATGAAATGGTGTCTATCCTTAAAGAAGCTTTGGACGAAATCATTACCGAATTACCCAAAACATACAGAACCTTTTTGTTTTCGGCGACTATGCCTGGAACAATCAAGCAATTAATCCAGAATTACTTAAACAAAAACGTAGTGACGGTAAGCGCCAGTATGGAAACTGTGGGTAATCAAGGAATTGACCATAATTATATTGTGGTAGATCCTATAGAAAAATTGGATGTTTTAATGCATTTCCTGAATTCTAAAGATGGAGAACGCGGAATTATCTTTTGTAAAACCAAAGCTGCTGTCAATAAACTGGCCAAAAACCTAGCAATCAATAGATTTTCATCAGGAGCTTTACACGGAAGTTTGTCTCAAGGAATTCGTGACCGAATTATGGAGCAATTCCGTGAGGGACACATCAATATTTTGGTGGCTACAGATTTGGCCGCTAGGGGAATTGACGTGGCAGCAATCTCCTATGTAGTCAATTATCACTTGCCTGATGTCTATGAAGTTTACGTTCACCGTAGCGGAAGAACGGCTAGAGCAGGGGCCAAAGGACTTTCTTTGACTGTATTGCAACCCGAAGAAGTTGCTGAAATTGCTGATTTTGAAAGAGAATTGGGAATCCAGTTTTCCAAATACAAAAAACCATCCGTAGCTAGTATTGAAGAGAACAACACGCTTTTATGGGCGAAGCAAATCTTCAAAACCAAACCCAATCACGACGTTGATACCGAATTAAAAACAAAAATAAAAACCATTTTTCATCATCTTACCAAAGACGAATTGATAGAAAAATTATTGGCCAATTATTTGTTGCAAAACAAAACCGAAATAGCTGAAAAGCCTGTTAAAAAACTAAAAAGAAACTAATTATTTAAAAGTTTTTTAATAATCCATATTTTTATAGCATCCATAAATAGTGTATATTTATGGATGCTTTTTTTTTAATAACATCAGCTCGTTGGGTGCATATTTTTTACCACATAGAGACATAGAAATTATGACTCTTCAAAAAGAGTTCGATAGATGTTTTACTTTTCGCATAGTCTAGCTATGTGAAAAATAGTATTATTTTCTATTATTTCTTTAATGAGTTTTTTATTTCTATGTTTCTATGTGGTTAAAGAAATACTTTTTTGAGTTGCACAGCAGATTAACATCATATAAAAAAACAATATGCAAATAGTAATTATAGGCGGAGGTTTTGCCGGAATTAATTTAGCCAAAGAACTCGCCAACCAAAAAGGAATTGAAGTAACCCTTGTTGACAAAAACAATTATAATTTCTTTCCGCCACTCATCTATCAGGTAGCCACAGGCTTTTTGGAGCCCTCAAGCATAAGTTATCCTTTCCGAAAGTTTTTTGCAGGCAAAAAGAATCTGCAGTTTCGCTTGGGCGAATTACTTAAAGTAATTCCTGGCGAAAACAAAATCATCCTCAATAACGGCGAATTGCAGTATGACTGCTTAGTTTTTGCAACGGGAGCCGAAACGAGTTATTTTGGAATGGAAAATGTCAAGAAAAATGCCATTCCGATGAAAACCCTCAATGATGCCATCGAAATGCGCAATGCATTATTGAAAAATTTGGAAAAAGCTGCCATTTGCAAAGACATACACGAACGCAGAAAACATTTAACCATTGTCGTAGTTGGAGGAGGCCCAACAGGAGTGGAAGTTTCCGGAATGTTTGCCGAGATGCGAAAAAACATTTTGCTCAAAGAATATCCCGAATTACAAACCTCCGCCAGTAATATCTATTTGATCGATGGGGGAGATGCCTTGTTATCGCCTATGAGCTTGGAATCACAAGCCGATACGCTCAAAGCAGTGACTCAACTTGGAGTCGTTGTCAAACTAAATACCCGAGTGGTTGATTACAAAGACGATACCGTTTTCTTCGCCGATGGAAAAACCATACAAACCAAGAACTTAATTTGGGCGGCAGGAGTTTCGGCAAGGGAATTTGAAGGAATTCCGGCAGAAAGTTACGGTCGTGGCAAACGAATGGCTACCGATGCATTCAACAAAGTTAACGCTACCAATAACATCTACGCCATTGGCGATACCGGCATCCAACTCAACGATGCAAATTTCCCGGGAGGTCACCCCCAAGTGGCGCAAGTGGCAATCCAACAAGGATTAAACCTTGCCGAAAACTTCAAATTAATGATTCAAAACAAACCTTTGAAACCCTTTAAATACAACGACAAAGGTTCAATGGCAATCATTGGAAAAAACAAAGCTGTTGTCGATTTACCCAAACCCAAAATGCATTTCAATGGCTTTTTGGCTTGGATGATTTGGTTATTTGTTCACTTGATGTCCTTGATAACGTATCGCAATAGAATCAACACGTTTTACCATTGGATGATTGCTTATTTCTCAAAAGACCAATCGTTACGAATGATTATCAGACCTGAGAAGAGAACGAAAGGGGAGGTGTGATACTTAAGAAATAAAAACTGATATTCTATGTAAGATACTTCTATATTTAATTGTTAAAATTCAATTAAATTAAACTATTTTAAGCAAGATGATATCTATATTTATCAGAAATTAAAAACAAAAAATGTATAGATTTTTTTTCGCAATTACTCTTTCAGTTAGCTTAAACTGTTACGCACAAACGATAATTGAAGGAAATGTAAAAAGCATAGACAATATAATAGTTCCTTATTGCTCAATTGGAATAAAAGACACAAAACTAGGAACAATTACTGATGAAAACGGAAAGTATAAATTTGAAATTCCAAATAATTTAGACAATAAAGAAATAGTTTTTAGTTCTATTGGATATAATGACAAGATTGTTTCTATAACTGACTTACAAGCAAATCCTAAAATTATTTTAGATTATAAAACAACGAATCTTAATGAAGTTGTCATTAAGACAAATAAAATGAAAAAAAAAGTTGTTGGACAAAAAACCAGACCTTTTCTAACGTTTTCAAAGATGTTTGATAAAAATGTACCAACAATTGAACAAGGTAGTTTCTTTCCAGTTTATCAAAAAACAAAGCTGAAATCTTATAATTATCATATTATACCAAGTTCAAAATTTAAGGAAATCACTTTAAAACTCAATATTTACAGTATCAAAAATAATGTTCCTGATCAATCGCTTCTTAACGAGAACATCATTTATAAAACTTCTACAACTGGCTGGCAGAATATTGATTTATCAAAATATAAACTAGTTTTTAATCATCTGGATAAGATTGCTATAACCCTACAATTAGTTGATTACAAACCATTAGAAGATACTGAATTTATATTTGGACTGTCAGCAAAAAAAACACTTTCCAAAAATTTACTTTTCAGATATCAAAGTCAGGGAATCTGGGAGTCAAGTGAAGGAGGTTTTATTTCAAACCTTGAAATCAGTTATACTAAAAATAAAGACGAAAAGAATCTAACTGAAGAAGATAATAGCACCGATAATACTAATACCGCCGATAATAGTGATACTAAAACTTTGATTGAAGTTATTACAAATAAAGAAAAAGCGCTAAAAACAAGTTATGGAAAAAGTATGGATGGAAAATATATTGATTTAGGAAATGCAAAAATATATTATGAAGAATACGGTAAAGGACATCCTTTAATATTTCTTCACGGTAACAATGGGAGTATTTCGGATTTCTATCAACAGATACCATTTTTTTCAAAATATTATCATGTAATTGCAATTGATACTCGGGGTCAAGGAAAAAGCACAGACTTAACAAAAGAGGACTATACTTATGAAGAATTCGCTGATGATTTATATAAGGTCATTCAGCATCTGAATTTGGAAAAAATGAGTATTATTGGTTGGAGCGACGGCGGAAATACAGGATTGATTTTCAATTCGCAACATCCTGAATTGGTAAATAAACTGGTGACAATCGGTGCCAATTTAAATCCTTCTGGAGTGAGTGAATATTTCATAAATGATTTAAAAAAACAAATTTCAGAAAATGAGGCAGACAATCAACGTTTAATCAAACTGATGTTAAATCATCCAGATATAACTTCAAAACAACTCATTCATATTACTAATCCAGTATTAATAATTGCTGGAAGCGATGATGTAATAAAAGAAGAACATTCTAAAGAGATACAGAAATTGATACAGAATTCTGAATTAGAAATCATTCCGAATGCAACACATTATATACCTTTTGAACAACCAAAAAAATTAAGTGAATTAATCTTCGAATTCTTAAGAAAATAAATAAACATATAACACTAAGAACCCGATAGCGTACATTTGCAATCCATCCCCGTAAAGTAAATCCACAATAAAGATTATCCTGTTGTTTCTCAATACCAAAAACAGAAACTTCCTGCAATTACAATAGATTTTAGCATTTGACTAAATTAAAAAATAGTTTTTATTGGATGTCTCGTTACAAATCCGAAGATTAGGCTTAATTTAGCATCAAACTAGCTGAATAAAGCAACATTATGAGCAATGGTGTTTTGTATAATACCTACTATTTCATCATAATGACTAAAATAAATCCAATGGAAACCAAACAAAATTTCACAAAAGTCCTTAAAAATAAATACATACCAACGGCTGAGTTTTATAGTCAAATAATTGACAGTTTACAAGATTATTCCATTTTTACATTAGACAATGACTTTATCATAAATAGCTGGAGTTCAGGTTCTACAAAAATATTTGGTTACGAAACAGATGAAGTTATTGGTGAACCTTTTGATCTAATATTTACAGAGGAAGATTTAAAAAATGGTATTCCAAAAAAGGAAATCGAAACCGCTTTAAAAGAAGGTAGAGCAACAGACAATAGATGGCACATTGCCAAAGACAAGAGCCTGTTTTATGCTTATGGATTGGTTTTTCCGCTCATCGGTTTAAACGGCGAAATGTTAGGCTACGTCAAGGTTTTAAGGGACTTGACTGACAGAAAACAATCAGAGGATGCGATAAAAAATTACATTAAAGAATTGGAAGATCTTAATACTCATAAAGAGAGTGTTATGGCGATACTTTCGCACGATTTGAGAAGTCCGCTGTCAGCAATTATAGGAACTGCAAAATATCTAAAAGAAAATTTTCGCAAAATGAATCCTGATACTGTGCAGGAAATGCTTGATTTGGTTTATAAATCGGCAACAGATGAATTGGAAATGTTGGACTATTTAGTGGAATGGGCAAGAATAAAATACGCATCAGATACCTTTTCTCCAACAAAATTGAAACTTATTGAATACATTGAAAAAGTATTTGAAACTTTAAATGAAACGGCGTCAATAAACACTATAAATCTTCATCATGAAATCGAAGAGAACACTTCAGTATTTGCCGATAGCAAAATGTTAATTTCCATCATTCAAAATATCGTTTCAAATGCCATAAAACATACCGAAAAAGGAGGTTCAATAAAGATTTCAGCAAGTAGCAAAGAGGATAAAATTATTGTTCAGGTGAAAGATACTGGAATTGGAATGTCTAAAGAAATCATGGAAAAACTTTTCACTCCGCAAATGAAAACACTTTCTGAAACAAGAAAAGAGAATAAAGGCGCTGGAATAGGTTTATTATTGGTAAAAGGCTTTTTAGAAAAAAATGGCGGTGAAATATGGGTAGAAAGCATTGAAGGGGAAGGTTCTACTTTTTATTTTACATTACCCATTGAGAAACCTCTATACAAGATAGGCAGTTCAGATGAAATTATGTTTGATGAAAGTGCCTAGTTTTTAAAAATCAATGTTATTAAGTAAGCCTCATTTCGAAAAATAAGACTATAACCTTGAAAATTCATTAAAATGCGATTTATAGTAATCTCAATGTCCTACCATAATCTCATCATCTCCAGAATTCACAACGGTTTCCTTGATTTTTCTTTTACCAATATTCAAAATAATAAAAGCGATAATAGTAGTGCAAGTCATTATCGCAACCATCGGTACCATCGAATCTTTGACAAAAATACCCACCGCGAAAGAAGATAAAGCACCAATCCCCAACTGAATAGCCCCCATCAATGCTGACGCACTTCCTGCATTTTTAGCAAAAGGAGCAAGGGTCAATCCTGCTGTATTAGGGTTAGAAATACCCAAGCAAGCCAAAAACAGAAATAGCATGGCGATTGTACCATACAATCCCAAAAGTCCATTAAGAGCCAAAATCAAAAAGGTTACACTGATTGTTATTTGGGCAACCAAAGCACCAAAAATCATCTGTTCGCTGGAAAATCGTCTCAATAATAAAGAATTCAATTGGCTGGAGCCAATAAAGCTCACCGACATAAAAGCAAAAATCCAACCATAAACCGTCGCGTCCACTTTCAAAATATCCATAAACAAAATTGGAGAGGCCGCAACATAAGTGAACAATCCTGAGAACGCAATTGAGCCAGTCAAAGCATAGGTATAAAACTGCGGTACTTTGATAATTGATACAAAATTATTAATGATAGGTTTGGGTTTTAATGAAATAGTACGATCTGGTTTGTGTGTATCAGGCAAGCCCAACTGTGATGCGATTAGCACAAAACCTCCCAGAAACGTAAGGATAAAAAATATGGGATGCCAACCGTAATAGGTTGTTACATAGCTTCCAATAGTGGGTGCCAACATTGGAGAAAGTCCAAGAACCAGCATTAATTTGGACAAAACATTAGGTATTTCCTTTACCGGAAACAAGTCCCGAACCATCGCAACCGAAGCTACTGTGGCCGCACAACTCCCAACAGCCTGAATAAACCGAAGTCCTATAAAAACATGAATATCAGCCACAACAGCGCATCCTAAAGAAGCCAAAATATAAACAAGCAATCCAATAAATAAAGGCTTTTTTCGCCCGAAACGATCCAATAAAGGCCCATACAACAATTGCCCAAACGAAATCCCGATGAAATAACTGGATAAGGATTCGGAAACTATCGTTACTGTAGTGTGAAGATCTTTGGCAATCCCTGAAAAACTGGGCAAATACATATCAATCGAAAATGGTCCAAGCGCAGTCATCGAACCCAAAATTAAGATCAGCTGTATGTATTTCCCTTTTGTCATAATCTTTTTTGTCTTTTGCAAAGATAGCATATTGAAATATCATTTTAATTTCCATAATAGGCATTCCAAAGAATTGTGTTTTCCAATTTTTCACTATCTTTCTGTTTGAAAATTACTTACATCCCGTTTCAAACACTAAAATAATATAACAATGGAACCAGAAATTTTCTCAACAACTCCAGACTGTGAAATTGTAACTACGAGAATTATGAACTTTCCCATAGATCTTTCTTTTAAAGCTTGGACTGATCCAAATCATTTAAAAAATTGGTGGGGACCAAAAGGATTCACAAATACTTTCAATGAATTTGACTTACGACCAGGCGGCAAATGGAGTTTTATTATGCACGGCCCAGACAAAGGAAATTATCCCAATGAAGTTGAATTTATAAAAATTGACGAACCAAATCTAATTGCCTGGAAACGTCATTCAAAGCCGCTTTTTAAAGTTCTTGCTACATTTGAAGAAATATACAGTGACAAAACAAAAATTATTTTCAGAATGATTTTCGACACAGCAGAAGAATCCAATAAATTAAGACCATTTGTAGTTGACAAAAACGAAGAGAACTTCGACAGACTTGAAGTTGAGTTGGTAAAGATGGCTCAATAATGGTAAAAAAGGCTCCTTTCGCTATTTTTTGTATAGTGCAAAATGAACTATAATTTATAGTATGAATATCAAAACTACATTACAAGCGTCTAACGCTTAGATTAAAGACAAAAAAACTCTTTTTTCAAATAACTGCCAGCTGGCATAATATTTGAAAAATATGACACAAAAAGAGTTAAGAATGCACAATGAATTATTGAATTATCGCAAATTTGTGATAAATTGTGATTTGCTACGTAATTTATCCCCAATTAATTTACGTACAATCCAAAGGCTTGCATATCCTCATGCAAAGACTCAAAGTATGGGAGTCAACCCTGACAAGCCGACTAGAATAACTTTTCGTTTAAAAAATTCCAAACGCTCAATTTCTATAACGCAGTTGCCTGACAATTACGTTAAAGATGTTTACTTTTTTGAAATTGGTTGGACTGATTGTAAATATGATAAGCTTGTGATTTCTGCCAAATCATGCAAGGAAATCATGTTTAAGATTAACCATGTCTACAAATTAACAAAACCGAAAAAATTATGATGTCGGTTTTATTGGCGATTGTTCCGCCCGAATATCAAGAAACGGAAAAAAGGTTTCTTTATTATCTAAAGACTTTAAAGGACAAAGTGTATAAAAAGGATATTCCTGAAGTTTCTCAGTATCAAGTACAAATTAAAAAGGATTTGAAAGGTTTGACTATTGTCAATCACGGTCATTATAAAACTGAGGTCGTTTCGCAAACTTGGAAACAATTAGAGGAACGTTTAAGGCTTCACTTTGAAAAGGAAGACATTCAGCTTCCTGATGAACAAAAACAATTTTTACTAGACCTACGATTTTAAAAAAACTAGCCGTTAGGTAAAACGGCTATCAATTCACCCAAATAAATTAACATAATGCACCCAAAAACCTTAATATCAATAGATTACCTAATAATTAATTTAAAGGGCGATTTAACCCCTAGAACGTCTAATAATTCGCTCGATTTTGAATTGCATTTAGAACCGTTCGGAACTAAAACTTTTGCAAACAAAAACCTTGTGAAGTACAAAGGGGAACAAATCGGTTTTATTTTGAGTAATCCACGTTCTAGTATATTAGATGACCAACTAAATCAATTTCAATTTGAAAATCATGTTTTTTACAGCAAATCATTAACCGAAATACGTACTATTATTTATGAATTTACCGACTTTTATAACCTTGAATTTACTGCCATTAATAGGCTCGATATTGCTTATGATATTAACGATAACAATGGCTATTATCGTGATTTGGCAAATAATGTCACTACGGGAAAGGTTAAACTTGCCGGACGTAAAAAGTCTTTTTCAACTCATAATGAACTTGTTAAGGGCGTATGTATTAACAATGGCTTTAATCTTGGTTCTCGTTCTAGCACTAAATTTTTGCGAGTATATAACAAAAGTTTATCTCTTGAGATAAAGGAAAAACAACATATAATTGATTTTTACAAAGCGAATGATTTTGAAAATCAGAATGTTTGGCGTTTTGAATATCAATTAAATGCTTCGTTTTTCAATAATTTAAAAGCCTTCGGTTATGATAAAGACTTTTTTGACATTTCGGGCGAAAAATTAAAACTTCCTTTTGAAGATTTGACTTGGTCTGTTTTTGATTATGGGGCATTAATTAACCTTACTATTATGGCACAAAAGAATTTTTTTGAATTGCGTACCAATACGGGGAAGAGTCAAACCAATAAAGAGGAAAGTGTTCGTTTTATTTTGGATTTTGAATATTTGTTAGAAACGAGGTCAAATTATAAGCCTTTGTTTGTTAAGTTAAAAAGGACGCATGTCCCTAGTGTTTTTAAGCGAAAACGCTTGGCGAAAGCCTTATTTCGGGAGTATTGCGCAAATTTTCAGAATGTAACTTATATAGTTGCTTTAAACAGGGTTTTAGACGAGATTAACCCCTTTGACGGTAAACCGTTAAAACATTGGTTCATAAATAAAATGTCTTTTTACTTGGCGGAGTTCCGACAACTTGAGAAAATGAACATAAAATTCGATTATTTACTTTACAAAGAACAAAACAACTTATTTATAGAATAATGGCGAAGCAACTACCAACACAAAAAGTCAATAAAAAGCAATTATCCGTTCTTTTGGATGTTTCCTATAAAACAGGAATTAAAGAATATCAAATCATTTTAGATAGCCTCTCTTTAACCCGAAAATATTTAACCGTTGGTGATTTGGTTGCTTATGGTTTACTGCCTTAAAATTGGTAAAAATGACCAAAAAAGAGTAATAAAGTGTAAAAAGTGGTAACCCCTTTTTGATTCTTAACAAATATTTGCATCAGTAAAATATTAAAAAAATCAAAAAAAAATGAAAATTATTAATTTAAACGGTGTTACCAAAAGTCAAGAGATTACAGTTTCTAAGTCTATCGGTGCTTTGATTGTTTGCAGTGATGTTGCGGTTCAGAACTTGTCAACTGAAAAAATTTCAGTTTATGTGGAAAGGGCGAATGGTTCAAATGTTATCCTAGCTAACAAAATTCCTTTAAAGGATTTTATTTTGGCTTCTACTTATGGAAATGAAGCGATTCAATCTGACCCAAATTTTCATACAATTGCGTTATGTGAGTTGGCAATGGACGGGGGTATTTTCTTGGACGAAAAGGAGCAAATTAAAATCTTGTTAGAGGATTTGATTGATGCAAATGAGTATGAACTTCATGGTGTAGAAGAACCTAATGCAACAAACAACCTTTATTTTTTCGAGCAAAAAACAATAGCTTCTGAGGAATTTAGTAAAAAAATGGACGTTCACGGGTTTGATTTGGCAATTATGACCGTAAAAGCAACCATTCATGATGTATCGTACACTTTTGAAAGTGGTCAAGTGGTTAAGTATTCACCTTTCGAGTTACAAACTTTATCTTCAAATGTTGACCCAGTCTCGTACATCAATGGTGTTGATGTTTATCAAAGGATAGATGGTCGTTTGTCGCTTCCTTTGGTTCATGTGGATTATATTGAGGTTAATAAGTCTCAAGGTGATGTTATTAATTTCGTAGTAAGAAACATTAGGGCGGTTTAAAAAATCCAATAATTAATTTAAAAAAAAATCTGATATTATGGGATTATTTAAAAAACTCGGTGAGAAAGTCAAAAGGGTTGTTTCCATCAAAAATGTGATAGGATTGGCTACGGGCAATTATTTAGGTGTTGCAAAAGATGCTATGAGAGTGGCGACGACAAACAAGCCTAAAAAGGCTGTGGGTGAACCTACGGTATTAACACCAGATGAAACTTTCTTAAGTCCTACTACTCAATTGCCTCAAGTGGTTCAAGATACTTTAATTACAAAGGGTGCGGAGCAAACCAATAAAATGGTTGCTAAATTGGCTACTAATAAAGACGTTCAAAATGCTGCTGACCAGTCAACAGGTTTTTTGTCAAAAGTCTATCTAAGTGCTATGTATGAAAAACATAAGACTTTGATTTGGGTTGCAGGTGCTTCTTTGGTTGCTTTTGTGGTGTATTGGTTCGGTTTTCGTAACAAAACCGCACAACGTGGCCGTAGGAGATAGAAAACCTAGAAATTACAAACGTATCTACTTGATACTTTTTATAGTAGATACGTTTGTTTTAATAGTGAAAAAATTCACTGAAATTTTATTAAATATTAAACATTTATTTATTAAATAATGGCAAATTATAAAAAAAAGACCTACTCAAATAACAGTAGTGATAAAAAGGATTACAAAAAGCATTCGGGCGCAAAAAATACCCGATATACTCCTAAAACGGGTGCAAATGCGGGTGTAGAACAACATCTTACAACGGGTTGGCGTTTGGCGGGAAAAGATTTGATTTCATTTTCTTGTGTGACCACTTCTAAAAGTGTTTTGAGTGAAAAAGGGTGGTACGGTTCAGTTGGTTGTAGCGTAGTGAATACCAAAACAGGTGCAAAGCAATTCTATTGGGGTATGATGGAAAAAAAGACGGGTAAAGTTGTGATTGCTGAAATGGCTTTGGTTCTTAATCCAAAAGCGAAAAACGGCGGTTATTGTGGAACGTTTTTAGGGTCTTAATGTTAAAGAGAATTATTAATATGATACTTCCCCGCTTAATTGACGGGGTGGTGTCTGCTCTAACTGAAAAGTATATTTTAAAGGAGCGTAAAAAATCAGATTATGAAAAGTATTAAGGGTGTGATTTCTATCATCGGTTTAATTGTCAAGTATTCCGCTATTGTAATGGCTGTAATCAAAGGAATCGAGGTAGTCTATTCTGAATTACAAAAAATCGATTTAGGAGAATCAAAGAAAAATGTTGAATCTCAAAATTTTGAAAATGAGTAATTTCTTAGGGCGAAAAGATTTGTCTAGGGGTATTCGAAATAATAATCCTGGGAATCTTAGAATGACCAAAAATAATTGGCAAGGTAAAATTCCATATGATAAAAATAAGGATGCAAACAAAGCTTTTGAGCAGTTTGAAACTATGCAATTTGGTATTCGTGCAATGCTTCGTAATTTGGTTACTCATATCGATAGGGGTGAAAATACCATTAGAAAATTGATAACCACTTATGCGCCTCCCGTAGAAAACAATACTGAATTGTATATAAAACAAGTTGCGTCCGCTGTAGGGTTAACCCCCGATGCGACGATAAAAAAAGTTGATAGTACAATGTTGTTTTTGCTTGCAAAAGCCATTATTAAAAAAGAGAACGGGCAAGATGCAAAGTATGTCTCCGATAGTGATATAACGGATTCTATCAGTAAGTTAGGTTCTTTTGATGTTGCAAATATTACGGTTGATACCTCCAAAAAAATCAGTCTTGCTTTTATTATGGGTTTGTTGCTTTTTCTTTATACTGTTTTAATCGTTTCAGTTTAAAAAAACGTAGAATTAGATAAATTAAAAATCAAAAAAAAATATTGTTATGTTAGAAAAAATAAAATTGTTTTATGCTGAGCATAAACTGTATGTGAATATCGCTTTGGGTGCTTTGGTTGTTTTCATTGGTTGGAAACTTTTGAAAAGAAAGTAATGACTGCTCGTATTAATTATAAAAAACCCGTTTCGAGTGATTCGGGTTTTTTGCAAATTTTAAGAACTAATTGGCTCTTACTCGTTGCGTTGCTTCTTGCTATGCCGGTGTTATATCGTTGGATTACCAATTTAATTGCGCAAATGAAAGGTGCTAATTTAAGCGCTGAAAAGATTGTCAACAATGCGGAAAACGGCAAGTCTAGCCCCGTTATTATTACAAAGAAATCTTTTGATATTTTTAAAAAATATCCAAACGTGAAACCGTCTGAAATGGAGCGTTATAAGGCTGTGGCACAAAAAGTGGCTGTTGCTTTGGGTACGAATGTCGAGGATAATCATTTCATTGTTAATACTGACTTGTATAACGTTAATGCTTGGTTCGAAGACGAAAAAACCGTGGTTGGATTGCTTAAAACAGTGCCTACCACTTTTCCAATTGTCGAGGATTTGTATTATAATGTTTTTACGAGGTCGAGGAATTTAAAAACCGATTTATATAAATATTTAGGTGTAGAAGAGTTGGTTCAAATTAGGGGAGTGTTTAAAAAATATGGTAAAAATTGGCTTTAGCCTTAAAAGAAAGATAAATGAAAAATTTTGTACAATATATTGATAGTACGTATGCGGTAAAGGTAAAAGAATTGCAGTTAGTTGCTCCCGATTCGCTTTTAGAAAATTATGTTTTAAGTGGTATTAACGATGATTTTTTTCCCGTTTCTGTATTTATAAAAAACAAAAGGGTTGACGGTGTTTCTTTGGCAAATGTCGATTCCTTGTTCGGTGAATCCGTTTTAAATGATTTGGGGGATTTGGATTTAAATATTATTCCGAAAAATCATTTTTTTGCCCCTTTACAGCAATTAATATTAGCGGTTCAAAAGCCCATTAGTTCCGTTGTTTCAGTGGGTTCAAATTCTGATTATTTGGGTTCTTTGCAATCTTCAAAGGTTTCTAATTATCCAAAAAGTGATAAATATGGAATTGTTAGACCTGTAATAACGACAAAGGAAAATTTTGAGTTGTATTATGGTTTTCCTTTTCCTAATGATTTGAATGTCAAACGTCTTTCTGTTTCTTATGACGCTTCGATTCAAATGTTTTCGAAAAGTGTCGTTCACAATTTGTTGTATGACCCTTTGAATCCTGATTCTCAATTTAATAGTTCGACGTATTATCATGAACAAATGACAACTTCGAGTTCGAATTATGTTTTTCATATCGATGATATTTTTGTAAATATTGCCGAATTTCCACTTGCTGAAAGTTTCGCTTTTGAGGTTGTTGTTTATCCAAATTATAATTTTGTTTGTCTCTCAAACGTTAACGGTTGGAAAGTTTTTGATGTGATAGACAATTATTGGGGTGATACTAATACCTATATTTCTTTTTCTCGATTAAGTGATAATAGTAGAGGTTTAACTATGCATGTTGATTGGAAAAAACCGCCTGTTATTGATGTGCGTCCTTTAGACGTTAATATTCTGAATCCTACCAATTTGGTGTGTCATTGCGATTGTGAGTGTTCGGGAGGTGGTTCTTCCTCTAGTCTTTTTGTGATACAATTCTCTGGTGAGGGTGAAGGCAATATAAATATAGATTATCATCCTTCAACTCCTGTTGCTTCGTATGTTCTTAACTTGTCCCGTGATGGTATTGATTTTCAAAATATAGCGGTTATAGACGGCTCACGTGTCAATTTTGATGTTTTTGTACAATCGTATGTGCAGTATATCAGATTGTTTGATTTGACTAATAATTGTTATAGTAATATTTTGGAATTGGCTTCAAATGTTGTTGGTGGTAGTGGTGTGAATGATTATTGGTATATGGGGCAATGGAATGAAGACGATACGATACATAACCCGAATGTCAATAGTTGGGTTGACTATATTGACTTCCAAGACGTTCAACAACGTTTTATAGTGGGTGGTCTTGAAAATGGCTGTCAATTGTTACAAGCGAAATCCATAGTTGCCCATAACGGTTGTCATATTTGTGACCCTTTAAACCCTTAATCTATGGCAAATAACACTCCAACGCCTTATAAATGTGTTGTGTTTCATAAGGATAAAACAAAGCATCCTTTAATTTATGCTTTTGTAAAGAGTATTTATTATTTGCATAAGCTTTTAGAGAAAGAAAATTATGATTACCATTATATAAATATTTATAACCGTAAAACTGACGTTTATCTCGGACGACAATATTTTGATAAATTCATAGTAGACAAGCCACCGTATTAAGTACGGTGGTTTTTTTTTGAAGTTAATTATTAATTCTCTGTAAGGAATATTCTCACAGCATATTATATAAATAGGTTCAAAGTTTTTTAAGGTTTATTATTAATTCTCTGTAGGAAATAAAGACAATGTATATTATATTTACGCACAAACTAAATAATTATTTTATGAGAAAAATTACGTTTTTGTTTCTTTTGGTTTCTGTTTTGGGTTTTAGTCAAAAAAAATTAAAGGCTTATGAACAGGAGACCGTGGCGGTTTCTTTTGACCAGTACGATTTGATAAAAAAAGTTAATGAATATTACCCCGATATTTTTGTTTCTAAATCAATTACAAACAATTATACTAATGATTTAAAGGAAAGGGTATTGGTTGAAAGTTATTTGGTGTATGAAATGCCGTTAAATTGTACATCTTATAGTGTTTTGGTTTATCCCGATAATACAAGACTAGATTATTCTTATAATCGTAAAGATAAAGGCTTTTTTTACGGAAATGTAACAATATTTAATGGTAGTGTTTATCGAACCGTTTTTAATATAAACGGAGATAATCGCTATTCAAGTTATTATATTGACGGAAAATTGATAAATGAAGTAAAAATATAAAGTGTTAAACCCCAGTCAAATGGGGTTTTTTTATGTTCTATTTTTTAAATTCTCACCTTAAGGAATAGGATATATTAAATAATTGTATATATCTTTGAAAAAAAAGTGAAAAGAGAGTAATTTTTTTTTAATCTGCAATGCAGTTTTTTGAACTATAATTTATATTATGTAAAATAGAATATTTTAAACACGGTATATCCTAAGTATTTCTTTTATATTTATCATTAAAAAAAACACCTTCTATTCTGCCACTTTCACAATAAATCAGAGCAAAAAAAATCATCGCCAATTTAATGACGATGATTTATAAAAATTATAAAAAAAATTATTTTACGCTAAAACCAATAATCCATTTTTCCCAAACTAATTCTACATCGGTTGCATTTATAATATACGTTAGTTTTTCCGTAGCTGAATCAGCTATTTGTGGTTTTACTTTTACACGCAGTTGATCAACTTTGTCATTGTATTTATATGCGCCCCATTGCTTGGCTTCTTTATTAAAAATAACGACGCATTCGTTTTGATTAGGAATAACAAAAAACGAATACTTTCCTGCCGGCAATCTCAACCCTTCAATGGTAAGATCTTTATCGGTTTCAAAAGTTGTAGCTTCATTAGCTCCAGCACGCCAAACTTCATTAAAAGGAACTAATTCTCCCCAAATTTTTCGGCCTCTCACCGAAGGACTTCCATAATTAATTTGAATCGTTGCTCCATTAATCGTTCCAGTCACTTTTTCTGGGGGACTCTTTGGCTTCTCTTGGGCATTTACAAATGAAATCGCAAAAAACGAGAACACCACTAGTAATGAGATTTTTAAAATTTTCATAGTTTATTTATTTATTTAGCATTAAAATTAAATAATTGCATTCAATATCATTCTAAGACATAGTATTTTATGAAAAATTTAACTATACCGCAATTTATCAAAATTAGTTTTTATAGCCTTACTTTTAAAATCTATTTTTATTATTTTTACAAGCATTACTTTACAACAAGACTATGAATACAATTGCAGAAAATATCGCTGACTTTTTGAAAGAATACCCACCATTCGACAACTTGACTTTTCAAGAACTATCAGCCATTGCTACAAGTATTCGGGTTTTGAACCTGGAAAAAAATGAAACTTTATTCCAAATAAATGACAAACTGCATGATTGTTTCTATGTAGTTGCCTCCGGTGTGATTCATTTATCCGTTATCGCTGATGCCGAAGAAACCTTGTTGAATAAGTGCCATGCAGGTGATGTCTTGGGTTTAAGACCATTTTTCGCCAAAAATAATTACATGATGACGGCCAAAGCCCGTGAAGAAAGTATTATTTATGCCATACCAATTATCACTTTTAGGCCTTTTGTAGCCAATAATCCGGATGTATTGAATTTTCTTTTAGAAAGTTTCGCTACGAATACCTGGAATCCAAAAGAAAAAGAAAACCTAAGAGGCAAATTAGCCAATGATAATGTCGTCTATATTGATCAAAAATCTGAAATGCAATATTTTCAGTCATTGACCTATAATAGACTACCACTTACGGCAACTATCAATGACATTGCCAAAGATGTTGCTCTACTAATGACAGAAAACAGTTCTACCAGTGTAGTTATTTGTGACAATCAATTACCCATTGGAATAGTTACCCATACTGATATGTGTTCCAAAATTGCAACAGGGCAGTTTCCTTTGACCGTAACCATGAAAGCTATCATGTCTGCTCCGGTTGTAACCGTTGTAGAAAATGTCTCTTTGGCTGAAGCCCAGCTTTTGATGCTAAAAAACAATGTAACCCATTTATGCGTCACTTCAGACGGAACAGATAAATCCTCCGTGAAAGGAGTGATTTCAGAACATGATCTGATTATAGCCCAAGCCAATAACCCAGGTGTTTTGATCAAAGAAATCAAAAGATCATCCAATGGAAAGGAACTAAAACATCTACGAGAAAGATTGACTGAATTGATTCAGAATTCAATCCATAAAAATATTCCGCTTTCTAATATAAACAATATTGCGAGCGAAATAAACTCAGCCATACTAAAACGTGCCGTTGAATTATCCATTTTAGATTTAGGCTCTCCTCCTGCACGCTTTGCATGGCTAAGCACGGGAAGCCAAGGTAGAAAAGAGCAATTATTACTGACTGATCAAGACAGTTTATTAATATTTGAAGATGTAGCTCCCGATAAATATAGAGACGTACGAGATTATTTCTTGAAATTAGCAAAAAGAACAACTGCAACACTGGAAAAAGTTGGTTATGAATTATGTCCAAATGGTCATATGGCAAGCAATATGCTTTGGTGTAAATCATTGACAGACTGGACTAAACAATACGACAGCTGGATGAATACTCCAGGTGAAAACAGTAATGATCTTAGTAGCATCTTTTTTGACCTGGAACTTGTTTTTGGAGAAAAAAAGATATTTGAAGCTATTGAAAATGTGATTCTAAAAGACTTGGATCATAACACATTGTTTTTTGACTTCTTAGGAAATGATGCATTAAGAAAAAATTCTCCTCTTACCTTTTTCAAGAAATTTGTAGTAGAAGAAGACGAACCTAACAAAAATAAATTTGACATAAAAACCAGAGCATTAATGCCTTTAATTGACGGAGCCAGATTATTTGCCTTGCATTTCAACATCAAAGGATTAAATAATACCTACCTGCGTTTCAAACAATTAGCAATTATTGATGCGAAAAATGCAGATATTTACTTAAATTGTGCTGAAGCATTTTTGACTTTATCAAAATTTAGAGTAAATGAAGGTTTAAAAAATGAAAATTCAGGACAATATATAAACCTGAGCGAACTAACAAAATTAGATAAAGAAAAACTAAAGAATGCCTTAGCCCCAATGAAAGAACTGGAAGAATTAATTAAAAGTAATTTCAAACTAACGCAATTTTCATAATGATGCTAGATTGGCTAAAAAATATAAATAAAGAATATCCTGATTTTTGGAAAACTTACCTCGCTAAGTTTGAACACAAATCAAAACGCTATGTTGTGTTTTCTACTGAAACTTCTGGACTTAATCCCGATAAGGATGTTATTTTGTCTATTGGTTCCTTTGCCATCGTGAATAACAAAATTCATATAGGTGACAGTTTTGAATCTATTTTACTGCAATACAAGTATTTTCACGATAATGGTCTATCAAATGAATTCATTTTGGAAAGCAAGATGAAAAAACTAAGTGAACCAGAGGCAATCGAAGCTTTTATAGATTATATAGGAAATGCCGTTTTAATTGGACATCACGTGGATTTTGATGTCGACATGATCAATAGTGCTCTGATGAGACTGGATTGCGGCAGATTAAAAAACGAAGCTTTAGACATTGATGTGATGTATCGTAAACTGATAGATGTCAACGACAAACAGTTTTCACTTGACGAATTATCAGAAATTTTTAAATTACCGAAAAGCTACCGAAAATCTCCTTCTGAAGAGGCATACACTATCGCATTGCTGTTTTTAAAACTGAAGAACAGATTAGGAATCAAATAAATTTTCAAGCTACCAGTCCAATGCAATTATCCTTTGAAAACGTCCATGATGTGTTATGGAAACTGGAGCAATTGCATTTGAAAAAGCATCCAAAATATAAGGGATTCCATTTTCTTTTTTTATATTTTCTAAAGAATCCAAAGTCTTTATTTTACTAAAAAAATCCATTTTGGAAACAGCAATTGAGTAAATATAAAATTCAGTAATATAAGTTTGGGTATAAAAAACAAACCCATCAATAGAAACCGTTCCAGAAATTTCGTCTTCATAATGACATTGCAATCGCCGCGGAAAATAACCGCTTATCCCTGTTTCTCGATTGTAAATTTTATACGCAGCTTCTTTTCTGCTCCATAAATTCCAAACCATGGTCTCCGGATTAGAATTATTAAGAATCAAGCATTGTTCTTGCTGAGAAAAAATTTTATCCAAAAATCCTTTCCGCTTACAATTGCTTTCTTTTCGGGCTAAATCAAGATCAACTATATCATTACCAATCATTGTTTTAATAATTCGGTCTCTATAACACCAATAGCTGCTTTTACATTGACCATTTTCTCCATCGATTCATTATCAATTATAATATCGAATTTTTCTTCAATATCTAATATCACATCAACCAAATTAGCCGAATTGATTCTCAAATCATTCACAAAATCAGTTTCTTCTGTAAGAGAATCAAATGCTTCCTGATTTTGAACATAAGGCTTTACTATATTCTTTAACTGTTCTATTGTCGCTTCTCTACTCATAAAGTTTATATTTTGTTAAACCAATTACTAAAACTTATCATTTACTAAGATTAATATTTTTTAAAAACAACACATCCATTCACATCTCCAAATCCAAAACTGGCTTTCATGACAATATTTAAATCTTTTTCAATCAGTTGCAATGGAATTCTTGACGAATCGATGATTTCGGTAATTTCTGGGTGCAAATCTTCACAATTACGATTCGGAAAAATAAAACCTTGATGCAATTGCAAAATACTGGCCACGCTTTCTATACTCCCCGCAGCCGATAAACAGTGTCCCACAGTTGATTTCAATGAATTAATATAAGGAAAATCCACTCCTCGTCTACCTAAAGCCATGCTCCAATTCGAAATTTCCAAACTATCCTTACTCGTAGCAGTAAGATGGCCATTAATCAAATCAACATCTTTACCTGTAATTCCAGCAGTCCTCATTGCATTTTGAATGCATTTTTGAACAGCCATAGGATTTGGAGCCGTTAAGGTACCCAAACCTCTTTGCCCTCCAGAATTTAAATTTCCTCCTAGCACTTCTGCATATATCCTAGCGCCTCTTGCCATAGCCGCCTCCAAATCTTCCAAAACTAAAGCACCGGCCCCGCTAGCAGGCACAAACCCTGATGCGCTCGTCGACATAGGTCTTGAACCTGTTTCAGGAGAATCGTTATGTCTAAATGTACAAACCCTCATAGCATCAAATCCTCCCCAAATGTAAGGACCGGAATCACTGGTGCTTCCAGCCAAAATACGCTTGGCTTGACCTGATTTTATACGATCATACGCCATAATAATACTTTCTGTTCCAGTCGTACAAGCTGAAGAATTGGTCGTAACTTGATTGCCCAAACCCAATTTTCCCGCTAAATAAGCACTTATCCCACTATTCATTGTTTGGATCACAGTGGTGCTTCCCAAACTCCTGCATTTTAAATCATCAATTTTATAAATACTTTCTCTGAATTTTTCAATACCAGAGGTTCCCGATCCAAAAATAGTCCCACTGTCCCAATCGGGCTCTTCCTGCACCTTCATTGACAAGCCGGCGTCTTTCCATGCATCAATTCCCGCTATAACACCATATAAAATCCCTGTCGCATTAAAATTCTTAAGTTCTAGTTCAGAAAAATATTGCAACGCCAATTCAGAAGAAACATCTGGCATTCCAGCAATTTGGCACGAAAATTTTAATCTTTCCAATTCCTCAAAATGTTTTATTCCGGAAATTCCGTTCTTAATCGCATGTTGAAACGTGTCAAGACCTACCCCATTTGGAGCGACTACGCCAAGACCTGTTATAACAACTCGATTTTTCATTTTTAATTAATTTTAAACTATCATACCTGCAATTATTCCACTGCAAACAATTTCTTCTTTTGCATTTTTCATACTGACTTTGCATTTTAATTTTCCAAATCTAAAATAGATTTTTTGAGAAATTACAGTTACTTTTTCATTTGGAAAAACAGGCTTTAAAAAATCAATACTAGTTGATGTTAAGGCGATTACCGACATTGAATTTAATTTTTCATTTAATAAAAATATTCCCAAACAAACCACCCCAATCTGAGCCATAACCTCCGTTAAGATCACTCCGGGAGTAACTGGATTTCCTTTAAAATGACCTTTGTAAAATTCCAGATTTTCATCAAAAGTATATTCTCCCTCCACGCCATCTTCATTAATTCTTACTATTTCATCCACAAACAAAAAAGGTTTGGAATAGGGCAATTTTGAAATTATATCTTTTTTTTCCATTGATTTTACTTAAAACAAATAATACACAGAATCTCACTAGTATTCTAAAACTGCAGCAATACTTTTTGAGCCGAAAATCCGGGTCCAAAACTCAACATCAAGCCCTTAGAGCCTTTTTCGGGTTTTTTATCCATAAATCGCTCTAAAACATACAACACGGTTGCGCTTGACATATTCCCGTAAAGCTTCAAAACAGCTTTGGTATCGTCTATATTTTTTCCATGGTCGAAAAAGAGATTCTCAACAATCTGAACGATTTTTTTTCCTCCCGGATGAAAAATTAAATGATCAATATCTGATATTTTCAAATTATTCTTTTTCAGGAAAGGATGAATAATATCGCCAAAATGAGAACTTATCGTCTCCGGAACATCAATATCCAAAACCATTTGCAATCCTGAATTGGTAAGCTTAAATCCCATCATATGAATATTGTCAAAAAAATGATACATTTCTTCTGCCAAAATCTCTGGACCTTCCTCTTCTTCAACTGATGAAAGCAAAACACAGGCCGCTCCATCACCAAAAATTGCAGCGCTCACAATGTTCGCCATCGAAAAATCATTTAATTGAAACGTAGCTGTCGGACTTTCAATCGCAATAACCGCCGCTTTTTTACCTGGATTAGCCTGAAGAAAATTCTTTGCATATATAATTCCCGAAATTCCCGCCGCACAACCCATTTCGGTCACCGGCAATCTCACTATATCCTGCCTTAATTTCAAACTGTTAATCAAATAAGCGTCCAACGAAGGAATCATTATTCCAGTGCAGCTCACAGTTATGATATAATCCAAATCCTCAGGGAGCCATCGGGCTTTCTTCAATGCTTTGCTCAGGACTTTTTCACCCAAATCAATCACTTCCCTGATATAGATATCATTTTTATCTTCAAATGAGGTGTTTTCAAAAACCTCTAACGGATCCATTATCGAATAACGCTTATCTACTCCTGCACCTTCAAAAATTTTTTTAACTTTTCGAATAAAACGCTCTTCTTGACCTTCTAACCAAATATCCAAAAAAGGAAGAATCTCCTCTGTAGTTCTTGAAAACTTTGGCAATTGCTTGGCAACACATTTTATTTTTACACTCATTATTTTCTTTTGGGGTTTATCTAAATTTCAAAAATCAACATCGTTTTATTTCTCCACAATCCATTGGTAGCGAAAAGCCCATTTCCACTGAATACTGTATTTTTTAAATCTCAAATTTTCCGAAAATGCAATCAGCTCGTCTTTTTTAAAACCTCTCAATATAGAGGTCAAGCCATCTTCCCGTGACATTTTATTCATTCGAAAAACAAAACAAAATCCCTGAAATAATCGATACGCAACTGAATTGCGATGTAAATCATTCACAACAAAACCTAGTTTGGAATTTCTATTGAATATCGTTAATAATTCAATGATTTCATCATTACTAAAATGATGTAAAGTCAAGGTGCAAAGTAATATATCAAACTTTAACTCATTAAAAGATTGACTAAAAACATCCTCGCATCGGTATTTAATATTGGGGTAATTTCTGGACAAATCGATAGCGTAATTCACGGTAAATGGATTTGCATCAACCCCTATCAATTCCAGATTTAGATTATTCTGAAAACCAAAATCGGCTAATTTTCGCAACATATCCCCATTACCGCAACCAACATCTACAATTGTGACCGGGCTTGAATTGGATTCATTTTTTAATAATTTCGCAACACCTTTCAAAGTCAATCGGTTCCCTCCTAAAAGTTGGTTTATTTGCGCTATTTTATCCAATGCTAATTTCAAAGCATCTCCCTCCAAAGTAAAATCATCCATTATTTCAGGATTACCGGTCCGATGTTTTGTGTTTACAAGCATTAATTTTTAATTATTTCAAAATTAAACTCAATTGCTTCTTTTGCCTTAAGCTCTCTAATCGCTTGTAAGTTATGAAAAAAAAATTCGGCCAAGCACAAAAATCATTAAAAACTACAATTGTGCAAAATGAATGCTTCTCATTGTAACTCTATTATTTCAGTTACATGACGATCTTAATTTTAGACATATCAAAATTCTTCCGAAGTACCGAATCGTATATGATTTCTTTCTTAATTAGTATTTTTTGAGGTGATTTTTTGCGCTTTTTATTTAAAATAACACTGCAAATCCACCAGTGAATTTATTGAAGGTATCCACGCCTATTTCAACACCAAAATCTTTATTAATTTCATACATTGCTCCAACGCCAACAAGAGGTTTATACAATACTTTATCAATTTTATTGTATATTAACTGACCATTATCGAATGTTATTTTTTTGTTATAAACAGACAATCCTGCTTTGTATTTTATTAACACTTTTCTAATGAATCCGGTACCGCCTACACCATAGATTGAGCACCATTCCTCATTTAATGATTTGGTAGCATATTGCATCTCTGATTCACTTATATGTCCGTATGCGATGGTACCATCGGATTTTTTCTGATTTAGTGCTCCGCTAAATCCTCCGCCAATATAGGAAGATTCTGTGCCTCGTATATTGAATGTCATTTCACTTCCAGCTATTTGTGACGTTCCGTAATAGAAATGTACTGTAGTTGTAGAAGTTTGCGCATAGCACATACCCGATACTAATAGTAAATAAATTGATGTTTTCATTTTATTTTGATTTTTTGGTTGTTACGTTTTCCACAGCAATTACATATGAATCTATGAATAGCTTTAGTTGTAGGCAGTGTTAACAATATTTAAAAATGATTTAGGGGCATCATCTTTGCGCAATAGTGAGAATTTGAAACAAACCTCATTTGCATTTTTACAAAAAATTAAAATATTCAGATTTATCAATTTGGGGAATGATACTTAAAAGCTCCATAACTTGTTTTATACATAACAGAGTATGATTTTTACTTAAAATCTTATCCGTTAAACACCAAGTATTCTTTCAAGAATATTTTTACAAAATTATTTTTAGAACATACATTGCAATTGCTTTTTTATTCAAATCATTTCACGGCAATTACTTTCCCGTGGGTCTGCTTTATAATAAATGGCATTAAAGACGGGAATTCAATCATTATTTTCATCAAAAAAGCCGAGACTTTTTGTTTTTGCAGTATAAAAGCCAAAACACGACCAATTCTCAATCTTTTTTTAAAATTAGCATTCCATTCTGCAACGTACTTTTTCTCCAATTCCTCTCGCGATTTTATCTTGCCTGTATGAAAATCACCAATCAACTCAGAAACTATTTTGGCACTATGAATCCCCATCGCCATACCATTACCACATAAGGGATGGATTAAACCCGCAGTATCCCCAATCATCAAAATATGATTTTCTACGCTTGCTTTTTTATCAAATGACACTTGACTGATCGTCAATGGAGTCTCAAAAAGCATTTTATTCGTATCAAAAATCTGTTTCAAATGAGGATTATTATTTACTATTTGACTCTGAAACTCCTCAATGCTTTTGTATTTCTTGAATGACTCGTAACTTGCCAAATAACAAATATTAATAGCATTATTTTCGACTTTTGAAACACCGCAATACCCTCCTTCAAAATTATGCAAACCCACCAAATCATTGGGAAATTCACCTGAATAATGGGCTTTCACAGCTAACCAATGTGATTTTTCTTGAATAAATCCTCTTTTTAATTTCTGATCAATATTAGATCGTTTTCCAAAGGCTCCAATAACAATTTCAGAAGTAATGATTCTACTCTTTAAAGTCGAAACAGTAAAAAAGCCGTTTTTATAAACGATATCATCTACATTGTCCTGAACAATTTCACACCCATTTTCGATAGCTTTTTTACATAAAAACGCATCCAATGCAAACCTACTGACACCAAATCCACCAAGTGGTAAATCACAATTGATTAATTTTCCATTTGGGGTTGAAAAATCCAATTTTGAGATATGAGTAGGATTTAATTCTGAAATATCCAGCGAAAGCCAATTCAGATAAGGCAAAACTTCATTTGAAATGTATTCGCCGCAAACTTTATGCTTTGGATATTCATTTTTTTCTATAACAATAACGTGTAAACCAATTTTTGACAAATGTATTGCTGCCGTCAGCCCTGCCAATCCTCCTCCAACAATTGTAACCAACTTATTAGTAATCATATAGAAGTAAATTTATAAAGAATGTTAATAAAATGTTCTGATTGTCTTTGAAAAGCCTAAATACTCGTTATAATAATTAAAAATGTAAGTGAAATACACAAATGTAGTTCGAAAATCGTACTCGAATGGCATTTTGACAAGAAAACTATAAGCTTAAAAAATTAAAATTTTGGTTCTTGCTTTTTGATTTTTCAAGTCCTATATTTGCTTTCGAATAAAAAAACCTATGGAACAATTTGTAGTATCGGCACGTAAATACCGTCCCCAAACATTTAAAGATGTGGTGGGACAAAAAGCGATTACCAATACATTACTTAATGCCATAGAAAACAACCATTTAGCTTCCGCTCTATTATTCACTGGACCTCGTGGTGTTGGAAAAACAACTTGCGCTCGTATTTTGGCTCGAAAAATAAATCAGCCAGGTTATGATGATCCCAACGAAGATTTTGCTTTTAATGTCTTCGAATTAGATGCTGCTTCCAACAATTCAGTTGATGATATCCGAAATTTGATTGATCAAGTGCGTATTCCTCCACAAACCGGACAATACAAAGTGTATATCATTGATGAGGTTCATATGTTATCTTCGGCTGCTTTTAATGCTTTCTTGAAAACATTGGAAGAACCGCCAAAACACGCCATTTTTATATTGGCTACCACCGAAAAACATAAAATAATTCCAACGATATTATCGCGTTGTCAGATATTTGACTTTAAAAGAATCACCGTAAAAGATGCCAAAGAACATCTTGCTGATGTTGCAACTAGTCAAGGTGTCGCTTTTGAAGATGATGCACTCCATATTATTGCCCAAAAAGCAGATGGAGCGATGCGTGACGCTTTGTCAATTTTTGACAGAGTAGTTTCTTTTTGCGGAAATAACTTAACCCGTCAGGCCGTTACCGAGAATCTAAACGTCTTAGATTACGAAACCTATATTAACGTTACCGATTTAATTCTGGAAAACAAAATCCCAGATTTATTGATGGCTTTTAATGATATTTTATCAAAAGGTTTTGACAGTCATCATTTTGTTTCAGGATTGGCTACACATTTCAGAGATTTATTGGTGAGTAAAACACCTGCAACACTCGTATTACTAGAGGTTGGGGAGCAAGCTCAAAAAATGTACGGAATTCAGGCTCAAAAATGTAGTCAGGACTTTTTGTTGAAAGGAATCGATATTGCCAACGATTGTGATTTAAAATATAAAGCCAGTCAAAATCAACGACTTCTTGTCGAACTTTGCTTGATGCAACTAGCCTCTATCACTTATGATGGAGAAAAAAAAAAGTTGAGCAATTTATAATTCCGCCTACTTATTTTAGAAAAGCTGCAGATTACTCTATAGTTGAAGCTGTTAAAAAAGAAAGCAATGTCAATGGCAATTCCAATGAAAATGAAAATGAAAATGAAAATGAAAATGAAAATGAAAATGAAAATGAAAAGATTGAAACTGTAAAACCAATTGCAGTTGCTGAAGAAAAACCTCAGATTCCAAATCCTGCAGTTTCAACACCTTCAAACAGCGAAGTTAAGTTTTCAGCTTTATCACTTTCCAGTATTCGAGCCAAAAAATCTTTGGAAGAAAACTTAAAAGGATTTGTAAAGGAAGAAAACACCAATTTACCTTCTGAGGCTTTTACAGAAACCGAAATGCTTTTGCAATGGACTAAATATGCTCAGCGTTTAGGAGAAAAAGGATTCAAAATAATGGAATCCTTATTATTGATCAATGATCCAAAATTAGACGGTACCAGCATCACTTTTGAACTTCCGAATGAGGGATCAAAATTAGATTTTGAAAAGGAAATGATTGGTCTTTTAGGACATTTGCGTGGTCATTTACACAATCACGACATTACCATCGAAGTGAATGTAAATGAAAGCATCGAAATAAGAAGAAGCTTTACTGACCAGGATCGTTACAACAGACTTCTGGAAATCAATCCAAATATTGAATTATTGAGAACCACTTTTGGCTTGGATTTAGATGCCTAAAAAATCAATTCTACAAAAATAGGAAATTCTACAATAAATGTTATTTTTACACCAATAAGCATTCAAGCATCATGCTATAATTAACCTTTATTAACTACTAACAAACCAAAAATGGAGAACAAAACAGCTAATCCAGCACCTTTAGGCCTTTTGGGCTTTGGAATGACCACAATTTTATTAAACATCCACAATTTGGGATTTTTCCCGGTAAGTGCCGTTATCATATCAATGGGCATTTTTTATGGAGGATTGGCACAGATAATTGCCGGAATACTATCATATAAAAACGGAAAAACATTTGCAGGAACTGCTTTCACTTCCTATGGTTTCTTTTGGCTTACTTTGGTTGGTATTTGGCTTTTTCCAAATACTGGATTTGAAATGGCAGGAACAACTCCTGCACCATTTTTCGGTTGTTATTTAACTCTTTGGGGGATTTTTACTGCTTTTATGTGGTGGGGAACTTGGGGTGGCAGCAAAGTACAGCAATTTGTCTTTTTATCATTAACCATTTTGTTTTTCGTTTTGGCTATAGAAAAATTTACCGGAATTGAAGCTTTATCTCCTGTTGCTGGTGTGATTGGTGTAATTTGTGGTAGCAGTGCTTTTTATTTAGCAGTAGCCGAACTTTTGGAAGAAACAAAAAACAAAAGAGTACTACCTTACTAATATCAGAATTCTAATTATACTAAAAGAAAAAGGCACAAAACAATATCTGTTTTGTGCCTTTTTCTTTTAATACGTTTTATTTTTTTGTTTAAAGACCTAAAAAGCATCAATTTCCAAATTCCAATCCAATTCACTACTATACCATAATTGTCCTTCAGAAACCAGTAATGGACAATCAAAATTATTGGTATATAATGCCCCTGTTCCTAATCCTTGTGGCATTGAATTATTCAATGTAAATGTCCATTGAGCGATAGCATTCAATCCAATATTACTTTCCAAAGCCGAAGTAATCCACCACCCGATATTGTGTTTTTCAGCCAAGGAAATCCATTCTTGAGTACCCTGAAATCCACCCACAAAACTAGGCTTCAAAATGATGTATTGCGGTTTTATTTTGAGTAACAATTCTTCTTTTTTAACAGCTGTAAACACTCCTATCAGTTCTTCATCTAATGCAATAGGAAAAGGTGTCGTTTTACACAACTCTGCCATACTGTCAGTGTTGTTTTTTTGAATCGGCTGCTCAATACTATGTAGTTTAAATTCAGATAATTGACTTAATTTAAATAAAGCATCATTTAAAGCAAAAGCACCGTTTGCATCAACTCGTATTTCGACTTGTTCCGCAGTGAAATGTTGTCTAATAAAACGCAATAATTGCAGTTCTTTATCAAAATCTATGGCACCAATTTTGAGTTTAATACATCGAAATCCATTGACTAATTTCTCTTCGATTTGTTGCTTCATAAACGCCTCTTCTCCCATCCAAACCAACCCATTTATTTCGATTGATTTTGCACCATTTGTGAAGCTTGAAGGAAAAAGTAAAAAAGGAGTTTCACTAGCCAAAGACAGGAACGCCATTTCGACTCCAAACTGTATTGAAGGAAATTCTAATAAAGCATCCCAAAGTTTATCTTTCCCGAGATGAATATTGACGCAAGTCCATTTCAATTTTTCCTCATAATCGGGACGGTCATCAATACTCAGCCCTCTTAGTATTCCACACTCACCTATCCCCTTTTTACCATTTTGCTCCAAAACAATAAACCAAGTCTCTTTTTCGGTCATTACACCACGGGAAGTTCCTGATGGACGTTTGAAGTTTAGAATGTATTTATGATAAGACGCTATCATATTTTAGATTTTAGATTTAATGAATACTAAAAATTAAATTATCGCAAACAAAATACTGCTCACTCCAAACTGAATACTGCCAACTATCGCTTACTCTTTCATCAATTTCAGCACTTTCTCAAAATCCTCGTTCTGAATTCCAGCTTTTTTGAAAGCCAGAATATCTTGTTCTGTTTTTTGAGTCCAACTCAAGCTGTCTGTTACGTTTTGATTTTGGTATTTCTTGTAGATTTTTTTGGCTTCTTTGTAATTATCATTTAGCAAATAGGCGTGGGCTAAATTCAATTGAATCAACAACTCAGTATCATCAAGTTTTTCACCATCTTTGAGGTATTTTAAAGCCTTTCCGTATTGTTTGGTCAAAAGATAACTGCTCCCAATTGCATTATAATCCAGAACTGTAGCTTTACCATCATTTATAATTACCCCTAATTTCTCAATTGCATCACCATATTTGCCCTTTTTTATCAAAAGTGATGCTTCTTTACGCAAGTCGGCATAAACCGCACTAGAGGTGCTCGTTTCGCCAAAACAATTATCTCCAGCATCTTTAAAAACTTTGGAACGTTCTACCGGTAATAATTTTTGAAACTCTTGGTATTTGTACTTAGTTTGAATTTTGTCTAATACGCATACGCAAAAGTTATCCGAATTAACCATTTTTTGAGCCAAATTGGAGGTTTTACATTGATCAATAATGGATTTTCGGTTATCCAAACTCCATCCTCGGCTTAATTTTTTATCTACCCAAGGCACGACTTCCAGAATAATTTTTTGCTTCATAATCCAATTCTTGCTTTCAAAACCAAACCATAAAACGGTAGAATTTCCGTTAAGACAACTTGATTTATCAACAGAAAGACGTTTGGCATCTTTACTGACTGGTTCGTCCTGAATCAAACAGGATTCGAGAGTTTTTCCCGAATCTTTATATTCTGCAGCTAATTTATCATCAGAAAAAATAGCATAAGTACATTTATCGTCACCAGAAATTTTTGACAAGACAAAAACGGCTCCAGCAGAACCCTGACTGATTCCAGTTGGATCGGGAATTGATTTTAAGACAGAAACCAAACTGCTTGCCAGTTGCTGATTTTCGTCCAAAAGCGTGATTCTATATACAATTTCAGTGGTACCAAGGGGCAAATCCTCAGTTTTGATAATAATTCGATCTCTTGCCGAAACATTAATTTCTTTGGTAGTGGAACGGTCTTTATCCCAATAACCGTCTTGTTGCGAGAAAGCATTGATGGAGAATTGAAGCGCAATAAATAATAGAAAATATTTTTTCTTCATTATGAAAATATTGATCTTTCTTTAAAATAAAAGATATTAAATAACGGAATACCATAGCCCTGATAGCAGTGAAAATCCTTGTGAGCCGGGGTTCGGCTCACAAGATTGTAGCGAATAGCAGGAAATAGCTCCTAATTATAATTCGATAAAACTGCCAATTTCTAGTAACATCAAGTCTTTTCCTTTGTCAAAGAATTTCTTGATGGCTTCCTCGTGATTGATTTCGATATACCCGAATGTATCGTAATGATAACCTAGAATCTTATCACATTCAACAAAATCAGAGGCAATTATGGCATCATCCACATCCATTGTAAAATTATCACCGATAGGAAAAATAGCCAAATCGAGTTTGGTGCGCATCGGAATGAGCTTCATATCCATTGTAAGTGCAGTATCGCCAGCAATGTAGATGTTTTTATGTTCACCCTCGATTACAAAACCACCAGGATTCCCACCATAGCTTCCGTCCGGAAAAGAACTAGAGTGAATGGCGTTTACATATTTTAGTTTTCCGAAATCGAAATTCCAGCTTCCACCATGATTCATAGGATGCGATTGAAAACCTTTTTTACCGTAATATCCAGCGATTTCAGCATTAGAAACAATCACTGCACTGGTGCGTTTCGCAATGGCTTCAACATCCAGAATATGATCTCCGTGTGCGTGAGTCAATAAGATAAAATCTACTTTTAGCGTATTAATATCAATATGTGCGGCTTTTGGATTTGCCGAAATATAAGGATCCACAAGGATGTGCTTACCACCAACTTCAATTCCTAAAGAGGCGTGACCGTAGAATGTTATTTTCATTTTATTTTAGATTTAAAATTAAAATATTGCAAAAATTATAAAATTATCTTCCTCCCAAGAAAACATTTACAATGATGTCTGAAATTAAAGAAATCATACATAAAGATAATAATATCGAAAGCAAAAAGGTACTCAATGCCACTTTCTTTAATTCTGGATCAAGTAGTTTTGGATCTTGGTTTTTAGAAACTGTAATTAAATGCTTAGTCAACGGAATGTAAGCCAATAAAAACAAATATTGATCGAAATGAAAACCACTCAATACTGCAAAAACAAGTACTGATACCATAGCGGTAACGATTAGAAAGTAATGGTATTTTTTGGCTGCTTCTGCTCCTATTTTCACCACGATGGTATTCTTTCCTGACTTGGCATCCGAAGCTTGATCACGCATATTGTTTAAATTCAGAACTCCTACACTTAATAATCCAATTGCCATAGCTGGCAAAATAAGTACCAAATCCAATTGTTTTGAATATAGAAAATTAACCCCTAAAGTACTTACTAAACCGAAAAACACAAAAACAAAAATGTCTCCATATCCACGATATCCATAAGCCGAAGCTCCCACTGTATAACGAATCGCTGAAGCAATCGCCAAAATTCCCAATACTAAATAAAATAAGGAATAAACAAGATTGGTTTCACCAAAAGCAACATAAATCAAGAATATTGCAGAAGCCAAAGTTAGTGCAGAAGTAATCACAAGTGCTTTTTTCATCGTTTGTGGCGTTATCACACCGCTTTGGATTGCACGTTTTGGCCCTACTCTATCTTCATTATCGGTTCCTTTAACTCCATCGCCGTAATCATTGGCAAAATTAGAAAGTACCTGTAACCCTAAAGTTGTCAATAAGGCAAAAGCAAAAATTTCCCAATTAAAAACTTCTGTTGGTGTAAGTACATTCTCGGTAGGGTTTGCCAATGCATACATACTTCCTACTATAATTCCAGAAACTGATAATGGTAATGTTCTTAATCTTGCTGCTTCAATCCAGTGTTTCATATTTTTTGTTTAAAGTTTAAAGTCTCCTATTTTCAAGCTTCAAACATGAAACCTGAAACTTGAAACTATTTTTTACATCCAATTACTATCGGAAGTTTCCATTTCGTACAACCAAAGATTAACGTATTGTTTTATAGCTGTAAAATTACCCAATTGAAAACTAATATTCCCTCCAGCAGTATGCAAAGTTAATGATCCAATATTGATATTTTTATGCCAAAATAGTTGAGAAGTTGTAATCGCCTGAATTTTACTGGGTAAAATAATTTTGTTCGTAACATCCCAAGCACCACTCTGCAAGATTATGAAGTCATTGTTTATGTAGAGTCGGTTGTTTTTGAATATATAAAATTGAATAATTCCAACAAAAATAACATACAACAATACTAAATAATCACTCATGGGCAATTGTTCCATTATGAAATCTCTAATAAAATAGAACCCTAATAATGGCAATCCAATTGTTAGAAAAACAGAAAAACCGAGTTTTCTAAAATTAGGCTTTAACATTACTCCCTTTTCAGGAATTTTTTTAAATAACAGTTTCAGAATTCCCTCTTTTTCTAATTCGTTACAACCTGGAATTTCGATAAGCTGTTTATTGCCTTCTTTTTCTCCACCAGTTGCCTGTTTTATTTTTAGCTGTAAAACATTCATTTTCTTTTGGAAAAAATTCTGTGTAACACTTGTAATTTGAACTTTCTCTGGCTTTATAATAGTACTTTTAGTATTCAACAAACCATAAGACAGTAACAAAGAGCCTTTTTGTCTTGCAATTTTATAATCAAAGTAAGTAAAAATAGTTCTTACCAAATTAATGACAATTACCGTCAAAAAGAAAACGATAAATAATGTTAAAAATGCTGTCGCAATCTGGCTTCTGTCTACGTAATCCTCAATATTTTGATCATTTAAAACATCTCTTCCTGTAATTTGTTTAATATGATCATAGAGCGAAATAAAAAAAGCCAACAAAACAAAAAAACTTTTTACATAATTTGAGGTAATTCCAATTTTCAATAAACTCAAAAAACTGATCCTTATAAACGGAATTTCAACATCGCTTCTTTTCTCAATTGAAATTTCATCTGAAGCGGTGATGTCATCATGAAAAACCAAAGCCTTTTTACTCTCATTTTCCAATAACCGAGTTTTTAGGTCCAATGCCAAAGCGTGCGAAATTGCCTTGATACTTCCCTCTTTTTTATTAGAACCTGCCGTATCGACAACCAATTCATAGACACCTACTAATCTTTGGATTAAAGACTGATTGATATTTACTTGCTGAATTTTATAAAGCTGGATAGTTGTTATAGTTTTATTTAAAATACCCTCAGTTATAATAAACTCATTATTTTCGTGATCGATATAAAATGTGAAGTTCAAGTATCTTAAATAGGATATAATTCCCATAATAGAAAAAAAAGCCAAAACAATCAATACACCTATTAATACATTTAATTTATCAAACTCATTAAATTTAAGGATACAAATTACCAATAAAGGCCAAAATGCTTTTGCATAACCCTGAATAGAATAAATGAACATTACAAAAATCCCCACAATGGACTGTCGCTGAGGCTTACCGAAATCCTCCTCCATCACAATTGTTTTTGAATTTTACCCATCAAAAGCTGCTTGATATTTTCGGCCTGTTCTTTGGCAATTCCAGGAATTTCAATATCACTGGAGCTACCACCAGCAGTAAAAATTTCTATTTTGGCCAAACCAAAAAATCGGGATAATAACCCTTCATGTAAAGCTACATGTTGCACTCTGTTATATGGAATTACAAGAGTATTCGTCGCAATTATTCCATGTCTGAACAACACATCATGATTACGAAATGCAAAACCTTTTTTCTTGAAACCCAATCTGCAAAAGAAAAGCACAATTAGCAACAAAACAACATAAGCTATACTCAATTCCGTAATAAACACGGCTAATTCCTCATTAAAATATAATGCAAGTCCTAAACCAATTCCAGTAATCAAAAAGAAAACCGATAGGCTTATCAAAATAACTTTCCAATAATTGGGATGCAAAACAGAGAATTCAACTTCCTCATATTTTGGAAGTTGCGTAGTATCGATAGTTTCGTTTGTAAAATCTTCCATTTATAACTTTTGTTTCAGATTTCAAGTTTCAGGTTTCAGCACAAATGTGAAACTTAAAACCTGAAACTTTTAAACCTTTAAACTTTTCTTATGGCAGCCATTTTTTTTCAAAATTCGGTTTACGCTTTTCAAGAAATGCATTTCTACCTTCTTTGGCCTCTTCGGTCATATAAGCCAATCTTGTTGCTTCTCCCGCAAACACCTGTTGCCCCACCATACCGTCATCAGTAAGATTCATGGCAAATTTAAGCATTTTGATAGCCATAGGAGATTTTCCTAAAACTTCTTGAGCCCATTGGTAAGCAGTGTCTTCTAATTCCGCGTGTGGAATAACGGCATTAACCATACCCATTTCAAAAGCCTCTTGAGCCGAATAATTACGCCCTAAAAAGAAAATCTCACGTGCTTTTTTCTGCCCGACCATTTTGGCAAGATAAGCTGAACCGTATCCTCCATCAAAACTGGTTACATCGGCATCAGTTTGTTTAAAAATAGCATGTTCTTTACTAGCCAAAGTCATATCGCAAACCACATGCAAACTGTGTCCACCGCCAACTGCCCAACCCGGAACAACAGCTATAACCACTTTTGGCATAAAGCGTATTAATCGTTGCACCTCAAGAATATTCAAACGATGTTGTCCATCATCTCCCACATAACCTTGATGTCCACGGGCATTTTGATCTCCTCCACTACAAAAAGAATACACCCCGTCTTTAGAAGAAGGTCCTTCAGCAGAAAGCAAAACCACACCTATAGATGTGTCTTCTTGCGCATCATAAAAAGCTTGGTATAATTCAGATGTTGTTTTTGGTCTAAATGCATTGCGCACATCAGGTCTGTTAAATGCAATTCTAGCAACACCATTACATTTTTTATAGGTTATATCTTCAAATTCTTTGGCGGTAATCCAATCCATTCTATTAACTTTTAAATTATTTTACTGTAAAAATAAACCATTTTTTTACATTTTTAAAGCATAAAATATTTTAAAACTACATTACAGCCAATAAATAAAATTCAAAATAAGCATATTTATCTATTGATGCAAGAAATTAGGGCGAGACCCCATTTTTGGAAAGAGCCATATAAAGACAGCCTATAATCTAAATCAACAACTCCGAGGGATTTACAATAAAAATAATGATAAGCATATTGCCATGACCAAACTAGCTCATTGGTATAGAAACGTAGAAGAATCAGGCTTTAAAAACTTTAATATTCTACTCAATACCATAACTTTAAATTACAAATCAATCTTAAACTATTTTGATAACAGAAGTACGAATGCTTCTACCGAATCTTTCAATGCAAAAATAAAAGCTTTTAGAAGTCAATTTAGAGGAGTGAGAAATATAGATTTTTTCTTGTTCAGATTATCGAATCTTTTTGCATAATCCCCAACTTTTGCACCTGATCCCCTAAAACTTTTATAAAAGAAAAAACCCCGTTTCTTTCGAAACGGGGTTTTGTAAAAAAAGGCAGCGACATACTCTCCCACATAACTGCAGTACCATCTGCGCAGGCGGGCTTAACTACTCTGTTCGGGATGGGAAGAGGTGAGCCCCGCCGCAATAACCACCTTAAGTCGTTAGTTGCTTTGGACAACTTTTTTAATTAATAATTAGCTTCGCTCCGTTCGGCTTTCGCCTCGGGTGATCATTAACCATTAATAATTAAAATAATATCTTAACATACTGAGATAAAGAACATAAAAAGTATTAGAAAGTTTCTCCCCCCGACTTGCATCGGGGGAAAAGGTGTACATAAGCTTACGGGTTATTAGTACTACTCGACTATGACATTACTGCCTTTACATCTATAGCCTATCAACGTGGTCATCTCCCACGACCCTTAAAAGAAATCTCATCTTGTGGTGGGTTTCGCGCTTATATGCTTTCAGCGCTTATCCCTTCCCAACGTAGCTACTCTGCGGTGCCCCTGGCGGGACAACAGATACACTAGAGGTTAGTCCAATTCGGTCCTCTCGTACTAGAATCAGATCCACTCAAATTTCTTGCGCCCACAGTAGATAGAGACCGAACTGTCTCACGACGTTCTGAACCCAGCTCGCGTGCCACTTTAATGGGCGAACAGCCCAACCCTTGGGACCTTCTCCAGCCCCAGGATGTGACGAGCCGACATCGAGGTGCCAAACCCCCCCGTCGATATGAGCTCTTGGGGGAGATCAGCCTGTTATCCCCGGCGTACCTTTTATCCTTTGAGCGATGGCCCTTCCATGCGGAACCACCGGATCACTATGCTCTACTTTCGTACCTGATCGACCTGTATGTCTCTCAGTCAAGCTCCCTTATGCCATTGCACTCTACGCACGGTTACCAAGCGTACTGAGGGAACCTTTAGAAGCCTCCGTTACTCTTTTGGAGGCGACCACCCCAGTCAAACTACCCACCAAGCAATGTCCCCCGAATTTCGGGGTTAGGCCTCAGATAAACAAAGGGTTGTATTTCAACAATGACTCCACAACGCCTGGCGACGCCACTTCACAGTCTCCAACCTATCCTACACATCATTTATCCAAGGTCAATACTAAGCTATAGTAAAGGTGCACAGGGTCTTTTCGTCCCACTGCGGGTAAACGGCATCTTCACCGTTACTACAATTTCACCGAGCTCATGGCTGAGACAGTGTCCAGATCGTTACACCATTCGTGCAGGTCGGAACTTACCCGACAAGGAATTTCGCTACCTTAGGACCGTTATAGTTACGGCCGCCGTTTACTGGGGCTTCAATTCAATGCTTCTCCGAAGATAACATCTCCTCTTAACCTTCCAGCACCGGGCAGGTGTCAGGCCCTATACTTCATCTTACGATTTTGCAGAGCCCTGTGTTTTTGATAAACAGTCGCCTGGACCTCTTCACTGCGGCCTCTGATTACTCAGAGGCGACCCTTCTCCCGAAGTTACGGGTCTATTTTGCCTAATTCCTTAGCCATGAATCTCTCGAGCACCTTAGGATTCTCTCCTCGACTACCTGTGTCGGTTTGCGGTACGGGTACTAATTACCTGAAGTTTAGAGGTTTTTCTTGGAAGCCCTTAGGCGCACTATCTCTTTGTCCGAAGACTCCGAGTACTATCGTATTTCCCCAAGCCGCGTGGATTTGCCTGCGCAGCTTATAGGTAGGTACTTCAACGAACTATTCCGTCAGTTCGCGGCGCTTTCATCACTCCGTCACCCCATCACAGTAATCAGTAGTACGGGAATATTAACCCGTTGTCCATCGACTGTCCCTTTCGGGTTCGCCTTAGGTCCCGACTAACCCACAGCTGATTAGCATAGCTGTGGAAACCTTAGTCTTTCGGTGTGCGGGTTTCTCGCCCGCATTATCGTTACTTATGCCTACATTTTCTTTTCTAACCAGTCCAGCATACCTTACGATACACCTTCAACCCTGTTAGAATGCTCCCCTACCACTTAGAGTAAACTCTAAATCCATAGCTTCGGTAATATGTTTATGCCCGATTATTATCCATGCTCGTCCGCTCGACTAGTGAGCTGTTACGCACTCTTTAAATGAATGGCTGCTTCCAAGCCAACATCCTAGCTGTCTGGGCAGACAAACCTCGTTCTTTCAACTTAACATATATTTGGGGACCTTAGCTGATGGTCTGGGTTCTTTCCCTCTCGGACTTGGACCTTAGCACCCAAGCCCTCACTGCACGGAAACATTATATAGCATTCGGAGTTTGTCAGGAATTGGTAGGCGGTGAAGCCCCCGCATCCAATCAGTAGCTCTACCTCTATATAACTTTGCGCCGTGCGCTGCACCTAAATGCATTTCGGGGAGTACGAGCTATTTCCGAGTTTGATTGGCCTTTCACCCCTACCCACAGGTCATCCGAAGACTTTTCAACGTCAACCGGTTCGGACCTCCACACTGTGTTACCAGCGCTTCATCCTGCCCATGGGTAGATCACACGGTTTCGCGTCTAACACTACTGACTAAAGCGCCCTATTCAGACTCGCTTTCGCTACGGATCCGTGGCTTAACCACTTATCCTTGCCAGCAACGTTAACTCGTAGGCTCATTATGCAAAAGGCACGCCGTCACCCCACAAAAGGGCTCCGACCGCTTGTAAGCGTATGGTTTCAGGATCTATTTCACTCCGTTATTCACGGTTCTTTTCACCTTTCCCTCACGGTACTGGTTCACTATCGGTCTCTCAGGAGTATTTAGCCTTAGCGGATGGTCCCGCCAAATTCAGACAGGGTTTCACGTGCCCCGCCCTACTCAGGATACCACTATCAATATCTTCTATTACTTATACAGGGCTATCACCTTCTTTGGCTCTACTTTCCAGTAGATTCTAATTCTATCCGCATTAAATCTCGTGGTCCTACAACCCCAACATTGCCGTAACAACATTGGTTTGGGCTAATCCGCGTTCGCTCGCCACTACTTACGGAATCACTTTTGTTTTCTTCTCCTCCGCCTACTTAGATGTTTCAGTTCAGCGGGTTTGCCCACCTATCGGTGTACTATGTCTTCAACATAGTGGGTTGCCCCATTCAGGTATTTACGGATCATATCGTGTGTGCCAATCCCCGTAACTTTTCGCAGCTTATCACGCCTTTCATCGCCTCTGAGAGCCAAGGCATCCCCCATACGCCCTTATTTTGCTTATTGTACCAATCGTAAAATCAATTACGACCGTTTTTTTTCGTTTTCTCTAATAAATTAGAAAAAACTGCTTTCTACTTTTTATTATTTCTTATCTCAATATGTCAATGAACTTTTATCCTTTCGGATCTGTGGAGAATAACGGAGTCGAACCGTTGACCTCCTGCGTGCAAGGCAGGCGCTCTAGCCAGCTGAGCTAATCCCCCAATTTTTTGAGTTATTAGTTGTTAGTAATTAGTTATTAGTCTAACTCTTAACTTCTCAACTCTAGAATTTCCTTTTTTTTAAAGGTGAAAATAGTTGTCTCGGACAGACTCGAACTGTCGACCCCTACATTATCAGTGTAGTACTCTAACCAGCTGAGCTACGAGACACTCTTCATTCTTATTTTTGCGCTTTTTTTAATTTTACGCATGTTTTTTAAATTAACAGCAAGAGTAATATAATCTTTGTTTTTGTAACCAATAGTTCTTTTCGTCTTCTTTCCTCAGCGTGTATTGCTACTAACACTAAGGCTCTAGAAAGGAGGTGTTCCAGCCGCACCTTCCGGTACGGCTACCTTGTTACGACTTAGCCCTAGTTACCAGTTTTACCCTAGGCAGCTCCTTGCGGTCACCGACTTCAGGCACCCCCAGCTTCCATGGCTTGACGGGCGGTGTGTACAAGGCCCGGGAACGTATTCACCGGATCATGGCTGATATCCGATTACTAGCGATTCCAGCTTCACGGAGTCGAGTTGCAGACTCCGATCCGAACTGTGACCGGTTTTGTAGATTCGCTCCTGGTCACCCAGTGGCTGCTCTCTGTACCGGCCATTGTAGCACGTGTGTAGCCCAAGGCGTAAGGGCCGTGATGATTTGACGTCATCCCCACCTTCCTCACAGTTTGCACTGGCAGTCTCGTTAGAGTTCCCGACATGACTCGCTGGCAACTAACAACAGGGGTTGCGCTCGTTATAGGACTTAACCTGACACCTCACGGCACGAGCTGACGACAACCATGCAGCACCTTGTAAATTGTCTTGCGAAAGATCTGTTTCCAAACCGGTCAATCTACATTTAAGCCTTGGTAAGGTTCCTCGCGTATCATCGAATTAAACCACATGCTCCACCGCTTGTGCGGGCCCCCGTCAATTCCTTTGAGTTTCATTCTTGCGAACGTACTCCCCAGGTGGGATACTTATCACTTTCGCTTAGCCACTGAGATCGCTCCCAACAGCTAGTATCCATCGTTTACGGCGTGGACTACCAGGGTATCTAATCCTGTTCGCTACCCACGCTTTCGTCCATCAGCGTCAATCCATTAGTAGTAACCTGCCTTCGCAATTGGTATTCCATGTAATCTCTAAGCATTTCACCGCTACACTACATATTCTAGTTACTTCCTAATAATTCAAGTCTGGCAGTATCAATGGCCGTTCCACCGTTGAGCGATGGGCTTTCACCACTGACTTACCAAACCGCCTACGGACCCTTTAAACCCAATGATTCCGGATAACGCTTGGATCCTCCGTATTACCGCGGCTGCTGGCACGGAGTTAGCCGATCCTTATTCTTACGATACCGTCAAGCTCCTTCACGAAGGAGTGTTTCTTCTCGTACAAAAGCAGTTTACAATCCATAGGACCGTCATCCTGCACGCGGCATGGCTGGATCAGGCTTGCGCCCATTGTCCAATATTCCTCACTGCTGCCTCCCGTAGGAGTCTGGTCCGTGTCTCAGTACCAGTGTGGGGGATCTCCCTCTCAGGACCCCTACCCATCGTAGCCTTGGTAAGCCGTTACCTTACCAACTAGCTAATGGGACGCATGCTCATCTTTTACCGTTGTGACTTTAATGTGAAAATGATGCCATTCTCACATACTATGAGGTATTAATCCAAATTTCTCTGGGCTATCCCTCTGTAAAAGGTAGATTGCATACGCGTTACGCACCCGTGCGCCGGTCTCTAATTCCGAAGAACTATACCCCTCGACTTGCATGTGTTAAGCCTGCCGCTAGCGTTCATCCTGAGCCAGGATCAAACTCTTCATCGTATATTGCTTGCTTAATTGCTTAAGCTATTAATGTTTGACTGAAGTTCTAGTGGTTCTTTATTCAAATCTTCCGATTCTATTACTCTTATTCTTTTGTTCTGATTTTCATCAGAACGGCTGTCAATTCAATATGTCTAGGAACGTGTTCTTCTTGTTTTTTGTGCGCCAGTCTCTCGATTAGCGGGTGCAAAAGTACAAAGCTTTTTCTTCTCTCACAAGCTTTTTTGAATATTTTTTGAAAATAAATTTTCAGTTTCAATTCGTTTGCTTGCCAGTATGTAAAAGAACTTGTGCGTTGTTGCGGGTGCAAAAGTAGCTAGTTTATTCGTTTAAACAATGGCTTTTTGCAATTATTTTACTTTAATTTTACAATTAATTTTTAATGCATTGATATATTGAAATTTACAGATGACCTTTTTTGTGGATATCAAAATTTCAATAGGCCATTTCTGATAATTTAATCGCTTTTGTTCCTTTTTGGTTTGTTTTGGGGTTGGGAAGGCTTGAATATAATGTAGAGAAAACACATTTCCACGAATCTTTCCTTTTCAAACCTCGTATTCTATATATAAAGGTGCGGATTTCCTTCTGTAAATGTATCTCCTATCTATATGATATGAATCTTTCACTTTCTTTCTTATGAAAAACCTGGACCCCTAGCCCCGATAAAAGCGGAAATCCTTATAAGCCGGGGTTCGGCTTATAAGATTGTAGCGGATAGCGGGAAATAGCTCCTGAATATTGGGATTAGCCTAAAAACAAAAAAAAGAGGCAACTACTTTGGTAATTACCTCTTTTATACTCAATACAAAAGTTTATTTATTTTACTTTATTACTCCAAGACTCCTCTAACTTATCAAAATCTATTGGATTTGCAGCCTCTTGCTTACGTAGTCTACCCGACTCGAACCCCCTGACCAATATAGTCTCTATTAAATAATCCTCATTGACCTCATAAGGCTGGTACTTTAATTTCAAATCAATATTAAACATACTAGCCGTTGTATTGGACCAAAATGCTTTCCAACCACTTTTGAGATTCTTTATTAAATCATAGGTCGTAGTTCCAGTTTGCCTGTCTATTAGCTTGACCAATATTTGACCTTGCTTTTTGGAGAGTTTTTTTAATCTTGCTTCAAATTCATTACTTAAATAATCTTCTACAATTTTAAAATATCTCTTTTTATCCTTGTTATTGGTAAATTTCGCCATACCCCTATTCAGCGATGTTAATCTTTCGGCTGCGATTCTGGCATAAGGATAAGTAGCGTAAACCCTTTTTTGAAGTAACAAAAATTGCTTTTTGTCTTCATCACTCATCTTATGCCTTTCAATTACCAATTCAGGTAGTACTATGGTATCTCCAAATATGCTATCGGCTTCTGTTAAGACATACCCCATTTGAGTGTTGTCATTTTGGGTTTTCGTGTCTTGCGCATAACCAGAGAGTGATATGAAAAAAGAAAAAACTAAGATTCTATAAAGCTTCATGAAGAAATATTTTTAACACAAAATTATACATTAAATATAGAACTATAAAGACAAATTTTTAATTTAGCGAAAAAATAATTTATATGAGTACTGAATCAATATTGAAAGCATCATCCATAACTTTTTTGGAGAACTATTTGAATAATGCCTCCCCAACTGGCTATGAAAGCGAAGGTCAAAAAATATGGATGGATTATTTAAAACCATACGTAGATACTTTTATTACCGACACCTATGGAACTGCTGTAGGAGTTATTAATCCGGATGCACCATACAAGGTAGTTATAGAAGGTCATGCTGACGAAATTGCCTGGTATGTGAATTATATAACGGATGATGGAATGGTATACGTAATTCGTAATGGAGGTTCTGATCACCAAATCGCTCCATCGAAACGTGTTAATATCCATACTAAAAATGGAATTGTAAAGGGAGTTTTTGGATGGCCAGCCATTCATACTCGAAACAGAGATAAAGAAGAAAATCCGAAGATTAGTAATATTTTTATTGATTTGGGTTGTGAAACCAAAGAACAGGTCGAAAAAATGGGAGTTCACGTAGGTTGTGTAATCACCTATCCTGATGAATTCATGATTATGAACGAAAATAAATTCGTTTGTCGCGCCATAGATAATCGCATGGGAGGATTTATGATTGCCGAAGTTGCCCGCTTATTGCACGAGAACAACATCAAATTGCCTTTTGGTTTGTATATCACTAATGCCGTTCAAGAGGAAGTTGGTTTAAGAGGTGCCGAAATGATTACACAAACCATCAAACCGAATGTAGCTATTATTACTGATGTTTGTCACGATTCTACTACTCCGATGATTGACAAAAAAATTGAAGGTGATACTAAAATAGGAAAAGGGCCTGTAGTTACCTATGCTCCTGCTGTTCAAAATAATTTGAGAGAACTAATTCTAGATACGGCTGTAGAAAAAAACATTCCGTTCCAACGTTTGGCATCATCAAGAGTTACGGGTACAGATACCGATGCATTTGCGTACAGCAATGGTGGTGTAGCCTCGGCTTTAATTTCGCTTCCGTTGCGATACATGCACACTACGGTTGAAATGGTCCACCGTGAGGATGTAGAAAACGTAATCAAATTGATTTATGAAACATTACTGAAGATTGAGAATAACGAAACTTTCTCTTATTTTAAATAAAAACGAAAGCATCATTTTATAATGGTGCTTTTTTTATGAAAAAAATTTTCTTTTTAATTGAACAGTTTAAACTTAGGCTCTTCATTATGAATCCATTCCAACTACATTTAAAAAAATATAAAAACATTAGTCCAAAACGTTACAAAAGACAGTAGTCTAATTGATTAATTATGACACATTAGTCATGTTTCTATCGTAAATTTACACATACTTTTAAATAAAATATTCTTATCATGGATGTTGAAATACTAGCCCGAATACAATTTGCCTTCACAATTGCCTTTCATTATATCTATCCCCCATTAAGTATTGGTATTGGATTGATAATGGTAATTATGGAAGGGCTTTACCTTAAAACAGGAAATAAAGATTACGAAATTCTGACCCGTTTTTGGATCAAAATATTTGCATTGACCTTTGGAATCGGTGTTGCTACCGGAATCATTATGGAGTTTGAATTTGGAACCAATTGGGCTGTGTATTCACGTTATGTCGGTGATATTTTTGGAAGTGCACTAGCAGCCGAAGGGTTATTTGCCTTTGGCTTAGAGAGCACTTTTCTTGGAATATTGCTTTTTGGATGGAATCGTGTAAAACCTTGGGTACATTTTGTATCTACTTTAGGAGTGTTTTTAGGTTCTATGTTCTCTGCCGTTTGGATCGTAGTTGCAAATTCATGGCAGCAAACTCCAGCAGGCTATCATATTGTTGGAACGGGATTACACGCACGTGCCGAAGTAACCGATTTCTGGGCAATGGTTTTCAATCCCTCGAGTGTTGACAGAATAATACACACTTGGCAAGGCGCTATTTTAGCAGGAGCTTTTTTAGTTTTAAGTGTACATGCTTATTACATCAGAAAAGGCCGATATGTAGAAATATCTAAAAAAGCGTTCAAAATTGCTCTGGTAGTTGCAACCATTTTTTCACTTTCACAATTGATTTCTGGTCACAGCACGGCTGACGGAGTTGCTGTTAATCAACCTGCAAAACTGGCTACAATGGAAGGGCATTTTGAAAAAGACAAACCTGCCGATTTATATCTTTTGGGTTGGGTAGATAAAGAAAACCAAAAAGTAACCGGAATTGGAATTCCAGGGGGATTATCATTCTTGGTTCATCAGGATTTTAATGCACCCATAAAAGGATTAAATAATTTTCCGGTTGAAGACGGACCTAGTCAGATAAATGCCGTTTTTCAATTTTATCACATTATGGTTGCGATAGGAATGGCATTAATCGGGCTTTCATTATACGCCAGTTTTTTATGGTGGCGAGGAAGATTATTTGAAACAAAATGGCTTTTATGGATTTTCTCATTTGCTGTCATTTTACCACAAATTGCCAATCAAGTGGGTTGGTTTACAGCCGAAATGGGAAGACAACCTTGGGTAGTATATGGACAATTACGTACCAGTGATGCATTTTCCCAAGAGGTTGCCGCCAATCAAATTGTATTTTCATTAGTTATGTTCACAGTTGTCTATTCCCTGTTGTTAGCTTTATTTTTGTACACGGTCAACAAAAAAATCAAACACGGTCCTTATGATGAGTCAAAAACACCAGTAACCTTCAAATCCTTTTAATCTTTATAGTATGGAAACTTTTTTAGGAATTGATTATCCTACTTTATGGTATTTAGTAATCGGATTATTATTTTCAGGTTATGCGATATTAGAAGGTTTTGATTTTGGAGCAGGGGCCTGGCATTTATTTTTTAGAAAAGATTTAAGCCGAAGAATCGCAATAAACGCAATTGCTCCCGTTTGGGATGCCAATCAGGTTTGGCTAATTATTGGTGGTGGAGCATTATTTGCTGGATTTCCAATAATGTATGCCACCATGCTATCGGCGATGTATGTTCCGTTTATGCTTTTTTTAATGCTAAATGTACTTCGGGCTGCAGCCATTAAATTTAGAAGTGTCGAAGAAATGAAGTGGTGGAGAAACAGTTGGGATATCATCTACAGTGTTTCAAGTATTCTGATTGCTTTTTTACTGGGAGTTGTTTTAGGTAATATTTTGCAAGGTTTCGCTTTAGGCCCAAATTTTAGTTACCAAGGCGGTGTGTTTTTTTCTTTTTTAAATCCATACGCTATAATGGTTGGATTAACTACTCTTTCTATTTTCATGACACAGGGCGCTATCTATCTTTTATTGAAAACAGAAGGGCGATTACATGCTAGGCTGACATTCTTGCTAAAAAAAGGAATGATATTTTTCATCATCAGCTTCGGAATTACAACGCTTTATACTTTAGTTTTTATTCCTGAAGTTACTGCCAATTTCAGGGCTAATCCCGTTTATTTTGTTGTTCCTGTCATCTCTTTTTTGGCTGTAGCCAATGTTCCTAGATTAGTTTCAAAAAAACAATACATGCTGGCATTGATATTTTCGTCATTAACAATGGCCTTTTTGTTGATTCTTGTTGCTTTGCAATTATATCCCACCCTACTAATCTCTACAATTGACCCAAAATTTAGTGTGACAATTTACAATGCAGCTTCTTCTCAAAAATCATTAGGAATCATGTTAACTATTGTTGCCATTGGTGCACCATTATTAGCCGCTTATTTTTTCTTTTTGTACAGAACATTCAATGGAAAAGTAAAACTTGATGATACCAGCTACTAATTTAACCTATTTTTAAAATCAAAAAATGAAATACATTTACATATTACTAATTCTATTTAGTGCAACTTTCCTTTGGTCAATTATAAATCCGAAAGAAGGCTTTACTTGTTTCCTAGAAATTATTCCCGCATTAATTGGGCTTTTGATATTAGCATTGACATTTAAAAAATTTCGATTTACCGATTTCACTTATACTTTGATTCTAATTCATTGTATTATTCTCTTCATAGGAGGACATTACACCTATGCCGAAGTTCCATTTTTTGATTATATCAAAGAGATCTTTCATCAAAGCCGGAATAATTATGATAAGGTTGGTCATTTTGCACAAGGTTTTGTTCCTGCAATGATTATTCGAGAATTATTTATCCGAAAAAAAGTAATTGCAAACCAAAGCTTTTTCAATTTTATTATAGTTTCCATTTGTTTGGCAATTAGTGCAGCCTACGAATGGATTGAATGGTTTGTTTCTATCGCTACCGGAGATGGTGGAGATGCTTTTTTAGGAACACAAGGATATGTTTGGGATACACAATCGGATATGTTGTTTGCAACTATTGGAGCTATAGCTGCTTTAACATTATTTTCAAAAGTACAAGACAAGCAACTTATAAAAATGTAATTTTAATTATAGTTCATAAAAAAAAGCATCATTATGCTCTTCATAATGGTGCTTTTTTATATCCCTAAATAAGCTTTTGCCTGTTTCACCAAGTCTTCTGTTAATTCATTCCAATAATTTTTTTAGAATTAAATGTGTTAATCAGCAAAGAATTGTTATTTATTTCCTTGAAATTCAATGGTCTTGCTTCATTGCTTTCAGTACTTTCAATGATCATTTCAAGTTCGGTAATTTCATCTTCTAATGTTCTTTCGCCATAAAGAGGGCAAGTTTCATTTGAAACAGTATTCTCAATAATTAAATCAGATTGAGCGATTATTTCTTTCATTGATTCTTCATAGGCTATAAACGCCAAATCATCTGAATTTGTATTCTCAATGATATTGTCCCCTTCAGCTATAGCTTCTTTCACTGTTTTGCGATTAAAAGCAATAACCGTTTCTGGGTTAAACACTTCTGCATCTCCGCTTAATGAAGGTTTGGTTATTTTTACTCTCTCAGTTGATACTATCCCTTCATTTTCTTTTGCCAAAACGTCTTCTTTAAATGAATTAACTGGTCTGTCAACGGTATTTGTTGCATTACAAACATTAGTTAATGACACTAATGTTATTCCTAAAATTAAAAGTGAATTTTTCATGATTGATTTGATTGATTTGATTGATTTGATTGTTTTTTTTTAATGGGACATCACATTTGATAATGTCCCATTAATTTTTTTTTAATTTTGTTTCAAAATTTGAATAGCTTCATTTGCATTTGATAATTCAGCATATTTCAAAGCAGTAAATCCATTTTCATCTTTTTCGTTAAGACGAGCTCCTTTTGAAAGTAAAAATTTAATTATTTCGGTTTTGTTGTAACGAGCTGCAATCATTAATGGACTTAAGCCGTCAGAATTTTCGTTTACATCTGCACCGTATTCAATAAATTTTTTCACAGTCTCGAAATCCCCTTTTCTAATAGCCACGCTTAAAGGCGTCATTGTTCCGCTAAATTCGATTTTGTTTTTGATTTCAGAAAATGAATTTCCATTTGATGCTAAAGAAACATTTGCAAAAGCTACTAAAGCTACTCCTAAATAAACGATTGATTTTTTCATAATAATTGATTTTTTTGATTGATGATTGATTTTTGGCTTATTAAACTTGATTCATATAATAATATCCTATACAAATATATGTCTTAAAAAAGGTATTGTGTATCACATAGTACTTAATTTTAACTTTTTATTAACTTATGCGGTGTTTTTATTGGAAAAATAAATGCTGTACTATTTAAATGAAGTACCATAATAACCTGTTTTATAATAACTTGATATTCAATAGACTTTATTTTTTTTATAATGTTACTGCAATTAATAAAAATTTAACATTGGCACAAAACATCTTAGTTTTTGATACTTTTTTTTTGCATTAGATTACATGAACCATTATATTAGAAATTAATTAATAAAAAAAACTGCTTCAAATTTTGAAGCAGTTTCTATAGATATTAAAAAATAAATAGCTTTACACTATTTTCCCTTGTACAATTTCATCTACGATTTCAGGATTTAGTAATGTTGTTATATCACCAAAATTAGAATAATCGCCTTCGGCAATTTTACGCAAAATACGTCGCATAATTTTTCCTGATCTAGTTTTTGGTAAACCGTTTACAAATTGAATTTTGTCAAGCTTAGCAATTGGTCCAATGTGATCAGACACATGTTGATTAATCTCTTTAATCAAATTGTCTCTATCTCTATACTCTCCAGATTCTTTCAATATTACATAACCATACAATGCATTTCCTTTAATATCATGTGGGAAGCCAACAATTGCAGACTCAGCAACAGCTGGGTGTTCATTAATAGCATCTTCAATAGGTGCTGTTCCTAAATTATGTCCAGAAACAATCACTACATCATCCACACGTCCTGTGATTCTGTAATAACCTACTTCATCACGTAAAGCACCATCTCCAGTAAAATATTTACCTGGAAAAGTAGAGAAATAAGTGTCTTTATATCTTTGATGATCTCCCCAAATAGTTCTTGCAATACCTGGCCATGGAAATTTGATACACAAACTACCATCCACTTGATTTCCTTCAATTTCATTGCGCTTCTCATCCATTAAAACTGGCTGAATACCAGGCAAAGGCAATGTAGCATATGTTGGTTTTGTTGGTGTAGTAAATGCCAATGGTGCAATCATAATACCACCAGTTTCAGTTTGCCACCAAGTATCTACAACAGGGCAACGCTTCCCTCCTACGTGATCATTAAACCAGTGCCAAGCTTCCTCATTAATAGGTTCTCCTACAGAACCAATAACTTTCAGTGATTTTAAAGGAAATTTTTGAACATAAGATAAGTTCTCTTTCGCCAAAGCACGAATGGCTGTTGGTGCAGTATAGAATTGAGTAACCTTATGCTTCTCGATTGTTTCCCAAAAACGACTAAAATCAGGATAAGAAGGAATTCCTTCAAAAATTACAGTAGTAGCTCCATTCAATAATGGTCCATATAATATATAAGAGTGACCAGTAATCCAACCTATATCAGCAGTACACCAAAAAATATCATTCTCTTCGTAGTTGAATACATTCTTAAATGTATAGGCTGTATAAACCATATAACCAGCCGTAGTATGCACCATTCCTTTTGGTTTCCCTGTAGATCCCGAAGTATATAATATGAATAAAGGATCTTCGGCATCCATAATTTCGGCAACACTATTATTTATTGCTTTGTCAAGTAACGGTGCCAACCATTGGTCACGACCTGCTTTCATTTTGATTTCGGCATTGGTTCTTTTGGCTACCAAAACTGAAGTAACAGTTGGACAATTTACTAAAGCATCATCAATTATTCCTTTCAAATCAATGGTTTTATTTCCACGATATCCACCATCAGAAGTAATAACCATTTTACATTCACTGTCATTTATTCTTGAAGCCACAGCAGACGCTGAAAAACCAGCAAAAATAACAGAATGTATCGCTCCAATTCTGGCACAAGCCAAAACTGAAACTGCCAATTCAGGTATCATTGGTAAATAAATACAAACACGGTCTCCTTTGCTAATACCTTGTTCTCTTAAAACATTGGCCATTTTTGAAACTCGTTCGTATAATTCGTTATAACTTATGTGTAATGCTTCTTCAGAAGGGTCGTTAGGTTCAAAAATAATAGCTGTTTTTTCACCTTTTTTTGCCAAGTGTCTATCGATACAGTTCTTTGTAATATTAACTTTTGCATCAACAAACCATTTTACTTCGGCATCCGCCATATTAAAATCGACAACTTTGTCCCAGTATTGATACCATGTGAAGTTTTCTTCGGCAATTTTTCCCCAGAATTTTCTAGGTTCACGTATTGATTTATTATAATGTTTAAAGTACTGTTCTAAACTGTCAATTTTAAAATAACTCATCTTTTTTAATTTTTGTATAAAAGTATTAAATCTGTTCGGTTTTCAAAACTATTAATTTGTAAAATGTTTTAAAAAAATAATAAAAAACGGCACTTCTTCAAAATTTTATGAATTTTTAATAACATTTTAGTTTTATCTGCGTATTTAAAGCAAGAAAAGGACATAATAGAAAACTAAAATGCCCTTTTATTAACAATATTTAACAACAATTATATTCTTTCTTTTAAATCAAAAGAATCTTTTTACAAAATAATAAACTAGGGATTACTTCACTTAACTTACAGCTCGTATGAAGTTAAGTGAATGTAAAAGCATAAAATATCATCAATTGTCCAATAAGTGCTTACTAATTCAAAATATTTAAACCTATTTGATATTATGCAAATCCCAGCACACCCTCATGTGTGGTAATCCTAATTTTTATTTTATTTATCCAATTTTTTTCATTGCAGTCATAGATTCTCTCAACCAAGCTCCAACTTCTTCAATTGGATGTTGACGAATGCTTTTATTAACCGCAATAAGAACAGCATTATCTACACCATTAGTAGTAGAAAAAGGTTTTCCAATAATATTGGTTTCAACTGTTTTCATGAATTCAGTCAATAATGGTTTACAAGCGTGATCAAATAAATAACAACCATATTCTGCTGTATCCGAAATAACACGATTCATTTCAAATAATTTTTTTCTTGCAACCGTATTTGCAATCAATGGCAATTCATGTAAAGATTCATAGTATGCCGATTCTTCAATAATACCAGCTTCCGTCATAGTTTCAAAAGCCAATTCAACACCCGCTTTTACCATTGCAATCATCAATACACCATTATCAAAATATTCCTGCTCAGAAATTTCGGCAGTTGTTGGCGCTGTTTTCTCAAAATTAGTCTCTCCAGTAGCAGCTCTCCAAGTCAATAAGTTAACATCATCATTTGCCCAGTCAATCATCATGTTTCTAGAAAACTCTCCAGACATAATATCATCTTGGTGTTTTTGAAATAATGGACGCATGATATCTTTTAATTCATCTGCTAATTCATAAGCTTCTATTTTTGCAGGATTAGAAAGACGATCCATCATATTAGTGATTCCTCCATGTTTCAACGCTTCGGTGATAGTCTCCCATCCGTATTGGATTAATTTTGAAGCATATCCTGGCTCGATTCCTTTTTCAACCATTTTATCAAAACATAAAATAGATCCAGTTTGCAATAATCCACAAAGGATAGTTTGCTCACCCATTAGATCTGATTTTACCTCTGCAACGAAAGAAGATCTCAAAACCCCAGCTCTATGACCACCAGTTGCTACAGCATAAGCTTTAGCTTGCTCTAATCCTTCTCCATTTGGATCATTTTCTGGGTGAACTGCAATAAGAGTTGGCACACCAAAACCTCTTTTATATTCTTCACGAACTTCAGATCCTGGACATTTAGGAGCACACATAATAACAGTTAAATCTTTACGGATTTGCATTCCTTCTTCAACGATATTAAACCCATGAGAATAAGCCAAAGTAGCTCCTTGTTTCATCAATGGCATGATTGCTGTAACTACAGCTGTGTGTTGTTTATCTGGTGTAAGGTTACACACTAGATCAGCCGTTGGAATTAATTCTTCATAAGTACCCACTTTGAAACCATTATCAGTAGCATTTTTAAAAGAAGCTCTTTTTTCAGCGATAGCGTCAGCACGCAATGCATAAGAAATATCTAAGCCCGAATCTCTCATGTTTAAACCTTGGTTCAAACCTTGGGCTCCACAACCGACAATGACTACTTTTTTTCCTGCTAATGCCTCTATGCCATTTTCAAATTCTGATTGATCCATGAATTCGCAAACTCCTAATTGTTGTAATTGTAATCTAAGTGGTAATGAATTGAAATAATTTGCCATTTTTTTTTAATATTTAATGAATGTAAAATTTAATAATTGAAAATTGTAATCTGTAAAAATTCTTTATGTCTGCTACAGATTTAGTTTATTTTAATGCTTCTAATAATGTTGATATTTCCATTTTTTCTTTCGAAATTGATATTCTTCCCGAACGAACAAATTGCATAATTCCAAAAGGTTTTAGTTTTGCGTATAATTCCTCAATTTCTGATCGTTTACCCGATTTTGAAATCACAAAAAAATCTCTTGATACCGTAACAATTTCAGATTTACTGTCTTTTATGATGTTCTGAATTTGTCTTTCGTCAAAAAGCAAACTGGATTCTATTTTGAAAATTGCACTTTCCAAAAAGATAGTTTCTTCATCGATATGATAAAATGCCTTAATAACTTCAATTTGTTTTTCTATTTGGCCTACAATGTTTTGCACCCATTTTTCTGTTGTATTTACAACAATTACAAATCTCGAAACATTCTCAATTTCAGATTCGGAAACATTTAGACTCAATATGTTGATGTGGCGTTTCAAGAATATACCCGATATTCTATTTAGCAAGCCAACATTATTTTCTGAATAAACAGAAATGGTGAACATTTTATTTTCCATTTTTTTTTGTTTAAAGTTTTTTTTGTTTAAAGTTTAAAGTTGATAATCGCTATTGAATTACTTCTGTTGCATTTATTAAACAACTTTAAACCTTAAACTTTAAACTATTTTAATTCAACCTTATGTCAGAAACTGAAGCTCCTGTTGGGATCATCGGAAATACGTTATTTTCTTTCTCAACCATTACTTCCAAGAAATAAGATTCTTTAGAAGCCATCATTTCAGCTACTGCAGCGTCCAAATCTTCTCGTTTGGTTACTTTTTTGGATTTGATATAATACCCCTCAGCAATTGCAATAAAATTTGGGTTTATCATTTTGGTAGATGCATATCTATTATCAAAAAACAGTTCTTGCCATTGACGTACCATTCCTAAAAACTCATTGTTCAATACCACAATTTTAACAGGAACCTTAGTTTGAAAAATAGTACCCAACTCTTGAATTGTCATTTGAAAACCGCCATCACCAATAATTGCGACCACTTCTCGATCCGGCATTCCCATTTTTGCACCAATAGCTGCTGGTAAAGCAAATCCCATCGTTCCTAAACCTCCTGAGGTAATATTACTTTTAGATTTATTGAATTTAGAATAACGACAAGTAAACATTTGGTGTTGCCCCACATCCGAAACCATAATGGCATCACCATTAGAGTGTTTATTAATCATTTCTATAGTTTCTCCCATAGAAATGCCACGATTATTTGAAGGTGCCAATTCTTCATTGATAACTGATTCCAGTTCTATTTTATACTTTTCCTTGAACTCGTTATGCCAAGCATCATGAGATTTACTTTCAACAAGAGGAATCAAAGCGTTCAATGCTTCTTTCACATCTGCTAATACAGCTACTGTTGTTTTTACATTTTTATCTACTTCAGCAGGATCAATTTCAAAGTGAATTACTTTGGCTTGTTTGGCATAAGTAGCCAGATTTCCTGTCACGCGGTCATCAAAACGCATTCCCAATGCGATTAATACATCGCATTCATTAGTTAAGATATTTGGACCGTAATTTCCATGCATACCTAACATCCCTACATTCAAAGGATGGTCTGTTGGCAAAGCAGAAAGACCTAAAATTGTCCAAGCTGCTGGAATACCTGTTTTTTCAATCAATGCTTTTAATTGTTCTTCAGCTTCACCTAAAATAATTCCTTGACCAAAAATGATATATGGTTTTTTGGCATTGTTTATTAAATCCGCAGCTTCTTTAACTTTTTCAAGATTTAAAGTAGGTCTTGGTGTATAGCTTCTAATGCTAGTACATTTTTCATAACTAAAATCCAATTCGTCAAATTGAGCATTTTTTGTAATGTCTATCAATACTGGTCCTGGACGTCCTGATCTTGCAATAAAAAAAGCTTTTGCAATAATTTCTGGAATTTCATGCGCTTCGGTAATTTGATAATTCCATTTGGTAACTGGTGTAGATATTCCTATAATGTCTGTTTCTTGAAAAGCATCCGATCCCAATAAATGTTTACCTACTTGACCCGTGATACATACCATTGGAGTAGAATCTATTTGAGCATCTGCTATTCCAGTAACTAAATTAGTTGCTCCGGGTCCAGAAGTAGCAATTGCAACTCCAACTTTTCCTGTAGCTCTTGCAAATCCTTGTGCAGCATGCGTTGCACCTTGTTCATGACGCACCAAAACGTGATGCAATTGATCTTGAAATTTATATAATTCGTCATATACAGGCATTATCGCTCCTCCAGGATAACCATAAACTAGGTCAACTCCTTCGGCTAATAAGCATCTTATAACGGCTTCTGCTCCTGATATTTTCATTTTATTTATATTTTTTACCTATAAATCTTTATAATTTTAGACTTAGAGGCTTGTTAGTTTTTATTAAATTATTTGTCGGTAACACATCCCTCAGAGGCACTGGAGACCGAACGCATATATTTAAGCAAAACTCCTTGTTTGATTGGTGATTCTGGTCGTTTCCAATTGGCTTTACGTTTAGCCATTTCTTCGTCAGAAATTTTCATATTAATGGTATTATTTACCGCATCAATTATAATAACGTCACCATTTTCTATCAATGCAATTCCACCACCTTCATACGCTTCTGGAGTGACGTGTCCGACGACAAATCCGTGAGAACCTCCAGAGAAACGTCCGTCAGTAATCAAAGCAACCGAATTTCCTAAACCAGCTCCCATAATTGCAGATGTTGGTTTTAGCATTTCAGACATACCAGGACCTCCTTTTGGACCACAGTAACGAATAATGACCACATTACCTGGCTTCACTTCACCTGCTTGTATTCCTCTAATTACATCTTTTTCACCTTCAAAAACTACTGCAGTTCCTTCAAAAAACTCTCCTTCTTTACCGCTGATTTTAGCAACACAACCTTCTGTTGCTAAGTTTCCGTACAAAATCTGAATATTACCAGTCGCTTTTAATGCTTTTTGGATTTCATGAATTACTTCTTGACCATCATGTAAATCAGGAACTGAAGCTAAATTCTCTGCAATTGTTTTTCCTGTTACTGTCAAACAATCACCGTGTAACAGACCTTCTTTCAATAAATATTTCATTACTGCTGGAACACCACCTACATTATGCAAATCTTCCATTAAATATTTACCGCTTGGTTTCAAATCGGCCAATAATGGTGTTTTATCACTGATATCTTGGAAATCTTTCAACGTCAATTCAATACCTACAGCATGTGCCATTGCAATTAAGTGCATTACTGCATTTGTAGAACCTCCTAAAACAGCTACCATCGTAATTGCATTTTCAAATGCTTTACGAGTCATGATGTCTCTAGGTTTAATATCTTTTTCTAATAATATTCTGATTGCTTTACCAGCATCAACACATTCTTGTTTCTTTTCCGGACTCAAAGCTGGATTAGAAGAACTGTAAGGCAAACTCATCCCTAATGCTTCAATAGCAGATGACATTGTGTTAGCAGTATACATTCCACCACATGCACCTGCACCTGGACAAGCATTTTGAATTACTCCTTTAAAATCTTCTGGTGTAATAGTGTTCTTAATTTTTTTACCTAAAGCTTCAAAAGCAGAAACAATATTCAAATCTTCACCTTTCCATTTTCCTGGGTGAATAGATCCTCCATAAACCATAATAGAAGGGCGATTTACTCTACCCATAGCCATTAAAGCTCCCGGCATATTTTTATCACAACCTGGAACAGCAATTAAACCGTCATACCACTGGGCACCCATAACTGTTTCGATAGAATCAGCAATTACATCACGAGAAACCAATGAAAAACGCATTCCATCATTACCATTAGATATACCATCACTTACACCAATAGTATTAAAAATCAATCCAACTAAATCTTCTTTCCAGACGCCAGTCTTAATATCTTTAGCCAAGTCATTTAAGTGCATGTTACAAGGATTTCCGTCGTAACCCATACTCACAATTCCTACTTGCGCTTTTTTAAGATCCTCTTCAGTTAAGCCAATTCCGTAGAACATAGCTTGAGAAGCTGGTTGTGTTTCGTCTTGCGTGATTGTTTTGCTGTATTTATTTAATTCCATTCTATTATTAATTTGTGTATTTTAAATTTTATCTAAAAAAAAACCTCCCAAAATTATGGGAGGTTTTAAATATGTTTTCACTTATATTTATACCAATCCCTTTTCATATGTGATAATCACAATGACACTTAGAACTAAAAGGACGTTGGTAATGCGTTTCATTTTCTTAAATTTTTAACCCTGCAAAAGTATAAAAAACAAATCCAATAAAAAAACATTTTATCAACAAACTAAGAGTTTTTAGTGATATAATTCAATATTTTATGATATTTATTAACTAAACGATAGTTGATTGCCCAATTTGAACATTATCGTTTTTGAAATACAAATCATCTTTACTTAATATGACATTCGAAATAAAATCTCCAACATCATTAGTTCCAAATCTTGAACCGGGGTTCAAATCAATGGTAACCACCTTATATTCAATAGCTTTCTCTACAGCTTCATATACTTTTTTTGCTTCTTTTTCTAATCCAAAGTGTTCTAACAACATGGCTGCAGATAAAATAGAAGCAATTGGATTAGCTATATTTTTTCCTTTCGCTTGTGGATAAGAACCGTGAATAGGTTCAAAAAGGGCTTTATTATTACCAACAGATGCCGATGCCATCAAACCTATAGATCCCATAATAGCACAAGCTTCATCCGACAGAATATCACCAAATAGATTTTCAGTTAAGATTACGTCATATTGTTTAGGATCCGTAATTATTTGCATAGCGACATTATCAATGTATTGACATACTAATGTTACATCTGGATATTGAAGTGCAATATTTTTAACAATTTTTCTCCACAATCTAGAAGTCTCCAATACATTAGCTTTATCCACTAATGTTACTTTTTTTCTTCTTTCTTGCGCTGCTTTGAATGCTTGATGTGTAATACGATTAATTTCATTTTCAGAATATTCACAAATATCTGATGCGAAAGTTCCTTCTTCATTAATTACTTTCTCACCATAATAAGAACCTCCGGTCAATTCTCTAAAAATTACAAAATCTACATTTTCGATAACCTCTTTTTTTATAGGAGATGCATCCAATAGATTTTTAAAAGGCTTAATCGGTCTAATATTAGCATAAAGTCCTAACTCTTTTCTAAGCTTTAACAAACCTTGTTCTGGACGAACTTTTGATTCCGGATTATTATCATATTTTGGATTTCCAATAGCTCCAAACAATACTGCATCTGTATTCAAGCAAAGATTCAGCGTTTGTTCCGGTAATGGATTTCTTGTTTTTTCGATGGCAGTTGCGCCTATTAATGCATCCTCAAAAATAAACTCATGATTATAGGCAACACTAATAGCGTACAATGCTTTTTTAGCTTGCAAAATAACCTCTGGTCCAATTCCATCTCCTGCAAGTACAGCTATTTTTAAGTTCATAATTATTTATTTTTTAGAAGTGATTTTTTCTATTAATAGTTATTGACGTATATTTTACTTGCTTCAATAATTTGATGAATATCTTCATCCAAAACTTCTTTTTTGATATCGGCGAATTTTAAAAACTCAACATAAACGATATCCAATTGCACTTTGGTAAGTTCGTAACCTACTTTTTTGGCTCTGTAAGCCAAAGCCGCTCTACCACTTCTTGCTGTTAGAATAATTGACGACTCATTGACACCAACATCCAAAGGATCCATAATTTCGTAAGTTGCTCTGTTTTTAATTACTCCATCTTGGTGAATTCCTGAGCTGTGTGCAAAAGCATTGGCACCAACAATAGCTTTGTTTGGCTGTACAATCATTCCCATGCTTTCAGAAACCAATCGACTCATTTCGTTCAATTGTTTGCTGTCAATATCAGTATATAAGTTTAAGTATGGATGTTGTTTGAAAATCATAACCACTTCCTCAAGTGCTGTATTTCCTGCTCTCTCCCCTATTCCGTTAATTGTACATTCTATTTGACGAGCTCCATTTACAGCTCCTGCGATTGAGTTGGCAGTTGCCATTCCTAAATCATTGTGGCAATGACAGGAAAGGATAACATTCTCAATACCTTTTACATTTTCTCTTAGGTATTTTATTTTTGCACCGTATTCTTCTGGCAAACAATATCCAGTTGTATCCGGTATATTAAGAACTGTAGCACCCGATTTGATTACTTCTTCACAAACTCTTGCCAAGAATGCATTTTCAGTTCTACCGGCATCTTCAGCATAAAATTCAACATCTTCAACATAAGATTTAGCATGCGCAACTGCACGTTTTGCTCTTGTTATCACATCCTCACGAGTTGTCTGCAATTTGTGGATGATATGAGAATCAGAAGTTCCGATTCCTGTATGTATTCTAGGTCTAACTGCATGTTTCAATGCCGCTGCAGCAACATCAATGTCATTTTCTACAGCTCTCGTAAGACCACAAACAGTTGCATTTTTAACAATTTTACATATTTCAGAAACAGATAAAAAATCACCTGGACTAGAAACAGGAAAACCAGCTTCAATTATATCTACCCCCATTTCATCAAGGCGGTTAGCTATAACGAGTTTTTGGTTGGTGTCTAATTTACATCCTGGGACTTGTTCTCCGTCTCTTAAAGTGGTATCAAAAATTTGGACTTTCTCTCTATTCATTTTAATTTATTTAATGTAATTTCACATCTTAAAACAAAAATAGTTTTCATTTATATAGAACTAAACCTGTTTTTGAATAAATATACTACTTATAAAGTAAAAAATAACATCTCAATAACCTGCTAATCAATAAGTTAAATACTTTTATAATACAATGGCTAACCATCAAAAAGATTTTTTATTTGTATTAATAAAATCCCTTTCCAAATCTGAAAAAAGACAATTTAAGATATTTGCAAGTCGGCTTGAAACAAGTTCCAATACCAAGTTCATCGAACTTTTTAATATTTTGGATAAATCAGAAGTGTATGATGAAAAACTGATCTTAAAGAATGGCTTGATTAAAAAAGTACAATTATCCAACCTAAAATCATATTTGTACAAGCAAATATTAGTGAGCATTCGCTTGAATATTCCAAGTCAGAACATTCGTTACCAACTAAGAGAACAAATTGATTTTGCTGCAATTCTCTATAACAAAGGACTTTACAAGCAAAGTCTAAAAATATTGGATAAAACCAAACAACAAGCCATAGAAAATGATGAAAAATACATGGCTTTTGAAATTGTTGAGTTTGAAAAACTGATCGAATCACAATACATCACGCGAAGTATTCAAGGCCGAGCTGATGAACTAGTTATTCAGGCCAAAGAATTGAATTATCGCAACACTATTTCGAGCAAATTATCCAATTTGTCGCTTCAATTGTATGGTATTATGCTAAAAACCGGATTTGTCAAAAGCGATGAGGAATACAAATACATCGATGATTATTTCAATAAACATATCGCTCACTTAGATCAATCTAAATTTGAGTTTAGAGAGAAATATTGGTTTTACAATGCCAATCTATGGAGAAGCTTTTTGGTGCAAGATTTTCTTTCTTGTTATAAATATGCCTATAAATGGGTAACGCTTTTTTATGACAATAAAAATATGATTTTTCTAAATCCTGTTTTCTTCCTAAAAGGAAATCATTATTTATTGGAGTCTTTATTCATGCTCAAATACAAATCAAATTTCAAAAAATATTTAGAATTACTGGAAGAAACAATCAATGACCCTCGTTTTCCCGTAAACGATAACATCGCTTCACTGTCCTTTCTTTATTTGTATAACAACAAATTAAATTATCATATTCTCGAAGGCACTTTTGATGAAAGCGAATATTTGGTTCCTGTTATTTTAAATAAAATGAAAGTTCACAGCGAACACTTGGATGAGCACCATGAGATGATGTTCTATTACAAGATTGCCTGTATTTACTTCGGAAATGAAAAGTACCAAGAGTGTATCGTCTATCTTGAGAAAATCATCAACAACAAAAACCTCACGATGAGGGAAGATTTGATGTGTTTTGCAAGGATTTTATGCTTGATTGCACATTATGAACTAGGCAGGGATTATTATTTGGAGAATCAGCTTAAAAACACCTATAAATTTTTACTTAAAATGAATGATTTGCACGAAGTGCAAAAAGAGATTATTCGTTTTCTAAAGAATTTAAGCAATTTGTATCCAAGCGATATCAAAAAAGAGTTCATCAAAATGAGAGAACGTTTTATTGAATTGGAAAAAAACACTTATGAAAAAAGAGCCTTCCTATACCTTGATATTATTTCTTGGCTGGAAAGTAAAATTGAAAATCGAAAAATAAGCGATATCATAAAAGAAAAAGCGAAGTTAATTAATCGCTAATTTTCAATACATTCTTAAACAGAAAAGCGATTCAAAATGAATCGCTTTTTTTATATCTAAATTAAATTTAAAAATTAATCTTCCTTTTCTTCCGATTGCTTTACAACGCCATTAACCATTGTGTTGGCGTTTGCACGAATTTCGGTATGGCGAATTTCACCACCGGAAGTTCCAACTTTTTGCACCAAAAACAATCCGGTAGTTGCCACACCCAGTATCAAAAAGGAAAGTAGCTTTGATTTTGCATTATTTTTATAGTTCAAATATAAACCTGCAAGCGACAATCCAGCCAAAACATAAAGCAATATGGCTAATTTTTCAGCCAATTCTTCGTGCTCGTGAATAATCTGTTTTCCTATATTCGGCATATCTTCAACCAATTCCTCTGCTCCCTCCCCGGTTCCCATACTAAATGCTCCGAAAATAGCGGCGACAATGAACAATACATAGGAAGTATTTATCAATGTTTTATTCTTCAAAATCAGTCCAACAATTAAAATACCAAATCCAAAAATGGTTCCAATAATTGGAAAATGGTTTACTACCATGTGTAAATGTGCATCGTTCATAATATTAATAATTAAAGTTTTTAATAAATTTCATTAGTTAAATTGTAGTAGCTATCTACATTGTGCATTATATTATTCAAACCTTCTTTTATGCCGCCAAAGAAACTCCAATTAGAGAACCTATTCCATAAGTGATTGCGGCGGCAGCCAATCCAAATGCCACTTGTCTAAAACCTGAAAACAAAATACTTTTTCCTGTCAACAATGTAATAGCCGCCCCAATCCCAAAAAGACCAACTACACTGCTTGCAATACTCAGTAAAATGGCATTTTTCCCATCCAAGATCATAAAAGGATAAAGTGGAATAATTGCCCCTATAGAAAACAAAATAAAGGAAGCAATTGCCGCTTCCCAAGCTGAGCCCCCTAATTCTTCTTTGTCAATTCCCAATTCTTCGGTAATAATTGCATCAATGGCGGTTTGAGGATTTTCGAATGCTTTATCTGCAAGTTTTTGAGCTTCATCTGCATCCATTCCTTTAGCTTGATACAATAAAACAAGTTCTTTTTTCTCCTCTTCGGGAGAAGCTTCGAGTTCCTCTGTCTCCAGTTCTATCTGTCGTAGATTCAATTCTCTTGAACTTTGAACAGACAACCATTCCCCCAATGCCATTGAAATTGCGCCAGCTAATAAACCCGCGATACCCGTTAGTAAAATAGTACCATTAGAAACTGCTGCACCCGCAACTCCCATCACTAAGCTCATATTGGAAACCAGTCCATCATTGGAACCCAAAACGGCTGCTCTCAATGCATTTCCACCCACTGATTTATGTCTGCTTTCAAATTTGGACAACAAGCCTCCAGAAATGTTCAATGCCGAATTGTTATTTATGGCTTCAATAATATTAAGATGATTGTGTTCAAAGCCTGTCAGTTTCTCCCCTTTTTCAATTTTATTTTTTAATGTATTGATTGCAAATTGCTTTTCCACATTGGACAAACTACTAATAATCGAACTGTAACCAAACAGTTTACCCAATTTCAATTGAAACTTTGCTTTTGAAGAAGGAAATGGCATTTTGCATTTTGAGTCAAAAGTCAAAATTTTATCCAACATGTGCTTAGCATGTCCCTTTTCAATTGAAGCTAAGCTTTGTAACACTTTGGTTAAATTCTCATCTTCTTGAACTGCAGCAATACTTTCATATAAAAATGCAGTATCGACTTCTATCTGCAATTGCTCTTTGAGTTTCTTTAAATCCATAATTGGTTTTATTTAGTTTGCAATATCAAACACACCTTTGATCAAAATTTTTGAAGAAGCATTAAATTCACTATCTGGGAGTATCTCAACATATTTTTCGGTTTTTTCACCAATTGAAACTTTGACTTTTTTAAATGAATACTCTTTTTTGGAGCTATCTAATAAAAGTACGAAATTTTTATTACTTTCTGTTATTAAAGCTTCAATAGGGATTGCCAAACCTTTTTTTGTGTCCACCGATATTCCTGCCTCCACAAACATGCCTGTCAATAATTTCTGTTTTATATTATCTTCCAAATGTCCATGAACATTTATAGTTCTATCATTGCCTTCAATTGATTTTCCCACCAAATGGACTTCTGCGTTAAACACCTCTTTTGTTGCTTCAGGCACTGTAAACTCAATTTTTTGACCTTCCTTTATTTTTAAAATATCTTTTTCAAAAACAGCCAATTCCAAATGTAAATGTTGAGTGTCTACAATTTCCAATATTACATCAGAAGGTGCAATTGGCATACCCACATTAGCATTCATAATGACAATATCTCCTGAAATTGGTGAATAAATGGTAATCACAGAAGTTAATTTTCCTTTTTCGACTTGAGCAGGATTAATGTTGAGCATTAATAATTTTTCGCGCAAACTTTGATACATTGCTTTTGTTTTACGATAATCACTCTCTGCTTTCAAATAGTTTTTTTGTGAAGAAATTTTCTCGTCATACAATGTTTTTTGACGCTCGTATTCTGATTTCAGATAATTTATTTGTTCTGCGACTTCCAGATATTCTTTTTGAATATCCAAAAATTCTGTATTCTGTAAAGTCAACAAAGCTTGTCCCTTGGTCACTTTATCACCCACCAAAAGATGAGTTGACTTAACATATCCTCCAATAAAAGTGGTTATCTGGGCTCTATTTTGTGGAGGAACATCTATTTTTCCGGAACATTTGACAACAACTTTAAAATCCTGCTGAGTTGGTGAAGCGATTTGCATCCCCGAAGATTCAAATTGTTGTTTAGTTACCGTAATTAATCCATCATCCTTAGGTGTATCTTGAACTTTTTTTGCATCCTTACAAGAAAACAATAATGACGTAATTAAAAGGGGGTATATGATTCGTTTCATGTATGTAAAATTTAAAAATTAAGATATTGTAAGTCCAATTGGGTACTATTGAATTGCAAAACGGTATCAAGATGTTCAATCTGAATGGTTGTTGCATTTTCTAAGCTTTGAATATATTGAAAAAAGTCAATTTCACCCTGCTTATAACTCTTGTTGGCTACTTTGAGAATCTCCTGTGACAACTTTTTCCCGTATTGGTTATAGTAATTAATGGCTTCTTGATATTTTGTAAGTTCTTCATTTTTTTGCGCTATATAAGTATCAATTTTTAGTTCTTCGTTTTGTTTCTTTTGTTCCCAACTTTGTAATTCGAGCTGGGCAACTTTTGTTTTGGATACAGTCCCCGAAAATAAAATTGGAACTGCCAAACCTACCTGAAATCCATACAAAGATTGAGTTAATCCATTGTTTTTCCCTTGAAAATAATCAACATTGATATCAGGTAGCCAATTTTGTTTTCTTAGTTTCACTTGGTTTTCATAAACACCGGTTACATTATTCAAATAAGCATTGTAAAATGATTTGGCAGTCTCGCTTGTTGATTTTTCAAGTGGCTTAATTTGATTGTTTTTTATGATAACTTTTTCATCCGCCTGAATCAAAGAATATAAGATTTCATACTGCGCTCTTTTGTCGCTTTCAATTTGGGAAAGCTTCGACCTGATGTGTCTGAATTTCGATTCGGCCGTAATTTTCTCCAAATAATTGGTTTCTCCCAATTCAAACTTTCTTCCGCTTGCATTAGAAAAATTTTGGTACAAACTATCCAAATACACATACAATTTTTCTTGATTTTGCAAAAAAACAATGTGCTGATAAACTTTTGAAACCTCTAAGGAAAGCTTCATTTTTTGAATATCATAATTAGCTTTTTCTTTTTCGTATTCTGAATTGTAAACCTTTTTTTGAGCGCCATAAACAGTTGGGAATTCAAACTTTTGCTGTACTCCAAATACTTTTAACGGTACATTATTCAAGGCCAAATTATTCTGGTCGTAACTATAATACACATTGGTTTTATCAAAAGAATAAGCCGTTTTTGTATTCTCATCCATTCGTTGAACTTGAAGTTGAGCCGCTTTTATCCCTTTGTTGTTTGCCATGGCTTTTGATACCAAAGTGTCTAATTCCGGGTTAGTGTTTTGAGAAAACGCCAATGAAGTACTCAACAACATTAATATAATTAGACTCGATTTATTGTGCAATTTGAATTTTGGTTTTTTACTTTCTTTTTCATCCATGACCTTATACAAAATTGGCAAAACGATCATTGTTAATATTGTTGCCGTGAAAAGCCCACCAATAACAACCGTTGCTAGTGGTTTCTGAACTTCGGCTCCTGCAGAAGAAGAAATAGCCATTGGTAAGAAACCTAAAGCCGCCGCTGCTGCTGTTAATAAAACTGGACGCAATCTGTCTGTCGTTCCTTTTAAAATCAATTCATCTAAATCTGTCATTCCTTTATGTTTGAGTTCTTTAAAATGCTCGATAAGCACTATCCCGTTCAGCACTGCGATTCCGAAGAGGGCAATGAACCCAACTCCTGCCGAAATACTGAAAGGCAAATCGCGAATCCACAAAAACAATATTCCCCCAACAGCCGAAAGCGGTATCGCCGAATAGACCATCATGGCTTCTTTAATCGAACCAAAAGCAAAATGCAACAGTATAAATATCAATACCAAAGCAATAGGAACGGCAATAGTCAAACGGGCTTTGGCACTATTTAAGTTTTCAAATTGTCCTCCATACTTTACGTAATAGCCTGAAGGTAATTTTATCTTGGTATCTACAATTTTTTGAATATCTGTCACTACGCTTTGCAAATCTCGATTTCTAACGTTTACTCCTACAACAATCCTTCTGTTAGTATTATCTCTTGAAATTTTGGCAGGACCTTCAGTATATTCAATTTTGGCCAATTCACTCAACGGAATTTGTTGTCCATTAGGCACCGAAACATACAAATTTCTCAAATCCTCAATATCATGACGATTGGCCTCATCCAAACGAACCACCATGTCAAAACGTTTTTCTCCTTCAAAAACATTTCCAACAGTTTTCCCTGCAAAACTCAATGCAATCATATCATTTAGATCTGAAATATTGAGTCCATATCTTGCAATTTTCGATCGATCATATTGCACATACATTTGTGGCAATCCAGCTGTTTTTTCGATAATAACGTCCGAAGCTCCTTCAACGTTTTTGATTGCTCTTTCTATTTCATGGGCTTTTTCTGCTAAAATATTCAAGTCTTCACCAAAAACTTTAATGGCTACATCCGAACGTGTACCGGATACCAATTCGTTGAATCTCATTTCGATTGGTTGTGTAAACTCAACTTCCATATTTGGAATCTGGGCTGTAATAGCCGCTTTTATCTTATCTGCCAATTCATCTTTACTCGAAGCTGAAACCCATTCTTCTTTAGGTTTCAATTTCACAATAACATCGCTTTCCTCCATAGACATCGGGTCTGTCGGAACTTCCGCGGCCCCAATTCTACTCACAACCTGAAGTACTTCGGGAAAATTTTTCAAAATAATTTTTTCAATTTTTGTAGTCGTGGCGATTGTTTTAGTCAAAGACGTACCTGTTTTTAATACGGGCTGAATCACAAAATCTCCCTCATCAAGCGTTGGAATAAACTCACCTCCCATAGTAGAAAACAATGCGATGGCAAAAACCAAAAGGGCTACTGAACCATAAAGCACTTTTTTGGTATTCTGCAAGGCCCAAGTAATTACTGGAACATACCAAGAATTTAATTTTTGAATCAGCCTGGAGGATATTGAATTTGGATTTTCCTTTGTGGGTTTCAAAAACAAAGAAGATACCACTGGAACATAGGTAAAACAAAAAATCATAGCTCCCAATAATGCAAAACTGAAAGTCATAGCCATCGGTTTAAACATTTTTCCTTCAATTCCTGTCAAAGAAAGAATAGGAATGAATACAATTAAAATGATAAGTTGTCCGAAAATAGCAGAATTCATCATTTTGGAAGCGCTTTTATAAGTAATTTGATCAATTTCCAATTGTCTGTCTTCTTTAGTCAAAGTAGCCAAATTTGCCGATTTACTGGCTATTTGAAAAGCAATAAATTCCACTATTATTACAGCTCCATCAATGATTATCCCAAAATCTATAGCTCCCAAACTCATCAAGTTGGCATCAATACCAAAAACATTCATAAATGAAATAGCAAACAGCAAACACAATGGTATTACCGAAGCAACCACCAAGCCCGAACGCCAATTCCCCAGCAAAAGAACCACAACAAAAATTACAATAAGACAACCCAAAATTAAATTTTCGGCAACAGTGAAAGTGGTTTTCCCTACCAATTCGCTGCGTTCCAAGAAACCATTGATATAAACGCCTTTTGGCAATGTTTTTTGAATTTGGGCCACTCTTTCTTTTACAGCACTAATCACTTGTTTCGAATTGGCATCTTTTAACATCATTACCTGACCGAGAACTTTTTCTCCCTCTCCATTACCGGTAATGGCTCCAAAACGATTGGCGTGACTAAAGCGAACTTGAGCTACATTTTTGATGTAAATAGGAATACCGTTAGTATTACTTACCACAATATTTTCGATATCTTCTATTGAATTAACCTTTCCTTCACCACGAATAAAATAACTTTGATTTACTTTTTCGATATAGGCACCACCTGCAATACTATTGTTTTTTTCCAAAGCAGTAAAAACATCTCTCATAGCCACATTCATCGCTTTCAAACGAGATGGAACAATGGCAATTTCATACTGTTTTAAAAAACCTCCCCAAGTATTAATCTCAACAACTCCTTTTATTCCTGATAATTGTCGTTTCACGACCCAATCCTGAAGTGTACGTAAATCGGTAACCGAATATTGTTTTTTGTATTCTGGTTTTACCTCCAATGTATATTGATAAATTTCACCCAATCCTGTTGTAATTGGCCCCATCTCTGGAACTCCAAAACCTTGTGGAATTTTTTCGGAAGCAGATTTCAACTTTTCTGCAATCAATTGTCTTGGCAGGTAAGTACCAATATTATCGTTAAAGACAATAGTCACAACTGATAAACCAAATTTTGATATCGACCGAATCTCTTCAACACCAGGTAAGTTTGCCATTTCAATTTCGACAGGATACGTAATAAACTGCTCAATATCTTGTGTGGAAAGGTTTCGTGAAGTTGTAATCACCTGTACTTGATTATTGGTTACATCAGGTACAGCTCCAATAGAAATTTGGAAAACCGAAAACAATCCAAATCCCAATACCGAAGCCGTAAAAAGTAAAACAACTGCTTTATTTTTTAAACTGAAAGCGATAATTTTTTCTAACATTTTAACCTTATTATTTATTGAGTATAAAATTACACCTTAAAAATAAGGAAAAACTTAAGAACAAATTAAAACAAGCTTAGCAACACCTTAAATAGAAGTGATTTAAATAAAATGTTTTGTTTGGACTTATAACCTTAAGAATGAACTAATAGCAACCAAAAAATGCTTAATAACTTCAGTTAAAAATCAAAATTACTGTAGTTCCTTTATTTAGCTCACTTTCAATTTTGAATTCAACATCTAATAATTGTGTTATTCGTTCAACAATAGAAAGTCCTAAACCGGATCCTTTAATTTCAGGATGAAATGTTGGATTTGATCTAAAAAACGGATTCACAATTTTATCCAAATCTGTTGCAGGGATTCCCATTCCACTATCCGAGATAGAACAAATGGTTTTCGAACCGCTTTTGGAAATATTTATCGAAATTTTGCCATTATCATAGGAATATTTTATGGCATTCGAAATTAAATTACTGATAATTGTCGAGACCAAATAGTTATCGGATTTAACAAAATAATCTTTTGAAAAATCATACGAAACCTGAAGCTTTTTATCATTTATTTTATTTGAATACAAAGAAAGAACGTCAAGAATTATAGCATTCAAATAAATCTTTTCTATTCGTAAACTTTGTTTCTGATTTTCGAATCGAGCCAATAAAAGCAATTGATCGACCAAATTATTCAAACGATTTACCTCCGAAATACTGAAATTAATTTTCTCTTCATATTCAGCTTGACTTCTTGGTTTGCGTACCAAAACTTCCAGAGTCCCTTTTAAAACCGTCAAAGGAGTTCTCAACTCGTGGGAAGCATCGGACGTGAATTGCTTTTCTCTTTCGACTGCATTTTCTATTCGATCCAATAAATCATTAATTGTTTTCGAAAGCACAAATAATTCATCCTTATTTTGAGGCAAAATTATTCTGTCTTTCAGATTGTCTTTTGTTATTCTGCTTGAGGTTTCGGTAATTAGCGTTACTGGTTTTATACTGCGCCCAGCAATGAGTCTGGCTATAAAAAACAAGAGTACTAAAATTAATGGGAAAGCTATAAAAAGTGTATTTCTAAGATTGGTCAAGATTAATGTAGCTTCATCCAAGGACATCGCGACAAAAAGATATCCCACTTTTTTATGTTTATCAAAAAGCGGAATTTGGATTTGCCTGATTGGTTTTTTATTCAAATAGGAATCCACAAATTGATTGTCTTTAGTGTGTTTGTGCAACTTAAGCTGTAATCCTTTAAGATTGGGGGACTTATCAATTAATTTGTTTTTATTATCTAAAAACTGAACAAAAACAGGATTTACATTCACTCTATTATTGTCGCTTTCTCTCCATTGATCAACCTGAATCAGATAGGCGTTATTATCATCCATTTCAATCTGTTCCAAATATTCACTGGATTCTTCTAAAATATCATCATTAATATGTTTGTTGATACTGTATAAAGTGATTCCATATATAGTACAAAACACTACCGATATCAATAGTGCTGTACTGAGAATATAATTAAAAGCAATTCTGTTTTTATAGGATAATAAATACATTAATTTAATTTATATCGTTTGCTATGTACCCGACACCTCGAATGGTTTTTATAAGATCTTCTTCTTTACTTAAATTGAGTTTTTTTCGGATAGCATTCATAAAAACATCGATTACTCCTGTATCGTACTCAAAATGTATATCCCAAACATCATTAATAATTTCATTTCTTGTACACACTTTACCTTTATTTTTTATCAAGTAATTAAGTAACTCGTACTCTCTTTGTGTAAGCGAAACTTCTATGTCATTTGCTGTCACTTGATGTTTGGACGGGGTAATTTTAATTTTTCCAAGCGTAAGCACTTCATTTTGGTTTTCATTTCTAAAATGAATTTTGATACGTTCTACCAATTCATCAAAACTAAATGGTTTTTTGATATAATCATTGGCTCCAGCTTTCAGACCTTCAATTGTTTCCTGAATGGTATCTTTGGCGGTTAAAAACAAAATAGGTGTTTTCGAATCTTCTTTTCGGATTTCTTTACATACGTCAATTCCTAACATTTGAGGTAAAATCCAATCCAGCAAAATAATATCCACTTTTTGGTTAATAGCACTTTCGAGTCCTGATTTTCCATCATTCGCTACTACTACTTCATAGCCTTCCTCTTCCAAACCTTGTTTTAGAAAATTAGCAATTCCAATTTCATCTTCTACAATTAAAATTTTCATATTTTATTGAAACACAAATTTAAATCCAATAGTACCAATATTTGCAGTTAAACCGTCACTTCTCACATAATGATTGAACCTGAAATCTATATTTTTTAATCCAAAAGAAAATATCTGGGCTTTTGTAAAAAGATCAGTATATGAAACTCCAAAACCATATTGATTAGCCGAAAACGTTGACAAATCAAAATCAGAAGTATAAAATTGCTCTGTTGACAAATGCGTCTGATAAGGAGCAAAATACTTGGCTTGGGTTTGTGTATAATAACGATACATAGGGTAAGCAGTGAATTTATCTGAAATTTTTACTGGTATTTCTATGTTAAAGGTATGAGCTTTTAGATCCCAATCATCAGTATAATACCTATAATATGTTCTAACAATAAAATGTTCATTAATATAATAATTGAAACGGGCACCAATAGGCAACTTAAAACGATTATCGGGAAGCCTTTCAATATCGTCAGCCAGCTCGTAAACACCGACATTACTTGGACTCGTATACTCGTTTATATATTGTGGCTGACCAATGTAATAATGCGATTTATCAGCAAAATAGGTTCTGTGGTATGGGGTTGACAATAAACCTTGTTGCTGCAATACATCAAAAAACACCGAAAACTGGAAGTTTTTTGTCAGCACTTGAGAAAAAGCGAATGAAGCCGAATAAGAATTCCTGTTAACAGAACTAATGGTTTCAAACTTGGAAGGTAAATAATCTTTTGAAGGCTGACCATTTTGATCCAAAATAGTTACACCATTGAGATATCCTTGGTTTTGAAAATTTGATCCGTAAAGGGAATATTCATGAAGCTCTGTTGGATAAATTGGTCTCCACTGATCGAGATAAACATTACCTTTCAAACTTACTTCTGTGTTTTTATCATTAAAAAGCTTGGTAACTCCACCGCCAAAACCAACTGATGTATAATCGAATTCATTAGAAAAGGAAACATCTCCATTCCAAATAAAATTTCGATCGTCACTGTTATGTGTATAAGTGGCTACTGCCGATAATAACTGGTCACTTTTTGAAGCTCCAGATGAGGCTAACCAAGGAGTTGGATTGCTAAAATTAGTTCCATTATCATCATCACCACCAGATGATCCAGAGGCACCAGTAGAAGTGGAATTAAATGGATTGATATTACTGGATGAAGCCGATGAATATGCTGACAAACCTAAATCTACAGTTAATACATCATCATCATTCAATGGCATAGCAACGGTAATATTGGTAGCAAAATCATTCAACTTTTCAGAACCTATTCCTCCTGAAACTGCAGAATGGATCCCATCTTGATCATAATAACTGGCCAAAAAATCAACTTCGGTACTTTCTAAAACTCTCTTTTTAAATACAACGGTTGAATCTTTCTCTTGCCCGTAAGAAATAGAAGCTATTAAGAAGAGAAAAAGAAATAATACTTTTATAATTTTCATTTTGGGTACTTTATTAGATAAAAAGCTTCTAAGATTCTTAGTCGCTGAGATTCTATGTTAATGTTAATATTTATGCTTTTTATTTTATCTTTTTAATTTCATGCTTAAATCTGAGACACTTAGCGTCTTAGATTCTTAGCAACTAAAAAACTAATTACAACCGCAACCTCCACCCGATTTACCTCCATTAGCTCCAGCCGCAGCCTCTCTATACACCTGAAAAGTAGTCTCATACCGTTCTGTTGTCTTTGCTCCCAATTTCATCTCAGGATCATTGATATTCACTTTTTGGTATTCTTTAACCGAATTACAGGACTGTAAAACAATGACCATTATTACTAATACAACTTTCTTCATGCTACTTTTATTTATTGTATTTCTTAATATCTATACCTTTTGACGCAAAGATTTTACCTTTATCATCAACAATAATACATTCAATTCCTTTGAGTTGATTGACTAAATCCAAACCTACATCAACCCCCAAAACAAAAATTCCCGTTGCCAGAGCATCTGCAATTTCGGTTTGTTTGGCAAATACGGATACACTTACAACCCCCATAGCCGGATAACCCGTTCTAGGATCTATAATATGTGAATATCTTTTCCCGTCAAAAATGACGAACTTCTCATAACTTCCCGATGTTTCTACTGCACTGTTTTCCAACGGGAAAGTGGCAAAAATTTTATTTTTGTTCAATGGATTCACTATTCCAACAGTCCAAGGTTTTCCATTAGGCTGTGTACCCCAGGCAAAAATATCGCCAGAAACATTTACCAATCCAGAATTACAACCTTTTGACATCAACAAAACATGAATTTTATCGGCAATGTAGCCCTGACCTATACCTCCAAGACCTAATTTCATTCCTTCCATTTTCAAGAAAATGGTATGCTCCTTTTTGTCTAAAATAATATTCTTATAACCAATTTTTTCTACCGATTTCTTAATGGCTTCCGGTGTTGGCATTTCTTTCATAGAACCATCAAACTTCCAAATTTTATCCATGGAAGCATAGGAAATATCAAATGCTCCAGATGTAATTTCCGAAACTTTAATTGCTCTTTCCACCAAATCAAAGACTTCAACAGGCACTTTTACAGGTTTTATCCCAGCGTTTCTGCTGACTTCTGAAATGGGAGTTGTTGGAATCCAATCCGAGATTTCATTTTCAATTCTTCTTACTTCACCAACCGCCATGTTGATGTAAATATTGGCTTCAGTAGTATCTTTGGCCACAACCGTCATCTCAAATGGGCTGCCCAACATTGATAATTTTCGCTTATGGATTATTTGTGCAAAGGATGAGAATGCAGCAAACAAAAAAACAAGAGATAGTATTTTTTTCATTATTTTTCGAATGAATGAATGAGTTTAATATAGTCTTGTGCAGAGACATTTTTGAAACCTGTAATTCCAAGTACTTTTCCTTTTTTATCCAAAAGCAAGACCAATGGAAAACTACCGTTCTTATTGTATTTTTCAGCTAATTTATTATTGCTTTCTGTTAATTCTGGTGAAAGTTGATTGGCTTTTTTCTTTGGAAAATCCGCTTTATAAACAACCCAATTTTTATCGGATTCGGCTTGAAATTCGGGTGATTGCCAAACTACTTTATCCAATTTTATGCAAGGGCCACACCAATCTGAACCAGAGAAAACCAGCAAAATGTTTTTATTTTCTTTTTCGGCTTTTACTTTTACATCTTCAAAGTTGGTATTCCAATTTTGGGAATAACCAACGCTTACTGTAATTAACAAAAAGAAAGTGATTATGGATTTCATATGTCTAAAATTTATTTATCAGTAGTTTATATAGTATTCACTTTTGTCTATTGCATTTATCTCGCAATGTTTTACTTTCCAAAAAGGAATTTATTTTACAAAAATAACTCAAATAGTTTCGTTTAATTGCATGAATAAATGGGTCTTAAGCCAAATTTAAGAATCAAAGAATTGTTAAATAAATACCATTTTAGATTCATTTCTGTACTTTTGCAAAAAAATAATACTTTATGAATTTTTTAAAAAAGTTTTCCCCTTTTTATAACCTTGCTCTTTTTTATATCCTTGTAAGCTTTGTTTTAAGAATTGTTTTGGTCTTCCATCCCATTACACAAACCTCTTTTTCTTTTATCGATAGTTTGAAAATCTTTTCAATGGGATTGATTTCGGACACTTTTGTGTTTGTGATAGCAACCGGTTTTTTATGGCTGTACCTTATTTTTATATCCAATTCAAAATATTATAAGCCTTATGGTTATATTATATTTGGATTCTTGGTGGCATTATTGTTTTATGTTGCATCGGGAAAAACAATTCTGAATGAATATGGTGGAGCGTTGCCAAAAATTGGGATGATTTTTGTGGGTATCAAGACTTTGCTTTTTGGTTTGTTGCTTTTTTTACCAAAATACAGAAGCAAAATCAGATTTTGGTTATTCACTTTTGTGATGTTTTTATATGTTGTCCTTATTCTTCAAAACGGGATTAGTGAATACTTCTTCTGGAATGAATTTGGGGTTAAATATAATTTCATAGCCGTAAATTATTTGGTTTACACCAATGAAGTAATCGGAAATATCATGGAATCTTACCCTGTAATTCCTTTGTTTTCGGCATTATTTCTAATAGCGGGTACAGTAACTTATTTTATTGTCAAAAGAACGAGAAACTACATTGATGACATTCCAACTTTTAATGATAAATTAAAATTATCTGCAATATATCTAGCCTTATTTGGTGTTTCCTTGTTGGCAGTTCCTTATTTAGCCAAAAAAGAAAATTCCCAAAATGTATTTGCCAATGAACTACAGTCAAATGGGATGTACCGTTTTTACTTGGCCTTTATGAACAGTGAATTGGATTATTTTAAATTTTATAAAACAATGCCCGAAAATGAAGCTTTTGCTTTGCTGGACAAACAAATACCTTCTATATCTGGGATATCGACCATAAGACAAATACAAAGCAACACGGCTGAAAATACTAAAAATGTAGTTTTAATCACTATTGAAAGTTACAGTGCTGATTTTATGAAAGCATACGGAAACAAGCAAAATATCACTCCATTCCTAGATAGTATTGCTCAAAAAAGTTTGTTGTTTACCAATTTATACGCTGTTGGAAACAGAACCGTTCGTGGTCTTGAAGCAGTAACTTTATGCTTTCCTCCTACTGCCGGAGAAAGTGTAGTAAAAAGGGAGGACAACAAAAACAAATTCTCTACTGGAGCTCTTTTTAAACAAAAAGGATACAATGTGAAATTTCTTTACGGAGGAGATGCCTTTTTTGATAATATGGAAGATTTCTTTTCTGGAAATGGTTATGACATTGTCGATAAAAAATCATTTACACCCGAAGAAGTTACTTTTGCCAATATTTGGGGCGTTTGTGACGAGGACATGGCCAATAAAGCCATAAAAGTGATGAATGAAGAAGCTAAAACAGGTAAACCCTTTTTTAATCACTGGATGACCGTGAGTAATCACCGTCCTTTTACTTATCCTAACGATAAAATTGATATTCCTGGCGACGCAAAATCTCGCGACGGTGGCGTAAAATATACGGATTACGCTTTGAGAAAATTCTTTGCAATGGCGAGCAAACAACCTTGGTTCAAAAATACCGTGTTTGTAATACTTGCCGATCACTGTGCTTCGAGTGCTGGAAAAACTGAACTTCCTGTTGATAAATACAGAATCCCGGCCATGATTTATAGCCCAGGTTTTATTGAGCCCCAAAAGTATACTAATGTAATGTCTCAAATAGACGTTATGCCGACGCTTTTTGGATTATTGCATTTTAATTACCAAAGTAAATTTTACGGACAGGATGTTTTGAAATCCGATTATAAACCAAGAGCATTGATTGCAACTTATCAGGATTTGGGATTAATAAAAGACAATGTTTTGACTATACTTTCTCCAAAACAAACCGTAAAACAGTTTCAATTGACTTTGAAACCGGATCAAAAAACAGCTTCAGACTTTCAAATTTATTACGATCAAATTCCTTTGACCAACAAGAGAACTGATCTTATAAACGAAACCATATCTTATTATCAAACGGCTTCGGACATATTGAAGAAAAAGAAATACCAAGTGATTGTTGATTAAATTTCAATCATTCAGAAATAGAAAAGCCTGTAAAACTAAAAATTTACAGGCTTTTCTATTTATTTAAGGCTACATACTAATTAAAAATCATTCTCACTTTCCAAACCAAAAAGTTTTCCGGTTTTCCAAAGTTTTAAATCATTTTTTAAATTCTTTTTATGGCGATTGGTCAATTCTTTAGAATCTAATCCATCCAAATCTGGTTTTCCTGCATTGACCCAAGCAGTGTACCAAAAATTAGCCGTTGAAACAATTGCTTTTCTCATCTGGCTCTCCACCATTCCATTCAAGGCAGTATGGAATTGAGCTACATATTCTTTAGAATATATTAAATCTCCAAACTTGTTTTTGGCAATATTTCCTTTCTCATCCTTGTTATACAGGGTCTCTGGAGTAAAGGTTGCGCGAAGTTTTCTATCAATTAATAAAAGAGGCTCTACTTGACTGTGGGAGTCTTTTAGCATATCCCAAGTTGCTTTTTCAACATTATCAACATACTTGGCTTCTCCAGTATAGTAATTATAATTTTTTCCAAACATTTCCGGAATACGAGATTCAAACATAGAATGAATTCCTTTTTGATTGGTAAGCTGTCCGTCATGGTTGGCAGAAGTATGCAATGGCATGTTTGCATCACCTATGTAATGGGCCAAATCAGCAGCCAAAAACAAAATTTCAGTTTTTCTTTTGTCTTTCATTGCTTTTGTCAATTTGGTCATTACTTCCTGAATATACCAAGGCAGAATACCATTATCGGCTAAAAATTTCTCATCGTACTTTTTCTTTGCTTCTTCAAAAGGCAACGGAATAGATTCTACGTCACCAAAATTCTCCAAATCCATAAAATGGCGTGGATTTTCGGCTTTATCACGTAAAGTATATTTACGCAAATCCGGAACAGTTGATTCCTGGGTAATAAAATCTAGGTGATTGTAAAAAAAAGTCTGCATTGGCTTTGGCAAGGCCATAACTGCTGCATTATTAATATGCTCATGACCAAAAATACCCCAAGACAAAGTAATAAAAGCAACACCAATTGCTGAAAAAGTAAGGACTGACTGTTTTAATTTAAAATTTTTCATTATATTTATTTAATTGAAATACAAAAGTATTTTTTTTAAAGATAAATTAAACAAATCAGGTTTAAATTTATGTTAATCCAAAGAAAATAAATTAAAATGTTTAGACATAAAGGCAGAAGCAGAACTTCTAAACATAATTTACGTCTCGCTACATTATTATCATTTGTAGCTGGTATCGTGAATGTAACGGGGGTTTTGTCCGTAAAAACATTGACTACCAATGTTACTGGACATTTCGCCTATTTTGCCGAAGAAGTAACTAAACACGATTACCAAGCTGCCATTGTATTTTTAATTTATACATTATTCTTTTTGGCGGGAGCATTCACATCCAATTTTCTAGCCGAATTGATTTCCAAAAAGAAACAAGAACTTTCCCATTTACCCTCAATAACAATTGAATTTCTTATTTTGGTTAGTTTGGGCCTTTTGGGCACACATTCAAATTTTTATTTATTGAATGGAAAATGGATTGCCTTCGGTCTTCTTTTTGCTATGGGAATCCAGAACGCTTTAGTGACCAAAATTTCGCAATCAACCGTCAGAACAACACACCTAACGGGACTCTTTACCGATTTAGGAATTGAATTATCACAATTGTTTTTTTATAAAAAACCAGAGGAAAGAAAAACGTTAAAAACCAGTATTTATCTAAGGCTGTCCATTATTTCATTCTTCTTTCTGGGATGTTTTATAGGCGGATTTATTTATGGCTATTTAGCACTTCAAACGCTATTGATTGCAGCTTTTTTTCTATTGGTCGCTCTTTATTATGACTATATTCGATTGCATTTTATCGCTATTAAACGAAAGAAAAAAACATTTTAGAACCCGTTGGGTGTAATTATTTTAAACACATAGAAACATAGAATTTATAGTTTTTAAAAGAACTTGATAGACGTTTTACTATTCACATAGCAATCTATGTTAAAAAATAGTGCCATTTCTATTCGTTCTTAAATGATTTGATAGTAAATCTATGTATCTATGTGGTTCATTTTTAAATTTAATTGAATTTCACCCAACAGGTATTTTAGAAATACAATATTGCCAATAAAGTCCCAACAGCAATACTCACCCAAAGCAACACACCTTGCAGCAAAGGCAATAATCCAACGGATTTCAAAACGGTACTATTCAGTCCTGCCCCAATCAAAAATAGAGTAACAGTAAGGCCTGTTTTTGCAATGGAAACCAAATGTGGAGCTACGCTCGCAACGGGAGAAAAATAAGTATTGCAAACCATAGCCAAAATAAACAATCCGATGAAGTAAGGAATCTTTACTTTGCTCTTTTTATTTTTAAAAACCACTGCTGTAATCAAGGCCACGGGAATAATCCACAAAGCTCTTGCCAATTTCACTGTTGTGGCCACTTGCAAGGCTTCTGCACCATACTTATTGGCCGCTCCAACTACAGAACTCGTATCGTGAATTGCGATAGCACACCACAAACCAAAATCGTTTTGAGACATATTCAACCAATGTCCCACCAATGGAAATACAAACAATGCAATCGAATTAAGAATGAATATAACACCTAAAGCCACCGAAGTCTGTTTTTCATCTGATTGAATTACGGGAGCGATTGCAGCAATGGCGCTTCCACCACAAATTGCCGTTCCGCAAGAAATAAGATGAGATGTTTTCTTCTGAATTTTAAACCATTTTCCCAATAAAGTGCCAAAAGTTATAGTTGCAACAATAGAACCAACCGTAAAAAAGAAACCTTCCTTTCCTGCAGTAACTGCACTATGGACATTCATACCAAACCCCAATCCAACTACCGAAACTTGCAGTAATATATTGGTCGCTTTATGATTTAAGTGCAAAAAAGGATGTCCCGATACATTGGCTATAACCAAACCTAATACTAAGGCGACAGGAGGAGAAATAATTGGGAATAAACAGAGAAGAAGTACCAAAACAAAGATGATTTGTCGCATCGTTGCATTGATTCTGATAAAATTTGATGTACTGACGCTATTGGTTTTCATTTCAATGGAGCATTTTATTAAAGCAAAGGTCATTATAAAACGCTAAGCACGCCAATCGTTATAAATAATCCACTATAACTTTAGATTATAATAACTTGAAATGTTTTTAATGAATAATTCAGAAAGAGAATCCGATTTCCCTTGTAAAGTAATAATGTAAAAATAACGTTCAATTGTCAAATTATTTACGTCAATAATTTGTAATTCCTTGTTTTTCAATTCCTTTTCGACAGCATGTATGGACATAAAAGCAACACAATTCGAATTCATCAAATAGGATTTGATGCTTTCAGTGCTTCCTAGTTGCATTTCAATCTGTAATTGGTCAATTTTGATATGGAAAGGTTTCAAGGCATATTCAATAACTTCAAGTGTTCCAGAACCTTGTTCTCGAACAAGAAAATGCAACGATTTAAGATCAGCTGGATCGATTTCTTTTCTTTTAACCAATGGATTATTGGTATTACAAACCAAAACCAGTTCATCCCTAATGAATTGAGTGTATTTTATGGATTGATTTTTGGATTGTCCTTCGACAATTCCAATTTCAATTTCTTTGTTTAATAAGGCATTTTCGATTTGCTCCGTATTGCCGTTAAGTAAATTCACTTTGACAGATTCCAGTTTTTGATGAAAACGAGCCAAAAGCGGCGGAATAATATACTGAGAAATCGTAGTACTCGCTCCCAATCGCAGCAAGCCTTTACGTTCATTGATAAACGTACTCATATCAAAGTCTATTTCCCTGTAAATCTCAAAGATGCTTTTGGTATGTTTCAATAACACTTCTCCAGCGTTAGTGAGTGCTATTTTCGAACCATTTCTTTCAAAAAGTTTGATCTTGTATTCCTCTTCCAATTCCTGAATATGCTTGGAAATTGCGGGTTGCGTGATGAATAATTCGGCAGCGGCTTTGGTAAAGCTCAATCGCGTAGCTACAGTGTAAAATACTTTTAGTCTAAAATCCATATTTGCTCTTTGAATTCTAATTTATTAGAAATCTATTCTATAAAATCAAAAAAAAATATAGAAGACTAATCTTCTATATTTTCTATTTCAATTTTTAAATTTTCTAAATGACGATTTATTATTGCCCAAACTATGGAATTATCAATACTGTCATAAGCGTGAACTAAACGATTACGAAAACCGATAATTTGTTTGTCATTTTCAATCACGATTTCAGATTCAACCTGTCTTAATTTATTTAAAGCCTCCCCAATAATAACCAATTGTCTTTCGACAGCACTTTGAGTTTTTTTGTCTTTATCATAAATATTGAAATCTGCAATATCAATAGTAAATTCGCGAATTAAGTGTATCGCCATTAAGACATCAGAAATATACTTTTTGCTCTTTTCCGTCATAAAGTAAATTTTTTGTGGTGTCTATATTTTTTCTAAGAATAGGATTTTTAATGGATGAATTAGTCAATAAATCAACTTTTCTTTGAAAAAATTCTTCGAGTTTATCCCAAATATCCATTAAGTTTTCTCCACGCTCAATTGGATCTTCGTTATCAATTTCGATTAATAAATCAATATCACTCGATTCATCATTGAAATTTTCAGTCACAGCAGAACCAAAAGCATAAATATTCTTAACATTATGACTTTTGCATAATGCTAAAAATTCAGCTAACTTCATTTGTATGGACTCTTTCATTTTCATAAAGCTAAGATAGTTTATTTTTTTGAAAGTTATCTACCAACTAATCACTAAGAACCATTAACTAATCACTCTGAAAAGCTACAACATCCCATTATACTTTCGAACAAACCATTCCGTAGAAAGGAAAACAGCGATCAAAACCAGTAACCATTTCCAATCAATCAAAGGAGATTTGGTCACAACATCTTTTTGAACGGCTTTGTATTCCTCATTCTCCAACAATGTTTTTATCAAAACATCGATTTGATTTGGGTAAAAATCCTTTCCTTTTGTTTGTGCTGCCAATTGTTTCATTTTTTGAACATCCGGGTTTACAAACTGCTTTTCAATATCAAAATCCAGGATTTCAAAATGCCCAGAATATGACGTTTTCGAATTCAGTTCCTTTACTGAGAAATTATAACTTCCCGCCAAAAGCCCGTCTAGATTCACTTTGTAGGTATTGTTTCCTTTCAAAAGGTCAAAGTTCTTCGTTTGCTTCGTCTTAACATTGGTAACTGCGATTGTCAAATTTGCTTTTTCATCAAAATCATAGTTCTTGTTGAAATATTGAGCAGTGATTTCGATAGCTTCACCAGAATTGTAAAAGCTTTCGTGATTGACAACCAATGATTTTTTAGCATTATTGGAAGCCAAATATTGTATAATCTTATTGATGAAAACATCATATTTCTCAAAGGATTGATTGTTGATATGACTTTGCAGACTCCATTTCCAACTGTTTTCCCCAAACAAATAAGCCGCTCTTTTCCCTTGATTCTCCGTAAAAGACAATAAAGGTGCCTTGGTATCAATATTTCTTATTTTGGCAGAAAGCAATATATTGACTTCCCCATTTGAGGTTATTGAACCATAATTATTCTGCAAAGGCGGTAAATTCTCAAAACCTAAATTATCCACTGCAAAAAGATTAAACTGCGAATCGAAATCGGCCAAATAGTCTTCTTCCTGACCGCTCATTTTAAAAACAAAATTGTTTTGCTCTTGGTTCAAAAATGTAAAATCGGTTGCAGTTCCCGTAATGATAAACGTATTCAAATTGGCTTTTTTATTTGCATCAAAAACCGATTTGAAAGCCGTAGTTGGCTGATATAAAATCAGCACATTGTAATCTTCCAAAGACTTCACCTCATTTGGTTTCAATAATACCACTTTATGTTGTAAATTCGATTCAATAGCTCTTTTGAAAACACCAATATCAGGATGATTGATAGCCGAAACAATAGCAACAGTCGTTTTTTGGTCAATAACTTCAACCGCAAAATTTTTGATGTTATTGAAAGTATTTTTTTCGCTTTCCTTCGATTCAATTTTAGCTTTATAAACTTGCAGTCCCACTTTATTTGCAGGCAAAAGTACATTTACGACAGCCGTTTTCTTTGATGGCGAGAATGAAACGCTTTCTTTATGCAACACTTCATTTCCTTGTGTGATACTAAAATTTGCAGTCACATTTTTATCCCCTGCATATTGCAAAAACACTTCAACCGGAAATTTATTCTTCAAGAATGCGTATCTATTAACGTTCAGCTGATTGATTTTTAAATCAAAAACTTTGGTCGTATCTCCTAAAATTAAAGGATACACTTTATTATTTTCATCAAAACTATAGACGTAATCATTGCCCGAAGTTTGATTCCCGTCGGTTATGATTACCGTTGGATAAAACGCATTTTTATAGATACTCTTCAAGTTTTTGGCAACCAAATCCAAATTGGTTTGATTTCCTTTAAAAGTCATACTATCCGATTGTCGAAAATCGGTATCAAAAAGATAGGATTGCACTTCAAATTTTTCCTGAATGGCATTATTTGAAGTTAGTTTTTTGGCTAATTCAGTTGCTTTCTCTTTGGCATTCAAAAAAGAAATAGAGCTTGAATTATCAACCACTATAGGAAATGGCGTTTTGATAATTTCAAGTTTGTTGGTTGTGATAATGGGATTTATCAAAAGCAACAAAATTGAAAAAATACTTAGAAAACGCAAAAAAGTCAAAAACAAATACACATTCGATTTGTTTTTGACTTTGTATAAATATTGAAAAAATGACAAGCAACCCGCTATTATTAAAGAAAGTAGAAGTAATAGAATCGTTCCTGCTGTCATATTTTTATATTTTAAACAATGAATTTTTAATTATTGCTACATTCAAAATTCATCATTTATAATTCATAATTATTTTAGGTAAGCATTCCACCGCAAACATTCAAAACTTGACCTGTAATATAAGAACTCATATCAGAGGCCAAAAACAAACAAGCATTTGCAACATCTTCTGTAGAACCTCCGCGTTTCAAAGGAATACCTTCTCTCCATCCTTTTACTACATCCTCACTCAATTTTGCAGTCATTTCAGTTTCAATAAAACCTGGAGCAATCGCGTTACAACGAATGTTACGTGAACCCAATTCCAAAGCTACCGATTTAGTAAACCCAATGGCACCTGCTTTCGAAGCTGCATAATTCGTTTGACCTGCGTTACCAGAAACACCAACCACAGAACTAATATTGATAATAGAACCCGAACGTTGTTTCAAAAATGTTTTCTGAATCGCTTTAGTCATATTGAAAACCGATTTCAAGTTAACATCGATAACTTGATCAAAATCAGCCTCAGACATTCTCATTAATAAATTATCTTTAGTGATTCCAGCGTTGTTAATCAAAATATCAACAGTTCCAAAATCAGCCAAAACTGCATCAACAAAAGTTTGTGCTTCATTAAAATCAGCTGCATTGGATTTATATCCTTTGGCTTTAATTCCCAAAGCATTCAATTCATTTTCCAAAGCTTGTGCGGATTCTACTGATGAGCTATAAGTAAAGGCAACATTTGCCCCGTTTTTTGCAAAAACTTCGGCTATTCCTTTTCCAATTCCACGACTTGCGCCAGTAATAATGGCTACTTTTCCTTCTAGTAATTTCATATTCTAAAATAATTTTAATTTTTATTAGGAGCTATTCCCGCTATCCGTTGCAAATGCAATTCACTGAACACCAAAACAATTATTAAATTGGTGAAGTAATCTTTTGTGTTTGAAAAAAAACACAAAAGGATTTCCACTGCTATCGGGGCTAATAACATTCGTCAAATATATAATAAAAATGCGGAATGAAAAAAATTACAATTTCAATTCTACCGTTTTTACAATCGAGTCCTTTTATAAACTTGGAGCAGAAACATTTGGATTTTTCAGGAGGCATTGGTCCCGCACACGAGGCTGAAAGCCGAACTGGCGAAGCAATCCGTTACAATCTTATATGCCGAACACCGGCATATAAGGATTTCCACTACTATAGGGGCTAAAGGGAGATATTTTGCTTTTTTGTCATCATTAAAAAAAGGAAAAAATTAAAAATAGCTATCAGAAGCTCGCAAGAAGCAGTCCGAAGACTGTTTGAAGGAGTCCGAAGATCGTTTGATGCATTCCGAAGACCGTTTGAGGGAGTCCGAAGCTACTATCAGGCTGTCCGAAGCATACAACAGGGACTCCGAAGCTCGCATCAGGCAGTCCGAAGCACGTATCAGGGCATTATTTTCTCTTCGTATGCCCTATTTTACTGAACGGAGTATAAAAACAGTTGAAATAACCAAAATTCACCTTTTACAGGATTGTGACTATTATTTTTTATCTTTGAAAGAAAGTATAAAACGAAGTAAAACTTCGCTAATCAATAAACGAATTTTGATTTTATAGGCGCTACTTTATAGCAAGTATGTACAAATTATGCGTAAGCAACCGACCCGCTCAACAGAATAATAATTTATAAATAATTAATGCTATGAAGAAAACTATAGTTTTATTAATTCTTATAATAACTACATCAAATATTCTTGCACAAGTTCAAGATAAAAAAAATAGTTCAAATGGAAGTAGAGAAAAAAAACAGAACAATCCAACCGCTATCTATCAACTTTTTCCAACACAAAATAGGTGGACATTTATTAAGTTAAACACACGAAATGGACAAATGTGGCAAGTTCAATACGGTTTAGAAGATGGAAACAATTTTGAGACAAATTTAAATTCTGTTTCTTTAGTTACCGAAGAAAAAGAAATAGATGGTCGATTTACTCTTTACCCAACCCAAAATATTTGGAATTTTATTTTACTTGATCAAGTTGATGGATACACGTGGCAAGTTCAATGGTCAACAGAAGCTACAAGCAGATTAGTTATTCCAATCCATTAAATCAGATAAATTTGTCGAACGCATAACAGCTACTGCAACGGATTTAGGCAATTCGCTTAATATAAAGTTGATTTTATATTAGGGATGATTTCGCAAATCCTAATAATAGCATAATTTAGCCCAAAACCAATTGTATTAGCAGGACGTTGGATACAATACAATTTAAAGCAAGAACTTAAATGGAAAAATTTAAAGTAGATTCCAAATTAGAAATTTTATTTAAAAACGAAGAATGGCAAATAATTTCGAACGGAATACCTTTGGAAACTAGCACTAAAAATTTATTTAAGTATTATTCCTTAACGGAATTTAATATTGATGCACTTGAAAACAACTATTTCTATTTAAGTAATCCAAAAGATTTTAATGACCCTTTTGATTGCAGTAGAAATCTAATTATCGAAAATCAAAAGGAGCTCTCTGATTGGCAATATGTAGAATCATTAAATAACAATTCAAAAGTTGGAATTACTTGTTTTTCAAAGAATGGGCTAGAACCATTGATGTGGAGCCACTATGCAAATTCATATAGAGGATTTTGTATAAAGTTAAAACCTAAATTTGTTAACTCGGCAAATGAAGAATTAATAAAACTAAAGCGGGTAATTTATTCTAACGACCCAAAGGCTATTTCAACACAGTCAAAATTTTCAAAATATTATCAGCTAATTGTAAAGCTGGAAAATTGGAGCTATGAAGAGGAATGGAGATTACTTTTTAAGAATCCTATAAGCGTTTTAAATAAGTTTTACTATAATGAGGATTCTATAGAAGAGATTTCGGTTGGATATCAATTTTTTGATGTAAGAACTGAAGCTGAAAGAAAATTAAAGGAGCGTTTTTTTAAATTAAGAGAAGGAAAATTTAAGAATATTCCGTTATACACTGTCGGACCATATCAAACAAAACTTGAATTACAGAAATTATCACTAATAAAAGGTACCGTTGATGATGGTTTAGAAAAAATTGCACATTTGTTTAAAAAATAAATTGTAACTAACACGCTTCTCTAGTCATTTACAAACCTCGATAGCGGATTTGCAATCCGTGTCCTCTCTAACTTATTTTTTTGTTATTTTCTTTTTGATGCTTGTTACAAAAAAACCCAATGCCGGCTCATTAGCCCTGATGGAAGCGGTATCCCTTCCCGTCTTTTTTAGACGGGAAGGAATATACGCGGACAGCAGGAATCCATCATTCTGATAAAGCCTAATCTTTCGCTCCTGAAACTTAAATTACTTCAACTGGGAAATCACTATAAAAACTACTGCAATCAAGGCCAGCAAAAGACCTGTTATATTCAGCTTGGTTACTTTTTCCTTGAAAATAAAAATCCCCACAAGACTGCCAATCATAATAACTCCCATATTCATACCGGCAAAAACGGTAGAAGGATTTTCGGCAAATGCTTGATGCGCTTTTAGATAAAACAGGATGTTCCCAAAATTAAAAATCCCAACCAAACCTCCAAAAATAATGCTCTTGAAATCGATTTTGGTCTTTTTAAAAAGTATTTCATAAGCATTAAAAAGTATCATTATAACAAGCGCTATCGAGAAAAGAACAAATAACGAACTCGTAAAAGGCAGTGTAGAAGTCAATGCAATTTGTTTAAAAAGAAGGTCAATCACTCCAAAACCAAGTAATACAAGTGTTGGGTAAATCCATTTGTTCTCTTTGTTTTCGGTGGGTTTATCCAAAATAAGGATGATTGCCGGAAATCCAAACAAAAGAGCCGTCAGTTTAAGTCCGCTGAATTGCTCTCCAAAAAACAACCAGGCTCCTAAAATGGAGATAATCAGTGATAATCGTTGAGCAACATCGGTTTTTACGATGCCCATATGTTTTATGGAAGTCGCCAGAAAAAGAAATACAACAGGCAACAAAATACCCAATGAAATGAATATTCCCCAAGGCGAAGAAGCGTCCAAAACCGTTAAATCCGGGCTAAAAACCAAATAACACAACGCTAAAGCAAATACATAATTATACCCCACAATTTGTGTAGCTGATACTTGATATTTGCGAGCAATTTTGAAAATAACACCTACAGTCACACTGCAAATAACAGACAGAATAAGAAATAACATAGTTCTATTTTTATTCCTGCAAAAATACTATTAAAACCTAGAATGCACATTAAATTCTCAAACCAAACATCTTTTAAATTTTACCGCAGATTCGCAGATTAATTTCTTGAAAATTAAATTTTCTAATTTCAAAGAAATCAATTTATTGAATAGGTATTCATTAAAATCTGCGAATCTGCGGTTATTCTTTATACTCTTGTCTTTAACTAGAATTAAATTCAGCTCCTATCAACAAATATGGCTACACCGAATTATTTTTAATCAATTTTATACTATTTTTAATATTATTTAAGTTCTATAAAACTAAATTGCACTAAAATAAATTGAATATGGAGAACATAAAAATACTTTGGGTTGATGATGAAATCGATTTGCTCAAACCACATATATTATTTCTGGAGAAAAAAAACTATAGCGTTACTACTTGCAATAATGGTCGTGATGCCATAGATATTTTTGACGAAAACAATTTTGACATTGTTTTTCTTGATGAAAATATGCCCGGAATGAGCGGTTTGGAAACATTGTCTGAGATGAAAGAGAAAAAATCTTCTATTCCGATGATAATGATTACCAAAAGTGAAGAAGAATATATAATGGAAGAAGCTATTGGTTCCAAAATCGCCGATTACCTTATCAAACCAGTAAATCCTAATCAGATTTTGTTGAGTTTGAAAAAAAACTTAGACCATTCCAGATTGATTTCGCAAAAAACGACTTTGGATTACCAAAAAGAGTTCCGAAAAATCACGATGGAAATGGCAATGGTCAACTCCTATGAAGATTGGGTGGAATTATACAAAAAACTTATTTTTTGGGAACTTGAATTGGAAAACATCGATGACCAAGGAATGATTGAAATTCTGGAATCCCAAAAAGTCGAAGCTAATTCTCAATTCGGAAAATACATTGAACGCAATTATGAAGATTGGTTTGCACCAAAAGCGGACAAACCGATTCAATCCCATAATTTATTCAAAGAATTGGTCGTACCTGAGATTCTTAAAAAAGACAGGCCCGTACTTTTTGTTGTAATTGACAATTTACGCTATGACCAATGGAAATCATTTGAAAGCGTTGTTGGCAATTACTACAAACTCGAAAAAGAAGTTCCTTATTTCTCTATACTTCCTACGGCTACGCAATATGCCAGAAATGCTATTTTCTCTGGATTAACTCCTCTTGAAATGGAAAAACAGTTTCCACAGTATTGGAAAAATGACCCGGAAGAAGGAGGTAAAAACCTTTATGAAGCCGAATTTCTAACGGCTCAAATTAAAAGACTCAGACTCGATTTAAAAGAAGATTATTTCAAAATCACCAATTTGGCCGGCGGAAAAAAACTAGCTGAAAGCTTTAAATCCCTAAAAGATAATGATCTTGTAACTGTGGTTTATAATTTTGTTGATATGCTTTCACACGCCAAAACCGAAATGGATGTGGTCAAAGAACTGGCTTCTGATGATAAAGCGTATCGTTCGTTGACTTTGAGTTGGTTCAAAAACTCGCCGTTGCTTGAAATTATTCAACAGGCACAAAAATTAGGATTCAAATTAATCCTAACTACCGATCACGGAACTATCAATGTAAAAAACCCATCAAAAGTGGTAGGTGACAAAAACACCAGTTTGAATTTGCGTTACAAAACAGGACGAAGTTTGACTTACGAACAAAAGGATGTTTATGCCGTAAAAGAGCCAAAACTTATTGGTTTGCCTGCAATAAATATGAGTAGTTCGTATATTTTTGCAAAAAATGATTTGTTTTTGGCTTATGTAAACAACTACAATCATTACGTGAGTTATTACAAAAACACCTATCAGCACGGTGGAATCTCATTGGAAGAAATGATTATTCCTTTTCTGGTTTTCAATCCAAAATAAAAAGAGAAGGCAGTTTTCAGTTTTTAGTTAGCAGTTATTATGCTGATGAAAAAATTGAAAACTGCATTTAAAACTATAATTCATAACTGAATACAAAAGAATGACTATCACATTTTCTATTGAACAACTTCCAGAAGTTGCTCAACAAATTTTAGATCAAAACCCCAATAAAGTAATCCTTTTCAATGGAGATATGGGCGTTGGTAAAACAACATTAATCAAACAGCTTTGTAAAACATTGGGCGTAAATGATGCAACCAGCAGTCCTACGTTTTCTTTGGTGAATGAATACCAAACAGACAATAATCAAACGGTTTATCATTTTGATTTTTACAGATTAAACAAAGAAACGGAAGCATTGGATATGGGTGTAGATGATTATTTATATTCCGGAAATTGGTGTTTTATCGAATGGTCTGAAAAAATTGAGAATTTGATTCCACTACAACATACTGTAATTACAATCGAATTACTTCCAAATGGTGAGCGTTTATTAGAATTAAAGTAATTGAATAATGAGTTTAGATACCAATAAAGTCGAAATCATCCCTTTTTCAATTGAATTAAAGGAGCCAATCAAAACCTTAAATTTAGAATGGCTTCATAAATATTTTAAGGTTGAACCTAAAGATGAAAAGGTATTATCCGATCCTCAAGGTGAAATAATAGACAAAGGCGGAATGATTTTTTATGCCCGATACAACAATAAAATTGTGGGTACTGTTTCTTTATTAAAAATAGATGATGCCACATTTGAATTAACAAAAATGGCTGTTTCTGATGGAAATCAAGGATTAGGCATTGGTAAAAAACTGATGGAACATTGTTTGAATGAGGCAAAAGAAAAAGGAATTCAAAAATTGATTCTATATTCCAATCGAAAATTACTTCCTGCAATACATTTATATGAAAATTTTGGTTTTACTGAAATTCCTGTAGAAGAAGGTGTTTACGAAAGAGCCGATATCAAAATGGAGAAAATATTATCTTAATTCTGTTGTTTTTTGATAATTTAATTAGATGCTAGAGCAAACTCATAAGCAAAAAAACTGACCGCAGATTCGCTGATTTATTTTTTTAAAAAAAATAGAATTTTCTTATTTTATAAAAACTAATTTGCGCTAATTTTGCTGAAAGCGGTTAATTCATAATGAATTTTACATTAGAATCTGCGAATCTGCGGTAAAAAACTCATATGCTTGCCCTGAATTAGGTACTACTAAAAGATAATACTTTGAATCTTTTTTGTAAATTGTACCACTAATTTCATGCCATCAATGTCTATAAGTCCATTCACAAAAGAACAATTACTGCCTCAGGAAGAAAAACTAGAAATAGCTAGACATAAAAGCCAACTTTTTATAGGAATTCCAAAAGAGACCAGTTATCAAGAAAGACGCATTTGCCTTACACCTGATGCCGTGAATTCCCTTACCTATCAAGGACATAGAGTAATGATTGAAGCTGGAGCTGGTGTAAGTTCCAGTTACACTGACAAAGAATATAGCGAAGCCGGTGCCGAAATTACCCAAGACACAAAAAAAGTTTTTGGTTGCCCAATGCTTTTAAAAGTAGAGCCGCCAACAGTCGCCGAAATCGAAATGATGAATCCAAAAACAATTGTTTTATCTGCGATTCAATTAAAAACCAGAAAAAAATCATACTTCGAAGCTTTATCCCGAAAAAAAATAACAGCACTTGCTTTTGAATACCTAAAAGATACTGATGGCTCCTACCCTGCCGTAAAATCATTGAGCGAGATTGCAGGAACTGCTTCCATACTGATCGCTGCCGAATTAATGATTACCAATGAATTCGGAAAAGGGTTATTATTCGGAAACATTACTGGAGTTGCCCCAACCGAAGTGGTAATACTTGGAGCTGGTACAGCCGGAGAATTTGCCGCCAGAACTGCTATCGGACTTGGAGCGAGCGTTAAAGTTTTTGACAATTCGATAACCAAACTTCGTCGTTTACAAAACAACTTAAATCAACGCATTTTCACATCTACCATTCAGCAAAAAGCATTACTCAAAGCTTTAAGACGCTGTGATGTAGCTATTGGTGCTATGCGAGGTGCAGAACGATGCCCGGTTGTAGTGAGTGAAACCATGGTCGAACACATGAAAAAAGGCGCCGTAATCGTTGATATCAGTATTGACACGGGAGGTTGTTTCGAGACATCCGAAGTTACAACCCACGAAAAACCTACTTTTATAAAGAATAATGTTTTGCACTATTGTGTGCCTAATATTCCTTCCCGTTACTCTAAAACAGCTTCGCTTTCCATAAGCAACATTATCACTCCCTATTTATTGCAAATTGCAGAAGATGGTGGTATCGAAAGCGCTATACGCTGTAATGCAGGCCTAAAAAACGGTATTTATTTGTATCACGGAATACTAACCAACAAAGCCATTGGCGATTGGTTTGATTTACCTGATAACGATATTAATTTAATTGTTTTTTAACTAAACTTTCCCATACCTTTGCGCAAAAATTAAAATATGAAATGAGCATACATTTCAATAGGTTGTTAACACCAATAGTAACTATGCGAATTACATATTACCAATAAAAAACAATAAATATTAAATATGAATTTCATACAACGTTTTGCTTACTATCTAGTAGGTTTGATAATGGGTTTATTTGTAGTTGCAGCAATATTCAGCGGAAAAGATACTCGTTGTAATTATTTCCCAAATGCCAGAGTTTTGAAGGATTTAAGCAGTAAACCTTTTTTCTATTCTGATAAAGCTTCCCTTATTTTATCCCAAAAATGGATTGACACTACCGATATTAAAAATACACTTAAACTTGGAGACGTCGATTTTGACCAAAGTAATGTTCCTTACAAAAAAGGAAAACTATACGTTATTGAAGGCAGAACGAGAAAAAACCAAGAAATCATAATTAAAGTGATTAATTACGAGAACAAAGCGGTCCTAGAAGACATCAATAAAAAATAAGCATATCAAACTCTTCATCTCGAAGAGTTTTTTTTTGCCCAAAAAATAGCAAGGAGCGAAAGAATTGGCTCTATCTATAAACAGGATTCCCGCTGTCCTTCCAATTCTTTTGGGAACTTTGTCAAAGTTTTGAACTTTGACAAAGTTCCCAAAAGAATATTCCCTCCCATCGGGGCTAAAAAGCCAGCATAGTCTATTTTTGGAAACGCTACGAAATTGCATAAAAAAACCATAATTCAAAATCTGAATTATGGTTTATATTTTTATCGCTATTTAGCGATTTGATTCTAATTATCTTTGTGCCAAATAAGCCAAAACGTTTTTTTCAATTCTTTCATTAATATTCGAGATATCGGCTTTTACAAACTTCTCACCAAGAATATTTTCATACAACTCAATATATCTATCTGAAACAGTTTCGATATATTCATCAGTCATATTGGGAATTTGCTGTCCTTCCAATCCTTGAAAACCGTTTTGAATCAACCAACGTCTAACAAATTCTTTTGACAATTGTTTTTGCTCTTCCCCTTTATCTTGTCTTTCTTGATATCCTTCAGAATAGAAATAACGAGAAGAATCTGGAGTGTGAATTTCATCAATCAATACAATAACGCCGTCTTTGGTTTTTCCAAATTCGTATTTTGTATCCACCAAAATCAAACCACGACTTGCAGCAATTTCAGTCCCTCTTTTAAATAAAGCACGAGTGTATTTTTCTAACACTAAATAATCTTCTTCAGTAACGATTCCTTTTTCTAGAATAGCTTCTCTTGAAATATCGGCATCGTGTTCTCCGTTATCCGCTTTTGTAGTTGGTGTGATAATCGGTTCTGGAAACTTGTCATTTTCCTTCAAACCTTCAGCCATTGTCACTCCGCAAATTTGTCTTTTTCCAAGAGCATATTCACGAGCAGCATGTCCCGAAAGATATCCACGAATCACCATTTCAACTTTAAACGGTTCACATAAATGACCAACAGCAACACTAGGATCTGGAGTGGCAATTAACCAATTTGGTACAATATCTTGAGTCAATTCCATGAATTTTGTTGCAATTTGGTTCAAAATTTGTCCCTTGTATGGAATTCCTTTTGGTAAAACTACATCAAATGCAGATAGTCTGTCAGTAGCTATCATTACAAGTAAATCGTCATTGATATTATAAACTTCCCTTACTTTTCCGCGATACACTGATTTTTGATTCGGAAAATTAAAATTGGTAGTGGTAATTGTATTGCTCATTAGTAGTGTGTTGTTGTTATTTTTATGGATGCAAATTTAAAACTAATTAATAGAGAACGCAAGGAAAACCAAAAGTTCTATTTACAAGCCAAAAGCCCTTTTCCTGATGCTTTTATTGAAGCTTTGAGTGTGCTTAGTGTAGTCTCTTTTAAGATTTTTACCTTTTGAATTGGAACTATATATATTTCACTCCCATCAGAATTGGGAATATTTACAACCGCATTTCCCTCTTCTTCATTCTGTTCTATCAAAAAACCGGGTTGCCAATAATCACCAAATTGTATTAAAGCAGGAATGTCAGTTTCTATTTTCGGTTCATCGACCAACTGCTTTTTGGCCATTTCTTTATGTTTCTCATAACCTGGAATTACTTCTTTAAGTTTAGCATCTATGCCATCACTTATTTTTTGAAAAAATGCCAATCGTACCAAATAACCACATACATATACAAGTGCCAACAAAATTAATGCTCCGAAGAAATTGGCGGCATTCGGTCCTAATATTTTGTCAAAACCAATTATTTTGGCAATTCCACCTCCAAACTTAGCGAAGTAGCCAAAAACTTTTTTAACTAAGATCAATAAAATTAAAACAGGTAATAAAAATAAAATTCCTGAGATACAGTTTTGCTTAACTCTTTCAAAATAACTGGTCATATCTATTTATATTAAGATGAAACACTAAATCCTTCTAAAATTTCAGTTAAATATTTGGCTACACCGTCTTCATTATTGGTTGAAATCACTTCTAAATGAGGTAATTTATTTTTTAAATTTTCTGGTGCATTACCCATTATTAATCCTATTCCAGCTGCGTCTAGCATTTTCTCATCATTAAAACCATCACCAAAAGAAATGGCTTGATCAAAGGAATAGCCTTCTCTTTCTAGAATCTTGGCAATTGCGACGCTTTTATCAACCGATTTATCCATAAACTCTAAACAAATAGGCAAGCTAAAAGCATGACTAAAAACATCTGAGTGGTCTTCAAGAATTTTATCTCTTAAATTTACTAATTTTTGATGATCATCATGAGTAAAAAATATTTTTATGGCGCTATAATCATCCAATGTCGCAAAATCGACCACTTCTGGAGGATATGCCAAGTCTTTTTGAAAAGCATTCAGTTTTTTATTCGTTTTTGAGGTTTGCCAAACTTTCTCCTTGAATAAAACCGTTGTAATCTCTGGATCTATATCCAATGATAAAATCGATTTGACTGCATCTCCTTCCAAATTAAAAGAATACAAAAGCTCTTTTTTTGGCGAATGGATTCTCGCCCCATTTGAAGTTACCAAATAAACAGGAAGTTCCAAACTGCTGATTATTGCCATGGCATCCATGTGATGACGTCCTGTTGCCACAATAATCAAATAATTTTGTTCATGCAATTCTTGAAAAACAGATTTGGTATAGGCAGATATTGTATGGTCTGAGTTGAGTAATGTTCCGTCTAAGTCGCTAATTACTACTTTGATTTTTTGCTTCGATATTTTCTGTTTCGACATTTCTTATTTCATTTTCATTTTTAAAACATCTCAAATTTATTGCATTTCAAGAAGATACCCAAAAAGTTACCCATATATAAACCGCTTTTAACTTAATTATATCGATATGTTAAGTTTAATTGGGAAATCAAATACAGAACTAAGAATCTTCTACATTTTCCAAAGAAAAAGGAGAAACTCTATAATTGAATTTCTCCTTTTTCTAATTTTATTATTACTTATATCTTTATACTTATAACTGCTCTAATTTTAATAATCATTATTTTCAATTTGCTTGTAAGCATCAATTACCTTTTTCACCAATCGATGACGCACAATATCTTTATCATCCAGATAAATAATCCCAATTCCGTCAACATCTTTCAAAACCAATATCGCTTCTTTGAGTCCTGAAATTGTTCTTCGAGGCAAATCTACCTGACCAGGATCACCGGTAATCATAAACTTGGCACTTTTTCCCATACGGGTCAGAAACATTTTCATTTGCGAATGCGTTGTATTTTGTGCTTCGTCCAAAATCACAAAAGCATGATCTAAAGTTCGTCCACGCATGAAAGCCAAAGGTGCTATTTGAATAATGCCCTTTAATATATAGTCTTCCAATTTTTCATTTGGTAACATATCGCGCAACGCATCATATAATGGCTGCATATAAGGGTCGAGCTTTTCTTTCATATCACCGGGAAGAAAACCTAGATTTTCTCCAGCTTCTACTGCAGGACGGGTCAGAATAATACGCTTGACTTGTTTTTCTTTCAATGCTTTTACAGCCATGGCAACACCTGTGTAGGTCTTTCCGGTACCCGCGGGTCCAACAGCAAAAACCATATCATTTTTTTCCATTGTATCCACCAACAACTGTTGATTGGGAGTCATAGGTTTAATGATTTTGCCACCTACGCCGTGAACCAAAATTTTGTCATGACCTAAAGCTTTTCTTTCCTCCTGATCATCACTTTGAATCACTCGTTCAATTACATTGTCATCAATAGTATTGTATCGGGTGAAATGCAGCATCAGACGCTGAAACCGCTTTTCAAATTCGTCTAAAACATCTTTATCTCCAAAAGCTTTAAGAGTAGTACCTCTTGCGACAATTTTTAGTTTTGGATAATATTTCTTAATTGACTCTAGGTGGGAGTCGTGAGTGCCCCAAAAATCTTTTGGAGCAATGTCGATGAGCTCGATGATTCTTTCGTTCAAAATAAGAAGTTTTTAAGTTAATTAATTGAGTTAAATCAATTTCAATATTTACGCTGCAATACTTCCATTACAGTTTTTAATTACTAAACCGGTAAATAATACTAAAAAACATCTTTCTAGAATCTGGGTCGTTCTAGTTCTAAATTATACGTTAGCTTTTAATTTTTTTAACATAGATTCATTCAAGAAATCAGAAGCTTTAATAGATAAAATTTCACAAAGATTGTCTTTTAAAAGTAATTCAATCTCAGTTTCGTTTATGTCTCTAACTGTAATAGCTTCTATTTTTTCTTTTTCAATTTCCCCTGATTTACCTAAAAAAATCGACTTATCGGTTGTGGTATTTGACAAATCGTTCTGGCTAAAACATTGCAGGCTACAAAAGAAAAGAAATAAAATCACAATAAACTTAGGCATAAATTTTTGTTTTTAATTCTAATTAAATTCTGTTCAAATAAAGTATAAAATACTTTAGCTTTGCATTTCTCAAATTTAAGAAAAAATAAGTTTCAGACGCTACAAAACCCAATAGTTATAAACAATTTTATGTCAATAATTACCCTTACTACCGATTATGGCTTGAAAGACCACTTTGTTGGTGCTTTGAAAGGGAAAATATTATCTGAGTATTCTGACGCTACAATTATTGACATTTCACATTATATCGATCCATTCAACACCGTTGAAGCCAGTTATATTATTTCGGCCTCCTATGACAGCTTTCCAAAAGGGACTGTTCATATTATTGGAGTCGATTTAGAAGCAAACAAAGAGAATCAACATATTGCCATGCAATGGAATGATCATTACTTTATTGCTGCCGATAATGGCATTTTAAGTATGCTTTCGCAAAAGATTATTCCTCAAAAAATAGTTGCAATAACCATTCACGATCGACTTCATAGCGATGCCACCGATTTGGATGTTTTTGTCAAAGTGGCTTGTCATATTGCCAAAGGTGGTGTTCTTAATGTAATTGGGAAAGAAATTAAAAGCCTGAAACAAGTAACCGATTTGCAAGTAGCTCTTTCCGACGACGGGAACCAATTAAAAGGAAATGTAATTTACATTGATCATTTTGGGAATGTGGTCACCAATATTTCAAAAAAGCAGTTTTTGGAATGTGTGAAAGGAAGAGACTATGAAATTATATACAGAAACCAATCCATCAAAACTATTTTACCTTATTATTCTGCCATTGCCAGTTCCGATAAATATCCGGTAAAATATTATGAAGGTCAAAGATTAGCCATTTTCAACGAGGCTGGTTTTCTCGAAATTGCCATTTTCAGAAGCAACCCTTTAACAGTAGGTTCTGCAAGTACTTTATTAGGGCTTAATTATAGAGATGTGATTTCGATACAATTTAAGAATTGACCCTAATTTTTTTTTGAAATTGACATTGTCATTGAAATTGCTTTTGCATTAAATAAATTATAAACATGTTTGTACGAATAGTAAAACTGAGTTTTCACGAGGAAAATATTCCTGCCTTTTTGGAAAACTTCGAATTAATGAAAGATAAAATACGAAATGCTCCCGGTAATAGTTTTCTGGAACTATATCAGGACAAAAACAACAAAAGCATTTTCTTTACTTATAGTTATTGGGAAACCGAAGCGGATTTGGAAAACTATCGAAATTCAGAGCTTTTCAATACCGTTTGGACATTTACCAAACAATTATTCAATGCAAAACCAGAAGCTTGGAGTGTAGATAAATTAGTTTCTTTGGTTTAACGTTTAAAGTTGTTTAATTTGGAACCAAATTCAAAAAAAAAAAAAAAACATTAAACTTTTTAAACATTAAACTTTTTTAAACATTAAACTTTTTAAACAAAAAATAAATAAATGAAGTCAATCGTATTTCGCGAAATAAAATCCTTTTTTGGTTCACCAATCGGGTATTTGGTAATTGCCCTTTTCTTAATTGGAAATGGATTATTCCTTTGGGTTTTCGAAGGTGATTATAATATCTTGAATACAGGTTTTGCCGATTTAACTCCTTTTTTCACCTTAGCTCCATGGATTTTAATCTTCTTGATTCCCGCGGTAACCATGCGCAGTTTTTCGGACGAAAAGAAACAAGGAACACTTGAATTATTATTAACCAAACCAATTAGTCTTTGGGAAATTGTAAATGGAAAATTCTTAGGCGCTTTTCTATTAATTGTAATGGCCATCATCCCCACTTTTATTTATGTGGAAGTGGTTTGGAATTTGGGTTCACCCGAAGGAAATCTTGATTTAGGAAGTACTTTAGGTTCCTATTTTGGTTTATTGTTTTTAATAGCCGCTTATTCTGCCATTGGAATCTTTACTTCATCTGTTTCCGAGAATCAGATTGTGTCCTTTATTATTGCAGTTTTCCTTTGCTTCTTTTTCTATTTTGGATTTCAAGGATTGGCATCTGTGTTGCCTAGTTTTTCATCTTTTATTTCTTATTTTGGAATGCAAGACCATTACAAGAGTATGAGTCGAGGTGTTATAGACACAAGAGACGTAATCTACTTTATTAGCATTGCTATTTTGTTCCTTTCTTTTACAGTCTTTAATTTAAAATCTATTAAATCGTAATGAGAGCATTTAACATTAAAAACGTCAAATCATTATTGATTACTGTTGCGGTAGTATTCCTTTTAAACATCATTAGTAATTTCTTTTTTCATCGTTTTGATTTAACCCAAGACCATCGATATACCCTATCCCCTACGACTTTAAAAATTCTTAAAGACGTAAAGAATCCTTTGTCCATAAAAGTGTATCTGCAAGGGGAATTACCTGCTGAATTCAAACGATTACAACTGGAATCCAAACAACTGTTGGAAGAATTTCAAGCCTATAATTCTAATATCATTATCGAATTTGTAGATCCTTTGGAGAACAAAGACGAAAGTATGGACAATATCAAAGAATTGTATAGAAAAGGCTTAACGCCAATAAATATTACTGTTGACGACAAAGGAAAACAGTCGCAATCAATGGTTTTCCCTTGGGCGATTGCTGTTTACAATAACAAAGAAGTCAATATTCCGCTGTTGAAAAACATCATGGGAGCTTCTACAACTCAAAAAGTGATTGGATCTGTTCAGCATCTTGAATATTCTATTTCGGATGGAATCAATAAAATTTCCAAAGACAAACAAAAGAAAGTTGCTATCATAAAAGGAAACGGAGAACTTCAGGAACGTCACATTGCTAAATTCCTAATGCAAGTACGCGAAAGTTATTTCATTGGTCCATTTACGTTAGATTCTGTTGCCAAAAATCCAGAAGGAACATTAAAATCCTTGCAAAATTATGATTTGGCTGTCATTGCCAAACCAACTGAAGCTTTTACTGATGAAGAAAAACTGGTTTTAGACCAATTCATTATCCATGGAGGAAAAACGCTTTGGCTAATCGATCAAGTCAATGCCGAAATGGACAGTCTTTATAACCCTTCAGGAGCTACATTGGCATTTCCAAAAGACTTGAATCTAAATGATATGTTCTTCAAATATGGAGTTCGTATCAATCCTGACTTAGTCAAAGATGAACAAGGAAGTCCAATAAAACTAGCTAGTGGAGAACAAGGAAGCGGAACGCAATACCAGGATTTTAATTGGAAATTTGCTCCGCAGGTTTATCCTATCAGCAAACATCCGATTGTAAAAAATCTTGGAGGAATCAAATTTGATTTTGCCAATGCAATGGACACTTTGAAAAACGGAATCAAAAAAACAGTTTTACTGCAATCTTCCGCATATTCCAAAAAAATAGGAACTCCTGTAGAAATCAGCCTGAATATGGTTTCAGAGCAAACTTCGCCAGCGGATTACCTTAATAAAGGAAATATCCCAATGGCCGTTTTACTGGAAGGTTCTTTTCACTCCATGTTTGAGAATCGCATTTTGCCTTTTGAAGAAAAATCATTTCAAGCCAAAGGAACAGAAAACAAAATGATTGTGATTTCGGATGGAGATATTATAAAAAATCAATTGGATAAAACAGGACAACCAGTAGAATTGGGCTATGACCAACGTTCTGGGAATTTATATGACAACAAAGATTTTATGATGAATTGTGTAAATTATCTTTTGGACGACACCGGACTTATTAACATTCGAAGCAAGGATCTTGATTTACCATTATTGGATAAAGAAAAAGTATATGAAAACTATACCTTTACTCAATTCATAACTATCGGGCTTCCAATCTTAATTTTGCTACTGTTTGGCCTTGGATTTACATTCCTCAGAAAAAGAAAATACAGTAAATAGATGTTAATAAAAAATTTGCAATACTAGAATAGTTTACAATATATTTGTAAAGTGTATTCTAAATTTTAATTCAGAAAAAGCACACCATAAAAAACAAAACAATACAGATGAAATTTATAGTATCGAGTTCGTACTTATTAAAACAATTACAAGTTTTAGGTAGCGTTATCAACAGTAACAACACTTTGCCAATCTTGGATAACTTCTTATTTGAATTAAATAATAACGAATTAACTGTTTCGGCGTCCGATTTGGAGACTACTATGTCAGCCACATTGACCATCGACTCCAAAAGTAAAGGAAGTGTTGCAGTACCTGCAAAATTATTATTGGAAATCCTTAAAACATTTCCAGAACAACCCTTAACTTTCACAATTGAAGAAAACAGCACTATAGAAATTAGTTCCAACTCAGGAAAATATGCTTTGGCTTATGCTCCGGGTGAAGAATTCCCAAAATCAGTAAACTTAGAAGAGCCATCAGTAACACTTGTACCTGCAGATGTTTTGGCGACTGCTGTCAGCAAAACTATCTTCGCAGCAGGAAACGACGATTTGCGTCCGGTAATGTCGGGAGTTTTCTTCCAATTTTCTCCAGAAGGTTTGATTTTTGTTGCGACTGATGCCCACAAATTGGTAAAATACGCACGCACTGATGTAAAAGCATCACAAGTGGCCGAATTTATTATGCCAAAGAAACCTTTGAATATTTTAAAAAGTATCCTAAGCAGCTCAGATGCTGAAGTAAAAATAGAATACAACGATTCAAACGCTACTTTCTCTTTCGATAACTACATTTTATTATGTCGTTTAATCGATGGGAAATACCCAAATTATGAAGCGGTTATCCCAAAAGAAAATCCAAACAAATTGATGATGGATCGTTCTCAATTCTTGAGTTCTGTTCGTCGTGTTGCAATTTTCTCCAACAAAACAACGCACCAGATTCGTTTGAAAGTTGCCGGAGCCGAATTGAACATTTCTGCCGAAGATATTGACTACTCTAACAAAGCAGAAGAAAGATTGACTTGTGATTATCAAGGAGACGATATGCAAATAGGATTTAACTCCCGTTTCTTGACCGAAATGTTGAACAACCTACAATCAGACATGATTATGCTTGAAATGTCATTACCAAACAGAGCCGGAATCTTAACTCCAATAGATGGACTAGAAGAAGGCGAAACCGTAACAATGCTTGTGATGCCAGTAATGCTAAACAGCTAGTTACCTCAAAATACTAAACTAACCAAAACCATTTTTATATTTGAAAAAACCAAAATTCCTAACCAGAGTTTTGGTTTTTTTTTGGGCTTATCGCAACCGAGGTTTGGACGGTAAATATTATTCTGTTAAAGAATCACTTGGGCGTAACCCCCGCTAGAAAAAAGGGCAAGCTGCTTTGTCGTCATTGCCCTTTTTCCTACCGGCGGTCGTGCTATCGACGCTACTTCGATAGCTTGCTTCTATCACTTACGCGTACACAAGAACTCTAAGAAAAATTATAAGATTTTGTATTTCAAAAGAACTAATATATTTTAATCGTTTACTATCCTGCAAGGTTTTTTTTGGAACCTTGTAGGTATGAAACATAACGCAAAACAGCAATTCCTACAAGGTTGAAAAAAACCTTGCAGGAAATCGTTTCAATTAATCTTTGTCAAAGTTTTGAACTTTGACAAAGATGACTGTGACTGACCACTCCTAAATAACTCCCATTTTCTTCATTAAGAAAGTGGCACTTTTATTTTTGCAAATACCATCGCGAAGTTTATAGTCAAAATGCAATTCGTTGTTGTTAATTTCAACTTCGAAGCATTTGTTGGTCAGAATATCGGGGAATTCATTAGTAGTTAGACAAACTTCAATATCGTGCGTTGCGATGGCTCCGATTGCTTTTTTGGCAATTACTTTTTTGACAACTTCGATCGTTCCATTGCGTTTGTCATCAGAGTTGGTTCCACGCAAGATTTCGTCCAAAAGGACAAAAGCAGGATTTCCTTCCAATTCATCCATAATTTGCTTCAAACGCTTGATTTCGGCAAAGAAATAAGATTCACTGTCGGATAAGGAATCCGAGAGTCGCATAGACACTAAAACAGGCAGAGGATGAACATTCGCCTCACTCGCACAAACTGGAGAACCCATTCCAGTAAGTACCATATTCACTCCCAAACTACGCAGAAAAGTACTCTTACCAGACATATTCGAACCTGTCAGAATCATAAACGACTGTGGGTGGAATTTAACCTCATTTCCTACTCTTGTTGTCGGGTTCAATAAAGGATGACTTAAATTGGAAAAATCTATCTCATAATTGGAATTTAACTTTGGGTATACAAATTCAGGATTGTTATACGAGAAATTTGCCAAACTGTTCAGCATTTCAAACTCCCCTATCACTTCAAGCCATTCTTCCAAAACAATGGCATGCTGTTTTTTCCAAGCGATCATTGATTTCAAGACGTGCACATTAAATAGAAAAGTTCCATTGAACAGTATGGAGGTCACAAAATTTCCAATGCTATCCATTTTGGAAAATAACTCGGCCAATTGCTCCAAATGAACGCTCGCTTTCTCATTTTGAAAGTTTAGTTTTTGCTGTAAAGCAATTAATTTTTCAGATTTGAAGCTTTTATTTTCAATTTTTTGCACTAATAAACTGTATTGACTGATAATCACATTGATATTATCTGCCTGAGCAATTTCCATTTTGATTCGTTTTACGAAATTCCCTAAAATGGTCAAATTACAAACAAACAAAAATGAAAAATAAGAAAGAAAAACAATATTTGAAGTTATTAAATACCCCAAAAAGCAACTTAAAAGCAATGCCGGAAACAAATAGGAAATAAACACAGCTACTTTGGACAAAGGCTTGCTATTAAAGACACTCCATTGTAATAAGGTTTTGTAAAATGTTTCATTATCCTGTCCAACTTTGGCAACAGCCAAAAACTCCTGACGCCAATCTAATTTCTCTTTTAATTCCTGAACTGCTTGATGATTATTTAGTATTTCATCATTTGGCAAAAGCGTTAGCAATTGTTTGGCCAAGGTCTTTTTACCAATAAAAGTAGCGGTTCTGTTCAGATTTTGAAATAATGAATGCTCCCCAAAAATATCCAAATCATAAGCATACGGATGGTGAAAATCATTGAATTCTAATCCGTTTTCAAAAGGAATTGATTTACGTTCTAAATAAGTAATTTCATTTTGGTTGATTTGAACCAAAGCACTTTTTATCTTTTTTTGAAATGATAATTTGGAATGGATACGCATCAAAACAAGAAAACCAGCGAACAGCAAAATTGCCGATATGACAAATACTGATTCGCTGGTTTTTATGTAATAAAATAAGCTTCCTAAAAAAAGTAAGATACTAATAAACCTAAAAAAGCTGATTGTATTGTATTTAGTATTGATTGCTTTTAACTCCTCAGAATAATTCTGGCTATTGCCTTTGTATATTTCCATTGTTTGTTTTAATGATATACAAATGTAGGGAAAGTCAACTTCAATGGCAATGAGAATTTCAATGACAATATCAATAGCAAAACTAAAAAACAAAAAATCTAAAATCTACATTCTAAAATCTACAATCACTCCTCTTCATGAAGTGCTAATATTGGTACAATTGAAATATTGGATAATTTTTGGGTCAGGCTTGGGGTAAACAACTCGGAGAAAAAATTACGTTTATGGGTTATCATTGCCAAAATATCGATGTTTTTATGGGAAACAAAATCCAAGATGGTATCTTTAACGACATCACTTTTTACAACTGAAAACTTAACGGGTTCGTTTTCAAATTCAGTTTTCCATTGATTTATCGTTTCTTCTGAAATATCTGATTTAGCCGTTTTTACATACAAACATTTCACGATTGCGTGTGTTTTTTTGGCTATTTTGATAACTTGTCTTAATGGCGCTTTGTCTTTTTCTCTAAAACGTGTGGTAAAACCAATGGTTTCAATCTTTTCAAATTGGGCTTCAGCAGGTACACTAAGTACAGGAACATCTATAGCAGTAACAATTGCTCCAGTATTGGAACCAATGAAAAAAGATTCCCAACCTGTTGCGCCAGAAGTACCCATTACGACAAAATCTATGTTTTCTTCTTTGACAACTTTCTTGATGGCATAAATTAAATCGCCGTCCATGAGTTTGTGGCTTAATTTAATATGGTCTAAGTTTCTTTGTTTGGCCAGTTCACGAAGTTTAGGAATTTCCTCTTTGAACATGTCAAATTGAGCCAATTGTAAAGAATCAAAAATACTATAATAATTGTCAGGAATAAATTGATTATCGACAATGGGCAGTTCAAAAGTATGTAACAACAATAGTTCTCCATTTACAATTTTTGCAAATTCTAATGCATGGATAAAAGCATTATTGGCGACTTCAGAAAAATCGGTGGGGAATAAAATCTTTTTCATTTCTATATGAATTTAGGTTTAATTTTTGATAAACGTTTCTGCTTACTAATTTGATACTCCTACAAAACTAAACGAAAGCTCTTTTCTTTTATACGGTTATTTGTTGTTTTGCAGGTTGCGCGTGAGGGATAAAAGCTAGCTACCGAAGTAGCGCAGATAGCCCGACCCAGTTGAGCAAAGGGGCGTATAAGCGACTCTATACATAAGCCCCTTTGCTCAACTGGGGCACGCCCAAATTATTTTAAAATTAATAGTTTTAATGAACGGACAAAATTGGTATATTGATATGAAATGTCAGCTTTTTGCTAAGGCTTACCTGAAAAATTTTTTCGAAGAAACCTCTATGCCGTTCATGAATGGCTACCATATTTATTTTATTTTTCTCAATAAAGCTTAAAATTTCTCCTTCTATATCGTTAGCTAAAACGGAATGAAAAGTAATATTCTGGTCTTTGAAAATATTTTTGAAATCGACCACAAAATCATCTTTATAGACTGTATGTGGTGCCTTTATGTTCAAACAATCGATGTGAGAGTGAAAAACATTAGCCAAAGTCACTACTTTTTTTAACGGTTCAATATCGTCCATATGGAATCTTGTGTTGAACAATATTTTTTCAATAGGCATATAACTGCATTTTTCGGGAATAGCCAAAACTGTGGCATCGCATTCATTCATTATTTTTGTAGCCACCGTTCCCAAAAACACTTCCCGCAAATGGGTTACTCCTTTGGTTCCCATAACAATAAAGTCTATATTTTCTTTTTTGGAAAGCTTGACTACTTCTTTCACTAAAAACCCTTTTATAAGAACGTTACTAATTTTTATATGCCCCATACTATTTTCTTCGGCAATATTTCGCAACAGAGGAACTTCGTCTTTATAATTTTCAAAATCACTTAACTCTTCGTACTCATAGATATCCTGCAAGTAGATGGAAACATCTAAATAAGTAGGCGAATCCAATTCATAAACGTGCAAAGTAATAATTTCGGCATGAATGGCATCGGCTAGTTTTAAAGCGTAAATAAAGGCATTTTTCGAAACTTCTGAAAAATCTGTAGGGAACAATATTTTTTTCATATCCTTAATAATTTACTGAATATCAATATTTTATATAAAGTTACAAAACTTCTAAAAAGAAAGTATGATAATTGTCATTTTGATTTATAATTAATAAAAAAATAACATAAAATGCATTGATTTAGTAGACTTGTAAGGTGGTAAGTTTTGCTTACTTTTGCATAAATTTTTTGTTATGATCCAAAACGATTCAATAGTTGCGTTGGCCACTCCTTCGGGAGCGGGAGCAATTGCCGTAATTCGAATTTCTGGCGAAGATGCCATTGCTATAGGGCACTCTGTTTTTCGATCCATAAAAAACAAAGATTTAAGACAGCAAAAATCACATACCCTTCATTTGGGGCATATTGTTGATGACCAAAAAACCCTGGACGAGGTTTTGGTTTCTGTTTTCAAAGGACCAAATTCATACACGGGAGAAAATACAATTGAGATTTCGTGCCACGGTTCAACCTATATTCAGCAGCAAATTATCCAGTTATTATTGCGAAAAGGCTGTCGAATGGCCGATGCTGGGGAGTTTACCCTTAGAGCTTTCCTGAATGGAAAACTAGATTTATCACAAGCCGAAGCCGTAGCCGATTTGATTTCTTCTGATAATGAAGCTTCACACCAAATTGCGATGCAACAAATGCGTGGTGGTTTCTCCAATGAAATTGCCAAACTGCGTGAGGAACTCTTGAATTTTGCCTCGCTCATTGAACTTGAATTGGACTTTGCTGAAGAAGATGTAGAATTTGCTGACAGAACCCAATTTCATGAATTGTTGAATCGAATTGAGTTTGTCCTCAAGCGGTTAATCGATTCTTTTGCAGTTGGGAATGTTATCAAAAACGGAATTCCAGTGGCAATTGCAGGTGAACCTAATGTTGGGAAATCAACTTTATTGAATGCTTTACTGAACGAGGAACGCGCCATTGTTTCGGAAATTGCGGGAACTACCCGTGATACAATTGAAGACGAATTGGTAATAGGCGGTATTGGTTTTCGATTCATCGATACAGCTGGAATACGTGAAACTGTAGATGTGGTTGAAAGTATTGGGATTAAAAAAACGTTCGAAAAAATTGAACAGGCACAAGTTGTTGTTTTTTTGTTTGATGGTTTCAGGTTTCAGGTTTCAGGTTCTGACTACATCATAGAAATTGAAAAAGTTAAAAATAAATATCCACTTAAACCAATATTAGTTGTTGTAAATAAAGTCGATTTATTAAGTGAAAATGAAATCGAAAAAATTGATCAAAAACTTGAAACTTTAAACCTGAAACTTTTAAAAATTTCTGCCAAAGAGAAACTAGGCGTTGATGAACTTAAAAATCAACTGCTATCTTTTGTAAATACAGGCGCTTTACGAAATAACGAAACCATTGTAACCAACACCAGACATTACGATTCGCTACTCAAAGCACTGGACGAAATTCAGAAAGTAAAATTTGGATTGGAGACCAATCTTTCCAGTGACTTAATGGCATTAGATATTAAAGAAGCTTTATACCAATTTGGAATGATTACAGGTCAGGTTACCAATGATGAGTTGTTGGGGAATATTTTTGCTAATTTCTGCATCGGAAAATAGCAAAACAAAACATCACAAAAAAACAACAAATAAACGAGTTAAAGTATTAATAAACAATATTTTAACTTGTTTTTTTACTTCCTTTTCATCTTGGATAGTATGCGATATTTTGCTTAAATTTGTACCTCAATTGTACCTTGAGAATTTGAGGTACAAAAAATATTTTTTTTTGGCCAAATTATGGCACGTGTAGACACACATAGTCACAGTGGGACACATAAAGTCACATTTCTATGAGTACAAACATTAGGATTGCCCGCATCTGGGAATTCTGCAGAAATGAAATCACAGCCAAAACAACAAAAACGCAGTATTGTTCATTAAAATGCAATAGTAGAGCCTGCAAGGCAAGAACAAGGCAGTCCAAAATTACAGAAAGCAATAAACAGACTGAAATCGCCCAAAATCATAATCTTGAAATAGTGAAAACAAAAGATTTCATTAGCGTGAATCATGCCAGTCTTTTGTTTGGAATTAGTAGAAAAATAATTTACAGAATCTTTTACAGAGGAGTATAACACTAGCAAACTTCTTATGCAGGCTAATTTAATAGTATTGAGAACTGGGCAGTTCAGAAATCTTTTGGCAGCCGATAAAACGTTTCATTTCTCGTATAAATTCTCCGCTCTCCCCTACTTACTCTTTAACTTTTAATCATACCCTTTCACAATACTCTGTTTGATCTTTGCAGCTAGACATTAGAAATCTAAAATACTATCTTCGCAATACTATCCTTGCTTAGAGGCTTTTCAATGTAACCCCGTACATTTTTGTTTTCATTTGCACGATCTTTATCGAGCTGGTCAGTCGAAGATGAAAGCATATAAATTTTTAGTCGCTCTTTTACATCAGTATCAAAACCCTCAAATTCTTCCAGGAAATCCCAACCTGAAAGTATAGGCATGTTAATATCAAGAAGTACTATTGTTGTCTTTCCAGGGGAATAGGTATAAATAGACTTGATAAATAAGAGTGCTTTCTCCGGATTGGTAAATGTTAACACATCTGCTTCAGGAAAAACGAGCTTAATTACTTTTCGGCATATAAGGTTGTTAACGGAGTCATCATCAACGACAATAAAATTTTTATTCATTTTAAAAGAGCTTATAAAGTTCATTTACAAATTTGTTTTTCAATCGGGTCTTTTAGTTTGATTAATAATCAAAACCAAACTTTCTAAGTAGTTGCAAAATAAAACCTCCCATTTTTTATTGATTTTCTCCAATGCTTCGTCCACTGTAAACCATTGCCCTTAGTCAATTTCAAGGAAACTGTGCATTGTTCCCGACTTTGGTGGCCATTCCATTTCAAAAGTATTGCTCTCTATTGTATTTGTATCTATATCCTTTTCCAGAGCCCATGCATGAACTATTTTACCCAATTTTAATTTTACAGGAGAAAGTTCCACGAAACTTCCTTCTAATCGCGTTCCAGTTTCTTCCTCAAATTCTCTGATTGCGGAGTCAAATGCATTTTCTTCATCATTAAATTCCCCTTTTGGTATTGACCAATGTCCCCTGTCTTTATTTTTCCAGAAAGGGCCACTGGGATGTACTAGCAAGACAAACAATTGATTGCGAACTCTTTTATACAAAAGGATTCCAGCACTTTTCTTAAGCTTCATTTTTAAAAGGTCTTACTAATGAGTCTCACTTGTAGGATTAGGATTTTCTGTAATTTAATCTTTATAAGTGGCCATCACAATACCCACTTTCGGTGATATTTCATTTATAAAAAATCAAAACATAGTAGGACCTTGCAATACTCTTTCCGCTTCATGTATTTACAAAAATTTTCTGCATATAAGTATTCATTCTAAAATTCAACAAGTGATATTTCTATTCTATTCTTTATATTCACAAATCATAAATTACTAATTTTAAGTAACTTAAATAATTCATACAAATTGTATCCAAACTACATTGCTAATCTTTAAAAAAAAAGGAGCATTCTAACAAATAATGATGGACTGTACTTTAATTTTTTTAGACTATCCGCTACTGCATTTTTTTTCTCAGTCTATTAAAGTAGATAATTACCTGATTTTTTATCTTTTATTAGGTACATTTTATCAATAATAAAGATAAACCTGTTCAAAATTGTTTCCCGTTTCAAGTACACAGGACATTTCACTTAAGTTAAATACAAAGAAGCAATACCTTTCTAAGGTTATTACAGCTATCTTCAAATTTTATTCTATAAAATTAAACGACCAATGAACAATATAATTATCTATAAATTATAATGTTCATTGGTAGTCTAATAATTAATGCTTATTGCTTTAAAATTCATTTCTTTATTCCGAAAACTCCACTTTTTTCAATTTGTTCCATCCGCCACGGGTAAAATCAGGAATTTGCACAGGAGTAGAACCATTGTCAAGAGAGATTTCCGTCAATGGACCAAGACAAGACCATTCGGCCAAATCATATACGTCCATATCCAATGGAAGTCCGTTTTGAAGACAATGAATCAAACGGTAATCCATTATAAAATCCATTCCTCCATGTCCACCAACTTGCTTGGCTTTTTCTTCGATACCCTTTACTATAGGATGTTTATATTTAATCATTAATGCTTTTTTCACCTCTTCAGACACATACTCCTCAGCATCCAATTTTTGGTAATCCGGAGTAATATCTTGACCAACTGCTGCAGCTCCCAAAGCATATCCTTCTACCGGATATTTATTGGCAAAACCTTTTGTTCCTGTTAATTGGTACATTCGAGTGTACGGACGCGGATTAGCCACATCATGTTGTATCTGAATCGTTTTTCCGTTCTCGGTACGAATCATTGTCATAGTGTGGTCTCCATTTCTAAAATCTTTTAAATCTTCCCCTTTTTTCTCTTTGATAAAAGCAGGAATACCAACGCTTTTGGTATCCATTGAAACCAAATAATTCATCTTATCTCCACGGTGGATATTCAACGCCAAGCAAGCAGGTCCCATTCCATGAGTTGCATAAATGTCTCCACGATGTTTTATGTTGTAATCCAAACGCCAATTGTTCCAGTAATCCATCCAATACGGTTCAAGATTATGAATATAGGAACCTTCTGCGTGAAGAATTTCTCCAAACAATCCCTGTTGAGCCATATTTAGAGTTGTCAATTCAAAGAAGTCGTAAACACAGTTCTCTAATTGCATACAATGCTTTCTGGTTTTTTCAGAAGTATTGATTAGTTCCCATATTTCATCCATTGTCATTGCAGAAGGTACTTCTATAGCCACGTGTTTTCCATCTTTCATTGCTTGAACACCAATTTGAGCATGATGTTTCCAGTCGGTTGCAACATAAACAAGATCAACATTAGGAAGTGCAGTTACTTTACGCCAAGCATTTTCATCACCGAAAAATTCTTGCGCTTTAGGAAGTCCTGCCTTTTCTAAAATCTGATTTGCCGATTTCGTGTTTTTTTCCAGTATATCACAAAGTGCAACAACCTGTACTCCAGGAATATTTGTCATTCGTTTAACCGCCCCTGGCCCACGCATTCCTAAGCCAATAAAAGCAACACGAACCGTTGGTATTGGCGCACAAGCCAAACGCAAAACATCTGTTTGTCCTTTGGCACGTTTTGGTGTAGCCGTCTTTATCATTTGGGCAGACGCCCCTATCCATCCCAATAAACAACAGATAATCAGAATGTTTTTAAAAAAAGTAGATTTCATTATTATGTTAATTAGTTTAAAAAATAGATGTAAAATCTGTATATGTTTGATCTAAATCATTCTGACAATGACTTACTTTTATGGCAAACCATTAAAATCAATTTTTGGCTTATTATTAGTCAAGGGTCTTGTGAAAATAATTTGCTTCTTAGTGTAATTATTAAAGAAACCTCCGTTTTTCAAATAGAATGATTTCTCATCCAAACCGCCTGAATAATCCATACGATACCCTTTATTCCCAGTATTATCAATTGTAAATTTTGCGGCGTTTACTTCAATCCAATTTCCTAAATCATCGTAAACCCATTGATTACTAAATAATACTTTGCGAGATATATCCCCCTGCTCTGGAATGAAATTTTCTAAAAATGAATGAAATCGCTTCAAATATGTATTTGTTTGCGGGCGATTAAAACTCGCAATTAACTGCCATTGATTCAATTCTGGAGCAAAGAAATAGGCGCTATAAATAGTCGTATTATCTTTTTGGGGCGAACCATGGAGTAAAAATTTATAAGTATTACCAGCAATCCAATTGTATTTCAAATAGCTTTGTCCTCCAGAACCTTCATTGCCAAATTCTCCGGTCGTAACGTTGTTTCCTTTTTTCAGCAACTTGATTTTTTGAGAGTCAGGTATGCTTTCCGGATTATCGGTTGCAAAAGGACTCCAAACAGAAAACAGAATTCTACGCTCGTGATCCGAATTAACCTGAATTCCAAAATAACCTTCGCCAAAACCGTTTGCCATATAATAAGAACCAATAATATCCTGACCTACTGGCACAGTTATTTCATTATAATACCATTCGGCATTTACATTTTCAGGAACTTGATAATTTAAATGAACTGAAGGCCCACGTCTGCCCCAATGATAAAAATTTCCTTCATTATTGGGAACTAGAGCAATTTTCCCATCGAAATCAGTACTACTAATTGTTAATCCCGAAATAGAAGGAAAAGCATTTGCTGTTTTGCTTATTCCTTTTATTTTTATGGCAACATAACCTGTATCCGAGATTTTCCAATTCCCAACAATTAGAGAGTGTTTTTTTGTTTCGTCGTATCTAACTCTTTTCGATGAATTATTGATAATAAATTCTAAAACTGATTTTCCAGAAACAACAACCGATTCATCTGTAGCAATTGTAAATGTTCCAGGTTTAGAAATTCGGAAGTAGGCTGTAAAATACTCTTTCGGATTCGCCCAATTTTCTATTCCGTTATTTGTGATTGTTGGATTTTCTTCATTATGCAAAGAGCTAAATGCATTTCCTCCAAGAGGCAATGATAATTCAATTTTTGAATTCTGTGCTGTCGATATAACACTAATAAGAATTGTAAAAAAGAAAGAAAAAGCAACTTTTGGATATTTCATTTTGATTAGGTTTTTGCAAACTATTTTTGATTTTACATTTTTTTCATCAAAGGAGTTACATGTTTTTTGGTGTCGTCGTCCAATGATGCCAATGCTTTATTTCCTTCTTCAGCTGAGAATTTAAACAATCCAGATATACCTGCAGCAATCACTTTATAAGACTGCTCTTTAATACTTTCATTCATTAATTCTTTATAAGCAGTGTCACCAGTTGATGCCAATTTCAAAATTGCTGCTGCTCGAACAGTTGTATTTTTATCATTTTTGGCTATACCAAGTAAGCTTTTAAATGCAGCATCTTTTGTTTGGCTATCGTTTAAATCCAATCCTTTAACACTAAGTGTCCTTAAATCATCTTGTTGATCACCTAAACCGGCCAATGCAATAAGTTGGGCAGTATGACTTTTATCTTTAAGAGCAAATTTTATTGCTTCAATTCTGTTAAAATACGATGGAGCATTTTTATATTGATATAGATAATCTTCAGCCTTCTTGTTTTCAATAATTTGGCCAACCAAAATTTTATCGGCATCCATATCCACAAAATCTGGTTTTACAGGCACATCAAAACTGAAATTTTGCTCTCTGTTTTCAATTAAAATATTCTTTCTAATTTTATTTCCGTTTACATAAAAATCAACTTTTAGTGGCAGGCTAAACAATTGTACAGAACTATCCTGAGTTTGTTTTACAGAAATAGTAGCTTTCCCATTAGCATAACCATATTTAATTTCTAAAATCGGATTACCTCCTTGATAGTACCATTGGTTAAAATAAGGACTCCAATCTATTCCGGTCACATCCTCCATTGCCAAGCGCAACTGATGTGTTTCTCCACTCTTAAAAGCATTCGTAGTCAAATAACGATTTAATGATTTAAAGAAAGCTTCATCACCCATTTGATTTTTTATAGCGTACAATATTATAGAACCTTTTGAATAGCTAATATTGTCGAACATATCTTCTTTATCATTGTAATGAAAACGGGCCAAAACTGGGCTCATTCCATTTTTGCTAGAGCCTAAATAGTTTTGTAGTTTTTCATAACGTGATCTGTCTTCTGCATCTTGTCCGGCATCATGTCCATGCCAAAGTACTTCTCCAAAAGTTGCAAAAGATTCATTCATCGTTAAATTAGACCAAGATTCGGCTGTTACATAATCCCCAAACCACTGATGAAAAAGTTCGTGTGCAATAGTACTTTCTCCATTGTCATCCAATAATTCTCTTTCTGTTTTTTGCACATATTCACCATGCAAAGTAGCCGATGTGTTTTCCATTGCGCCAGAAACGTAATCTCTAGCAACAATCTGAGCATATTTAACCCACGGATATTCAACTCCTAACATTTTGCTGTAAAAATTCATCATATCCGGTGTCTTGCCAAATATTTGTTTGGCATACGGCGCATACTTTGGTTCTAAGTAATAACTAACTTCCTTACCATTATAGGAATCTTTAAATATTTTAAAATCTCCAACAGCCATCATAAACAAGTAAGGAGCATTAGGCACATCCATCTTCCATGTATCTGTGCGAGTTCCATTTTTATTAGCTTTTTGCGCAACTAATTTTCCATTTGACAATGTCACATATTTAGCATCCACTGTCATCGAAATCTCCGATGTCGTTTTTTGATTTGGCTTATCAATAGTAGGAAACCAAGCAGATGATGCCTCTGTTTCACCTTGTGTCCATATTTCTATGGGTTTATCTTCTTTTCCGTCTGGGTTGATAAAATACAATCCTTTTGCATCAGTAATTGCAGCGCTTCCTTTTGCTTTTAACTCATTTGGTTTTGCAGTATAATCAATATAAATGGTGTATTTCTCCGTGTTTTTATATTTTCTGTTTAGAGTGATAAAGAGTTGCTCTGTATCATACGTATATTTTAAAGGAACTTTTTTTGTCCCTTCCATTATTGCAATTTCTTTAAAATCCATTCCTTTGGCGTCCAAAGTAAGGGTATCCGTTTCGTAAAAATGAGGCGTTAAAGTAAGCCATTCTTTTCCGTATAAATATCGCTTGCCATAATCAAATGACACTTCCAGTTTTGTATTTACGAGATCGTTTACCTTTTGCGCAGTAACTCTATAAGCGGCTAGCTCGTCTGTATTTTTATTAGCGTTCTGTGCACTCATTTCTACCGATACCAATGCGATGAAGCTAAAAACTGTACATTTTAAAAAAAGCTTATTCATTTTTGTTTTGTTTATGATGGTTGTTTTGATGATAAAATTACGCTAAATCATACATTGATGTAATTCTATCACCCTTTTTTATGTTAGTTAAAACTGGGATTTTGTGCTAATTTATTTTTTTAAAGTTTTTCCAAAATTCTGACTTCACCATCTTTTTCATCCTCTGTTAAGCCAACTGATTGTTTTTTGGTATAAGTATGAAGACACCACTGAATAATTTTATTGGAAGGATATATCTTTGCCTGAGCCTGTAACCATTCTTCCGCTTTTTTTGCATTAGACGTTTTTTCAATAGCCCATGCTGAAACCAATTGATTTGCCGGTAAAAAGTTCATAACCGTATTATCCACTTTTGGACTGAAAGCAATGATTTTTTGCAACGATTCATTAGCTGTTGTCTGATCTCCAAGGTTTGTGTAACACAAATAATTCAGCCAGTTTTCCAATCTTTCGTCTATGTTTTCGTCATACGGTTTCCCAACGCCTAAATTTTCAGGCCATAATTTAGCCTCTGCAATAAACTGTAATGCTTTTTTGTATTGTTTGTTTTTCATTTCTGTTACCGCCTGCATTAGTTTGGCTTCATGATACAATTGTCTGCCAATTGTGGCTCCTTCAAAAGGAAGAATTTTCAATTGGGTTAAAAATACATCTGCAACTGCATATTTTTTGTTAAGCAACAGTGTTTTGGCATATAACATTCCTATGATATAATTCTCCTTGTGCCCTTTGTAAAAAGGCTCTACAACAGCTAGTGCTTTATCATACTGTTTTTGTACGATAAAATGTTCCGTCAATAATTTAGAATATCTCCATCCTTGTTTATCCAACTTAATAGCTTGTTGAAGATCAATCAAAGCTAATTCTGGATTCTCTTTCATCAAAGCCGCCCTTGCAGCATAAAAAGCTGGATCCATCGATTTTGTGCCGCATTGTTGGAACAATTCTTTAGCTTTTGCTATATTATTTCGGTTCCATTCAATCAATGCCAAATGGTATTTTAATTGCCATTGATTATTTGTTGGTATCAATTTTTCTAACACATTGGCGGTTTCAGCACGAAATGGAAAACTGATTCCAGGTTGAATCTGACTTAAATCTACTGCTTTGTTTTCCAAAAATGCTTTCCAATACAATAGCTCTGCATTTGGTACAGCAAGTGAAAAAGCTTTTGATGCCTCTTCCTTACGATTTAATCGATAATACCACATTCCTAATTCCAGATAAGTTTGTTGTGGCATTTCATTCTGAATCAATGAAGTAAAATTTTTCTTAGAAACTTCTGAACCATCCAAAATAAATTTTTCAAAACGTACAAAATGACTCAAAGGATCAACTCCGTTAATTCTGTTAAGTATTTCAGTTGATTTTGTAGCATCATTTTGCAAGCGATATATCACAGCCAACAATTGCAGGCTTTCCAGATTATATTGATTGTTCAATAAACTTTTATCGGCATACTCAATTGCTTTTGTTGTTTCGTTTTCACAAAAGTAAATTTTACTCAACTCCGTATAAGAAGCGCTACGATATTCAACACTCGAAGCGGCAAGATCAAAACCGTCTTTTGCGTCGGTTTTGTTTCCTAAATATAAGTTGGCCATAGCATAATAATAATTGGCAGCTGGATCATACGTGTTAATTGCTAAAGCTTTACTAGCAGTTAAAATTGCCTCGGCATATTGAGATTTTCTGATTTGCAAAGATGCCATATCCGATAATGCCGGAGCATAATTTGGCTCTTTTTTCAAACATTCGATAAGCTTTTCCTCCGCTTTTATATAATCCTTAAAACTGATGTAGTTTTTCCCTTGAAGGTATAAACCATATACCGAATTATTGTCGAAATCTTTTGGAATTTCTAATGGACGACTTAGATTTCCATCTTCTGGCGCCGAATTCCAAACCAATTTATTCTCTCCGATTGCTAGTTTTAACTTATTTTCATCAACGGAAACACGAATAGAGTCTTTGAATAATTCCATAGGCTTAACGGAAATATCCTTGGAATACACCACTTTTCCATTATCAAACACAACCAGTTTTTCGTTCAACTTTTGCAATGGCGAAAAATAAATCTTCAACCAGCCATCCTCGTTTTTCACATTTACGGAACCATAATTATTTGCTTTTACAAATCCTTTGGTTTGTTTAACTGGAAACCAATACTCTGTCCAAGAATCCGACTGGTACGGTGAAAAAGAGCGGTGTTTAAAAGGCGTGTACATACTATTTTCAGCAGATTGATTGAATAATCTTCCGCTTTGCACTTCTACATATTGTCCGTCTGTGTCCGTCAATAATTTTTCCCAGATCATTCCTTGTTGTGATAAACCCCAAATCCATATTTTCTTTCCGGGTTTATCATCGTGATTGCTATATCTAGCCATTCCAAAATCTTCATCATGCCAATATCCTCCAAAAAAATCACTGTATTTACCGAACACATGGTATGATTTGTAACCTCCAAAATTGTTATTGTTGTAAAAAGAAAGATCCTTACCATTTTCCTTGTTGATGGGCCATGAATTATACTCACCATCGTGACCAAGATAATTTTTACCCGGATAAATAAATTGCAAATTACCGGCTGCTTTAATTCCCGTATTCATCCAAGTATAATAAGGCTGCTCAAATGCAGTACTATTAAACCAAAAAGAATTGGTGGTGAAATAAGCCTTATCCTTTGGCAAATTGATGTCTAATTTCCAAGAAGTTCGGGTAAGCAAATCCAATACTCCAATCACGCAACTTACACTACCGTCTTCTCTGGTAGTGGTTATGTAATCTACTGGGGTGGCACAATTTGGCGTATGCCCAATAATTCCATAATTCCCTTCAACACCACCGCTAGTCCAAGGTCCGCGCATAGCAATGTCTCTAAATTTAATCACATGATTGTTGTAAATAAAATCTTTTCCTGTTGATTTCTCGATAGCAGACCAAACTTTGCCTCCCACTTCTGGCAAAATCGTTAGTTTAATATAATCGTTCTCCAGTTCTATCACTTTCCATTCCTTTTGTACAGGCTTATCTGTAAAGCCATCAAATCGATAATATGGATAGATTTTTGAATCTGGTTTTGGAATAGGATCGGGATCTGAAAAAGGATAGGTGGTAAAAACTTTTTTATACACTTTGATTGTTGGTGCATTATTCTGTCCAACAACAAACTGACTAACAAGATATAAAAGGAAAACTGCTGATTTTAATTTCATTTTTGATATTGATTTTTTTTACGGGCTTTCTCGGCATGTTTTAGAACATCTCGAGCCAGCCCATAAAACAATTATAGAACTCAGCTCATTATTTTTTCAAAACTTACTTATTGATTTACAATCAACAGAAAGCCTTTCCCTTTAGCAACTGAAAGTTCCGAATTAACAGAAAATTGCTGAGCTGATTGAAAATTCTTTACTTCTGGAATCGTTATTTTAGCCTTAGCAGGATCAATTCCTAATTTTTTCCAGTCAATGTTCAGTTTTACCTTTACATCCTCATCGGCCCAACTTGCAATAGAGATTAATGCTGCGCCTTTCTTTTTATAAACAGTTGCCAATACCTTAGCATTAGTAGTTCTTACTGGACAGTTTTCGCTCCAATATCCTACCATTTCTGAACCCTTGATACCGAAATCATTCCATACTTTCCAAATGGGACGTGGATCTGCATTTTCACTCCAAGGCATTCTGTTCGTCATTCCGTAAATCATTCCACGCCAAGCATTACCGCCATCTTGCAACATTTCCCCCATAAGTCCGAAAGGGATTCCGCTTACTTCGGTCAAGAAAAAGTCAGGTTGGTTTTTTTCGTAATCAAAATATTCACCAAACCAAAGTTTATTTAGATATGGAAAATGCTCCATGTATAAATTGGCGCTGTTATTAAATCCATCGCTTTTGTTGTATTGGTTAGCGCTGTGCAAATCAATTATTCCGGGATGTCCGTCTTTAGTCAATACCCTTTTAACTCGCTTCATCGTAACTCTATCAAAAGCAACGTCATCTAGGTAAACACCGTCTATACCTACATTTTGAACCAACCAATTCATTCCTTCGACATAATAATTGTGCCAACGGTTCATACCGCTGTTTACAATAGCTGCGTCCTTAATTTCGGGAACAAACCATGCTGCAATATAATCTTCACCAATATGCTCTTGCAACCAATTAAATCCTCCTCCTTTACCTGGAGTAAAAATTTCGTGCCCCAAACTGCGTAAAGCATGTATCTCGTAACTTTTGTTACTAAGCTCTCTAATAGTATTGTAAATTTTTACTTTTAATCCCTTGCTATGTGCTTCATCAATATAGTTTTTCATCTTTTCATGTTCAATAAAAGGATAATTGATATATGGATTTATAGGTGTTGCATGATGAATATTCACAATTGTAGCTCCCGTTTTTGCAATGGTATCTAAATTATTATATCTGTGATAAAATCTACTATCCCACTGGAAATCTGTATTGATTGCGTGAAAAGGTGTAATCAATAAATTGAAATTATAGTACAAAACATCCCCTTTTTTCATGGTTCGGTTTCCGCTGTAAGCATTAACCAAAACCGTTTTCCCACTAGGAACAATATCAATTCCTCCTTTGTTTTCATTACCCCAAGAAGCTGGCAAGATTAATGGTTTTTGCAAATAGAAATTAGTGTTTAAAGGACGGCTGTATTTTTCATCTCTCAAAGAAAACTGCAATCCAGAATTCACATTTCCAATCCATGCACCATCCTGATTTTTATTGGCAACATCCCATTTCCATTTAAGTGATTCAGGACGTTCTCCACCTTTTTGACCTAATCCCATCAAATATTTAGCTGATGTAGGTTGCAAAGGCATTTGAAAATTGATATCATTGAAAGTAACATCTTCAAGAGCCGTAATTTTAACAGTATATGATAAAAACCCATCAAATTCAAGTGTTCCGTTTACCTGCATCTCAACAGCAGTATCTGTGTTGGTGCTTTCCCATGCTACTGTTCCTGCTTCTTTTTTTGTAAATTTGAAACTGGTATTTTTCCAATTATTGATTTCTTTTCCGGCATTATCCACTAAATGGAATTGGGCAGGAGCGACTAATATATTATTGGCTTTAGTACCAATTGAAGTCATTTCGGGTGTGAAAAAAGTTTGAATCTGAGTTGGCAATCCATTTTTATTCAAAAGCACTTTTCGCCCTAATAACGAAATCTCTGTTTCCTTTACTTCCAATGGTGTATATGGTGCAATAACGGTGTTTTCTTGCGCCATTGTAGAATTCAACCATTTTAATCGGGTCATTTTCTCGGGGTGGTCAATGCCACCATTCTTAGTAACATCTTCATTAACCACCAAATGAAGAGAAACTGCTTGGGTGGCACCACCCGAACTAACCAAAACCTCACCTAAATAATCTCCAGCCGTAGTGCTTTCCGGAACATCAATTCCGCACCACATCGCTTGTATTCTGCCTTTTGGAACATTTACACTGTTTGAAAAAACAGAACCATCATATTTTATTCCATCTGTATTGATACAGCTTATATTTTTTGCTGAAATTGTTTTTCCTTCCTTGTTTTTTAAATCTGAAAAAGTAATTTTCACGTTGCTTAAATCTTGCAAAGCATAAACTCCCAATTGAAAAGCTAAATATTCTCCTTTTAATGCAGTATCAGTGAACGTATTTTGAACACCTTTATCAATCCAGCGTTTTGGTAAATCTTTTTGCATTCGGATAGAATTCATTCGATCTTCCGGGAAAACCAAGAAAGCTTTTCCTTTATTTTGCGCAATTAAATTTTGTGTTTCAGTAGCCGTAGCAATCACTTCCATAGGATAAAAACTATTGAAAGCATTGATACTTTGAATTTCCGAAACATTACAATTAGTCTTTAAATCGGTTTTTACTGTAGACAACCATGCGGCATCGGCAGTGTTTTTAGCTTTAACATAAACCCCTTTGGGATAATACACATTTGGTCCTTCATCTATGTATGGCAAATAATACACATAATAGGTTCCTTTACCAGAAACAGGTTCGAAAAAAATAGTTCCCGATTCTCTATTTATATTTTCAGGCTTCACATTAAGAATGTCTTTACCTGTTTTAGCATCCTGAACAATAATCTGTTTCATCTCTGGATTTTCATCTCTTCTTCTCCAGTCGATTGTAGTTTTGGCAACTGTTCCGCTACCCGTAAACTGTACTACAGCACGATGATTTCCGAGTAAACTTGGATTCCAACTGTTATTTCCATCAGTGTATTTTAACTCTTGCGCATGTAAAGCACCAGTAGTTATAAAAAGACAAAGTGCAAATAAGCTACTTATAAAAAATCTCGGTTTTGAGTTGTTTTGCATGGTTATGTTTTTTTCAAAAGGGTATGTAGTATAGTAATAGATTGTTTTATAAAACTTTAATAAATAGGCTCCCACCCTTGTTTTTTCCAATATTCAATAATGGGTTTGAAAGGTCCTAACTTATGTTGTTTTTCAGAAAAAGGATCACTAAAAGGGGCATGTGCATAATCTATTGCCTTTGCCTTTGGATTTGGATAATCCAATGTTTTTGGGTTTGGTCGGGTATGAACAGAATCATCATTAACATAAGCCGCAATATCGAGTGCCTGAGCATCTGTCAAATAGGGTTTACCAACAGTTACTTTGTCAAAAGGCATATTCCCTTTTAGCCATTGCGCTTGTTTGATAACTCTATGCATGCTTGAACCGGGTTGGTAGGCATATTTTCCCCATAAAGGTGGGTAAACATATCCTGATTTGTCCTCATTGAATTTTCCTTCCCCATCATTTCCGTGACAACGAGCGCAGTTTTCGGTGAAAAGTACTTTTCCTCTTTCAGGACTTGCAGCAACTTCCGGAAATTCAATTTTTAGATTTTTAGATCCTTTAAATAAACTGTCCTTTGGCACAAACTTGCTAATCCATTTAAAATAAGATAAGAAAGCTACCATTTCATCGCTGTCCAATGGCAATGGTTTACCGGAATGCGGACGCATAACACAATTGTTAACACGTTCTGCAAGCGTGAGTACTTTGTCTTCTCGCCCTCGATATTGTGGATAATTGTCATGTGATGACATCAAATTGAAAGCATATGGTTTAGTTCCCGCATCTTGATGGCAATTGGTACAATTCATTTTGTTGCCCAAATATTTTCCCTTAATTCCATCTGGACCAATATAATATGCCGTTCTTAGCATTAATTCTCTCCCATAACGTACCGATTCACCAAACTTATCATTTGGAATTTTTGAAGTATCGATTGTAATATAAGATTCATCTTTTGTTTCTTCTTTTGCAACTGTATTGGCCGAAGAAGAATTACAAGAATTAAAAATCATTATTGGCAAAGCAAAAAGGATTCCTATAACAACTATTTTTTTCATATGTAGATAATATTTATTTTTTATATGTCATATGTAATTCGCATATCTTCATTTTTGCTTGCGACAAATTTACGTTCATGCTCATTTCATACTGATAAGATATTAAATCCAGGTAATTAAAAGTTATCCCAATTGAAACAGCTACTACCTTTTGGTTATTTTTAGTTAAAAAGAAACGGTTTGAGTTTATCTTCCGGGATAAACTTAACACGATAAGGAGGAATTTCAGACTCTAAGGCCCAAAGTAAAACCCCTTTTTTATCGGTCAGAACAGTTATGTGTCTTTTTGAACAACAACACAATATGGTTTCTTTGTCAATCATATAGGCACTTCCCATTCTGTCATTATAGATTTCCTTTGGTAATTTCACTTGGTAATCTAGTTTTATGGCATTGCCTTTTTCATCTACTTTCATAGCAAAAACAGCAGACTGTTTTTTATCGACACCATTATCAAAAAACATTAAACTACCTTCTTGGTTAATATGTGCAGCGTGGGCTTGCGAGAAATTACAATTGGCTGGCATAGTCATTGTTCCGCCCTTTCCTATTTTCCAGATTACTTTTCCGGTTTTGGCATCTACTTTCCAAATTTGGCCGTTATTATAAAACGAAATTATAAAATTGCCGTCTTTGTCATAATTCAAACTATTGGCATGCATCCAATCCTTTTTTGTTTTCAGTAATGCTTTATCTTTCATTGGATCTAAATCGTCAAAAACACTCCATTTCCAAAGTTGTTTTCCTTTTTTATCCAAAATAAGAATTCCGTCACCGTTGATGGTATCTTTCTTTTTTCCGCCTATCGAGGATAAGTCGGTTATTCTTTCATCAACAAACAAAGTCACGATTTCGTTGGTCGATTTTTTTATGATTTCATGATGAATCACTTGTTTAAAATCACCTTGACCTTTTTTAATATGTGTTAGTGTATCGCCTTGCAAATTAATTTCTAAAATCTCACTACCATAACTCGTTGGCTCATCATTTTTCCCAAGTATGGAAATAATCGTTTGGTCATCGGTAAAACAGGAAACTTTGAAACCCGTTCCTTCTACAGTATGATACCATCTCAAATTTCCTTTATAATCTACTATATAAGCTACACCCGGAGTTTCCCTTTTGCTCATAAGCATAAAACCCTTTTTGAAATTCTCTGGCAACAAATTAGGTTTTGGACAATTGGCTTTGAATTGCTTTTGAAACCATTCCGGCAATTGTCTGGATTTGAAAGCATAAACTTTGCTTGTATTTTTTACATCATCCTGAATCGTCACAACCTGATAGTTGTACTTAGTCTCTGGAGTGATAGAACAAAGTACCAAAGAATGTTTTGTTCCTCCAGATGTTGTCAAGGAAGTCATTTTACCTTTACTTCCAGTTGCTTCACGCCAATATTCTACATATACCTTTGCATCAGTACTTGTGGTAACATCGATTTGAATCTTCAATTCGTTGTTACCATGAGTTCCTACGGTGATATTTTGGATACAGTTGCCTTTATTAGAACAACTCATCAGCATTAATAGCGAGAAAACAAAAAGTGCTATGGATAAAAATCTCTTAATCATTTTATGTATGTTTTAAAAAAGCGCTAGTGCTTTTTTTTTATAAAACCCAAGGATATAATAGTCTCCCTATTTACTATATTTTATATCCTTGGTTTTAAATTTAAACAACCAAATTACTGCTTACTGTCTGTCGGCATTACTTAACTTAGGGTTAAGATCAACTTGACTTTGAGGGTACGTATAAAATTTATTTTGAGGCATCTTGATTTGAGCCGCTTCACCTACTCTAAGGTGGTATGCATTTACAAGAACATCATATTTGTTCATTCTGATTAAATCGGAACGACGTTTTCCTTCAAAGAAAAACTCCCATCCTCTTTCTTGCAAAATAGCATCTCTTAGGGTAGTTTGATTGTAATCTGCCATAACCAAAAGTTTAGCATGTGATCTCGCTTTAACTTGATTAATAAGATCTATTGCTTCGGCAGTAGGACCGCTTAGCTCATTTATTGCTTCAGCTCTACTTAACAATACATCGGCATAACGCAAAATATCTACACTGTGACCATCATAATAAGTTGTAGTCTCATCATCTGCATATTTCCTTGTAGATACATCCGGCATGTAGAATTCACCAGCGGGTGGTTCAGCACCCAATGTAGGAGCTTGCTTGTGCAACAAACCATCAACACCCATAAATTCAGGGAAGAAACATTGTTTTCTTTCATCTTCATCACCAAAAGTATTATAGAAATCCCAATTTACGGTATAATACTGCCATCTGTTTTGAACAACCGGGTGATCTACCGGTCCAAAGTGATTCAACAATTCTGTTCCATTCGTATTGGCATCACTAAGAGAAGAGAAAATATTTTCACTGCACCATTTGTTGCTTTCTTTGAACAACCCATTATAAGAAGGATAAAGACTGTATTCATTAAGATCCATTACCTGTTTGGTAATGCTCACTACTTGTTGCCAGCTGTGGCTACGCAAATATAATTTTGCCAATAACGTTAATGCAGCACCTTTGGTAGCACGCCCCACATCATTGCTATCATAAATAGTACTTTTTTTATAGTTAACCGGTAATACGGCTGCAGCTTCATTAAGTTCTTTAATCAAGAAAGCATCAATGTCCTCAACTGATGTTGGAGGTGTTTGATCTAAATACCCCGGGTTTCCTAAATTGGCTTCTGTAATTAAAATTACCGGCCCCCAAGAATCTGTCAAGTCCATATAGGCAGAAGCTCTTAAAAACTTAGCTTCAGCTATAAATTGCGCTTTTTCTGCCTCCGAAATTCCGGTCATAGGTGCGATGTTGTAAATCGCACTGTTGGCATTGGCAATCAACTTATACATTGCATTCCAATCTTCTTTAAGTAGTCCATTGGCAGCATTCCAAGTTCCCAAAGACAATTGTCCTGGGTCACCACCATATTGGCAATGCCCTAAATCTGTTGCAAGATCTGTCAAAGCAAAATGTCTCGTTGCCCAGTACGAAAAGTTATCCCCAACAACGGGTCCTTTAAGTCGACCATAGATTGAATTGACGGCCGCAATGGCATCCGACTTTGTTTGATACCCATTTGTATTGGTCAAATTACTATATACTGTGGGATCAAGATCGTTATTGCACGAAAATTGTACTCCTGCGGTAAGTAAAAGTAATAGTATTGTATATTTTTTCATTTTAATAAATTTAGTGTTAGTAAAAAAGCTTTTTAGACTAATGAATTGTAACTTTTAAACCCAAAATAAAAGTTCTGGAAGCTGGGAATGAGTTGAAATCGATTCCTCCACCCAAGTTGTTACCTGAATGTCCATTTACCTCAGGATCGTTTCCAGAGTAATCTGTAAAAGTTACCAAATTCTGACCAATAGCATACAATCTGATACTATCTATAAATTTAACTTGTTTTAATGCACTCTCTGGAATGGAGTATCCAAGAGAAACATTTTTCAAACGAATATAAGATGCCTCTTCAACAAATTTTGAATTAACATAACTACCATATTTACTTGCGTAATACCCGTTTCTTGGAATATCTGTATTTTCATTTGTACCGGCAACCCAACGATCCAAAGCGTCTGTACTCGTAGATGATTCCCCAACCATTGCTGTCATATTGTATACCGAATAATCAAAAGCTCCTTGAAAAAAGATATTCAAATCAAAGTTTTTGTATCTAAAATCATTATTAAAACCTGCAAGATAATGTGGTATAGAATTTCCTAAATAAGTTCTGTCATCGGCAGTAATTTTTCCATCTCCATTTACGTCCACATATTTTGGGTCTCCTGGTTTGGACAATGGTTGTGGCGCATAAACTTCTCCTGTTTTTACAACTCCTGCATATTCATAACCAAATAATACTCCCATTTCTTTTCCTGGCTCCAATCTTGTAAACTCTTGCCCCGAAACTACACCGCTTGGGTTGGATGTATTGGTACTAATGATTTTAACATTGTCAGCAAGTTCAACAATCTTTTGTTTATTGTATGCAAAGTTTAAAGATGTTCTCCATGAAAAATTATCTGTTCTAAAGTTTTCGCTGCTTATACCAAGTTCAAATCCTTTATTTTCAATAATACCCGAATTTACTCTTTGAGTACCAAAACCCCACCATCCACCTACTGGAACATTCAAAAGTGCATCACTCGTTGTTTTTTTATAAACATCAATAGTGGCGCTAAGTCTTCCGTTAAAGAATCCCATATCCAAACCTAAGTTGGTTTGAGCCGTTTCCTCCCATTTCAAATTAGGGTTTGCTAAATTAGCCGGTTCTGTACCTCCAACAAAACCATCAGGAGCAATTGATACTCCATAAGAAACAAGTCTGCTCATGTATGCATAATCCCCAATACCGTCGTTCCCTGTAATACCATAACTGGCTCTTAATTTTAAATCAGAAAAAGTATTTAAGTCTTGTATAAAAGATTCATTCGAAAGTTTCCAAGCAATAGCCCCAGATGGGAATATTCCAAATTTATTATTTGGACCAAAACGGGATGAACCATCTTTTCTTATCGTGAAAGAAGCTAAATATTTATCCGCAAATGAATAATTCAACCTACCAAAATACGAAGTAAGCTTAGTCTCTGTTTTCTCAGTTTCCGGTTTCGAATAAACAGCGGCTCCTTGAAGATTGTAATACGTTAGCAAATCATTACTAAAACCAGTACCTGCAGCTCTTAGTCGCTCGTAAGTGTCTTTTTGATTTGAAGTACCAACCATTGCTGTAATAGCATGTTCCTCGATATTAAACTTGTAAGTCAAATATTGCTCTGTACTCCATCTGAAATATGTTCTGTTTTCCTCAGAACCAGAACCTTTTAAGGCTGCTCCCGCAACAAGAGTACTAGGGGTATAATTCCCTTGTATGCTCTCTTGCCACTCTGCTCCTGCACCGAAATGATAAGTTAAGTTTTTGATAACTTCATAGTCCAAAAACATACTTCCGTTTACCAATCTATTGATAACATGATTTGTAGGTTCCAATAAAAGAGCCAATGCATTATCTTTTCCTTGATATTTATAATAAGTCCCATCAGGATTGTACACCGGAAGAGTTGGAGGTGCAGTTTGAAGAGAATACATTGGAGATAAAATGTTGTCCCCAAAATCACTGTTATTTCCTTCGCTAACAGCACCATAAACATTGGTACCCATATTTAATTTATCATTAAATTTTTTCTCGGCACCCATTCGAACAGTGTATCTCTCATAATCGGTGTTTTCTAAAGCTCCTTTTTGTTTTATATAGTTTCCTGAAAGGAAAAATTTAGACACTTTATCGCTTCCGCTAAAAGTAAGACTTCTGTTGATTACGCTTCCTTGACGAGTTGCTTCGTCAAACCAATTGGTATTTGCAATTGGAAAACTAGAAGGAAAAACAGGTGGTTTACCATTTTCGGCAGCAAGAGCATTTTGAAAATCGGCATATTGTTGTCCATTCAACAAAGAAGGTTCCTTAATTATATTTTGAAAACCATCGGATATTTCAGCCTCAACTTGCATTTTCCCTAATTTCCCTTTTTTAGTGGTAATTAATATTACCCCATTTCCTCCTCTGGCACCATAAATGGCTGTAGAAGAAGCATCTTTTAAAACCTGAATATTTTCAATGTCATTTGGACTAATCGATGCACCGGTGCTTGTAATAAATCCATCAACCACATATAATGGTGAATTAGAAGTATTGATTGAGTTACCACCTCTAATAACAACCGAAGGGGTACTTCCCGGAGCAAAGTTATTTTGTTGCACTTGAATTCCAGATGCACGCCCTTGCAAAGCTTGACCAACATTGGCAACAGTACCACCTAAGTTTAAGTTGTCCTTACCAATAGAACTTACAGAACCGGTAACGTCACCTTTCTTTTGTTTACCATACCCAACAACAATTACCTCGTTCATTTTTTGTCCTTCTTCTTTTAAAACGACATTTATGAAACCTGAGCCGGCTTTAATTTCTTTAGTTTCCTTTCCAATAAAAGAAAAAACTAAAGTAACTGAAGCTTCATCTGCGTTAATTGTAAAAGACCCGTCAAATTCTGATTGAGTAGATTCTTTACTCCCCTTTACCTGAATATTTACTCCTGGTATAGGTAAACCATTTTCATCGGTAACCTTCCCTTTAATTTGGTTTTGTATATTTTGAACATTAACTTCAATAGGAAAATTTGTCTTAAAACTTTCTGATGCTGAAGCTTGCAAAGTCCAGTTGAATAGTAAAACTGTGGTAATTTTGACCATTCTCCCTGAGATAATGTTAAGCCGAAAGTGTTCCTGCTTGTTTTTGGTTATTTCATTCATACTTGTAGTTTTTTTTGGTTGGTATACTTAATCGTTTTTTAATTCACTCCTCTTTTTTGCACTATGAAATCAAACACGTCTATTTTAATTTCATAAAAAAAGAAGAATTTATTTTGTCTCATTTATTCTGATTTTTAAATTTTTAAAGTGTTTTTAAAAAAGAAAATGTTTAATAAATACATATTCATTTTTAAAGTTAAAATGATAGAAAAGCCATTTTTTTGATCCTTAAAAATTAAAATTCAAACAATAAAATCTACAATTCAATTACGAAACTATATATTATATTTTTATTAAACAAGGAAAAACATAAAAAATGTGCTCGAACACATTAAATTTGTGTTCTCGAGCACAAAAAACTAGATAATCACTCATTTTTTGTAATACAATTCCAATCATTTAAAAAAGGTATTTGACAGATTTAGAATTTTATTTTCTGACAAATGATTGGAATACTGATTAAATGATATTAATTTGTTGAAAATAAATAGTATCATTGAAAATTAAATAATTATTCTCTAACGTTATAATTACCCTTTTTTAGAGTTTTATTTGCTTTATTTGTGGTTAAAAATTAGCACTGAAAAAGCACTGTTAATAAGACTACCGAAATGGTGATTTTATAAAGAAATAAATTGAAATTATTTTTAATTATTTTTTACAAAAAATAGTTCGAACTGAGCTTTATCCAAAAAATAAAATCGGCATAAAATGAATAACGGAATAAAAGAATACACAGTTAATTTAATCGAAAAAGAACAGTTGATTATCTCCGGAAAAGGAGACGATAATTTATGGAATAATGCCATGACCCTAACCGATTTTTGCTCTCCGTGGGATAATGAAAAACCATCAAAAATTACATTTAGAGCACTTTGGGATTCAGAAAAATTATTTTTCAACTTCACGGTCCTAGATTCATCAATTCACATAGAAAAACAGGATGATAGTTTTGATAGTATAAATAATTCGGATAGAGTCGAGCTTTTTTTTAGACCTGACGATTCCATGAATCCTTATTACTGTTTGGAAATGGATTCCGAAGCACGATTAATGGATTTTATTGCTTATCCAAATAAGAATTTGGATTTTAGTTGGAATTGGCCTAAAGAAGATATAGTAGTAAAATCATCCATAAAAGAGGATTCTTTCACTGTTGAGGGTTCAATTTCTATGCAATCCTTAAACCATTTTAATTTAATTAAAAACAACAAAATCGAAACAGGTATTTTTAGGGCAAAATATTCCCCAAACAAAAACGGGAATTTTGAACCTACTTGGATAACATGGGTAGATCCAAACACGGAAATGCCAAATTTCCATATTGCTTCTTCTTTCGGAACCTTGATTTTAAAAGAATAAATAAAGCATTCTCTGAATCAAATAAAAAAAAAGATAGTATTAGAATCTAATGCTATCCGTTTTTTTACATCAATTATTTATGCCTTTGATTGATTTAATTGTAAATTGAATTTTAGCTATAACTTAATAAAACATTATTACCCTCAATTACTTTCAAATCTTTTCCAACTTTAACAAAAGCCATGATCGCCTTCTTTATTTGATCCAATTCATGTCCCGCAGAAAGCTGAACTCGTATTCTGGCTTTTCCTTTTGGCACAACCGGATAGAAAAAACCAATTACATAAATCCCCTCTTCCAGCAGTTTCCTTGCGAAATCTTGGGCTAGTTGAGCATCATATAATATAATAGGCACTATCGGATGCGCACCGGGAACAATATCAAATCCGGCAGCAGTCATTTCCTGACGAAAATACTTTGTATTTTCTTCCAATTTATCTCTTAAATGAGTGGAATCAGTTAAGATTTTAAGCACTTTTAAAGTAGCGCCAACAATAGATGGAGCTATTGTATTTGAAAATAAATAAGGTCTGGAAACTTGTCGCAACAATTCAACGATTTCCTTTCTTGCAGCTGTAAATCCACCCGATGCACCGCCCAATGCTTTTCCAAAAGTTCCGGTGATAATATCGACACGATTCATTACATTGTGATATTCATGTACACCTCTCCCTTTGGCTCCAATAAAGCCCGTCGAATGGCACTCATCGATCATGACCAAAGCGCCATATTCATCTGCCAAGTCACATATTTTATCCAACTGGGCAATTGTCCCATCCATAGAAAATGAACCATCCGTAACGATTAATTTTCGCCTCGCAGAGCTAGCCGCTTTTAATTGTTCTTCTAAATCCTCCATGTTATTATGCTTGTATCTAAATCGATTTGCTTTGCAAAGGCGAATTCCATCAATTATTGAGGCATGATTAAACTCATCTGATATTACTGCATCTTCAGAAGATAGTAATGGCTCGAAAACACCTCCATTGGCATCAAATGCAGAAGCATATAAAATACAGTCTTCCATTCCTAAAAACGCAGCTGTTTTTTGTTCTAATTCTTTGTGAATATCCTGCGTCCCACATATAAATCTTACCGAAGAAAGTCCAAAGCCATATTTTTCAAGCGCATTAATTCCTGCCTCAATTACTTCTCCATTCGATGCAAGTCCTAAATAGTTATTTGCACAAAAATTTAATACATTATTTTGAGCTGTTGTATTAATTTCTGCTCCTTGTTTTGAAGTAATTACTCGTTCATTTTTATAAAGCCCGTTAGATTTTATGTTTTCCAACTCGCTTATCAATTCATTTTTTGTTGTCCCGTACATGATCTAACTAATATTAAGTTCGGTAGTATATTTTAGCTTCAATTCTTCAATCATAATGCTAGTCATTGCATCAATATCAAATTGCGGTTTCCAATTCCAATCAGCTCTAGCTGTAGAATCATCAATACTAGATGGCCAACTTTCCGCGATCTTTTGTCTAAAATCTGGCTTGTACACTATTTCAAATTCCGGATAAATCTTTTGAATGGATTTGGCTAACTCCTCAGGAGAAAAACTCATCCCCGACAAGTTATAAGACGTTCTAACGGTAATGTTTTCTTTGGGCGCTTCCATTAACTCGATGGTAGCCCTGATGGTATCATCCATATAAATCATTGGCAATACAGATGTAGGTTCCAAGAAACATTCGAAAACCTCATTCTTGACTGCTTTATGAAAAATATCAATTGCATAATCTGTTGTACCACCACCCGGCAATGACTGATGTCCAATTACACCTGGATATCTTATGGAACGAATGTCAAGACCATACTTTTCATAATAATATTTGGCCCAATTTTCTCCAGCTACTTTACTAATACCATATACCGTTGAAGGTGCCAAAACATAATCTTGTGGTGTTTGATTTTTTGGAGCATCATTTCCATAAACAGCAATAGAGCTTGGGAAAAATACTTTGTCCATATTAGTCAATCTTGAAACCTCCAAAACATTAAATAGAGATTTCATATTTATATCCCAAGTACTTAGTGGCGCTTTTTCCCCATTTGCAGATAAAATTGCTGCAAGATGATAAATTTGGGTAATTTTAAATTTTAAAACTATTTCTTTTAAGGCATCAAAATCTGTAGCATCAAGAACTTCAAAACAACCATTAAACGAATGGTTCATACGTAAATCGGAAGCAATTACATTGTCAGTCCCATACTTATCCTGTAGTTTTTCGGTCAAAACGGAACCTAATTGTCCACTAGCTCCAACTATTAATATTTTTGTCATTTTATGAAATAAATTTATTTGTTAACAGTTCATCGAAATATAATAATTGGGCTCAAAAAACAGTCTGATTTATTTGTTCCTAAAAGATTGCTTTTTCTATTTTTTTGATATTAAAAAAACTTATGATTAAAAGTCCAATTCCTCCAAAATCCATTAAGAAAAAAAATCAAAACAAACAATCATAAACAACTTATTTACAGCAAGTTACTTCGATTAAAATAATTTTTAAAAGGATATTATTCTTAAGAATTAAGGGTATCTTTTTTTTATTACGTGACGAAATTATAGATTACATTTTAATAAAACAAGTAAAAACAAATAAAATGTGCTCGAACACATAAAAATAATGTTCTCGAGCACACAAAACAACAAAACAAATTGAATTGCGTGTGCACTAATTAAATTAACTAATAGTAATTAAAATGATTACAGGATATTTTAAAACAAAATAATTAAAAAGGAAGCTGTACAGAAATCAACTAATTTCCATACAGCTTCTTTTTGGTGTCTAAATATAAGGATAAGTTATTCTATATAAAATGAAGCGTTCTCAGAATTCACTATATCAATAGGTAAAAGGATTGTGTTTGGAATCTCTTTGTCAAAAAGGAAAAATTCTATTATAGAGGTAACGCCAAGATAAGTTTGCCTTTTTTGATTTTGATGTATTAAAAAATCGATCACTCCTTGATTCAAATAATTCACATTATTCTCAATCAAATCATATCCGATGATAGCAATTTTTTTATGCTTTGTTTCACTAATTACTTTAGCAATTTGATAGGCTTTTGAAGTAGAAATAAAAATTCCTGACAAATCTGGATTTTCATTTAGGAAGTTAGTGAAATTGATTTCAACATTCGGATTTTTTAATTTTAAGGTTGTGATATTATAATCCTGATTTTCTTTTTCACTAAAATAATTTCGGAAACCCCTCTCCTTCTCCTGCATGTGAATGGCGTTCTTAATGGATTCGTCAATATGGATTACGGCAATCTGTCCTTTTTTCAAAAGTAAATCCAATAATTTTGCAGCCACTCTTCCACTATGAAATAAATCCTGTCCAACAAAACTCTTTATTGAATCAGATTGAACTTGGTTGTTAAAGGTATTTACAATAATATTCAACTCCTCATATTTCTTGATAACTTCCAATGTTTCTTTATGGAATAAAGGTGGTAACAAAACGGCATCTGGAGATTTTTCCAAAACGGCTTCATTAATTTTCAAAAAAGATTTTTTCCCTTCCGGATTAAAGAAAAAAGTTTCAATTGCAAAATTGTAGGCTCTAAATTCTTGCACAGCATCTTCAATTCCTTTTATGCAAGGCAGCCAATAGGGGTCAATTTTAGGATCTGGAAGCAATATACAAATGCGGTACACTTTATTGTTCTTTAAATTCCTGGCAATAAGATTCGGCTCGTAGTTTATAACATTTAAAACTTCGTTGATTTTTTTTAAAGCATCATCAGAAACCTTCCCTCTTTTATGCAGAACTCTATCTACAGTTCCTTTCGAAACTCCAGCTAATTGAGCAATATCTTTTATTGTATATTTCTTATCCATAATCACAAATATATAAGTTTTTCATTAAGTTTTACACCTAAGATTTAACCGTTAATTATTTTTCCTAATCTACCGAAATAAATAAATCAAATTTTAATTGAATTATCATCCTTTAATTCTGCTACTTTTACAATAATCATTCTTTTTCGCTTACAAACAAACTGTTCAAAAAGCCAGCTTTAAGCACAATAGAATGCTAATCTATTTTTAAAATTCACATCAGTAAATCCGGCACATAATTTTGCTAATTTAAGGATACTTTACATATAATGTGCTCGAAAACACAAATATTGTGTGCTCGAAAACATAAATTTAGTGTGTTCGAGCACATTTTATTGGTTTTTACTTGTTTTATTAAAAGTTAATCTATAATTTCGTCTCGTTGAAAAGAAACTAGAGAGTAGTCACCCTCAATCGTTTAACACATAAATAACTAACCTACAGCAACTTAATATATTTTATAAGTGAAGAAAATTACATCCTTAGCCCCAGGTCGAACTTGTCTCTTTGGAGACCATCAAGATTATCTTGGATTACCTGTTATAGCGTGCGCAATTGACAGGGATATAAAATTAACCGCAGTACAAAATACCACCGACGTATTTAAATTAAATATGATTGATATTAATGAAATAAAAATCATTAACATCAATGAGACTTTTCCAGAATTAAAACCACGTGATTATTTTGCATCTTCATTAAGGGTACTGAGAAGACATGGTTGCATTCCAAATGTTGGATATGATATCACTATAACCGGAGATATTCCAATCAATTCTGGTACATCAAGTTCATCGGCCCTATTAATCGCATGGATCAACTTTTTGATAACCGCATTTGGTGTAGATGAGGAAGTAACACCTGAATTTATTGCACAAATGGGTTATGTTTCTGAGGTATTAGAACATGGAGAACCAGGCGGAATGATGGATCATTATAGCATTAGTATGGGCAATATTGTACACATCAATACAAACGAACCGTTTCGCTGTTCTATTATTGGTACTGATTTAAAAGGCTTAATTATAGGTGTATCGGGTGTTCCAAAGGAAACCATCGGACTAATTGGTGAATTAAAAAACAATGCATTATTGGCGATAGATATTGTAAAACAGAATCATAAAGATTTCGATTTAAATACTGCCGAAAATGAAGATTTAAAAAAATATTGCAACTTTTTACCAGATCGATTGATTCCATATTTCGAAGCGGCAATTAAAAATCATCAATATACTAAACTTGCTTTGAAAGAATTTCAGAAGCCGACACTTGATTTAAAAAAGATTGGTGAATTAATGAATGGACATCATGCCGTTTTGAGAGATTTACTAAAAATTACAGTGCCAAAAATTGATGCTATGATAAATGCCGCATTAAACTCAGGTGCCTATGGAGCAAAAATTGTTGGGTCAGGCGGAGGTGGCTGTATAGTAGCAATTGCTGATCCTAAAAATCAAGCGAAAGTTGTCCAATCTATTTTGGATGCTGGCGCAAAAGAGGCCTATGCCGTGGGTGTAGATCCAGGAGCGAGAATTTTATAATATAATTAAATATAAAAAACATGCATAACAGTTTAATTATTTTGGCAGGAGGAGCTTCTTCAAGAATGAAAAAGCAAGCTTCATTGGGAAATTTAAGCAATGAAGAAATCCAACAAGCCAATGAGAGAAGCAAAGGACTTATTGGTGTAGGTCCAAATGGAAGACCTTTATTAGATTACCTTTTGCTAAATGCTAAAAAAGCCGGATACAAAAACATATATATTATCATTGGTGAACAGGGAAAACTATTCAAAGAATTTTACGGAAGTAAAAATGAGAACAATGATTTTCATGGATTAAACATCTCATTTGCTGTTCAATATATTCCTGAAGGCAGAATTAAACCATTTGGCACAGCAGATGCTTTATTTCAGGCGGTAGAACAGTATCCTGAACTGAACACTCAATTATATTCGGTGTGTAATAGTGATAATTTATATTCAACCAGAGCCCTTTTGGCACTTAGAGAAACGAATAGCCCAAATGCTCTCATAAGTTATGATCGGGACGCTATGGAATTTCCTTCAGAGCGAATTTCGCGTTTTGCCATTGCTAAATTAGGTACAGATAATCAACTCTTGGATATACTCGAAAAACCATCGGCTGATAGTATAGAGGATTATAAGGATTCTGAAGGTAAATTGAGAGTAAGTATGAACGCCTTCAAATTTAACGGAACGCTTTTATATCCGTATCTAAAAAACTGTCCTGCTCATCCAGAAAGAGACGAAAAAGAACTTCCAACCGCTCTTTTAAACGCCATAAAAGATCATCCTAATATGACTATTGGAATTCCTTTTTCTGAACACGTGCCTGACTTAACAGCAAAAGAAGACATACTCGAGGTAAAAGAATATTTGAAAAAATATTACCCTGAAATAAACTGGCACGAAAACTAGCAGAAAAACAAAAAAGGAAATCATGAATAAATATGTAATCACTGGAGGAGCTGGTTTTATAGGAAGTCACATTGCCGAATATTTATCAGGAAAAGGGCATGAAGTAATCATATTGGATAGTTTAAGAACAGGATTTGAAAAGAATCTTAATGGCTTAAATGTTAAATTCATAAAAGGAGACATTCGGGATAAAGATCTTGTAGATGAACTAGTGAAAGGAGCCAGCGGAATATTTCATTTAGCGGCTTTGGTTAGTGTACCTGAATCCCTTTTAAACATCAAGGAATGTATTGAAATAAATACATTAGGAACAATAAATATTTTGGAGGCTGCAAAGAAGAACGACAGCTGTAAAGTGGTGCTGTCGTCTTCTGCGGCAAATTATGGTGACAATCCTATTTTACCCAAAATTGAAACAATGACACCCGAACCAATGACACCTTATGCAATAACAAAACTGGATGGAGAGTTTTATTTGAAAATGTATCAGGATCAATGGAATGTCCCAACTGCCTCATTACGATATTTCAACGTTTTTGGACCACGTCAAAATCCACAATCAGCTTATGCAGCCGCTGTGCCTATTTTTATAAATAAAGCACTTCAAAATCAGCCTATAACTATTTATGGAGATGGTTCACAAACAAGAGATTTTATTTATGTGAAAGATGTTGTGAAAGCAAATATTTTGGCTTCAAAAATGGGTGCAGAAACCTATAATGTTGCTTTGGGATATAGCACTTCTATTTTGGAGTTAGCCCAAAAAATAATTGAAATTACCAACTCAAAATCTCAAATTCAATTTTTAGAGGAAAGACCTGGTGATATTAAACATTCAATTGCAAATCCATCCAAATTTAATCAATTAGGTTTCAAACCAGATTATACAATTGATAGGGCTTTGCAAGAAACTATTCGCTTTTATGAGAATGAATTAATGCAAATAAAATAGTTGCTTCATTAAGCAGATCCTTTTCCCTCATCAAACCACAAAAAACCTAGATTTAAAAATATAAATAGTAACGAAAATAGTATGAACGAAATGAATAATTCCCTTGTAAATAAGCAAAGCAGTACATTGGTACCAATGGCTATTTTAACCTTTATGTTTTTCATTTTTGGATTCGTAACTTGGTTAAACGGCCCTTTAATTCCGTTTTTTAAGTTAGCTTGTGAACTATCCGAATCACAGGCTTATTTCGTGACTTTCGCCTTTTACATTGCCTATTTTGTTATGGCGATTCCTTCATCTTGGATCATTGAAAAAGTGGGATACAAAAATGGCTTATCATTGGGGCTGATAATTATCGCAGTTGGAGCATTTATGTTCTATCCAGCAGCAGAAACAAGAACATTTGGTTTATTCTTAGGAGCATTATTTGTGATGGGAACAGGTTTGGCTGTTTTGCAAACGGCCTCCAACCCATATGTTGTGGTAATTGGTCCTCGTGAAAGTGCTGCTGCGCGCATAAGCATTTTAGGTACCGCCAATAAACTGGCAGGATTTATAGCTCCACTTGTATTGACAACCATGGTATTGTCAAACATGGCCGATTATACAGCCGATAAAATTGCAGCTTTAAACGCTACTGCCAAAGCTGCTGCTTTAGATTCTCTTGCACTACAACTACAAGCGCCTTATATTTATATGGGATTAATCATACTCGTTTTGGCGGTATTGGTCAAATTCTCACCACTTCCTGAAATAAGCCTTGATGAAGATGGAAATGTAGAACATCTAAGCATTTTTCAACAAATTAAAAATGTATTACAGCGTCCTCAATTAGTTTTGGGTGTGATAACTTTGATGTTATATATAGCCGCAGAAGTTTTAGCAGGGGATTCAATAGGCAGTTTTGGAAAACATTTAGGGGTATATGGTGATAATGGAGATTTTTATCTGAAGCTAACTTCTTTCACGATGACCGCAATGGTTATAGGATACATTCTTGGAATAACTTTAATTCCAAAATATGTTTCTCAAGTGACTGCTTTAAAAATTTCTGGTTTACTTGGGATTGTCCTAGTATTACTTACTGTCCTCATTTCTCCCAAAATAATGATTGCTTTACCTGGAATTCCAGCATTACCGCTAGTTATTCTTTTGGTGGCGCTCATGGGGCTTTCAAATGCATTATGCTGGCCTGCAATTTGGCCTATGGCACTTCAAGACTTGGGTGGTTATACTAAAATTGGCGGTGCTTTACTTATTATGGCGATCATTGGAGGTGCTATTTTTCCGCTAATGTATGGAGCTTTCGCCGATTCAATTAACATTGCAAACGAAACTCAAGCCATCACGAAAACGGCAAAAAGCGGAAATCAAATTGCGTACTTAATATTATTGCCCTCTTATCTTATGATTCTGTTTTTTGCAATAAAAGGGCACAAATACAGAAGCTGGTCCAGAGCCTAAAATAATAGCACAGAAAAAAACAGTAACATAATAAATCAAAAAATGTTAAAGAGTAATATAGATAAGTCGACAGGATTTGAAAAAAGATTTGAGAACATCAACACCGTAGTTTTTGACAACTCAACTTCAGCTTCGGTGGCTGTTGCAAAAGAAATAGCAAATCTTATCCAAACAAAGCAAGGAAATAATGAAGCTTGTATATTGGGATTGGCAACGGGTTCTTCCCCAAAGGGATTATATGCTGAATTGGTGCGTTTGCACAAAGAAGAAGGCTTGAGTTTCAAAAACGTAATTTCATTCAATTTGGATGAATATTATCCAATGGAACCGGATTCCATAAACAGCTATGTGCGATTTATGAAAGAATTGTTGTTTAACCAGGTTGATATTTTACCTGAAAACGTCCATATTCCAGATGGAACTTTGTCAAAAGAAGAAATTGCGGATTATTGTGCCGATTATGAAGCCAAAATAGAGGCTTTGGGAGGCATTGATTTGCAGATTCTGGGAATTGGCGGTAACGGTCATATCGGATTCAATGAATCGGGTTCGTTGCAGAATTCCAAAACGAGATTGGTGGCATTGGACCATATCACAAGAGTGGCAGCAAGTGGAGATTTCAAAGGGTTAAGCAATACTCCAAGAACAGCAATCACATTAGGTGTTAAAAAAATAATGGAAGCCAAACAAGTTATTTTAATGGCTTGGGGCGAAGGAAAATCAAACATCATCAAGGCTTCTGTAGAAGGTACTGTGACCAACCAAATACCGGCTTCCTTTTTGCAGGAACACAAAAGTGCCCTGTTTGTTTTGGACAAAGAAGCTTCTTCAAAATTGACCAGAATCAACACTCCTTGGTTGGTCGAAAAAATTGTGTGGACCGACAAATTGATTCGAAAAGCAGTATTAGGGTTGGCCCTTCATTTAAAAAAACCAATTCTGATGCTTACCGATGCGGATTACATCGAAAACGGAATGAGCGATTTATTAGCCGATTCAGGTCCAGCGTACGACATCAACATCAAAATATTCAACAAATTACAGAATACGATTACCGGATGGCCTGGAGGGAAACCCAATGCAGATGATTCCAACAGACCCGAAAGAGCCGAACCATCCAGAAAAAGAGTGCTGATTTTCAGTCCGCATCCAGATGATGACATTATCAGTATGGGAGGTACTTTCATGAGACTGCAGCAGCAGGGACATGAAGTACATGTAGCTTATCAAACCTCTGGAAATATTGCCGTTGCCGATGATGAAGCCTTGCGATTTGCACGTTTTGTTTGTGATTACAATGAAAAATTTGCAATACAAAGTGCTGAAGCGGAGGACATCTATAAAAAGGCCGAAGCCTTTCTTAAAAACAAAAAAGTCAGTAAAATAGACATTCCGGAAGTTCGATACTTGAAAGGGCTAATCAGAAAAGGAGAAGCCCGAGCAACGGCTCACTTCGTAGGTTTGCCAGACGAACAAATTCATTTTATGGAACTTCCTTTCTATGAAACGGGAACCATCGAGAAAAAACCTTTGGGAGAAGAAGACATTCAGTTGACGATGGCGCTTATCGAAAAGATAAAACCGCATCAAATCTATGCGGCCGGTGATTTGGCGGATCCGCACGGTACTCATAAAGTGTGTCTGGATGCCATTTTTGAAGCCACCAGACGTCTTAAACCAAAAGATTTTATGAAAGATTGCTGGGTTTGGCTATACAGAGGCGCTTGGCAGGAATGGGGAATTGATGAGATTGAGATGGCCGTTCCGATGAGTCCGGATCAGGTATTGGAAAAAAGACAGGGAATATTCAAGCACCAATCCCAAAAAGACGGTGTGGTTTTCCAAGGATCCGATGCTAGGGAATTCTGGCAAAGAGCCGAAGACAGAAATAGAGAGACGGCAATGTTTTATCAACAGCTCGGACTTGCCACTTATGCGGCTATGGAGGCTTTCGTTAGATGGGAATATTAAATTCCTTTCTATTTTAATATTAAAAGGGGGTAAATTGCCCCCTTTTAATATTAAATTTATCTGCCAAAATCATCCTGCAAACGAATAATATCTTCTTCATCTGAAGGATTTTCTGGATCAGTATGTTCCCAAATCTCGGCAACTACTCCCCAAGATTCTAATCCGATTAAGCAATGACGTTCCCCTTTATCCATTTCTATAAAAGTGCCAGGTCCAAGCTCTTGAATTTCTCCTTCTTCATCTGTCATACTGGTCTTCACTCCTACTACACTAGACAATATCACCCAAATTTCCGCTCTTCGAAAATGATATTGCCATGACAAACGTTTATGGGGAGCCACAACCAAAATCTTTGGACTTAGCTTATTGGCAATTGCAATCGCTTCCATCTCAAGATGCGGAAAAAATTTGGCCGCAAAAGCACCAGCCTGACTTTCATCAATTACAAAAAAACCTCCCCATGGTCTAGTCTGGTCTTCTTGAACAACTGTGAAGTTATCTTTTTTTAATTCAGCAGCAATTTGCTCAAAAACAGCACTTTTATCTAAATTATTTGAGATTTTTAAATTCATTTTTTTAGTTTCATTTTTAATATAAATGTTCTGCTTGAAATCAAAGTTTGTTAATTCTAATTTCTGTAAATAATAAAATCGTTTGTTTTTAATTTGGTACTGCCCATTAAAATTTTTCCATCTTTTGGAAGGTTCATTTTCTTTTCCGAACCAAAATTAATAACGACTGTAATTTGATCTCCTTCAAAAGATCGAGTGAACAAAATTTGGTCGTCTTTATGCTCAAGTCTAGTGTAAGTACCGTATTGTAAGACTTTTTCATTATTTCTTAAAGCAATCAACTTTTTATAGCTATTAAGAATTGAATTTTCACTGTTCAATAACTCTTGTACATTGTTTTTTTGATAATCAGAATTAATTTTAATCCATGTTTTCTCGTTTGAAAATCCTGCAAAAGCATTCCCATTCCACTGCATTGGACTTCGCGATTTATCACGATTGTGTTCATTTCCTTCCAAAAGTGCTTCAACAGGATTTTTACCTTTGGCAAGAGCCAATTGATAATGCGTTTTTCCCTGAATATCCACCATTTCTTCCAGATTATTCGCGATGATATTGTGCATCCCGATTTCTTCACCATAGTACACAAAAGGAACTCCTTTGGCGGTAAGCATCAAAGCCGCTAATGCCAAAGCTCTGTCAGGATTTCCATCTGCCAATCGGTCAATCATTCGAGGCATATCATGACTTCCAAAAAACAAAGTTGGGTAATTACTCATGTTTTTTTCCATGCTTTGCAACTCATCAAAAATGCGTTGTGAAGAAAATATTTTTATACTTCCAAAGTTGAAATTAAAAACCACATCCAATAAATCCTGTGATTGATATTGTTTCAGCACTTCAATTTTATCGCTCCCAATTTCTCCAACTATAAAACGATTATCATACTCGTTTACAGTCGATTTTATGATTCGCATGGCATTTTTAACACCCGATTGATCAATATCATTTATGTGTTGTTGCTGCCCATCTTTAAAAGAATTATCGATTGTAATTCCGTCAGTGTTTAAAAAATTAATCACGTCCAGTCGAAAACCATCTACACCACTGTCCAACCAAAATCGAAGTGCTTTTTGAACCTCAGCAACAACTTTTGGATTAGACCAGTTGAGATCTGCCATTTTTTTATCAAACTTATGATAATAGTATTGATTGGTCAGTGTGTCCTTTTCCCAAGCCGTTCCTCCAAAAAAAGATTCCCAATTGTTCGGTTTATCTTTCCAGATATAATAATCCCGATATTGATTATCAATAGATTTTCGAGATTCTTGAAACCACTTACAGTCGGTTGAAGTGTGATTCAAAACCATATCCATAATGACTTTGATTCCTCTTTTATGGGCTTCTTTCAAAAAAATATCAAAATCGGCTTTACTTCCATAAGTAGGATCTACCTCGTAATAATTGGCAATATCATAGCCATTATCCACTTTTGGTGAAGTAAGAAAAGGAGTCAACCAAATGCCTTTTATTCCCAACGATTGCAGGTAATCCAACTTGGAAGTCATTCCTTTAAAATCACCATAACCATCGCTATTGCTGTCTGCATAACTGGGCATATAGATTTGGTAAAAAACAGATTCTTTCCACCATTTATGTTCTGTATTCTGTGCCTTTACACAAACAAAATCAAACATAAAAAATGAAATCAACACCATGATTATAAATTTAGATTGCATAGCAAAACTTTTACTTTTTATGTTGAAAATTATAATCTACCACAACACCATTAACCAACATTTTTGAACCCGAATAGGTTATTTTTCCATTAGAAGGAACGATAACAATAACAGCCGAATTTAATCCCGTGATTTTAATATTTGCGGAAGCAGAAACATTTTTTGCAACAAAACTACCTGCAACAGTATCATACAAATTCACTTTTTTACCTTTTCCAATTTTTATAGATACTGTTTTGTCCGTAGTATATGGATTGTAAAATAAAAACGAAGGATAAGCTTTGTCATGGAAAAAATCGGTGGCCAGTAAATTCAATTGCAAAATTCCATCTACATCAGTTTTCTTGATGATACTACCAAAGATTCCGACATGCGCACTACCATAAACACTCAATTGTGATTCTTCTGGATTTTTACCGGGCACCCAAAGTGGTCCATCTCCTTGTGCAACAGGAGCTGGCACATAATCATATTTATCGTAATTCGATTTTTTAATCATTCCTTCATAGGCGATTACCCCTTTTCCAGCATCGGCTAATTGTGGAATTGTTTCGTGCTCATCTGGCATATACTTTGGATAAAAAAAACGGGATGCATTTGCTGCATTCAACATCCATTTTCCAATAGCAGAGGCATACGATTGATTGTATCTAACCATTGGCACCAACGGCCAAGCCATATCATACGTATTCATCAAAAAGCCATAGCCTCCATGATCCACAGTGCTTCCTACTATACCGGAAATATCAAATCCATTCCAGTTTCCGACCAATACGCCCCAGCCTTCGCGACATACAGCCGTTCCGTCAAAAGTCCAACCCAACATTTTGTCGGTATCAAAGTGAGTTCCTTCTTCGGCATTCATTTTTGCCGATAAATAGGCTCCAAATGGCATTAATAATTCATAGGTTGGATTTATTTTTTGTGATTCTAATGCTGCCATAGCGCTTTTTGCTCCCCTTAAATATTTTGGATCACCAAATTTTTTATAGGCAGAATATAAAACCCAAGCATGTCCAGCTGCTGCATCCGGTTGTGCGCAAATGGTATTTTTCATGGGTTGCATTTTGGCATAATCAAAATAGGAATAATCATAATTCCCATTCAAAACTACATCGGCCTCATAGAATTTATCAGCAATTTTTCTAGCTATTTTTTCCAATCCCGGTTCGTTTGGGTATTTGTCATATATCGCATAAAACAATAAATTAGGATACACATCATACCACCAATCTCGCCCATAACCACCTCCCAATAAAGCCACTTCGGGACAGGTATTGTTCATCATGATGTCCCAACTGGTTTCGCTGTTGAAATAATTTTTGGTCATGCCAACATAATTCAGTTTCTGCTGATTTGTTTTGTCAATCCCAACCAAACTGGCCCCCAATGTAGCACCCATAGTGGCCAGCGCTTCATGAAACATCCCTTTATTGTTAGTCCCTTGACGCACATCGGCCATAGCAGTATATAATCCCACAACTTCTTGCGGGTAATTTTTTCGGCTATTGTCTTTCCATACTAAAGGCCAATATTTGCCTTTTGCATTAAAATCGAACACTGTTTTATCAAAATCAAGTGCCAGTTTTTTATAATCAATGATTTCCAAATGAGCAGGAACATTGGGCATTTGTTCTACACGAGCTATCTTTTTTTGTACTGTTTGTGCTTCTATGCTGAGGCTGAAAAATAATAGCGCCGCGATAGCAATTTTAAAATAAGTTTTCATCAATTAAATTTTAGAATAAAGATTAACGATTTTTAAACAATATGTTCTGCCACGTGATCTAGAACTTTAAGGTCGATAGGTTCCTCTTTTTCTGGAGAAAGAATATTCCCTTCGGCAATGATTTTTTTACTGATATAAATTGAACATAATTGCAAAAGCGCAATAATACCAATGGCATAACGCAAGGCAAAATCTTCGGAAAGCGTATAATACAAAACCAAAAACGTTCCGGCTCCGCAAAGTCTTCCAACATACAATCCCGCTTCATGATTTAATATATAAGTGAATTCACCTCTTTTTTCGATATGCGAAACAATATCAATAACTCTCAATTGAATCGGAAAATAAGCTAAATCCATTAGAGGTTTGGCTATCAATAATAGCAACAAAAATATAATCACCCCTGTTTTATTATAGAAAAATCCGTTCAAACAAGCTCCTAAGGCAAAAAGTACAAGTCCTGCCGTAAATATTTTTATCCGATCAGATGGTTTGGAAAAACGGCCTATCAAGTAAATAACGATGGCCGCCAATACAGCTCCTATCGATTGTGCATTCCCCAATGCGCCTTCTTCTCCCAATAATTTAAAAATAAGCATCGCCGGAGCAGTTACCAAGAATCCTTGTGCCAAACCTTTGAATGTAGCTAAAGATAATAGTTTATACCATAACGGATGAAACTTGAAAAAGATATATTGTTTTTGTGCCGGGTTTTCAAATTTACCTCTGAAACAAACAATCGAAGCCACAATTGTGATTAGAAAAACAACTCCCGTAATGATAATATAGGCGCTATGTTTTTCAGCTTCGCCAGTTTTAGATTGAATAAACCAACCTATAGTGGCGGGAATTACTATGGCTATTATAGTATAGAAAAAAGTCTCCAAACCATAATAATAGTTACGGTTTTTGTCATTTGTAATGGCCAATGCCAAATAATCCCTGTTTGACCAATACAAACCAAACGACATTCCCATGGTAATCCCAGCGATTCCAATACCAGTTAAATCCAATATTTTGAACGACATCATGATAATCATAGCAACACCGCTCATCATCATTCCCAAGGAATACAATTTACGAATATTAAAATGTTTCAACAGAAAACCATTTAGTAAAAAGGTAAGCGGAATTCCGGTATAAATGGCCAATTGGTAAATAACCACTTTGGAGGTGTCATTTGAATTTCTCATGATGTAGGCCGCCACGAAAATATCGATTACAGGCAACACCAAAGCATACACCAAATTGGTAAAAATTAGGATGCGAAAATTACGGGTTTGACTTTGAAAATGATCAATTTCAGTTTGAATTTTTTTAAACATGGTTAAATTTTAAAAGTGAATAGATTTCTTTTATTGAAAATTTAGCACCACACACAAATTCATCCGAAGCACCATAATAAAATGTAATGGTATCTCCGTCTGGCTCCACAATGTGACCGTTTGTAAATACTACATTTCCGAAGAAACCGGTTAATTCGTATTCTTCTGTTGGAACCATAATTGGTAATTCCGTTTGTGCAATTACTTTTGAAGGATCTTCTAAATCCATTAAAAAAGCCCCCAAACAATACTGATGATTTTCGTTGGCACCATGATAAATTGACAACCACCCTTTTTCTGTTTTTATTGGAGCAGCTCCTGCACCAACTCTTTTGCTATCCCAAAGACCTTTTCTTGTTTTGATAATGCATTTATGATTTCCCCAATGTACTCCATCCGGTGATGACGCAATCCATATATAATTCCCTCCAATATCAACACTGCTAGGGCGGTGAAGGGCATAGAACAGACCGTTTATTTTTTCTTCAAAAATGGCACAGTCTTTATTGTGAGCCGGCAAAATCATACCGTGTTTCTCAAATGTTTTCCAATCTGTGGTCGTGCGTAACCCTACTCCAACCCCATTGTCTGAAACTGATGTAAAAGTTAAATAATACTTTCCGTCGATTAGTGCCACTCTACAATCTTCTATTCCAAAAGTTTCAAGCATTCCCTCACCAACTAAAAGTGGATAATCTTTTGGTTCGTAAAAATTGATTCCATCTTCACTACACAGCAACCTTAAATGAGAAAGTGTCGTTAGATAATCAACGCCTTTATAGTTAATAACCCTTGCGTCGGTGGCGATTAACTCGGGATCGTTGGTAGGAATTTCAATAATTTCTGTACCTGTTTCAGTAAGTATAGGAAATGAAATTATTCCTTCTTTTTGTTCGGGTCTTTCGGCAACTCTTACCAACAACCAAGTTTTACCCTCATATTGAAATACACCTGGATTTAACAAACACGTAATTTGTAAACCATCAATGCTTGCCGGCAAATCTTTTGGTGATAATAATGGGTTTTGTTCGAATCGTTTTGCTATGTCTTTCATAATTATATATTTTAATCTTATTTTAGTTTTTATTTTCAAAATCGGGATCCATTTTTGATGTTCTGCTCCCTGCTACTTCATCTGCCATTAGAATAAAAACATTCCAACACAAACCTCTCGTTGAAGGCCACCATGAATCGGTTGTCGTCCATTTTGTTGGAATAAATTCTTTGCTGTAAGGCCATTCCGGATTGAGGTTTATTTCGGCCCAAGCTCTATTCTCCATCATTTTTTGAGCATTCTTCCATCCATGTTTTGCTCCGACTACATAAGCACAATATTCAGCACGAAACCAACTTCCTCCATTGTAATATATCCCGTCATTAGCACCTCCTACATAATTTGATTTTCCAAATTCGCCAAAAGGTTGGTAATCTGTATTCATAAACGAATATCCTTTTTTGTCTTTAGTCAGTTGAATAATTAAAGGTGCGGTTGTTCCATATTCCGGATGTGGAGAATTAGCTACTTTATTAAGCAATGGAATTTGATTCAAATGATTTACAACCATTTCATCTGTCAAAATAGGACGTTTGAACAGCCAAAGAGAATAAAATTCAGGTTCTAAATCAGTTAGTGCTATAATGTCGGGGAATTGCTTGTCGTATAACAAATGTTTTCTTTTTGCATCATAAAAATTACGATATTCTCTTTCTGCTTTTTCAATATAGGAATCGGATATTTCATAACCCAATTCTTTTATCGTTCGCAAAGCAATCGCCAGCATCCCTTGATTGACGGCAAGTCTATCAGTTTTTGGATTAAAATCAAGAACATCCACTTGGCACAAAGGAAAATGTGATTTGCACTTTCCGTCTTTGTCATCATCAAATTCATTTAATACAAAATCGACTGCTTTCTGAATTTTATCTTTTGGCAACTCAACACCAAAACGTCTTTTGTTCATCATGGCCCAAATCAGAAATTGAATAGTAGCTTCATTGTCCTTTACTTCAATCGAACCCATATAAGGCGTGATGATGGTACCAACTGCTCCTTTTTGATTTTGGGTTTGCGCCCATTTATTCCAAATAGACAGATTCAGTTCCTTATTATAACTTGATACTATCGAAAAAAAAGAATCTCTATTATACATATCAGGCGAATAGTTCATATTCGGAACATTGAAAGGCGAAAAATCGTCAATCGAAGTAATCCAGGTAAGCATATTAAAATTGGCATACATCATTTTTTCTATTTGAGATCCTTCAAATTTTTTGGCTTCCGCCAAACGAGTCTGAGAAGATATAACAAAATCATGATGATTGGTAAAAGGCTCAACAAAAATGTATGTTGTTTTTGTCACCGTTTCGCCCATAGCTATCTTATTATAAGGTTCTATGACCGGTTCATGTGCTACAATTTGAAGATTTTTTATCTGAAGTGAACAATCTTTTGCATCGCTTGCTCCAATAAACAACGAAACGCTGTCGTTTTCAATATAAGGAACCAGAATGCTTCCTTTGAAAAGTGTCCACTCCTTTTCTTGAGTAGGAAACTTATCGATGTATTTTATTCCGTTTTCTAATTCAACTGTTTTCTTGCCGTTTTTAATTCTGAACAATTTTAATGCAAGTGGCGTAGATCCTTTGCAGAGGAATGAAATCGTATATATTTTTTGATCTTTGAAAGGAGCAATCATTTCAAAACCGGATTGCTCATTGGATTTTATATCTAAATTATAAATACTGTCCTTTTTACTAATTTCAACTGAACCAACTTTCTTATATTGGTCATTGAGTTGTAATTTTAGCTCTTTTCCTGAATCTAAATTATAAAGTTCTCCGAAGGTTTGCTTGATGTAATTTTGATTTTTGGCTCTTTCATTTACTGTTGCCACCGACACTAAATTTGGGTCTGGAAGTTTTCTCATACCGACAAATCCGCCGCCATGACCATTAAAGCGTCTTCGGGTTGTTCTTGTATAATGATTTTTATAACCTGCGTCCATCAAGAAGCCAACTACCAGATTATCTGGCGTTACAAATCCTGCTGAAGGAAACATTTCATGCGCAAAGCCTCCCGGAAAATTATCAAATTCAAAGGTTACATATTTTGAAGGTGTTTGTGCGGGTTTTGACGTTTCGGTCAACGTGTAATATACAATTGGCATCCCTGTTTGAGTAATGTCGATGCTCTTTTTTATAATGTTTTTATTGATAACTTCATACGCAACGGTAATCGAAATATTCAAATCAAAGTCTGCCAGATAGGTTTTTCGGGTCAGTTCTAGAGTATTTGAATCCCCTTTCCACTCTGCTCCTGTCCAATTTTTTATACTGGTTTTTTCACTAAAATCAGTATTTGCCAGATCAAGCGAAAACTCTTCTGTATTTTTAACCAAAAGCTGATTCCCATTATAAATAGCAACATTATAACCTTGTGTATCATCTCCTACAACTTTTAAATTAATATTCTGGCTTGACGAAATCGCTCCGACAAAACAGAATAGTAAAATAGAAAGGGTATTTAAAAATTTACACATAGTAAAATGTTTTATTATTTATCAGGTTAATCAGAATTCTAATTTTATTACTAGATTCTTCTTTCGTTTGCTGGATTTTTTATGGTTTAAAAAATAGAGAAGCAGCAATTTTTTTTAATTGCAATTGCTACTTCTCACTGGTAATTAATACTTTAAACTAACCAAACTTATTTCAATTACCTTTCTTTAGTACCCAGGGTTTTGTTTCAAAAGCCCTGCCGAAGCATCCACTTCAGATTGAGGAATTGGATACAACATATGTTTGTCTTGGAAATTTTTGCCATGGGCAGTCATCACTTGCTTAGCAATACCCCATCTTTTTAAGTCTGGCATTCTTTGATTTTCAAAACCAAGTTCGGCTCTTCTTTCAGAAATCAACCAATTTTTAATAGTTGCTTTGTCTGTAGATGCGGCTCTGTTTGGCAGTGTTCCAGCAGGTACAGGAGTACCATCGGCAGTAACGGTGTTTCTTGCTCTTGTTCTAATTTGATTTATGATGCTAATGGCACCTGAATAATCTCCAGTTTCGTTAAGTGCTTCAGCTTTCCAAAGCAAAACATCGGCGTAACGAATGAATACTTTATTGTTTGATGCATCATCATCTCCTTTATTGCCACCATCTGTGGTTCCTAAAAGTTTACTAACCCATTGTTGTGGCGCATTCACTGTATATAACTTTCTAGGGTCATTAGGTTCAAATGAATTTAAGAAATCGGTACTTGGAGCAAAGAATCCCCATCCAAGAGGTGCGCAAATTCCGTTTCCTTTTCTTGGATCACCTTGTTTAACATGATTATAAGAGAAGATAACTTCGTTGTCAGCATATTCAGTGTTCATATTGAAATTATCAAAATAATTGGCATCCAAACTAAAAAATCCTGTAGATTCCAATTCTGACACTAATGTAGTTACACCTGTCCAATCCTTGTTGTATAAAGCGGTTTTTGCAAGAAGTGCAATGGCAGCTCCTTTAGAAACTCTCCATTTTTCTGTATCGGATCCATATTTTGAATTAGGCAAAAGTGATTTAGCTTTTTCCAAATCAGTTTTGATTTGACTCCATACATCTTCTTTTGGTGCTCTTACAGCAAAATCAAAAGCTTCTTGATATGTTTTTACGGGAGCCAAGATTAAAGGCACATCTCCAAAATTAGTCACCAATGAAAAATAATAGTAAGAGCGTAAAAAATAAGCTTCACCAATTAATTGATTTTTTCTTTCGGTTGTGATTCCGGTAATTTTCTCAATATCTTCATTTAATAGAAAACTCAATGCAATATTGGTTCTTTTTATCCCCTCGTAATCGTATTTCCACAACCCATTTGGTCCTCCATTTGTCGAAGTAAAAGTAAAGTTGTTTATCTCATCCATCCAAGGTTGATCTCCATCAGGAGACCATTTTTTTTCCATATCATCGGATGCTATATCATCTATTACAATATCATTTTGAAACACCAAACCACCATTCCAATCCCATTCTGCCAACTGGTTCAACTTATTGGATAACATATCATAAGATGAAGTTACTGAACTTTCTACGGAAGCCAATGTTGGTTTAGAACTTGCCTGTTCCAAAGTTAACGCACCTACAGGTTCGGTAGTAAGTTCATCTTGGCAACTTGTCAATGACGCTAGCGAAATCATAATCGCTGTTATATATGTATATTTCATGTGTTTATATTATTTATTTTTTAACGGAACATGGTATCGCCATTCTTCATTATTTTTTACTAATTTGAATCATGGCGATTTCATGGTTCGTTTATTAAATTTTAAATTTTAAACCTATTAGGATTGAAGTAGATTGAGGATAAGTTCCTTGATCTATGAAAGAAGTCGATTCTGGATCCAAACCAGTATAGTTCGTGAAAGTCAACAAATTTTGACCTGATACATACATTCTTAAATACGTATCACCTATGATTTTTGGATCAAACGTATATCCGATCTCAAGATTTTTCAATCGTAAATATGAAGCATCTTCAACAAAAACGCTAGAAACTTGGCTTCCTCCGTTATCATTAAGTGTGTTACGTGGAGTAGTGTTACTAGTACCCTCACCATTCCATGCTCCTAATACTGCAGTAGTAGAGTTGAAAGGACGGCTATCATAATCCAAAATTTGTTTCAAATCGTTGTAACGATCTACACCTGAAACTCCTTGGAAAAGGAATGACATATCAAATCTTTTATATTCAGCATTGAATGAGAAACCGTATGTTACTTTTGGAATTGAACTTCCTATGAATGTTCTGTCATCAGCATTAATTTGACCATCTCCATTTAAATCCTTAAACTTAATATCACCCGGTTTTGCACCGTTTTCATTAGAGAATAAAGTAGAAGACACTTCGGCAGCATTTTGATAAATACCATCAAATTTTAATCCATAATACGAACTGATAGGTTGTCCAACCACCGTTTTAGTATGAGTTTTGTCATCATTAATCTCGGTAACATATTGCTGAAGTTGTTCTACATTATTTTTTAGTGTAGCAATGTTTGCATTGATTCCGTATTTAAATTCGTGGTCGTTATTTTGGAAATTAGCTCCAAACTCAAACCCTTTATTAGTTACAACTCCAGCATTAACAAAAGTTCTATTAATTTGACCAACAGTAGATGAAGGTAGACCTACAGTTAATAAAATATCATCGGTCTTTTTGTCAAAATAATCAGCTGAGAAAGTCAGTTTATTATCCATTACACCCAAATCAAGACCAAAGTTAGTTTGTGTAGTAGTTTCCCATTTTAAATCTGGATTACCATAACGAACTATGTTTATGATACCTCCAGTTTCGGTAACAAGAGTTTCATAGGCATTATTAGGAATTTCTTGATTTCCAGATTGACCCCAGCTAGCTCTCCATTTTAAGTTGGAAATCCAATCTGCTTTTTCCATGAATTTCTCTTTAGACATTACCCATCCACCAGAAACAGAAGGAAAATAACCCCATTTATTATTAGGTCCAAAACGAGAAGAACCATCGGCTCTTATAGTACCTGAAACTAAATATTTATTATCATATCCATAATTGGCAGAACCAAAGAAAGAAATAAGGTTCCAACTTTGAGCAGATCCTGAACTGTGTTTATTAACATCGCTTCCATAATCAAGATAACGGAAAGGATCAGTAGTATTATTATAGTTTTGTCTGCTCCCACCTACTGCAGACTGGTCGTATGATACCGTTTCAGATCCTAATAATGCACTGATGCTATGTTTATCAGCAATTGTTTTAGTATAATTCAAAGTATTTGCAAAAGTAAACGTAGTCGCTTCACCTCTATTTTCATTCAGGCTTGAAGGTCTATTTTGCCTACCTTGTCCAGGATACGTTTCATTTGCACTATTGTCATTATCATCTCCAAAATTTTCTCCAAAAGCTTTGTTGTGATCGAAAGTGATTTCAGCTCCCAAATTACTTTTGAATTTCAGAGATTTATCCGCTAAAAAAGCATATTCTCCATATACATTTCCAAAAGTTTTAAAAGCAGAACGTGTGTCATCTGTAAAATGAACAATTGCCAACGGATTAGAAGTTAATTCATAATTTGGATTCCAACCACCATTAGGATTGTTATTCAAATAAAAAGGTAAATCAGTGTAAGGATCATTTGCTTTATAAGTTGGATCATTTACATCTTTATACACTCCTAAAACCGATGGACGCAATAAAGCATGTCTGATAACACCGGGAGCGTCTCCACTTGAAGACATTTTATCTTGTCTAGTACTAGTAATCTGAAGATTTGTTCCAACTTTGAAACGATCAGTAACTTCAGTATTAATATTGGTTCTAAAATTAATACGTTTGTAGGTATCATTGTCACCAACCACAATACCATCTTGTCCAAAATAACCACCAGATATTAAATATTGTGTTTTCTCTGAACCTCCGCTAACTGAAAGCTGTAGATTATTAGTTCTTCCAGAAGTGAACAATTGGTCCAACCAATTGGTGTCTGATAGTGGTATCCCATTAACGTTTCCGTTAGTTTGATCTGTTTTGTATGGGCTTATTGCCCCTGCCGGATTATTGTTAGAGTTATGCCAAGCTTGATCCATTACTGTCAAATACTGATTTGCATTTAGCATTTTAGGAAGGTTTGTGGCAAAACTGGTTCCAGAGTAATATTCTACATCAATATTCGATTTCCCTTTTGAACCGCTTTTGGTGGTAAGAATAACAACTCCACCTGCGGATCTGGAACCGTAAATAGCAGTGGCAGCAGCATCTTTTAATACAGTCATCGATTTTACGTCGGACATGTTCAAGAAAGAAATGTCGCGGGTTGCAACACCATCAACAACATAAAGTACGTCGTTGTTTCCTAGCGTACCTTCCCCTCTAATACGTATTTTAAGTCCGTCTCCAGGAGCACCTGTATTAGCAGAAACTGAAACACCGGCAACTTGTCCTTGCAAAGCCTGACCTACATCAGCCACTTTTGTTTTAGACAATTCACCCATATCTACTTGCGCTACGGCACCTGTTATGGATTGTTTTTTTTGACTGGAATACCCCACAACAATTACTTCGTCCAATTTTTGTGAGTCGCTTTCTAATTTAGCATTCACCACAGTTTGTCCATTAACTGCAATTTCTCTGTTTTTGTATCCAATATAACTAAATACCAAAACAGCATCAGTACTTACATTATTTAAAGTATAGTTTCCATCAAAATCTGTTGAAGTACTTAAAGAGGTTCCTTTTACAACAACATTCACCTGCGGTATTGGACCGCTGCTATCCGAAACATTCCCTTTTACTGATTGAGCATGCAGTATGCTTCCTGATAATAGTATTCCAAACAGGAACAAATTATAAATAATTTTCTTTCTCATCATAGGGAATTATTAAATTGATTACTAATTCGAGTTAAATTTTTCATGTTAATAAAAATTAGGTTGATTAAATTCGTTAATAGTTTTTTTTATAGTCAAAAAACGATTTCGTAAATTTATCCTGTAGACACAAAAAAAGGTGTACACTATTTCATCAAAAGTGTACACCTTTTACAAAAGTGTTGATTTTTAGCATTTTAAAACTTATCTACTACTTTCCTTTGTACTTCAATTGATAATTTTTTGGAGTCACATTATACATCTTATTAAACTCACGGTAAAAATAGGAACGGTTATTAAAACCGGATTGGTAGCACACCTCAGATACTGTAAGTACATTTTTACGCAAAAGTTCTGCTGCAAATTTTAATCGTATCGTTCGAATTAAATCTCCCGGAGTAAAGCCAAAAATCTGTTTTACTTTTCGATACAATTGCGAATTACTGATGCCTAATTCTTTTTCAATAAATAAGCTTTGAAGATCTTCATTATCAATATTGGAACGAATCAGTTCAATCACTTTTTTTACAAAATCTTTTTCATCATTATTTATTGGCAGCGTAGCCAGATTCTCCGTAAGCGTATCTTGTGTAAAATGCTTTAGTATTAATTCTTTTTCTTCAAGAAGCTTCTGTATTCGTATTAATAAATGATCCGGATAAAAAGGCTTTGGAATATAGGAATTAGCACCGCTTTCCAGTCCTTCAATTCTATGGATGACAGAATCTTTTGCGGTAAGCATAATAAACGGAATATGACAGGTCTTGATATCCTGCTTGATTTTTTTACAAAGTTCTACCCCATCCATCATTGGCATCATTACGTCGCTGATAATAATGTCGGGGATTTCCCTCTCAATAACCTCAAGGGCTTCTAAACCATTATAAGCAGGGATGATTTTATATTTTTCCCCTAATAAATCATCCAGAAACAAACGGATTTCCTTCTCGTCCTCAACCAGCAAAATTGTTTTGCGGGTGTCTTGAATATCTTCCAACGAAGCAATTTTATTGGGCGTATGATCGGACTTGTTCGGAATCTCTTCAAGAATATTTTTTAGATGGTGCGAAATCAAAATCGGACTTACTTCTACATCCAATTCTTTTTCACTAAATAACTCTTTACCGCATGGAATTAGAATGGTAAAGGTAGTCTGCTCATTTGCAATACTCGAAACCTGAATTTCACCTCTCAATACAGTGACCAGTTTTTTAATATACGCCAACCCAATACCTGTTCTAAACAAATCATTATCTGGCGCTTTATTTGTATCCGACAGAAAAAATCGATCAAATAGCGAGTCTAATTTCTCTTTCGGAATTCCGTTTCCTGTATTTACTATTGTAATGTTCAGTCTTTTGGAATCATCCTGAAGCGTAAACTTAACATCAATCTTCCCTTTTATCGGAGTGTATTTGAATGCGTTTGACATCAGATTAAAAACTATTTTTTCAATCTTATCTTTGTCAAACCAGCCTGGTAACGCAGATGGAATGTCAAGATTATAATCAATCTTTTTATCCAATGCCCATTCATCAAACAATTCAGCTATTTGTTCTACCAAGCTTACAAGATCAAATTCTCTTGCATTTATTTCCAGGTAATCGTATTCCGCTTTTCGAAACTCCAATAATTGTTGTGTCAAAAACAATAACCTTGACGAATTACGTTGAATCATCTGCAGGAATTTTTGATTGCGTTCACTAAGATTTGCCGTTTCGGATAGTTTTTGGACAGGACCAACGATCAAAGTCAAAGGAGTCTGAAATTCGTGGGCAATATTCGTAAAAAAGGTAAGCCTGTTTTCGTGAAGCTCTTCCTCCCTCTTTCTAAAAAGAATGTTTTGACTCAATGATTGTCGCTTTTTATAATAACTCAATACAAAAAGAACAAAAAGAGTTGTTAGTATTAAATAAATTACAAGAGCCACATTGGATTGCCAAAACACAGGCTTTACCTTAATATCTATGGCGTGAACCGGTTTGCTCCAAACTCCATCACTATTGGACCATTTTATCCATAAAGAATAATTACCCTTAGGAACGTTTGTAAAAGAAATAATTCTTCGATTATTAATAGTATTCCAACCCTTATCGAAATTTTTCAATTGATAGGCATACTGGCATTTTTCACTGTTGACATAAGTCAAAGCTGCCAATTCGATATCAAAAAAGTTTTGATTATGGTCCAAAACAATGGAGGGATTTGTCTTTGAATCGGGAGATATTACTAATCCTTGATAATATGGGATAGGCTGATTTTGACCACTGATTTTATCTATCAAAATATCAGGAATAACGGAAGACTCTTTTATTTTTTGAGGCAAAAAATAATTAAATCCTTTTATTCCTCCCATAAAAATAAAATCCGACTTCTGATCTTGATAAAATGCCCCGTCAGCAAATTCATTATTCTGAAGTCCTTCGTTTTTGGTGTAATTAATGAACTTAGAACCATTAAAATTGGACAACCCAAAATTTGTACTTATCCAAAGATTGGACTTTTTATCAGAAACAATTCCATGAATAGTATTATTTGGCAATCCTTCTTTGGCCGTATAGCTCTTAAAAATGGCGCTTCCGTTACTCTTTAAATCTTCCAATACATTCAAACCAAAACTTGTTCCTATCCAAAGTCGGTTATTTACATCTGTCCGTAAACACAAAATATCATTGTTGGATAGACTTTTAGAATCATTTTTAATATTTTTATAAGTGTGAAATTCTTCCGTTTTTTTATCAAAAAGATTAAGGCCACCCAATCGCGTTCCAATCCAAAGTTGATTGTCATTCCTAGGGACTATAGAAAAAACAATATTGCTACTTAGTGATTTTGGTTTGTTGCTGTCGGCAAGATATCTTTTGAATTCCGTTACTTTCAATTTATGACCAGAACGCTCAATTTTACAGCGAATCATTCCGTAGCCATTGGTTCCAAGCCAAATAAATCCAGTTGAATCCTGAGAAATAGTGTAAGTTGATTTAAAATAATCACATTTCTCATTCCCTTCAATAGCAGACCAATTGATAAGTTTAGATTTTTTTAGATCAAAAACTGTAACTCCATCCCCATCTGTACCAACAAAAACAAGATTATCTTGACCTTTACACAAAGCAAATACAGCATTGTTTATGGAGCTGTTACTTTCGTTGAAGTTTTGATATTGTAATGCTTTTTCCGGATTTAGATAAAAATTAGAGGGAAAACGAAACAATCCCTTCCCTTTTGTACCAACCAAAAAAGAATTCCCATCCACCTCCAGAAATGTTCTGATAATTCCCCCATCCAACTCAGGAACTTGCGCTTTTGAAATTAAATTAAAAGCTTTTTTCAGAGGATATATTTTAAATAAACCATCTCCATCCGTTCCTGTCCAAAGCACATTTTCACTCCCTTGTATTAATGTAGTGACCTTTTGACTTTTCAAGTATTTCAACCATGGTTTGGAAACAATATTCCCTGAATTATTCATTATGAAATAACCCGATTTGGCAGAAAACACAATTCCCTCTGGAATATGACCAATGATATTGTCAATATTTTGAGTCGAAACAATTTGATTTTTACTATCGGATAAAGAATGTAAAAAAGCATTTCCTGAATTTGGAATGATACATACTTTTTCATTGGAAACCACTTCAAACGTGCGAATATCTTTTGAGATCAATTCAACTTTTGAAATTATCTTTTTTCCGTCACTGCCTATTTTAAGAGACAAAGCATAGAGTTCATTGTTCTCTAACAAAACCAATAATTCCTCCGTTGGAGAAAATTCCATTTTTTTAACCGCTTTCTTCGAAAAATTTTTTCCCTTTAATAATTGAAAAGCTGCTCCGTCAAAATATCCAATTCCCCAATCTTTTACGGCGCAAAATACTTTTTTGGAAGCATCCAGTGCCATGTTGAATTCTGATTCTGATAATGGCGGTTTATTTTCTCTGGAAAAGTAAAATCGCTGGAATGCATCCGTTTTTTTGTTATAACGATTAATACCATGAATCGTCAATATCCAAATCTGACCAGTATTATCTTCGGCTAATTTGAGGATCACCTGATTGCTCAGGCTATTTTCATTATCCAATTCAGGTCTGAAAATCTTGAAACTATTTCCGTCATATCGGTTTAATCCGTCCCAAGTTCCAACCCAAAGTAAATTCTCGGAATCTTGAAAAATGGCATTAACGGAACTATTGGACAATCCCTTGGTATTATCCAATTGTTCCAACGAATATTTTAAGTCTAAAACCTTTGATGAATCTAAAAGTGATTTTGGATTATTATTAATCTCAGTTCTTTTAGTCAATCCATTATTATTATTTAAAGACGAAGCATTTTCTTTATGATTGCATGAAATAAACCCTGCAAAAATAAAGCTGATGAGTATAATTTTAATTTTCAATTTAATAAATGTTTAGTAGTTTTTTTCAAACCAACCATGCGATTATTTAGAGCTGTCGCAATAAATTATTTGCCTTTCCTTTATAAGATGTAAAAGGCAATCTAATTATTTTGGAAGCACAAACAGTACAGAAAGAAGATTTTTTTTTACGGCAATTGAGGTAATTATCCACTATCCAAATGTACAAAAAAAGCCTAGCTCTTTAAATCAATCGTGAAATAGTTTGTAAAGTTTCCATACAAAACTCCCATCCTTAACAGTAAATTAGGTTCCGATAAATAAATATTTTTTAAATTATAAAATTTGAATAACTCTATCAAATGCATTCGGTTACAAAAATTAAACTCCAGTCATTTAATCACGGAGAATTGATACCAAAATCCTTGAAATACTTCTATCATTAATTTAAGATTAAGATGTAAAAATGCCTGCTTAATTCTTATTAATTAATTATATTTGCCGCGTTTATAAACTGGACTAATTCGATCACGAATCGATTGTAATTCAACAGTTATAAGAGCAAAAACAATTTATAATTTAAAACCAAATACTTATTTGGCCACCTTTTTAACAGCATTTACCCCCAAAAAAATGAATCCATTTAAAACTAATTTATACGCCTTTATAATTTTACTTTCTGGAAATGCCATTTTTGCTCAACAGGCAGAACAGTCAATAAACAATCAAAATCAATTACTCCCATCGCTTTCCCAAAATACAATCGCTTATTCTGAATCTCAAAAAGATAGTTCAGAAAATGTAGCTCCCTACAATTACAATATGCTTTCTTTGGTTGATAGCACATTGGTACAACCAAACATTACTACTTATCCTCCTGCCACAAGAGATTATAGAAGGTTAGGGTATAATACCGCTATGTATTTTGGAGCATCTATTGTTGCATTTGGTATCTTATATGCTATGCCCGAAAGCGTAACCAATTGGGACAAACAAGCGATGAAAGAAAATGGAATTACCTATAAATGGAAACAAAATGTAAAAGCAGGTCCAGTTTGGGATCACGATGATTGGGTTTTAAACTATGTTACCCATCCTTATGCAGGAGGAATTTATTATATGACAGCCAGAAGCAGTGGTTTTAATATATTTGAATCCTTTTTATATTCGGCTTTTATGTCCACCTGTTTTTGGGAATATGGAATAGAAGCATTTGCCGAAATTCCATCCAAACAAGATTTAGTAGTCACACCAGTACTTGGTTCTGTAGTGGGGGAAGGTTTCTTTTATGCTAAAAAAAGCATTTTTAAACATGATAAAAAAGTACTGAAATCTAAAGTTTTAGGATATACGTGCTTAGCTCTTATTGATCCTTTTAACACCCTATTGGATGGTTTTGGCTATAAAGAGAAAACTAAAGCACAATTAAATCTTGCTCCAGTTGGTTTTGACAAAGGATCGAATAAAGCCATTTGGGGACTTAATTTCAATATGCAATTTTAATTAATAAGAATTTACAAATCACTGATTTACTTATTATTAAATCATTTCTTTCAATAAAAAACAAAAGTGTTAAAGTTTAAATTAAAGGAAAAAATAAAAGCCTTCTTAGGAATCACAAATTGAATTATTTACTACTTTTAACTCATGCTAATCATTATTCTATAGTAAAACCAACGTTAGTTATTAATTCAGATTAGCACGGAGTTTTTCACTGATTTATTAACCTTAAAAATGATTTTTTTGAGTGAATTTGAAATTATTGTCGCTTGTTTTTTTATGGTTTTAAATTATATAATTTTCACAAAAACTATTTTAAAGTACAAGCAAATAAATGAGGCGTTTGCCCAAATAGTAATTCATAGAAAGTAACACCTAAGGGTTAAGTAAAAGATTTACAATCCAAATACTTTACACAAGTACAATAACAGATGGTAATCTTTAAATGTATAATCAACCAATGGTTTTAATGTGAAATTTATACTTTACTACCTAAGTAAATGTTTTGATTTATAGACAAACCATTTAATGAAGTAATTTACGCTTTGTAATTACTTGTATTACATATACGTTAAGTATATAAAGTGCTTGAATATACTTTTTAAAATGTTCGAAAATGTTTTATTTTTGTTTATATCTATAGGGTACAAACAAAAGTAAAAGGGAAAGGCTAATCAAAATGATTAGCCTTCCTTTTTTTATTCCTTAACCAAATAGATTCCATCTTCTTTAATCTCGATTAACTTTTCCTTATACAAAGCTCCAATAGCTTTTTTAAAGGTTTTCTTGCTCATCTTTAAAACCGTTTTAATGTCTTCGGGATGAGAATTATCCGTTAAACGTAAAAAGCCTCTACTGGCTCTTAGTTCGTCAAGAATTTTTTCGGCATTTGGTTCTATACTTTGATAGCCTTGAATTTGTAACGAAACATCAATCTTGTTATCAGGTCTGATATTCTTTATATATCCGCGCATACGATCTCCTGTACGTATACCGTCGTCATAAACTTCGTCTTTATACAATAATCCTTTGTGCCTTTCATTGATAATTACATTGATCCCTAATTCTGTAATATGAGAAACGATAAGATCCACTTCTTCCCCTTTTTCAACGGTAAGGTGGTCATTTTTCAAAAATTGGTTCAATTTGCTTGATGCCACCAAACGATTGGTTTTTTCATCCATATAAAGATAAACCAAATAGCGTTTTCCTTTTTCCATAGGACGTGCCTGTTCCTTGAAGGGAACCAAAATGTCCTTCTCCATTCCCCAATCCATAAAAGCACCTATTTGATTGATATAATTCACACGTAAAAGAGCGAACTCATTCAACAATATATAAGGTTCCAATGTTGTGGCAACTGGGCGTTCCTCGTGATCCAAATACACAAAAACAATAAGCTCCTCACCTATTTCAAATTCATTTGGCACATATTTATTAGGTAAAAGTATATCGTGTATTCCTTCTGGGTCTTTTTCTGGGTTGCCCAAAAACAAACCCACTTTGGTATCACGCAATATTGTAAGCGTATTGTATTTTCCTATTTCAATCATTTTATTGAGATTCTAAGTTGTATTTTCAACTAAGTTTAATGTGCAAAGGTACGAACTTTGAAAATGGGATTTATAAAAACATTATCAATAAAAAAAGCGTCCATTAAAGACGCTTTTTGAAAAGTTCAATATTTTTAATTGTAAGCACTTTCCCTTCCAAAATGTAGAGCCAATAAATAATAAACCACCGCTCTATATTTATTTTTATTAGACCTTCCATATTTTTCCAAAACAGCATCGATTCCTTTTTGAAGTTCAGGACCATCAGTCAAACCTAATTTCTTGATTAAAAAATTATTTTTTACCGTCGCAATTTCGGATTGTTGTGTTCCCGCAATAATGGAAGAATCTGGATTATATATGGACGGTCCACAACCAGTAGTCACTTTGGTCAATAAGTCCATATCTGGAGTAATCCCGCATTTTTCTTTCAAATCGGCTGCATATTTTACAATTAATACGTCTTTTGCACTCATAAAAATATATTTAAGGTTTTTACTTTTGATTTTATAACATCCTCAAATTTAGTAATTTATTATTAAAGTGTGCGATTTTTATTCAATATTTATTCATTAAATTTTGGTAACCAAATTAAATTTTAATTTTATAACAGTTTTTATTTCTTCAGCCTGTTTATGACAAAATAGTACAATTAGACCAACTCCTTAAAATACTGCAATAATATGGTATTGTTATCCAAAGTTGGTGTAAAAACTTCCAAGATACCTGGTTTATCATTTTGAGCATATAGCAAATCTAAACCTTTGGACAAACTCATCTCGTCATTTGCAATCGTATAATCAAAGCCATACATTTTTGCCAAATGTTCTGCCGTCAAGTTATGGGAAGTTTCAAAAAAAGTATTAAAAACAGGTGTTTCCGAATGTCCCGGCAAAATTCTAAAAATACCTCCACCTCCATTATTAATCAAAATGATTTTAAAATTTTTCGGTATATAATTGTTCCAAAGTGCATTACTGTCGTATAAAAATCCAATATCACCTGTTATAAAAACCGTCGGTTTGACATTGGCGACAGCCGCACCAATAGCCGTTGAAGTACTTCCATCGATTCCGCTGGTTCCTCTATTGCAATACACTTCGATTGATGGAACTATTGGTATTAATTGCGCATATCGAATAGCAGAGCTATTACTGATTTGCAATTGACTGTTTTGGGGCAAGCTCTGAATCACTTTCTCAAAAACTTTGAAATCCGTAAAAGGAATTTTAGATAAATAAATATCGTGTTTTTCTTTGCGTAAGGTTTTAACTGTATTCAATCGAGAAAAATAATTACTTTCAATTTTTGAGGTTAATGGCAAAAAAGCATTGAAAAAAGTATTGGGTTCAACCTCAAAATGTTTTGTTAGACAACCAAAAGTATCATAGGCTCTTAACGTGTCAATATGCCAATGTTGCTTGGGTTTGTATTTTCTTAAGAAAGCTTTAATACGTTTGGAGACTACCATTCCGCCAAAAGTTACTAGGATTTCTGGACGAAAAGCCTCAAAATCTTCAGCTGTAAATGGAGTAATAATGGTATCAATGTTACTTATGAAGCTTTCATGGGATACATTCGAAGTGTTCTCCGTCATCACCACAACCGATTCGTCATTTGCAAATGCTTCAATTGTTTCTTCTGCAATTGAGTTGGGTTCATTTACCCCTATCAATATCAATTTTCGGGAAGCTTTATTCCAAAGAGAAGCGGAATCCTGTAAATCTTTGATGTCTACTGTACGATTTACTTTTGCGGAAGCAAAAATGGAACTATTGACACTTAGCACCGAAACCGTTTCATACAAAGGCTCTTCAAATGGAGCATTGATATGTACTGGCCCTTTTTTGGCTATAGCCGTATTAATGGCTTCATTTATTTTTCGATCGTTTTCTTCTGAGACCTCTTCCAATAAGTTGGCATTGTATAAAGAATGATTGGCAAATACATTTCCCTGACGAATAGTTTGTCCGTCGCCAATGTCAATCTTGCTATGAGGTCTGTCTGCCGAAACCACAATTAATGGAATCTGGCTATAGAACGCTTCCGCAAAAGCCGGATAATAGTTCAACAATGCCGATCCCGAAGTACAAACCACAGCAGTTGGCTTACCAGTTTGCTGTGCTATTCCCAAGGCAAAAAAAGCGGCAGCACGCTCATCGGCGATGCTGTAACATTGAAATGCAGGATTGCTGGCGAAACCTATAGTAAGGGGTGCATTTCTTGAACCGGGAGATATGATAATGTTGGTGATTTCTTTGGCTAAAAAAATTTGAAGTATGCTTTGTGCTAAAGGTATTTTGGGGTAAGTCATTTTAACTGTTTAAAAGTTTAATGTTTAAAAGTTTAAAAATAAAACTTCTAAAAATTGTTTTGCAAAGTTACAAAGTTACCAAGGCTTTTCCTTTCAATTGAGTCTATTTTTCTTAATTTTGAACAACAAATATTGACTTTATGAAATGAGCATTACTTTGAATCTGTTGCATATTCCAATGAAGGTATACGAATTACATATAAACAATAAAAAACAATAAATAACTTCAGATGAAAATCAAATTAAGATCTTATAAAACCGAAGATACACAAGCCATACTGGATATTATAAATTATAATATTCTAAACTCAACAGCCTTGTACGATTATAACATTAGAAGTTACGAACAGCAAAAAGCAATATTGGAAGAAAAAACAAACAAGCATTTCCCTGTTATTGTTGCTATAGAAGATCATAAAGTGGTTGGTTTTGGTATGTATAGTGAATTTCGATTTCGAGAAGCTTATAAATATACCGTAGAACATTCCGTTTATGTGGATAAAGACCATCAAGGCAAAGGGATTGGAAAATTGCTATTACATGAATTAATTCAATTAGCAAAAGGACAAAAGCTTCATACTATGATTGCCGTAATCGATGCAGAAAATCAAAGCAGTGTGGAATTTCATGAGAAATTTGGTTTTAAAACCGTTGGAATCATCAAAGAATCAGGTTATAAATTTGATCGTTGGTTGCATTCGGTTTTTATGCAATTAATATTGGAGTGATATGAAGTCGAATGTTTTAAAGTATTAAATTCATTGCCTTTAAATTGCTTTATTAGATATGTTAGCAATAAGGAAACTTTTGACTTTATGACTTGTAACTTTATAGTATCTTTGCACTTTTATAAATACTATGAGCTTTACCCTGCTTTCTTCACCTTTACAAGGATTTACTGATTTTCGTTTTCGAAATGCCATCAACAAATATTTTGGAGGAATTGACACTTATTATTCTCCATACATCCGTTTGAACGGAAAACTGGTTATAAAATCGTCTTACGAAAGAGACCTTCTTCCTGAAAACAATGTTGGTTTGGAGGTTATTCCGCAGGTTATTACCAATGATGCAGAGGAGTTTTTATTTGTAGCAAAATATGTTCAGCAATTGGGTTATAAAGAATTGAACTGGAATTTAGGTTGTCCGTATCCAATGGTTACCAAATCCGGTATGGGTTCCGGGCTTATCAGTAATACCGAAAAAATAAATTACATTCTTGACCGAGCACACTCAGAGACCGATATTATTGTGTCCATGAAAATGCGTTTGGGGTATGACACTACCGAAGAAATTCTTGATGTTTTGCCTATTTTGGACAAATACCCAATTAAGAATATTGCAATACATGCCCGCATTGGGAAACAGCTTTATAAAGGAGGTGTTCATTTGGATGCGTTTCAGCAATGCATTGACAACACTAAGCATAAACTATATTATAACGGTGATATTACTTCGGTGGCTAAATTTCACGAAATGCAACAACGCTTTCCTTCCATAGACCATTGGATGATTGGTAGAGGCTTGATTGCTGATCCATTTTTACCGAGTATGATAAAAAGTGATTCTGCTGAATACCCTAAGAACAAAATGGAATTATTCAGTGCTTTTCATGACACACTTTATGAAGGATACAGCGAATCATTATCTGGACAAACGCATATTCTATTGAAAATGCATCATTTATGGGAATACTTTTCGGTTATATTTTCAAATCCCCACAAAGTCCATAAAAACATTAAAAAATCAAAAAGTATTCGCAATTATGAAGCTGCGGTTAAGGAAGTTATTGCTAAAGGGTAGTTTAGTTTTTCATAAATATACTCCACAAAAAAAGAGTTTGACTAGCAAACTCTTTTTATAACTGATTTTTCTTTAAAAAATTATCCTTTAATCCATTTTACCACTTCAGGATCTGTTGGTAATGTTTTTGGAGAAATTACTTTTTCCAATTCGCCTTTTTCATTGATAAGGTATTTTTGAAAATTCCATTGTACTTCAGAATCCTGTAAACCATTTTTAGATTTTTGGGTCAAAAATTGATAAACGGCACACATGTCAGCTCCTTTTACAGAAACTTTGTCCATCATTGGAAAAGTAACTCCATAATTTTGTTGACAAAAAGTGGCAATTTCTTCTTTAGTTCCAGGTTCTTGCGAAGCAAAATTATTGGCTGGAAAGCCTACAATCACAAAACCTTTAGATCCATATTCTTTATATAAAGCTTCGAGATCCTTGTACTGAGGTGTCAAACCACATTTTGAAGCCGTATTGACAATCATTACTTTTTTGCCTTTTAGTGTGGAAAAATCAAAAGTCTTACCGTATAAGTCTTCTACTTTGAATTGATAAATGTTTTGTTTCACTTGAGCTTGAATTTGGATACTTAAAAAGAACATCACGCAGATTGCTACTACTATTTTTTTCATATGTTTTATTTTTATATAAAATTACGCATTTATTTGTGTTATCATAAATTATTTTACTTGAACAAAAGTTAATTAAAAAAGAAAACCCAGTATCAATAAAGCTTCTGGGTTTTCAAACAAACAAATTAAATTAGGACTAAAATTTATAGATAACTCCAATTTTCAAGAAAAATGGCGTTCCTGGTGTAAAATGAATTTCTTCCACGCTGGCGGTTTCGTTCTTTAATCTGGATTCTGTGGCAAACTGAGTTTCATTCCATTCCGAGTTAAATAAATTTTCAACCGATACGCCAAAAACTATTTTTTTGAAAGTATAATTGACATTGAAATCGGTTATAAAATAGCCTTTTGCCACTATCGAATTGTCTTCGTTGGCTGGGCGGTCATTCATATAGCGATAACGTAATCCCCCTGAAAACTTTTTCCAATTTTGAAAACTTAACCCACCGGTCGAGGTAAAGCCTGGAGCCAGCGGAATGTAATTCTGTCCACTTGGTTCATTAATGCTTCTGGCATGCGTATAATTAGCATCAAAATTGAAAAAGAAATAATTATTTAACTGATAACGAATACCTAAATCAAAACCAGCTCTACTCGTTTCTCCACTTGGTTCTACAACTCCCGCATCCCCTACATATACAAACTCCTGTTGCAAATACAAATACCACAAAGCCGAATTGACAATTAACCTGGGAAAAGGTTTCCATATTGTACCAATATCTGTCCCGATTGCTGTTGGCAAAATTTCATTTCCATTATTTGCTATCACAACTCTGGCATCATTCGAGTGAAAACCTGTTCCGGCTTTAAGATAAAATTGCAAATCATTATTTTGTGAATAAACAAAATTCAATTTTGGGGACACTTTTACTTGACTCTCTGTCTGTGTCTTGTAATTCCCCGCCAACTTATCCTGATAACCGAATTTAAAATAATCCAATCGAACTGCAGGATTGATCAACCATTTGCCCAAACGAATCTCTGTATTCAAATAACTAAAAACATTTGACTCATCTATATCTCCCAATTTGATTGCTTCCAAAGTGGTACTTCTATTCAACGTATGGGACAATTCAGTATCTGTTGTCGCATCGTTTCTAACGCCAAAACCCAATTGAAATAACAAATCAACCGATTCTTTATTGATGTTTTTATTCAGCTCCGCATTGATTCCATATAAATTTCTATCCTCTTTTTGCTTAATCTGATCTCCATTGATAGGATCTTCTAAGAAAAAAGTAAAATTCGAAAACAATTCAAATTTATAATTCGAATAAAAGGTATTCGCTTTCAAAAACGTATTTTCATCAATTGGTTTGCGGAATGAAACATTAAAATTAGATCTCGAAGTAACTCCTCCTTCGGTATCATCTACTGATCCAAATCTGGAAATAGTTCCATCATCCACCAAACGTTGTGGCACTTGACCTGACGCATCCCACTTGCTGGTGAAGCGAGAAGCAATAATAGAAAACCGGCTATTATCTTCTAAAACAAATGAATATTTTCCGAACAAATTGATTCGGTTGAAATTTTGAGGCGAATCAAATGGGCCATCGGTAAGAATATATTCAGTGGCGATATAGGCACTTTGTTTTTTGTTGTTTCCCAAAAGATCAAACAAGCCCACCGTTCTAAAGGTATTAAATTGTCCAACTTCCACCCCAATGCTACTAAAATCCAGTTTTTCTTTTGTTCCAAAATCAACATATCCAGCCGTTGCAAAATCACCTTTACTTGCGTAATACGTTCCTTTTCCAAAATCAATTTTATCGACTGTTTCCGGAATTACAAAATGCAAATCGGCGTATCCTTGCCCGTGTGCATGCGAAACCATATTTACTGGCATACCATCTACGTTAATCGCGATATCTGTTCCGTGATCGATATCAAAACCACGTAAAAAGATCTGTTCCGCTTTTCCTCCGCCAGCATGCTGACCAATAAACAATCCCGGAACTTTTCTCAATATTTCCTGCGATGAATTTACAGGAGTCGTTTCCAAATCAATTTTTGAAATCACATTTATTGCTGATATTTTTGACTGAATAACAACTTCCTCCAGTTTATAACTATCACTTTCCATTAGAATACTTATTTCAGAATTCATAATAGTGTAGTCCGTTTTTTTATATCCCAATGCGCTAACATTAAGAACATCTCCTACATTGGACTTATCGATACTAAAATTTCCAGTTTCATCAGTATGTGAATGTGTATTCGATTTTGGATTGGTAATAGTTGCATTTTCAATTGGTTTTCCATTTTCATCCATAACAAACCCTTTTTGAATCTGACTGAATGCATTTAAACCAAATAAAACCAGAAAAATTAGTGTATATTTTTTCATTTCTAAATTACAATTGCTTTACTTTTTTTTCCAAAATAGGCCCTAATTCATAAGTGCTTCCCAATAATTCTTCTTTGATTGGCTTTACTTTTTCGATAATATTATTTGATTTATAAATCATTGCCAAGTGATATTGTACTTTAGGTTCAAAGGATTTACCAGCTACATATTTTTGGGCAATTTCCAAAGCTTTTTTCTTTTGCCCCAAATTTAGATACGACCAAGCCAATAAATCATAAGAATCTGGTGTTGGTCGGTGATCAATTTCGACTTTAGCGATTTCGAGCGCTTTTGAAGCGGTAGTTTTATCATCTGCATAAATCAAAACATTGTATTTATTGTACATCGCTCCGTAATTGTACTTTTTGAGCATTGAAAAATAAGCATTTCTATTCGCCACTTCCTCTGATTTATCTCCACTGAATTGTGCGATTTGTGATTTCAATAAATAAAAATCTGGTGTATCATGTTTTTTGGCGATAGCCGTAATAATTCTGTTCGCTTCGGTGGTATTTCTTTCGTGCGAAAAAACTATCCAGGCAATACCTTTCAAGGCATATGAATAATTAGGATCAATTTCCAGTGTTTTCAAATAACTATCATACGATTCCTGTATTCTGCCAGCATGTCCATAAAAATCACCTAAATTAGAATACGACCAGATTTTCAAAGTTTTATCATCATCTGCAATGGCAATGTCTCTTGCTTTTTCCATAAAAGTAATAGCGGTTTTCAAATCGCCTTTATGATCATTCCATTTGGCCAAACGAATTAAATAATCATAATCATTCATGTCACGAATGGCGTTTAGGTTTTTCAGAGCTTCAGGATAATTCCCCACTTCCATTTGCACATCAAAAAGTAATTTTTGGGTTTCTTTTCGGGCTTCGCCAATGGCTAACGCTTTATTGGCAAGATTCAAAGCTTCTTTAAAACGATGCTGGGAAATATAATTTCGTGCCAATGACCGAATGGTCGACACACGAGAATATTTATAAGCTTCATTGTATTGTGTCAGCAATTCTTCGGATTTGTATAAATCTTTTATGTTTCCCGTATATTGAAAAAGAGTACCATAATTTGAGGCTAACATACCCAAATACATCTTTTGGTTGGGAGCCGCATCAATTTTTGTTTGCCAAAAATTAATCTCCCGATTGGCAAAATCAATAGATTTATTGTCTTTTATGTTTAGATATTTCTCATAATCCAAAGTGTTGGTTATTTGAGACGGTTTGTTGGTACAACTACTAATACATAGTACGAAGAAAGCCAATAATGGTAGTATCTTTAAATTTTTCATAATCCAAATTTGTTTGTTTGTTTGTTTGTTTGTTCGTTTTGAATTAAAAAAGCAGAGCAAGCAGTCCAAAACTCACTCTGCTTTTTATATAAAATATTACCAAGCAGCTGCTAAGTATGGAAATGAAGCTGTAAATGCTTTATCATTTGCATTAACATGATCTGAAGTAAGTCCTGCATTTGATGTACCCATTGGCCCACCAAAAATCAATAATAACTCTACATCGATAACATCATCCGCTAATGCTCTTCCTGTTAAAACATTGGTTCCATCAAAGAAAGTAGTTTTGGCAGTTTTAGAAACATTCAATACATCTGTAGCTAAAAGACCTGTAAATGCAGCAGCATCTTGTCCTAAAGCATTGGTAGTATAACCAGCATTTAATGCCATCAACCTAGATTGAAAAACAGACTGATATTTGGCTCCCATCGCAGAAGGTATAGCCGCATTGAAATCATCTTTTGGTTGTCCCGAAGCAATAAAAACTGTGTTAATTGCTGGTCTGGCCATTTGATCTTGTTGTACATATGTGCCTGAAAAATCCATACTTTGCACACCATCATTAGTATTATTGTCATTATTATCGCAGTTCACCGAGATAAAAGCGACAACTAATGCAACAGTTATAATTTTGAATTTATTTGTTTTCATATTTATAAAATTTAGGAATAGTAAATTAATTATTGTTTTTTCTTGGTTTCTGCCCAAATGTTTAATGTACTTGAAGTACCTAACATTGCTTTTGGAACTTCAACAACTATTGAAAGTACATTGGTTCCAGCAAAAGTGTCTGTTCCTGGATTATTAAAACCTGTTGCTGTTCCTGCTAGAATTGATTTGAATTGTCCAAGGTCAAAGAAGAATGGATCGTCTCTTGGTCCTGCAAAAAATTTCATTCCGTTTTGCGAAGCTGTAACAGGCATTGCTCCATAAGTTGAAATAGCTACTTCTCCAGAAGCTGCACTCGTTTTAATCGTACTGGAAGTTCCTGTAGTTATAGGAGCATAAGGTCCGAAGAAATACATTTTGTCTCCTCTTTTAATCGCTTGAATTACCAAATCTTCAACATTGTCACCCGTGTTGTCAATGTTAATTTCTACCATCACATTTTCTTTAAATGTTGCAGCTCCAGTTGCATTTGGACTTAATAGTCCTTGTGTGTTTACAGCAAAAACCAAATTGTTGGCATCTTGACCCTGGAAAGTGTACACATCTGTAATGTCACCCGCATCACCACTTGAAGTTCCTGGAGCATCAATGTGATCCGCTGCTACTAAAATTAAGCCTGAGATCACCACTAGCGACAGACCTAAAATCATTTTTGTTTTTTTCATTTTGTTATAATTTAAATAGTTATAAAAGCATTTACGGGATTGGATGCGTTTTGGTTTTAAAAAAGTGAATAAAAAATTAAAATATTCTTCATGTATCTGATTTACAGTTATTTAAAAACAAAATAAAATCATAATTTTATTTAAAAAAAATAAAGTTGTTGCATTAAGAAATATAATCTGCTATTTATTAATGTAATTGTATATGTTTGTAACCACTAAAAAAGATAATATGACTCAAGATGAATTGTTAGTTTTAATTCACCAGAAAGATGAAAAAGCATTTACCTATCTCTATGATATGTACTCCAAAAGTCTATTTTCGGTAATTAACGTGTTGGTAAAAAATAGAGAAGAAGCTGAAGATGTACTCCAAGAAGTTTTTGTCAAAATATGGAAAAATATCGATTCCTATAACGAAAGTAAAGGGAGGTTCTATACTTGGATTCTCAATATCGCCCGAAACACATCAATAGATAAATTGAGATCCAAAAATTTTAATGACAGTCAAAAAAACCTTTCTTCTGATAATTTCGTACATCTATTAGACGACAGCAATAAACTGGTCAATAAAATTGATACAATTGGGATTCAGGAATTTGTCAAAAAGCTAAAACCAAAATGTATTCAAATTATAGATTTACTTTTTTTTAAAGGATACACCCAACAGGAAGCTTCAGAGGAATTGGCCATTCCCCTTGGAACTGTCAAAACACAAAATAGAAATTGTATTAACGATTTAAGACTTTATTTGAAATTATAATGGATACAAAAGAATATATAGAATCAGGCATTTTAGAACTTTATGTGTACGGTTTACTCAGTGAAGCCGAAAACTTAGAAGTCAGTACTATGGCTAAAAATCATCCTGAAGTAAACGATGAAATCATTGCTATTGAAAAAGGAATTGTTGCATTATCGTCAAGCTTTTCTCCTTTCCATTCGGTTTCCAATTTTGAAAAGATAAAAGCCAAACTCGAACTGAAACATTCGGGTGTTATCCAAATGAAACCAAGAAATTGGTCCACATATATGGGCTGGGCAGCTGCAATAGTATTATTGATTGGAATTGGTTATCAATACCAAAAACTGGGACAAACTAACAACCAAATTGTATCTATTGGTAATGAAAAAGAGAAACTAGCTAAAGAATTAAACCTTTTAGATCAAAAAAATAAAGCAGCCGAAACTAGTCTGGCAGTAATTAGAGATCAAAAAAATACGGTAGTGGCCCTTAGCGGACAGGCAGTAAATCCTAAGTCATTTGCGAAAGTTTATTGGAATAAAGAAACCAAAATTGTTTATGTGGATGCCGCAGGATTACCTGAACCACCAAAAGGAATGGTTTATCAAGTTTGGGCTTTAAAAATGAATCCTTTAACTCCGACAAGTATTGGGCTATTAGAGAATTTCGATAGTAATAATCAAAAAATATTTGCAGTTGAAAATGCAGACTACGCAGAAGCTTTTGGTATTACATTAGAACCCGCCGGAGGAAGCTTAAGTCCAACAATGGATCAATTATATACTTTAGGAAAAGTGTAATTTTAATTTTATCAGTTGAATTGTTTTCAACAAAATAAAAAAAAAAAATGCTCCTTTTGGGAGCATTTTTCTAACTAACTAAATAACAACCAACCATTATTAGATTTTCCCCATTTAAACTAACTTTAAACCTAACCTCTCAAATTTAAAATTTGTAAAATCTAATCAAATCATCTATTAACAGATTACAAACTCTATGCCAAAACCTCAATTAAAAACAAATTAAACCTTTGAAATACATTATTTTATATTAAAAATAAGTTTAACATTACTTTATTTGAAATACATATCAACTTAAAATTTGATCTTTTGAATATCATTATCAATAGTGTATTCAATAAATTCATTGTATTCAAATTCCAAAATAGCATCCGAAATCTTCTAGATTGATTTAATAGTTTTAATAGTAAAAAAAAGATGCTCCTATTGGAGCATCTTACTAACTAACTGTAACCGATAACTTTTATAGATACTCTGTAAAAACCAACTTACTAACCTATAAACACTTAGGATAACCAAACCTAATAAAATCATCTATAATCGTTATTTCAAACACTGTGCCAAAACTCAATTAAAGGCAAATAAAATCTACAAAATACATAATTTTAAACAAAATATAAGATTAATATTTCAATAAAATATTTTGAAACCCCTTTTTTTAAAAATAATCGATTAGCTAATCTTGTGTCAGTCTAGTCAAAATAAAATATGCGAAAGTGGCTTCTACAATTTCGTTATATTGTATAAAAAAGATGCTCCATAAAGGAGCATCTTACTAACTAATTGTAATCGATAATTCTATAGATATTTGAATGTAAACCAACCTACCAACCTAATCTACAATATCTTGGAGTCATAGAACTATCTATGACTAACTTTTCAAACACCGTGCCAAAATTCATTTAAAAGCAAATTATATCTACAAAATACCATTTTTTTAATTAAACGTAAGTTTTGTATTATTTTAAAAAAAAATAAATAACCATTTTGACATGAAACAAAAAAATAAGGTCCAACACGATGCCGAACCTTACTAGAATATAAATTAGTTCTAAAAATTACTTCTTATAAAACTTTCTGTATTTTGGATATGTAATAGCTCCGATTAAAGATATTGTGCCTAAAGAATACCAAATCCAACTCAATGAATGGGCTTCACCGCTTGCATAGGAATGTAATCCCACCAAATGGAAGTTTACCCCATAATAAGTAAACAAAATAGATATAAAAGCAAACATACTCATTAAATTGAAAGTCCATTTACCTCTTAAAGAAGGTACAAATCGAGCATGAATCACAAATGCATATACCATAATACTGATTAATGCCCAAGTTTCTTTTGGATCCCAACCCCAGTAACGTCCCCAACTTTCATTGGCCCATTGTCCCCCAAGGAAGTTTCCAATGGTTAACATAATCAGACCTATTGTCAGTGACATTTCGTTGATGTACGTGATTTCTTTAATATTCAAATCCATTTTCGTTTTGTTCTTTTCATTCGTAAAAAAGATTAAAAGAAGTGACACAAAACCAAGTATCATTCCCAAAGCAAATGGTCCATAACTTGCAACAATAACTGCAACGTGAATCATTAACCAATACGAATTAAGAACAGGCTGCAAGTTTGCAATTTCTGGATCAATCCAGTTTGCATAAGCTGCCGTAAGTATCATTGCAGTTACAAACGCCGCCGAAGCCACAGTCAATTTCGATTTAATATCAAAAGCCAATCCAAAGAACATTGTTGCCCAAGCCACATATACAATAGCTTCGTAAGCATTACTCCAAGGTGCATGTCCCGAAATATACCAGCGAGCACACAATGTAATGGTATGCAATACGAAAAGCACCGCAATAAAAATATGCATTGAATTCACTAAAACATTCAAAACTTTGGACTCCTTAAAGATTTTAAGAATAGTAAAGAACAGCATCAATATTGCCCCAAATAAGTAAGCGTAAGGCAACTTTTGAAGCAAATCGTACTTGTTATATGCGATTTCAAGATTAATTTTATCGTCACTTGGCCTTACTTTACTTCCAAATTTCTTTTGAAAACCGTTGATGCTTTCCAGTAAATCATCTGCAGTTTTATAATTTTTGGATTCGATGGCATGACTTAAGGTTCCAAAATAAAGTGGCAATATACTTTTAGTGTACGTAGAATCCATTCCTTTCAAACCAGCATGTTCCAATTCTAAATACGAAATCCATTTATTGCCTGGATCATTTGGTATTGGAAAAATTCTCAAGATGCTTCCGCTCAAGGCAGATTCCATCAAGTTTACTTTCTTATCCGTTTCAACAAAATCTTTCTCAAACTGATTTGGATTCCCGGCTTTGTAGGCCGCATCAAGATATGGCGATAATTTATAATTCCCCTTTTCGTCAAAGAAAGAAATAAAAGGCGCGTATTTATCTTTGGAATCAATTCCGATAATCTTACGGATACTGTCGTTTCCGGATTTAATATAGATAAGCGGAATTTCAATCCACAATTGTGCACTTTGTGTCATTGACAAAAATACCTGATCCGAATTCATTCCGTTATAAGTATCGGAATGGCTTACTTTTCGTAACAATTCAGATGAGAAAGTATTGATTGGTTTCATTCTACCGCCGGCATCCTGAATAATCAATCTACCAAACTTTGCTGCATGTTCCGGCGTAACGGTATAAGCTGTCAATACCGAATCCAATTGTTTTTGCGTTGGTTTTATCCTAACGTGCCCCGTGTTTTCAGCATGTGAATCTCCTGCCTTTTCATTTGAATGATCATGATTATGTTCTTGTGCAAAACCGGTTAGGCTCATAAACAATACCAAAATCGTGATTAATTTTGCTTTTTTATCTTTCACAACATCTAATTTTCTTTTCAAATCGGCAAAACGGGAATGCTTGGTAAACATAATAGCCATCATACTAAAAAACAGTAAAAAGTATCCTAAATAAGTAATTGTTGTTCCCCAATAATCGTGATTTACAGATAATACTGTTCCTTTTTCGTCTGGATCAAATGAAGATTGAAAAAAGCGATAACCCTCATGATCCAATACATGATTCATGTAAATTCTGGCATCAAACGGTTTTGTCGAATCCTGAACAGTAACTTGGCTTTCAAAAGAAGAATAGCTTTTCTCAGTTCCTGGATATTTTTGAGCAATAAAATCATTTAGTTTAATCTTAAATGGCAAGACATAAGCTTTGCTTCCATAGAAAAACGTATATTCATTCGCCCCAATTTTAACTGTTTTAGAATCCCCAGTTTTCCCTTTGGAACCAATTAACGTCACTATTTCCTCTTTTCCATTGGCAGAAAGCCTAACTATAAGAGCATCCTCATGATTCTTTTCTTTAAAATCATTTTTGGATTCATAGTCAATTACTCCCGTAACTGCAGGCTCTGGAAAAACAAAACGAATATCTCCAATGCTATACAATGAACGCATCATCAAAGGCTGCACAACATCTTTCACCACTTTTCCTTGTAGTTTGTCAGCCATTCGCATAAAATCTCCTTCAAAAGGCATTTGAATCGTGTAACTTTCTCCTGTGGTATTGATATTGATTGCTCCCTCAGTAAATTTATTCAAGGCAAAAAGTACATTGTGAATGTTTTGCACTTCGCCCGATTTCAAGAAATGTTCTTCACGGCCTCCGGCTCCAGCTTCGACCAATTTAAAGTATAAGCTGCCTTTTGGATCGGGCTTAACGTATTCTTTGGCACCCATAATAAAATTTTTATAGTGCACCTCAAACGGATTTCCTGCAAAATCACCCGTCATCTTAAAATCATTGTCGGTAACTGGTGACAATAAAAGAGGCTTCTCAAAAACCCTACGCTTCATTTCCCCTTTGTATTCTCCATCAACAAAAAGAGTCAGAAATGTTTTATCCGAATAAAACTGATTCTCTGCAGCGCCTTCGCGAATCGGCATCATTCCTTCAAAACTGATGTAACGCGTAATAAAAGCACCCGCTATGATAAATATAAAAGCCAAATGCAGAATTAAAGTCGCCCATTTCTCTTTTTTAAGCAACTGATAGCGCTTGATATTTCCAATGAAGTTAATCATGAAAAATCCCATGATAGCTTCGAACCACCAGGTATTATAAACTAAAATTCGAGCTGTATCGGTATTGTATTTGCTTTCGATAAAAGTTCCTGTTCCCATTGCAATTGCAAAAGTCAAGAATAATAAAGCCATCAATCGGGTAGAAAATAGGACAGAGAATAATTTTTTATCCATTTGGGAGTAAATTTCGTTTAATAAAGTGTCGCAAAAGTACTCAAAAATGTCCACTTCTTTAAGGACCCAATTGTTAATTTAATCCAAAATTAAGCGTCTTTTTTTAGAGAAAAAGCAATAAACCATACATATGCCAGTTATTGTGAGATTAAAAAATTGAAACCAACACTTCATTTTTTTTGCTAATTTTGCCAAATGATTAAAATAACGATTATCGGTTCCGGAAATGTAGCGCAACACCTGATTGACGCTTTCGCAAAAAACAATGTGGTCGAAATCATTCAGGTTTTTTCAAGAACTCAAAAAGATATTAGTCCCAATCTCGATTCCAATAAAATTACCAATGATTGGAATGCTTTGGTGGAAGCCGATTTGTACATCATTGCCGTTTCTGATGATGCGATTGCCAGCGTTTCATCTCAATTGCCTTTTGAAAATCGCTTGGTCGTCCATACATCGGGAAGCGCACCTTTGACATCGCTAAATGACAAGAATCGAAAAGGCGTTTTTTATCCGTTACAGACTTTCACCAAAGGGAAAGCAATTGATTTTAAAACTATCCCTTTTTGCTTGGAAACACAGTTTGAAAACGATTATATACTATTGGAAAAAGTAGCGAAATCCATTTCTGATAATGTTTATAAAATCGATTCCCACCAACGAAAAGCGTTGCATGTGGCCGCTGTTTTTGTCAACAACTTCACTAATTATTTGTATCAATTAGGGAACGATATTTGCCAAGAGAATCATGTTCCTTTCGATATCTTGAAACCATTGATTCTGGAAACTGCCGAGAAACTCTTGACGCTTTCGCCAAAAGATGCCCAAACTGGTCCAGCCAAACGCAATGATATTTCGACAATTGAAGCACATGAATCTTTTTTGTCAAATGAAAATCAATCCACTATTTATAAAATATTAACCCAATCTATACAAAATCATGGCAAAAAGCTATAAAGAAATAATGAATGATATTACTACGTTTGTATTTGACGTAGATGGCGTACTAACGGACGGTTCTGTTTTTGTTACCAATGAAGGAGAGATGCTTAGAACGATGAGCATCCGCGACGGTTATGCCATGAAAGCAGCTATAGAAAGTGGTTACCATGTTTGCATTATTTCGGGCGGAAGTAACGAAGGTGTTCGCGTGAGACTTCGCAATTTAGGAATTACCGATATCCATTTGGGTACTCCAGATAAAGTGAAAACGTTCAAAGAATATACTGATGTTTATGGAATCAATCCGGAACAAGTTTTATACATGGGTGACGATATCCCCGATTATCACGTAATGAAATTGGTAGGATTGCCTACTTGCCCACAAGACGCAAGTCCCGAAATCAAAGCTGTTTCGAGCTATATTTCTCACATAAAAGGAGGAAAAGGTGCCGCTCGTGATGTGATTGAACAAGTGATGAAAGTGCAAGGAAAATGGATGGCTTATTTTGACGGGAAACTTGATTAAGATTTTAGATTGCAGAATTAAGAATTAAGACTGCAGATTTTAGATTTCTGTGAATTCGTAACTCATAACTCATACCCCAAAACCAAATATTGAACATGAAATACCTCAAATTAATACGTTACCAAAACCTGTTGATGCTTGCTTTGATGCAATTGCTTTTTCGATATGCCTTTTTAAATTACCAAAATATTCCTTTGGCACTTAATGACTGGCAATACTTTTTATTGGTATTTGCAACGGTTATGATTGCTGCTGGGGGTTATGTCATCAATAACATTATGGATCAGGCAACCGACAATGACAACAAACCCAATCAGGTTGTTGTTGGAAAAAGCATATCCGAAACCAATGCTTACAATGTTTATTTTGTTTGTACCGTTTTGGGAGTTGGCGCTGGATTCTATTTATCAAATGTAATTGCGAAACCAGGGTTTGCGGCTATTTTTATTATTATTTCGGCAACCTTGTATCTTTATGCGACCAGCTTGAAACAAATTTTACTTATAGGAAACTTTATTGTGGCATCTTTGTTGGCTTTCAGCGTACTGATAATTGGGATTTTCGACCTATTACCAGTTATCAATCCTGGAAACCGAATCATTATGGCCGACTTGTTTTCTATCCTTTTGGACTATGCAATATTTGCCTTTGTCATTAATTTTATTAGAGAAATTGTAAAAGATCTCGAAGATGTGAATGGCGATTACAATCAGGGAATGAATACATTACCCATTGCTTTAGGCATCAGCAGAACATCAAAATTAGTGTTAGCTTTGAGTTTGATTCCATTGGTTATGGTAATATTCTACATCAAAAACTACTTTTTTGCATTCGATTTATACTTAGCAACAATATATGCCTTAATAGGTATTGTAGCTCCATTAATTTATTTTGCTGTAAAAATGGTAGATGCCAAAAAGAGCCAGGATTTTCATCATTTGAGTACTGTCTTAAAACTTATTATTTTATCTGGATTGTTCTCAATTGCGATTGTTACCTATAATATTTTACACCATGCTTAAAGAAAAACTCAAAAACTACAAACTTATATTAGCTTCCGGTTCTCCAAGAAGACAACAATTTTTTAAGGATTTGGACTTGGATTTTGAAATTCGGCTTAAAGAAATCGAAGAAATTTTCCCACCCGAATTGAAAGCAGAGGAAATCACTAACTATCTCGCACAACTGAAAGCCAGCGCTTTTGAAGGTGAATTGCAAAACAATGAAATTTTAATCACGAGTGACACTATTGTTTGGCACAAAAATTGTGCTTTAGGTAAACCTAAGGACCATCAGGATGCTTTTGAAATATTGAAATCGTTATCAAATGCGACGCACGAAGTAATAACTTCGGTCTGTTTCAAGACAAATTTATCTTCAAATTTGATATACGAGACAACAAAAGTTACCTTCAATGCGTTAACTGATGAAGCTATTCTTTATTATTTGGAAAATTATAAACCGTATGATAAAGCAGGAGCTTATGGAATTCAAGAATGGATTGGATTTATTGGAGTTTCAAAAATTGAAGGTTCCTATGCCAATGTTATGGGAATGCCGACAGATAAAGTATATGACTATTTGAGTAATTTATAAAAAACATAAAAAAATTAATGGATTTTTTTGATCAATATCTTAAAGAGCAGATAAGTACTGGAGTATTGATTTTGATTGTCATTTTGTCCCGCACTGTTGTTTCAAAATTAGTGAGACGATATGCAAAGACAAGCCAAATTATTGAACGAAGAACCAATTTAGTTATAAAATACATTAATATCCTTATCAATATTTTGGCTTTAATCACCTTAATATTAATTTGGGGAGTTCAAGCCAAAGATATTCTCATTACACTTTCGTCAATTGCAACGGTGATTGGAGTAGCAATGTTTGCACAATGGTCTATATTGAGTAATATTACATCAGGAATTATTTTATTTTTTTCGTTTCCGTTCAAAATTGGAGACGTTATCTTAATCCATGACAAAGATTATCTTGTGGAAGGCGAAATAGAAGATATTGGTGCTTTTCACGTGACAATCCGCTCAAAAGAAGGAGAAATAGTTATTTATCCTAACAACTTATTCTTTCAAAAAGGAATTTCAATTATTAAAAAACCTACTAACAATAATAATGAATTTACCGATTAACGGTTAAATAAATATTATTTTTTAAAATTAAACCCAACTCTAAATTTAAATACAATGAAAACAATTAAATTATTTATTATCGCAATCCTGTTTTTTACGGTGAGCTCAACAAAGGCACAGGTTTCTGTTGATGTAAATATAGGAACGCCAAACGTAAATGTACATGTAGGAACGCCTCCTCCTCCCCCAGCCCCTGCTCCTGTTCCTGTTTGGGGACCTGTCGGTTACGACGAAGTGGAGTATTACTATTTACCGGATATTCAAGTTTACTATGACATCAGATTGGCACAGTATATTTACTTTGGAAATGGAAAATGGATTCGTTCCAGATATTTACCAAGCCATTGTAGAAACTACGACTTATACCATGGCTACAAAGTAGTTTTGACTGATTACCATGGTCATACCCCTTATACTTATTTCAATACCCACAAAGTGAAATACTACAAAGGTTACAAGGGAAAACCTCAAAAAAGTAGAGGTGAGTACCAAGTACGTTATGATGATCATGACCACCATGATAATGATAATCATAACGACCATCATGGTAATGATCACCACGATAACCATGGCGAAAAAGGCCATAATGGAAAAGGAAAACATTAATTCAATATATCGTTAATTCAACAAAAAGAGTGCTATAAACGGCACTCTTTTTTTGTGATAAATTATTTATAAAAAAAACATAAAATAATAGAAATGAAGTATTTAATCGATAAAAAAAGCATTTAATCAGATTTTGGCATAGTTATTGGTTATAGCATAAAAACATTTCAAACTCAGCATTAAAAGAATGTTCAGACGGAAATTTTATTAAAACTTTAAACAATAATCCTTTTACAAAAACATGAAAAAACGTATTTTATTATTTTCAATCATAACCTTAGCTTTTATTACTTCTTGTACAAATCAGGATGATTCCAATACAGAAATAAATCCAGATAAAAATGCGATTGTAATCAATGATAATCAAACTCAGTTAAATCAACGTTTGGATTTAACCAATTCGGGGGTTATCTCGATTGTAAATCCATCAACAAGGAAAAGTTTGGTTACCGAATCGGCTCAATTACCACTAACACAAATTGCTGAATTCAATGCACCAAAAGACAGTCAAGGAAGGACGTTACAGGCTAATCACGTTGCAGTAAATGGTAATTATGCTTATGTAGCTTACACATTACAAGGGAGCGAGTATTCCGGGGCCATTGACATGATTGACGTTTCTGATCCATACAAACCAAAGTTAGTGATGTCGGCTTTAATTCCAGATACCGATATTACTTCCTTAGTGTATAGCAATGGTAAATTAATAATTGCAGGAGCGACAAATACAGATAAAAATGTTGCATTAGAATCACCAGCCATTGTAATGAACATGCAATTGACTTCTAGTGGAACATTTACCAACAGTTTAACAACAACCGACATTGCTAGCTTTGTAACCACAGATATTGCTTCCAATACTAGTAATTATTTTGCCGTATCTGGAAATACAGGAAGTTTATTCAAATTTGACAATTCAACCAAAGAAATAGTAAGCAGTAAAGCAATAGAAGATCTAAGAACGGTTGCTATCAATAACGATAAGGTAATAACGTTAAGCGGTACAAAAGGAATTAACATTTATAACGCCTCCAACTTAGAATTGATAAAATCTTTTTCTTCTTGGAAAGATGATGCTGAAGGCGCCAAAAGAACAATTGATTTCGTAGGCGATAAAGTATTGGTATCTGAAGGGTATCAAGGACTAGGAGTTTACAACATGACTACGGGAACCAAAATTCAAACTATTTCATTAACTCCAGCTGCAACAACAGAACCTGATGATGTGGTTACTAATGCTGTATCAGTAAATGGAGATTATGTTTTTGTCGCTAATGGAGGAAATGGACTTAATGTATACAAAACAGGAGATCAATTAACTCTAGTCGGAACTGTAGGAATCAATGGATCTGCTAATTATGTAAAAACAAGCGGTGATTATATTTATGTTGCCAGTGGTAAAGGCGGATTGAAAATCATCAAAATGGAAAAACCATCTGCTCCAACAGTAAATTCATGCACAGGACTTCCTGCTTATAATTTAGGGACTGATTTGATTTTAAACTCAAACGAAACTAAAGGTTTTTATGGTTCTACAGCCATAAATTCAATCATCATAAATTCAAATTCAGTTCTTACACATTGTGGTTCTATCTCAGTTCAAAACAATCTTACTATAAACAGCAAAGGAAAATTCATAATGAATGGCTCATTGAGTCAAGGAAAATACCAACAAGCAAACCCAACTGTTTTAACAGTTAATAGTAATGCAACATTACAAATTGAAGGTTCTGTAGTGATATGGGGAGATTTGACTTTAAATAGTAATTCAAACATTGAATTCATAGGTTCTGGTTCATCAATCACAATCTATGGTAAAGTAAATAAAGCCTCCAATATTTCAATAACAGGAAACTACACTGATACTGAAAATAAATTAAAAAAATAATCTTTCTCATAAAATTCAAAAAGCTGCAACAGATCAAAATGTTTGCAGCTTTTTTTATTTTTAAAGAAATTAATTAATTTTTCGAATACTTATCCAACCACTCGAATATAGTTTTAAAGACAATATCCCGTACTGGCTTTCTGGACAATACCAAATCGTGTATAGCATTTCTGAAGCCAATAACTTCTTTATGGGGAGAATCAATAAATTTTGCTTTTTCGGTAATGTCATTTACATTCAAAATAGCATCTCCCTCAAACATTTCTTCATCCCAATGCTTTGGATTTACTGATTTAATAGAATGCAAAATTAAAATCGGTTTATGAACTGAAATCCCATTTGCAATTTTCAAATGCCCATCATGTATTGCGTTTATCCATCCCGCATTGATTGAAGGCGCAACGTGGGGTTTCCATTGTAAATTGTAATCCCATTCCCCAAAATCATGCTTGTGCAAACTTTTACCATAAAATTTTGAAAATCCGATGGGCAAAGTAATATTTGGATTTAATCTCCCCAAAAAGGAAAGCACAGGAATAACTGTTTTCTTTTGAATCCAAGGCACATTAAAATCATAGAAAGGACTATTGCATATCAATACATCAAAAAGTGCCTTCTCTTTTCGATCCGAAGCATATAAAGTTATAATCAATCCACCTGTTGAATGACCGTACAATACTATTTTTTGACTTCCCTCTTCTCTAATAATAGCCAAAGCACTGTCAATATCTTCATAATATTCGGATAAGTCTCTCACATTATTTGCCTTATGATTTTGCAGAATAGATCGCCCGTATTTCCTTAAATCCAAGGCATAAAAATGATAGTCTTTCTTTAAAAATTCTTCAGCTATAACATCTTGAAAAAAATAATCATTAAAACCATGAATACATAAAATGGCTTTAGTAGCTTTTGAAGAACCTCTTTTTCGGATTAGCGTAGTGGTAACTTTGCCTTCAAAATCATCGGGTTGAACAATCGTTATTTGCTCAAAACCATTTTTCAAAACATCTTCCTCGTATTGCATATTCATTCTGGTTAGGTTAATTGTAGACAAAGGGACAATTTCAAATTCTAATGAATATTTTCATTATAACATTCTCAAATTTAGCATTCTAATTTTAAATAATTGACATAGAAAACTAATTTTTTATATCAAATTTGTTAATCTTTAAGTCGCATATTTTTTAAAAATTGTCCTAATAAATATCAAACATTAACATAACTTTTGGAATTATAGCTAAATATTCCCATTATTTAATTAGTATTTTTGGACTTGAACTAATACTTACAATTCTATTTTTTTTAGAAATAATAAATCTTGTTATATGCGAAAGCTTTTTTTTAAATCATTTTTAGTTTTAGTCCTTTCTATACAGATAACATACGCTCAAAAGCCTCAAAAACCGAATTCAGCAGAAATCTATAATCAAATTCAGAAGCTTAATTTTCTGGGGACTGTACTTTATATCGCCGCACATCCTGATGACGAAAACACCCGTTTAATTTCATTTATGGCTAATGAAATTCATGCGAGAACTGGCTATTTATCATTAACCAGAGGAGATGGTGGTCAAAACTTAATTGGTCCACAATTACGGGAACTACTTGGTGTCATAAGAACACAAGAACTTCTTGAAGCAAGAAAAATCGATGGTGGCGAACAATTTTTTTCCAGAGCCAATGACTTTGGTTATTCCAAAAACCCAGAAGAAACATTACAGATTTGGGATAAAGAAAAAGTATTGGCAGACCTTGTTTGGACGATTCGCAAATTCCAGCCAGATGTCATCATCAATCGCTTTGACCATCGTTCGCCAGGAACTACTCATGGACATCACACCTCCTCGGCAATGCTGAGTGCAGAAGGTTTTGATTTGGCCAATAATCCTGCTTCTTTTCCGGAACAATTACAACTTGTACAACCTTGGCAACCCAAACGTGTTTTTTTTAATACTTCTTGGTGGTTTTATGGCAGCAAAGAAAAATTTGATGCAGCCAATAAATCCAATTTAGTTGCAATTCCAACTGGTGTTTACTACCCTACGCTGGGGAAATCCAATCAGGAAATAGCGGCTTTAAGTCGCAGTAGTCATAAATCACAAGGATTTGGAAGTACCGGAACTCGTGGTGAAGACACCGAATATCTGGAATTTCTAAAAGGTGAACCCTTAAAAGACAAATCATCACTTTTTGAAGGAATCGATACGAGTTGGAACCGTGTAAAAGGCGGAAAAGCAATTGGCGAATTGATTACCGTTATTGCCAATCAATATGATTTTAAAAATCCTTCGGCTAGTATTCCAAACTTAATAAAAGCATATACTATGATTCAAGCCTTGGATGAAAATCATTGGAAAATAGTAAAATCTGAAGAAATAAAAAAAATCATCGCAGCTTGTTCCGGTTTGTATTTGGAAGCTGTTTCCAACTCCCAAGAAGCAACTCCTGGAAGTGTTGTAAAACTGAATTTGGAAGCTATAAATAGAAGTCCAATAGCCATGCAATTAGCAAGTGTTACGACTCTACCCGACCAAAAAACTACGGTTTTGAACACCGATCTAAAAAACAACACACTACAAAACAGTGCTCTAGATTTACAATTACCTCAATCAATAAACTATACGCAACCTTATTGGTTAAAAGAAAAAGGAACAGTAGGATTGTACACTGTAGAAGATCAAAAAAACATTGGAATTCCTGATATTATTAGAGAAGCTAAAGTGATTTTTAATATAAAAATTAACGGTATTGAAATCCCATTTGAAAGAATTATCGTTTACAAATACAATGATGATGTAAAAGGTGAAATGTATAATTTTTTGGATATTGTTCCCGAAGTTACTACGACAATTCAAGATAAAGTATTGCTTTTTCCTGATACCAAACCTAAATATGTTGGCGTAACGATAAAGGCGGGAAAAAATGACCTTAAAGGAAATTTAAAATTGGATTTATCAAAAGATTGGAAAGTTTCTCCCCAATCTATACCTTTTCAATTGGATAAAAAAGGAATGGAACAAACCGTTTATTTTGAAGTTTCGCCTCCAGCACAAATGAGCGAAATTGTTGGAAAAAGCATAGCAACTATTGATGGAGTTCCATTTGATAAAGAGCAAATCAACATTAATTATGACCATATTACAAAACAGCAGATTTTAAAAACTTCTGAGGTAAAGTGCATCCGATTTGATTTGAAAACCAATGAGGAAAAAATTGCCTATATCATGGGAGCAGGTGACGAAGTCCCAAAAAGTTTGACTCAAATGGGTTACAAAGTGACCCTCCTAAAACCAGAAGAAATAACACCAGAGAGACTTGACACTTTTGATGTTGTCATGACTGGTGTGCGTGCTTACAATACTATTGACGCATTGGCAAACAAACAGGATATTTTATTTGATTTTGTAAAAGGCGGAAAAACAATGATTGTACAATACAACACTAATAGGGATTTAATAACATCAAAAATTGCTCCTTATCCATTGACAATTTCTAACGATCGAGTAACTGAAGAAAATGCTGAAGTCCGTTTTCTTGCCCCCAATCATCCTGCATTGAATTATCCAAATACAATTACCCAAAGTGATTTTAAAGGATGGAAACAGGAACAGGGATTGTATTATCCAAAAGAGTTTGACAAAGCCTTCACTCCTATTCTGTCCTCAAACGACAAAGGAGAAAGTCCAAAGAATGGCGCTTTGTTAATTGCTCCGTACGGAAAAGGAAATTATATTTATACAGGTCTGAGTCTTTTTAGAGAATTACCGGAAGGAGTTCCCGGAGCCTATAAATTGTTATCGAATATGATTTCGATAAAATCTTCCGTAAGTATTCCTAACCAAAAAATGAAACCTTAAAAACAAAAAACATGGATTCAAAAAAACCTAAAATCTGGTCAAAAGACTATACCTTAGTCCTGGTTGCCAATGCCCTGTTTATCATTGTTTTTTATTTAATTATGAAATTATACTCTTAACCTATGCAATTATTTGACTGGATTGTACTGATAATAACACTATTATTTATCGTAATTTATGGAGCTTGGAAAACACGGGGCAGTAAAAACGTTGAAGATTACATTCTGGGCAGCAACGAAACTCCATGGTTTACTGTAGGACTCTCGGTTATGGCAACACAGGCCAGCGCCATTACTTTCCTTTCGACTCCAGGACAGGCTTATCATGACGGAATGGGATTTGTGCAATTCTATTTTGGATTACCAATTGCAATGGTAGTAATATGCCTCACTTTTATACCTATTTATCACAAATACAAAGTCTATACTGCTTATGAGTATTTAGAAAAAAGATTTGACCTAAAAACGCGCTCATTAGCCGCAGTTTTGTTTTTGGTCCAAAGAGGTTTAGGAACCGGAATTACCATTTATGCTCCCTCTATAATTTTGTCGGCACTATTGGGTTGGAATCTTACGTACATGAATATCATTATCGGTATTTTGGTTATTATTTACACCTTTTCGGGAGGAACAAAAGCTGTAAATGTCACTCAAAAACAACAAATGTTCGTGATTTTATCTGGGATGCTGATTACTTTTTTTCTTATTCTCGATTATCTGCCTAATGATATGACTTTTGACAATGCTATGCATATTGCAGGAGCCAATCAGAAAATGAATATCGTGAATTTTTCTTTTGATTTAGATGAAAAATACACTTTTTGGAGCGGAATTACAGGTGGTTTCTTTCTTGCCTTAGCCTATTTTGGAACCGATCAATCACAGGTTGGCCGCTATTTGTCTGGAAAATCCGTTCGCGAAAGCCAAATGGGATTAATCATGAACGGACTTTTAAAAGTACCTATGCAATTCTTGATTTTACTAACTGGAGTAATGGTTTTCGTTTTTTTTCAATTCAATGAAACGCCTTTGAACTTTAACCCAAACAATAAAATAACAGTTGAAAATTCAAAATACAAAGGCGAATATCAAAATTTACAAAAAGATTTAAACAAATTATCTGAAGATGAAAAAGTCGTAAATCTATTGTACATAGATCAGCTCAATCAGGATTATGACAATCCTACCCTTCGAAAAGAGTTGGTCGATTTGGCACTCAAAGAAAAAGAATTAAGAGCCAAAGCCAGAGAGATTATTTCAAAAGCAGATAACAAAGCCGAAACAAATGATAAAGATTATGTCTTTTTCTATTTCATACTCCACTATTTGCCCAAAGGTCTAATTGGTTTATTACTGGCGGTAATCATTTCAGCAGCGATGTCTTCTACCGCATCCGGACTAAATGCATTGGCATCAACAACAGCCATTGATATTTACAAACGCAATGTCAAAGAAGAAAAAACTGAAAAACATTATCTGAATGCTTCAAAACTTTTCACACTAATGTGGGGAATCATTGCTATTGCATTTGCCTGCATTGCCACGCTTTTTGAAAATCTAATCCAACTCGTAAACATCATTGGTTCTATATTTTACGGTACTGTTTTAGGGATTTTTCTGGTTGGTTTTTATACCAAAAAAATACGCGGAAAATCAATTTACTACAGTGCAATAATTAGTCAAATAGCCATTTTTATTATATACTATTTCACCAACTTCATTTATCCGAGCGGTGCAGAAAAACTAGGCTATTTATGGCTCAATTTTATAGGAGCCCTCCTCACTATTGTATTATCTTATATGTTGCAAACTACAATATTCAAAACCGAAGAACAAACAACATTGGCAGAAAATATAACGCCATAAAATTATTTATAATACAATCAATATCGAATAAATCCCGTTTCTACACGATTCGGGATTTTTAGTATAATCATCTGTAGAGAAGCACTGCAGTGTTTCTCTAAAATACAACACATTACAATATTTTTTTAAATTATTTATAAAAAAAATAATACAAATAATACTAAAATATAATTTAAAAAAATCTAAATTTGGCACGTAAATTATAACCAACCATTTAATAATGAAATCAATAAAACTTATTTGCTTAGCCCTGTTTTTTCAATTATTTTGCAGTAATACTACTTATGCTCAATTTGGTATTTCAACCGATTTATTAAAACTAGGAGCTTCTAGCCTTGGCATTGATAAGCTATTCAAAAAACCTGCAGCCATAACAACCGCTTTTGAAGATGTAAATAAAGAGGGCTCACAAATGCCTAATTTTTTCAAATTAGAAGTCGCTCAACCATTATATCTATTGCCTAAAGCACCCAATGGAGGATTTGTGCTTTGTGCCGGCTATTATGAAATGACCAATAAAAGTTATTGTTTGCACGCAGGAACATTTGCACCATCAAAAGGAGATGGCTATATGTACGCACCTACCAACGGATCCAAAAAAGAAATTGTTACAGCCATACTAAAAAGTGCTGAAAATCATCCTGAAATACACCAACATGACATCCAAATTTTACTGTGGGCAATCATTGCCAAAACAAAATTCATTGATTTTAGTACTGAAGTAAAACTGACCGCTGTAACCCTACTAACCAAAAAACAATTAATGCAACTGGAAGATGGTGCTCTCGGTTTTTTACCCGATGATGTTATCAATCAAGCCAAAGCAAAACTACCCGAAAGTGTACAAACTGTATTTGAGGCCGAAAACAACATTCGTGGCTTAATAACCTCTGGAAACTATACCTATCAAGAAATGGAAAAGTATGCCATTCTTGCTGGTTTTGCACCGCCAAGAACAGATTATCCTAGTGGTATTTGGACATTGCATCCTGATGGTTATTACGTTCGATATATTCCTTCAGGTTATTCAGTTACCAAAGTTCAAATTTATGTTCCCAAAGAACTTATCATTAGTCTAAAAGGGAAAAGTCTTATTTATGATGCAACCAATGACATTGCATGTCCGGCAAATACAGGTTCTCAAAGATTAGCACAAACCAACGAACCCTTAAATCCAGATTATTCAATTACTCTAAAAACCTTATGTGATGGTGTAAATTAATATCAAAATAATAAAACAGTTTATTAAAAAATCCCGTTTCGCCCTATAGACGAAACGGGATTTTTAATATAATAATTAGTCCGAATGCTGTTTGGTGAGCCTTATTTTTTACTCCACTCCGCAATACTTTCTCTATTCATTTTTACGTAATCTTGATTTTTTGCAGCTTCTGCAGCTACAAGAGATAGATTTGCGGTTTCAATAGCACCTTTTTTGTCTCCTGCTCTTGCTTGAATCAATGATTTTTGGCGAGTGTACCAATACGGTTTTTCAGTACTCAATTCCATAGCTTTATCCATGTAAGACATTGCTTTTGCGTTATCACCATTTGACTGATAAAGGTATTGCGCGGCTGAAAAATAATCAGCAGATGTTGGTCCCGCCAATACTTTTTCAATATTTGCTAATACTTCTTTTTGAGTAGGAACCGTAAATTTCATTGAAACAGAAGAGTTTTCGCAAGCCATATCCAAGGTAGCAGTATCTGCAGTCAAGTTACCAATACCAATTGTGAAAGACTCTACTGATTTTTGCAATGCATCTTCTTTTACCGTAGTTCTCAATACTACATTAGCCTCGTTCCAAACTTCAGGATTTCCCCAATTGTTTGTGGTAGAATAAAAAATTACTTCCCAGCTTTCTATTTTAGGGATTGTATACAAAGAGTATTTTCCTTTAGGCAAAGTTTTACCATCAATTACTACATCTTCGCTAAAAGATATAGTTGTATTTTCATTGGCACCTGTTCTCCAAACTTTTCCAAAAGGAACTAAATTTCCAAATACCGCTCTTCCTCTTGCTGCTGGTCTGCAATAAACTATTTCTACATCCGTCAACCCAACTGTTTGAAAAACAGTCGCTTTAGGACTGGCTTGAGGAGTTTTCAATTGAGCCTCAGTGATAAAGGGCGCTATAATAAATGCTAAAACAAAAAGTATTTTTTTCATTATTATTGGTTTAAGTGTTTCCTCAAATTTACAAATTCAAAAAGCTTTAAATGTTAATATTTCCTTAATTCAAAAAATAGTTATTATACTGTTTTCTTTAAATTCCATCTCTGCAAAAACAAAAAAAGCAACCCAACAGCAAACTAATAAATCATATAAGCTTTATAAAAAATTATGTAACAACAGAAAAGAGGTTCAAGTTTAAGTTTGTATTGTAATTAAATCAAATTTAATTAATAATGACGTGATTAATTTTAACAATAGTCAACTTTATAAAAACCTACTATCATGGAAAATCAAAAAATAATACTCCAAAAAGTAAAATATCTTTTTTTTAAAAGCATGTTCTACTGTTTTGAAATTCGATATATGTTTAATTTATAAACTCATTAGTACTGTGACACTTTCTCAAAGTTCAATTCATCAAAATGATTCACAACAACATCAGCCAGTGACAAATCCTGATCTTTGGAATGAAAGCTATTATATCCTACACAAAAAATGCCAGCAGCTTTGGCCGCTTTGACACCATTGGTACTGTCCTCAATAACGATGCAGTTTTCTTTTGGCGCAATTGATAAGGAAGCCGCATGGAGGAAAATAGCAGGATGTGGTTTTGATTTTGGGAAATCTTCACCACTTACGATATGCGAAAAATATTGGTGCAGATCAAAACGGCGAAAAACTCTGTCAATCGTCACTTTTGAAGCTGATGAAGCCACAATCAATTGCATTCCATTTTGGTGAAAATCTTTAATTAAATTCTCTACTCCTTCCAACAAAGCTAAGTCTTCTTTACTATCGAAAGCATCATTAAAAATAGATCTTTTTCTCAAAATCAAATCTTCCACTTCGTGTTCCAACTGGAAATGCTCTTTCAATTTTTGAAAAGTATTGCGAGTCGATAATCCTGTAAAAGAAGTGTACATTTCCTCTGGAACCACAATATTCAGTTCGCCAAATTGTTTGTAATAAGCATAACGGTGTACGAGTTCTGTATCTACAATTACACCATCCATGTCGAAAATTACGGTTTGTATCATTTGAAAAATTTTGTTTAATATTTTGTTTAAAATCGTTTAAAAGTTTAAAATTGTTTGATGAAAATCGTTTAATATGATGTTAAACCTTAAACCATCATAAACTTTTAAACTTTAAACCCTTCCTTCTTTCTTAAGCAAATATCGAATCACTGTTTCGGCAGCATACAAGCCAAATAATCCTGGCATATAACTATTGGTTCCATAAAACGATTTTTTAAAGTTAGAACCATCGGTCATGCGCAAACTGGATTCATCTTGAATTTCAGAAGAAAAAACCACTTTCACTTTATTGATTTTCTCTTTCTTTAAACGCTTTCTGATTGTTTTGGCAAAATAGCAATTTACCGTTTTGGCAATATCGGTAACTTTCACTTTGGAAGCTTCCATTTTTCCTCCAGCTCCCATACTGCTTATGATTCGGACCTTTTTTCTTTTGGCAGAAATAATCAAATTCAATTTTGGTGTTACGCTATCAATGCAATCCAAAACATAATCATATTCATTGGTCACAATCTCATAAGCACGCTCTGGTGAAAGAAATTCTTTTAGTCGAATCAAATTCAATTCAGGATTAATATCCATTAATCGATCGCCTACAACGTCTACTTTAGACTGTCCTACTGTAGAATGTAAAGCAGGTAATTGTCTATTTATATTGGTAATATCCACCACATCGCCATCCACAATGGTCATCGTACCCACTCCAGCTCTAGCCAAAAATTCTGCTGCAAAAGAACCTACTCCGCCAAGTCCTACGACCATTACATGAGCATTTTGCAAATTCTGTAATCCTTCTTTTTTAAATAATAGTTCGGCTCTTTCTGTCCACTCTGCCATATCAATTCTTTTTATTTTTATTCTTAAAGTTGCTTTTTAAAAACTGCTGCAAAATTACTCTTTATTTGTTGTTGCAGTTCATCCATATTCCATTTTTTATATCGGGCCGCCAGGGTATACACTTCCTCAATTCCTTCTTCCACTGTATCCGTTTCCAAAAAAAATCGATCATTGGGAATACTTTGAAAAACCGTTTCCAATTCAGGATTACGTAGTAAATATTTCCCGAATGAAATATAAAATCCGTTATTGATGAGTTCTTTGGCCACTTGTTTATTCTTTGAAAAACCGTGAATCAGCATTGGAACCGTAATTTTTAATCTTTTTTTGAGCGCAATTATCTCTTGAAAAGCAGCCACACAATGAATCACAACAGGTTTATTTTGTTTTTGTGCCAAAAGCAATTGTCTTTCAAAAACCATTTGCTGCAATTCTAACGGAATTTCGATACGTTTGTCCAATCCACATTCGCCTAGAGCGAGACAATTTGAATCCTGTAATTTGCTTTCTATAATTTGCAAATCGGTCTCCAATCTTTCTTCATTGATATACCAGGGGTGAATCCCAATGGAATAATACGGAATCCCAGCATCAAATTCCTGTGGATATTGATTGACGAGTTCCAAGACTGTGTCCTGATTCGTTAACTTGTGGGTATGCAAATTAAGAAATTTCATTAGTCATGAAACTTCTTTACACCTGCTTTGATCTCTATAGACAAATCGTTTTCCAATGGTACTTTTGGGCATGAATATTTATAACTGTATGCACAATAGGGATTGTAAGATTGGTTAAAATCAATAACGATGGTATTTCCGGCTGGAATCTTCAAATCAATGTATTTCCCGCCTATATAACTCTCTTTTCCCGAGGTCAAATCCGAAAATGGCAAAAACAAATGGTCTTTGTATTCTTCTTTTTTGGAAAGTTCAATATTGCGATAAATATTTAGTTTTAACTCTTTTCCTTCTAACTGAAAATGAGCTTCACCGTATTTTACATACATAGGTTTTTTCGCGCCAGTAGTTGGCATCACAAAAGGTTTTTCGTTCTCAGTTCTAATGAATTGTGCAACTACAAAGGCTTTCTCATTTATAGGATAAAAATCCAATGCCTTGAAATGGGCCAAATCTTCAGGCAAAAGAGGACTTGTTTTTGCATCGGCAAATTCGGTATTGAGGTCTTTTTGAAATTTTTCGACAACTGCCATGTCAAATTTTTCTTGACCAAAACCTACATTAAATAATGCTATTAAAACCAAAGTCAGTATAACTCTCATATCTTTAAATTTTAAGCAAAAATAGTTTAAAAATGATATACCATAAAAAAATTAACCGCAAAGAGCGCAAAGAAAGCGCTAGGAACGCAAAGCTTAGCGAACTCTACGAAATTCTTTGCGTTCTTTGCTGTTAATCATTTAAGTTTTTACCTTTGAAAAAACTCGAAATTTCTAATGCTCAAAACTGCCCTCGGTCGCTACATAAATAATTTTAAAGGATTCACACGCGAAGTTTGGATACTTGCCCTAATCACTTTTATAAATAGAGCCGGTACTATGGTGCTGCCTTTTTTATCCAAATATTTAAAGGAAGATTTGAATTTTACCTATGGCGAAGTGGGATGGATTATGGTTGCTTTTGGATTGGGTTCTATGCTAGGCTCGTGGTTAGGAGGAAAATTGACCGATAAAATTGGGTTTTATAAAATCATGATTTTTAGCCTTTTTACGAGCGGAATCCTATTTATTTTGCTGCAATATATAACAACCTTTTGGGGATTATGCTTTGGGATGTTTGTCATTATGGCCATTTCCGATATGTTTCGTCCTGCCATGTTTGTATCACTGAGCGTATATGCAAAACCCGAGAATCGAGTTCGTGCGCTGTCTTTAATTCGCTTAGCTGTAAATCTAGGTTTTACAGCTGGTCCTGCATTGGGTGGATTGATTATAATAGGAATGGGATACCAAGGCCTATTTTGGGTCGATGGAAGCACCTGCATCATTGCGATTTTGATTTTTGCATTCTACATCAAAGAAAAAAAGAAAATACCTGCTGCCACAGATCATTCGATAACCAAAACAGTTCCAAAATCGGTCTTCAAAGACAAACCTTTTTGGTTACTTCTCTTTATCAGTTTTGTAACTTTCATGGTTTTTCTTCAAATATTTTCGACTTTACCCTTATATCACAGCGAAAAATTCGGACTCAGTGAATTCCAAACCGGAATGTTGCTTTCCATCAACGGACTATTGGTTTTCCTTTTAGAGATGCCGATTGTTAGCAGGTTGGAAAGAAATAAAACTAACAAAATAAAAAGCATTGCAATTGGATCGCTATTCATAACACTTGGATATTACATTTTGTTACTCGATTCTTGGGTCGGAATCTTGACCATTAGCATCATATTGCTCACCTTTGGAGAAATTTTTTCTTTCCCATTTGTCAATGCCGTTGCCCTCAACCGCGCGCCAAAAGGTCAAGAAGGAAAATATATGGGCTTCTATACCATGAGTTTCAGTCTGGCACATATAGTCAGTTCCAAAACAGGTTTGGAAATCATTGCACATTATAATTATCAAGTCAATTGGTTTATCATGGGAACTTTGGGTACACTATCCTTCCTTTGCTGTATTTGGCTCAATAAAATTATTCACAAAGAACAAAAATAACATCTACATAATAATTAGGGTGTGCCACCATTATATAAATGGGCCAAATATACAAACCGCCTATTCGGCCCACTTACATAATGCTGTCGGGTCATAAGCGCTACTTCGGTAGCTTGCTCCTACCCCTCACACGGTAAACCACAACTATTATATTTCAAAAGATATTTTTTGCTTTTATCGTTTTCTATACACACATCCTAACAGCTTTCCAAAACCTTTTAGGCTAAAAAACACATTCCAATCTCAGTAAAAACAATACAAAACTAAAATTTTAGTTAAATAACTATATTTATAGTTTGTAAACTAGAAATATAGTTGTAAGTTTGTTTCAAATAAAATCATCATGCAAAAACTAACAAACAAAGAAGAAGAAATCATGCACATTTTATGGAAGCTCAAAAAAGCATTCGTAAAAGAAGTGATGGCCGAAATCACCGAAGACCAACCGCATTACAACACCTTATCTACCATTATTCGCAATCTGGAAGAAAAGGGATATGTAAATCACAATGCATTTGGAAACACACATCAATATTTCCCAATTGTAAGTATTGAAGATTACCGAAAAGGTTTTATGAGTACCGCTATCGATAATTATTTTAATAGTTCATATAAAAATATGGTTTCCTTTTTTGCCAAAGAAGAGAAAATATCGGCAGCCGAACTGCGTGAAATCCTTTCTATGATCGAACAAAAGCAATAAAAATGGAAACACTATTCATATATATCGCAAAATCGAGCGGACTAATTGGAATGTTCTATATCGCTTATTATTTCCTATTGCGAAAAGAGACTTTTTTTACAGCAAATCGTTGGTTTCTTTTAGCAGGTTTGTTTACATCTGCAATTTTGCCATGGATAGTTTTTACCACAATTGTTTGGGTAGAACCAACATCAACCAATTTTGATTGGTCCAAACTTCCCATGAGACCTGTCCAAGAGGAAAGCTTTGAAATCAATTGGTATCTCGTTTTGGTCGCTGCTTATATAATTGGAATAGTATTGTTTTTAGCCCAGTTTGCATTAGACTTTTATAACCTTAATCGCGTTTTAAAAGGAAAAACAATTCATCGACAAGCCGACCATAAATTCATTGACCTCAAAGAAAACATTGCTCCATTTTCTTATTTCAACACCATCGTTTACAACTCATCATTGTACAGCGAGTCTGAAATGGAAAGTATTTTGGAGCATGAAAAAGTTCACAGCGAGCAATACCATACGATAGACGTCCTAATCACGCGTTTCTTTTGCATCCTTTTTTGGTTCAATCCGTTTATTTGGTTGTACAAAAATGCCATTTTACAAAATCTGGAATTCATCGCCGACAGTGAAGCCACCAAAAACATATCTGACAAAAAAGCGTACCAACTCACGCTTTTAAAAATAACAACACACGAGAATTGTGTTGTGCTTACCAATCATTTTTATCAATCATTAATCAAAAAACGAATCGTTATGTTAAACAAAAATCAATCAAAAAAATGGAATTCCTGGAAGTATGCATTGGTACTTCCGGCTTTAATTGCCTTTGTATTTTTATTCCAAATGGAAGTGATTGCAAAGGAAAAAAATGTGAACCCAAAAGTAGAACAATCAGCCTCTGATGATGTAGATGTTTATAAAATCACAAAAAATACTACGGAAGCGGAATTAAAAGAAAAAGCCGAAATTCTAAAAGAAAAATATGGCATACAAACCACATTCTCTAAAATTAAAAGAAACTCAAATAATGAATTAATTGGTTTAAAAATTAAACTGCAAAAAGGAAAAGAAGCAGCCACAGTTACAGAAGTGGATAGCAGCGAACCTATAAAAGATTTTGCAATAGCCATTTCTAAAAATGATAATGGAACCACAAATATTGGAATCGTTACCGAAGAGAACAGAAAGAATGATAAATTAACCCTAAGTAATAACGTAGCATCCCATAACATCAGTATTCCTGATGATACCAACATTTTTATTGATGGAGCAAAATCAGATAAAACCGAAATGGATAAATTGGATCCAAAAGATATTGCCACTATGAATGTCATCAAGAATAATGACAAACAAGAAATCAGAATCATTACAAAAAATTTTGCAAAAATAGGCAGCGAAAATGATATCTATATCAATGATAAAAAAGTAGACCAGAACGAATTAGACAATTTAGACCAAGGAACAATCGAAAGAATGGACGTGAATAAAGACGGGAAAACTATTCGAATTATTACCCGAAATAGAGTTTCTCAGGATATAAATGCACCAGTCCCTCCTACACCACCAACACCTCCTACGCTAGCTTCAAAAATTAAAGCTCCTGCTTTTCCAAAAGCGCCAAAAGCACCAAAAGGAGACCCAATAAACGGAGATAAAAAGGCTTGGAAAGATTTCGAAAAGAAAATGGAAGAGTATGACGCCAAAATGAAAAAACTAGAACCTCAAATGGAAGCTTTTGACAAACAAATGGCTGAATTTGACAAACAAATGGAGCCGTTCAATAAACAAATGGAGGCTTTTGATAAACAAATGGAAGTTTATGAAAAACAAATGGAAGAATACCAATCCAAATTAGAAAAAGAAAACAAATAGCGGCGGTATTCACTAAAAATCAATAAAAAAGACGGTCACTCATCAAGACCGTCTTTTTTTATATCTTTGAAAAAAAATCAAGCTATGTTTAAAATCCTTGCCCAAGTCAACAAACTTATTTTACCAAGCTTTACTAAACAAAGATTGGATGTGTCCAAAGCCAAAAAATGGCAAATGGCAATTATTGGCTATCGTTATTATGTTACCACAAGGGCGCTTGGTTAAAATTTTAGAATGCAGAATTAAGAATTTAGAATGCAGAATTAAGAATGCAGAATGCAGATTCTAAATACTGCCTACTGTCACCTATTAATCTGCCTACTGAACACAAAACTAATACGTCATCGCCGCAAAAATCTCGTTTCCTGCAATCTTTTCTCTTCCGTTTAAGAAAGTGATTTCCATCAGGAAATTACACTGTACAATTATACCTCCCAATCGTTCCACCAATTCGCAAACCGCTTTTGCTGTTCCACCGGTAGCCAAAACATCATCGTGAATCAAAACTCTATCTCCTTTTTGTATAGCATCGGTATGAATTTCAAGCGTGTCAGTACCATACTCTAAATCATAAGAGGCAGAAATAGTCTCGAAAGGCAATTTATTGGGTTTCCGAACTGGAACAAAACCTACATTCAATTCCTCCGCCAAAAGAATCCCGAAGAAAAAACCTCGACTTTCAACTCCAATTACCTTGTCAATTTTTTTGTCTTTTACTGTAGAAACCAATATTTCCAAGCATTCTTTCCTCGCATTTGCATTAATTAGCAAGGGAGTGATGTCTTTAAACACAATTCCTTCTTTTGGAAAACCCTGAATATCACGTATATATTTTTTCAAGCTCATATTTTTTCATTTTTATACGATTTCATACTTGCAAGATACATATTTATTCCTATATTTGCACCCGCAAACAAGTTCAGTAGACAACATTGTAAACAATGAACAAGTAAGCAAAATGGCCTTGTGGCGCAACTGAATAGCGCACTTGATTACGGCTCAAGAGGTTACTGGTTTGAATCCAGTCAAGGTCACTAAAAAATCCTTAAACACACTGTAAATCAGGAGTTTAAGGCTTTTTTTTTATTATAAATAGACCAATAGATACGACAAAATTAATTATTTCGAAATATGAAATTTTCGGGATAAATTAACCCAATTAAATTTCTTGCTTCTGACTAGATACATTTGAGATTGTCAAATTTAAAGTTTAAAATTTACTAATTCTTCTTTTTCCATTCTTCAAAAACGGTCAAATAATCCATATTTGTGAGAGGATAAAGACCAATAATGATTTTCCTTTTTAATACTTTTTCTAAGACAAAATTTTAAAAAAACTTGATTTCAGTGCATTCATTGACAACTTTATCAACAATATCAATAGGGATTATATTCAATTTAAAAATAAAGACCAATTAGACCAAGTCCATTAATTTTTAATATACAAATAACCTGTTTTATGGAAACTATCACCAGTTGAATTCGAATATTTTAAAAGATAGAAGTAGGTTCCGTCAGGCAAGTTAGAATCTTTACCAATAGTTCCTTTTCCTTCAGAAACTCCTTTAAAAACATTTGTAACATTATCATATCCTTTTGCTTCGAAAACTAAAGCGCCCCATCGGTTATAAATTTCTACTGAATTATTAGGATAGCATTCAATTCCACTAATAATCAAAGCATCGTTACTACCTGGGCTATCATTTGGACTTAGAGCATTATACACTTTTATCTCACATCCATTAATTTCAATAACAGTTGGATCATCACCAAAACCATCATCGTTGTCTGATAAATCACTAATTGAATTTCCTTCAGTATCTATAGCTGAAACAATTGATTGATTTGTCACACTTCCATTCAATAAATCTTGTAATACAAGTGTATAAGTACCTACAAAAGTAACTGAATCTGATTGCTCAGGTGCAAGAACAATTGGTCCTCCCGTGATTATAACACCTGGTAATAGGTCCGAAATTGTAATGTTTGATAGTGTTACATTACCAGTATTTGTAACTGTATATTTATAGATAATTGTTTCCCCTACTTGTGCTATTCCATCTCTATTACTATCATTAAATTCAGCTTTATTGATCAATGAAATACTTGGAGAATTGCTTAATAGTACGATAGTACAAGAACTACAATTTGGATCAATTGGAGTACATGTTACGCAAGGTGTTGGATCTGTTGAAGAAGCACTTATTGGCGGGCCTACAGGGGCATTACCTGAAGCCAAAGCAAGATTGTCCACCTGACCCGTATCGATATCTGCTTGCGTAATATTATGAATCCCTGTAAAGGCTGTAGCGTTTGAAGCTCCAACAGCAAGAGTATCTATAGGACCTCCTAATACTGTTGCATTAATATCTGTAACAATAATATTAGAAAGCGCTACATTTCCAGTATTTGTAACAACAAAATTATAAAAAACCGTATCACCTACATTTGTTTTCCCATCTCCGTTACTGTCTACATAAGTTCCTTCTTTAGTTAAACTCATATTTGGAGAAGCTGTACTTGCAGTTACTATTACATTTGTTGTTGCCGTATCACAAATTATTGGATTTGCTGCTTGACAAATAGTATAGGTTACTGGATATGTTCCCAAAGCTGTTCCTGGCGAGACAGTTATAGTTCCGTCAGAATTTAGTGTTAATCCTGATGCTAATGGCTGAGAAGTTAAAATAACATCTGCTGGCAAAAATGATAAACCATTTAAGGTATCATTAGCAAATACACTTGGTGTTGTGCCACCTGATGTTCCATTTACTGTTGTTGGCGCATCATTTACTGCATCAATTGTTGTTACGACAACTGTTACTGTTGCCGTATCACAATTGGCAGGGTTTAGTATTTCGCAAATCTGGTAATTTATAGTGTACATACCTGCTGGTGTACCTGGTCTTACGGTTACAGAACCATCATTGTTAACCAATAATTCTGCAGTTGGTGTAGAAGTGATTGTTACTTGTGAAGGTATTAATGCTAAACAATTTAAAATATCATTATCCAAGATATTTATACCCGCATCTCCTCCATTTAATCCATTAATAGGACCTGCTGTATCATTAACAGCATCGACTATACCTAAAACAGAAACTATTTGCGTACAAGTTTGGGTGTTGCCCGCCGCATCGGTTGCTGTCCAGGTTACTGTCGTGGTTCCAATATTGAATGGCTCAACAGCATCATTGGTGATAACCAAATCGACTCCCGTTGAACAATTATCGGCTGCGTTTGGAGTGCCCAAAGCCACACCAGAAGCAGTACATAATCCTGCATCGGCTACTACACTCACATTCGAAGGGCAAGTGATGGTTGGTTTTTCGGTGTCGGTTACCGTTACGGTTTGGGTACAGCTTTGGGTGTTGCCTGCCGCATCGGTCGCTGTCCAGGTTACTATTGTTGTTCCAATATTGAATATTGTTGGTGCATCATAGGTGATAACCAAATCGACTCCCGTTGAACAATTATCGGCTGCGGTTGGAGTGCCCAAAGCCACACCAGAAGCAGTACACAATCCTGCATCGGCTACTACACTCACATTCGAAGGGCAAGTAATCGTTGGTTTTTCGGTATCGGTTACTGTTACGCTTTGCGTACAAGTTTGGGTGTTGCCCGCCGCATCAGTGGCTGTCCAGGTTACCGTTGTTGTTCCAATATTGAATGTTGGTGGCGCATCATTGCTGATTACCAAAGTAGCTCCTGTTGAACAATTATCGGTTGCCGTTGCAGTACTTAAAGCCACAGCGGAAGCAGTACATAATCCTGCATCGGCTGCTACACTCACATTCGAAGGGCAAGTAATCGTTGGTTTTTCGGTATCTCTTACCGTTACGCTTTGTTGGCAAGTAGCGGTATTTCCTGCTGCATCGGTTGCTGTCCAGGTTACTGTCGTGGTTCCAATATTGAATATTGTTGGTGCATCATAGGTGATAACCAAATCGACTCCCGTTGAACAATTATCGGCTGTAGTTGGAGTGCCCAAATCCACACCAGAAGCAGTACACAATCCTGCATCGGCTACTACACTCACATTCGAAGGGCAAGTGATGGTTGGTTTTTCGGTATCGGTTACTGTTACGGTTTGGGTACAGCTTTGGGTGTTGCCCGCCGCATCGGTGGCTGTCCAGGTAACTGTTGTTGTTCTAATATTGAATGTACCTGGCGCGTCATTGGTGATTACCAAAGCGGCTCCTGACGAACAATTATCTGTTGCCGTTGCTGTACCTAAAGCCACACCTGTTGCCGTACATAATCCTGCATCGGCTAGTACACTCACATTCGAAGGGCAAGTAATCGTTGGTTTTTCGGTATCGGTTACTGTTACGCTTTGTTGGCAAGTAGCGGTATTTCCTGCTGCATCGGTTGCTGTCCAAGTCACTATTGTTGTTCCAATACTGAATATTGTTGGTGCATCATTGGTGATAACCAAATCGACTCCTGTTGAACAATTATCGGTTACGGTTGGAGTGCCTAAAGCCACACCAGTTGCAGTACATACTCCTGCATCGGCTACTACACTCACATTCGAAGGGCAAGTGATGGTTGGTTTTTCGGTGTCGGTTACCGTTACGGTTTGGGTACAGCTTTGGGTGTTGCCCGCCGCATCGGTGGCTGTCCAGGTAACTGTTGTTGTTCCAATATTGAATGTACCTGGCGCGTCATTGGTGATTACCAAAGCGGCTCCTGACGAACAATTATCTGTTGCCGTTGCTGTACCTAAAGCCACACCTGTTGCCGTACATAATCCTGCATCGGCTAGTACACTCACATTCGAAGGGCAAGTGATCGTTGGTTTTTCAGTATCGCTTACTGTTACGCTTTGTTGGCAAGTAGTGGTATTTCCTGCTGCATCGGTTGCGGTCCAAGTCACTGTCGTGGTTCCAATATTGAATGTTGGTGGCGCATCATTGGTGATTACCAAAGCGGCTCCTGTTGAACAATTATCGGTTACGGTTGGAGTGCCTAAAGCCACACCAGTTGCAGTACATACTCCTGCATCGGCGACTACGCTTACATCGGTAGGACAAGTGATCACTGGTTTTTCGGTATCGGTTACTGTTACGGTTTGTTGGCAAGTAGCGGTATTTCCTGCTGCATCGGTTGCTGTCCAAGTCACTATTGTTGTTCCAATACTGAATATTGTTGGTGCATCATTGGTGATAACCAAATTGGCTCCTGTTGAACAATTATCGGTTGCTGTTGCAGTACCTAAAGCCACAGCGGAAGCGGTACACAATACAGCATCGGCGACTACATTGACATTAATCGGACAAGTGATGGTTGGTTTTTCGGTATCGGTTACCGTTACGCTTTGCGTACAGCTTTGGGTGTTGCCTGCCGCATCAGTGGCTGTCCAGGTTACCGTTGTTGTTCCAATATTGAATGTTGGTAGCGCATCATTGCTGATGACCAAAGCTACTCCTGACGAACAATTGTCGGTTGCCGTTGGAGTGCCTAAAGCTACGCCACTTGCCGTACATAATCCCGCATCGGCTACCGCATTTACATCGGCAGGACAAGTGATCGTTGGTTTTTCGGTGTCGCTTACCGTTACGATTTGCGTACACGTTTGGGTGTTGCCCGCCGCATCGGTGGCGGTCCAGGTTACCGTGGTGGTTCCAATTAAGAATGTTGCTGGAGCATCATTGGTGATGACCAAAGCGGATCCTGCCGAACAATTGTCGCTTGCCGTTGGAGTGCCTAAAGCTACGCCACTTGCCGTACATAATCCCGCATCGGCTGCAACGCTGACATCGGCAGGACAAGTGATTGTTGGTTTTTCGGTGTCGCTTACCGTTACGATTTGGGTACAGTTTTGGGTGTTGCCCGCCGCATCGGTGGCGGTCCAGGTTACCGTGGTGGTCCCTGACGGGAATGTTGCTGGCGCGTCATTGGTGATGACCAAAGCGGCTCCTGACGAACAATTATCGCTTGCCGTTGGAATGCCTAAAGCCACGCCACTTGCCGTACATAATCCCGCATCGGCTGCAACGCTGACATTGGCAGGACAAGTGATTGTTGGTTTTTCGGTGTCGCTTACCGTTACGATTTGGGTACAGCTTTGGGTGTTGCCCGCTGCATCGGTGGCGGTCCAGGTTACCGTGGTGGTTCCAATTAAGAATGTTGCTGGCGCGTCATTGGTGATTACCAAAGCGGCTCCTGACGAACAATTATCGCTTGCCGTTGGAATGCCTAAAGCTACGCCACTTGCCGTACATACTCCCGTATCGGCTGCAACGCTGACATTGGCAGGACAAGTGATTGTTGGTTTTTCGGTGTCGCTTACCGTTACGATTTGCGTACACGTTTGGGTGTTGCCCGCCGCATCGGTGGCGGTCCAGGTTACCGTGGTGGTTCCTGACGGGAATGTTGCTGGAGCATCATTGGTGATGACCAAAGCGGATCCTGTCGAACAATTGTCGGTTGCCGTTGGAGTGCCTAAAGCTACGCCACTTGCCGTACATAATCCGGCATCGGCGACTACGCTTACATTAGCTGGGCAAGTGATTGCTGGTTTTTCGGTGTCGCTTACCGTTACAGTTTGGGTACAAGTTTGGGTGTTGCCCGCCGCATCGGTGGCGGTCCAGGTAACCGTGGTGGTTCCTGACGGGAATGTTGTTGGCGCATCATTGGTGATGACCAAAGCGGCTCCTGACGAACAATTATCGCTTGCCGTTGGAATGCCTAAAGCCACGCCACTTGCCGTACATAATCCCGCATCGGCTGCAACGCTGACATTGGCAGGACAAGTGATTGTTGGTTTTTCGGTGTCGCTTACCGTTACGATTTGCGTACAGCTTTGGGTGTTGCTCGCCGCATCGGTGGCGGTCCAGGTTACCGTGGTGGTTCCAATTAAGAATGTTGCTGGAGCATCATTGGTGATGACCAAAGCGGCTCCTGCCGAACAATTGTCGCTTGCCGTTGGAGTGCCTAAAGCTACGCCACTTGCCGTACATAATCCCGCATCGGCTGCAACGCTGACATCGGCAGGACAAGTGATTGTTGGTTTTTCGGTGTCGCTTACCGTTACGATTTGGGTACAGTTTTGGGTGTTGCCCGCCGCATCGGTGGCGGTCCAGGTTACCGTGGTGGTCCCTGACGGGAATGTTGCTGGAGCATCATTGGTGATGACCAAAGCGGATCCTGACGAACAATTATCGCTTGCCGTTGGAATGCCTAAAGCTACGCCACTTGCCGTACATAATCCCGCATCGGCTACCGCATTTACATCGGCTGGGCAAGTGATCGTTGGTTTTTCGGTGTCGCTTACCGTTACGATTTGCGTACAGTTTTGGGTGTTGCCCGCCGCATCGGTGGCGGTCCAGGTTACCGTGGTGGTTCCACTTAAGAATGTTGCTGGAGCATCATTGGTGATGACCAAAGCGGATCCTGTCGAACAATTATCGCTTGCCGTTGGAATGCCTAAAGCTACGCCACTTGCCGTACATAATCCCGCATCGGCTACCGCATTTACATCGGCAGGACAAGTGATCGTTGGTTTTTCGGTGTCGCTTACCGTTACGATTTGCGTACACGTTTGGGTGTTGCCCGCCGCATCGGTGGCGGTCCAGGTTACCGTGGTGGTTCCAATTAAGAATGTTGCTGGCGCGTCATTGGTGATTACCAAAGCGACTCCTGACGAACAATTATCGGTTGCCGTTGGAGTGCCTAAAGCTACGCCACTTGCCGTACATAATCCCGCATCGGCTACCGCATTTACATCGGCAGGACAAGTGATCGTTGGTTTTTCGGTGTCGCTTACCGTTACGATTTGCGTACACGTTTGGGTGTTGCCCGCCGCATCGGTGGCGGTCCAGGTAACTGTTGTTGTTCCAATATTGAATGGTTCAACAGCATCATTGGTGATAACCAAATCGGCTCCTGTTGAACAATTATCGGTTACGGTTGGAGTGCCCAAAGCCACACCATTTGCAGTACACAATCCAGCATCGGCGACTACATTGACATTAATTGGACAAGTGATGGTTGGTTTTTCGGTATCGCTTACCGTTACGCTTTGTTGGCAAGTAGCGGTATTTCCTGCTGCATCGGTTGCGGTCCAAGTCACTGTCGTGGTTCCAATATTGAATATTGTTGGTGCATCATTGGTGATAACCAAATCGACTCCCGTTGAACAATTATCGGTTGCGGTTGCAGTACTTAAAGCCACACCAGAAGCAGTACATAATCCTGCATCGGCTACTACACTCACATTCGAAGGGCAAGTAATCGTTGGTTTTTCGGTATCGGTTACCGTTACGCTTTGCGTACAGCTTTGGGTGTTGCCTGCCGCATCAGTGGCTGTCCAGGTTACCGTTGTTGTTCCAATATTGAATGGTTCAACAGCATCATTGGTGATTACCAAAGCTACTCCTGACGAACAATTATCGGTTGCTGTTGCTGTTCCTAAAGTCACACTAGTTGCCGTACATAATCCGGCATCGGCTGCAACGCTGACATTGGCTGGGCAAGTGATGGTTGGTTTTTCAGCATCAGTTACCGTTACGGTTTGGGTACAGGTAGCTGTGTTGCCCGCCGCATCGGTTGCGGTCCAGGTAACTATGGAGGTTCCAATATTAAATGGTTCAACAGCATCATTGGTGATTACCAAAGCTACTCCTGACGAACAATTATCGGTTGCTGTTGCTGTTCCTAAAGTCACACTAGTTGCCGTACATAATCCGGCATCGGCTGCAACGCTGACATTGGCTGGGCAAGTGATGGTTGGTTTTTCGGTGTCGGTTACCGTTACGGTTTGGGTACAGGTAGCTTTATTACCCGCTGTATCGGTTGCGGTCCAGGTTATTGTGGTTGCTCCTAATGGGAATGTGATTGGAGCATCATTGGTGATAACCAAATCGACTCCCGTTGAACAATTATCGGCTGCGGTTGGAGTGCCCAAAGCCACACCAGTTGCAGCACATAATCCTGCATCGGCTACTACACTCACATTCGAAGGGCAAGTAATCGTTGGTTTTTCGGTATCGCTTACCGTTACGGTTTGTTGGCAAGTAGTGGTATTTCCTGCTGCATCGGTTGCGGTCCAAGTCACTATTGTTGTTCCAATATTGAATGGCTCAACAGCATCATTGGTGATTACCAAAGCGGCTCCTGTCGAACAATTGTCGGTTGCTGTTGGAGTACCTAAAGCCACACCAGTTGCAGTACACAATCCTGCATCGGCTACTACACTCACATTCGAAGGGCAAGTAATCGTTGGTTTTTCGGTATCGGTTACTGTTACGCTTTGCGTACAAGTTTGGGTGTTGCCCGCTGCATCGGTTGCGGTCCAGGTTACTGTCGTGGTTCCAATATTGAATGGCTCAACAGCATCATTGGTGATAACCAAATCGACTCCCGTTGAACAATTATCGGTTACGGTTGGAGTGCCCAAAGCCACGCCTGTTGCCGTACATAATCCTGCATCGGCTGCAACGCTGACATTAGCAGGGCAAGTGATCGTTGGTTTTTCGGTATCGCTTACCGTTACGCTTTGCGTACAGTTTTGGGTGTTGCCTGCCGCATCAGTGGCTGTCCAGGTTACCGTTGTTGTTCCAATATTGAATGTTGGTGGCGCATCGTTGGTGATTACCAAAGCAGCTCCTGTTGAACAATTATCGGTTGCTGTTGCAGTACCTAAAGCCACAGCGGAAGCGGTACACAATCCAGCATCGGCGACTACATTGACATTAATCGGACAAGTGATGGTTGGTTTTTCGGTATCGGTTACCGTTACGCTTTGCGTACAGCTTTGGGTGTTGCCTGCCGCATCAGTGGCTGTCCAGGTTACCGTTGTTGTTCCAATATTGAATATTGGTGGCGCATCATTGCTGATTACCAAAGTAGCTCCTGTTGAACAATTATCGGTTGCGGTTGCAGTACTTAAAGCCACAGCGGAAGCAGTACACAATCCAGCATCGGCGACTACATTGACATTAATCGGACAAGTGATGGTTGGTTTTTCGGTATCGGTTACCGTTACGATTTGGGTACAGCTTTGGGTGTTGCCCGCCGCATCGGTTGCAGTCCAGGTTACCGTTGTTGTTCCAATATTAAATGTTGGTGGCGCATCATTGCTGATTACCAAAGCAGCTCCTGTTGAACAATTATCGGCTGCCGTTGCAGTACCTAAAGCCACACCTGTTGCCGTACATACTCCGGCATCGGCTGCAACGCTTACATTAGCTGGGCAAGTGATCGTTGGTTTTTCGGTATCGGTTACTGTTACGCTTTGTTGGCAAGTAGCGGTATTTCCTGCTGCATCGGTTGCTGTCCAAGTCACTGTCGTGGTTCCAATATTGAATGTGGTTGGAGCATCATTGGTGATAACCAAATTGGCTCCTGTTGAACAATTATCGGCTGCGGTTGGAGTGCCCAAAGCCACACCAGAAGCATTACACAATCCAGCATCGGCGACTACGCTTACATCGGTAGGACAAGTGATCACTGGTTTTTCGGTATCGGTTACCGTTACGATTTGTTGGCAAGTAGCGGTATTTCCTGCTACATCGGTTGCGGTCCAGGTTATTGTGGTTGCTCCTAATGGGAATGTGATTGGAGCATCATTGGTGATAACCAAATCGACTCCCGTTGAACAATTATCGGTTACGGTTGGAGTGCCCAAAGCCACACCAGAAGCAGTACATAATCCTGCATCGGCTGTTACGCTTACATCGGTAGGACAAGTGATCACTGGTTTTTCGGTATCACTTACCGTTACGGTTTGCGTACAAGTTTGGGTGTTGCCCGCCGCATCGATTGCTGTCCAGGTTACTGTAGAGGTTCCAATATTGAATGGCTCAACAGCATCATTGGTGATAACCAAATTGGCTCCTGTTGAACAATTATCGGTTACGATTGGAGTGCCCAAAGCCACACCAGAAGCAGTACATAATCCTGCATCGGCTGCTACACTCACATTCGAAGGGCAAGTGACGGTTGGTTTTTCAGTATCGGTTACTGTTACGGTTTGCGTACAAGTTTGGGTGTTGCCCACCGCATCGGTTGCTGTCCAGGTTACCGTTGTTGTTCCAATATTGAATGTTGGTGGCGCATCATTGCTGATTACCAAAGCGGCTCCTGTTGAACAATTATCGGTTGCCGTTGCAGTACCTAAAGCCACAGCGGAAGCGGTACACAATCCAGCATCGGCGACTACGCTTACATCGGTAGGACAAGTGATCACTGGTTTTTCGGTATCGGTTACCGTTACGATTTGGGTACAGCTAGCTTGATTATTATTAACATCCGTTACCGTCCAGGTAACGGTTGTTGTTCCAATTGGAAAATTGGCAGGAGCATCATTTGTTAATGTATCCACACCACAATTGTCGGTTGTGAGTGCATTTCCAAGCGAAACATTCGAAGCTGTACAAAAACCTGCATCAGCCGAAACAGTAACAACTGCAGGACAGCTAATGATTGGAACTATGGTGTCGACTACCATTGTTATTTCGTTACTCGTCGCTGGTTTTGGGATCGCACAAGGCTTAATAGAGGTCGCATCACACACTACTTTATCACCCACAGAAACGGAATAGGTAAAAACATTACTGATTGAATTAGCAATAATAGCACCATTTACTTTCCATTCGTATAAGGTAAATGGCCCACCATTTATAGTGGTTGCCGTAAAAGTTTTAGTTGAAGGCGAAGAGCAAACAATGTCAGAATCTGTTGAAATGGAAACAGATGCAGTAACAACTTCATTAACCACAAAAATATCGGACTGGCCGGTGGTAGGCACTGTACTGCATCCGCCACTTTCGATATTGGTAATTGTAATTGTTGTATTACCAGAAATATTTAATGGTACTGTGTTGAAAGTCCCACTAACCCCACTAAATGCAACACTTTTGGTTTCAGTACCTGAATTTGCACCAGACAATACATAAGTCACATTATAATTTCCATCGGCAAGTGTTGTTGAAGAAATAGTTATTTGAGATAGTAAACCTGCGCAGGCATCGGAAGCGTCAGTTGAGAAGTTTAAAAGATCGGGTGCTAGATTGACAGTTACAGTCCATACTTGGGATGAACTTGTAAATGTAGTATTGCAACTTCCATCCTTTGCCTGACGACGATAGTATGTAGTTTGTGCCAATGTTTGCGTTGGCAAATAAGTAGCCCCATTAACCGACCCCGATCGGCCTGGTGGAGGTGGCGAATTTGGATCATAATTGCTATCAGAAATTGTTGTTACATCAGTTAAAAAACTACTATCAGTACTATACTGCCATTGATAAATAATAGAATTGTCGCCACCGCTGGCGTCGGTTGTACTTCCAATTGTAAGGGTTGGTATATTCCCCGAACAAATCGTTTCACCCGTATTTGCAATTGCTCCTGCTGTAAATGGAGGATGAAATGTTATGGTGATGGTGTTCGAAGTCGCGGTTGTAGCGGTTAAACAGGCTCCTCCACTTACCGTGATGTCGCAGGTAACTACATTGCCATCAGCCAATGTTGTACTTGCGTAGGTGTCCGACGCACTGCTTTGAACACTAACACCACCTACTTTAAAATCGTAGTTTATTGTTCCTCCGCCTGTATTACCCGCTGTAGCAGTGAAAGTAACACTCGATCCTGCACAAATTGCTCCCGAAGGATTGGCTGCTATTGAAACTGTTGGTGTCAAGTTCGGGTTGACGGTAATTGTCATTGTAGCAGTTGTGGCGCACTGGCCAGCTGTTGGTGTAAATGTATAAGTCGTCGTAGCTGTATTGTTCAAAGCAGGCGACCATGTTCCCGTTATGCCGTTATTTGATGTGGTTGGCAGGGCCGACAAAGTTGCTCCAGAACAAATAGGTGCAACCTGAGTGAATGTTGGTGTTAAGTTAGAATTAACAGTAATTGTACCTCCTATTGTTGCGGCAGTGCAAGGTGCGGTATGACCACTTGTTGTGATGGTGTAAGTCCCGTTGGCAGTTGGTGTTCCAGCTATGGTCACTGTTTTATTGGTGGTATCAACCGCTGAAGTAAGTCCGGCAGGTAAATTACTGACAGTTGCATTGGTTGCGCTTCCTCCGAAAGAATAAACGGTTGAAGTAATCGCTGTTCCTGTACAAGCTGTTTGGTTCTGTGTACCACTTGTTAAAACAATTGTGGATGCTGGGTTTACCGTCATTGTACCTCCTATTGTTGCGGCGGTGCAAGGTGCGACATGACCACTTGTTGTGATGGTGTAAGTCCCGTTGGTAGTTGGCGTTCCAGCTATAGTCACTGTTTTATTGATGGTATCAACCGCTGAAGTAAGTCCCGCAGGTAAATTACTGACAGCTGCATTGGTTGCACTTCCTCCAAAAGTATAAACGGTTGAAGTAATCGCTGTTCCTGAACAAACTGTTTGGTTTTGTGTACCACTTGTTAAAACTATTGTGGAGGTAGAATTTACTGTAACAGTGGGTGTATTACTCATTTGAGTTGTACATCCCGTTGACGTTGTAGTAGCTAAAACATTAAATGTAGTCGAAACTACCAGATTTCCAGTAGGTAGATTTATAGTACCTCCTGTACCAGTAACCGGACTTCCAATATTGATGTTTCCAGTGTTATTTCTCAACTGATAAGTCACTGTATTGACTGAAGCTGCTACTGTTATATTTGTTCCACTTCCTTCACAAACCGAAGATAATGTAGCAGCAACTGTTTTATTAATGGGATTGGGTGTAATTGTAACATCAACCGTATTGCTACTTGGGGAATCACAAAAAGTTGCATTAGTGCCCACTACATAATACCCAGTATCAGGTATGAGGTTCGTCCAAATAAGCCCTGATCCAGTTCCTGAAAGTGGAGTTCCAACCTCATTGTCGCCATTATCAAACAATTGATAATCTACTCCAGAAACCGAAGTTGATGAAGTGATTGTTCCATTATCCCCTGGACTAACACAAATTGTACTACCTGTCAAAACAAGAGCTACAGGATTTGGTGTGGTTGTGATGGCCACCGCATTACTATTTGGAGAAATACAGCCTGTTGTCGAATTAGTTCCAATTACATAGTAACCAGTGCCTGCATTCAGACTTAACCAGGAAAGCCCAGCTCCAGTACCAACTTGTGCTGCCTGTAAAAGATTATTACTACCATCATACAATTGATAGCTGACTCCTATAACCGAAGTTGTGGAAGTTATTACTCCGTCTCCGCCGGGACTGGCACAAATAGTAATTCCTGACAGAGAAAGAGCTATCGGATTTGGATTTGAAATTACATTAACCGTATTGCTAGTCGAAGTACAGGGACCAGCTGGATTTGTTGCTATTACATAGTAGCCATTGGCTACAGAAATACCCGTCCAGGTTAATGCACTACCAGTACCTGGTTTAGAAGCTTGAATAGCGGTATTACTTGAATCATATAATTGATAGTTTACACTATTTTCGGATGTTGCAGTTTTGATGGTTCCATTTCCTCCAGGACTGACACAAATAGCACTTCCGGTTAAAACAGGTATTGTTGGCGTAGTATTAATTGTTAGTATAACAGCAGTGCGGGTTGGACTTAAACATCCTAAGTTATCAGTTTCAGCATAATAGGTTCCCGCTGCAGTTGGAGTATAAGTTAAAGAATTTCCTTGTAACAAGGTCCCTCCGCTGGCTTGATCGTACCAATCGGCAGTTCCACTTGCAACCGTAACCGAAAGTGTTGGTATTGTCTGACCACTGCAAATAGTTTTATCCCCTCCACTTGTAGGGGCAACTGGAGCAGTACAGTTAATATTCAAGGCACGGGTTGCAGTTGAAAGAAAATAGCTGTCATTAACAAAATTTGGAGTGGCAGCAGTCCCACCCCAAGTTCCTGAAGACTGATTTATTCCTCCTAAAGTAAGTGACTTTGCCGTATGGTCAACAGCTCCGTTTCCAAGATTGACAACAGCCGTACCACTTACAGAAAAGTTATTATTTATTGTAGTAACATTCGTTATAGTTTTAGTTCCTGAACCTGAAAAGGCAAGATTATAAAACGTTGAATTTGCCGCAACAGTTTGATTTCCAGAAGCACCAAAATTCACCGTTCCAGCATTAGCTGTAAACACACTACCAGTTCCATTCCAGGCAGTCGTAGTTGATGAATTCACATTTAATGCACTACTACCTCCATTGAGTACTCCGGCAGTAAGGGATACATCTCCGATAAATGTATGCGTCAAACCAACACCTAAATTTAAAGTTCCGCCTGCTCCATTAATTGTCAATGGTCCTCCATTAACATTTCCTGTCAAGGTTGCAACACCTCCAGTTTTGGTCATTAAAACAGTCCCAGTAGTTGTAAATGCACCTATACTTTGGGTTGCTGTACCAGTTATAGTTACTCCACCTGTACCGCTTGCAGTTCCGCCGTTATTAACAAAATTTCCATTTAAGGTGAGTAAAAAGGTTGATATAGATAATGCAGATCCGCTGTTTACAGTAAGCGCTGCCGTTGAGTTGAATACTTTTGCAGCATTCATCGTAATTGTACCAGTATTTGCAATAATTACCCCTCCCGAGGCAACAAATGGAGTTATCCATTCAACACCTGCTGTTCTTGAGGTTGCTGTATTATAATGAAGTGTAGCATTTGCACCATACGTTGGTGCAGCAGAAACAGTAGCGGTGCCTTCCATCGAGAGAATTCCGTTTACGGTTGGTGTACTCGAAAAAGTTTTTAACCCCGAATTGGAAACAGTGAGATTATTAAAAGTAGTAGTTGTGGCAGAGAGTGTTTGTGTGCCGGCTGCGCCAAAATTAACGGTTCCAGTGCCCGCACTAAAAACGGTTCCGGTGCCATTCCAGGCAGAAGCAGTTGCAGAATTCGCATTAATTAAACTACTGCCACCGTTCAAGCTTCCGCTTCCAGCAGTTAGAGTAATATCGCCTGTAAAAGTATGTATCAACGAAGCACCCAGATTCAAAGAACCTCCACCTGTACCGTTAATAGTCAAAGCACCAGCATTTACATTTCCTGTAAATGTGGCTGTCCCTCCATTTTTTATCATCGAAACAAAACCTGTGGTCGTGAATCCCGAAATGCTTTGACTTAAGTTACAGTTGATAGTAATATTTGAACTCCCAGCATTGAAAGTACCGTTTTGGGTAAAATTGCCACCAAGTACTATTACATTGTTATTTGTTGTGAGTGTCGCTCCAGCATTTATATTTAATGGAACTCCGCAATTGAGTATTTTTGCAGCATCCAAGCTTATTGTTCCAGCACCCTTAATAATCACTCCGCCTGACCCAGAGAAAGTAGCAGGAAATTCTTCTAGTGTGGTTGTATATGCAGCTGTTTTATTGTATTGTAAAGTAGCATTTGAGCCGTAAGTTACAACTCCAGTTGTTACAACTACTGCTGCTGTTGTCCCTTCCATCGAAAGAATACCATTTACTGTTGGTGTTGTAACAAATGTCTTTGCTAATGTTCCCGAAACAGTAAGGTTATTATAAGTAACAACTGCAGCTGTTTGAGCAACTCCAAAATATTCCACAGTACCAGTTCCAGCAGTAAAAGTTCCTCCACCCGTACCAGCCACACTACCCCCAATTCTCAATAGGCTTGAACCCCCATTCAAAGTTCCATTTGTTCTTGTCCAAGTTCCAGTAAAAGTATGAGTTAATCCAGTTCCCAAATTTAACGTACCTCCATTTCCACTAATGCTTAAGCTAGCTCCATTACTATTACCAGTCATAGTAACAGTACCCGCTGTTCTTTGCCAAAGGACAGCCCCAGTTGTTGTAAAACCGGAACAAGTATTGGAAGCGGAGTTTGCACCAACAAATCTTACTGATGCATTTCCCAATGTCATTGTTCCAGTATTAGTAACGTTTCCTGTAAAAGAGACTCTACCGGCTCCAGTATAGGTTAAAGTTCCACTATTCGTGAAATCACTGGTTCCTGCTTGTGTTAATCTTCCGGTTGAAACTGAAACGGTACCATTGTTTGTGAATGGACCATTAATTGTAATACGTCTTGTGTTTACATTCAGCGTAGCACCCGAATTGATCGTAATTCCCGCACAACTAATAGTGCCTACTAATACTACCGAATTGGCTCCAGTTGTAGCAATTACAACTGTATCACCATTAGCAGGTACAACTCCTCCAACCCAAGTTCCTGCAACATTCCAGTTACCTCCAGTCGCTGTACTTGTTATTGTCGCAGCCTCGGCACTCCCTAATCCAAATAATAGGCTCATCAATACAATCAGAAAATAAAAATGCTTTTTTGAGGTAAATATAAGTCGTCTCATATGCTTTCAGTATTTAAAGTGAATAGAAAATGAAGCGTAAAACTTACAAAAACAACCAACAAAAATGCGGGGCCATAGTTCTTCAACAAAAGCCTGTATACCGAAAAACAAATAGCAGCCACGATAGGAATCAATAAATGACCTACCAAAGTTGCTCTATTGTATTTCTGTAGCCTATCCATTTCTCTTTTATTCAAAATATAAAACTTATAAAAGTGTATTTATATAGTAACAATTAAATGCTTGATTATAATAATGGTCGGATCTGCAAAATCACCATTGATACTATTTCTTTCATCAATCGCACAAACATTGAATGATTATTGTTCTAACTCTTTATTACTTAAAACCAGTTTGTCGTGCTAGCAAGTAAAATCGTCCTGTTCCTTTAAATTTATTTGGGAGCTTTACCGAGTACCCCTCTTTACTGCGATCAATTCTTGATAAAACGCCTGTCATTTTATCTTCAAGATAGAACTCCATTCCTTTTGGCAAATCAATAGTTTCTGCAGTAAACCGAACCTCTCCACCTCCAGGACAATCTAGCCCCAACGGAATTCGGTAGCTTTGATAATCCTTTAGCGGTAGACATTGAACCGCAAAATCAACACCATTGTCATCAAGCAACTGCGTATAAAGATCCATTCCATCATTCATTTTGAACATACCTGCATCATACGCCGGATCCAAATCTTTTTTCATTTCATTATTAAATGCAACAACTGTACTGCTTCTTTTCTTATCATCAGTAACTGTTATCCTAATTGCAGGCCATGAACTAGAATCTGATAAATAGGATATTCCACTTATAGATGAATGTTCTTGCATTAAGTTATCAAAAGTAACTGTTCCATTTGCAATTGCCTTTACTACAAATCCCTGCCCTACTGCGATATCACTCTGATTAAGTTCGGTTTCCCCTCCAGGTGCAGGAAAAGCATAACCAGCCTGAGTAATAACAACATATTGTCCCAGCGACTGACTCCAGATGTAAACCCCTGAAAAGCTTGGATCCATCGCTGACTGGTTTTTGGTTAGAAACCCATCGGCTCCCTTAATTTTTAATGCTGAAGTATACGGATTACCAACTGCATTCCAACCCAAGTTGCTTTTTGTGATTGGAACTGCGATTGTTCCGGTATTTATTGTTCCTGAGAAAGTTACTGCACCTGTGGCGGTTTTTCGTATTGCGTATCCTTTTCCAACTACCATAGAACTGTTATTGGAACTCTGTGTAAAGGGTGTCCAATTATTTGATGCCTCGTCTAAAGGAGACAAATCATAATTCCCAAAAGTTGCATTATTAACTATTCCATTACTACTAACAAAGGTTCCCAATGGCTGACCAGTAGCCGATGGCGAAATAACATGCCAATTCGAACTTGGAATAAATCCGTTTACTTCAACGCTCAATGTGTTTGGTGATCCCACAATTAAGCTTCCGGTGCCCGTTGCATCCGATTGAATAATTACTTTTCCCTGCGACCATCCTTGCACGACTATTCCCATCAACAAAATGACCAGAATATATTTTTTCGTTACTTTTTCCATTGGTATCTCCATTTATCATTTAGTGGTAAGCGCTTTCTTGGGTGGAAGAATCACAGTGCCTGTGGGATCAACGATTAATTTTCCGCATTTCGCTGGAAAAACATTTGGCAAATCAATTGTTGCAGTTCCCTGAATGGTTACCTGCACATTCGATCCAGGCGAACCATTACTCCAGTTTGTTTGTCCAGGTTTATTTCCTTCGCTCCAATTGCCGGTTCCAGTCCAGGTGGTCGAATCGATCAGGTTTTGAAATAAGCCGTTTGTTCTAGGAGATCCTAAGTCACTTTGAGTACTATTATTGTACCCTTTCTCCCTAACTAAAGACGGAATCCAGTTGAGCACGTCGTTGTTATCATCCGTTAATGGATTGCCCACAAAAATCAACGATTGACCGGTTCTAATATCCCAACCTAAAGATGAGTCCCAATCAATACGATCAATTAGAAGACGGCTGTCGGAACGAATATGTATGTAGTCATTCGTGTTACCGAAGAAAATATCTTTAAAAGTATAGTCAACAGGTACACCACCATTAGTTATAGGATCTGGGTTTATCCCAAGTACCAGAAAACTTTTAGCCTTAATAACTAATGTTGGATCGCTAATGGTGTGTTGTATATTGTTCACACCATCAAAACTCTCAATCAGCCAACCATTTAAATTTATATCTGCAGCGGTTGTATTAAAAATTTCGAACCACTCACCATAAGTATCATCAACACTTCCTGGGGCTGCCATAAATTCGGTAATAATTACATCTCCTTCTTGCGCGCTGCTTCCTGCGTTGGTGATTGCATTGGCTGTTGGTGGAGTACCATTTGTTTTAAAATTGATTAAATCCCCCGAATTGGAATAAGAATATATAATAAAATAATAGGTAGTATTTGGTAGCAAACCAGTCCATGACGCCTCTTCAAAACCTCCATGAAAAATATTTACACTGCCTACTCCATCACTCAAATCGGGATCTGGGGGAACCGAAGTACCATCGACAGGTGGAGTGAAAACACCGGTTGTATTCACTTGTATGTGATAGCCAAAAGGTAAATCAGGACCTAACGCATCTGTCCAAGTTGTACTAATTTCGGAGGCACTTACTGCTGTTGCTGTAAAATTTGTTGGATAATTAGTTGGTTGCGGATAAGCAACATTCGAGCTGCTAATGTGAATATCATCTACTCTCCAGGTACGGTATTCGTAGTTCGGGTTAGTGTATTTAAAGGCTAAGTAAACTCTACCGTTAATAAAAGGGGGAAGTTCTACTAATTCTGAATAGTACCATTCTTTTTTACTTGGTGGTTTCTGAAAAGGGAGTGAAATCCATGTGTACCCTTCGGGACTTCCTGTTCCAGGGTAATCCGTCGAGTACATTAAATCAAAAGTACCTACATCATCGAGTCCATAGTTATACCAAGTCTTAAAATCCATCACTTCGGTTAGTCCTGTACTTAAATCAAAACCGGGTAAAACAAGCCAGTCTTCTTCTGCTTCGCCGCTATTGTACCCGGAGGCTTCGGCAACTTTATCCTTTTTTTCTTTGAACCAGTACCAGCTATTTTTGGAACCCGTAACACTAATTGGGTAGCAATCACCTAGGCTACTTTCAAAGGGTTCAGTATAGGGCAAAGTAGTAGTCACCGCATTACGCACGGCAACTGAATATTCTTTTGAAACTCCAATAGCAGCCGCATTATCACTCGCTTCAATCGCAAAAAACACTGAACTGTTATTAATAAAAGTATTTGCAGGAATAGAATATGAATATTGATTCCCCGAAGTATTGGTCATAAGCGGAGTTTCAGTATACAAACCAGTACTTGTTCCGTATTTCAGTTTCACTGAGGAGACGGTTCCATTTACATCGCTCACATTGGCGGTAATCGTAATAGCATCACTAGTGGTCGGGTACTTAGTGTACACTACATTTTCAATCAATGGAGGCGGATTTGAAACAGTTGACACAACTACATTAATTTCATCAAGCGCTATTTCATCACGGGGTTCGGCTGTTAAGGTATTAGAATCATCAGAAGTCCAACGCAAATAAAAAAAACCATTATTGGCAACCGCCAAATCATTAATGACTGTTCCGATATCATTTGATTCCCACTTTGGCCCACCTTTAAAAGGATCCGCAACAAATACGGCCGGTGAACTGTAGTTAAGCACTGGTACATCTACAAAAGTGATATTATCATACGAATAGGCAAAACTAAGTTTTGTAGAATAATCGAAATCATTAAAATCCCAGATCTTAAATGCCAAATTGATGGCATTTATATATTGCCCTGTAGTGTTTTGTATTTTTAAAGTAATGGATCCGGGAGTAAAATCATCTTGGGTTGGCTGAAAACCAAGTGTGTAATTTGTTTTATTTTTATCGGCAACATCAAAGGCATAAAAACCACCGTCAACAATCTCTCCTTCGCTAACTCCTCTGGAAAAATCACCCGTAGTATTTGTGTCGCCAAAACCAGAAGAACCCTCTGACATACCTGTGGTTGACCAGGCATTCGAATTTAATTGCCCTACAACTGGGGTAGGACTGAAACCTGTACCCTGAAAAGCGCCGTTGTTAACTCCCGCCACATTAGCATCAAAATTTATAAGGTAATTGGTTCCGCTGGCAGAAATCTGTAATTGGGCGTATGATCGAAAACCCGAAATACAGATCAGAATAATTAATAAGTATTGCTTTTTCATTGTGACTACAATTAAAAATAAACAAATCGGCTTCTAAAAATAAGCAATAAAAATTTTAAATAACTAACCTCTCCGAATTATTCGGTCAAATGCTTTATAAATTTAATAGTTAAAAAAAGACAAGGCACAACCTAAGTCAAAAGCATTAAAATTATTTTATGCATTCTTCACATGAATTAACTTCTCCAGTACGCCTTTAAGATTGGGGTACAAATTAAGATTCGTTTCATATTTTACTAATTTAATACCGTAAGATATTTCAAAATAGTCTCATGAAAATTTGATTAAAACATATACAGCTATAGTAAACCGAAGTTAGTCATTTTTTTTTGATTTTCAGCCTATTACAAACAAATAACCCTTATAAACGCTCATTTTTTATCACAATAGATTCATCTGCTTTATAAAAAATAACTTGTCTTTTATTAATACTTCCGTAAAATTATTTTTACAAAATCACTAACAACTTGCCTCTCAATATCAATTATCAAAGTATCTAATAGTTATAACAAAATATTTAACATCTTGTGCAAAGGAACACCGTTTGGATTGTTTTCTCCCATAAAACAATTGCGATATAACGCTAAAGAGAAGCAATTTTTGAGTCTTAAATAATTATATCTGATTAATGGTTTTCTTTAACTCAATCTTTTAAAATGTGATGATTTAATAAAATAAAGACAAGCACATCTGCTGCAGGCCACATTCAATTTAATTTGACTAATTTAGCCGAAGAATGATTTTTTTGATACGGATAAGTCTATTATTCAAACAGCATTTGAACCTTATTTTAAATAGCGGCAACATTTTAATTGAATACAGAAGCCAAAACAAGAAACTGTTCTTAAAACCTAAACAAATGCTTGAAAATTTCCCTTTTTATCTTGGTATACTGCTCGTTATTTTATTGCTGATTATGCTTGCTAATAAAATAAAAGTAGCCTACCCTATACTATTAGTTCTGGCGGGTTTGATCATAAGTTTTATTCCTGGCATACCAGTAATAAACATTGAACCCGATCTGATATTCTTTATTTTCCTGCCTCCGTTACTATATGAAGCTGCATGGACGGTTTCGTGGAAAGAAATGTGGCGATGGAGACGCATTATAACAAGCTTTGCTTTTGTGGTCGTTTTTGTCTCAGCGATTTCGGTAGCATTAGTTGCTAATTATGTTATTCCCGGATTTTCATTGGCATTAGGATTTGTGTTAGGCGGAATTGTTTCACCTCCGGATGCTGTAAGTGCCGGTGCTATTTTAAAATTTGTTAAAGTCCCTAAAACCATTTCGTCTATTTTAGAAGGCGAAAGTCTGCTGAACGATGCCTCATCCTTAATTATTTTTAGATTTGCGATGATTGCTGTAGCAACCGAGCAGTTTATATTTTACAAAGCTGCGACGAGTTTTAGCTGGATGATTTTTGGTGGGGTGTCAATTGGTTTACTGATTGGGTGGATTTTTATGAAAGCTCATAAATTCCTGCCAACTGATGTAAATGCAGACAGCGTGCTGACATTGCTAACTCCTTATATTATCTATCTCGCAGCCGAAGAGGTTCACTGTTCTGGGGTATTGGCAGTTGTGAGTGGCGGACTGCTTTTGTCTAATAACAGACATCGTTTTCTTAACAGCAGATCCCGCATTCGGGGAGTAAACGTCTGGGAAAGTTTTTGTTTTATACTTAATGGATTTGTTTTCATGCTGATTGGATTAGATCTGCCTCAAATTACCAAAGGACTTGAAGAAGCGAATATTAGTATTACCGTTGCAGTTGGATATGGTGTGATGATTACGGTTGTTCTGATTATCAGCCGGATTCTGTCTTCTTATGGTGCTGTAATTGTAACACTCATTGCCCGTAATTTTATCACTGTTGCTGACAGCAAAAATCCGGGTTATAAAGTGCCTTTTATACTTGGATGGACCGGAATGCGCGGTGTAGTTTCACTGGCTGCAGCTTTATCAATACCTGTTTATCTCAATAACGGCAACGGATTCCCACAGCGTAATCTCATCCTGTTTATCACTTTCATTGTTATTCTTTTGACCTTATTAATTCAAGGATTAACATTACCCTATTTTATTAAAAAAATTCTAACCGATAATGATGACGATACCTTATCCCGCAATGAAGTCTATAATAACATCCGACAGGAATTAGCTGAATTTGCAACACATTACTTAAAAACCAATTATGGTCATCAAGTAGAAAGTAATCCTCCATTACAACATCTTATTTTGAAATGGGAACAGCACAGTAATGGAATCGATGACGAATCAATTGGTGAAGATCTGAAAGTTATTTATCTGGATTTATTAAATCAGCAAAGGCATTGGCTCATCAATAAAAATAGAGAAGATCAAAGTCTTGACGAGTCAATTATACGAAGACAAATGCATTATTTGGATATTGAAGAAGAAAAACTGCGGTATCTCTAGAAAATATTAAGTCTGCAAGGTTGAATCTCTCTAATCTGTCTGGATTAAAAATTTCGAAATTATGCAGAGGCATGATATTAGTATTTATCTGCTTTATATTCCAACCTTCCTAAAAGTTAGGTTAATCCGTGGAAGCACGTCTCTTGCTGTTTTAGGTACTTGATGTTCCCAGAAACTATTTGTTTTTCCTGCCATTAATAGGAAAGAACCATGGTGCAAAGGAATCTCAAGCGGTGGTATATGTTTTAGAAATTTATGACGCAGCCTAAATATTCGGGTTTCACCAAATGTAACCGATGCAATATTCATATCTTTATTTTCGCTGTGGGTTTTATCGCTATGCCAAGAAACCCCATCCTTTCCATTTCTGTATAAATTCAGTAAAACAGCGTTGAAGTTTATTTTGGTTTCATTTTCGACTCTGGTCTTAATAGTTCTTAATTCTTTAGGCCAATTAGATTTACCTAAATTGCTGTCACTATCATCATACCAAGCAACCATCCGCGGAGCAGTGACCATTTTATCATACATAGGCATTTCGTATTCACGCCATGGAGTATTGTTTAATAAAATGTTATAATAATTATCAGATTCTTCTTTGGTGAAAAAACTATCAATCAACATTACGTCAGCATCAGTTGCGTCAAATATTATTTTGCCGGCTGTGCCTTGTGAAAACATTTCGGTGTCGTTAAAGAGAATCATACGTGTGCCATTTTATTTTTATGTTTCTATCATTTAGAGACGTTTTACTTTTCCTGGGTATTTCTCGGCATAAGCATAAATGAGATGCATGATGTATTGGTTGCTCCGGCAAGGCGTTAGATAATCCTTTATCTCCGACAATTCAGCAAATCCAATATCTGACGGAAAATATCCCATTCCATAAAAATGCCCATTTTCAACCCAAATACAACTGTTTTCTTCTATAGATTTTCCTTTGTCTATAATAACAAAACTTGCTCTGTTACTTAATAAAAACTCAATCGCGTTTTCGATTTTCTCGTTGTGATGGGTAACATCCGGCAAATTTGTCAAATCTTTTTTTGGAAAAAATTCTCCAACTATTGACATACCGTATTGGCAAAATCGGTAATCAATTTTAAACTCTTGAGCAAGGTTTTGCAATACTGTTATTCCATTATATTGGCTATTGAATTCCTGAATACAGGTCTGAAATTTGGTTAGTTTTCCAATTGCCAAATATTTATACCCATTTCGGGCTTCATATTGAAACAATCCAAATTTAGATTCAAAACGTTTTAATGCCCTGTTATAAGCAGGCCACAACTTTTTAATCTCATCACATTCCAACAACAGCGCCATCAATTCAGTAGCGCAGACCTCAAAGGAAATTCCGTAGATATCTTTCAAGAAATTCTGCCTTTGTGCATTTACGTTATGACCGCTAAAATGTGAAGCCACACGCTTTTTTAAATTAACCGCTTTTCCAACATACACAACTTTATTTAGTTGATTATAAAAATAATACACTCCTATTTTTTCAGGCAATTGCTCAAAGTCCTGAGGAGGTAAATTAGGAGGCAGGCGCTGATCCTGTGCCGTTTTCTGAATCATCTTATCCATCACTCCCTCGCTGTCCCATTCCAATAATTTAGAAAATAATATGGCAGTCGCATCTGCATCACCACCAGCACGATGCCGATTCTCTAAACTTATCTCTAATGAATTGCAAAGATTTCCTAAACTATAAGAACCTAAACCCGGTTTAATTTTTCTTGCAGCACGAACGGTACATAATTTTCTGGCTGACCATTTAAACCCTGACTTTTCCAATTGATGCCGAACGAAAGAATAATCGAAATTGACATTATGTGCCACAAAAATTCGATCGGTGAGCATCTCCAAAACTTTTTCGGAAATATCATCAAAGATGGGAGCATTACGCACCATATCGTTATCAATTCCGGTAAGCACAAAAATGGCAAGCGGTATTTCCTGTTGCGGATTGACAAGTGTTTCCCAACGGTCAATAACCTTAGTCCCGTCATGAATAGCAATCGCTATTTCTGTAATACGGCTCCCTCTGGCATTGCCTCCTGTTGTTTCTATATCCACTATGGCATATTCCTGCTTTTTCATAAAGTATCTAACGTGAATATTATTCTTGTTCTTGTAACTGCTTTGATCCAAAATTATTTAGCAAAATTAGGACGTTAAATCACTATGTTGCTTATATTTGTAGTGACTTAAAATCCCTTTAACGTATGTTGTATATTTCTGACAATCTAAAATGGCTGAGAAGCAAGCGAAATTTGTCTCAACAAGAAGTGGCAAACGGAATGTCTCTGCCACTTGACCGCTACAAGAAATATGAATACGGAAAAAACACGCCGCCTGCAGAAACGCTGTTGATTATTTCACGGTATTATCATATCAGCATCGATTTGCTTTTAACAGTTGATCTTCGTAAAATATCCATTGATAATTTAATGCAATTGGAAGACAACCGAATTGTTTTGCCCATAACCGTCGATCAAGACGGCAACAACCTCATTGAAATTATTCCGCACAAAGCACAAGCTGGTTATCTTAGTGGTTATGCTGATGCCGAATACATAGAAAACCTGCAGCAGATAGCACTTCCGTTTTTAGGTTCAGGCAAAATGAGAGCTTTCCCTATTAATGGCGATTCTATGCCGCCACACACCAATAAATCCTTTGTGGTCGGAAAATATGTGGACAATCTGGGGGAAATAAAACAGAACAAAACCTATATATTCATTACCTCCAGAGAGGGGATTACCTATAAACGGCTCGGGAATAAAAACGATGATTCGGTAACTGTCGTTTCAGATAATATTATTTACAGCCCATACGAAATCAAACTCTCTGATATTTTGGAAATTTGGGAATATGTATGCCATATTGGAAGAGATGACGCTAAACTCCTAACCACAGAATCCGATTCAGTAAAAGAAATGTTTCTAGAACTGAAAAGAGATATCCATGAAATAAAACTAAAAAAATAAACCTCTTTCTAGATATTTTTTTAGCTAATGACTATTAAAACCCAGCATAAAAAAGAAGTAAAGTAGCAATTTTTACATATAATTTAAGTTTACAAAAACAGGAAGTATGGTTTTCACATCTGAACAACAATTATATACATATATCTAGCTGTTCTTAATAAAACTTAGTAGTAAAGATAATCATAAAAAAAGTAATTACTCTATTGACGATTGGTCTGTCCTTATTCTAGCATCTTGTTCAAAAGAAGATGACCCCATAGATAACTCATTTGCAGTAAATCCTATTACAAATAAAGTGATTAATTCCAAAAACTCAATGCTACGGAAGTAATAACGAACTTATTTTATCAATACAGTTTTATATTTATCCATGTCTTTTAAAACAATTCCTGTACCTCTAACCACAGCTCTCAAAGGATCTTCTGCAATATATACGGGTAAATCCGTCTTCTGCGAAATCCTTTTGTCAAGACCTCGAAGCATTGCCCCTCCTCCTGCGAGATACAGACCCGTATGATAAATGTCTGCAGCCAGTTCAGGTGGTGTCTGAGAAAGCGTCACCATAATGGCATCTTCAATTCTTTGTATTGATTTATCCAAAGCTTTTGCTATTTCCCTAAAAGAAACCAAAACTTCTTTAGGCTTCCCGGTAAGCATATCTCTTCCACGAACAGTTAAATCAGCAGGAGCATCTTCAAGTTCTTCCATTGCAGCGCCAACTTCAATTTTTATCGTTTCTGCGGAAGCTTCTCCAATATATAGATTATGATGTGTTCTCATAAAATACAATATATCATTGGTAAAAACATCACCTGCAATTTTTATAGATTTGTCACAAATTATTCCTCCAAGGGCAATAACAGCTATTTCTGTAGTCCCTCCACCAATATCCACTATGAGATTCCCCTTAGGCAGCATCACATCTAAACCAATTCCTATCGCAGCAGCCATGGGCTCATGAATTAAAAACACTTCTTTTCCGTTTACTCGTTCACAGGACTCTTTTACTGCTCTTTTTTCCACCGTGGTAATGCCGCTCGGAATACATACCACCATTCGGAGTGCAGGAGTAAAAAAGCTTTTCTTTAAATCAGGTATATTTTTTATAAACCAGCTGATCATTTTCTCAGAGGCATCAAAATCTGCGATAACCCCGTCTTTAAGAGGCCGGATCGTTCTAATATTCTCGTGTGTCTTACCTTGCATCAAACTGGCCTCTTTACCTACTGCGATTATCTTACCGTTTCTAATATCCCTGGCCACAATGGAAGGGCTGTCAACAACAATCTTTCCATCATGAATTATTAAAGTATTGGCCGTCCCCAAATCCATAGCGATTTCCACTATCATAAAATCAAATAAACCCATAATATCGTTTTGTTTAAGAACGCTATTGTTTCCCCTTTATTCTCAATACACTGCCTGAACATAGTAGATTTATGATAATATTAATATTAATTAACATTTGAGTTCTCCTCCACTGCAAAGTGTGGATGCTACCAAAAGTTGAAAACTAAAATCAAAACATTGCCTTTATAATAGCACGGATTCAATCACTTTATTCGTAATTTTACTTTTAGATATACTGACTTAATTATGAGCAATAATCCGTTTACAGAAAGCCCATTCAAAACCCTAATTTCATTTCATAAATTGATCGAAAATTTAGAGGAAATTGCTGCGACCAATGTAGATTACCGTTCAAATTATGCTAAAGCATTACTGAAAGAAATAGAGCCTTTCCCTGAATTTAGAGATGGAATTGAAGATTTAAACTTCATTAAGCAACAAAAAACCTTAATACATAATTTGCTTGCCGACCTATTCCCTACTGCATTAACTCACAACGAAATCAAGGCGATCAGCATTCCGTTTCAGAATATCACTTTTAATTACTCCGAAAGATTCAAACAAATTCTACAAGATGCAGGAATGACATTTGACATGGAGATACGTGATTTTGAGGAGGATGAATTTTACATTTTTAATTGTATCTTAATTTTAAACGCTTATTATGGTCAGCATTTTGACTTCAACAGGCCTTTATTTTATGATATTCCGAGCGCGAATGGCATCATGAACCATTACCGTATTCTGTATAATGCCGATTTCATCGAAATTATTCCAACTCAAAATGCACCCGAACTTTCTCAAGATGATATCGATTTCTTAATGAATAATTACGGTAACATCAATTTATGGAAAGAAAAATTCCCTATTGAAAGCTGGATACTAAAAGGTTTTGGAATAATAAGCCTCATTGATGTTACTAGAGAAAATGCCATATCCAACTTAAAGAGCAATCTTTTAAAATCAGAATCAGCACAAACTAAATTAAATTTGAGTTTTGAATCCATTTTTAGATCTATTTTTAAAATTGCTGATTTAAGAATTGGTTTTATCATATACAATGAGGAAGAAGAAAAATTCACAAACCCACCTCATGAAGAGAAAGAGATGAAAAGTTTCATCTTAAACGGCTTAGAGGAAATGGATTGTAAAAACACCATTTATGGTTGTTCTCTTGAAGCTCTTTTAGCAGAAAAAAAACCAATAATAATCTCTGAGGTTGAACAATTTTCCAAAATTTCCGGAAATGCGAGACTTGCACAACATTTGCTGCAGCAAAACATAAAGAGCTGTATTTTTGCACCAGTAATAAAAGACGATACCATACTTGGAATTATTGAATTGGTTTCTGCAAAGCCAAAAGAACTCAACACCATCAATGCAACGAATCTAGATTTGATTTTACCGTATCTCATCGATACATTAGAACGGTATAAAACCGATATGCAGCACCAGATTGAAGCGATTATTCAAAGAGAATATACTGCCATTCATTCCAGCGTTTATTGGAAATTTAGACGAGAAGCTCTCAAATATTATCAAACTAACAGCCCCAATAAAGATTATATTTTCAAAGAAATCATATTCAAGGAAGTCTATCCACTTTATGGACAAATTGACATTAAAGGTTCCTCCGAACATCGAAATGAAACGGTAAAAGAGGATTTAAAAAACCAATTAACCACTCTTATCCAACTTCTTGAAAAGCAAAAATCAAATGAAAGTCTTGTTTTATTGGAACAACGAATATTCGAACTGCAATCTTTTGATAAAGAGCTTGAATTATCATTAAAAGCAGATACTGAGCAACAAATTCAGAATTATATCGAAACCGAAATTCACCCTATCCTGAGAAACACTAAAATGGATATTGAAAGTGAAATGGCAACGAAAAACTATTTTGAAAGCTTAGACGAAAAAACAGGAATGTTTTATCAAGCCCGAAAGCAATTTGATAATGCTATGTCCGTAATCAATAAAAAACTAGCCGCAGTCCTAGATAAAAAGCAAGTTGAAGCCCAACTAATTTATCCTCATTATTACGAACGATTTAAAACAGATGGTGTAGAACACAACCTTTATATTGGTGCATCAATTGCACCCACAAAACCATTTAACAGCCTTTATTTACAAAATTTAAGATTGTGGCAACTGCAAACTTTATGCGAAATGGAAATAGAACACCACTTGCTTAAAGCTACTTTGCCGTATGAACTGGATGTTACTTCCCTGATTTTGGTATTTAGCTCGCCCATTTCTATACGATTCAGGATGGATGAAAAACGATTTGATGTAGATGGAACCTACAATGCCCGTTATGAAGTGGTTAAAAAACGGATCGATAAAGCCAATATAAAAGGGACCAAAGAACGAATCACCCAAAAAGAAAAAATCACCATTGTTTATTCTCACAATGCTGAAGAAAACGAATACTTGAAATACATCAAATACCTACAATTCAAAAAATTACTGGAACCCAATATTGAACAATTTGAAATTGAAGATTTGCAAGGTGTATCTGGATTAAGAGCCTTTAGGGTAAAAGTGGTTAACCATAATCAGGATAGTTTTTTTCAAAACAATTCTTTTCAAGATTTATTGAATGAACAAAATTAACCGCCAATTGTTTTAAAAGCTACTACAAAAGCAATTACGGACAGTACAATTCCAATCATAAAAATATTATAGGCAATTCGCAATAATCGGTATTTTTTTTCCAAAACGATACCTAAATAATACAAATCTTTTATCATTGAATTGTATAGATATTCCCTGTCTTTCATCATCTCATTCATGGCCCATTTGTAATCCTCCAAAGGCATTTTGTAAAAATTACCAAAGAAAAGAAGATTCACTTTTTTGTCTTCAATGTCCTTTTTTGTAAAAACCCCTTTGGTCACTTTTGGTCGGGTCGAAAGGATGGCAAAAATAATGGTAATTACACTAGACATCAGCATAATAAAAGTAGGAACAACTAAATGCACATTTTTTGGGCTGTCCAATTTTGGAATCAATGTGGAAAGGGCGATAGAAATAATAATGGCATTTACAGAAAGTAAAATATTGGCCTTACTGTCGGCAATACCACTCAATCGGGTATGATTACCTAAAGTAACTCGAAACAAAGTATCAATGCCTCGTTCCGGTTTTTCTTCTTTCTCTTTTCGTTTATTTCCTTTAGGCAATTCTTCACTCATTTTTTTTATTTTTTTTCGAAGTCGTTTTATGTTTTTTTCTTTTAAAGGTTTCCAATGTTCAATCGCATAAGGAGTATAAAACTGGTGAATTTTTGACAAAAACAATTCATTTTCTTTTGCCCATTCTATATCTGTTAACAATTTGCCTTCTACATTTTCCCACTCTTTTCTTAAACCTTCACATTCAAAAATGTAATCATCATTCAGAACATGATAATAGTCTGCATCCTTTATTATTTTTTCTAAAAGGTTTTGAGGCACATACTCCTTTGCTGTTGCTTTGATTAGACCGGAAACTTTAGCAATGTACTTCTCGGTTTTTCCTTTTTCCTTTAAAAAATGAGTTGCGATTTTGGCACTCGAATCTTCATGATTTTGACAACCATTTGTATAGCCCGTATCATGAAACCAAGCCGCTATCAGTAAAATTTCATTATCTGAAAGAGAAATTTTTTCTTCATCACACAATCTGTTCACCGCGTTAACTACACCTGTTGTATGGTTCAAATTATGGTACGTATAAACACCTGAAAGTTTACTTTCCAGTAAATTGGATACAAAATCCTGAACTTGATTTACGAGAGTCATAAAAAAGTTTTTACATGTCTAAATTATGAAATTGTTTTTTGAAATTCATTTAATACTAGAGAATAAACAAAACTTTGTGTAATTTTTGTTTTTTCACCTTTTAAGGTTTTTATTTAAAAGTAACATCGATTAATCAATTACCTTTATATACATTTTCTTAATTTCGTTTAAAAATTATCAAAAAACTCGACATTTCGCTAAATTTAAAATAAATAAATACGCAATCAGCCTACTATTAAGCCTTATTAAAAAGGTATGATTCTTGAAATAATAGAAGTAAGAGCATACTTGTTTTTGGTTACCGGATAATCAAAATAATATTAAATACAAAATAATGAGATTGTTTTCAAAAAATTGTTCAATAAATTTTAGCTTCATTTTTTTAATGCTGCTTCTTCAATCTTGTGCGACACACCAGGCCCAATATGGCAAAAAACTAGAAAACCACGTCATCCAAAATGAAACAGATTCTTCAAAAATTGCCCATACATTTTTCTTAATTGGTGATGCTGGAAGTCCTAACAAAGAAGAAGCTCAAGAAACATTTTCTTTACTTCGAAAAAGGTTAGAAAATTCAAATAAAAAAAGTACGCTATTGTTTCTTGGCGACAATATTTATCCTAGCGGGTTTCCGAGTGGCGTAATCCCAGAAGAATATGCAGAGGCTCAAAACAAACTTACAAAACAGTTAGAATTATCCAAAAATTTCAAAGGAAAAACCATTTTCATCCCAGGAAATCATGATTGGAACAACGGAACTGCAGGTTTAGAACGTCAGGCAAAATTTGTAACCAATTATCTCAATGATAAAAAAGCTTTTTTGCCTCAAAAAAATTGTGGCTTAGAAGAATTAAAAATTGACAAAAACATAACTCTAATTGCTATTGACAGTCAATGGTTTCTGGAAGATTGGGACAAATACCCAACTATAAATGATGATTGCAGTATCAAAACCCGTGAAGATTTTTTTGACGAACTGGCAAGTATTTTAAATAAAAATCAAGACAAAACAATAATTCTAGCTCTTCACCATCCGCTGATGAGCAATGGAACCAGCGGTGGACAGTTTTCAATGGAAAAAGAACTCTTCCCCTTCGAGCAAAAAATTCCATTGCCTGTTATTGGTTCTCTATTTAATTTGACCCGAAAAACATCGGGTATCTATCCGCAGGATATCCAAAATAAAGTGTATCTCAATTTTACAAAACGGGTCAAAACACTTTTGCAAAATCAAAGAAATGTCATCGTAGTTTCTGGCCATGACCATAATTTACAATACCTAAGCAAAAACAATATTAGACAAATCATTAGCGGTGCTGGTTCAAAATCAGAAGCTGCCAAGGCTGTGAATCCAAACGATTTTTCATACGGAGGAAATGGCTATGCAACATTAACATTGTATAAAAACGGAGAAACCAAAGTATCCTTTTATGGCAATGAAAACCAACAGGAAAAACTACTTTTGGAGCAAACCATCATAAAAGTTCGAGATACCGTTGCACCAAAAAATTTGCCCACAAAATTTTCCGCAACAACTACAACTTCGATTTACTCTAATGAGATGACTCGAAAAAGCATCTTTCATAAATTCCTTTTTGGGTTACATTATCGAAAATATTATAGTTTGCCCATTGAAGCAAAAACGGCTACTTTGGACACTCTTTTTGGCGGAGTCAAACCTACAAGGGAAGGCGGCGGACACCAATCAAAATCATTGCGACTGGTTGATGCCAATGGCAAAGAATATGTAATGCGTGCCCTCAAAAAGAGCACCTCCCGTTTTCTGCAATCAGTGGTTTTTAAAGATCAGTTTGTTTTAAATCAGTTTGATGATACCTATGCCGAAGGTTTTTTGTTTGATTTTTACACTACCTCGCACCCTTACACCCCATTGGCGGTTGGAAATCTAGCCGACAAAATTGGTGTTGCACATACTAATCCTCTTTTGTATTACATTCCAAAAGAACCAATTCTAAAGGGCTTCAATTATAATTTTGGTGATGAACTGTACCTGGTGGAAGAACAATTATCCGATAATCAAAAAAACACAACAAGTTTTGGAAAACCATTGGATATTATCAGCACTGATGATGTGATGAAAAATTTGCACAAAGATGAAAAATACACCATTGATGAACCCGAATATATCAAAGCCCGATTATTTGATATGCTTATTGGTGATTGGGACAGACACAGTGATCAATGGCGCTGGGGCGAATACAAAGAAGATGGAAAAATAGTGTACAAACCCATTCCGAGAGATCGAGATCAAGCCTTTACAAAATATGATGGAGCTCTGTTATCGTTATTAATGAATATGCCGGCGTTACGCCATCAACAAACTTTTAAAGAAGATATTCGCAACGTAAAATGGCTGAACCGTGAACCTTATCCACAAGATATTGCGTTCCTAAAAACAGCTGATGAAAAGGAATGGATAGCACAGGCCAAATACATTCAAGAACATCTTTCGGATGCTGATATTGATGGTGCTTTTACTAATTTACCCAAAGAAGTGCAGGACGAAACGATCGAAGACATTAAACGCAAACTAAAAATAAGAAAAACGAAACTACAGCAATACGCAAAAGAATATTACAGGGTATTGCAAAAAACGGTTTTGATTGTTGGAACAGACAAAAAAGACAAATTTACAATTACGAATATCTCAAAAAACAATACTGAAATAGCGGTTTACAGACTCAAAAAAGAAGGTAATGAACTGCTTTATACCAAAAAATTCACTGCAGATAAAACCAAAAATATTTGGATTTACGGTTTAGATGACGATGATGTATTTGAAGTAAAAGGAGACGCTAAATCGGATATAAAAATTCGATTGATAGGTGGGCAAAATAATGACAGCTATACTGTTGAAAACGGAAAAAAAATAAAGATATATGATTTTAAATCCAAACCGAACAATTTCACTTTGGACTCTAAAACCAAAACCTTTTTGACCGATGATTATGAGCCCAATTTTTACAACTATGAAAAAGTAAAATACAATGCTTTCGCGGGATTCCCTTTTGGAGGCTACAATCCAGATGATGGTGTGAAATTAGGCATCGTGGCAAGCTACACGATAAACAAATTCAATCAATATCCATACACTCAAAGGCACTTATTAAAAGCCAATTATTTATTTGCCACCAGCGGTTATGAATTTACTTATAACGGCTATTTTCCAAAAACTTTAGGCAAATGGGATTTTGAGTTGGAATCAAAATTCACGAGTCCTAACTTCACCGTTAATTATTTTGGCTATGGAAATGAAACGGTAAACAATGATGATTTTTATGGAATGGATTACAATCGGGTTCGATTGAGAACGCTAAAAGCCATGCCATCCATCAAAAAAACAGGTCGTTATGGAAGTGAAATTAATCTTGCTACCTCTTTTGAAAAAATAAGAGTCGAAGAAACTACCGATCGTTATATAAACATTCCGGGGGCAGTAAACCCAAATGTTTTTGATAACCAACAGTATGTGGGAGCCATAATCAAATATAGTTTTGAAAATTATGATGTTCCATCGCTGCCGACAATGGGATTTGGATTTTCAGTAGCGGGCAGTTGGAAAATGAATGTAGACCATACACAAACCAATTTTCCTGCATTAGACGCAAAAATTAATTTCAACCATAAAATTGATCCGAAAGGTCAGCTTGTTTTGGCCACTATTCTGAAATCAAAAGTATTGTTCAACAATAATTTCGAATTTTATCAAGGCGCAACTTTAGGTGGTGATTATGATTTGAGAGGTTTCAGAAACGAACGATTCTTGGGTAAAGCTTCTTTCTACCAAAGTACAGATCTACGCTGGAACATCGGCAAAATTAAAAAGAGCATTATACCAATGTCTTACGGAATTTTAGGCGGTTATGATTACGGAAGAGTTTGGCTAGATGGTGAGGACTCCCATAAATGGCATCAATCCATTGGTGGCGGAATATGGATAAATGGCCTCAATGTAATTACGGGGCGAATAACCTATTTCAAAGGCACCGATGACCGAGCCAGAATTACTTTTGGTTTAGGGTATGGCTTTTAGCTTTGAAAGATTCACTTCATAAATTTTTCCGCCAATTTTATTGGTCTTTTCATCAGCAATAATGAGGGTTTCATTGTTCTTAAAACAAATCGCTTCTTTTTGTGAAAAATGATTTAATTTCAGTTGCGACTGCTTTCCTTTAAGAAAATCATCTCCTTTAAAATTCTCCAGCAATATGATTTTATCGTGGGTTAGAAGAACCACTTTGGAAACGTCTGGACTAATTGTGGCACTGGTAATTGCGCAATGATTGTAGTTAGCGCCACTGTTTAATTTACCCATTAAAACCGCTTGATGAAAACCGGCTTTATTTGGGATTTTATATACTAAAACGGTGCCGTCAAATCCTTTGCTTCGGTTTTTGGTAAAGAGATAAAAGTTGTTTTTATATTCAAAGAAACCTTCCACATCAAAGAATAATTTAGTTTTTTTTGGTGGAAATTCTTTTTGCTCGGGATACGAAAATGAAATTTTATAGGCCGGAATTGCCTTTTCCTTCTCTAATGAATTTTTACTTATTTGATAGATGCACAAATCTTTTCGAACGTTGTCATTGTTGCCAAAATCGCCAATATACAGATTTCCTGCTTTGTCTTTTGTGATGTCTTCCCAATCTATATTTAAGGCATTTTCAATGGTAATTGTTTTCTCAATTGTGCCATTTTTGACATTCAGTCCATAGATTTTATTGGCATTACCGCTGTCTTCCAAAGTCCAGAATAAATCATTTCTTTCAGTGTAAACAATCCCGGAAACTTCTTTTAACTTTTTTGGTAAACTATAAAGTGTCGTAAGTGTTTCAGAACCGTTTTGACACGCTATTAAAATAAAAGCAATTACAATAGAGATAGAATTTTTCATAGCTTTATGTATAGTTACAAAAATAAGTCATAAATTTCGATGAAACTAAACTTATTTCTTGGCTAAATAATTGAATTTCTTGTTGACAAAATATTTTTCACCAAAATATTACAAACTAAATCTATTACAAAAAATTAAAAAAAATAATAAAGGCTATTACTTGAATTCTTACAAGTAATAGCCTTTCTGCTTTTCCTTTAAGGCTGATGCCTTATATTTCAAAGTGAAATTTATTATTCTGTATCTATACCATTATACGTATTGATTGATAATATTTTCAAAAAGCTCCTGTTTGCCGCTTTGTAAATTCAACTCCCCGTTTTCTTGGGCAATTTTATACAAATCGGTTAAACTTAATTTTCCTTCTTCAAAAGCCTTTCCGTTTCCAGAATCGAATGAACTGTAACGTTGCGTTCTTAGTTTTTCATAAGGGGAAGAAGTGATAATTTTGTCGGCTGTCAATAATGCTCTCGCAAAAGTATCGGCTCCGCCAATGTGGGCCAAGAATACATCTTCCATATCAGTCGAGTTTCTTCTGATTTTGGCGTCAAAATTCACACCACCTCCCTGTAGTCCGCCTGCTTTTAGGAAAACCAACATCGCCTCGGTAACTTCCTGGATATTGTTTGGGAATTGGTCCGTATCCCATCCGTTTTGGTAATCCCCTCTATTGGCATCCAAGCTTCCCAACATTCCTGCTTTGGCAGCCACTTCCATTTCGTGTTGGAAAGTGTGTTGAGCCAGTGTTGCATGGTTCACCTCGATGTTCATCTTGAAATCTTTCTCTAAACCATATTTATGCAAAAATCCAATGGCCGTGGCACTGTCAAAATCATATTGATGTTTCATTGGCTCCATAGGTTTTGGCTCAATGAAGAAATTTCCTTTGAATCCTTGTGCTCTGGCATAATCTCTGGCTTTGGCCAAAAATTGTCCCATATGATCCAATTCTCTTCCCATATCTGTGTTCAGTAAAGTCATGTACCCTTCACGACCTCCCCAGAACACGTAGTTTTCACCGCCTAAAGCAATGGTAGCGTCCAAAGCCAATTTTATTTGTCCTCCGGCTCTTGCCAATACATTAAAATCTGGATTGGTAGCCGCACCGTTCATGTAACGCGGGTTAGAAAAACAGTTTGCGGTTCCCCAAAGCAGTTTAACTCCAGAAGCGGCTTGTTTTTCTTTCAAATAGTCTGTGATGGTAGCTAATCTGCTTTCTGATTCTGCGAAAGTGGCTCCTTCTCTAACCAAGTCAAAATCGTGAAAACAGTAATAGTCAAATCCCATTTTGGTAATGAATTCAAATGCGGCATCCGCTTTCTCTTTTGCGGCAGCGATTGCATCAGTTGACTGATCCCAAGCAAAATGTTGCGTTCCTGGACCAAACGGATCTGAACCCTGGCCACAGAAAGTATGCCAATAAGCAATTGCAAACCTAAAGTGTTCACGCATTGTTTTTCCGGCCACGATTTGGTTTGGATTGTAGTATTTGAATGCTAACGGATTATCTGATTCTTTTCCCTCAAACTGAATTTTCCCAATTCCTTTGTAATATTCTTTATTTCCCAAAGTGATCATCTTGTTCTATTTTTTTGTTATTATTAATTCCAATTCTTTCTTCCAATTATTGTAAGCTTCCACATATGGCTCGTTATTTTTCAACGGCATATAAGTCATCACATGGTCATTCTTGATGATGTTTTCGCCAAACTTTTCAAAATCACCGTCCAAAAGTCCAACGGCCCTTGCTGCACCGACCGAACCCGTAGTATTGTATATTTCAATTTCATGCCCGATTAATGTCGCCACCGTGTTCGAGAAGATTTCAGATCGAAAAAGGTTGTCGTTTCCGGCGCGAATCACTTTAATCTCTGTATTGTCATTTTTCATGATTTCCATACCGTAAACAAAGGAGAATGCGATTCCTTCCAATGCCGCCCTGCACAAATGACCGTGACTGTGTTTGTTTAAATTTAAATTCAAAAAGTGGGTTCCCACGTTTTTATTATTCAACATACGTTCTGCCCCATTCCCGAAAGGAATCACCACAACCCCATCTGATCCTACAGGAACTTTGGATGCTTTACGGTTCATATTTTCATAAGAATCGACCACACTATGATTACGCAACCATCGGTATTGAATGCCTGCTCCGTTTATACACAATAACTTACCAACTATAGGGCGCTCAGTGGTGTAATTAACATGCACAAAGCTGTTTACCCTTGAAGTTTCCTTTGAGTCCAATTTGTCTGTTACGGCATACAAAACTCCCGAAGTTCCGCCTGTTGCAGCCACTTCACCCGGTTTGAAAATATTCAGCGACAAGGCATTGTTAACTTGGTCTCCCGCGCGATACACCACCGGAATTCCCACAGGAAGCCCCGACTCTTTTGATGCTTTATCGGTTAATTCCCCTTGGTTTGTGAAATTATCCACCAAGTCTGGTGTCAATGCAGTGTCAATTCCATAATAATCCAACAAGAAATTGGCAACCTTATTCTCTTTGTAATCCCAAAGAATCCCCTCGGATAAGCTGTTTCTGGTAGATACTATTTTGCCTGTAAGTTTAAAAGCGATAAAATCACCCGGCAACATGAATTTGCAGATATTTTTATAAATTTCCGGCTCGTTGTCTTTTACCCACTTCAATTTGGAAGCCGTAAAATTTCCGGGAGAATTCAATAAATGGGTAGCGCATTTCTCGGCTCCAATTTCCTCAAAGGCTTTATCACCAATCGCTACTGCCCTGCTGTCACACCAGATAATGGCATTACGCAACGCAGTTCCCTCTTTGTCAACCACGACCAATCCATGCATTTGATACGATATGCCAATACCTGAAATTTTTGAAGCGTCTATATTGGCTTCTTTGATGGCGCGCTTGGTGGCCGTACAAATATATTCCCACCATAGTTCTGGATCCTGTTCGGCCCAATCCTTATGAAAAGCGATTATTGCCATTTCATCGGCAGGTTCGTGCAAGGCGATAATTTTTTCACCGGTAACTGCATCAACCAAAGCCACCTTCACCGATGAACTTCCTATATCATATCCTATATAATACATTTATTATTTTTAAAATTTATGAAGCTAAAATTATAGTATTCTTTATAATTTGAATGAAAAAAGACGAAATACATACTTTTTATTCAAGAGAATGATTTCATTATTAATTTCATAAAACACATAACAAATACAACATAATCAAACACTTAATAAACTATCCTGTCCAAAAAAATCATCTTTAAATAACAACTTAAAGGTTTAAGTAACTTTTTAAAATTAACAGTGATAAAGGCAACAGATATTCCCTTTGACTATCAAGAAATCTTAAAAACATAAGTTCGATTATTATTTCTTCTTTTTTGATGATGGCAAAAAAACAAAATACTCCCCCTTAGCACCCTTAGCCCCCCTTGCTCCGCCAGTTCGCCTCGCTCGTGTGAAGTAGAAATCTTTTTGTGGCTCGTTTTTTTTACGAGAGACAAAAAATTACTTCACTACATTATTATTTTCATCGGAGTTCAGTGAACTTTGTTTGTAACAGAAAGCGGGACGATATCGGCAAAAAAGCCACCCGAGCGATAGCGAATAAGCGAAGCAAATCATTCTGCTCCAAAAATTAATAATTGAAATCAAGCCAAAACCTAAATTATTGAAATAAAAACGACTTATAATACTGCCATATTTAGAGCCAAAATCAAAAATGTATCAAGAAATTAATTTAAATTAGCCTACTACATCAAATCGCCAAATCATAATACAAAAATGAACAATAGAATTACATTAAAAAAAATTGCTGCTGAGTTTAATGTATCTATTGCGACTGTTTCGAAAGCTCTGAATGATAGTCATGAAATCAGTGTGAAAACCAAAGAAAAAATACAGGAGTTTGCCAAAAAGCATAATTACAAACCCAATAAAATAGCTTTAAGTTTACTGAACAAAAAAACCAAAACTTTGGGTGTAATCATTCCCAATATCATGAATAGTTTTTTTACGGAAGTTTTTGTCGGTATCGAAGAAAAAGCATCTGAGTTAGGCTATAATTTAATTTCCTGTATTTCTAATGAGTCCTATGACAAGGAAGTCAATACAGTGGAATTATTAAAAAGTGGAACCATCGATGGTTTTATTGTTTCCATTGCCGAAGAAACCCAAATCAACAAAAACTTCAAACACTTTAATGACGCCATAAACGAAGGTGTACCTATTGTACTATTTGACAGAGTAACCGACGAAATAGTATGCGATAAAGTAATTGTAAACGACTTTGAAGGCGCAAGGCATGCCACAGAACACCTCATCAAAACGGGGTGTGAAAAAATTGCATTAGTCTCCGTCATCGATAATTTAAGTGTAGGAAAGTTACGTGTTGAAGGTTATAAACAAGCTCTCAAAGACCATAACATCCAAATTGATGAAAAAATTATAGTACGATTAAATAAAAAAGAAGACCTCGAAACCTCCATGAAAATTGTTTTATCAGACAAATCTATAGATGGCTTATTATGTCTCGAGGAAAGTTCTGCCATTCAATCTTTACAATTGATTAAATCCATGAATTATAAAATTCCAGAAGAAATGTCAATCATTTGTTTTACTAATGGAAAATTGCCTCAACATGTTACCCCTACAATAACTACTATAAGTCAACATGGCAAATACATAGGTGAAGTTGCAACCAAGATACTGGTGGACCGTTTGGAAAATAAATCCGAGTTAGAGTTTATTACCAAAATCATTAAAACCAGCTTAATAGAACGAGGAACAACTTTACCTTTGAAATAATTAATTGTTTTTTAATGAATTATTATTTCATTATTTATTAAAACAACAAGATTTCAAAAACCTATAAGGTCCTAAAATAAGTCAACTTTTATGTTAACTTATTTCAGGACCTTACAAATATTTTATAAAAAAAGTCCTAAACACTTTTACATGTTTAGGACTTAATCACAATTATAACAACCACGTTATTTCCATCCACCACCTAGATCTCTATAAACAAGGACCGAGGCGTTGAGTTGTTCTTTTTTGGTATCTATCAATTCAAGTTTGGATTCCAAAGCATCACGCTGTGTCATCAAAACTTCAAAATAATCGGCTTTGGCAGACTTAAATAAGTCGCCAGCAATATCAATCGAACGGTTCATAGCAACTACTTGCTGCGATTTTAGGTCGTAGCTTTTTTCCAAATTATTGATTTTGGAAAGTTGGCTCGATACTTCTAAATACGCATTTAGAATTGTACGCTCATAGTTATACAAAGCCTGAAGTTGTCGTGCATTGGCACTGCTATACTCGGCTTTGATAGCATTTCTGTTAATCAAAGGGGCGGCCAGATCACCAGCTAATGAATACAGTAACGACTCCGGAAGCGTAAATAAATAGGACGGATTAAAGGCATTTACGCCAATAGCCGCAGTAATGTCTAGTGATGGATAAAACTCCGCACGAGCCACTTTTACATCCAGCTTAGCAGCTTCCAATTCCAATTCGGCTTGTTTGATATCCGGGCGATTGGCCAACAATTGAGATGGAATCCCTGAATTGATTACCGAAGGCATCAAATTCAAGAAATTACCTTTGTCTCTTTTTATCTCCTGTGGATATTGTCCTAACAAGAAATTGATTTTATTCTCTGTTTCTTTTATATTTTGAAGAATATCAAACTCCATGCTTTTTGAAGCCAAAACCTCGGCCTGAAATTTTTGAACGGCCAATTCTGTTGCTCTTGCAGCTTCTTTCTGAATTTTAACAACCTCTAAGGCGTTTGATTGCAGCTCGATAGTCTTTCTTACAATCTCCAACTGACTGTCTAAAGCTAGCAGTTCATAATATGAATCGGCTACTTCCGAGATAAGGTTTGTAATCACAAAGTTCTTTCCTTCCACAGTCGATAAATATCGGCTTACCGCCGCTTTCTTTGAATTACGAAGTTTTTTCCAGATATCCACTTCCCAATGTGCATAGGCAGCAATTTTTAAATCTCCCAATGGGTCTGGCATTTCCTTGCCTGGCTTAATTTCTGTTGAAGCATCTCCAGCTCCCTGACTGGTATATCTCCCCACTTTTTCGATTCCTGCTCCTGCTCCAACGCTAACACTTGGCAAAAGAAGACCTTTCTTCACACGAATATCGTTTTTGGCGATTTCAATTTCCTGCAAAGTGATCTGCAATTCCTGATTGTTTTTCAAGGCAGTATCAATCAAATTCACCAGATTTGGATCCTTAAAGTAAGTACGCCATGGAGTGGTTGAAGTATTGGTGGTATCAGTACCTTTACTTTTATCGAAAGATTCCGGAACAATCTTGGTTTCAGCCAAGGGCGCAATAGCCGGAGTACAACTTGCCACCGCTAAGCAAATACCTAGCGGGACAATATATTTATAGGATTTTTTATTGTGCATGATTATCGTCAAATTCTTCGGTTAATGGATTTTCTTTTTGATCTTTTACATAGGTATATCTTTCAGCGATTCTACCGAAAATGTAATACAATCCAGGGATTATGAATACACCGCATATTGTACCTATTAACATTCCTCCTGCAGCAGCAGTACCAATAGTTCTGTTACCAATTTTTCCAGGTCCTGTTGCAAACGCCAATGGAAGCAAACCGGCAATAAAAGCAAAAGAAGTCATCAAGATAGGACGGAACCTTGCTTTGGCTCCTTCCATTGCAGCATCAAGAACAGATAGGCCTGCGGCATGCCTTTGAATAGCAAACTCTACAATCAATACCGCATTTTTACCTAATAAACCAATAAGCATTACCATTGCAACCTGAGCGTAGATATTGTTCTCCAAACCTGTAAATTTCAGTAAAAGGAAAGCACCGAATATACCAGCAGGCAATGATAAAATTACTGACATTGGTAAAATGAAACTTTCGTATTGAGCCGCTAAAACCAAGTAAACGAAACCTAAACAGATAAGAAAAACCCAAATGGCTTGATTCCCTTGCGCAACCTCATCGGCAGAAATACCAGCCCAGTCAATATCATATCCTCTAGGTAATGTTTTCTCAGCCACTTCCTGAATAACTTTAATGGCAGTTCCACTACTGTATCCTGAAGCTGCAGCACCACTAATCTCCGTAGAAGTGTACATGTTATGTCTGGTAATTTCTGATAGACCGTATACCTTTTCTAATTTCATAAAGGCAGAAAAAGGCACCATTTCATCTCGGTCATTTTTTACGTAAAGTTTCAAAATATCATCTGGCTGGGCACGATATTCCGGAGACGCCTGAACGATAACTTTATAATTAATTCCGTATTTAATAAAACTGATTTCGTAGTTACTTCCCACCAGCGTAGATAACGTATTCATCGCATTCTCGATGGATACTCCTTTTTGCTGTGCTAAGTCATTATCCACTTTCATCATATACTGAGGAAAACTGGCGCTATAGAAACTGAATACATTCGATAATTCAGGACGTTTGTTGAGTTCTTTAACAAAATCATTGTTAATTTTTTCCATTTTCTTATAATCGCCTGAACCCGTTTTATCCAATAAACGAAGCTCAAATCCTCCTGCAGCTCCATATCCTGGTACTGCTGGCGGTTGAAAAAATTCGATATTAGCACCTGGAATGTCTTTAGACTTTTTCTCCAATTCATCCATAATCTCCTGAACAGAATGCTTTCTGTCTTTCCAATCTTTAAGATTGATCAAACAGGTCCCTGAATTCGATCCAGTACCTTCAGTCAAAATTTCATAACCAGCCAATGAAGAAACAGATTTTACTCCGTCTACCTTTTCGGCAATTTTTTGCAGTTTTACTGAAATATCATTTGTTCTTTCTAATGATGAACCCGGAGGCGTTTGAATAATGGCATAAAACATACCTTGATCCTCATTTGGAATAAATCCTGAAGGAACTGTACTGCTGATAAGCCAAGTTCCAGCACAAAATCCTAAAAGCACGATAATTGTAACTGCTCTTCTGTTTACTATTTTTCCAAGAATATGCTGATATTTAGTTTGCGTAAGATTAAACAGGTTGTTAAAACCATCAACAAATCTATTTATAGGTGTTTTCTTTTTCGGTACTCCATGATTATTTGTTAACATCATAGCACAAAGTGCCGGCGTTAATGTTAATGCCACAACTCCCGAAAGAATAATTGCAGTTACCATCGTAATTGAGAACTGTCTGTAAAACATTCCAACCGGACCAGACATAAATGTAACAGGAATAAATACTGCTACCATCAAGAATGTAATAGCGATAATAGCACCTGAAATCTCGTGCATTGCTTTTTTAGTCGCCTTCAATGCCGAGAGATGTTCTTCCTCCATCTTGGCGTGAACGGCTTCGATAACCACAATGGCATCATCGACGACGATTCCAATTGCCAATACCAATGCAAACAAAGTAATTAAGTTCAACGAAATATCGAAAAACTGCATGAACGCAAAAGTTCCAATTAATGAAACCGGTACAGCAATCGCTGGGATAACCGTAGAACGCCAATCTCCTAAGAAAAGGAATACAACCAATCCTACCAAAATAAACGCTTCAATCAACGTGTGAATTACTTTTTCAATCGAAGCATCCAAGAATTTAGAAACGTCATACGAAATTTCATAATCCATCCCTTTTGGGAATTTTTTCTTGATGGTTTCTAATTTGACCTTTAAGTCTTCAATAACTTGATTTGCGTTACTTCCAAAAGACTGTTTTAATACGATTGCCGCAGATGGTTTTCCGTTCAAATTCGAATAAATATCATACATCGAACTTCCAAACTCAATATTAGCAACATCCTTCAAACGTAAAATCTCTCCATTTGGATTGGATTTCAATATAATATTGGCATACTGTTCTTTCGTAGTAAACCTTCCTGAATATTTCAAAACATACTCAAATGCTTGAGAACGTTTTCCAGATGCCTCACCCGTTTTTCCTGGCGAAGCTTCCAAACTCTGACTTGATAATGCTTCCATTACTTCATCAGCAGAAATTTTATACGCTAACATACGGTCTGGTTTCAGCCAAATACGCATCGCATATTCACGAGTTCCTAAAATATCTCCCGATCCAATACCGTTTACCCTTTTTAATTCTGACAATACATTGATATCGGCATAGTTGTACAAGAACTTTTGATCCGTATTTTTATCGGTACTAAAAAGATTCACATACATCAACATACTTGGAACCTCACGGGTAATTTTTACACCCTCTCTTACTACTAACGGTGGCAGTTTATTTGTAACCGAAGCCACACGGTTTTGAACATTAATAGCGGCTTGGTTAGGGTCAGTACCTAAGTTAAATACAACTTGGATACTAGCTTCACCGTCATTTCCCGCATCAGAAGTCATGTATTTCATTCCCGGAACTCCATTCAAAGCTCTTTCTAAAGGAATAACTACCGACTTAATCATCAATTCCCCATTAGCACCAGGATAATCGGCCGTAATATTCACCATTGGAGGCGATATGGATGGAAATTGGGTTATTGGCAAATTCATCACCGACAACACCCCTAAAAAGACAATTATAAGCGATATTACTATCGACATAACAGGTCTTTGGATAAATTTATCAAACATTTGTTTCTATTTTTTATGATTAAACCAAATTCGTGTTTACATCGTAAACTGCAAACTGATTACTTAACACTGCAAACTGATTACTTAAAACTATTCTGCTTTTAATCGCAAATGAGTAATAACTTCTTGAGGCGCTACGTATTTATAGTGAATTTTATCATTGTCTTTAACCTTCTGAACACCTTCCAACAAGATTTTGTCATTTACGGTTATACCGCTGTCAATCAAATACAAATCTGGAATTTCTCCTTTAATTGTAATTTCTCTAGAAGATACAACATCGTTTTTATCCACAACAAAAACATATTTCTTGTCTTGAATTTCATAAGTAGCTTTTTGTGGAATCACAATTACATTTGGAAGAGGAGCTTCCATCAATACTTTTCCGGTTTCTCCGTGTTTCAATAACTTACCCGGATTCGGGAATCGCGCTCTAAAAGCAATATTTCCGGTTTCATTATCAAATTCACTTTCGATAACTTCTACATTTCCTTTTTCTTTAAATGTATTACCATTAGCCAAAAGTAATCCTACCTTGGTTTCTGCTCTGCCTTTAACATTGGTTTCATAATCCAAATATTCTGGTTCAGAAACATTAAAATAAGCAAACATCTGGCTGTTATCAGAAAGGCTGGTAAGCAGCTCTCCTTCATCAATAAGACTTCCTAGTTTCTTTGGGATTCTGTCGATAGTCCCATCAAACGGAGCTCTGATTTCGGTAAATGACAAATGAACTTTTGCAAGGGAAACTTCAGCTCTTGCCTGATCTAATTTAGCTTGAGCGACAGCTTGCTCATTTTTTGAAACTATATTTTTGTCTGCCAAAGTTTTAGCATTTTTAAGCTCAATTTCTGCCGCTTTTTCTTCTGCTTGAGCTCCTAACAATTCAGCTTCATACACTTTTGGCATAATTCGGAACAATACCTGGCCTGCTTTTACAAATTGGCCTTCATCAACATAAATATTTTGCAGAAATCCTTTTTCTTGTGCACGAATCTCAATATTTCGAAAAGATTTTATCTGTGCAACATATTGCTTCGTTAGCGAAGTATCAATTTTTACAGGATTAGTAACTGCAAAAGTTTCGACTTCTTCTTTTTCTTCTTTCTTACTTGTACAGCTAGCAAGAGACAACACGGCAATTAAGCCCATGAACACGAGTGATTTTTTCATTGTAATAAAAATGGTTGTTATGCAATAATTGATGGAATAGAAAATTCCTTTGAAAGCAAAAGACCATCAGTTACCAGTGTGAGACCAGAACTATCATTCAAGATGAAATAAATTTAATATACCCCCAAGAGGTATACATCATCACACTTTTGGCAACTGATGTAGGGTATATATCAAATTCTTAAAACTCCTATTCTTAAGTAAATAGGATTAGAATGGGCGCAATTGGACGCGAAGTTTTCAAACTGTTTGGAATAATCCTTGAAAATAAACTCATTGGAGAATGTCAAATACCAACTGTCTAACAAACTATGTTTTGCAGCTAAGATTTTATTGGCACCACCATTTTTAAGATCATCACTTCTGTGAAATTCCTCGTCTAAGTCCACGTCAGCATCTTCAATTAAGACACTTCCTGGTTCTGCAGTTCTAAGTTTTACTTGTTGTTTTTTTACAAAATCCCAAGAAGGAGAATCACAAATAGCAATAGGATGTGTATCGGCATGGAGATGTTGTCCACCACCCAGCAGAAAAATACACAGACATATGAAATTTATAATTACTCTCATTTGGGTGCGAAAATAATAAAAGATTGAGATAAAAAAACATTTTTTTAGCAGGCAAAAGTTATAAGAGCCAACGAAAACGTTTTCTTTCGTTTAAAACCACGAATACTTTATGCTATGTTAACAATAATTTCTTATTAATTTAATCATTAAAAACCTACATTCATATTATTGATTGTAATTTTTCTCATGATAACAAATTATTTTTGGGAAAGTTGCTAGAATAACTAAATGTGTTACTTAGCCCTGATGGAAGCGGCATCCCGTCTCGTCTCGTCTTTTTGGACGAGACGAGACGGATATAGTGGACAGCAGGAAAAATGTTGATGAAAAACGAAAAACTTCTGCTCCTAAAGATCCATGGCTTCAAATAGTCATTTTTCACTGAAGTTCTATGTCATTAAGAAATAGAAATTCGTTTCTTTGCTGAAATTAAAATTCTTTGATGCCAGAATATTTCCTAGATATCGAATACAACAATCACACTTACGGCGTTGATGAAGTTAATTTTAAGGAATTTGAATGTTGTACATTTAATAACTGTACGTTTTCGGCCTGTAATTTTATGGATGTAACTTTTATTGATTGTGTTTTTAATGACTGTATTTTTAGCGAAGGCAGAATCAATCATGTGGCTTTGAGAACCGTAACTTTCAATCGATGTAAAATCAAGGAGGTTAATTTTGCAATGTGCAACAAACTTATTTTTGAAGTCCGTTTTAACGATTGCACATTGGATTTCTCTAAATTTTATACCCTAAAAATAAAAGGGACTCCGTTTATCAATTGCAGTTTGATTGCTGTGGATTTTATGGCTGCCGATTTGACTGAAACACTATTTGATAATTGTGACTTATACCGTTCCGAATTTGCCAAAGCCATAGCCAACAAAGCCAATTTCAGAACCAGTTATAATTATACAATAGACCCAAAAAATACCAAATTGAAGAAAGCAATTTTTTCAGTGGAAGGACTAAAAGGTTTGCTTTACAAACATGATATTATAATAAAATAAGAAATTTCAACATACCATTTTATCAAATCGTCTTTGCATTTCCTCATTACTAATGTCTTCTTTATGCGTTGCTATCATCCATTTATAGCCAAATGGATCCATTACCTGCCCCACACGATCGCCATAAAACATATCATCTACTGCCATGAGTGAAGTGGCACCGGCATCGAGAGCTTTTTGAAATGAAACATCGACATCTTTAACATATAATCCAAAAGTCATTGGGTTTCCCCCGATAGACGAAGGACTTTTATTTCCCCAATCGATATTCTCATCGGCCATCATCAATAATGAACCTTCAATATCTATTTCTGCATGGCCAATTGAGCCATCAGGCATCAGTAATCTTCCTTTTTCTTTTGCCCCAAAAGCTTTTTTATAAAACTCAATAGCGTCACTGCATCCTTTGATTGTTATGTAGGCATTCAATGTGTACGCTCCCGGATAAATGTGTGATGTTTCCATGTGTATTTATTTTTTAAATTTTCATATAGCTCTTAAAACGCTATCATAAAGAGAACATTAAAATTACTCATTTTACTATATACCAACACATTACAAACTAGTATTTTTAACATAAAGAAAACATTTGAAACAAAAACACATAAAAAAACCGAAGCAAATGGGCTTCGGTTTCTCAAAATTTCTAAATAGCATCTTTATTGATTCGAGCGATAGCGAATAGGTTAAGTAATCGGTTTCTCCAACACATAATCCTCCATCAGGTAACCGTGATCCAATTCTATATTAACCTCTTCAACGATTTCAAAACCTAATTTTTGATAGAAATATAATGCTTTATTGAATCGGTTTACATTTAATGAAAGTGCATTCGAATCGTTTTCTTTTGCAACCTTTTCGATAAAATCTATTAGCTTTTTGCCAATTCCTTTACCTTGTGTTTGAGGCAAAATATAAATCTTATGAATTTTGGTTTGTTGCTTTTGGTTGTAATGATGCTCATAGGAAGCAAAACCTAAAGTCTCCTCACCTTCTCTGGCTAATATAAAATGATGCCCCTTATTGGCAACACTATCATTTAATGCTTCTTCGTTATAAAAGGCATCCAACATATAATCCAATTGTGCTTTCGAAAGGATTTCTCCATAGGCAATAGGCCATGTTTGATGCGCAATATTTTGAATCGTATTATAATCGTTTGCCGTAGCTGCTACTATCTTTATCATTTATTTCAAATATAATTAATATTGAAGTATCTATAATGATGATTAATTAAAATAACTTCTCAATATTCAATACCCACCATTCACTACTAAAATCTACCCATGAATTGTCTCGCCTTTTCCGTAGTTGGCAATAATCGATTCTTCAAATTCCAGCCATTCCCTCCAGCGTTTTTCAACGTCAATTCCAACGCCATATTTTCGAGCATACGTGATAAAGGTAGTATAATGACCTGCCTCGCTTTCCATCAAATCTCTATAGAAAATAGCCAGTTCTTCATCCTTAATATTTTCCGAAAGTACTTTGAAACGCTCACAACTTCTTGCTTCAATCATGGCCGAAAACAACAAGCGCTCCACCAAACCCGAAACTCTGCTTCCGTCACCGCTTTTTTTCATATACAAATACAATTCATTTACATAATCGTCTTTGCGCTCGCGACCTAATTTCAGTCCGCGTTTGATAATAATATTATGCACTTGCTCAAAATGATCGATTTCCTCTTTGGCCAAAGCCAATAAATCCTTTACCAAATCCTGATGTTCTGAATTATTGGTAATAATTGTAATCGCATTTGTTGCTGCTTTTTGTTCGCACCAAGCATGATCGGTAAGAATCTCTTCTATGTTTTTTTCAACGATATTAACCCATCTAGGATCGGTTGGAAGTTTTAATCTTAGTACTGACATTTTAAAATTAGTTTAGGGTTTAAAAATTTGTTTAAAGTTTAAGGTTTTCTAAAAAAGAAAAGAGTTTAAAGTTCGAACTTTTGCACAATACAAAACGTTAAACTTTAAACTCTTTAAACTATTAAACAAAAATTTAGAACACAAAGATTGCTCTTTCGCTCATCATTTCGTTTACTTCATTGGCTACTTCTTCAATAACATCTTCGTTGGTGTGATCTACCAAAACTCTGTCGATCAAATCAACGATAGTTTCCATATCTTCTTCAACAAGACCACGAGTCGTGATTGCTGCAGTTCCCACACGGATACCTGAAGTTACAAATGGAGATTTATCATCAAATGGAACCATGTTTTTATTTACTGTGATTTCTGCTTTTACCAAAGCATTTTCAGCCTCTTTTCCAGAAATTCCTTTGTTTCTAAGGTCAATCAACATCATATGATTGTCTGTTCCTCCAGAAATGATATTGTATCCTCTTTTTACAAAAGCATCAGCCATTGCATTTGCATTTTTTTGCAATTGCATAGCATAGGTAAAGAACTCATCTTTTAATGCTTCTCCAAAAGCTACTGCTTTGGCAGCAATAATGTGCATTAATGGTCCACCTTGATTTCCAGGAAAAACGGCAAGATCCAATAATGATGACATCATTCTGATTTCTCCTTTTGGTGTAGTTAATCCCCAAGGATTTTCAAAATCTTTACCCATCATGATCAAACCTCCACGTGGTCCACGCAATGTCTTGTGAGTTGTTGTTGTAACAATATGACAGTGAGGAATTGGGTCATTCATCAAACCTTTGGCGATAAGCCCAGCAGGATGAGAAATATCTGCCATTAAAATAGCACCAACACTATCAGCAATTACTCTAAAACGCTCAAAATCCATATCACGAGAGTAAGCCGAAGCACCTGCGATAATTAATTTTGGTTGTTCTTTAGTAGCTATTTCTTGAATTTTATCATAATCCAAACGACCAGTTTCTTTATCTACACCATAGAAAACAGGATTGTACAAACGTCCAGAAAAGTTTACTGGTGAACCGTGAGTTAAGTGTCCTCCGTGAGATAAATCGAAACCTAAAATTTTGTCACCTGGTTTCAAGCAAGCAAAAAATACTGCTGTATTAGCTTGTGAACCTGAGTGAGGTTGTACGTTTGCATACTCAGCACCAAATAATTCTTTTGCTCTGTCGATAGCAATTTGTTCTACTACATCAACTACTTCGCAGCCTCCGTAATATCTTTTGCCAGGATATCCTTCAGCATATTTATTAGTTAAAACAGATCCAGCAGCTTCCATTACTTCGTCACTTACAAAGTTTTCAGAAGCAATAAGTTCTAGTCCGTGAATTTGTCTGTCTTGTTCTTCAAGAATGAGGTCAAAAATTTGTTCGTCGCGTTGCATTTCTTTGATTTTCGTTAATTTGACGCAAAAATACAAAAAAACGTTTGTTTAACCCTTAGATTATAATATATTTGACAAGTAATTTTCAACAAACAATTAACATTATCATGCCAATAACAGCCAACGACACTAGTAGAAAATCATGGTTAGAAGTACTGCCAGACAGCGACTTCCCTATCCAAAACATTCCATTTGGAGTTTTTCTTACCAAAGAAAACATCGTTACAGTAGGTTCTAGAATTGGTGATTTTGCAATCGATTTGGGTGCTTTACAACAATTAAATTACTTTGAAGGAATCGAATTGACAGACGATATGTTCATGCAAGATACCTTGAACGATTTTATATCGGATGGTCAAAAAACATGGAGATTGGTACGAAATAGAATTGCCGAAATTTTTGACGCAACAAATCCCGAATTAAGAGACAATACCGAACATAGAGACATAGTGATTTTTAGAATGGAGGATGTTGAGATGCAACTTCCTGTATTAATTGGTGATTACACTGATTTTTATTCCAGCAAAGAACACGCTACCAATGTTGGGAAAATGTTTCGTGACCCGGAAAATGCTTTATTACCAAACTGGTTACATATACCAGTAGGATACCACGGAAGAAGTTCGACTATTATTCCATCGGGGATTCCAGTACACAGACCTATGGGGCAAACTTTACCAAATGGTGAAACTATGCCAGTTTTTGGTGCTTCTCGCTTAGTTGATTTCGAATTGGAAACTGCTTTTATCACGACCGATGTCAATATTATGGGAGAGAACATTCCTATTGGTGAAACCGAAGATTATATTTTCGGAATGGTTTTATTAAATGACTGGAGTGCACGCGATATTCAAAAATGGGAATATGTACCGCTTGGACCATTCTTAGCCAAAAACTTTGGTTCATCAATTTCTCCTTGGATAGTTACATTAGATGCTCTAGAACCTTTTAGAACAAAAGGTCCTAAACAAGAGCCAACTCCTTTTCCTTATTTGCAACAAAAAGGAAAACATTCATTCGATATCAATCTTGAAGTAGCTATTGCTCCAGAAAATGCTGAGCCAACAGTTGTTTCCAGAACCAATTTCAAATATATGTATTGGACTATGAGCCAGCAATTGGCACATCATACTTCAAACGGATGCCGTGTTAACTCCGGTGACATGATGGGTTCCGGAACTATTTCCGGTCCTACACCAGACAGTTATGGTTCTATGCTCGAACTGACTTGGGGCGGTAAAAACCCAATTAAATTAAATGATGGTACCGAGCGTAAATTCATAAATGATGGCGATACCGTAATTATTAAAGGATATAGTCAAAACGGACAGGTTCGTATTGGTTTTGGGGAATGCTCCAGTAAGCTACTTCCTCCCTTTGTAAGACAATAACCAAATTCTTTTTATACACAACCGACAATTTATAATTGTCGGTTTTTTTTTGAAATATTTTTAGCAAAATCTACTAAAGGAATAGTAGATTTGCAAAATATTTTTAACCTACTATTGATATAATTCATTATCCCCATAAAATGAAAAAAATTACTCTTATAATTGCTTTTTTTACACTACTTACTTCTTGTGGTGTAAAACAAACCCAAAACAATTTGACTGCCGGAAATTATGACGCCGCTATTGACATAGCACTTTCCAATTTACGTTCCAATAAAGACAAAAAAGGAAAACAAGACTATATCTATTTACTTGAAGAGGCTTTCGCCAAAGTCAAAGAACGAGATTTGAATACCCTTTCTTTTTTGAAAAAAGAAAACAACCCAAGTAATTTGGAAAAAATTTACAATACTTATTTGGCATTACATGACCGCCAAGAGAAAATAAAACCATTGCTTCCTCTAAAATTAATCAAAGAAGAAAGAAACGCTATTTTTCCTTTTGATGATTATAATGACCAAATCATCAGCAGCAAAAATGCTTTATCCAATTATTTGTATACCAATGCAAAAGCTTTGATGCTAACTAAAAACAAAATGAATTACCGCAGAGTTTATGATGATTTAATTTATTTGGACAAAATAAACCATAACTACAAGGATATTGCCAACATGCTAGATGAAGCTCAGTTGAAAGGAACTGATTATGTAATCGTATATACCAAAAACGAAACCAATATGATTATTCCTGAGCAACTTCAAAATGACTTATTGGATTTCAAAAGCTATAAATTGAATGACAAATGGACCGTTTATCATAGTGTCAAACAAAAAGACACTTATTATGATTATGGAATGCTTATCAACTTCAGATCAATTTTAATTTCTCCAGAACAAATAAAAGAAAGAGAATTTACAAAAGAACGTCAAGTAGTTGACGGACAAAGAAAACAAGTTGACTCCAATGGGAAAATCGTCTTGGACAGACAAGGAAAGCCAATAATGGTGGACAACCTAATTAATGCTATGGTAAAAATCAACGAAGTTAGACAGTTTAAATCATGTCAAATTACTGCCAAAGTGGATTACGTTGACAATAAAACCAAACAATCGTTAGGTTCTTTTCCAGTAACAAGTGAGTTTGTTTTTGAAAACATTTTTGCCTCTTACAAAGGTGATCCGCGTGCTGCAGATGACAACTACAATTCAAATTTCTACAATAAAGCAGTACCTTTCCCTTCTAGCGAGCAAATGGTCTATGATACTAGCGAAAATTTAAAAGAAAAAATCAATACCGTTATTAATAGCAATCAGTTTAGAAAATAACACCTTTAAGTATTACTAAAAAAGCAACTCCACATCGAGTTGCTTTTTTTATACCTTAAAATTAATCGAAAAACTCTGCGAAATTTGCAAAATTCTTTGTGCCCTTTGTCGTTAACAAGCACAATTTTATAATACCAACAACGGTGCAATTATACCAAAACTAAGTTGTCCAGTTGTCCCATCTACTGCGTTAAAATTATTCTCGGCATAAGCAGAATAATTGTATTTTTTAGCAACATAACCTACGTAAAACTTCATATTAAAATCAACAAAAGGAGAATATTCAACCGTTGGGATAACACCATAAGAACTCAACAAATGACTGTCTTTATTGGGATTTGGATTGCCATTCCAATAAGAATTATCATTCATGAGCGTAAGCAACAAATTAACTTTTGGACCAATCTGATATTCTGCCCTAATCCAGTTTTCGACATAAGAAACATCTTGAGCCGCATAAGAACTCTTGCTTTTGATGATATTTGAGACCACTCCCTTTTGATCTAAATCCTCTTTGCTATATTGAAAATCATAATACAGTACCAATTTATTGCTTTTGTATTTATTTCCAAGAGAAATAAAATTTCGGTTGGTATTTTCGGCGTCGATAAAATAACTGTAGCTATAGGTAGTTTCCAATTTACCGTCAAAAAAACTGCCTTTCCAATTACCAACTGCTCCCAAAGGTGTTTTGGTAGCGATAATTCCAGGAGGCACCGTAGTTCCAAATTGCTCTTGAAACGTCTTTGTTCTGGAATTCAACAACTGCAGATTGAATTTATTTTTGTGATCGTTTAATGCATACGAAAGAGCTGCTCCCACCATAAAATTGTCCGCTTTATCATTAATAGTGTTATAGGATAAAATTTCGATTGGATTCGTCAAGAGTTCGTAACCTCCCCAATCCCCAATCATTTTTCCTACCGTCAGTTTAGTTTGCGCAGCAATATCAATAGCGACATAAGCCATATCCACCGAACGACTGATGTTGTCGACAGTACTTGGATCGGCTATTTTGGTGTATCTATTTCGGAATCGAAAAGAAACTTTGTCATGAATTTTTCCTTTCACTTCAAATCGGAATTGATTCACCGAAAACAGAGAATTTACGTGTTCATTATCAACAAAATAATTATCGAAAGCCATTCGGGTATTAAAGATAACATCCACATCTTTCAATAAGGACAACTTTGAAGTTGGAATTAAAGGTGCTATTACCGCATTTCCTTCTTGAATTTGTTTTTGAGCAACAGAAAAAATAGGCAATAGTATAAGTATCCAATAAATAAAGTACTTTTTCATTATAAGATATTTTATTTTTTAAAAGTTACTTTACCGGATTCTATATCATACAACGCACCGATAATCGTAATTTTATTTTGAACAAAACGTTCTTTTAAAATTGGTTCTGCTAATTTTAAGAAATTAATACTATGAGCAATATTGGCATCAATAGCTTTATCAACAGATAATTTACTGGTACTGGTTAGATTTTTTTCTTCGTTCTCGCTTTCTATGTAATTAATGATGTTTTTAATGTGATCCGCATGCTTATAATGCCCATTTGAATTGATAAATGCTTTGATGGCGCCACAGTCTTTGTGTCCCATAACAACAATCAATTTACAGTCCAAATGTTCGATAGCATATTCCAAACTACCCAATTCATAATCTCCAATAACATTCCCAGCAGTTCTAATCGAGAATATATCCCCGAGGCCTTGGTCAAAAACAAGTTCTGCCGGAACTCTGGAATCAGAACAGCTTACAACAATAGCAAATGGATGTTGTCCTTTTTTAAGTTCCCGTAATCTTTCGAGGGTTTCATCAGGATGTACTGGTTTTCCCGAAGCAAATCGTTTGTTTCCTTCTTCCAGTTTTTGTAATGGAGATAAATTGGTATTTTCAGTGTGGCTACAAGCAGATAATACGCTTATAAAAAGTAGATAAAGTAGTCCTCTTTTAATCATGATAGTTTCCCTAAATTGCAACAACCTAAGTCTATCCGAAAAATTTAGACAAACTTATACTTGTCAATGAGGAAGTAAATGTAGGGACATCAAAAAGCTAAAATATTGATATTTATCATATTTAGAAGATTAAATATTCGTTTAAAACTATCAAACGATTTAGTTGATAAATACTTTTGAAATAGTGATTTTGTATAAGAGAAAATGTATCAATACATTTCCGGCGTCAATGTAACTACAAAAAGGTTTTTTCCGTTGATATCCATATAATGATAAATAACCGTAGAACCATTATCCCTGAAAGCTTCAAGGCTCGGATTCGTTTTGGAACTGGTCAATATTTCTTTTTCTACGGACTTTTTTAAAGCCTTGACATCAATGTTTTCTTTTTGAACACGCACCAATACAAAGTCATACTGAATAGTATTATCAGGCAATGTATTTACACTCTCCATTCGAATATCATTGCTAATCATCATCGGGCAAGCTTTGTTATAATTGGTAACCAACGCCGTTAATTCTTTCCCCACCGACTTATTTCTCGAATAATAATATGGTATCACACTCACCAAAGCCACAATCGCAATAATTTTGATTACTTTCCGAATGAGTAGTTTCTTTTTTGTTTGTTTTTCTTCCATTGCGAATTGGGAGTTTATGTTTATTTACAAATTTTAGTATTAACCAAAATTCGTTTCGAATTATTCACTTTTTCAAATATACCTAATATCCCTTACAATTTTTAAAAGAGCATTTATTTTCATATCATTTAGATCTTATAAAAACAAAATCTCTTGTTTTCCATAAAGTGGTCTCGCGTAAGGGATTACCTCACTATACATTTATTTTCATAGGAGTTCAGTGAATTTCATTTGAAGCTAGCTACCGAAGTAGCGCGAATAGCTCGACCCCGCTGAGCGAAGGGGCTGTATAAGCGATACTATAAGAAAGCCCCTTTGCTCAACGGGGACACGCCCACACGAGCTTTTGCGAACTGACGAAGTAAAAGATTTTGAAAACTAATTTTGAATCCAAACTACCTCCCTCTTAAAAAAAAAAAAAAATAACGCTAAAAAACAGTCATTTTAATTAAAATTTTCTTTTTTATTACAAAAATAGCCTGATTTGTTAAAAATTTGACTTTTACAAAAAATTTAGCATTTGGTTTGAAAAATAAGTGTACTTTTGCACCAATGAAAAATAAAGAAACATATAAAACAATTATCTCTCGGATAATTACACCTACGACTTCTCCCGAAGTACGGATGCTATAACTATAGCCTCCATAGTGTAATCGTATTATATTATTCATTTCTTATTTTTATCGTTTTGAAATTACTTCCATTTTTATTTGGATTAATACATCCTAAAAAAATTACCAAACAAATTTTATCTATCTGTAATTCAATTATTTGGATTGTTCTTTGCTTCATTTATTCTATATTTGATAGTGCAAAACCAGAACATTTCAAACTTCATTACAGTACATTATTTAACCTAAAATATAACTCTTGAAATGAATATTTCTATTGTAGTAACTCAGGAAGAACATTATAAGTACGCGCAGGAAATATGCGATACGATAGAATCATCTGCCCTGTTGAGAGGTACTGGAATTGCCAAAAGAACACCGGAATACATCCAAAAAAAGATGGAGAAGGGAGATGCTGTGATTGCACTTAACAACGGAATTTTTGCTGGTTTTTGCTATATCGAAAGTTGGCAACACGGTCAGTTTGTGGCACACTCCGGTTTAATCGTACATCCGGATTATAGAAACTTGGGACTGGCCAAAAAAATAAAATCGTTTGTATTTGACTATTCATTACAAAAATATCCAGAAGCCAAAGTATTTGGAATCACAACCGGTTTAGCAGTAATGAAAATCAACTCTGATTTGGGATACAAACCGGTTCCTTTTTCGGAACTGACAAACGATCCCAGTTTTTGGAAAGGGTGCCAAACCTGTACCAACTTCGAAATCTTAAAAAGTAAAGATTATAAAATGTGTTTGTGTACCGGAATGCTTTTTGATCCGAAAGAGAAACCGAAAGACCCGCCAAAACATCCTTTTAATGTGAGGGTCCTTAATAGATTAACAGCCATTAAAAAAGCGCTTTTCTTGACAAAATTATTTTAGAGAAAATTTAAAAAATTATAACATACAAAAAACTCGCAGCTAATAGCCAAAAGCTAATAGCCAATAAAATTATAAAATCGGAGATTCACGACCTCCACAAAACAATAAAAAATGGGAAGTAAAAAAGTAGTATTAGCATACAGTGGAGGATTAGACACATCATATTGTCTTAAATATTTGAAAAATGAAAAAGGGTATGAAGTTCATACAGTACTAATCAACACTGGTGGTTTTGATGATGCCGAACTAAAAGCAATCGAAGAAAGAGCTTATGAACTGGGAAGTGCCAAACACGCTAATCTTACCATTCTAGATAAATATTACGACAAAGCAATCAAATATTTGATTTATGGTAATGTGTTAAAAAACAACACTTACCCTTTATCTGTAAGTGCTGAGCGTGTTTTTCAAGCGATTGAAGCTATAAAATATGCCAAATCTGTTGGTGCTGAAGCAATTGCTCACGGAAGTACAGGTGCAGGAAATGACCAAATCCGTTTTGATTTAATTTTTCAAACCATCGCTCCAGAAATCGAAATCATCACTCCTATCAGAGACTTGAAACTTTCTAGACAAGAAGAAGTGGCTTATTTACAAGCTAATGGAGTTGAATATTCATGGGAAAAAGCGCAATATTCTATCAACAAAGGACTTTGGGGAACAAGTGTCGGCGGAAAAGAAACATTGACTTCTGATAAACCATTACCAAGCGATGCGTATCCATCACAATTGACAAAAGAAGGTGAAGAGAAAGTAACATTAGAATTCAAAAAGGGAGAATTGGTTGCCGTAAATGGTGTAGCCGACAAACCTTCGAACAATATTGTAGTTTTAGAAAAATTGGCAAGTGCTTACGCTATTGGTAGAGACATCCACGTGGGTGACACTATTATCGGAATCAAAGGAAGAGTTGGTTTTGAAGCAGCTGCTCCTTTAATCATTATCAAAGCGCACCATTTATTGGAGAAACACACTCTTGGAAAATGGCAGCAATACTGGAAAGAACAGCTAGGAAACTGGTACGGAATGTTATTCCACGAAGGTCAATTCCTAGATCCTGTAATGCGTAACATAGAAACATTTCTAGAAGATACTCAAAAAACGGTAAACGGAACTGTGACTGTTTCTTTGAAACCATACCACTTTTCATTGGACGGAATTGAGTCCAAAAATGATTTGATGAATACTGGTTTTGGCCAATATGGAGAAATGAACAATGCTTGGACATCTGACGATGCGAAAGGATTTATCAAAATTTTAGGGAATGCCCAAAACATATTTTCGTCTGTAAACAACGAAACTTACGAATAGTCTTCTTTTGAGGAGCAGAAACATTTTGCTTTTTCAGAAAGATTGTTCCCGCCATCATTCCAATCTTGTGAGCTGAACCCCAGCTCACAAGGATTTTCCCTTCTGTCGGGGCTAAAGAGGGAGATTGGGATTTTTAGATTTATCTCCTGCAAGGTCTTTTTCGGACCTTGTAGGTATGATTGAGAATACTTTAATACCTACAAGGTTTGGAAAAAACCTTGCAGGAAGGAACAAAACACATTTAGTTTTAAAAATTAAAATTATGATTAATGTTGGAATAATAGGCGGATCAGGTTATACTGCGGGAGAACTCATCAGAATATTGATGTTTCATCCTAATTCAAAATTAGACTTTGTATACAGTACAACTAATGCCGGCAAACCGCTTTCGGTGGCGCATCACGATTTGTTGGGCGACATCGAAATGAATTTTACCGATACCGTAAATCCAAATGTAAATGTGGTTTTCTTGTGTTTGGGACACGGAAAATCGAAAACATTTTTGACCGAAAACCAATTTGCAAGCCATACCAAAATCATTGATTTAGGAAATGATTTCAGATTGCACAAAGACGAAGTTTTCGACGGTAAAAAATTCGTTTACGGTTTACCTGAATTGAACAAAGCGGCGATTAAAAACGCTCAGTTCATTGCTAATCCTGGTTGTTTTGCCACTGCAATTCAATTGGCTTTATTGCCATTGGCGGAAGCCAAATTATTAAACAGCGATGTGCATATCAACGCCACAACGGGAAGTACCGGTGCTGGAGTTGGACTTGCAGAAACGTCGCATTTTAGTTGGAGAAACAACAATATGTCGCATTACAAAGCCTTTGAACACCAACATTTGGGGGAAATTTCAGAAAGTTTACACCAATTGCAGAATGATTACAAAAACGAATTGCTTTTCATTCCAAATAGAGGGGATTTTCCAAGAGGAATTTTTGCAACATTATACACCAATTGTACCGAAAGCCTGGAGGATCTTGTAGCAAAATACGAAGCGTTCTATAAAAACCAACCTTTTGTAACCGTTACCACAACTGGCATCAATATGAAACAAGTGGTTCAGACAAATAAATGTATTATTAGTTTAATGAAAAAAGGAAACCGGATTTTGATTACTTCGGTAATCGATAATTTAGTCAAAGGCGCCTCAGGACAAGCCATCCAAAATATGAATTTGATGTTTGGATTGGAAGAAACCACAGGATTGCATTTGAAACCAAGCGGATTCTAGAAAAAATTTGTTTCAAGTTTAAAGTTTCAGGTTACTCACAGAACTTGAAACTTTAAACCTGAAACTTCAAACTAAAAAACAATAAAAATGAACTTATTTGACGTTTACCCATTATATAACATCACTCCTGTAAAAGCACTAGACTGCACAATAACAGATGAAAATGGTGTGGAATATTTAGACTTATACAGTGGCCACGGAGTAATCTCCATTGGACACACACAACCGGATTATGTAGCCAAATTGAAAAATCAATTGGATAATCTAGGGTTTTATTCGAATGCCATCCAAAATCCATTGCAAGTGGAATTGGCAGAGAAATTAGGCAAACTTTCAGGATGTGAAGAATACAGCTTATTCTTATGCAGTTCTGGAGCTGAAGCCAATGAAAATGCACTGAAACTCGCTTCTTTCCACAACGGAAAATCAAGAGTGATTGCTTTTGACAACTCTTTCCACGGAAGAACTTCGGCAGCCGTTGCGGTTACTGACAACAAAAAAATTGTAGCTCCAATTAATGCACAACAAGTGGTTACTTTCTTGCCTTTGAACGACCTTGATTTGGTAGAAGCCGAATTAAAAAAAGGTGATGTTTGCTCTGTTATCATTGAAGGAATTCAAGGTGTTGGAGGATTGGATGAAGGAACAACCGAATTTTTCCAAGGATTGGAGAAACTTTGCAATCAATACGAAGCAGTTTTGATTTTGGACGAAGTACAATCAGGTTATGGAAGAAGCGGGAAGTTTTTCGCTTTTCAACACCACAATATCAAACCGGATATTATTACACTTGCCAAAGGAATGGGGAACGGTTTCCCGCTTGGCGGAATTTTAATTGCACCAAAATTTACCGCTAGCCACGGATTGTTGGGAACTACTTTTGGAGGAAGCCACCTTGCCTGTGCGGCTGGAATTGCCGTTTTGGACGTAATTGAAAATCAAAAACTGATAGACAACGTAAATGACGTTTACGGTTATTTCCTTGAAGCCATCAAACAAGTTCCTGAAGTGGTTAAGGTAAAAGGAAAAGGATTGATGTTGGGAGTAGAATTTGATTTTGAAGTGGGACCTTTACGTAAAAAACTAATTGTCGAAAAACTGATTTTCACAGGAAGTGCCAACAATAAAAATTTATTGAGAATCCTTCCTCCTTTGACAGTCAAAAAGGAAGCTATAGATACGTTTCTAATCGCTTTGAAAGAAAGCTTGGCTGAATTGAAAGCGGTTGACACTGTATCAATCTAAACATTGAGAATTAATTAACCATATAAGAAATGTAAGTTCATATAAGTAGAAAATTAATTATGTAAATTTATTTTACAATCGTCATTTAATTGACACCACAATTTAGACTAGCTTAAATGAACTTACATTCCTTATATGGTTACCCTTTTTTTTAACAACCAACTAGCATAAAAATAGACTTATATGTTTTAAATTTTATTTTTTGCTTTTTTAACCAAAAACCAATGAATCATTTATTATCCATAGAAAAAAGAAACGCGGTTCTCAATCGAATGGCTGTACTTTTAGAACAAGAAAGAGCCAATATTAAAGCGATTAATCAACAGGATCTAAATAATTATTCTGGAGAGGATTTGGCTATGGAAAAACGTTTATTGGTTGATGATGCCAAAATTTATGGAATGATTTTGTCTATGCAGCAATTGGCTAGCCAAGAAGATCCTGTTGGACAAGTTCGCTTTGATTTCACTCACGAAAACGGAATGAAAGTAACCAATAAAACAGCAGCTTTCGGGACAATTATGATTATTTACGAATCCCGACCTGATGTAACAGTTGAAGCGGGAGGAATTGCATTCAAATCCGGAAATAAAATCTTATTGAAAGGCGGAAAAGAATCTTTGTTATCCAATTTAAAAATTGTTTCGCTTTGGCACCAAGCCTTAGAGGAAAATGAAATTGATACGAATTGGGTAGAATACCTGAATTACAATCGCGTCGAAACTCAAGCATTTTTAGAAAAACCAACGCAAAAAGTAGATTTAATTGTACCTCGTGGTGGAGAACAATTAATTGAATTTACTAAAAAACACGCTACTTGTCCTGTTATAGTAAGCGGTCGAGGAAATAACTTTGTTTATGTAAATCAAGAAGCCGATTTAAAAAAGGCCCTCGACATTATCATCAACGGAAAAACAACCAATATTGGTGTTTGTAATGCCTTAGACAAGGTTTTGATTGATATTAAATTACCTAATTGGCAAGTTTTTGCAAATGAATTAGTTGCCGAATTAAAAAAATACAACGTAGAAGTTTTAGGTGATGCCGCTTTCGCAAATGCGACTCAGGTACCTACAATTGAAAACGAGGAAATTTGGTATGAAGAATTTTTGAATTATAAAATTGTTATCGGAATCGTAAATTCGGACCAAGAAGCAATTGAAAAAATAAATAAATATTGCGGAGGACATTCGGCTTCCATTATCACTCAAAATGATGCTTTGGCACAAGAATTCATGGAAAATGTGGATACAGCAGCCGTGTATCAAAACGCTTCTACCCGATTCACCGACGGTGGTCAATTTGGTCTTGGCGGAGAATTAGCCATCAGCACTGACAAACTACACCAACGCGGTCCAATAGGACTACAGCATTTGGTAACCAATAAATGGTATGTGTACGGTGATGGACAGATAAGATAAGAATTTAGATTGCAGATTGTTGATTTCAGATTCAAGAAAAAACTTAGGATCTTAGTAACTTAGAACCTTAGAGACTTTAAAAAAAATGACTAAAAAAAGAATATTACTAAAGTTAGGCAGCAACACCTTAACCAAGGAAACCAATCATATTTCGAGAGGGAAGATTGAGGATATAGGAATACAGATAGCTGCTTTACAAGATGAATATGAGTTTATCATTGTTAGCTCAGGAGCAATTGCTGCAGCCAAACAATTCGTAAAACTGGAAAATCAGGATGAGGATGTTTTTGTAAAACAAGCTTTGGCATCGATAGGTCAGCCACATTTGATGCGGATTTACCATGAAAACTTCAGTGATTTGGGACTACTCACCTCGCAATGTTTGTTGTCATATTCTGATTTTGAAAAGCAACAGTCCAAGGTCAATATTGTAAATACCATCAATGTATTGGTCAAAAACAATTATATCCCGATTATCAATGAAAATGACACTGTGGCTACAGATGAGATTAAATTTGGGGATAATGATAAATTGGCGGCATTAGCAGCAGTTTTATTAAACGTTGATATTCTGATAATTGCAACGAACACTAACGGTATTTACACCAAATCGTCAATTCACGATGAAGTACCAGAAACGATAGAACTAGTAACTGATTTATCGCTTTTGCAAAAAGAAATTGGAGATAAAAAATCGTCTCACGGAACAGGTGGGATGCAATCCAAAATTGATTCGGCAGCCATTGCCAAAGCTGCAAATATCGAAACTTGGATTGTAAACGGACTCGAAGATAATTTTATGTTGAAGGCTTTGGAGAACAAAATTGCTTTTACAAAGATTGTGTAGAAAGCTTAACCGCAAAGTTCGCAAAGGAAGCGCAAAGCACACAAAGCTTTGCGAACCTTGCCATAAACCTTGCGAACCTTGCGGTTAATTTTTAGAAACAAATTATTTAAAGAAAAAATCCGCACCTTATCCGTGTCAAATCATATGTATCTATACTAAACAAAAAAACCATGAACTACACCTCAATAAAAGAAATAGATTCACTCCAAAAATGGGTGAAAGAAGCTATAAAAATCAAAAAAAATCCACTTAAGAATAAGAAACTAGGAAAACACAAAACCTTAGTAATGTTGTTTTTTAATTCGAGTTTGAGAACACGTTTGAGTACACAAAAAGCAGCTTTGAACTTGGGCATGAACGTAATGGTAATGAACTTTGGCAGTGAGGGTTGGACACTCGAATTCGAAGATGGAACCATTATGAACCAAGGTGCTTCGGAACACATCAAAGAAGCGGCAGAAGTAGTTTCGCAATACTGCGACATTATTGCCATCAGAGCTTTTGCAGGTTTGGTTGACAAAGAAAAAGACAATGCCGAAACGGTAATGAATGGTTTCTTGAAATACGCCACGGTCCCAATTCTAAATATGGAAAGTGCCACAGGACATCCGTTACAATCCCTTGCTGATGCCATCACAATGGAGGAAAACAAAACCAAACACAGACCAAAAGTGGTTCTTTCGTGGGCACCACACCCCAGAGCATTGCCTCAGGCCGTACCTAATTCATTTGTAGAAATGATGCAATTGCAAACCGAAATGGATTTTGTGATTACACACCCGGAAGGCTATGAATTGAACCCTGAAATTACAAAAGATTCTAAAATCGAATACGATCAGGACAAAGCTTTTGAAAATGCCGATTTTATCTATGCCAAAAACTGGAGCAACTATAAAGAATACGGTAAAATAACTAATTCCGACCCGAATTGGACCATCACTGCCGATAAAATGAAATTGACTAATAATGCCAAATTCATGCACTGTTTGCCCGTAAGACGTAACGTAATTGTAACGGATGAAGTAATTGACAGCGAAAATTCGATTGTAATTCAACAGGCGAATAACAGAACCTATTCCGCTCAATTGGTTTTGCAGAAGATTTTGGAAAGTTTAGAGAAAAGAAAATAGAACATAGGCGAATAGATAATAGACATTTTAGTAAACACAAATCTAAAATCTTTAATCAACAATCATAAATCAATATGACTCCTTTATCAATCATAAAAATTGGTGGCAACATCATCGACAATCAAGCCGAATTAAAACAGTTCCTGACTGATTTTTCCAAAATTGAAGGCTATAAAGTACTCGTTCACGGTGGCGGAAAATCGGCAACCAAAATGGCGAAAAGTATCGGATTAGTTCCTCAAATGATTGATGGACGACGTATTACCGATGCCCCGATGCTCGATGTGGTAGTGATGATTTATGCCGGTGAAATCAATAAAAATGTAGTTGCTCAATTACAGGCCAACAATACCAATGCTGTAGGATTTTCGGGTGCAGACGGTAATTTGATTTTGTCTACAAAAAGAAACCACCCCACAATTGATTATGGTTTTGTGGGCGACGTTCAAAAAGTGAATACTCCTTTATTGAAAACGTTATTAAAGAGCGGAATAACACCTGTTTTTTGCGCCATCACTCACGACGGAAAAGGGCAATTATTGAATACCAACGCCGATACCATTGCCAGTGAATTGGCCATTGCATTGTCCGAAGTTTTTGAAGTAACCTTGACGTATTGTTTCGAAAAACCGGGAGTTTTGTACGATGCTGATGATGACAGTTCTGTAATCGAACAAATCAACCACGAATTATACACCAAATTAAAAGCCGAAAAAGCGATACATTCCGGGATGATTCCTAAGTTAGACAACTGTTTCAATAGTTTGTCCAAAGGGGTTCAAAAAATAAAAATTGGACACCATAGAATGTTACAAAATGCTGAAGTTACACATACCAGCATTGAATTATAAAAAACACTAACAAACCTAACCGGTTTTAAAAACGACTTAGGTTTCAGAAAAATATATGAAAAACATAGAAACCCTAACACAAGAAGCCATTGCGTTATTAAAATCGCTGATTGAAACTCCTTCCTTTTCGAGTGAAGAAGAACAAACTGCGCTTTTAATCGAGAATTGGTTTACACAAAATAGCATTCCATTCGAGCGGGAAAACAATAATATCTGGGCTTTCAATCAACATTTTGACAAATCCAAACCAACATTATTGCTCAACTCCCATCACGATACTGTAAAACCGAATCAAGGTTACACCAACGACCCGTTCAAAGCCATCGAAAAAGACGGTAAATTGTACGGATTGGGCAGTAATGATGCAGGAGGTTGTTTGGTTTCCCTTATGGCGACTTTTGTTTATTTTTATGCCAAAGAAAACCTGTCCCACAATATTGTAATCGTAGCTTCAGCCGAGGAAGAAAGCAGTGGCAAAAAAGGATTGAACAGTGTTTTAAAACATTTACCCGAATTGGATTGCGCCATCGTTGGTGAACCTACATTAATGCAATTGGCTGTCGCCGAAAAAGGTTTATTGGTACTCGATGTAGTTGTCAAAGGAACTGCCAGTCATGCGGCTCACAATAACCCTGACAACCCTATTTACAATGCAATGCCTGTAATTGATTGGTTCAAAACCTATCAATTCGAGAAAATATCCGAGGTTTTAGGGCCTGTAAAAATGACCGTAACCCAAATCAATGCAGGAAAACAACACAACGTAGTTCCTGCCGAATGTCATTTGGTAGTCGATATTCGCGTGAATGACTGTTACAGCAATGTCGAAATTTTAGAAACTGTCAACAAGAATCTAACTGCTCAAATAACACCGCGTTCGATGCACTTAAACGCCTCGTCCATTCCAGTTTCACACGGTTTGGTGCAAGCTGGAATCGCATTGGGAAGAACGACCTATGGCTCGCCTACCCTTTCGGATCAGTCGGTTTTGAATTGTCAATCCTTGAAATTGGGGCCAGGAGAATCACTGCGATCACACTCGGCAGACGAATTTATATTTGTAAACGAAATTGAAGAAGGAATCCAATTGTACATCAAAATACTGGGAGACTTTTTAAAGAACTAAAATAATTTTTAGGAGCTAATCCCGCTATCCGCTGCAATCTTGTGTGCCGAACCCCGGCCCACAAGGATTTTCGCTACTATCGGGGCTAGGGCTGTCAAGAATCAAGAAATTTTTTGGAATAATAAAAACTTTGTGAATTTTTGAGCTTCCTTTGCGAAACTCTGGGAAACAAAAAAACATATCTTATGAAACTTTGGGAAAAAGGAATACCGACCGATAAACAAATCGAACATTTTACAGTAGGAAATGACAGGGAACTTGATTTGGTTTTGGCCAAATACGATGCTTTAGGATCGATTGCGCACGCCAAAATGTTGGGACAAATCGGGCTGTTGACCAATGACGAAACCGAATCCTTGGTAGTCGCTTTAAACGAAATTATAAAAGACATAGCAAACGGAAATTTCGAAATCGAAGACAGCTTTGAAGACGTACATTCCAAAATCGAATATTTACTGACAGTAAAATTGGGTGATGCCGGAAAAAAAATCCACACCGCACGTTCCCGTAACGATCAGGTTTTGGTCGATGTAAATTTATACCTTAAAGATGTAGTCAAAGAATTGAAAGAGCAAGTAAAAACGCTTTTTGATTTAATGATGGAATCGGCAGAGAAACACCAAAATGTATTGTTGCCAGGTTACACACACCTTCAAATTGCGATGCCTTCTTCTTTCGGGATGTGGTTTTCCGCCTATGCCGAAACCTTGATTGATGATATAACAATGCTAAATGCAGCTTTAAAAATTGTCGATCAAAATCCATTAGGTTCTGCTGCGGGTTACGGAAGTTCATTTCCAATCAACAGAACTTTCACTACCAAAGAATTAGGTTTTGAAACTTTAAAATACAATTCGGTTGCCGCACAAATGAGCCGTGGAAAATCGGAAAAAACGGTTGCTTTTGCCATGAGCAGTGTTGCCGCAACTTTGGCAAAATTCTCAATGGATGTGTGTTTATACATGAGCCAAAATTTTGATTTTATCGGTTTGCCATCGCATCTTACCACCGGTTCCAGCATTATGCCACACAAGAAAAACCCCGATGTTTTCGAATTGATTCGCGGTAAATGCAACAAAATTCAAGCTTTGCCATATGAAATCACTTTGATTACCAATAATCTTCCAAGTGGTTACCACAGGGATTTTCAATTATTGAAAGAAGGCTTGTTCCCTGCCATTCAAAACTTAAAAGCTTGTTTGGATATTGCCATTTTCTCTATCAAAGACATAAAGGTAAAAGACAATATTCTTGCAGATAAAAAATACGATTACCTTTTTACCGTTGATACTTTAAACGAAATGGTGGTAGCAGGAATGCCATTTAGAGACGCCTACAAAGCCGTTGCTGAGCAATTGGAAAACGGAACCTACCAATCTCCAAAAGAAACTAAACACACACATGAAGGAAGTATCAATAACCTTTGTTTGGAGGAGATAAAGGCTAAAATGAAGAGCTCATATTAATTCAAAAATCAAATCAATCAAAAAATCCATAAAGTACTTTATGGATTTTTTTTTATAATCTACTCTAAGCTATCATATTAACAAAAATAACTTAAATGATTCAATTTTTTAACCTTAAAATAATAGTATGCATGCATAATATTATTTATTTTCACATAAAATTTAAAAAAACTACCCCAATGAAATTGACCAAAAAGATTGCCCTATTAGTATTTTTTAGCTCTATGCTTTTCAACAGTTGTTCAAATGACGATTCAACAAAAACCGATACTGTTGCTAATACCTCTACTTTAAAAACCTTCACCGATGTCACTTTTTCTTTAGACCAGTCAGAAGGATATGATGCTGGGCTATATTTCTCAACAGAGTTAGGAAAATCATTTAAAACTAATAAAATTGATGCCGCTACTTTACCCAAAATTGACATTGCTTTTTATAGCGCAAATTATAGTTTAAATTATTTCATGAGTCCTAATAATGCTAATTATGGAATTAAAGGTGCCTCACTTAGTCTATTTATAAATGCTCAAAAAGACCTATTGACAATTCAACAATTCAACAAAATAGAAAAAAGTACCGATTTTGATACTATCAAAATAGATAACGACGACGACGATTCATTCCCAGATGATAAAACTCCAAATGTAGTATTATTCAAAAATGCTGCTGGCAAAAAAGGAGCTATCTACATAAAATCTGTTCACAGAGTAGGTTATGATCCTAGAGTTGTAGTTGATATTAAAATTCAGAAATAAAATTGCTTACTAATTCAATTCTTGAAACCAATTTTTCTAAACAGAAAAATTGGTTTTTTTATGCTTTTTAGTTTCATACTGTTAAAGTTGGAGACAACTCAAAATAAATCATAATCCCTCTCATCTTCTTTAAAGCTTAAAATTACTCCAACGCACTCATTAATTAGTAATAAAAATTCTATATATTTGAGAGATATCTTAAATAAATAGCATGGCGAATTTCGAAGAACAAGCTACTCAAACGCTTTTTGACAAAAATCATATTACAGAAGAACAATTCGAAGCCATTCAGGCGTATCGAGGATTGAATTTATTTTCGGTTCATAACGAATTGAAGTTCTTGTTATACCTTTCGATGTTGATGTTTACGTCGGGAATTGGTATTTTGATTTACCAAAACATAGACACCATCGGACATACCGCAATTCTTGGATTGCTGCTTTTGGTGACATTGACTTGTTTTTATTTTTGTTTTAAAAATCACGTGGGCTTTAAAAAAGAAGAAGCTCTATTCCCCAATCCGCTTTATGATTATTTGGTGCTTACGGCGGTTATATTGAGCTGTTCGTTTGTGGGATATTTGCAGTTTCAATATCAAACTTTTGGAACTCATTACGGATTGGCTACTTTGGTGCCGACATTCATCAGTCTTTTTTGTGCCTATTATTTCGACAATAAAAGCGTTTTGTCTATAGGAATTACAGGAATGGCTGCTTATTTAGGACTTTCGGTCGATCCAAAGCATGTTTTTAAAAACGAGATGATCGACAATACCTACTTGAGCTATATTGGATTAGCTTTTGGATTGACCTTATTACTTTGGGTTTTGTATGCGACGAAAATCAATTTAAAAAAACACTTCAATTTGGTCTATCTAACTTTTTCACTTCATCTGGTTAGCATCGCCTGCATCGTCAATTTATTTCAGGATTACTGGCTGGCTTTTGGGGTAGTATTGGGAATCGCAGCCTACTATTTTTATAATTTAAGTTTCCAAATAAGGTCTATTTCTCTGTTTATTTTCACGGTTTTATATGGATATATTGGAATGAACATATTAATGGTAAGACTTTTAGACTCAATCCATCTGGAAGACTTATTCTCATTATTCATTTTCACAACGCCTTTTTATTTTATTGGCTCCATAATTGGATTTATAAAATTGATTAAACACTTCAACAAAAACACTACCGATGATAGTATATGATAAAACACTTTTAGACAACGTTTATATAGATGAAGAAGCCAATCGATTAAAAAAATCGGGTTTCATTAGTTTGGAGCAATACCAATCGATTGGCTACCAATTACCGAGACTGAAAAGTCAGAAGAATATCTTTATACGAATTGGTTTCTTCATTCTGGGTTGTATGTTGTATTCCTCGATTTGCGGAATGTTATCACTATTTGGATTGGCAATTATGGATGACGCCTATTTATTTTTCATCTATGTCTTTGCCATAATTGGTTTTGGAGCCAAGGAGTTCATGTCGAGAGAAATGAAGTATTTTGGTTTTGGTCTGGACGATGCCTTTATTTTGGGAGCTATTGCAACACTATTGACAGCAGTTGGACTCAGCTTTGAAGAAAATTACAATACAAACTATTTGGCTGTAATCATTGTAATGGCAATCGTTTCGACTATTGCTTATTTACGATATCTCAATCTCTCTTTGGCCCTGCTAGCCTGTTTGGGAATAACGGCAAGTCTGGCATATATAACATTTGAGTATTTAGAAATCGGAAAATCCATATTACCTTTTGTAATATTACTTTTTTCCGGCGGTTCTTATTTTATTTCCAAAAATAAACTGCAAAATCTAACTGCACCCTATTATGCTAATGGCCTGAAACTAGCCAAAGCCTTCAGTTTAATACTATTCTATCTGGCTGGAAATTATTATGTGGTAAGAGAATTAAATTTCAGTCTTTCCGGCGAGTATTATTATAATGGTGTGAGTCCAGAAATTCCTTTTGCCATATTCTTTTGGGCCTTTACGATTTCAGTTCCTGCCCTCTATTTGTTTTTCTCTCTAAAAAACAAAGACCGAATGATGCTTTGGATTGGTTTTCTTGCACTTTGTTTTGCCCTTTTTACCATCAGAATGTATCATCACGTTTTACCTCCTGAAGTGGCTTTAACCATCGGAGGGCTGGTTGTATTTGCTTTTACTTATTTTTCAATAAAAAAAACGAAGTACAACGAAACCGGAATCACGTTCAAAGAAGACCGATTTGCCAATCCAAATTCTTTTGCCAATCTGCAAACTCTTGTGGTCGCTTCACAATTTGGACTTAAACCCGAGGCTAAAGTCGATGAATCACCAATGAAGTTTGGCGGCGGTGGATTTAGCGGTGGTGGCTCTGGAGGGGAGTTTTAAAAACAAGACCATTAAAACATAAAAATCTTACCGCTGATTCGCAGATTTAAACTTTAAAAAAAATCTGCGAATCTGCGGTATTATTTTACAATCTCTCCACCAAATCTCCCGCATCAATATCACTATGCGAAGCATCATAAACCGATTGACCATTTTTGATCAACAATAATTGTGGCGATTGGTGCACTACCTGAAAACGGTTTGCGATTTCATTGGAAACATCACGGTATTCGATTAAATCCAAAAAGTAAGCATCTACCTTATCTTCTAAAGCATATTCATTTTCAAATTGCTTAAGGGCGAATCTACTGATGCTACAACGTGTGCTGTGTTTGAAAATCGCTATTGGTTTTTCATTCGATAAAACTACAATCTCATTCAATTGGTCTAAGTTAGTTAGCGGAATCCAATTGATTTTACTTCCTGTTACTTTCTTTTCTTCTGAACTACCGAATAGGGAATTGAATATGCTCATTTTGTCTTATTTTATGTCTTTTTGTCTTTTTAATATGATAAAAATCATCACGGAAACGTCAAATTGTCCGTAAATTTATAGTGGAATACCATTTGATGATTATTTTGCAAAGTTAGTTATTAAATAGTGAAATTCAGTAATCAACAATTGGTTATAACTGATTAACCATAATTAAAACTTATAGCTAATTACAAGTAAAACAAACATATAAAACATAAAACCTTTAATCATGAACATTAATAAATTTACCATTAAATCGCAGGAAGCCATACAGCTTTCCCAGCAACTGGTTCAGAGTTTGGGTCAACAACAAATAGAAAACGAACACATTTTCAAATCTATTTTTGAAGTTGATGAGAATGTGGCTCCGTTTATTTTGAAAAAACTGAACGTCAATGTGCCTTTATTTATTCAAATTTTAGACAGTACCATTCAGAGTTTTCCAAAAGTTTCCGGAGGCGAAATTCAGCTTTCCAGAACCGCCAATACAACCCTGAACGAAGCCGAAATCATTGCCAAAAAAATGAACGACGAATACGTTTCCATCGAGCATTTGATTCTAGCCATTTTTGATTCCAAAAGCAAAGCAGCCCAAATCCTAAAAGACCAAGGCGTAACCGGAAAAGGACTAAAAGCCGCTATCGAAGAATTGCGTAAAGGCGAAAGAGTAACCTCAGCCTCAGCCGAAGAAAATTACAATTCTTTGAACAAATACGCCAAAAACCTCAACGAACTAGCAAGAACCGGGAAACTGGATCCTGTGATTGGGCGTGACGAAGAAATCCGACGCGTACTGCAAATTCTTACCCGAAGAACCAAAAACAACCCAATGTTGGTGGGAGAACCAGGTGTGGGTAAAACTGCCATTGCCGAAGGTCTCGCGCATAGAATTGTGGATGGCGACGTACCCGACAACCTGAAAGACAAAATCGTATTCTCTCTCGATATGGGAGCCTTGATTGCGGGTGCCAAATACAAAGGGGAATTCGAAGAACGTTTAAAATCGGTGGTTAAAGAAGTGATTGCTGCCGAAGGAGACATCGTATTATTTATTGACGAAATTCACACGCTTGTGGGTGCAGGTGGTGGCGATGGCGCAATGGATGCCGCCAACATTCTGAAACCAGCTTTGGCTCGTGGAGAATTAAGAGCCATCGGTGCAACGACTCTAGACGAATACCAAAAATATTTCGAAAAAGACAAAGCACTCGAACGTCGTTTTCAAAAAATCATCATCGAAGAACCCGATACAGAAAGTGCCATCTCAATCCTTAGAGGTATCAAGGAAAAATACGAAACACATCATAAAGTACAAATCAAGGACGACGCTATCATTGCTGCCGTAACACTTTCGCAACGCTACATCACCAATCGTTTCCTTCCGGACAAAGCCATCGACTTAATGGACGAAGCGGCTTCCAAACTGCGTATGGAAATCAACTCCAAACCAGAAGAACTGGACGTTTTGGATCGAAAAATAATGCAGTTGGAAATCGAAATTGAAGCCATAAAACGCGAAAAAGACGAAAGCAAACTCAAAATATTGGGAATGGATTTGGCCAATCTCAAAGAAGATCGAAATGAGATTTATGCCAAATGGAAATCCGAGAAAGAAGTTGCCGATAATATTCAGGAAGTAAAAACCGAAATCGAAAATTTCAAATTCGAAGCCGAACGCGCCGAACGTGAGGGCGACTACGGAAAAGTAGCCGAAATCCGTTACGGAAAAATCAAGGAAGTCCAAGATCGATTGGCTGTTTTCCAAAAACAATTGGCCGAAAACCAATCGGGAACTTCATTGATTAAGGAAGAAGTAACCCGCGAAGACATTGCCGAAGTAGTGGCCAAATGGACCGGAATTCCCGTAATGAAAATGTTGCAGGGCGAACGCGAAAAACTGTTGCATCTAGAAGAAGAACTGCACAAACGTGTGGTAGGACAAGAAGAAGCCATACAAGCCGTGAGTGACGCCGTGCGTCGTAGCCGTGCCGGCTTACAGGATATGAAAAAACCGGTGGGAACTTTCCTTTTCCTCGGAACAACTGGAGTTGGGAAAACCGAACTTGCTAAAGCTCTGGCTGAATATCTTTTCGATGACGAAAACGCCATGACCCGAATCGACATGAGCGAATACCAAGAACGCCACAGCGTGAGCCGATTGGTAGGTGCGCCTCCGGGATACGTGGGCTATGACGAGGGTGGACAATTGACCGAAGCCGTGCGTCGTAAACCGTATTCTGTGATTCTGCTGGACGAAATCGAGAAAGCCCACCCGGACACCTTCAACATCTTGTTGCAGGTACTCGACGAAGGCCGTCTGACCGACAACAAAGGACGTTTGGCCGATTTCAAAAACACCATTATCATTATGACTTCCAACATGGGAAGCCAGATTATTCAAGAAAAATTCGAGAATCTAAAAGGAAGTATCGAAGCCGCCACCGAAATCGCTAAAGTTGAAGTACTCGGATTATTGAAACAAACTGTACGCCCCGAGTTCATCAACCGTATCGACGAAATCGTAATGTTCACGCCGCTTACCGCCAAAAACATTACCAAAATCGTTGGCTTGCAGTTGAAAAACGTTACCGATATGCTTGCCCAACAAGGCATCACGATGGACGCCACTCCCGAAGCTATCGCGTATCTGTCTCTGAAAGGTTATGACCCGCAATTTGGTGCCAGACCCGTAAAACGAGTAATTCAAAGAGAAGTCCTCAACCAACTCTCCAAAGAAATCCTCGCCGGAAAAGTACATCCCGAGAGCATCATCCTACTCGATGCCTTCGACAACGAACTCGTTTTTAGAAATCAAACCGAGTTGGTACACTAATATAGCTTACTAAAACGTTTGCCAAAATTTTGAACTTTGGCAAAGGTCATCAACAACACCAGTCGAAAAGCTGGTGTTTTTTTTGTTTTAGGAGCAGAGGAATTAGCTTTTTCATCAACTTCACTCCCGCTGTACGCAATATCTTTTGGGCTGAACCCCATCCCAAAAGGATATTTGCTTCCATCGGGGCTAGACAAGGCATCTAATTTTTTAGAAATATTTTTTTTGGATAAATAAAATTATAACGCCGATAACAACATCTATAATTATTTGCAAATAAACTTTTTTGCTTCTAGTCCAAAAACTAGAATAATTTGGAGAGTTTATCGGGATATTAAATTGATTTGATTTTTTTGAGGAAATTTCATTTTGTGAATCTTTATTCACTTGTGTCATAGTAAACACAAACAGTTTTTTTTCGGTAGTACAACTAAGTACAACTTTGCGGGTAATATGCTTCATCACATACTTTATTTTAAATTAATAATATCAAATTTACTGATAATCAAGTTTAATAACTTAAATTACACCATTACTTATAAACAAAAATTGTTAGTTATTTAACCCGCTCAACGGCGTCTCCCGACTTCGTCGCACACCCTCAACAACACCAATAACGCGAATTTGCAATCCATTCCCATTCCAATTTGAACTTAAAATAAAACGTATGTCAAAACGAGATGAATTACAGAAATTCCCTTTATATCAAAAAGCAGAACAAATTTTTAAAATCACACAAGGATTAGTAGAAATTGTCCCTGCTGACAATGAATTTCTACAAGAAACAAGAGTTCGATTTATGTTGGAAAATGCAATGATAATACCCGCTAAAATTGCAGGAGCCCAAGCAGTCGAGTTGTATGATATAAAAATGGAAAATGCCACCATAATTCGAAAAGCAGCTAGGGAGTTATATGTCCAAGCTGGTAGTTTACGTTTTGAAGAGGATATCTCGGACAAAGACTATATCCTTTTGTTGAGAAAAGAAATCGATGAATTCCGATTGTTATTTATTGATTGGGTAGCTGGTTTTGATGTGTGGAATTATATTAAAGACGATTGGGGATTGTTCAACCCACCAGGAGTAAATGCACACGATAAAGACCCCGATGAAGACATTCCTTTTAATCCTGATGATTTTTTTAATTTTGAGGATGATGATGAGAATGAATAATTCAAATACACCATTAATTCTATGCCTCTGGGTCGTTAACAGAAGCCTAGTATTTACAAAACAAAAAAGCAACTCTTGATGGAGTTGCTTTTTTAGTTTATCTAATGAATAACCCGTAAATAATACAACTTTTCTAAAAAGTATTATAATACAATCTTTAACCAATACTCTGACCTTTACAAGGTTGAAAATAATTTAAAAACTAAACATTATGAACAATATATTCAGAGGCCTGCTAGCAGGTTATGGAGCAAAAAAACTAGGAGGTGGATGCTTCGGCACAATTTTAGTTTTTATAATTATCTGGGTGCTTTTGGGGCAGTGCAGTTAAAAATTTAAATTCTATTCAATATAAAAATATAAACAATCTAAAACAAAACAGTTATGAGTACAGGTAAAGTAATATTAGGAACAGTAGCGGGTCTTGCCATAGGCGGAATTTTAGGAATTCTATTTGCTCCCGAAAAAGGTTCGGTAACCCGAAAACAAATCTTGGATAAAGGAAATGATTATGCTGACGATTTGAAATCAAAACTTAACGAGTTTTCTGATTCCATCACAGATAAACTTCAAAACGCAAAAGAATTTGCTCAAGGCCTAACAGAGGATGCTAAAGCAGAATTTGATGAAGCAAAATTTGATACCAATCACAGCGCTTCAAAATATTAATCCAAAATAAATATATTATGACTGAGGATACAAGCCCTATAGCAATGCTTTTTGAGCGGGCAGAAGATTACAGTAAAACAACTCTAAAGTTGATTAAGCTAAATGCCATAGACAAATCCGCCGATGTAGCCTCATCTCTTGTTGCTCGACTTGCAGTGGTTATGACCGTTGTATTCTCAGTTTTAATTATTAGCATGGGCGTATCAATATGGTTAGGAAAACTGCTTGGTGATACCTCTTACGGATTTTTTATAGTAGGTGCTTTTTATGTTTTTATGGCAATTCTTCTTCATCTATTTCGCAAACAATGGTTAAAATATCCCGTTAGCAATTCTATTATTAAACAATTGCTAAAAGAAAAAATGCTATGAAAATGAGAAACGAAACAGATTCATTAAATGAATTGATTCTTCTACAGGAGAAAAAACACGATACTGAATTGGCTTTATTGAGAAACCAATTTGATCTTACCTATGAAAGTTTAAAACCTGTCAATCTGATCAAAAGCCTATTTCACGAAGTAACCACTTCACCCGAGATAAAAAATGATTTGGTTGGAAACACGCTTGGCTTAGGTGCTGGATTTCTTTCCAAAAAAATTTTTGGAGACAATCCACAAAGTCCTGTCAAAAAGGTATTAGGAACCATGCTCCAATTTGCTGTGACCAATGTGGCGGCGAAGCATTCAGATAGCATCAAAAACATTGGAAGCAATCTTTTGAATCATTTTTTTCATAAAAATAAAAGCTAAACAAATTATTGTATAGACAATAATTTAGATTTTATTTTATCGAAAAGACAGCTCTGCGATTCCAATACTACATTATGGAAGTGCCGTTTTTTAGTAGATATCCTTCTGATTTCATTATTCATTAAAACAATGTTATTTCTTACTTTTAAATAAAATAAATGTATTTTATCGATATATTAATAAAGTTTAACTAATTTTATGACAGATTTTGAGAACCAAATCCAAGCTTAAAAGCAGTAACGGTTTGTCTCTCAAAGAATTTAAAAACAAAAGATATAAAACAACTATACTACTATGAAATCAACATTACACTTCTTAATTGATTTTTTTGCGACTCTTTATGATTTGGTTATTGATTTTTTTGCATTGCAATATGATTTGGTCGTTGGCTTTATAGTTTTTTTGGGGGAGTATTTCAAATGGGCTACCACTAGCTCTCGCAAGTCTACCGATTTTGCAGAACCCGCTGAGGAATCAATTAAAGTACACAATCAAAACCCTTTTGATGTTAGATAACTATAATTCATAAAATTCTAAATGTTTAAAAAACAATATTCCTACCTTTGACACAATACCAAAACAACAATCGAAAAGCACATCCTTTCGATTGAATTAAAAAATAAAGAATGAAATTCAAAGGAGTTATTTTTGATTTAGACGGAACACTGGTTAATTCACTTGAAGACATTGCAGATGCTATGAATAGTGTCCTTCAAGGTCTCAACTACCCTACTCATAATTATGATGCGTACCAATATTTTATTGGGAGCGGCCTTCGAAATTTGGTAAGCAAATCATTGCCCGAAACACATAATGATGAAAAGCATATCGATCATTGTTACCAATTGATGATTGAAGAATATAGCGATAATTGTACTCGTAAAACAAAACCTTACGATGGGATTGTCCAATTATTGGATCACTTAATTTCACATAATATCAAACTAAGCGTATTCTCCAATAAATCGGATGAGCTTACCAAGAAAATCACGACTGCTTTATTCCCAAACTATTTTGCCCCTATAGTGGGTTTGAGTGTTGAATCACTAAAAAAGCCTAATCCATCTGAAGCCATAGCAATAAGCAAAACTCTAGGACTAAAAGATGAAGAAATAATTTTCGTGGGAGATTCTGGAATTGATATGCAAACAGCTACCAATGCCAATATGTTTGCGGTGGGGGTTTCATGGGGATATCGACCAGAAGAAGAACTGATTGCAAATGGAGCAAAATATGTATTAAACCATCCATTGGATTTAATTAAAGTTTTGCAACCCGAAGGCGTTACTATATTGATGTAATTCGTGCCTCCCTAAAACGCAACTCACATCAAACTTTGACCAGGAATTGGTATTTGAATACAAAAATTGACAAAGATTTTTTTCTATATCTTTGATATTCAATCCAAAAAACTATAATTATGGTCAATAACATCTTAAGAAACGGAATTTTAGGAGGAATAATTGCTGCAATTGTTATGGCTTCGATGGTATTTTATATGAAAGCCAATCCGGGAGAGGAGCCCAATTCAATTATAAGTTTTATCAGTATGCTTTTAGCTTTTACCTTCCTGATATTGGGTATCAATCAACAACGCGAAATCAATAATGGTAAAATCACTTTCGGCAACGCCTTCCTGACAGGATTGGGAATTTCATTTGTCATTGCAACCATTTACGTTTTGGTCTGGCTGGTTATTTATTACAACTTTTTTCCTGATTTTATGGATAGATATGGTGAAATGGTCTTAAAAAACGCCAAACCCGAAGATCTTGCAGCCAAAACTACCGAAATATACCAAATGAAGGAATGGTATAAAAGCCCTTTAATGGTAATCTTGCTTACTTATATGGAAATTTTCCCAATTGGCATTGTAATTTCTTTAATTGCAGGACTAATTCTAAAGAAAAAATAAACTGCTTTTTTATTGTACTATTTTTTCAAAAGTCAAATAATCAATAGCGGTTTCACCCTTGCTGTCATCCTTTAGTTTCACAGAAGTACCTGTATTCTCCATTACCTTCCAATCCCCATTTAAATCTTGAAAGATATCTACGGGACTCATTGAAATTTTAAAAATCGTGCTGAAAAGATCATTATCACTGGTACTTTTGGCTACCGACCACATACCTATATAGGAATTTGTTTCTTTGGTTGAAGTCAATACGTCATTACTTCCAAAAACAAAATTATAACCCGCATAATTCAAAGTTTCATCCTTTCCGGAATCGTAAAAATAACTAACCTTCCATGTTCCGTCTTTTATAGTATCGCTGACGTCGTCGACCGTATTTTTACTATCATCATTACTACAGGAAACAAAAGTTGCGACCACAACAGTTATGAATAAAACAAATCGGTATATATTTTTTAATTTCATAATCACCTATAAGTCTTTAAGTTATCACTATTTTAAAATCTGCCTTTGTAAAATTAAGAATTAAAATTAGACTTCAAATTAATTATCAAAAAGTAATATTTATCAATAAAAACCTTTAAATATTTAACTCATATTTGTATCTGCTTTTTCATTAAATCGATACATTTGTTAGGTAACCATATTTTAAAATCATGAGAATAGAAACCGAACTTAAATTAGGATTTAAAGATGTAATGATCAGACCCAAACGCTCTACTTTAAAGAGTCGATCACAGGTTTCTCTAGAGAGGGAATACAAGTTTTTACATAGTTCCATCGCTTGGTCAGGAGTTCCCATCATGGGAGCCAATATGGATACGGTGGGAACTTTTGAAATGGCATTGGCATTGGCCAAAGAAAACCTTTTCACAGCAATCCATAAGCATTATTCTCTTGAGCAATGGGATGAATTCATGAGAAATGCACCCGAAAATATTCAGGATTATATCGCAGTGAGCTCAGGAACCGGAAAAAATGATTTCAAGAAAATAGGTGAAATATTTGAACAAAGCCCCCAATTAAAATTCATTTGCATTGATGTTGCTAACGGCTATTCCGAACATTTTGTGAGTTTCCTGAAAAAAGCACGCGAAAAATATCCAGACAAAGTAATTATTGCCGGCAATGTAGTTACCGGCGAAATGGTCGAAGAATTATTACTAGCCGGTGCCGATATCGTAAAAGTGGGAATAGGTCCAGGATCGGTTTGCACCACAAGGGTAAAAACAGGTGTGGGTTATCCCCAACTTTCTGCCATTATCGAATGTGCGGATGCGGCTCATGGTTTAGGAGGTCATATTATAAGCGATGGCGGATGTGCCACTCCAGGCGATGTAGCCAAAGCATTTGGTGCCGGTGCAGATTTCGTAATGCTCGGTGGTATGCTTGCAGGACATAACGAAAGCGGTGGCGAAATGGTTGAAATTGCCGGTGAAAAATTTAAAAAATTCTACGGAATGAGTTCGGAGACGGCCATGAACAAACACGTTGGCGGTGTCGCCGAATACAGAGCAAGCGAAGGAAAAACGGTTCAGGTTCCGTTCAAAGGGGATGTCATCGATACCTTAAAAGACATTCTTGGCGGATTAAGAAGCACTTGCACGTACGTAGGCGCTTCCAAATTGAAAGAATTGACCAAAAGAACCACCTTTATTCGAGTGCTGGAACAAGAGAATGTTATTTTCAATAAGTAATCAAATCATCGGTAGAAATGCCGGTGTTTTTTTTAGGAGCAGAACGATAGTTTTTCATAACAGCTTCACTCCCGCTGTCCGCAGTATCTTTCATCTCGTTTGAGGACGAGATAAAAGGATACTTGCTTCCATCGGGGCTAAACGAGAAATTTAGTATTTCAAAACATAGATTTCATAAATAAATTCAACCAAAAAAGCATTAATTTCGCAGAAAGTAAATCAAATGTCTTGATTGAATTTTATATCGAAACCAAAATCAATACACTCCTTAAAAACAAATTATAATGGCATCAGGTTTTTTTGCACTATTAGATGATATCGCAGCACTTATGGATGATGTTGCAGTAATGAGTAAAATTGCAGCCAAAAAGACAGCTGGTATTTTGGGCGATGATTTGGCCGTTAATGCCGAAAAAGCTTCCGGTTTTGTTTCCTCAAGAGAACTTCCTGTATTGTGGGCAATTGCAAAAGGTTCTTTCATCAATAAATTAATTATTTTACCTATTGCCTTTCTGCTAAGTGCTTTTTTTCCTTTGGCAATTATAATAATCTTAGTGCTTGGAGGTCTTTTTCTAGCGTATGAAGGCGCCGAAAAAATATACGAATACCTGTTCCCTCATAAACATTCAACAACAGAAACCAAAATCCAAGAGTTCACCGAAACCGAAATTCTGGCATTTGAGAAAGAAAAAATAAAATCCGCGATAATAACTGATTTTATATTATCGGTAGAGATTGTAATCATTGCGCTGGGAACCGTAATTAAGGAAACTCTAATGTCTCAGATTGTTGTAGTTTCTTTTATTGCAGTATTGGCAACCGTTGGTGTTTACGGAATCGTAGCCATTATTGTAAGAATGGATGAACTGGGTTTCAAACTTATTGGGATGAGTGCCAAAGAAAACAGCCCGTTAAAAATTATCGGTAACATATTGGTACAAGCACTTCCAAAAGTCATTAAAAGTTTAGCCGTAATTGGCACTATAGCCTTGATTTTGGTGGCTGGTGGTATATTTGTACACAATATTGATTTCTTGCATCACATATTGCCTCAATTGCCTTCCTTCTTAAAAGAATTTATCATCGGACTTATAATAGGATTGATTGTTTTAGGAATAGTAAACGTATTCAAAAAGGTGTTTGGGAAAAAATAGTGAAAGTATCTTATGCTAAATTAGATGTTTTCATAAAGTGGTGATGTAATAAAATGATTAAGACAATTTACTTGGACTATAATATTTATACAATCTGCATTAATTATTTTTAATCTGCCAAATCTGCCAAATCTGCGAGCAACTTTTCACGTAGATTTTCGCAGATTTTTTTTAATACCTATTGAGATGAATTTAGTTTGCCTTTTTATTTTTTTTTTAGATGATAACAAAAACGCAGAATGTTGACTCTTAGCCCCGATAGAAGTGGAAATCCTTTTCTTTTTTTCTTTAAAAAAGAAAAGATTGCAACGGAAAGCGGGACGGTATTGCCTAAAAAGCTAAATGTTTCTGCTCCTAAAATTAACAATCGACTTATACTTCCACTATTTTTCTCTCTCCAATTTGTTGCCTCCACATCGCATAATACAAGCCTTTTTCATTCAATAAATCTTGATGCTTTCCTTGTTCTATAATAGCTCCCTGCTCTAATACATAGATTCTGTCAGCGTGCATAATGGTTGACAAACGGTGTGCAATCAATACTGTAATCTGGTCTTGCTTAGAAGAGATGCTACGAATGGTTTGTGTAATCTCTTCTTCTGTGATGGAATCCAAAGCCGAGGTCGCTTCATCAAATAACAATAATCTTGGATTTCTCAATAATGCCCTTGCAATCGATAATCTCTGTTTTTCTCCACCAGATACTTTAATTCCGCCTTCACCGATAGTCGTATCCAATCCCTTTTCAGCACGAGACAATAAATTTTGACAAGCCGATTTTTGTAGAACATCATTTATCTCTTCATCGGTTGCATTGGGTTTCACAAAGAGTAAATTGTCTTTTATCGTGCCCGAAAACAGTTGAGCATCTTGGGTCACAAATCCCAATTGCTGGCGCAACTCGGTTAAGTCAATCTCTTTGGCATTTTTTTCATTGTAAAAAATAGCGCCTTCGTCTGTAGTATATAATCCAACCAACATTTTTACCAAAGTCGTTTTTCCGCTTCCCGAAGGGCCGACAAAAGCAATGGTTTCACCGGCTTTTGCTTCAAAAGAAATATCTTTGACGGCGTAAGAAGTGGCAGTTTGGTGCTTGAACGAAATATTTGAAAATCTCAAATTATTGATAAACCCGATAGTTTTTGGGTGCAACGGTTTTACTTCACTTTTGGCATTCATTAAATCACCAAAATTATCCATCGAGGCTTTTGTTTCGTTATAAGTCGCAATAACATTTCCAAGTTCCTGCAGTGGATTAAACAAAAAGAAAGAGAAAAACATTAACGTAATCAAATCCCCCGGCTTAATGATTCCTTGAAAAATAAACATGTATAATGCAAAAACCAATCCAGTTCTCATAAAATGAACCGTAGTTCCTTGTATAAAACTTAGTGAACGGATAAATCTAACTTTCTTCAGCTCAAGACCCAATATTTTTATCGTGGTACTGTTTAGACGATTCACTTCTTGCTCGGTCAAACCCAAACTTTTTACCAATTCGATATTGCGCAACGATTCGGTGGTAGCACCTGCCAAAGCGGTTGTTTCGCCAAGAATTTCCTTGGACACTTTTTTGATTCTTGTACCCAAAAAGGAACTGATAAAAGCAATAACGGGAACGGTTGCCAAAAAGATAGGCCCCAACAGCCAATGGATATTAATCGCATAGGCCATCACAAAAACAATCCCGATAAGCGTTTGAAAAATTAGCGAAATGGATAAAGTGATGAACTTTTCACAATCTATTTTTACTTTCTGAAGTTTTCCGAGTGTTTCACCGCTTCGCTGATCTTCAAAATCCTGAAATGGTAATTCAAGCGCTTTTTGAATACCGTCGGTATACATTTTTGCACCTGTTCTCTGAATGATGATATTGGTGAAATAATCCTGAAAATTTTTGGCAATTCTTGACATCATCGCGGCTCCTAAAGACAGTGCCAGCCAACCCAGAACGGCTTTGGTGAAGAGTGCAAAATTGTGATGGAACCCAGCAACGCCAACACCACATTGATTCAATAATTTACCAATAATAATGGAGTCACATAGGGAAAAACATTGGTTGATAGCCGCTAAAAATAAAGCTAAAAATAACAGGGACTTGTGTTCTTTGATGTAGGTATATAATATTTTCATGTACTTTTCTAAAATTAAAATACAAAACTACAACTATTGGCTTCAAAAAATTAAAATTAACCTAATAATAACACAACAAATTCCCGTTATTATATAACAATTTCCCTTGTTTAAATTTTCATTTTTACAAAAAGAAATTAGTTATGCAAAAGTCAGTCCTCATATTATTGCTACTTGTCATTTTCTGTTCGTGTAAACAACAGAATCAGGATCATGTGGTATCCAAAAAAACAATAATTCGAAAACATCCCAAAAGTATTTCGTTTCATTTCGAAAATACCAAACAATGGCTCGAAAAGACCAAAGATAGTGCACAATTTCGAATCGTTTTTGCGATAAACCGAACCGATAAATCCAATATAACCAAAATGGATTCCATTATCATCCCAGGGGATTTGACGGGCGATATTGAGTTTTATCTTCCATTTCCGCTAGAGGTTCCTTATTTGAAAGACATCAATAAAATTATCTTCTTTTCGTATCCTACGCAAACTTTTGCCGCTTACGAAAACGGCGACCTGATCTATACCGGCCCTACCAATATGGGACGAAAAAAAGATCCCACACCTACCGGCCTTTTTTACACCAACTGGAAAGCCGAAAAAACAACAAGCACTTTCAATGATGAGTGGGATCTACGTTGGAACTTTAATATTGCCAACAAATTAGGAGTTGGTTGGCATAAATATGAATTGCCCGGCTATCCTGCCTCACATTCCTGTTTACGACTACAGGAAAAAGACGCCAAATACCTTTACACTTGGGCAGACCAATGGATATTGAAGGATGATGAAAATGTGCTTGTAAAAGGAACTCCAGTGATTGTTTTTGGCAAATACGATTTTGATGCGCCAAAACCCTGGTTACAATTGACTCAAAATCCTAAAGCATTGAACATTTCAGTTGTCGAAATAGAAAACGAGGTAAAACCGCGCTTAAACGCAATTTTATCGGAACAGAAGAAAAGAGAAAATCAGCCTAGTAAATAATTGTATTTCAAATTTATAGACACGAATTACACAAATTTACACGAATCTATGCGGTTATTATAGTTTGTGTAATAATTTCACGAACGAATTCGTGTAAATTCGTGCAATTCGTGTTTATTTTTTTGACTTTTATCCTAAAAAATGCACATTCTCATTAATACCATCAATAACCTCCTTGGCTATCATCAGACTCTTCAATTTATCCTGATGATCAAAAATCGGACTCGTAATCATCAATTCATCCACACGGGAATAGTTGATAAATTCTTTCAGTTCTTTAGTCAACGTTTCCCTGCCGCCTATAAATGAACCCGCCGTCATTTGGTTAACATGAAAACGAGCTTCTTCGCTCATATTATTCATGAGATCAGACAGGGAAGCCACTGGAGGCTGCAACGGTTTTCTAGTATTTTGAACCAAATTCTGAAACATTTGATACAAACTCGTCGATAAAACTTCGGCTTCATTATCCGTATCGGCGGCAATTACATTCACGCAGGCCATTGTTTTTGGCATGTCCAAATAGACCGAAGACTTAAAATTTTCTCTATAAAACTCAAAAGCCTGAATCATTTGTCTTGGCGCAAAATGTCCTGCAAAAGCATACGGCAATCCATAAGCCGCCGCCAACGAAGCGCTGTCCATACTCGAACCCAAAATCCAAATGGGAACATTTGTCCCTTCAGCCGGAAAAGCACGAACTTTGGCCTCCGCATTCGCTTCCGAAAAATAGTCCTGCAACGCTTTTACATTCTGCGGAAACCGTTGCGATTCGGCAATAAAATCAGGTCGAATGGCTTGTGCCGTCAGCGAATCGGTTCCGGGAGCCCTTCCCAAACCAAGGTCAATTCGCTCAGGATACAAAATTCCCAAAGTCCCAAACTGCTCGGCAATAATCAATGGCGAATGATTGGGCAACATAATTCCACCCGATCCTACCCGAATATTCTGCGTCTGGCTCGCAATAAAACCAATCAGAACAACCGTTGCCGTACTCGCAACATGAGCCATATTATGGTGTTCGGCCAACCAAAACCGTTTATAGCCCAAACCATCGGCAAGTTGCGCCAATTCTTTGGTCTTTTGCATCGTTTCGCTGGCATCGCTGTCCTGCGTAATTATCGCTAACTCTAATAAGGAAATTGGAATTGAGGTTTTCATATTCATCATAAGTTTGCACAAATTTAATCATTACCGCTTAGGGTATTTATGTTGAGATGTTAATTCAATTATAATATTTAAACCGAGTTTCTTTACAATTATTTAGGAGCAGAAGTATTTGTCATTCTATCAACTTCACTCCCGCTGTCCACAATATCTTTTGGGCTGAACCCCAGCCCAAAAGGATATTTGCTTCCATCGGGGCTAGGCGAGAAGTTTAGTTTTTCAGTTGAAGTGATGTTGAGATGTGATTAGTAAGATTATGTTTCTTAAATTAAATACATATATTTACTACAATAATAATTCAAAAACCAACTAACTTAGATACGATGGGCTGCATTGATCGCACAAATAAATAAGATGGAGGCTATTTTGACAAAGTAAGTAAATAACAAAAATGACAACAAAAAACATGAAAAATTTCCTTTTTACACTATTGGCGACTGGACTTTTATTCCAAACTGGATTCGCTCAAAACCTTGACAAAACCAAATTGGAACAATATTTCAATGTGCTTGAAACGAATAACAAGTTTATGGGAAGTGTGGCAATTTCTCAAAATGGAAAAATCATTTATACAAAGCAAATTGGATTTTCCGATATCGAAAATAAAGTAAAACCTAATGAAAATACTAAATACAGAATTGGTTCTATTTCAAAAACCTTTACTACTGTTTTAGTTTTTAAAGCGATCGAAGCTAATAAACTAAAATTGACAGACAAGCTAAATCAATATATCCCCGAAGTTCCAAATGCCAATGAAATAACCATAAGCAATTTGCTCAACCATCGAAGCGGAATCCACAATTTTACGGATGATGTAGAGTATTCAAAATGGGATACAAAAAAGACATCTGAAAAGGAATTACTAGCCACTATCATAAAGGGCGGCAGCGATTTTAAACCTGATTCCAAAGCTTCATATAGTAATTCCAATTTTGTGCTTTTAACATGGATACTGCAAAAGATTTATAAAAAGGATTACGCCCTTTTATTGAATGAACAAATTATCCAGCCATTGCATCTAAAGAATACCTATTTTGGAAAACCTGCTAGTATAAAAGACAATGAAAGTTTTTCCTATTCACTCCAAAACGGCAATTGGGCAAAACATTCCGAAACCGATATGTCAATCCCCTTGGGAGCTGGTGCAATCGTTTCCACGCCAAGCGACTTAACTCTATTTTCAGACGCATTATTTAATGGTAAATTAGTTTCAAGCCAAAATCTTGAACTAATGAAAACATTAAAAGACGACTTCGGAATGGGGTTATTTCAAGTCCCCTTTAATGAAAAAAAAGGCTATGGACATACTGGAGGAATAGATAATTTTACTTCAGCTTTTGCTCATTTTGACGACCAAAATGTAACAATTGCACTTACAAGTAATGGCTCGGTTTTCAATAATAACAATATCTCAATTGCTTTAGCAAGTGCAGTATATAATCAGCCATATGAATTGCCATCATTTAAAACGATATCGGTTACAACTGAGGAATTAGACAAATACTTAGGAGTTTATTCAAGCAAAGACATCCCTATAAAAATTACATTCACTAAAAACAATACCACCTTGATAGCACAAGCTACAGGCCAATCTACCAGTGAACTCGTAGCAACTGATAAAAACAAGTTTTCATTCGAACTGGCAGGAGTTATTATGGAATTTAATCCCACAGAAAAAACAATGACTTTAAAACAAGGAGGGCAACAATTCCTATTCACAAAAGAATAAAACAGCGGCTAAGATTTGTGTTTGTGTTACCCTCGCTCGGCCAAATCTCCCGACTTCGTCACACACCCTTAGCAAGCATATATAAAAGTAATCAAAGTCTTTGCGAGGCACGAAGTAATCACACTATCAAAGTAAATCTTGCAAATTACTAAATAAAATATAGCAAGAGAGATTGCTTCGTGCCTCTCAAAGACCTTAAAAAAGAACTCATCAGAATCCTATCGTTCTGCTCGCGAACACTAATCCATTACCGCTGAAAAAAACGCAACTTTTGATTCTTAGAATAGAGTTTTTCATATCTTTAACTAGATCTTGTTTAAAACAACAAAAGTCATGGAACCAAAATTTATATGGGCAAACTTAGCCTCAAGTGATCTTGAAAAAACAACCCAATTTTATACAGCATTAGGTTTTGAGTCAAATGGAAAAATGGATGAAGGAACTAGTTTTTTCTTTGGACAAAACAAATTTGTTATCAATTTCTTCATTGAACAAAGATTAAAGAAAGATGTAAACGGCAATGTTGGTATTCCTAAAGAGAACGAAGTCATATTTTCCCTTTCTGCCAGCAGTAAAGAAGAAGTAAATAATTGGGTTGAAAAAGTAAAATCGGCGGGTGGAACAATCTTCGCAGCACCACAAGATTATGAAAAAGGTTATACTTTTGGCTTTGCCGATCCAGATGGTCACAAATTCAATATTTTGTATTGGCCAGGAATGTAATCCTTTCCGCTAACCATAAGCTTAAAAAATAGAAGTATGAACAATAATTGGATTTATCATCCTGTGCTATTAAAAGGAGATGAAATAGAACTGCTACCTTTAGAAGGGGAACATTTAGAAGATTTATTTCTTGCAGCAGCCAATAAAGAAATATGGGAACTAACCTCCGTAAACTATTCAGTTGAAGAAATATTTTATCCCAATTTCAACAATGCAATGAATGATAGAGAAAAAGGAACAGCCTATCCTTTCGTAATCGTTCACAAAAACTCCAATAAAATCATAGGAACTACAAGATTTATTGAAATATGCCCTAATGACAAAAAATTAGAAATAGGCGTTACTTGGATAATGAAAGAATATTGGGGAACAACCGTAAACCTGGAATGCAAATTATTATTACTCAACTATTGTTTCGAAACTTTAAAAGCCAACAGAGTTCAATTCAGGGCAAAAGACAATAATTTACGTTCTAGAAAAGCAATTGAAAAAATTGGCGGACAATTTGAAGGGATTTTGAGAAAAGACAAAATAGAACCGAATGGAATCCCAAGAAACACTGCTTTTTACAGCATTCTGGATGATGATTGGAAAAATGTAAAAGAAAGTATTAAAAACCAAATTGAGATAAAAACCAAGCTATGAACGATACCAGCCATCATGATGAGCGAATCGCCAAAATGACATTCGCTACTGTATATCCACATTATCTCGCAAAGGTGGAGAAAAAAGGCAGAACAAAAGAAGAATTGCATCAAGTAATCGAGTGGCTAACTGGCTATGATGAAAAGAAACTACAGGAACTCATTGCAGAAAAAGTCACTTTTGAAACCTTCTTCCAGAATGCTTCCATAAACCCCAATGCTCGCCTCATTACTGGTGCAATTTGTGGCTATAGAGTTGAAGAAATCGAAAACAAGTTGACGCAACAGGTGAGATATTTGGACAAATTGGTAGATGAATTGACAAAAGGACGCAAGATGGAGAAGATTTTACGACTTGCATAGGACGGCTTGCAAACAATAGAATACCTCTTAATAAATTTAGCATTTCCCTTGCCCATTTGCTTTATTTTTTTAACTTTATAATTCCATAATTTATAAGAAAATATAATGAAAATAGCAGTTTTAGGTACTGGAGGCGTTGGCACGACCATAGCCTCCAAATTGATCGAATTGGGTCATCAGGTAATGATAGGTTCCCGAAGCAAAACCAACGAAAAAGCAATTGAATTTGTAAATAAATTTGACAAAAATGCCAGTAATGGCACTTTTGAAGAAGCGGCAACTTTTGGAGAAATCGTCTTCAATTGTGTCAAAGGACAATTTGCAATTGAGGCTTTAAAGCAAACTGGCAACGGAATCGTCAATAAAATTCTCATTGACATTTCTAACCCTATCGATACTAGCAAAGGAATGACATTTAGTTTAATTCCGGAACTTTGCAACACCAATTCATTGGGAGAAGAGATCCAAAAAGTCTTTCCAACTACTAAAGTGGTAAAAACCCTAAACACCATGTGGAGCACTCTGATGATGATTCCATCCATGCTGAAAGATGGAGACCATACCAATTTTATATGCGGCAATGATGAGGAAGCCAAAAACATAGTGAAAAATTTACTAAAAGAAATCGGTTGGAAAGAAGAAGCCATTGTGGATTTGGGTGATATTACTGGCTCTAGAGGTACTGAAGCAATGCTCCAATTGTGGTGGAAAATTTGGGGAGTCACAATGGGAACTTTCAGCATTAAAGTTGTCAATTAATAAAACAACACTTTAAAAAATACAATTTAAAATGCCTCCAAAAAGCTAAGATCTTTTTGGAGGCATTTTTCTTTAGCCTAAACACAAAAAGATAGTCGATTTAACTTTTTAAAAAATCCAAAAGTCAGTACCGCTACTCTTTTAAAAAATAACTATTTTTGCAATCTAATTTTTTTACCATGTCAAAGAAGAAATACAAAATAGCGGTGATTCAATTGAATCTAAACGATGTTGCCGAAAACAATCTTAAAAAATGTTTGAGTTGGGTACGTGATGCCGCCAATCAAGGAGCTGAGGTGATTTCGTTGCCTGAGTTATACAGCAGTCATTATTTTTGTCAAAGTGAAGATGTAGACAATTTTGCTTTGGCAGAACCATTGTACAGCACTTCATTTATAGCTTTTAGTGCTTTGGCAAAAGAATTGGGAGTGGTAATCATTGTTCCTTTCTTCGAAAAAAGAATGGCAGGAATCTATCATAACAGCGCCTATATCATTAATACTGATGGAACGGAAGCAGGATTGTACCGCAAAATGCACATTCCGGACGATCCTCATTTCTATGAAAAATTCTATTTTACACCAGGTGATTTAGGTTTCAAAGCTTTCCCTACCGAAAAAGGAAAAATAGGAACTTTAATTTGTTGGGATCAATGGTACCCGGAAGCGGCTCGTTTAACAGCACTGCAAGGTGCTGATGTGTTGTTTTACCCAACAGCAATTGGTTGGCACCCACTTGAAAAAGAACAATACGGTGAAAACCAACATGGCGCTTGGATGAACGTGATGAAAGGTCATGCCGTTGCCAATGGTGTGTATGTAGCAGCCGCCAACAGAATTGGTTTGGAACAATATATTGAAGGAACAGCTGGAATCCAATTTTGGGGATCATCTTTTATTGCGGGACCACAAGGTGAAATTTTGGCGCAGGCCTCACATGATAAAGAAGAAATACTGATTGCCGAAGTGGACTTGGATCTACAGGAAAATGTACGTCAGAACTGGCCTTTCTTTAGAGACAGAAGAATTGATGCCTTCGGAGATATTACCAAAAGAGCAATCGACTAATCATGAGTGCAAACAGTAGAAGATTTCCAGCGGAATGGGAAAAGCAACAAGGGATTTTATTGTGTTTTCCTCATAACGGAAAAGATTGGCCGGGAAAATACGAAGCCGTTCAATGGGCTTTTGTTGAATTCATCAAGAAAGTTGCTACTTACGAGCAAGTTTTTTTGGTCGTTGCCGATGAAAATCAAAAAAACAAAGTAGCCGAAATGCTAGAAACAGCTCATGTAAAAACGAGCAATGTCTCTTTCATTATACATAAAACCAATCGCAGCTGGATGCGTGACTCTGGACCGATCATTGTAAAAAATGGTACAGAAAGAGAAGCTTTAAATTTCAATTTTAATGGTTGGGCAAAATACAAAAACATCAATTTAGACAAACATGTTCCTGCCAAAGTAGGCGAGTTTCTAAATATTCCCGTAACACAAGTAATGTACAAAGGGAAACCAGTAATTGTTGAAGGCGGTGCTATTGACGTAAACGGAAAAGGAACATTGCTAACTTCTGAAGAATGTTTAATGCATCCCGATATTCAGGTTCGAAATCAAGGATTTACCAAAGAAGATTACGAAGCCGTTTTTAAAGAATATTTGGGAGTTACCAACGTAATTTGGTTGGGCGATGGAATTGAAGGCGATGATACGCATGGACATATCGATGATTTATGTCGATTTGTAAACGAAGATACTATTGTAACAATAGTAGAATTGGATCCAAATGACAACAATTACAAACCATTGCAAGATAATCTGAAAAGACTTCAAAATGCTAAACTAGAAAATGGAAAAGCTCCAATTGTAGTAGCATTACCAATGCCAAAAAGAATTGATTTTGAAGATTTGCGTTTACCTGCAAGTTATGCTAATTTCTTGATTTTGAACAATTGTGTTTTGGTTCCAACTTTTAATGATGTAAATGATAGAGCTGCCTTAAATATTTTAGCCGAATGTTTCCCTGATCGAGAAATCATCGGAATCAGTGCAATTGATTTTATTTGGGGATTTGGAACGTTGCATTGCTTGAGTCAACAAATTCCAGAATAAAATTATCATAACAAAAGAAAGCTAAACTCATTTGATTTTCAATAAAAAAAGACTTGTAGATTATTTTCTACAAGTCTTTTTTTTTATTGAAACAAAAGCTTTTAGTCTCTTGTAAATGGTATCTTTTGATTTGAACTAATAATCATATCAAATCCGCTTTTAGCTTCGTTAAACTCAAATGTAACTCCTGCTTCTTTGGATTCAAATTTATCTTTACCACTTGGTTCTAGTGAAAATTTTGGATAATCGGTAATTTCAGCAAAAAGCACACTGTTTTTCTCAGTAAATTCAATTTTATATTTTGAAACCTTAGAAGAAAATTTACCAAGATATCCGTCTAAAATAATATCTTTTTCAACTGCTCCACTACCCGATTTCCAAGTGTTATTACTTTCATTCACATCAGGAAATGCATGATCTGGATCGATAACGACACTCTCGATTTCCTCAGTAGTATTAACCTTGAAAGACCAATCTATATTACGTTGCCAAATTTCTACAGGCAATTTAACACGGGTTACTTTTCCGCTTTTGGTTTTTACGTCCAAAACAACAGGCATAGCCATTTTTTCAAAGTTTTCAATAGTGATTACAGCTCCTTTACTTGGATCATTTTTTACATATTTAACAGAATTTACTCCTTGATCCAAACGCCAGTTATTCACAAACCAACCTCTCCAAAACCAGCTTAGGTCTTCACCCGCCACATTCTCCATTGTTCTGAAAAAATCATCTGGAGATGGATGCTTGAATGCCCAACGTTCTGTGTAAGTTCTAAAAGCCAAATCAAAACGTTCTGGCCCCAATATTTGTTCTCTTAAAGTAATCAATCCAGAACTTGGTTTGAAATAACACAATAGACCAATATTTCTTTCCTTCATATTATCCGGAGAACTCATTATTGGTTCATTCTTTGGGTCGGTAAAGTATTCCGCATTTTTATGAAAATCAGTTGGCTTAGCTTTATATTCACCATTATTAAAATCAACTGAACTAATTGAATTAATAAAAGTATTGAATCCTTCGTCCATCCAACCAAATAAGCGCTCATTAGAACCCACAATCATTGGGAACCAACCATGACCAAATTCGTGATCAGTAACTCCCCATAAATCTTCTCCTTTAGATTCCCATCCACAAAATACAATCCCTGGATATTCCATTCCGCCTTCATTTCCGGCTACGTTTGTTGCAACAGGGTAAGGATATTCAAACCATCTTTTGGAATAATTCTCAATCGAGGTTTTAGTATATTCTGTAGCACGTCCCCAAGCTTCGTTTCCAGCACTTTCAACTGGATAAGCAGATAATGCAAGTGATTTTGCACCGCTAGGTAAATTAATTCTTGCTCCATCCAATATAAATGCAGGTGAAGATGCCCAAGAAAGATCACGAGCGTTTTTGATTTTAAAATGCCATGTTTTTTCAGATGTAGTTCCTGCTTTTGATGCATTAGCTGCCACTTCTTCGGCAGTACGAATCATTACTGTTTTTTCGCTTTGTTTGGCTTGGGCAATTCTTTTTTGCTCTTCAGCAGAATAAACCGCAGTTGAATTCAACAACTCACCTGAACAAACTACAATGTGGTTTGAAGGTACAGTAATATTCACATCAAAATCACCATATTCTAAATAAAACTCAGAAGCTCCTAAATACGGATTGGTATTCCAGCCTCTCAAATCATCATACACACACATACGAGGATACCATTGTGCTATAGTAAAGATTTTACCGTTTTTTGTGTCCAAAACTCCCATTCTATCCGAACCTTCTTTTGGTGAAATGAATGAAAAATCAATTTTTATTTTCACAACTCCGCCTCTCGCTTTCAAATCATCTGGAAGAAAAACTTGCATTCTAGTGTCGGTGATTATATATTTTGCTTCTTTCTCAACCGATTTTCCTTTGGAAGTAGTGACAATTTTTACCGATTTAATTTTATGACCTCCGTCAAAAATTTCGCCTCTGGCCCCATTACGGCTTCCATTTAATGGTATAAGTGCATTACCTCTAGAATCAGATTTGAATAAGTTTTGGTCCAAATTCATCCATACAAAGGACATTTTATCATAACTGTTGTTTGTATAGGTAACTATATCTGTTCCAACAATTTCATTCGTTTTTTCATTTAGCTTGGCAGTTAATTTATAGTCTGCTCTGTTTTGCCAATATTCATGACCCGGTTCTCCGCTAGCTGACCTTGTAGATGTACCGTTATTTAAATAAAAAAATGGTCCAAAGGCATCATGATAATCATACTTTGAAACTGGATTGGCAGTAGATGTGCTAGTTACAGGAGCATCTTGACTCCATGAGGTACTAAACACGATTAATAAAGTCAGTTGAAACAGGGCTCTAATACAATTATTTCTCATAAGGTAATTTTTATTGATTTCTATTGGGGTATTACATAATTAGTATCTCTGCAATTGATATTTAAAACCACTTTCTTTATGCTTATTTCATAAAATTTGTGTTTCTAAAGCAAATTAATGGAAAAAAAATCAGATTTCCGCTTAAAATTAAGAATTTGATTGATTTTATGTTCCAAATATAATCTCTGTTTTCTTTCTTAAAACAAGAATTATAAAATATCTTTACAACACTAATTTTAACAACAAAAAACAACTCTTATTGTGACCACAACTATATCCAACTCCTATTTAACTGCTCAAATAAAACATACTGGAGCCGAATTATGTTCCTTAAAAGACAATTCCAACAAAGAATACATTTGGAGTGGAAACCCAGAATTTTGGGGAAAACATTCTCCTGTTTTATTCCCAATTGTAGGTACTCTAAAAGATAATACTTACCAACATGACAATGTTCAATATCACTTATCCCGTCACGGTTTTGCCCGTGAAATGGAATTTGAATTGATTGACAAACAAGAAACCAGTGCCACTTTCTCATTAGTTTCATCTCCAGAAACCAAGGAGAAATATCCATTCGATTTTGATTTACACTTAATTTATACTTTGGAAAACAAATCCTTAAAAATAGAGTACAAAGTATTCAATAATGGTGAAACAAAAATGCCGTTTTCTATTGGAGCTCATCCAGCATTTGATTTGCCTGGAAATTTTGAAAATTACAGTTTGGTTTTCGAGAAAAACGAAACCTTAAACTATTATTTATTGAAAGATGGCTTGATTTCGGATACTACCGATGAATTGCATTTGGATGAAAATGAATTGCATTTGAATTACGAATTGTTTGCTAACGATGCTTTGGTTTTCAAAAAAATAGCCTCCAAATCGATAACTATTTTGGAAAAATCCAAACCGTTTTTGAAAGTAAGCTATTCTGATTTTCCGGATTTAGGAATCTGGACTCCATCGAATGCGCCTTTTATATGTATAGAACCTTGGTTTGGCTATTCTGACACCATTGATAAATCAGGCAATCTTTTCGAAAAAGAAGGCATCCAAATATTGGAACCAAACGGTATTTTTCATTCTCTTTTCAGCATCATAATTATATAAGAAATTTATAAAACTATAATACTTAAATAAAATCAAACAACCGAAATTCGTAATTAAAAATCCATGCGTAATTTCATTTTTTTATCGTTCAATATATTCTTATTAGTAGGTTGTTCCAGTTTTAAAATAGTACCTGATTATGTGTTTGATTCTTTGCATAAGAAAGAGTTATATATTAAATCATACGACGAAACATTAAAATTATGGGATGTCCCGTTTGAAGAATTAGATGTCGCAACAAATTATGGTAGTGCTCATATCATCGTTAGTGGTCCAAAAACAGGCGAGCCTTTGATTTTATTTCATGGTACAGATGCAAGTTCCACAATGTGGTATCCCAATGTAAAAGAATTTAGTGCAACATATAGAGTTTATGCCATTGACTTCCCTTTGGAAGCAGGAAAGTCAGTTTCAAATTCCATAAAATTAACCAATAAACAGGCCGCTTTATTTTACAACGAGATTTTTAAGCACTTTAAAATGGAAAATATTAATTTATTAGGAGTGTCAAGAGGCGGGTGGATGGCGACCTATTTAGCCATACAGCCCAACAACACCATTAAAAAAATAATTCTGTTAAGTCCCGCACAAACTTTTGGCGGAGTTGCAAACTTAGGAAAAGTCCTTACTGGAATAAATCTTAAAATGTTTCCAAGCCCAAAAAGCACAGATAGATTTTTTAACGCATTTTCCTATTATCCTGATGGAATTAGCTCTGTATTCAAAAATCAGCTTTATCTTGCTTACAAATATGGCAATAGCAAACCCCGTTTATTAAACATGATGCCGTTTTCCAAAAAAGAATTGAAGTCGCTGAAGATTCCTGTCTTGATTTTGATTGGTGATCATGATATTGTGAATAACGAAAAAACACTTACTAAAGCACACAAATTTATCCCTAATGTAGAAACTGCAGTTATCAAAAATGCAGGCCATTTTATGTCCATTGATCAATCTGAAAATACAAATAAAAAAGTTGTTGAATTTTTAAATAAAACCGAATAATGTTAGATATAAACTTTTCACCTTTTCCAAATCTTGAAACTAAACGTTTATCATTAAGACAAGTAAAAGCAAATGATGCTGACGCAATTTTATCATTACGTTCGAATGATGAAGTTATGAAATACATTCCGAGACCTTATCTTAAAACCAAAGAAGATGCCTTGGAACTCATAGTTATGTTTGATGACAAAATAGAAAGTGGAATTGGTATCAACTGGGGGATTTACTTTCTGGAAGAGCCGGAAAAACTTTTAGGAATCATTGGTTATTACCGAATGAAACCGGAACATTACAGAGCTGAAGTAGGCTATATGCTATTTCCGGAATACAATGGAAAAGGAATCGTATCGGAAGCATTACAAAGGGTCGTGGAATATGGTTTTAAGGATATGAAACTGCATTCCATAGAAGCTGTTTTGGATCCTGAAAATAAAGGATCCGAAAAGGTTTTAATAAAAAATGGCTTTGTAAAAGAAGCGCACCTGATTGAAAATGAATATTACGAAGGTCGTTTTCTTGATTCGATGATCTACTCACTTTTGAATAAATAATTTTAAATGTCTGATAAAGTATAATTGCTTTAATTTAAAAAAATGAAAATCAAGAAAGCAAGTATAAATGACAATGAAATTTTGACAGAAATAACAAAAAAGTCAAAAGCATATTGGGGATATTCTGAAGAGCAAATTTTAAAGTGGAATAACAACCTGACCATTTCCGCAGCCTATATTGAAACCAATTGTGTCTTCACATTGGTAAATGACAATAAAATAATTGGTTATTATTCTTATATCATAAAAGAGGAAAAGAATGTAATACTTGACAACTTATTTATTTTACCAGAATATATTGGAAAAGGATTTGGGAAATACTTGATGACCGATTTTTTAGATCGAATGAAAAATGAGGGATTTGAAAAGATAACTCTAGATTCTGAACCAAATGCAGAAAATTTTTATCTAAAAATTGGATTCAAAAAAATTGGCGAATTCGAAACTTCAATAAAAAACAGGTTTATGCCAATTATGGAAATGAGTCTTTAAAATAACAGCTACATTCCAAAATAAACAGTATTTAATTTTAAACATATAAGTCATGTAAGTTTGAAATAGTTAGTGCGTCAAATTAGAAATAAAAAGTGAATATAAGTTAAAATTATTCTTTGTAAGGAAGTGATTTTACTTAAATGAACTATTGATTTTACTCGATTTTATTCAAATTAAAACTTATATGACTTATATGTTTAAAGAATCAAAATTAGCCAAAATGGATTTAGACAACCAAAAAGAATATTGGAACGAAGTCGCACAAATTAAAACTTTCACCCATCCGATAGACCTAGAATTAATAAATCATTTTTTAACCAAACAAAGCAAAATTGTTGACTTTGGGTGTGGATATGGAAGAATTGTAAAAGAATTGACGAATTTCGGTTTTGAAAATGTTTCAGGGTTTGACACTTCCAAAGAATTAATTGCCAGAGGAATATCCGAAAATAATCTTTCTCTTCACCATATTGAAAATCCGACTGATCTGAAACTTAAAGATAATTCTGTTGACTGCATCATTCTTTTTGCTGTTTTAACTTGCATACCTTCCAATGCAGGACAAAGTAGTTTGATAAATTTACTATTGTCTAAACTTAGAAAAGGTGGCATAATCTACATAAGCGATTACTATATACAAGAAAAATCAGTTGAAGTTGAACGCTATGAATATTTAAATGGAGACGAAAACAATTATGGTGTTTTCAAACTTCCTGAAGGAGCCACGTTTCGTCATCACACAAAAGAGTGGATTAAAATATTGACCAAAGATTTTGAAACTTTAATAGAAAAGCCTCTAATTGTAAAAACAATGAATGGTAATATTGCTAATGGATTTCAATTAATAGGTAGAAAATAATTACTCGTTACAATACACTAATCTTTCTTATGAAAACCAATCCCCTAGCCCAGATGGAAACGGCATCCTGTTGTCCCAGGGTTTGGGACAACAGATATAGTGGACAGCTGGAAATAGCTTCTAATTATTTGGATTGTATTTTCGGAATGGTTTTTAGATACAGTTCCTCGACTTGTTTTCTGGCCCAATCTGTTTTTCGCAAAAAGGTGAGGCTTGATTTCACACTCGGATTTTCATTGAACGATTTTATTTTAATCAATTCTCCCAAGGTATCAAATCCATAATATTCCACTAGTGTTTCCACTATTTTTTGAAGTGTGACTCCGTGAAGCGGATCTTTTGACTGTTGTTTTTCCATGATGCAAATTTATAGCATTTTCCTAAAAACAATTGTTCTTTCATTAATTAGTTCCTAAATTTGCCCAACTATGCAAAAAACTGTCAACATACTCAATAAAAGAGCCCGTTTCGATTATGAAATCCTTGAGACCTATACCGCTGGTATTGTTTTGGCCGGAACCGAGATTAAATCCATTCGATTAGGAAAAGCAAATATTACCGAAAGTTTCTGTGAATTTAGTGGTAATGAACTTTTTGCCATCAATACTTATATAGAAGAATATACTTTTGGGAATCAATTTAACCATAAAGCTCGCAGTGAGCGAAAACTGCTTTTGAACAAAAGAGAATTAAAAGGGCTGGCTCGTAGTGTCCAAGCCAAAGGTCTTACAATTGTTCCATTGAAACTGTTTACTAACGAAAAAGGCTTAGCCAAACTACAAATCGGACTTTGCAGAGGTAAAAAAACATACGACAAAAGAGAATCACTTAAGGAACAAGACACTAAAAGAGACTTAGACAGAATAAAAAAAGCATATTAGAGCAATTCGGATTAAAATTTAACCTCTTTTCATAGTTTTTATTTTCAAATTATAATTACTTTTACTTACATTATAACGAAAAACAAACAAACTATGAAAAAATTATTTATCACTTTAATCAGTGTATGCTTAGCAAGTTGCGGAAGTAATACATCAATTGTATCCAGTTGGAGAGATCCTAATGCGACACTTGCTAAAGAACAATTCAAAAAAGTATTGGTAGTTGCATTAGCAAAAGACGAAAGCACTAGAAGGTCTACAGAAAATAGAATTGCTTCCATAAACCCATCGGTATTAAACCCCTCTTATAATTATTTAAATCAGCAAAATTTAAACCTTACTCAAGAACAGAAAATAAGCATTGTTCAATCTGAAGGTTTTGACGGAGCTATTACTATGCGTTTCATTAAAGCTGATAAAGAAACACAATATGTTCCTGGAACAACAAACTACTATAGCGGTATGGGATATCCTGGTATGGGATATGGCTATGTAGGTGGTTACGGCATGGGCTATGGTGCAGGATTTGGTGGATGGTATGGTGCTTATGCTCCAGCTTATTACTCCCCTGGATACTATCAAGAAAACACTTATTACTATATCGAAACCAATATTTTCGACTTGAAAAACAATAAATTAGTTTGGAGTGCCACTACAAAATCACTTGATGTATCTGATGTAAACACTACCGTTGATGAAATCATGGAAGCTTGCGTGCAACAAATGAGAGCTGATGGTTATATGGCTCCTAAATCAAAATAAAAAATAGTTCTTTTTCCTAAAAAGGATTCAAACAAAAAAGCAACACTGAAAATTTAGTGTTGCTTTTTTTATATGATACAGTTTTTTTAATTTTTATCTTCTAACAAAGGAACAAAACGAAACTCTCCAAATTCGTGTTTTTCAAATTGCGTTTCATTGATTCGAATTAACAGTGTCATAATTTGAATATCCTCTCCCAACGGAATAACAAGCCTTCCTCCTATTTTGAGTTGAGCCATTAGCGGTTGTGGGATAATAGGTGCACCCGCAGTAACAATGATACTGTCAAAAGGAGCATGATTAGGTAGCCCTTTATAACCATCTCCAAAAGAAAGATGTTTGGGACGTATTCCTAGTTTAGGCAATAAAGCTGATGTTTGTTTGAACAATTCATTTTGTCTTTCTATGCTAAATACCTGAGCACCCACCAAACACAAAACGGCCGTTTGATAACCGGAACCTGTACCAATTTCCAAAACTTTATGTCCTTTTTTTATTTCTAATAACTGAGTTTGAAAAGCAACTGTATAAGGTTGGGAAATAGTCTGACCTGCAGCAATAGGAAAAGCCTTATCCTGATAGGCATAATCTTCAAAACTTGAATTTAAAAATAAATGACGCGGGATTTTTTTAATAGCTTCCAAGACATTCTTATCAATAATACCCTTTTTCTGCAAAACGGTTACTAATTGATTTCGAAGTCCTTGATGCTTGGCTGTATCTTTCAAAATTTAAGGTTTTATTATAGAACAAAAATAGAAAACTAAATCAATTTCCAATCCAAAATAAAACCTAATTCACATTCTAAATAATAATACATATCAGCTGAATTTAGTATTTTTATAAATTGGAATTTCTTAATTTATTACTATTTTTGTGGAAACAACTTTATTATGCTGAAAATTGGAGTATTGGGTGCTGGGCATCTAGGTAAAATACATTTGCGTTTATTACAACAATCTGAGAAGTATGAATTAGTCGGTTTTTATGACCCCAATCAAGAAAACGCTGAAAAAATAAGCAAAGAATTTGGATATAAAAATTTCAGTACTATAGCAACATTAATTCACGCAGTTGATGTTATTGATATTGTCACCCCTACACTTTCCCATTATAAATGTGCCAAGGTAGCCATCAAATCGGGTAAACACGTTTTTATAGAAAAACCCATTTCCAATACGGTTGAAGAAGCCGAAGAAATCATTGCCCTTGCCAAAGAATATAATGTAAAAGGACAAGTTGGGCATGTTGAGAGGTTCAATCCAGCATTTATTGCAACCAAGAATATGATTGAAAACCCAATGTTTATCGAAACACACCGATTGGCTGAATTCAATCCTCGTGGAACTGATGTTCCTGTCGTTTTGGATTTAATGATACACGATATTGACGCCATCTTGAGTGTAGTTCAATCAAAAGTAAAAAACATAAATGCCAGTGGAGTTTCTGTAATAAGTGACACTCCGGATATTGCCAATGCCAGAATTGAATTCGAAAATGGCTGTGTAGCCAATTTAACTGCGAGCCGAATTTCAATGAAAAACATGCGTAAATCTCGCTTTTTTCAAAAAGACGCCTATATCTCAGTTGATTTTCTGGAAAAAAGATGTGAAGTGGTAAAAATGAAAGATGCTCCAGAAGTTCCTGGTGATTTTGATATGATTTTACAAAATGCCGAGGGAGTAAAAAAACAAATTTATTTCTCAAATCCTGATGTAGAACAAAACAACGCGATACTTGACGAATTGGAATCATTTGCTGATGCTATCAATAACGATACTACAACAGTAGTTACTTTGGAACAAGCTACAGAAGCTTTGAGAGTTGCCTATCAAATTATAGATTGTTTTAAAAAATAGAAACTAAAAAAATACACATTGAAAGTTTAAAGTTTAAAGTCAATCACTGGTCTTTAAATTTTAAACTTTTTTAACTTTTAAATAGAAAAAAAATGAAAATTATAGCTGTAATCGGAGCAGGAACCATGGGTAACGGAATAGCTCATACTTTTGCACAAAGCGGTTTCACCGTAAAATTAATTGATGTTTCCGAAAAATCATTGGATAAAGGAATGGCAACAATAGCGGCCAACCTAGATAGAATGGTTTCAAAAGGAACTATAACCGAAGATGATAAAGCCAAAACAATTACCAATATTATTACATATACAGACATTAAAGACGGTGTTGTTGGAGTTGATTTGGTAGTAGAAGCTGCTACCGAAAACGTAGAATTAAAACTGAACATTTTCAAGCAATTAAACGAAGCGTGTTCACACAACACGATTTTGGCAACCAATACTTCTTCAATTTCCATTACGCAAATTGGAGCCGTTGTGGCACACCCTGAACGTGTAATAGGAATGCACTTTATGAATCCGGTGCCAATTATGAAATTGGTAGAAATCATTCGTGGTTACAACACAAGTGACGAGGTGACGAACATCATCATGAAGCTATCCGAAAAACTTGGCAAAGTTCCCGTAGAAGTGAACGATTATCCGGGCTTTGTTGCCAATAGAATTTTGATGCCAATGATTAATGAGGCAATCGAAACTTTATACAACAAAGTTGCAGGTGTTTATGAAATTGACACCGTTATGAAACTGGGAATGGGACATCCGATGGGACCTTTACAACTAGCCGATTTCATTGGTCTTGATGTATGTCTTGCCATCTTAAATGTAATGTACGACGGTTTCAAAAATCCAAAATATGCTCCTTGTCCGTTATTGGTAAATATGGTGAGAGCAGGAAAATTAGGAGTGAAATCAGGTGAAGGTTTTTATGACTATAGCGAAAGTAAAAAAGCTGAAAAGATTTCGAGACAGTTTGTTTAATCTCTTTATTTTAATTTTGCTCTGCAAATGGAAGAATGTCGTTTTTGCCAGATAATTAAAGGTGACCGAATAAATGAGGAAATCATTTATGAGGATAACGACTTTATCATTCTGACTGATAAATATAGAAAAACAGCAGTTGGGTCAATTTGTTTATTAATACCTAAAAAGCATTTAAAAAACATATTAGAACTTACTGATGAGCATTCTGCAAGATTAGTTCCTATATTAAATCTGGTAAGTAAAGCGATGCAAAGTGCTTTTAAAAATAAAGGTCTCAGAATTTGGACTGCTGTAAATAAAGAAGCAGGACAATCAGTCTTTCATTGTCATATTCATATTGTACCTTGTGATTCATTAAAAGACAGAATAATAGCTAGCTTTCCTGGTGTTTATGATTTAAAAAGACGATTTTTAAAATTTGGAAATAATGAATTAAGGGTAAATGAAAATTTTCAACTTGCTGAAAAATTAAGAACTGAAATTAAACTAACATAGATGAGCATTCAATCTAATTTGCAAAATATAAAATCGACTCTTCCGGAGCTTGTTACTTTAGTAGCTGTCTCCAAAACCAAACCCGTTTCTGATTTGATGGAAGCCTATAATGCTGGTCAACGCGTTTTTGGCGAAAACAAAATTCAGGAAATGGTCGATAAATGGGAACAGATGCCCAAAGATATCGAATGGCATATGATTGGACATGTACAGACTAATAAGGTCAAATTTATGGCTCCTTTCGTGAGCTTGATTCATGGAGTGGACAGTTTAAAATTATTGGAAGAAATTGACAAACAGGCTCTAAAAAACAATCGCATTATTGATTGTTTGCTCCAAATATACATCGCCGAAGAAGAATCAAAATTCGGACTAGACGAAGAAGAACTAACAACGCTCCTAGCCTCACCAACTTTTAAAGAGATGAAAAACATCCGAATTGTTGGTTTAATGGGAATGGCAACTTTTACAGATAATCAAAACCAAATCAAAAAAGAATTTACGCATTTGAAATCTATTTTTGATCAATCCACAATCCACAATTCACAATTCACAATTCTTTCAATGGGAATGTCCGGTGATTACCAATTGGCCATTTCATGTGGAAGCACAATGGTTCGGATTGGAAGTAGTATCTTTGGAGGACGATAAAATTATACAATGGCAAAAATCAATGGCAATAGCAAAAATCAATTTTAAAAAATGAATATCAATAAACCAAAATTTCCTAAAATATTCAATTTTGAAGACCGATTAGTAAGATTTGCTGGAGAGTGCATTATTTTTAGTCGTAAATTAGAAAAAACATTTGAACATGATTACTATAAAAATCAACTCATTAGATCATCAGGCAGTTCTTCCTTAAATTATGGTGAAGCTCAAGGTACGATTACTGACAAAGATTTTATTTTTAAAATTTCATTAAGTATAAAAGAACTTAAAGAATCTAGAAATTCATTAAAAATTCTTGATTATATAAAGGCTGGAATTGAAGATGAAAGAAATGATTTATTAACTGAAGTTGAAGAATTAATAGCTATTTCTTCAAAAATGATGAATAATAAGAGAATGTAAAATCAATTAAAAAATTTAAGATTGATTTTTGATATTGTAATTGATTTTTGATATTTAACATGTACGCAATACTCGACATAGAAACCACAGGAGGACAATTCAACGAAGAAGGGATAACGGAGATTGCTATCTATAAATTTGATGGACATGAAATCGTAGACCAGTTCATCAGTTTAATCAATCCAGAAATTCCCATTCAGCCGTTTGTGGTCAAACTCACCGGTATAAACAACGAAATGCTTCGTAGTGCTCCAAAGTTTTTTGAAGTGGCCAAACGCATTATTGAAATGACAAACGACTGCGTACTTGTTGCACACAATGCCTCTTTTGACTATCGAATTCTACGTACCGAATTTCGTCGTCTCGGGTATGATTTCAACATTAAAACCCTTTGTACCGTAGAATTATCCCAACGTCTATTACCGGAACAGCCCTCACATAGCTTAGGCAAACTGGTACGTGCACTAGGAATTCCTATGGCCGACAGACACAGGGCTAGCGGTGATGCCATGGCGACAGTTAAACTTTTCAAGATGCTTTTGGACAAAGATTTGGAAAAAACAATCACAAAAGAGTTGATCAAATTTGAAGTTATCAAAGGAGTATCTCCAAAATTACTGGATATTATCGAAAGCCTACCTTCCAAAACCGGAATTTACTACATTCATCGCGAAGATGGCAGTATTATATTTATTGGACAAAGCAAAAACATCAAAAAAAGAGTCAATCAGCATTTTACAGGTATAACCAAAAGTTCCAAGAAAATCCAAGCAGAAGTATTCACAGTTACTTTTGAGGAAACTGGAAGTGAATTGATTGCATTATTAAAAGAATCCGAGGAAATAAAGAAAAATAGTCCCATATATAACCGAATGGCTCGCAAGAATACTTTCTCATGGGCTATTTATGCTGAAAAAGATCCAAATGGATATTTGAATTTAAAACTTCAAAAAGCCGACGGCCGTAAAAAAGAAATAACGGCATTTGCCAACCAACAGGAAGGAAAAAACGCTCTCAATCGCATTACAGAAAGCTATCAACTGTGCCCAAAACTTACCGGTCTTTCCAATTCAAAAACTCCTTGCACCCAACATGAAAACAATCAATGTGATGGCGCTTGTATCGGACAAATAACATCTGAAGAATACAATTCAAGAGTTCAGGTTTTTATCGACAAAAACCTTTTCGACAACAAAAACATGATTATCATTGACAGAGGAAGAAAAACAGGTGAACACAGTGCAATATTAATAGAAAAAGGAATTTGCAAAGGATACGCATTTTATGATTTAAATTATCAAATCATAAACCCCGAAATCCTAAAAAACATCCTGGTCCCAATACCAAATAACAGAAACACCCGAACTTACATTCAAGGTTATTTAAGAAAACATAGAGTAATGAAAATTATTAATTTTTAATAATCATAATTGGAAAAAGTAAAGTCAAAATATGGTGTTTTCAGACAAAAAACTCAAATTATAATCTACGGAACAAACACAAGAGCTGGTAGATTATTTGATTTGATTCTTTTAGGAGTTATTCTATTGAGTGTCTTTTTAGTAATGATGGAAACAGTAGAAGGTTTTGATGCAAAATACCACAATCAACTTGTTTTATTTGAATGGGTCATTACCATTTTTTTCACTCTTGAATACATCTTACGAATAATTTCAATTAACAAACCTATAAGATACATATTCAGTTTTTACGGCCTAATAGATTTAATTGCGACATTACCAATGTATTTATCTCTATTTTTCCCTGGAACAAGAATATTGTCAGTAATTCGGGCATTGCGATTATTACGGTTATTCAAAATCCTCAATCACCCCAAATTTACAAGCCAATCCTTACACATGAAAGAGGCTCTCAATGCCAGTAGAGGAAAAATTATAGTCTTTATTTATTTTGTACTTATCAGCACCATTATAATTGGATCAATCATGTACATTGTAGAAAGCAAAGAAAGTGGTTTTACAAGTATTCCCATGAGTATTTACTGGACTATTGTAACCTTAACAACCGTTGGCTATGGTGACATTTCCCCTCAAACTCCCCTAGGTCAATTTTTAGCCGCATTGGTTATGATACTAGGATATGGAATCATTGCCGTTCCTACCGGAATTGTAACTGCCGAATTTGCAAAAAGAAATACCAATCAAGAAACAGACTTAGACACGATTAAAACTGCTTGTTCATCATGTGGCACATTCACTCTAAATAAAGAAGCTAAATTTTGCTACAGTTGCGGAAACAAATTAAACAATAATAATTAGGAGCTAATCCAGCTGTACACTACAACTCCTCATTATTCCAGCAGTTTTTCTAAGGAATAAAAGGAGCTTCTTTCAGTCGCTCTTTTATACCAAGAAAAACAAACTGGAATAACTCCGGGGTTTTCGTTACCATCTGGGCTATCAAAAAAAATATGAAATACTTAATTACCATCGTCGGACCAACAGCCATAGGAAAAACAGCCTTAAGCATAGACCTGGCCAAACACTATAATTGTCAAATTATTTCCTGCGACAGCCGACAGTTTTTCAAAGAAATGACTATTGGAACAGCTGTGCCCAATCCAGGAGAATTGGCATTAGCAACACACCATTTCATTCAAAACAAATCCATTTTTGATAATTACACTGTAGGTGATTTTGAAAAAGAAGCACTATTAAAAATAGAAGAATTATTCCAAAACAATGATTACGTAGTGCTTGTTGGCGGTTCTGGATTATATGTAGATGCCATTTTAAAAGGGTTTGATGAATTTCCAACCATAGATTCCTCCATTCGGGAAAACGTGAATTTAAGTTATGAAAATCAAGGAATTGAATATTTACAAAAACAATTAGAAACTCTTGATCCAATCTATTTTCAAAAAATAACTTCCGAAAACCCACAAACCTTGCAAAACCCGCAACGTATGATGCGATTTGTAGAAGTCTGCCTTGGAACCGAGAAACCTTATTCCTCTTTTTTAAATCAAAAGAAAAACAATCGAAATTTCATGCCTATCATCATTGGCCTTGAAGCAGACAGAAACGTGATTTACGAAAGAATAAACCAAAGGGTAGATATAATGCTTAATCAAGGACTTTTGGCCGAAGCTCAAGCTTTATACGAACACAAAGAATTAAACGCCTTACAAACGGTAGGATATCGAGAATTATTCAGTTATTTTGATGGAGAATTTACGCTCCCTTTTGCCATTGAAGAAATTAAAAAAAACACCCGCCGATTTTCAAAACGCCAACTCACTTGGTTCAAACGCAAAGAAAACACCAAATGGTTTGACTATTTAACGGAACGAAAGGAAATAATTGAATATATAGATAATCAAACAAAAATCTAAATTCTATTTTCTTTTTTCTAAAATCTTAATTCTGCAATCTTAAATCTTAAATTTCCATGCCAATAGATCCAAATTTCACTTCCATATTGAGTAAAGACTGGGAAATCAATTTTACCCAATGTACTCCAAATGGCTATTTAAAATACACTGATTTATGCAATCTTTTGCAATTAACAGCTGCTGCTCACTCCGAAGTGGGAGGAATCAGCTTTACAGATATGCAGGAATTTAACCAAGCTTGGGTTTTGAGCAGAATGAGGGTAGAAATTACCGATTTACCCAAATGGAGAGACGTTGTAACCATAAAAACCTGGATTAATTCCCTAGAAAATTCCCGTTCGGTTCGTGCGCTCGAAATGCATGTCAACGGTAAAAAAATAGTGGGATCAGAAACCTTTTGGGCTGTTTTCAACACCAAAGCCCGCAGGCCAGAACCTTTGGCACTTCCCTACCAGCATTTTGAATTGTATCCTGAAAAGAGAGCAACTGAGATGGGTTTCTCAAAAATAAATTTACCCCAAGAAAAAGAAGAAATTTTTGAAAGAACAGTTTCCTTATCCGATTTAGACATTGTCAATCATGCCAATAATGTAAAATACTTGGAATGGTGCTTGGATTTAGTCGATGAAAACAAAATACTATCCCAACAAATAAAAAGCTTTGAGATGAACTTTTTGAAAGAACTCTCGCTAAAAGATAAAGTGATAATTCATGAATGCATAAATGATAACGATGTTGTTTTTAGCATCACCAAAGAAGATAAAACATGTTTTGCTTTGCAGCTCAATTGGAAATAAAAAAAAGCTTCGAAATTAATCGAAGCTTTTCTTTATGAATTAACAAGACCTATTATTTCCCTTTCACAACTAATCTAAATCCTTCACCGTGAATGTTCAAAATTTCAACATCCTCGTCTTGTTTTAAATACTTTCTTAGTTTGGCGATGTAAACATCCATACTTCTAGAAGTAAAATAGTTATCATCTCTCCATATTTTTGTTAAAGCCAATTCCCTTGGCATCAAATCATTTTCATGCAAAATCAACATTTTAAGTAGTTCATTCTCTTTTGGAGACAACTTAATAGGTTCTTCGTTATTAAACGTTAAGAATCGAAGTTTCGAATTAAGATGAAACTTACCAACATTAAATTCAAATTGAACCGCTTCTGTTTTTACATCAGATGCTTTTCTTTGTATGATGGCTTTAATTTTCATCAATAAAACTTCAGAATCAAAAGGTTTGTTCAAATAATCATCTGCACCAGCTTTATAGCCTTTCAACACATCCTCTTTCATTGACTTTGCAGTAAGAAAAATGATAGGCACATCATTGTTCTTTTCTCTTATTTCTTTTGCTAAAGTATACCCATCTTTGTATGGCATCATCACATCAAGAATGCATAAATCATAGGAATCCTTCTTGAATTTTTCAAAACCTTCCATACCATTTTTAGCTAAAACAACATCAAAATCATTTAGCATTAAATAGTCTTTTAGAACTGCACCAAAATTAAGGTCATCTTCTACTAATAGTATTTTTTTATTTGTGTTTTCCATACTCTAATTTATTAAAGGTAATTTTATAATGAAGGTACTTCCTTTTCCCTTTTCACTTTCTACATATATTTGACCATTATGGTCGTCTACAATTCTTTTTACATAAGCTAGACCTAAACCATGTCCTTTTACATTATGTATGTCTCCGGTATGTTCTCTATAAAATTTTTCAAAAATTCTTTTTTGAGCAATTTTACTCATACCCACGCCATTATCTTTTATTTTAATAAGAACCATGTCCTTGATATTTTCAGTATAAATGTCAATTTTAGGAATACCAGGAGTATATTTTATGGCATTTTCCAAAATATTGACTATTACATTCGTAAAATGGACATCATTCAGTAAAACTGTTTTTCTTATAGCTCCAAAATGAATATCAATAGTTCCTTCTCTATCTTCTAAGATCAAGTTAACATGTTCAATAGCATCATTTATAACTTCTTCTATATCACTTGATTCCTTTATAATATTTAATTCTTTCTTTTCTAATTTAGAAATCCTTAATACATTTTCTACTTGGGCATGCATTCGTTTGTTTTCGTCCCGAATCATTTCGAGGTACTTAAACACTTTCTCTTTGTCTTCAATGATCTTCGGATTTCGAATCGCGTCTAAAGCAAGATTTATTGTTGCAATTGGTGTTTTAAACTCATGCGTCATATTATTGATAAAATCAGTCTTAATCTCCGAAATTTGTCTTTGACGAATCAACTGATTTAAAGCAGTGGTATAAGCGATTATAATAATTAACGTAAATATGATGGACAAAATCGTAATACTTACCAATTCAGACAGTAAAAACTTCTTTTTGTGTGGGAAATAAACCAATAATTTATATTTTTCATTTCCCTCATTATCTGTGAAAACTGGAATCGAATAAGTGGCATCCTTAACATACATGAAATTATCAGATTTTACTTTAGTTTGTATTCCATTACTTAAAATTCCAAACTCAAACTTGGTTTTTACACCATATTCTTCTAATTCCTTTTTAATGATTTCTCTTAAAACTTCCTTTGAAATTCTTTCTTGAAGAGGCATTGCAGAAGCAATATCTTTAAAGAAAATCTCAAATTGAGCATTATCCAATATGTCTAAATTACCCGATTTTTCAATTTTCACATCCGGAATCAAGCTCTGCTGTATGCCGGAATTATCAAGGCTGTTTTTATTATAAACTTCAGTAACCCTTCTAGAATTGAAGTTTTTAAAACTTTCAGTGTCAAATTTTTTATCAAAAAGTCCTGCAGAAATTTTAAAGTCTTCGGATATTATACTATTCGAATAAATTATAGTCTGATTAGTCTTTGGATTTTTTTGAACATAATAAAATTCTAATAAATCATCCCTTTTAGGAATTTTACCCGTACTATCTTTATAATGGTTGTACTTATCATAAAAACTATAAGCTTCTCGATTCTGCAGTTTTTCAGCAACATTACCAATTACCTGCTTAACATGAAACTTAAATTGTTCATCATTATTCTTAAATGAAGTATTAAACCAATATACCTGCACAAGAATTATCCCTATCAAGGATAAACTCATTAACAATACAAGTAATCTAAAAAATAATTTATTCATTCAAGCAAAATTAGTATTTTAACAATATAATAGATAAAGCATTAACCAAAGATTAACATTTAAGACTTCATTTGTTTAATTCTTAAAAATTTAAGAATTTTAACAATTTCAGGCTTTATCGCCTCCATACTAGTGTTTTTAATAATAAAATCACTTTTTGATGATTTTTCCTCATCATTCCATTGATTTTTTATTCTTTCCAAAACTTTTTCGCGTGTCGTTTTATCTCTTTCAATAACTCTTTGAATCCTAATTTCAAGAGGAGCTACAACATTTATAATATAGTCACACTCTTTATAACTGCCGCTTTCAAATAAAATTGCACTTTCGTAAATAACAAACGGATTATTTTGATGTTCCAAAAGCCATTCTCTGAAATGTTGTTTCACTGCAGGATGCACAATACTGTTAAGCTTTCCTAATCTTTTGTCATCATTGAAAACAATTTCGGATAGTTTATCCCTAAGCAAAACACCTTTATCAAAAACTGCGCTTCCAAATTCTTCTTTAATTTGTTTCAAAACAGAATCAGACTGCATCAATTTTTTGGCCTCCAGATCTGTAATATAAACTGGAACTCCAAGAGATAAAAATTCATTGGCAACGGTAGTTTTACCGCTCCCAATACCTCCAGTTAAACCAATTATTTTAGTCATATTATATTTTAAAAAACAATTCAGGAAAAGCTTCCTTTGGGTCTTGTTTTAAAATTATTACTTTAACATAAGACTTTAAAAATCCAATACCATATCCATAAAACTGTTTCCAAACTGCAATAATTGATAAATAGCCAATTTTAACACTTTTATTCTGAATAGAAGATAACAAAAATAATGCCAAAAAGTAGCCAAAATAAAATTTAAGCAGAATATCTTGATTAAAAACCAACAATACTAAAGATACAAAAAATCCTATTATAAAAACCGTTGGGAAGAAAAAAGTTAATTTATTATATTCTGGATACCAACTATTTAGTATTGGTCTGGCTTTACCAAATTTATTTACTTGCACAGAAAATTTTTCCCAATCAATTCTCCTTTTGTGATAAACAAATGCTTTCGAAAAAAGTCTGGTTTCAAAACCTAAGTTCCACAAACGGATTGACAAATCTGGATCTTCTCCAGGATGAATATTACCAAAGCCTTTTGAAACTTCGAATGCCTTACGCGAAATTCCCATATTAAAACTTCTGGGTTGAAATTTTCCTATTTTTTCCGAACCGCCTCGGATTCCTCCCGTAGTAAGAAAAGAGGTCATTGCAAAATTGATGGCTTTTTGAATATCCGAAAAACTATCCAAAGCTTTATCCGGACCACCAAAACAGTCCACATAATTTTCTTTTAAGGCTTTATCAACTTCATTCAAATAATTACTGGGTATAATGCAATCAGAATCGAAAATGATATAATAATCCCCCCTAGCCTTATTCATTCCGTAGTTTCTGGAATCGCCTGGACCAGAGTTTTCTTTATAGTAGTATGAAATATCCAGTCTATCACCATATTTTTTTGCAACGTCTTGACATCGAATTGTAGAACCATCCTCTATCAATACAATTTCAAAAATTTCTTCATAGGTTGATTTTGCTAAACTTTCTAATAATTCATCTACTTCATCAGGGCGATTATAAACGGGAATGATCAATGAAAACAACATAATAGTAATTGGGTTATTATTTTTTTATTCGTTTAATTTAATTTTTAGCAAAGGTACTCTTTATCAATAAAAAAACCATCAAATAAATAATGATGGTTTTTATACTACAAACTGTTTATATCCCTATTCAAACATTTCCATAACTTCCTGGCTAACTCCCATATTGGAGAATCCACCGTCGTGCAATAAGTTTTGTAAAGTTACTTTTCTAGTCAAATCCGAAAACATAACAACTATATAATCTGCACATTCTGCAGCTGTCGCATTGCCTAGAGGAGACATTTTATCAGCAAAAGCAATAAAACCTCCAAATCCTTTAACTCCTTGTCCAGCTCTAGTGGCAGTTGGAGATTGCGAAATGGTATTTACTCTCACTTTTTTATCCCTTCCAAAGAAATACCCAAAACTACGAGCAATAGATTCTAGAAAAGCCTTATTATCTGCCATGTCATTATAATCTGGAAAAACACGCTGCGCAGCCATATAGGATAAAGCAATGATACTACCCCACTCGTTCATGGCATCTTTTTTATACAATACCTGCATCAGTTTATGAAAAGAAACCGCAGAAACATTCCAGCCTTTTTCGGTATACTCATAATTTTGATTCGTGTAATGATTTCCTTTTCGAACATTAACCGACATACCTATCGAGTGCAAAACAAAATCAATTTTACCTCCTAAAATCTCAACCGCTTTATCAACCAATACTTCTAAATCAGTAACCGAAGTTGCGTCAGCAGGAATTATTTGGCATCCAATTTTTTCTGCCAATGCATCAATATTTCCCAATCGCATTGCTGCAGGAGCATTTGTCAAAACAAAAACCCCTCCTTCTTCATTAATACGTTCGGCTGTTTTCCAAGCTATTGAATTTTCGTCTAAAGCACCAAAAATAATTCCTCTTTTTCCTTTTAATAAATTATACATAAAATGATATTTTTAATAGTTACTAAGACTCTAAGTTCCTAAGTTTAGAAAGACTCTTAGCGACTTAGTCAATTAGAAACTTAGAAACTATTTACTAAAAAACACCTTATTCTCTTGATTTTAAACCATCAAGTAATAAGGTGTTTTTGAAAATTATAAATATTGTTTGCTAATTACCCAATACTTGGAATAGCAACCATTTCGTTTGTGTCTGCTTTATAATCAACACCATCAAATCCAAAACCAAAAAGATTATAGAAATCACTTCTGTATCCTTCTAAATCTCCTAATTCCGCTAGATTTTCAGTAGTAGCTTCTAACCATAATTTAGCTACTTGAGCCTGAACATCCTCACGCATTTCCCAATCGTCAATACGGATTCTTCCTTTGTCATCAGTAATCATAGGTTCTCCAGTATACAATCTTTGTTGGTACAAACGCTGAATTTGTTCAATACATCCTTCGTGAATTCCCTTTTCCTTCATTATTTTGTACAATAAAGAAATATACAATGGAATAACCGGAATAGCAGAACTTGCTTGGGTTACCAAAGCCTTATTTACAGAAACATAAGCTTTACCGTTGATATCGGCTAAACTATCAGTAATCGTGAATGCTGTAGCTTCCAAGTGATCTTTGGCACGACCAATTGTTCCTTTTCTATAAACAGCTTCAGTTAATGATGGCCCGATGTATGAATAAGCAACAGTTGTAGCGCCTGGAGCCAATAAATTTTCAGATTTTAAAGCATCAATCCACATTGCCCAATCTTCACCGCCCATTACGGCAACTGTATTGGCAATATCTTCGTCATTGCAAGGCTCAATAGAAATTTCAGAAACTTTTCCAGTATGAAAATCAACTGTTTTATTTGTAAAAGTACTTCCGATAGGTTTCAAAACAGAACGGTGTAAAACACCTGTGTTTGGATTTAATCTTACTGGTGAAGCAAGACTGTATATAATTAAGTCAACTTGACCTAAATCAGCTTTAATAAGATCTAAGGTTTGTCTTTTTACTTCATTAGAAAAAGCATCTCCGTTAATACTTTTTGCGTACAAACCAGCTTTATGAGCTTCATTTTCAAAAGCAGCTGAATTATACCAACCTGGAGAAGCCGTTTTTCCTTCTGCAGGTTCTTTTTCAAAAAACACACCAATTGTAGCGGCATCAGAACCAAAAGCACTTGTAATTCTTGAAGCCAAACCAAAACCAGTTGAAGCTCCGATAACCAATACTTTCTTAGCTCCAGCTATAGTTCCTTTTGATTTTACATATTCAATCTGATTTTTAACACTTTGTTCGCATCCTTTTGGTTGGGCTGTCAAACAAATAAATCCTCTCATTCTTGGTTCTATAATCATATTAGTCTGTACGTTAATTTATATTATATATTTTCAATTAATTGAATCGTTTAAAGCTTTTAAAATTGAATGGGCAAATATAGTCCAATTATTTAGTTCAACAAGGCTTTTGCGTGATTTAAGGCCGAATCTGAAATAACAGTTCCAGACAACATTTGTGCAATTTCCACAACTCGTTCATCGACTGTCAATAATTTCAATTCTGATTGAGTATCATCTCCAACAGTAGATTTAAACACTTTAAAATGCTCATTACCCTTAGCGGCAATTTGAGGTAAATGGGTTATGGCAAATATTTGCATCTGAGTACTCATTTCTTTCATAATTTCTCCCATTCTATTGGCAATTTCCCCAGAAACACCAGTATCAATCTCATCAAAAATCAATGTTGGCAATTTTGAATACTGCGCTAAAATCGCTTTCACTGCCAACATAATTCGCGACATTTCACCTCCAGAAGCCACTTTTTTTAATAACCCAAAATCAGTTCCTTTATTGGCAGAAATTAAAAATTGCAACTCGTCTTTTCCATTTTCAAAGTATGTTGAAGTGCTTTTTAATTCCATATTGAAACGCACATTAGGCATTCCCAAGGTCTCTAAAATGGATATTAATTTTTGTGACAAAAGTGGAATCGCTTCCAACCTATTCTTATGTATAGTGTCACAAATTTGGTCTAGCTCCTTGATATTATCATCAACCAATTCAGTTAGTTTTGCGATCTCTTCATCAATATTTCCCAATTCCAATACTGAGTTTTCCAATTTGGATTGAATGTCCAATAACTCATCCACAGTTTTTACCTGATGTTTCTTTTGTAAATTATAAATCAACTGCAATTTCTGATTAATCAAATTTAATTGCTCAGGATCATTTATTAATTTTTCGGAACAGCGATTAAGCTCAGTTGTAATATCTTCAAACTCGATTTTCAAACTTGTTATCCTTTCAAATAGCAAATTATAATCAGCAGAGAAAAGAGCAATTTTCTGAATCGCATTTTTTATTTCGTTCAAATTATGAAAGACCCCAATTTGTTCTTCATTGGCGATAGCCAAAGACTTATCGAGTGCTTCTTTAATAATTTCAACATTATTCAGTTGCTCATAATTTTCTTCAAGAAATTCTTGCTCACCAGATTTTAGTTTTGCCGACACTAATTCTTCCAAAAGAAAAGTATTGTATTCTTGTTCTTTAGAGGCTTCAGATTTTCTTTTGGTTAAGGCATTTAATTTGGACTTATTCGCCTTATAGTTTTTCAAGATCGATTGATAAGTCACAATTGTATCTAAATTACCAGCGATAGCATCAATAATTTTGAATTGAACATTCTCATCAGACAACTCTTGAGTTTGCTGTTGTGAATGAATATCTATTAAATACAAACTCAACTCTTGTAACTCCTGCAAATTAACAGGGCTGTCATTTATAAAAGCTCTGGATTTTCCGGAAGGTAAAATTTCTCTTCGAATAATTGTTTCTGGTTCGTAGTCCAGATCATTGGCATCAAAAAAAGGCAGCAAATTGTATTTGGATATATCAAAATGGGCCTCAATCACACATTTTTCTTCTTTATTTTTAAGCGAAGTCAAATCAGCTCTTTTTCCCAAAGCTAAACCTAATGCACCTAATATTATAGATTTTCCAGCTCCTGTTTCCCCAGTAATTATTGAAAATCCTTTCGAAAAATCGATTGTCAATTTTTCGATTAAAGCATAGTTTTTTATAGCTAGTGAAGTTATCATTTTTGAAATTTTACGAGTAGGTTGGATTAAATAAAAGAAATTATAAAAAGACTAATATTTTAACAATTGCCATTTACCGGAGTTTGATGAAGATGTTTTGTTTAAACTATCTACCATATCATTTATTGCAATACTGGGTCCTCCTGAAAAAATAGAAACAATTTCATCTGATTTGGAATCCATAAAAACTCGCAATAAATAGGAATTAGGTTTAGTGCTATTCAATTTAGACAAATTCATTAAAGAGCCTTTCACAATTTCTTTCGCTTTTTTAAGATCTTGGTGCATCGTATCCAAACCTAAATAATACTGAAAGCTGGATTGTCGTATTTCATTATAAGTTGGCGACATTAAATCATTAATCAAAACAAATCTGCTCAATGTACCATCGGACTGATTCCATCCTTTGTATCCACCTTGTTGTGCCAAATTAGAAATATTCAATGCTTCTTTATAATAGCGATCTCCAAATAATGGAATAAAAGTATCGGCATCCATTCCTAAAATTATGTAACTATAGAATGACAATACCGAAACCAGATTGGAATCATAACTTGTTGGGATGTATGTCAAATTCTCGAATTCAGTATAATTAAAAGTAAAATCTTTATCATTTATATTTATAACTGGAGAGGAATAAGTCGAATTGTAAATATTTCTGGAAGATTGCACTTGTATATTCGCAACAAATTGATCAGAACTATAACTAGAAATGGTAATATACATTGAACAACTGATTTTTTCCTTTTGTGAAAGGGTTTGTCCAGTCCAATCTGTTTTATTCACAAATTCATTTATTGCAGTTTGCAGTGTTTTAAAAACTTGCTGATTGGCATTGCTTATTTTTTGGGTATTTAAAGTCACGGTACAATTCAGCTGTTGGGCCTGAATAAAGCCACAACTAAAAAATAAAAACAAAACAAATCTAACCATAAAAATGCGCTATTACTTTGTTTAAAATATCATCAGCCACAGCCTCTTTAGATTTCAAATCCATTGGCTCAATTCGAAATGCACTATCTATAAAGGTGACTTTATTGGTGTTTTTTCCAAATCCAGCACCTTCATCCTGCAGCGAATTAAGAACTATCAAATCTAAGTTTTTTTTCTGAATTTTCGCTTTAGCATTTTCAATTTCATTTTCAGTTTCTAAGGCAAAGCCAATTAAAAACTGATTTTTCTTAACTTCTCCTAATGAAGCCAAAATATCTTTGGTTTTCTCAAGTTCAATAGTAAAATCATCTGCCGCTTTTTTTATCTTTTGCAGAGCGACATTCTTTGGTCTATAATCAGCTACGGCAGCAGCCGCAATTGCCACATCCACTTCTTGATAATACTGATGACAAGCTTCATACATTTCTTGAGCAGAAACCACTGGAATTACTTGAACCAAAGGATGATTTATTTTACAATGAGTAGGTCCCGAAATCAATATTACTGACGCACCAAGATTAGCTGCACTTTGAGCAATATCAAATCCCATTTTACCAGAAGAATGATTTCCAATAAAACGAACTGGATCAATTGCTTCATAAGTTGGCCCAGCAGTAATTAGTATTTTTTTTTCTTTTAAAGGTAATTTACTTTCGAGATCAGCTTCTAAAAAAGCAATAATATTTTCAGGTTCTGCCATTCGTCCTTCTCCAGATAAACCACTGGCTAATTCTCCATTTTCGGCTGGTATCATTGTATTTCCGAATTCCTTTAAAGTTTTAAAACTCTCAAGCGTAGAAGGATGAATATACATGTCTAAATCCATTGCTGGCGCAAAATAAACAGGACATTTAGCCGATAGGTAACAGGCAATTAAAAGATTATCACATAACCCATTTGCCATTTTTGATAAAGTATTGGCAGTTGCAGGCGCAACAACCATTATATCAGCCCAAAGACCCAATTCTACATGACTATTCCATTCCTCATTTTTTTCATCTTTATTGTAAAATTCAGAAAAAACGGGATTCTTGGAAAGAGTAGATAAGGTAAGTGGAGTTATAAAATCCTTAGAAGCAGGTGTCATTATCACTTGGACATGTGCACCTGCTTTTATGAAGAGTCTAACTAATGAAGCCGTTTTATATGCAGCGATTCCGCCAGAAATTCCCAGCAAAATCTTTTTTCCACTTAAAACTGACATTAGTATAGATTATTTATTTGCTTCTCTGTGGTAAATTTTACCGTCTAACCACTCTTGAACCGCTAAAGCGTGTGGTTTTGGAAGTTTCTCGTAGAATTTTGAAACTTCTATTTGCTCTTTATTTTCAAAAACTTCTTCTAAACTATCATTATAAGTAGCAAATTCCTCTAATTTTTCAGTTAATTCTTTTTTAATTTCAGAATTAATTTGATTTGCTCTTTTAGCCATAATTGTTATCGCCTCATACACATTTCCAGTAGGTGCTTCAATAACTGTTTTATTGTAAGTTATTGTATTTACTGGAGCATTTGTCTTTTTTAAATCCATGACTTTATTTATTTATTATATTTTTGCAATTCAACATCAATTTGTGCTAACATTTCGTCAGCTTTCTTTTTGTATTCTGTATTTGGTTTGAATTTAACCAAATTATTGTAACTCGTTTTGGCTGTAATCAATCGCTCTTCCATTTTTGAAGGAACACTATTTATTGCCAATGAATAAGCAGAATCCAATTTATAATACAACGCTTTTTCTTTTAAAGGAGTTCCTGGATAATCTGCTATAAAATTATCAAAAGCAATAATAGCCGATTTATAGTTCGAAATTCTATTGTATTCTAATGCATTTTCATAAACTTTACGTTCAATCTTATCATTTAACTTTCTAGAAGTCGCATTGGCCTCAGTAATATATTTAGAATTTGGATAGCGATCAATAAAACCTTGAATCTTTTCTATTGCCTTAAAAGTATCTGTTTGATCAATACTGTAAACTGGCGATAACATTGAATAACTTTGAGCTCCTAAATAAGCACATTCTTCTAATTTTTCACTTTTAGGATAACCGGAAACAAAACTATCGAATTGATATCCTGCCAAATAATATTGTTTGGTTTTGTAACATGATTGAGCATACATGTAAAACAATTTTTCCCCTGATGGTTTACCTCTATATGCTGGTGCCAACTGTTCAAAAAGACGAATCGCTTTTGTATATTTCCCAGCTTCGTACATTTTGGTTGCAACGTCAAACTTTGCTGCAACATCTTCGTTCTTCAATGCTGCTTGATAATCACTACAAGAGTACAAAAAGAGAGCAACAAGCAATACAGATATTATTTTCTTCATTTTATTCACTGATTTTATTTTTACAGCATAATATTATATGCAATAAAAGCCACCAAAGTTAGGTGGCAAATTTAGTTATTAATTTAGCTATTACAAAATATTTCTTTATTTAAAAAAAACGACAGCTATTTATGAGTTTTTAACCATTTTCTTTACAAAAGAATCCAATCGGCTTGCCAAAGATTCATCTACAGAAACCAATGGCAAACGAACAACATTCTCCGTAATACCCAGAATACTGAATACTTCTTTGATACCTGCTGGATTACCTTGCTCAAAAATCATATCAATACAATCCGCCAATAAATAATGTAATTTAAAGGCATCATCTACTTTTCTATTCAAACCCAATCGAATCATCTCTGAAAACTCTTTTGGAAAACCTTGTCCTATAACCGAAATTACTCCCGCACCTCCAGCCAAAACTACTGGCAAAGCAATCATATCATCACCAGAAATAACCAAAAAATCTTTAGGTTTATTTTTCAATAACTGCATAGCTTGCACTAAATCGCCAGCTGCTTCTTTTATTGCTACTATATTATCAAAATCATTTGCCAATCTAAGAACCGTTGACGGCAGCATGTTACTGGATGTTCTTCCCGGAACATTATATAAAATCACAGGAATAGGCGACGCTTCAGAAACGGCTTTAAAATGTTGGTATATTCCTTCTTGACTAGGTTTATTATAATAAGGAGAAACAGACAAAATAGCTACAAAATCGGATAAATCTCTAGTACGTAATTCTTCAACAACATTTAAAGTATTATTTCCTCCCACACCAAGAACTAAAGGTAATCTACCTGCATTCACTTCAATTACTGTCGCGATTACAAGCTCTTTTTCTTCTTCAGACAAGGTCGCATTTTCGGCTGTTGTACCTAAAACAACAAGATATTCGATTCCTCCGTCTATTGAAAAATTCACAACTCTTCTTAAAGCATCAATATCAATTGTAAAATCGTCTTTAAACGGCGTGATTAGGGCAACACCTGTTCCTATTAATGATTGCATATTTTAAATTATATTTTGTTTAATATTTTTAAGTACCGGAATAACTCATTTGTAAACCCCTTGTAATTCTCTGGATCTATATTTATCATAAAATGATTTAATCTTTCATCGACAGTTGAAAAACCAACCTTAAATTTTGCATTGGAACTATTCGTTAAAAGCAACAAAAAGGGCTTTTCCTCATTATAATAATTAATCAATAAATCAAATTCTTCAGAAATAAACTCATTTATTGGCTGTTGTGTAAATTCACTTTTTAAATTCAAATCCTTTAACCCAAATGTAGGTTCTAGATAAACTTCTTTACTTTTTAAAAGGTCTCGAAAAACAATAACTTTAATATTATTTTCTAAAACTCCATTGGAAATAATTTCCTGTTTCAAAGCTGCTGTTTCCAAAAAATTGCTTTCATCAACAATCAAACCGACCATAGTAATAGGCGAGTTTAATGACTCACCCTTGACATTACGCAGGCTCTTTTTTAAAGTTTTTTTTAATATAAAGCTCTTTATATAGTTTAAAAACATATCACTTTTAAAAGATTACAAATTTAATTATTTAAGTTACATTTGAGATGGCAAATCTAAAAAACTATAACGACTTTTTAAAACTTTTTGTTATATTCTTAACATTATTTATGTTTTTGATTTAAGTAAAAAAAAATTAATCTTCTTTTAAATCATCTGAAACTTTATCTTTTTCCAATAAATAATTTACCATAAAGAAATAGGATAAAAATTGAGTAACAATACTAAGCAGAATAAAAGCATAATTGTAAAAATAAAATTTATACAACACAAAAAAGATATCCGTTATTATAAAACAAATACACATTAGCATAGCATTAAAAAGAGCATAACTACCACTTTTAATGTAGTTTATAATAGAAACGATACTCAAAATACTTAGAATTATACCAAAAGCCACATACAATGAAAAATCGAGCTCTAAGTTTTCAAGCTCTAAGTTTAAAACGGAATAGCAAATACTCCCAATACCTAGAATCAAAATAAAAATCGAAAGACTATCCCTATAACTAAATTTTAGATATTTAAAATCTTTTTGGGCTAAATATAAAAGTAAAACATAAACTGCCAATACACATAAAAAAGAACCCATTGCAGATTCACTAATATTTAGTGTGGTAAAAATATCCCTCACAAAAAGCAGCAAGAAAATCAATCCTTTGAAGAAGGTAATTTTATAATTATTCGATACCAAATAATAGATAAACAAAGAGGGAATTATAATTGACTTACCGCATAGCACCAACCCTTCATAGTCTAACAACTTAAATAGCACGACCAATGCTGAAGTAACAAAAAACAATATAAGTGATGGAGTACTAGCTTTCATTTAACATGGTTATAAATTGATCTTCAGAAATTATTGCTATGCTGAGTTTGTTGGCTTTTTCAAGTTTAGCAGGTCCCATATTATCTCCAGCAACAACAAAATCTGTCTTGGCCGATATAGAACTTCCCACTTTTCCTCCGTTGTCTTCAATGGCCTTTTTTAATTCATCCCTAGAAAAAGCAGAAAAAACACCAGAAACGACAAATGTTTTCCCTAAGAATTTCTCCGTTGCATTTGGATTTACTTTTTCAACAATTTCAAATTGTACGCCATAACTTTTTAATCTTTCGATGATGATTTTATTTTCATTATTTTCAAAAAAGTCAATTACGCTTTGCGCAATTCTTTCTCCAATTTCATCTACCAAAATCAAATCCATAAGAGTTGCCTGTCGCAATGCATCAATATTTTTATAATGCTTAGCCAACTTTTTGGCAACTGTTTCCCCGACAAATCGAATCCCCAAAGCAAACAAAACACTTTCGAAAGGAATATTTTTTGAATTTTCAACACCCTTCACTAAATTCTCAGCTGATTTCTGGGCCATTCTCTCCAAAGGCAGAATTTGCTCAACTGTTAGTTCATACAAATCGGCATAATTGTGAACCAATCCGTTATTGAATAGCAATGCCACAGTTTCGCCTCCAAGACCTTCTATGTCCATAGCTTTTCGTGAAATATAATGCTGAATTCTACCAATAATTTGCGGAGGACAACCATAAAAATTAGGACAATAATGATTGGCCTCACCCTCCCCGCGAATCAATTCCGTATTACACTCAGGACAGTGGGTTATATACTTTGTAGGCTCAGAATAATCGGGGCGTTTACTTAAATCAACTGCTGTAATTTTAGGAATAATCTCCCCGCCTTTTTCTACAAAAACGGTATCATCCACTCGAATATCTAATTTCTCAATCTGATCAGCATTATGCAATGAAGCGCGTTTCACAATCGTTCCAGCTAATTGTACCGGTTCAAGATTTGCTACTGGAGTAATAGCTCCGGTTCTTCCAACTTGATAGGATATAGAATTTAGTTTTGTAGCAACTTGCTCTGATTTGAATTTATATGCAATTGCCCAGCGTGGAGATTTGGCAGTATACCCTAACTCTTCCTGATGGCGGAAATCATTTACTTTTATAACCACACCATCCGTTTCATAAGGCAATTCATGACGATGTACATCCCAATAGTCAATAAACTCAAAGACTTCATTTAGACTCTTTGACAACTTTGCTTCGGTCGGAGCTTTGAATCCCCATTTTCTGGCAACCTCCAATCCTTCAAATTGAGTGCTAAAAGGTAAATTTGGTCCAATTAAAAAATATAGCAAACAATCCAAAGGGCGCTTTGCCACTTCAGCACTGTCTTGTAATTTTAAACTTCCGGACGCAGTATTTCTGGGATTAGAATAAGGTGTTTCGCCAATTTCAATTAATTCCTGATTCATTCTTTCAAATCCGGCAAAAGGCAAAATAATTTCACCCCGAATAGCAAACTGCTCAGGATAATTTCCTTTCAACTGCAAAGGAATAGATTTTATTGTCTTTATGTTATTGGTCACATCATCTCCTTGAAAACCATCTCCACGAGTCACAGCCCGCTTTAATTTTCCATTTTCGTAAGTGATGCTTATCGACGCTCCGTCATATTTCAATTCGCAGGTATATTCTAATGGAACATCACCCAAAACTTTCTGAATTCGATTTTCCCAATCAATCAAATCTTCTTTGGAATAGGAATTGTCTAGCGAATACATGCGATATTCATGCGGAATAGTTTCAAAATTTTTAGTCACTGTTCCACCTACTCTCTGTGTTGGAGAATTGGCATCAAAAAATTCGGGATGTTTATTTTCTAAATCTTGAAGTTCCTTTAATTTCATATCAAACTCAAAATCAGACAATGTTGGTTTATCCAACACATAATAATTATGATTGTGTAGATTGAGTTCTTCCCTAAGTGTTTGGATGGTTTGCAGTATATCCATAAAACAAAAAATTGGCTATTTTAGTGTATTAAATAATCTACTAAAATAACCAATTTAAACTGTAAAAATCAAATTTATCCCTCGATAATCGAATTAATTTGATTGTATAATTGACCATCACTCAAAAAGGAGCCTTGTTGTATCAATTGAAAAATAGAAAGATTTCGCTCTTCAGTAAATTCTTTTTTACCCACTTTCATTTCAATTGTTTCTGTAAACATATTATCGCTAAGCCATTCCAAACCTTCTTTTGTCAAAAAATCAGTTTCCGGAACCAATGATTTTAAAACAATCGATTTTATATGTGTGTCAAAACAATGAAAAAGGAAAATATGGTTTTTGGAGAAAAACTCTAAATAGGTAGCTTTTGTAAGCACACCTTCCCAAATCAAATCTGAAAAAACATCCAATTCTTGTTCTGCCACCTCTGGTTTTTCGGCTTTGATTTTGACCCATTCCGTTTTATCAATTGCCTGAGTTGCCAAAAAATTAGTAAATTCCTGTGTTAACTCTTCAAATTGTTCTTTTGTAAGTCTGGTGTATTTCATAATTAAACACTTAGCATTTGAACTGCTCAAACTTTATTCTAAAAAAGTACAAGCAATACGAATTATTTTTTGTTAAACAAAAAAATCCCGACTTTCATCGGGATTTTGATATAATAATTTAGAGTTTATGCTTTTTCAGCGATAATTTCATAAGGTAATTCAACAATAACATCTCTGTGCAATCTTACAGAAGCGCTATATTTACCAATACGTTTTACAATCCCTGAAGTGATAAATTTTCTGTCAATTACTTGACCACCTTTAGCTAAAGCTTCAGCGATATCAATGTTTGTGATTGAACCAAATAATTTTTCACCACCTGCTTTTGCAGAAATTTTAATTTCGATAGCTTTCAAAGCTTCAGCCAATGCTTTAGCATCTGCTACAACTTTAGCTTCTTTGTGAGCTCTTTGTTTTAGGTTTTCAGCCAATACTTTCTTTGCAGAAGAAGTAGCTAAATGAGCGAATCCTTGAGGAATCAAGAAGTTACGACCGTATCCGTTTTTTACAGTTACTACATCATCTTTAAATCCTAAATTTTGAACATCTTTTCTTAAAATAAGTTCCATGTTGTTGTCCTTTATTTGAGAAGTTAGGTTTCATATTTCAGAAAACCAACAACTGTTAATTTTTAATTATTTTAATAAATCGGCCACGTATGGCATTAAAGCTAAGTGACGCGCTCTTTTTACAGCTACAGACACTTTTCTTTGGTATTTTAATGAAGTTCCAGTTAAACGACGAGGAAGAATTTTTCCTTGTTCGTTTACGAATTTCAATAAGAAATCAGCATCTTTATAATCGATATATTTGATACCTGATTTTTTGAAACGACAATACTTTTTAGTTTTGTTAGTTTCTATATTCAAAGGCGTAAGATATCTGATATCCCCGTCTTTTTTTCCTGAAGCAGATTGTTGTAATGTTGCCATGATAATTAAGCTTTTTGAGATTTAAGTTTTGCTCTTCTTCTTTCAGCCCAAGAAATAGCATGTTTGTCAAGACTTACAGTTAAGAAACGCATAACTCTTTCGTCACGTCTAAATTCAGTTTCAAAAGCAATAAGAACTTCTCCTGATACTTTGAATTCGAACAAGTGGTAAAATCCACTTTTTTTGTTTTGAATTTCGTAAGCCATTTTTTTAAGGCCCCAATCTTCTTTCGACACCATTTCTGCTCCTCTACTAGTAAGAAAATCTTCAAATTTGCTTACTGTTTCCTTTACCTGAACTTCAGATAAAACGGGATTTAAAATGAAAACAGTTTCATAATGATTCATAAAAAATTTATTTATTTGTTAAATTGGCTGCAAAAGTAATCTTTTTTTTTGAACATGCAAGTACAAAAATACTATAATCGACGTATGACAAAAAAAGATTTGCTTTTTTTAGTTTTATAAAAAAAAAAGGCTATTTTTACTTGACCAAATCAAAAATTTGAAATTATGAAACTAAACTGTGTAGTCGTAGATGATAGTTCAATACAAAGAATGATTATTGCAAAGTTAGTTAATAATCACACTAACTTAAATTTAATTGGTGATTTTTCTAATGCAATAGAAGCCAAAAGTTGTATGACTGTTCATACGGTAGACTTAATATTTCTTGATATTGAGATGCCTGTTATTAGTGGTTTTGATTTCCTTGATGGTTTAAAAACCAAGCCCCAGATTATCTTCATCACCTCAAAAGCCGAATACGCAATGAAAGCCTTTGACTATGATGCCACAGATTATCTACAAAAGCCTATTTCTATTGAGCGTTTTAATGCCTCAGTTCGTAGAGCAATTGATCACTACCTTCTTAAGAAAGAAAACAAAGAAGATGAAGGCGAACATATATTTATCAAAAGTAACTTGAAGAAATTAAAAGTTTTTACTTCTAAGATTAAATGGATTGAAGCTTTTGGTGATTATGTAAAAGTAGTTACGGAAGACGACAGTAATCTTGTGCTTTCGACAATGAAATCATTTGAGAATGATTTGTCAAAAGATAAATTTATAAGGGTCCACAAATCCTACATTGTAAATATTGACAAGATTGATCGTTTCAACAGTAAATTTGCCGAAATCGGAGTAACAAAAATTCCTTTGAGCCGAAACAAAAAAGAAGATTTAGTAAAAGCACTTGCCTATTCTTAGAAAATTACTCATTAATAAAAATCAACATTTACAGTAACTTTTATAGCTCTGTATTGTGAAACAGCCTCAAAACTATTTAGAATTTTCTGAATAGTTTTTTTTGTGCTCACAATTGAGGTATTTTGAGGTATCTTAATAATTATAGTTCTAATGTATTCATTTCGTATTCTGCTGATTGCAGGTTCTTCCGGACCTAAAACCGGCATAGCCAAATTTTGGCTCAACACTTGATACAACCACATAGCGCCTTCCTTTAGCTTATCAAAATCACGTTGTTTCAAGGTTAATTTTACAATTCTAAAGTATGGCGGATACTTATAAATTTGCCTGTCATACAATTGCTCCTTATACATTCCTGCATAATCGTTATTAGTAACTTGCTGTATGGTATTATGGTTCGGATTATAAGTCTGAATAATTACTTTTCCTTTTTTCTCAGATCTTCCTGCACGTCCTGCCACTTGAGTCATCATTTGAAAACTTCTTTCAAAAGCACGAAAATCTGGATGATACAACATTGTATCAGCATTCATAATGCCCACCAAATTAACATTGTCAAAATCCAATCCTTTGGCAAGCATTTGAGTTCCTACCAAAATATCAAATTCCCTATTCTTGAAACTATCGATAATTTTCTCAAAACCAAATTTCCCTCGCGTCGTGTCTTGATCCATCCTACCAATTTTTGCACTAGGAAAAATAGTCAATAATTCTTGCTCAATTTGCTCCGTTCCTAAACCTTTGGTTGTCAAGTCAACACTATGACAAGCATGACAATGAGTAGGATTTGCAATAGCATAACCGCAATAATGACAACGCAATTGGTTCTTGTGTTTATGATATGTCAAACTCACATCACACGACTGACAATGAGGAACATGCCCACAGGTTATGCATTCGATAATTGGCGAATATCCCCTTCTGTTTTGAAACAAAATCACTTGCTCACCCAAAGACAAAGCTGCCGTAATTTCATCGATTAAAACGTCGCTAAAATGACCATTCATTTTTTTTCGAAAGTATTTGTCTTTCAAATCCACCAATTCAATTTCAGGCAAACTTACATTCCCAAAACGTTTCAAAATTTCAACAAAACCGAATTTGCCCGATACTGCATTATAATAGGTTTCAATACTTGGCGTAGCTGAGCCCAAAAGCACTTTGGCCTGATGTGCATTTGCCAAAACAATAGCCGCATCACGCGCATGATAGCGAGGAGCAGGATCAGATTGTTTAAAAGTCTGCTCGTGTTCTTCATCAATAACAATAAACCCCAAATCATTAAAAGGCAAAAACAAAGCCGATCTGGCTCCAATTACAATTTGGGCTTTTTCTGCATTTAACAAAACCTGGTTCCAAACTTCCACTCTTTCATTATTACTGTACTTCGAATGAAAAACAGCTACTTTATTTCCGAAATGAGCCCGTAATCTTGAAACCAATTGCGCTGTCAAAGCAATTTCAGGCAACAAATACAATACTTGTTTCCCAGTCGCTAAGTACTCCTCTATAAGTTTAATATAAATTTCAGTCTTCCCGCTTGAGGTTATTCCATGCAAAAGACATACTGATTTTTGTTCAAAATTTTCTTTTATGGATACAAAAGCCATATGTTGGTCTGCACTTAATTTAAGTTCACCATCCCTTCCTTTTCCAGCAAAATTGATTCTGTCTTCCTGTAAAAAATACTCTTCAAAAATTTCTTTTTCAACTAATGCTTTAACAATAGCAGGAGAAGATTGAGCTGTGTCAACCAACTTTTTTACAGTAATCGGTTTTTTTTCAGTAGCGCTTAATTGGAAATAATTCAAAACTACTTCCTTTTGCTTATTGGCACTTTTTAGAATTTCAAGCAATTCCTTCAAACCATCGTTCGTATTGTATTTTGCATGCAATCGAACGTACCGCACTAACTTTGGTTTATAACTTTCCTGAATTTCTTCTTGTAATACTAAAATATTTTTATCGATCAATTTTTGAATCACAGGGAAAATATTCTTCTTATTCAGAATTGAAATAATATCCTGAACTTTTAAAGAACTCTGTTTTTGAAGAGCCTCGTAAACTAAATATTCATCATCCGAGAGTACACTTTCATCAACAAATAAATCGTTCTTTTTAGTAATCACTGTTTCACTTTCCAGCAACAAGGCGCTTGGCATAGCACCGCGATATACATCACCAAGAGCGCACATATAATAATCGGCAATCCAAATCCAATGATTGATTTGAAATTCGGTTACTATAGGACTGTTGTCTAAAATTTGATGAATTTCTTTGGCTTCGTATAGTGTAGGTTTGTTATTGTGAATTTCAATCACCAAAGCCGTATAGATTTTACTTTTTCCAAAAGGTACCGTCACCCTCATTCCTTTTTTTATAAAAAGAAACTCAGCTTCAGATACACGATAGGTGAATGTTTTGGCTAAAGAAAGCGGTAAAATGACTTCGACGAAATACATGTAAAGGTTTTATAGTCTGTAAAATTACTTTTTATTTAATCCAACAGATGCATTTTTTTTATATTCCTGAACCAATTTCAATGTATGATCCAAAGACCCTATATCAGTCCAATCTTCATGGCCCGGAATAATAAATTTTGGATTTTTAAATTTTGTCTGTACTTTATTAATAGATTTCTCCCACTCATTCACATTGGCATCGCCCAAATAACCTAAATCTTTTGCATCAGCACTCTTAATAAAGCATCCTCCATAAAGTACTTTTTCTTTATCAAACCAAACTACAATATTATCTGGCGCATGTCCTTTTCCTGGATAATAAACTTCAAATTTATATTCTCCTACTTTAAAAATAGTATCATTCGGAATTACGAATTCAGCTCTTTTTTCATTTTTATTTTTTAGAATCTCGTCAGTTAATTTTATAGTATAGGTTTTAATTCCTTTTTGTCTAAAAAACTCCAAGCCTCCTGCTCGATCGTCATGAGAATGCGTTGCAAAACACATCACAATATTTTTATTATGTTTGAATTTTATGCTGTCTAACAAAGGCTGAAATTGAGATTTATCCCACGGAGCGTCAAATAAAACAACTCCTTTATCTGTAACCAGATACATTGCGTTTGCAGAAATGAGAGTTCCTTTATAATCATGAAAAGTTTTATAAACATAAAAGTCACCTATAAGATGACTTATTTGCAAAGGCGAATTTTTAGATTGTCCAAAACTATTTGACAGCACTATGAAAAATAAAATTATCGCTGTTATTTTTCGCATTTTATATATTAAGAAATTAATTTTTCACTCTATACCAGTATTGTGTTCTTCCAAACAAAGAAACACCAACATAACCCCTCACTTTTAGTTTGTCTTTACCTTCAAGGGCTATTAAGCACTTATATTCTTCCCCTTTCACAGGATCTAAAATTTTACCTCCATTATATTCATCTCCATCTTTGTCAAGACCTTTGATGATTATCAGTCCCATAATTGGTGCATTTTTATCTTCACCAGAACATTTTGTACAAAGGGATTTTCTTTTTTCTGGATTTAATACATCTATAATTTTTCCGTAGATTTTACCTGATTTTTCATAGATTTCGACGATAGATTTGGCTTGCCCCGTCTCATCATCAATGGTTTTCCATTTTCCAAAAATAGTTTGGCTTTGGGCATTGAAAACCATTGCAAAAAACACAACTAAACTAAATACGATACTTTTTTTCATTTTTCTTAAATTATTATCTCACTTTTTTATTATTCCAAATCGTTGCAACAAACAACGCTTGGGTTTCTTTCGACAAGAATACAAAATTTCATTTAAACAATCTCATTATATTGTTAAACTTTAATGTCATCCTTTGCCTTTTTTAGTTTACGAATTGTAGCATTCAATTCGAATCCCAGTAACAAAATCATACAGTTAATCCAGATGTAAAACATCATAATTAACAATGTTCCAATTGAACCGTATAATTCATTGTATTTTGAAAATCGTAATACCCAAATTCCAAAAAAATAGGAGGAAATAATTATAAGTACCGTTGTAAAAACCGACCCAACACTAATAAATGGAGGTTGATACGATTGTTTTGTCCCGTATCGCAATAAGATAGAAGTTGTTATTAATATCATCAAAATCACAAAAAGGTATCGTCCCAGAATAATCAACGGAATTTGGTCACTCAATACATCCTGTATCGTCGTACTTTGAATTACAACCTCAAAAACAACAATAATTGCAACTGTCAAAAGCAAAATAATGGAAAGTAGCAATGATATTCCCAAAGCAACAAAATATTGATTTATAAAGCCTCTTTTATCCAAAACATGTCGGGAAGATTCAAATCCGCCAAGAATTCCGTTTATACCATTTGCCATCAAGAAAATAGACAGCAAAAACCCAGAAGACACTAATCCAGAATGACTATTATTAAGAATATCGTTTATAATATTGGCAATGGCATCATACGTATTAGGAGGAACTCCTTCTTTTACAAACTCCAGAAAATCGTTTTGAAATCCTTCAATGGGTATGTAGGGAATTAAGTTTAGAATAAATAATGCGAAAGGAAATAATGCCATAAAAAAACTAAAGGCAACTGCGCTGGCATGATAGGAAAATGCGCCATCGATGATTCCCTCAAAATACAATTCCAATAAATCATAGAAAGAAAAACCTCCCAAACCAGGCATTTTAATCTTTTTCAAGACATGCATCAAGTTTCTAACTATCGGAATTTTTTCGAGTTTAGCTTCAATTATTAAACTCATACTATTAGATTGCTTTTAAACTTAGATCCATATTGTAAACCGAATGGGTTAAGGCTCCTGATGAAATATAATTGACACCGCAATCAGCATAAAACCTCATCGTATCTTCGTTAATATTACCCGAAGATTCTGTTTGACATTTGTCGCCAATTAAGGCTACTGCCGTGCGAGTATCTTCGTAATTAAAATTATCAATTAAAATTCTGTGAACTCCTTCACTTTTTAAAATTTCTTCTATTTCAGCAAGGTTTCGGGCTTCGACAATTATTTTAAGATCTAAATTGTGCTCCTTGAGATAGGCTTGAGTTTTGGTTATTGCCAAAGTAATTCCTCCCGCAAAATCTATATGATTATCTTTTAGCATTACCATATCATACAATGCAAAACGGTGATTTTCTCCACCCCCAATTTTCACTGCCCATTTTTCGGCCACTCGGAATCCAGGTGTAGTTTTTCGGGTATCCAATATTTTTGTGTCAGTACCTTTCAGTAATTGTACAAAACTATTCGTTTTGGTTGCAATCGCACTCATACGTTGCATTGTATTCAATACTACCCTTTCAGATTTTAAAATTGATTGAGAGCTGCCCGAAACATGAAAAACAACATCCCCTTTTTTGACTGCAGTTCCATCTTCAATAAAGGTTTCGATTTGCATTTTAGGGTCTACATACTCAAATATCATTTTGGCAAATGCAACTCCTGCAATTATACCATCTTCTTTTACCAATAACTTTGCTTTTCCTTGTGCATCTGCAGGAATACAGGCCAATGAGCTATAATCTCCAGATCCTACATCTTCTCGAATAGCATTTGTAATTAAGCTATTTAATTCGTTTTGAAATTGCGCTTCACTAATCATTTTTTATTCTTTTTATAGAATGCTAAAGTAGGATTTATTTTGTGTATTAAAAAGTAAGTCCTTTTTAAAAATTTTGAATTTCACATTTATTTATGACTATTCATTCTTTCAATTACTAAATCGTCAAAAAAACTATAAACAAGACTAATTTTCAAAAGAAAACCTGCAAGTATTTGGACTACTTGCAGGTTTCTATTTCCTTTATTTTGGCTTAAATATGTGAATTATTCAATACCATTTTGGTCCATCATATAGATTAAAGCAGCCATAGTTCCAGCTCCTAATTCTAATTCCCTTTTATTAATAGCGTCAAATTTATCATTTGCTGCATGATGATAATCAAAATAACGTTGTGAATCTGGCTTTAACCCTGCTTTTACAATTGCTTTCCCTGTTAATGGACCAATATCCGATCCAGAATGACCTTTTACAAAACTATGAATTAGATAAGGCTCGAATAATGCTTTCCAATTTGTAATCTTACTAAAATTAGAGTCATTACATTCTAATGAAAAACCTCTCGGGGTAAAACCTCCTTCGTCACTCTCTAAAGCAAAAATGTGGTTTTCTTTATTTGCCAATGACAATTCTTCATACTTCTTTCCGCCTCTTAATCCGTTTTCTTCATTCATAAAAAGCACCACACGAAGCGTATTTTTAGGCTTGTAATTTAAATTTTTGAAAATATTCATCACTTCCATACTTTGCACTACTCCTGCTCCATCATCATGCGAACCATCAGCCAAGTCCCAAGAATCAAGATGACCTCCAACAACCATAATGTTATCCGGATGTTCCGTTCCCTTAATTTCGCCAACTACATTATACGAAAGTGCATCTTCCAATTGCTGACATGATTGTTTGAAATAGAATTTCAAATTCGGATTGCTTTTCAAAGTCTTGCTTAACAATTCGGCACCATTGGTACTAATGGCGGCTGTTGGAATGTATTTTTCTTTTGGAATATCTCCATAGCTTTGCCCTCCAGCATGTGGGAAATCGTCCAGCCTCAAATTCATTGAACGCACAATTGTCCCAACAGCTCCCATATTAGCAGCTTCTTTGGCACCGGCATATCGTTGATCTACCGCTCCAGAATAGGCATCGAAGGCTTCAATAGCTCCGTTGTTCATGGGTCTGTTATAGAAAACAATCTTCCCTTTTATTTTATCCGCCCCCAAAGCTTTCATTTCATCAAAACTATGAACTTCTACCACTTCGGCAATTAAACCATTTTTTGGAGTTGCTACAGAGCCTCCCAAAGCACAAATCGGCACTTTAATTTTGGTTTTATTGTCTTGAATGTAAGCTGTTTCTTTTTCACCACGAACCCAGTGAGGTACCATTACTTCTTGCAAATACACTTTATCAAAACCCAATGTTTCCATTTGACTTTTGGTGTATTGAACACCTTTTTGAGCTCCCTCAGAGCCCGACAAACGAGATCCTACATTATTCGACAAATGATCCAACCAAGAATAACATTGTGATTTTGTTAATGCAGAATTGTAAATTTCCTTAAAAAATTGTTCGTCTTTGTTTTGGGCAAACAAAGCAACACTATTTACAAAAAGTAAAGAAAGAAGTAGGTTTTTTTTCATTTTGGGTGATTCTTAATTTATAGTTTTAATTAATCGTTGTGCAATTTCGAAATTCTAAAGTAAAATTGATGTTAAAATCAAAAAAAAATCCTGCTCACTTTAAAAGTTTACAGGATTTAATTAAATCGCAACTAAATTTATTACTTAATTGGCTCAAAACTAACGGCAGTTCCTCCACCAGGAGCCAAAACCAAGTTTAGTTTTGACTTAGTAGTAACTTCCACAGTTCTAATTTTGTATGCCATTGGGTTATTTTTCCAATCGGCGTCTTTGGCATCTTCGTAGATAATCGCTTTGTACCTTTGTCCCTTGGCCAGAAAGTCTAATGCGATTTCAGATTTACGGGCATTTTCATCTGTGATTGCTCCCAAAAACCAAGTTTCCTTTCCTTTTGTTTTTCTGGCAATGGTCAAATAATCTCCAGGTTCTGCTTCCAGAATTTTGGTATCATCCCAATCCAAGGCAACATCTTTGATAAATTGAAAGGCATCCATACGTTTTTCATAGCTTTCAGGCAAATCGGCAGCCATTTGCAAAGGCGAATACATCGTTACATACAATGCCAATTGTTTAGCCAAAGTAGTATGAACCTGTTCTTTTTTATTCTTATCATAATAGCCCATTTTGATTTCGAAGATACCCGGCGTATAATCCATTGGTCCTCCAAGGAGTCTTGTAAAAGGTAAAATGGTTTCGTGACTTGGTGCATTACCTACACTCCAAGCATTGAATTCATTACCACGAGCGGCTTCGGCATCAATGTAGTTTGGATACGTACGGCTGTAACCTGTAGGTCGAGACGATTCATGAGAATTTAGCATTAATTTATAATCGGCGGCTCTTCTTGCAACAAAGTTGAAGTGGTTTACCATCGTTTGTCCATCATGGAATTCACCACGAGGAATAATTCTTCCTACATAACCGGTTTTTACAGCTGGGTAATCGTATTTTTTCATCAAATCAAAAGCTCGGTCTAAATGACGCTCATAATTGGCTACAGATCCCGAAGTTTCATGATGCATAATCATTTTTACGTTTTTTTCTTTGGCGTAAGCCGTAACTTCTGCCAGATTGAAATCAGGATAAGGCGTTGTAAAATCAAATACTTCTTCTTTCCAATTTCCTGCCCAATCTTCCCAGCCTACATTCCAACCTTCAACTAATACGCCATCAAATCCATTTTTGGCAGCGAAATCAATATATCTTTTTGTATTTGCTGTTGTTGCGCCGTGTTTTCCTGTAGGAATTAAATCTTGTGAAGATAAATTTTGTGCGTTTTGTGAACCTGCATAATCCCAAGTGGATATTCCAACATGCATTTCCCACCAAATTCCAACATATTTCATTGGTTTTATATATGAAACATCGTCCAGTTTACAAGGCTCATTTAAATTCAAAATCATTTGTGAACCCACAATGTCACGGGCATCTTTGCTTATCATAATGGTTCTCCAAGGTGATACACAAGCTGCTTGTAAATAGGCCTTGTCACCAATTGCATTCGGTACCAAATGCGATGTAAGTTTATAATTGGCTACATCAACATCCAAATGCATGACAGGATAATTCACAACAGCAGCCTCAAAAATATTAACATACAAACCTGATGGTGATTTCATCATCAAAGGTGCTTGAACTCTGCTTTTACCAAGATCTGTTGTCATCCCGATTCCTGTATTTTTATCCAATTTGGTATTGTCAATTTCAGAAAGTTTGGTTTCGTTATATGGATATTCGTTAGTATCAAAATCACCTGGAATCCAGAATGCTTTATAATCTTCGGTTAAATTAAAATGGGTCTCCTCGTCAGAAATAATGAAATAATTTAGTTTTTCTTGTTTTGGGAATTCATATCTAAAAGCTACTCCTTCATCATAAACTTTGAAAACAATATTCATTTTCACATTCGTTTCTTTTTGAATCAAAGCAATAGTGAGCTCGTTATAATGGTTTACAATTGACGCTTTTTGACCTAAAACTGGTTTCCAAGATTCATTGAATGTATCCGCTTTTGAGGACTGAATCTCAAAATTAGCATCAAGAGCTGGTTTGTCTTTGAGTTTTATCCCCAAAGTACTTTCTACAATTACGGGTTTGCCATTGTAATTCACAGTATAAGATGGTTGCCCATTATTTACTAATTTAAAATTCACCTCAAGGGCGTTGGATGGAGATTTTACACTTTGTGCATGAAGCAAACTCAAGGCAAAAACGAGAATAACAGAAAATATTTTCTTCATTTGGTTATGTATTAATGATAGATAGTAAAAATACTTATTTACATTATGAAATTCTAAATAAAACCAAACTACAACCTTGTAGTAAAGGCGAAAACGTTTTCGTTTTCACTAATAAATTAATTATAAAAATTCAATTCTTTTAATAAATTGTATAAAGAATTGACTTTTTAATAATAGTCCTTACAAATAGATTTTCACTTTTATTGCAAAATTTAATTAGAAACAGTAAGAGTGGTTTTAGCTCCAATTCCATTTTCATTAAAAGCTTCTATGGCAAAATAATAGCCTGTACCTTTGTCCAATCCTCTGAAATCATATGAATTGCCATCGTAAACCATTATACTGTTGTATAATTTATCAGGGGCAATTCCATAGTAAATTGTATAGCCAACTGCATCTGTCTGTGCTTTCCAAGAAATCATAGCGTTTCTGGAATCGATAGCATTTCTGTCGACTTTAAATTTCGTAACCGATTTTGGCTTTTCGGATAATCCATTTCCAAAAATACGGAAATCAGAAACGGCAAATAATCCTGATGCGTTGTGGATATTCACCATTTTTACGTAACGTGCTTCAATGGCTTTTGTCAATTCCAGATAATCGTGAGGTGTATCTTTATCACTTTTGGATTTATCAACTACCAAAGTCCAATTTTGATTATCATCCGACATGAATATTTGGTATTGATAATAAATATCCATTGCCTTGTTGTGTTGCGTGGCTTTATGATCGGCATAATTAATCTGCAAAGCATTGATTCGCATTTTTCTTCCTAAATCAATTTGTAACCATTCGCCAGGTTTATCCGTTTTTGCCGACCAATACGATTGAATATCCTCATCGGTTAAATTCTGGGCGCTGTAACAGATTTTTTCAAATACTTTTTTTCCGCCAGTATCCACTCTGTGAGTCTGCACATCCATACATTCTTCGGATGAAGACACGGTTGCAGTTTTCTTGTACGAAAGTAACATCCACCCTGTGAAAGCTCCTTTAGTCTGATCACGATTTTTAGTCGGCAGTAAAGTTGGATAATCCCCATAAGCAGTGATGGAATACATAATATCATCCTTGTCAAATCCTGCGGGAAACATATCGATGCGGCGTTCAAAACGATCTTTCACCGAAATTTTACAGGTTCCGGTATTCCAATAATTACCAAAGTTATCGGCAAAAGTATTTCCGTGCCCTGCCCCAATTACAAATCCTCCCGGTTTATATGACATCGGATTGTGTTTTTGATAAGTAAACGGTCCCAAAGGACTATTGCCTACATGAACACCATTGGCATAACCTTTAAACTCGGTAGCAGGTGCACCGTATTGCATATAATATTTACCGTTATGTTTGGTCATCCAAGCACCTTCAATAAAATTTCCCCAAGGTGCTGGTTCCATATCATTATTAGGCCCGAAGCGCTCCCAACCATGCTTAGCTGGATTCAAATTGACAACTGCTTTTATTTCGCCATAAGGGCGTTGAATATCCTCAACTTCGGTTGCTTCATATAGTTTTTTGTAATCTGCCTGATTCCCTTTTGGTAACCATGTTTTATAATCTACCTCTACACCACAAAGCGGTAATTTTCCACTTGAACCATAGTACATGTACACTTTTTTGTCGTCATCCTGAAAAATGGCAGGATCCCAAGTGGGTAACATTGCTGTATCGACATGACGAACCCAACGACCCGATTTTGGATCGGCAGTTTTCCATACTGGATGATCTTTTTTCCAAGTTGAACCTACATAAAATAAAGTGTCATTTACTACCCAAGCAGCTGGTGCACATTGGTCATCATCCCCTGGATTTCTTTGAAAACTTCCATACACAAAATTCCAGTCCGATAAATCTTTGCTCCAAAAGAAACCAGCTTGATTGGTTGCAAACAGGTAATAGTCGCCTTTATAAGCAATAATTAATGGATCGGCACTCGAACGACGAGAATCAGGAATTCCATTATGGTTTGCTGTAGTATAATTGTAACCGATATTGATTGGGTTACAATACGTAGAAGCTGGTTTATTAGGATCAAACCATTCCGTTTTTCCAATACTATTGATTTTAGATTGTGCCATTATGATTTGGTGGCTCAACAATAGTAGCAACAGTGGTATAAAATATAGTTTTCTCATTTTTAGAACTTTTTAAAAAATTACTTAATTTACAGCTATTCAGATTAAACACTATAATTTGCTGTTCTGAGTGATTTTAAATTAAAAAAAAGCCCTCCGTCTAACCAAAAACGGAGGGCAACCAAATAAACTAACCAAGCTTAATTTACTAAATTAAAACTTACCTTATTGTCTGCGTTTGAGTTTCCTCCAACGAAAACTTCAAACTGTCCAGGCTCAGCAACAAATTGCAAATCAGAATTGTAAAACTTCAAATCTTCTTCACTAATTTCGAATATCACTGTTTGCTTTTCGCCTTTTTTAAGGGCTATTTTTTGGAAACCTTTAAGTTCTCTAACCGGTCTTGTTACAGAACCAACTACGTCTCTTATATACATTTGTACTGTTTCTTTTCCGTCAAAATTTCCAGTATTTGCAACCTCAACACTTACATTCACTTTACTATTGGAATTCATTTTATCCGATGAAATTTTCAAATTTGAATACTCAAATTTGGTATAACTCAATCCGAAACCAAAAGGGAATAATGGTTCATTTCTTTCATCTATATAATTAGATCTAAATTTTTCGAATTTCCCTTCAGTGTTAACAAGTGGTCTTCCTGTGTTTTTATGAGCATAATAAATTGGTAATTGACCTACACTTCTTGGGAAAGTAGTAGTTAATTTTCCTGAAGGATTTACATCTCCAAACAAAACATCAGCTATAGCGTATCCAGCTTCACTACCAGCAAACCAAACATTTAGAATAGATGGAACTGTCTCATTTTCATCTTTTATAACCAATGGACGACCATCAAATAAAACTAAAACTACCGGCTTTCCTGTTTTTAACAATGCATTCAATAAATCTTTTTGTGCCTGTGGAATTTCCAGATTCGTGCGGCTACTACTCTCTCCACTCATTTCGGCAGATTCTCCTAGTGCAGCAACAATAACATCTGATTGATTGGCTACTTTTAGTGCTTCGTCCAAAATTGCTTCTTTGGATCGGTTGTCTCTATTCAAGGTTTTACCAAACATAGTGGCATTGGTCTCAAAAGTTTCATCATAATCAAGATTACTACCTTTGGCGTAAAGCACTTTAGCTGATTTACCAGCTACTTCTTGAATTCCAGTCAATAATGAAATACATTTTTCACCATTTGTAGCCACACTCCAAGTTCCTGACATATTGTTTTTAGCATCTGCCAATGGTCCGATAAGTGCAATTGTTCCCGATCTTTTCAAAGGCAATAATTGGTTTTGATTTTTTAGTAAAACCAATGATTGAGCAGCTATTTTTCTAGCCTCATCTCTGCTGCTAGCAGTAAAAATTTCGGTTTTAGCTCTTTTGTCATCACAATATTTATAGGGATCTTGAAACAATCCCAAATCGTATTTGGCATTCAAAATAAGTGTTACTGCATTGTCTATTTGCTCAATAGCAACTTTCTTTTCATCCAATGATTTTTTTAAAGTGGTCAAAAATCCTTCACCAACCATATCCATTTCAACTCCGGCATTTAGAGCCAAAGCAGATACTGCTTGCAAATCGCCCATTCCGTGTTCAATCATTTCAGGAATTCCTGTAAAATCGGTAACCACAAAACCTTTGAAACCCCATTGTTTTCTCAAAACATCTGTCATCAACCATTTGTTTCCAGTTGCTGGAATTCCGTCAACTTCATTAAAAGAAGCCATAACCGATCCTACACCAGCATCAACAGCAGCTTTGTAAGGAGGAAAATAATCATTGAACATTCTGATATGACTCATATCAACAGTATTGTAATCACGACCTGCTTCTGGGGCACCGTATAAGGCAAAATGTTTAACACATGCCAAAATGGAATTGTTTTTGGAAAGATCGTGTTGTTGATATCCGTTTACCATCGCTTTGGCAATTTGGCTTCCCAAAAATGGATCTTCTCCAGAACCTTCAGAAATTCTTCCCCAACGTGGATCACGAGAAATATCAACCATTGGAGAAAAAGTCCAATTGATTCCATCGGCACTAGCCTCCTGTGCAGCAATTTGAGCACTTCTTTCAACCAATTTCATATCCCAGGTACATGACAGTCCAAGAGGAATAGGAAAGGTTGTTTCGTATCCATGAATAACGTCCATTCCAAAAATTAAAGGGATTTTCAAGCGGCTTTTTTCAACCGCAATTCGCTGTACTTCTTTTATTTTCTGAACTGATTTTATATTAAATAATCCACCGACCTTGCCTTCTTCGATTTTCTTTGCAACATCAGAGCTATTCGCTTGACCGGTGGTTATATCGCCCGAAGTTGGTAAATTCAATTGCCCCAATTTTTCATCCAAAGTCATTTTTGATAACAACTCGGCTACAAATTCGGTTTTGGGTTTAATTACGACGGCTTTTTTATTTTCTTTCTTTTGGCTATAGCCCAAAAAAACGGAGCCTAAGAGTATTATAATTAATGTCTTTTTCATTTTTTATCTGTTTTTTATTTGTTTCAACATCCAAGCATACGTTTCTGGATTACCATAAACTTGGGTCCAACAATCATGACCCGCGTCATTAAAAAGAGTTAACTCAACATCTTTATTACATTTTTTTAGTTCTTTATAGATCGTAATATCATTATCGACAGGAACTACATCATCTAGTAAACCATGAAAAATCCTAGTTGGGATAACCTCCATTTTACAAATTTCTTCCAATTGAATGATGTCAACAAAACCCGAAACTGGCATTACAGCTGCAAACATTTCAGGATGTTTTAAAGCAAGACTATAAGTTCCCCACCCTCCAGAACTCAGTCCTGTTAGATAAATTCGATTGGCATCAATATTATTTTCTTTTTGAACTTTTAAAATCAACTCATATAAAATATCAGGATTCCATTGCTGTCCTTCCGGGCATTGTGGTGCAAGAACATAAAAATCAAGATCATGGCTTTTCAAATATTTGAAAGGTCCATGAATTTTCACTTTCTCTACATCCGAGCCATTTTCGCCAGAACCATGAAGAAAAATTAACAAAGGCTTTTTTTCTTTAGTATTTAACGGAATATGCAATGCGTAACCCAATTCCTGTTTTTGTACTACCTCTATTTTTACTTTAGAAACAATATCTTTTTGTGCAAAAGACATTAGCGACAGCAAAAAAACAGGTACAATTAGATTATATTTCATCTACCGCTCCGTATTAAAATCCATATTTACCAGAATGAAAACCAAGATTCAGCAAACCTTGTTTTACCTCCGGCGCATTCATAAACAATTTCCATATCAAACCTGTACGATAATTTTCAATCATTGGCGCTATGGTTCCTTGATCTATTGCCAAATAACGTGGTGTCACCCAATTAAATTGAGGTGAAAAAGCATCATAAGGCCCCGCAATTCCAACGTAAGTACTTTTCTTTTCATCATACAGAAAATGCAAAAATTTCATACTTTCTTTTGGCATATATGGAAAAGAAGATAATGCAGCTGTTGGAGTTATAACCCCTAAATCATTGTCAGTGTCATGGGCAGAATAGCCCGTTGATCCATCAGTATTTCGAGAATAACTGGCAGTAAGTCCCCAACATTTATCAGAATAACCGTTCCATTTTTTTGGATTATCAACACAATAACTGTAAATGATTTTTGCCTGATTTTGAGTTAATTCCCAATAGTTTGCATACTTATCCGATAATTGAGAAGGATCTAATCCTAAGTAAGAATATTGAGCCCAAAACAAAGGTCCAGCATTTCCAGTAGCAGTATTGTATTTGAATACCAGAGGAATTCCATACTGTGTTTTTCCTGTTGCAATAGTTCCGTTTCGTGTCCATCCTTCGTGATAAGCTGCAGCTGGAATCGGATGAGTTGTTGAAGCAGCTCCCAAAATATAGGCAATCAAGCACTCATTGTATCCTTCCAATTTAAATTTCATCTCCCATTGATAGGTAGGAGACCAATGCCAATACATTGCGTTTTCACCATTAGTGTACCAACTCCATTCCACACCTTTCCATAGATTATCTGCTTTGGCAGACAATGCTTTTTCTTGGGCGTTTCCATCCTTGAAATATTCTCTCACGGCAATCAATCCTTGGCATAAGAAAGCTGTTTCAACGATATCCCCACCATCATCTTTATTCCCAAAAGAAATGGCATGTCCTGTATTTCCGTCCATCCAATGTGCCCATGCTCCGTGAAAACGATCAGCTTTTTCCAGAAAATCCATTGCGGTGGTCATTCGAGTAACGGCTTCGGCTCTTGGAATAAAACCTCTTTCTACTCCAACAATCAAAGACATCAGTCCAAAACCTGAACCTCCAGTGGTAACTTTATTGGATTCAAAACTAGGATCATCCGTGTGATAACGCTCTCTGCCTAATTTTGAATTGGGTTCGGCATAATCCCAAAAATACTTTATAGCATCTTTTTGAACTTGATCTAATGCTTGTTCATCGGTCAAAGCTGTGACAGGTGTCGCAGGAGTTGTTGGCAAAGGCGTACCTCCAGTGTTTTTATCCGACGGAGTTGATGATGAACATGAATTGAAGAAATTCAAAAAAATCAATAAGAATAAGTGATTTTTCATTTTTATAAAATGTATTAATTACTAAAAAATACACACCTGATTTTTGTATTGATCAGGTGTGTAAAATAAATCCTTATCTGTTATCTTTTTCTAATTTATAAAGAGCAACAACTTCATTGTCAGCTAGAACAGCGTCATAAATTCTGAATTCATCCATTAAACCAGTGTAATGAAGCATCCAGCCATCAGGATTACCCCATGGAGCTCCTAAATGTTGTTGGTAACCACCAATAATAAATTTAGAAACTTCCGAATTTGCTAGCTCTCCATATCCTACACCTCCTGCTAAAGGGTCGCTTGCGTACCTTTTAGAAATTGAAGCAGGCAAATCTAATTTTACACCATCAACATATAAGCTATAAGTAGAACTTGTTCCGTTGTAAGTCCAAACCAAATGTTTCCATGCGCCAAACATATTTTTCAAAACATTATCTCCACCATGCTCTATAAATTGTCCTGACCAAGGAATACTAGGCGTTACATCTTTTTGAATATGATTTTTCAATAACATTGTTGTTGCTGGTCCTGTACCTTCAATTAAAGTGAAAATATTTCCCCAGAAATCTGTTTTTTTGGGCAGCATAAATAATGATTGTGCTCCTCCAGTATGAGGATCCGTTTTTATCCACATTGAAACTGAAATACTTTTTAGATTTATTACAGAATTTGCCACAGTATTATAAGCAATGAATGAACTTGAAGAACCTTTATAGGCCTGCCCTTTTATACCTGCTTCATAAGTAACATTTGTTCCCACTCCGTCAGTTATTCCGTTTTTTGAATCCGTAATGTTTCCATCAAAACTAAACTTAGAAACTAAATGTGAAGCCGCAACATCATCAGAATTCTCATAACCCCCAATTGATTCATAAGGAATTGGATCGTTAACTTTATCTATACTATCCTCGTTACAGCTTGCAAAAAATTGTGCAACTATAACCGAAGTAAATAAGAAAACATATTTATATTTTTTCATTTTTAGTGTTTTTAAGAATTAATAACCAGGATTTTGAGATGATAAATTACCAGTCTGTTTTAAGAATGCTGCAGGAATAGGGAATAATTCATTTTTTCCTTCAGTAAAAACTTTCCCATCTACCGCAAAAGCTGCTTTAGCTTGACCTGTACGAACTAAGTCAAAAAATCTATCGTGTTCAAAAGCCATTTCTACTCTTCTTTCTTTCCAAATTGCTGTTCTCACATCAGCTTGAGATGCCGCAGTGGTATTGGCCAATCCGGCTCTATTTCTTATTTGGTTTAATAACGGAATAGCTTCAGATGTTTGCCCCAATTCATTTAATGCTTCAGCCTTCATTAACAAGACTTCAGCATATCTAAGGTATTTAATATCAACATCTGTTTCCCAAGCATCTGTATATGCAGATGAATATGCTTTGTAGTTGTAACGTTCGTTTTCAACAGTATTAGGCACTACTCTGCCATCATATAAGGTAGATCCTCTAAATATAATAGTAGCATTTTTTCTAACATCGCCTGCTTCATAAGCATTTACTAAACTTTGAGATGGAGTATTGAACCCCCAACCCCAACCACCGGTACCACGAGCACCTTGTGTGTTAGAATAACCTTCTATACCTTTTGCAGGAACAGCGCCTTGTGCATATATTTCGAAAATAGATTCTGAATCAAATTTCCCAGCTGGTCTATACATAGAGGCATAATCACTTACAATTGAGTAACCTGCAACTTTATTACAATTATCAATTACTTTTTGCCAGTTTTTTTGATACAAACTTACTTTTGCCAATAAAGCATAAGCAGCACCTTTTGAAGCTCTAGATCTTTCATTTACTGAATAAGCCGTTTTTTCTGGTAAAGCTGTAATAGCATCATTCAAATCACTTTCGATAAAAGCATATACTTCTGCAGATGTTTTACGAGTCAACTGCATGATTCTATCAGAATCTGAACCAGGAACAGGTAAATGATCTACAATTGGTACTCCTCCGTAGCATTTTACCAAAGTAAAATACATAAAAGCTCTTAAAAACTTGGCTTCCCCAATTAATCTAGCTCTTAAATTTGGATCAGCCTTGTCTAATTTTGGAATAATATTTAGGGCCTGATTACATCTGTTAATTCCATCATAATTTGCATTAAAAGTACTCTCTGCAGATGGGTTTGAAGCATTGTAAGTTAAAGCATCTAGCACATCTTTATCTGTTCCTGTATCTCCAGGAGATGATCCTTTATCGGCATCATCAGAGGTAATACTCGAAAGACCTATCCATCCGAATGAAGTCATATCCCAATTCAAGAATTTATTATAAATGGCTGTTACAAACTGAGCTGCACCAGCATCATTATTATATAATTCTGTATCTTTCGTAGAAATAGATTCAGTTTGATCTACATCTAAATAATCGTCTGCACATCCCGCAAAAAAGAACGTTGAAAGAACAAACGTGGTTATATATATCTTTTTCATTGTATTAAAATTTTAAATTAGCACCAATTACAAATGATCTTAAAGTTGGATAAGCATCAAGCTCAACACCTTGAGTTCCGTAAGGATTTCCATCTCCATTTAATTCAGGAGAGAAACCAGAGAATTTTTGTGTAATAAATGGGTTTATAGCGTTTACATAAATTCTGCAAGAGCTAATAAAATTATCACTTTCTATTGGCAGTTTATATCCTAATGTAATATTGTTGATTCTAAAGAAATCACCAGACTCTAAATAATAAGTAGATGCAACTGGCACTTGATTAAATGGTGCAGGATTAGAAGCGGTCAGGTTATTTGGTGTCCAGAAATCTGTAGCAAGAGATTCTTCAATGTTCTCGCCTGAAAAACGCTGAGCTTTTTTACCGTTATAAACTTTTGCACCATTAGTTCCATATCCATCAACTGAAAAGTCGAAGTTTTTGTAATTTAATCCTAATGTTATTCCGTAGTTTGATTTTGGTAAACTAGATCCAACATATTTTCTGTCTGTATTTGCATTTAATGCATCTTGAGTCACTTTTTGCCCAGCTGCATTATAATACATCATTAGTCCGTTTGTCGCATCAAAACCAGCATATTCATAAATATAAAAGCTACCTAATGGCTGACCTATTGTAGTATTATCTAATAGTTTTGTATCTTGTCCGTTACCCAATCCTCCACCAATAACTGGTGATAAAATAACATCTTTCAAACCTGTCAGTTCATTTTTATTGTTCGAGAAATTACCTCCAATCCAATAACCAAAATCATCATTGATCTTGTCATCCCAACGCAAAGAAATCTCATATCCTTTGTTTGAAACTTCTCCAACGTGCGCTGGTGAAGCGACTGTAATTCCGGAAGTTGAATATGGTTTAGTATTTAAAATAACGTTTGAAGTATTTTTATCGTACAAATCAAAAGATCCTTTTAATCTACTGTCTAATAATTCAAAATCTAAACCTACAGAAGATTCCTCTGTAATTTCCCAAGATAAACTTGGGTCAATTTGAGAACTAATAGTTGTTCCACTATTTAAAATAGAGCCACCTAAATAAGCATTTTGACCAGAAGTATAAGCCTGATTGTTGAGTGGTACGTTTTGGTTACCTAATCTACCCCAACCACCTCTTAATTTCAACATGTTAATTACTTTCACATCTGTCATAAAGTTTTCTTTGGTGATAACCCAACCTAAACCAAAGGCAGGAAAATTACCCCAACGATAATCTTTAGCAAAATTTGAAGACCCATCACGTCTGATAGTTCCAGTAAACAAGTATCTCTCCATTAATTTATATTGGAAACGGCCAAAATAAGATGCTAACTTTGTTTCGTTAAAAACTTCATCTTGGTAACTTGTAATATTTGTTTCATAATCATTATCTCCTTTTAAAGACCAATAGTTAGAATCTGAATTAACATTTTTTCTAGCAATTGTCAGTTTTTCCCTTGGGCCTCTTACTGAAGTCTCTATACCAGCTGTCAACTCTACATCGTGAATTTCATTAAATACTTTATTATAAGTCAGATAATTAGACATATTCCAATTAAAATATTCTTCTCTGCCTTTTGTCAATAAATTTATATTAGCATTTGGAAATTCTTTTTCATAATCACTGGATATCTTGTTAGGGTTTGCTGCTAACCAAATATTTTTAGTGTCATCATAATTGTATTGTTTCCAAGTATAATATTCACCATTAAATTGCGAAGTAAATTTTAATGATTTTATAATTTCATAATCTAATTTCAAACCACCCTGTAAGGTTACACTTCTTTGTTGCTCATCAAAAAAATTCAATTGAGCCACTGGATTTCCAACATTGTTAAATGCAGATCCTGATTCACTTGCAAACCCGTCATCGCCTACACGAGAAACTCCATATTTCCCATCAGGAAAATAAACTGGCACAATTGGCGATTGTTTGTATGCATTTGTAAAAGCACTTAATGGCTTAGGCGCTGATTTTCCAGAGGTAAAACTGAAAGTTTGATTTAAAGTCAGTTTTTTAGAAATTTTATACTCATTATTATTTCTGAAAGTTGTTCGACCATAGTCTAAACCATTTAAAACTGCTTTTTCTTCGTAGTTTCCTAAACTGAAAAAGTATTTTATGTTTTCAGATGCGCCTGAAATAGATATGTTATTTTGAGTATAACTTCCAGTTCTGGTAATCTCGTCAAACCAGTCAGTGTTAACGGGTTGATCTTGCGAAAATGTAGTCGATTGCAACGCTACATTAGAGTAATGTGAATATTTATTACTACCGGCCATTTTAACTCTTTTTAAAGGCTCTCTCATACCTGCAAAGCTTTCAATTTCAACAGAAATCTTCTCCCCTTTACCTTTTTTAGTTGTAATAATGATTACTCCATTAGCAGCCCTTGTACCATAAATTGCAAGTGCGGATGCATCTTTTAAAATTTCGTAAGAAGTTATATCATTGGTATTAATGTTATTGATATTTTCTGTTTGCATTCCATCAACAACATATAAAGGGGTTCTTCCTCCTAAGGCAGTACCCAAACCTCTAATAATTACCGAAGGTGTACTTCCTGGCAAATCTGAAGAAACAACTTGTACTCCAGCCGCCTTACCTTGAATAGCCTGAGAAGCATTCAATACTTTGGTTTTCGAAATCTCCTCCGCTTTTATGGAAGAAATAGCTGTAGTGTTATCTATTTTCTTTCTTGTACCATATCCAATAACCACCACTTCTTTTAGTGCTGTGTCTTCGGATTCTTTTAGTGTAATTGTCATCGGTGTCAAAGTTGCTGCAACTGATACAGATTCAAAACCGACTAAACTAATTTTTAATATTGTGCCCTCTTTGGCGTTAATACTAAAATTTCCATCAAAATCAGTATCAGCGGAAACATTTCCTGCAACAACAAATGCTCCAGGGATTCCGAGTCCGGTTTTATCCAATACTTTTCCTTTGATTACTTGACCAGACATATAGGCTGGAAGTAGAATGAGTGCTAAAAAGCTAAAAATAAAATTTCTCATAGGTTTGTTAAACGTTTAAGTTAGTTCAGCTAAATTAGCTAAATACAACGTTGTAGTAGCTGAAACGGCACTACTACACGAATACATCAAACCTAAATAACGCAATAATAAACCCCTATTTTACAACAATTTACAAAGAACCTGAAGTACTACACCGCAGCGTGATGATGTAGTGATGATGTATTGTAATTCCATAATAAAAGCGTAAAAAAAACTTAATATTAACAAAAAAATACACTTTTTTATACAGATAATAGAAATTTAGAAAGTATTTCTTCTTGTGAAAGGCCTAATTTTTTTCTTAAGCGATAGCGATGTAGTTCTACTCCTCTAAAAGAAATATTCATCATCGGTGCTATTTCCTTTGATGAAAGATTCATTTTGAGGTACACACACAACTTAATATCCTTCGAAGTTAAGTGTGGGTATTTCTTCGAAAGTGCAATAATGAATTCATTATTAATTTGATTGAGATTGGTTTCAAAAACTTCCCATTCATGCTTATTTACAGCATTAATTTTTATGGCTTTTTTAATCTCACTTTTTAATTTATTGAAATCAGATTCTGTATCCAAAATGTTTTGAATATTTTCAATCATTTCACTTTGTTTGGCAATAGAAAGTGATTTGCCTGCCACTTCGGAAGATTTTGATTGTAATTCCAATTCCAAAATATGTTTTTCATATTCCTGGCTATTCAATTCATTTTCGGCTTTCAATTCCATTTCCAAAATTTCCTTCTGATGCTTTAATTCTTCTTTTTGCAATTTTAGCTTCTGAATGTATTTCATCTTATTCCATTTATAATAAAGATACAGGATAAGCCCAATCAAAATCATATAAACGAAAATCATCCAAGCTGAAAAATACCATGCCTTGGCCACAACAAATTCAAAATTGGCTATTTTATTATAATTTAACCCATCGTTGCTATAAATAGTGACATCATGAGAACCACTACTTAAATTATTCAAAAGAATCAAACCTTCCTTGATTTGAAAAAAATCTTTTGTTCCATTAATTTTATAAAACAAATCTGGTTTTGTTGCACCATAAATTCCAGATATTACATTTATCCTAAGCTCTGAATTATGATTAATTTTTGAATTGTTTTCAACCAAAATATCATTATTGAAAGCTTCAATCTTTACAGTGGTTTTCTTCTTTTCATCGTATTTTAAATCAAGTGAAATAAAACCATCATCCAGATTTAGCAGATAATTATTTTTATCCTTAAACACTTTCAAGTTATCATTGATGATTTTTCCTTTGTAATATTTCTCTTGAATACTGTTTCTGATGAATTTAGTACCCTGTGCATATATATGGTACAAAAGCCCATCCTGAAGTACCATAAAATGATTTTCATCAATAGCAACAATATCAGAGGCGTTTTTAAAATTAGTATTAAACAATTCATTTGCTTCCAATTGATTGGTAATGGAATTAAAAGTATACCAAGAATTATCTATCAAAAAAAGAATTTCATTTCGAAATTCAAATATCTTAACTCCAAAGTCATTGCTGATTTTACTGCGTTTAGTGATGTTATCAACTTTGGTGGTTGCATAGTCATCATTATAAAGAATGCGATACAAACCTCTATTATTATCTGCAGCCCAAATTTCATTTTTTCTGTTTTGTGCTAGATATTTAATAGGTTTCTGTATTCCTTTTATTACTATTTTTTGGTTTAAATCATTGGCATCATTGTAAACAACAACTCCACTGTAAGTAGCTTGCAAATATGAATTATTAATACTGCTTTTGGCCAAATTCCAACCTCCGTTAATAATACTCAATTTACTGAACAATCCGTTTTTATAAATATATGTTCCCTCGTTATGACCTATGAGATACTGATCATTGATTTTACTAATATTCCAAGCTTGCCCTTGCGTGTTGGGAATTAATGAAAGTTGTTTGTCTTCATATTTGAAAACACCATGATTGGAAGCCATCAAATACCCTTTTGGAATACTTGCCACTGAATACACAGACCCTAAAATTCCAGAACTGTCATAAAATATTGAAATTGGCGAATTGACTTCAATATGGGCTATTCCATTATCAAGTCCCAGCCATAAATCATTCTCTTTATCCTGACCAATACTCAAAATTGAATTGTTCATCAAGACGTTATTCCTATTGATATTTTTATAGGATTCATCATTTAAATCCAGAATATAAACTCCTTTATTGGCAGTTCCAATAATCAATTTATCATTTTTGATAAATTGAGCCACATTAATATTGGCCGTTTTTAATATGTTGTTTAAACCATTCTTCCAGGGGCTCAAAACATTATTCTCAAACACATAAACGCCACTTTTTTTTGTAAAAAAATAAATTTTCTTTTGATGTTTTTGAATACTATGAATGACATTATTTTCCAAAAGAGACAATCCATTTACTTTTTCAATTTTCCCATTAGTCAACCGAAAGATTCCTTTTTCAACTGAAGCGATCAATATCTGATTGTCGACAACAAAACAATAGGAAATCAAAAAAGGAAATTGTTTTTCCTTTATGATCTTACCGTCAAACACGAAAATACCATTGAAAGACTGAAAGTAAATTTTGTTCTTAAACTTGAATATTTTCCAGATTTCTTCATTATTATTTGCATCAAAAACTTTTTTCCCTTTCGTAATGGAAACATAATGCATCTTGGCGTCTTTACGAAACCAGTAACCGAATTCTTGATAAGAACCCGAGTAAATTCGGTCTCCATCTACCATTATAGAACGAATAATTGTTTTGTTGGGCAGTGTGTATTTCTCCCATTTTACACCATCATATCGCAACAAATAATAATTGTTGGCAAAATACATAGCATTGTCATTCCCCTGTACAACATTCCAAATCTGATTATCACCTTGATAATTTGATTTGCTATAATTTTCAACAAAAGGAAGCAACTCTTGAGCAAATAGTTGCGATGACATAAAACAAAAAAAGAATATGTAGAGTAGTTTAGTTTTCAAAACGCGAAGATTTTTTATCAAATATAATTACATTTCCTCAATAAAATTCACAAAAAAAGCCTCTGAATACAGAAGCTTTTTGATGAAGTGATTTTATTTTAACTCAATAGCAATTCATAAACCTGATTTGCTATTTCAATTTCTTCATTAGTAGGAATAACTAAAATTTTTGTTTTTGAATCTGGAGTATTGATTTCTCGGATTTCTTTGGAACGAATTTCGTTTTTGGCAGAATCCAATTCTAAACCAAAATAATCCATATCAGTACACACGAGTTTTCTGATGTATGATGAATTCTCTCCAATACCGGCAGTAAAAATAATAGCATCCAACCCATTCAAAACGGCTGCATAAGAACCTATAAATTTCTTAATCCTATAGGCATTCATATCCAAAGCTAGTTGACAATCCAAATTTCCTTTTGCGGCATTGCTTTCGATATCTCTCAAATCACTAAATCCGGTAAGACCAAGCATTCCGCTTTGTTTTTGCAGCAAATTGTTTACGGCATCCAATGAATATCCCAATGAATTCACCATGTGAAAAATTATTGACTGATCTACATCGCCACTTCGCGTTCCCATAATCAAACCGTTCATAGGTGCAAATCCGAGGGTATGATCAATACTTTTTCCGTCTTTTATGGCAGTCATGCTACATCCATTTCCTAGATGTATGGTAATAATTTTAGATGATTTTCCAGAATTATTTTCATTCAAATAACGAATTGCTTTTTCTGAAACATATTTATGGCTTGTTCCATGAAAACCATAGACACGTATCTTATTTTCTGTCAAAAGATAATTAGGTAATGCGTATTTGTGAGCTACAACAGGAATAGTTTGATGAAAAGCGGTATCAAAAACAGCTACTTGTGTTGCATCACCGAAAATTTCCTCGGCAACATTAATCCCTTCCAAATTGGCAGGGTTATGCAAAGGCGCCAAATCTGAAAGTTGTCTTATCTTCTCCTTAACTTCTTTTGTAATCGTTACTGTATTTGAAAAATTACTTCCTCCGTGCACTACACGATGACCAACTGCCTCGATCTCCGAAGTACTTTTGATAACCCCAACTTTATCATCCATCAACAATTGGGAAATCTTCTGTAATCCTATTTTATGATTGGCGATTGGCAACGTTTCCTCTACTTTGACAGTATTGGTTACATAACTAAAGTTTGATGATTCTAAACCAATTCTATCAATCATTCCACTACAAATTACTTCATTGGCAGGCATATCAATCATTTGATATTTAATAGACGAACTTCCCGAGTTTATAATTATTATTTTCATTTATTTATTTTTTAGTGAGCTTCTGAGAGGCTAAGATTCTAAGATTTTGAGTTTATAAGCAGCATTTATTTTTTAATGATCTTAGCAACTTAGAGTCTAAGTATCTTAGCAACTTTTTTTTACAAATCCTGTGCTTGTATAGCTGTAATTACTACTGTATTTATGATATCGTCGACGGTACAACCTCGGCTCAAATCGTTTACTGGTTTGTTTAAACCTTGCAACATTGGACCAATTGCCAATGCTCCCGTTTCTCTTTGAACCGCTTTGTATGTATTGTTTCCAGTGTTCAAATCGGGAAAAATCAATACACTCGCACGACCGGCAACTTCGGAATTTGGCATTTTGCTTTGCCCTACTTCTAAGTCAACTGCGGCATCGTACTGTATTGGTCCTTCGATTTTAAGATCTGGGCGTTTTTGTTTTACTATTTCGGTTGCAAGTCGTACTTTTTCAACTTCATCCCCTTTTCCAGAGGTTCCTGATGAGTAGGATAACATGGCTATTTTTGGTTCAATTCCAAAAGAAATACTCGAATCGGCAGATGAAATAGCTATTTCTGCCAATTGCTCCGCAGTTGGGTTCGGATTGATGGCACAATCTCCAAAAACAGAAACGCGGTCTTCCAAACACATGAAAAATACTGAAGAGACTACTGATGAATTTGGTTTGGTTTTAATAAACTGCAACGCTGGTAAAATGGTATGCTGTGTAGTATGTGCAGCACCCGAGACCATTCCGTCTGCATGCCCTTTATAGACCATCATTGTTCCAAAATAGGAAACATCTTCCATTAAATCTCTAGCCATTCCAAGAGTTACATTTTTGGCTTTTCGCAACTCATAATAAGTATTTACGTAATCCTCATAATTTTCAGATTCTATTGGATTAATGATTGGCACTTTAGAAAAATCAAAATCTAAGCCTAATTCGGCTACTTTACTTTCTATTTGTTTTTTATTTCCAATAATAGAAATATCCACTACATCCATTGCCAGCAAACGAGAGGCTGCTATAATAATCCTTTCATCATTTCCTTCCGGCAAAACAATATGTTTTCTATGGGCTTTGGCTCTTTTCACCATATTGTATTGAAACATTTTAGGAGTCATTCCTTCTGCTTTAAAAGCATTAAATTTGTCGATTAAAACATCTAAATCAACGTATTTATCAAACGTATTTATCGATGTCTCAATTTTTTGAATATTATTGGCATATATTTTTGACTTAATATTTCCAATTTGATTGGCAATATGATAGGTACCGCCTTCAACTGTGATAATTGGCACCACAGAAGAAAGCCCTTCTATTAATTTCAAAATACTGTCTTCGGGAATTATATTTCCCGTTAAAACAATTCCGGAAACAGTTGGATAATTGGCTGATTCATTTGCCTGCAATGCTCCAAGAATAATATCGGCTCTATCGCCTGGAGTGATAATAAGGTTATTTTCTTTAAGGTGTAACAGATAGTTACATAATTGCATCGCACCAATGCTATAACTACTCACCTGATTGTTCAAATATTCCTGGCCAAACAATACTTTAGCATTCAATACTTCAACGATTTCTTGCATCGTAGGATTATTCAAACTACTAATTAATGGAATCGAATTGACTAGAATTGATTCTGGCAAACTTTTCTGCAATCCAGTTGTCACCAATTCTAAATTTTCAGGTTGCACTTTATTTGCAATTACCGCCAATACTTCAACTTCTTTTACTTTAAATGAATTATAGGCTAAATTCAAATTGTCGATTAATTCTTCTAATGTTTTCCCTTCTCCGGAGCCAACAATTATGGTAGGAATTCCAAGATTTTTGGCAATCAGCACATTCATGTCCAATTCTATGACAGTTCCTTCTCCCGTAAAACTAGTTCCTTCAACCAACACAAAATCAAAACGGTCTTCCAGTTGTTTGTATTTTTCAATAATCAAATCAACAACTTCACCTAATTTTCCATTATTTTTTTTCTTGATTAATTTACTTTTTGTAATCGCATAAGCATTTTCATATGTAATATCTAAATCAAAATAAGATATAACCATCTCGATATGAGTATCCTTTTTTCCCTCTTCATAATCTTCAATCACAGGCCTGAAATACCCCACTTTTGCAGTCTTTCCTAATAGCATTCTCAGTAACCCCAGGGTAATTATTGTCTTACCGCAATTCTCCTCAATCGTTGCGATATATATAGCTTTTTTCATATTCTTACTTTTAAAATTTAATCTCTTTAAACGCTTTATACAAAATTACACCTTTAATTTTCTTATAAATATGACCAAAATCAGCTTTAAATAATAAACTGTTATTTAACCACAAAAATTAAAACCATCTTCGCCTTTTGAAATAAAAAACCATCCCAATTACTACCAAGAACATAAAGGCCATAACCAGATAATATCCATTGTGAGCTCTCAATTCGGGCATATTATCAAAATTCATCCCATAAACTCCCACAATAAAAGTAAGCGGAATAAATATGACGGAGATAATGGTAAGTGTTTTCATAATCTCATTCATCTTATGCGTTTGTGCCGCAAAAAAGAAATTGGATGCGCTTTCCAGGGACCCCATATCAGACTCTATTTGTTCCAAAAGTTCAAGACATTTTTGATGCAAACGGGTAAAAAAACTAAAATTATCCGGATCAATTTCATTAAATACATTATCCTCTTTAATGCTTTTGATATCATATAATGAATCCCGAAGCGGAATAATGGAACGTTTCAGGAAATTAAAATTATCCCTATGCTTTTCAATTTTTTCCAAAATAATAGGATCGGCACTATTTTTGGTCATATCAATTAAATCTTCAATTTTGTCCTCTTCATTTTCAAGAGTTATGTAAAAGTTACCTATAATGGCATCCAACAGAATATACAATAAATAGTCTGCATTCTTGGTGCGTACAATTCCCGAATTAGTTCGAATACGTTCCCTAATATGAGTAAAAAAATCACTCCTTTTTTCCTGAAAAGAAATTAAAATTCCTTTTTTTAGCAAAAAACTTATTTGCTCCACTCTTATATCATCAGTGGTTTCTGAAGGCAGCATTGATTTTATATTAAAAAATAAAACATCTTTTTCCTCTTCAAGTTTGGTTCTTTTGGTTGTATTCAAAATATCAGCCAACATAAAATCGTCTATACTAAAATGGTCTGCTATTTCTTTAAGCAAATTAATATCTGTTAATCCATGAATATTTAACCAATTTATTTTAGCTAAATCAATATGCTTTTCCAAGTTAGCAATAGTACCATTCTCATATTCACCAACCGTACAATCGTCATAAACAAACAATTGCATCTCGATCTCTTTGTTTCTGTGCAAACCAGTATACTCTAGTGTATAAGGCTGTAGCCGTTTACCTTTCTTGTATTTAATCTTTCTCATAAAATAATTTGTAAAGTAATATTACGAAAAAAAATATAATGTATTTGACTTTAAAGCATAAAAAAACCGAGCTATTACTAGCTCGGTTCCTTATTTATTATGTTGCGGAAATGCACCAAAATGCATCTCTACGAGAAATAATTATTTTACTTCTTCGAATTCAACGTCTTCAACATTGTCTCCTTGCGCTTGAGCTTGTGGCTCAGCAGCTTGTTGACCTTGTTCTCCTTGAGCGTACATAGCTTCAGTAGCTTTTTTCCAAGCTGCATTGATGTTGTCAAGAGCAGTTTGAATTGCAGGAATGTCTTGAGATTGGTGAGCCATTCTCAATTCAGTCAATGCATACTCAATAGCCACTTTGTTATCATCAGACAATTTAGCTCCAAGTTCTTTCAATTGAGACTCAGTTTGGAAGATCATTCCATCAGCTTCGTTTAATTTTTCAGCTCTTTCTCTTGCAATTTTGTCAGATTCAGCGTTAGCTTCAGCATCTTGTTTCATTCTTTCGATTTCTTCAGAAGTCAATCCAGAAGAAGCTTCGATACGAATGTCGTGAGATTTACCTGTTCCTTTGTCAGTAGCAGTTACTTTGATGATACCATTAGCATCGATGTCAAAAGCAACTTCGATTTGAGGAACTCCTCTTGGTGCTGGTGGAATACCATCTAAGTGGAAACGACCGATAGTTTTGTTATCTGCAGCCATTGCTCTAGCTCCTTGCAATACGTGAAGCTCAACAGATGGTTGAGAATCAGAAGCAGTAGAGAATACTTGAGATTTTTTAGTTGGGATAGTTGTATTAGCTTCAATTAATGTAGTCATAACACCACCCATAGTTTCGATACCTAAAGATAAAGGTGTAACGTCAAGTAACAATACATCTTTTACATCTCCAGAAAGAACTCCACCTTGAATAGCTGCTCCAATTGCAACAACTTCATCAGGGTTAACTCCTTTAGACGCTTTTTTACCGAAGAATTTTTCAACCTCTTCAACGATTCTTGGGATACGAGTAGAACCTCCTACCAAGATAACTTCGTCAATGTCATTTACTGTTAAATTTGCATTTTTCAACGCTTTAGCAACTGGTGCCATAGAACGTTTTACTAATGAATCAGTCAATTTTTCAAATTGAGCTCTAGTTAATTTTTTAACTAAGTGTTTTGGTCCAGAAGCTGTAGCAGTTACGTAAGGTAAGTTGATTTCAGTTTCTGCAGAAGATGACAATTCAATTTTAGCTTTCTCAGCAGCTTCTTTAATACGTTGCAATGACATTGGATCCAAACGCAAATCGATACCTTCTTCAGCTTTAAATTCGTCTGCTAACCAGTCAATAATTTCGTGGTCAAAATCATCTCCTCCTAAGTGAGTATCTCCATCTGTAGATAATACTTCGAATACACCATCTCCTAATTCAAGAACAGAGATATCAAAAGTACCTCCTCCTAAATCGTAAACAGCAATTTTTTGATCAGTTCCTTTTTTATCCAAACCGTAAGCCAATGCCGCAGCAGTTGGTTCGTTGATGATACGCATTACTTTAAGACCTGCAATTTCACCAGCTTCTTTTGTAGCTTGACGTTGTGCATCATTAAAGTAAGCAGGAACAGTAATAACCGCTTCAGTAACTGTTTGACCTAAATAGTCTTCAGCAGTTTTTTTCATTTTTTGAAGTGTCATAGCTGACAATTCCTGCGCAGTGTACAAACGACCATCAATATCCACACGTGGAGTATTGTTGTCACCTTTTACTACAGAATAAGGAACTCTTTTTGCTTCTTCAGTGATTTCAGCAAAAGAATGTCCCATAAAACGTTTGATAGAAGCAATAGTCTTAGTTGGGTTAGTTACTGCTTGTCTTTTCGCAGGATCACCCACTTTAATTTCTCCACCTTCAACAAAAGCGATGATAGATGGTGTTGTTCTTTTTCCTTCAGCATTAGGGATTACTACTGCTTCATTACCTTCCATTACAGAAACACAAGAGTTTGTTGTACCTAAATCAATTCCGATTATTTTACCCATTTTTAATATATTTAATTTTTATTGTATACTTATTTTAACGGCTCGAAGACTCTAAGGCAATCTTTATGCCAATATAAAAAACCGAGTAAATTGTCAGTTTTATTTACAATTGTCATAAAACAATATGACAAACTGACATTTTAAGAATCGGTTGGGCAAGTCCCCATTATGCAAAGAGGCCAAATAGAGCACATGCTTATTCGGCCTCTTTACAAAATACAGTCGGGCTATTGTTATTACTTTCGCAATTACTTGTTACCATCTAAAGTCTTAACGTCATTAGTCTATGAAAAGAAATTTTATCTTTTTAAACTAAAATAAATTTTGAAAATTATGCGATTAATTTGAAACCAACAAAAAACAACATAACTGCTATGGCGTTTCTAAGTAATAAATCAGGTAATTTACCGCTTAGCATACTTCCTATATATATTCCCGGAAGTGACCCCATTAATAACTGTCCAAGCAAAGTCAAATCTAAATTCCCCATAGAGGCATGTCCCAATCCAGCAACAAGCGTTAAAGGTACAGCATGAGCAATTTCGGTTCCAACCAATCGAGGCGTTGGTAATATCGGATATAAGAAAAATAAAGTCACAGTACCTAATGCACCCGCTCCAATCGAAGTAAGTGTCACAGTAGCTCCTAACATTACGCCAATAGCAACTGTCAATAAATTTTGGGTTCTACTCTCACTATGGAATTTATCCCCTGCATGTTTTTGGGAAAATACCATTATTTTATTTTTGAATAAAATAGCAACTGATGTAAAAACTAGCGCCCAGCCCAAACTGTATTTTATCATTTTATTCAACTCGGTCGTATCAGTATTCAAACTATGGAGAATCCACAGAGTCAATAAAGCCGCGGGAACACTACCCAAAGAAAGCCAACCTGTAATAGTCCAATTGATATTTTTCTTTTTATTATGCACAAAAATACCCCCAGCTTTGGTCACTGCTGCATATAATAAATCGGTACCAACGGCTGTTGTCGGGGGGATACCAAACCACAATAAAATTGGAGTCATCAAAGAACCTCCTCCTACACCAGTCATTCCTACCACAAAACCAACTACTAAACCTGCAACTACTAAACCTATTTGAAAATCCATAAAAGAGACTTGATTTTTTTTTGATGGCAAAAATAAAGAAAACAACTTATATTATAGTCAACTTGTCGAGTTAAGATTTAGTTTTCAGCCATTAAACTCCATGAATTTACGGTCAAATAACTATCATCATAAATTCGCCTCATTGCACTAGCGCACCAAAATATTGTCAAAATCATTTTAAACCCGACCAAAATCATAGAAATTTACTTTTTTTCTAAAAAAAACACAAATATTTATTAAATACCCTATAGGTCAACTAGGTTATGTAGAATTGATTTAAATTATAAAAATGAAATGTTAAAATATAAAAATATAAGAAATATCACCTAAAAATATTTGAAAAAAGAAAAAAAATAGAAAAAAGATGCTATAAATAATTAAAAAAATCAAACAAAAATGTAAATTGTCTTTATGTCCAACTTGAATATGCTCAAAAATTCAAATCACTTTTTTGTAACTTTGCCTCATTGAAATCCAATAAAATGAACATCAAACTTATCGCCATCGGCAAAACCGACAATAAATCATTACAAACCTTAATCGACGATTATACTAAACGATTGTCTTTTTACATCAAGTTTGATTTAGAAATTATTCCAGATATCAAGAACGTAAAAAATTTATCGGAAAGCCAGCAAAAAGAAAAGGAAGGCGAACTTATCTTGTCCAAAATAACTCCCACTGACCAGCTTATTTTATTGGATGAAAACGGAAAAACCTTTTCCAGCGTTGCCTTCTCTACCGAGTTACAAAAGAAGATGAACTCGGGCGTAAAAACACTGGTATTCGTGATTGGTGGTCCTTATGGTTTTTCGGATACGGTTTATGCCAAGGCAAATGGAAAAATTTCACTTTCCTTAATGACATTTTCACATCAAATGGTGCGCTTATTTTTTATCGAGCAATTGTACCGTGGATTTACTATTTTGAGAAATGAACCATATCATCACCAATAAGCTCTAAACTTTTAAAATAATCCCAATACCTCACATCGTCTTTACAATCAAGTTTTTACACTAAAAAAAAACATCAATCAAAAATAAAACATTACCTTTGATATTATTCTCATCTTTTTAAGATAAAAATCAATAAATATATTTTTTAAACCAGTTATTAATTTAAAAATATATTATTATGAACAAATGTGCTGGTTATTTAGTAATTACATTCTTATTTATTAGCTTGATTTCTTGTTCAAATAGTGATGATTCAGAACAATCAACAATCGTAACTTTTAATGCTACTTTGGAAGGGAGTAATGAAGTACCTTCAAATGCCTCAACTGCAAAAGGTACTGCAAAATTGAATTATAATAAGAACACCAAAATTTTCACGCTGACTGTAACATATACTGGCTTAACCCCAACATCTGGACATGTACATCTGGGAGCCAACGATATTAATGGTGATATTCTTTATACTTTTACAAATTTAACATCCCCAATAACTTTTACAAGTCCTGCATTAAATTCATTTCAAGAAAGCTTACTTATGTACAATACCTTTTATATTAATCTACATAGTGACACATTTCCAGAAGGCGAAATAAGAGGTCAACTCATCACAACAAGTCCTGGCGGAGGCTGTGGCAGTTGTGGAGGAACTCTTAGCAAAGCAGCAAAGTCTTCACTTTAATTTCTAGTAAAATATAATGACTCCACATTACTATATATTATCAAATTAAGAAACACATTATAATTCTTTTTTAACTGTTTATTCACCCAAAACATCATAATTATTAAATTCTAGACCTATAAAAATAAAGGCTTCTGTATAAAAAAGTGCAGATTTTTTATCAATACACAAATTCTTCTGAAATAACATTTTTTAACTCTACCGAATGAATTAAAACTTTATTCTGAATATAACTTCCGTAGTTACAATTTTTATCAAAACAATACCTTATTTTTTTCAGTTTACCATTTGAATTACTAATGACTTTTTGAAAATCATTTTTTGAAACCAATTCGTTATTTACCATAATTACTCCATCTTTAGTAAAAAAAACAACTGTCCCATTTTTAGGTTTCTCCGTCATATAATACACATTCGTAAAAGGAATAAAAGCTAAATTCTTGTCAATGCTATCGGCATAGGAATAATAATTTTGGGCTAATTCATTTCGATGTTCCTTTTCTTCCCGTTTCCGTTGTTGCAGTTTTATCACTTCTGGAATAACCAATCGTAAAGGTAGACGCTTGTCAATATTAAGTATCCAATTGGTTGTGATAATGCTGTTTTTCCTGTTTACTTCTGCCAAAGTATCTTTCCCTCTTACTCTGAAAAAAATGTAAATAGGCGAAAGATCGACAACTTCTTTTACGATAGTTCGATCTGCTTTTGGTAATAAAATATCTTCTTTATTTCCACAAGAAATGCTCAGTAATAATACAATCCCAAATAGATATTTCATTATTTTAATTTAGTCTATTAAACAAACGAACACATTCAACCGCTTCTTTCACATCATGAACGCGAAGGATTTTTGCGCCCTTAGTCAAAGCAATCGTATTTAAAACTGTGGTTCCGTTTAAGGCCATTTCGGCATTAGAATCCAAAGTTTTATAAATCATTGATTTTCTTGAAATCCCAACTAACAAAGGCAATTCAAGCATCTGAAACAACTCCATTTTTTGCATGACCGCATAATTTTGTTCCAATGTCTTGGCAAAACCAAAACCGGGATCCACAATCAAATCATTTATCCCAAGCAATCTTGCCGCAGCAATTCGTTCCGAAAAATAGAACAACATTTCCTTAATTATATCTTCATATTGAGTAAATGTCTGCATCGTTTGCGGTGTTCCTTTCATGTGCATCATGATATAAGGAACCTGAAATTTTGCAATGGTTTCCAGCATTTTATCATCCAATTTTCCTGCCGAAATATCATTGATAATTGCCGCGCCATTCTCAATGCAAATCTTTGCTACTCCAGCCCGAAAAGTATCAATTGATAATATTATCTCCGGAAAATGTTTTTGAAGCAAATTCACAACAGGAATTATCCTCGATATCTCTTCTTCTTCAGAGACAAACTCGGCATTAGGCTTACTAGAATACGCTCCAACATCAATAAAAGTAGCACCCTCATTGAGCATTTTTTCAACTCGCTCCAGAAGTTCCGATTCGTTTTTATACTTTCCACCATCAAAAAAAGAATTGGGAGTTATATTCAAAATCCCCATTATTTTTGGCGTGGATAAGTCGATAAGTTGTCCTTTACAGTTCATTTATTTTTTTTTGTTTAAAAGTTTAAATTGTTTGAAATTGTTTGAAATTGTTTAAAATTGATTAAACTTTTAAACTCTTAAACTTTTAAACCCTTAAACCTTTAATTTTTTAAACTTTATTTTTCTTATTTTTGGTGCAATTTTATACAAATATACATCAATAATGAAGAATACTTCACAAGAATATGACAAGGTGATTGCCATTTGCCGCACGCTTTTTATCAATAAAATGAAAGATTACGGTAGCGCTTGGCGCATTTTGAGACTTCCTTCCCTAACCGATCAAATTTTTATAAAAGCTCAAAGAATAAGAAGCTTGCAAGAAAATGAAATTAGAAAAGTCGATGAAGACGAAACTGGAGAATTTATCGGTATCATCAATTATTCGATTATGGCTTTGATTCAATTGGAATTGGGCGTGGTCGACCAACCCGATTTGGAAACCGAAAGAGCAACTCAATTATACGATGCAAAAGTAGCTTTGACCAAAGAATTGATGGAAAACAAGAACCATGATTATGGGGAAGCTTGGCGTGATATGCGCGTAAGTTCACTTACCGATTTGATTTTGCAAAAACTGCTTCGTGTAAAACAAATTGAAGACAATAAGGGGAAAACTATCGTCTCCGAAGGAATTGATGCCAATTATCAGGATATGATTAATTATTCGATTTTCGCATTGATTTTGATGAACAAAAAATAAATTTTTCGAAGCTCCACATAAAGTTTGCAAAAGAATACTATTAAAAAACAAACCCCAAAAATGAAAAACATCTTCACACAATTCTCCCGAATTTTCGTTGGAATCTTATTTATAATCTCAGGATTAATCAAGCTGAACGATCCTGTTGGTTTCTCTTACAAACTAGCAGAATATTTTAGTGAACCGGTTTTCAACATGCCTTTTTTCGTTCCTTTTTCCTTGGCTATTGCCTTATTTATAGTAATCTTGGAAGTAGTTTTGGGCGTAATGTTGCTCATTGGTTACAAATCAAAATTGACAATTTGGCTTTTGTTGCTTTTAATCATAAAATTCACTTTCCTTACCTTCTATTCCGCTTATTTTGATGTGGTAAAGGACTGCGGATGCTTTGGTGATGCATTACATCTTACGCCGTGGCAATCCTTTACGAAAGACGTTGTTTTATTGTTTTTTATATTAATACTTTTTATTAATATGAAATTGGTAAAACCTTTATTTGCAAATAAAATTCAAAATAGCTTGGCAGTTCTAACTGTTTTCCTATGCGCTTTTATGGGTTATTGGGTAATCAATCACTTACCATTAAAAGACTTCCGCGCATTCAAAGTTGGAAATAATATTCAAAAAGGAATGGAAATTCCGGAAGGTGCACCAAAATCCGTGGTGGAAATGATTTTTATCTATAAAGTAAATGGTGTTGACAAAGAATTTGCAGAAAAAGATTTGGCCAATATTCCGGCTGGCGCCACTTTTGTGGACAGAAAAGACAAAGTAATCACCGAAGGCTACATTCCTCCTATTCATGATTTCGTGATGGAAAAAGACGGATCCGATTATAAAGAAGAACTACTCCAAGAACCTAAATTATTGATGGTTGTGGCCTATGATTTGGCTCTAGCCAATGCAGATGGCCTTGCAAAAATGGAGCAAATCAGTAAAAACGCTTCCGCAAAAGGTTATAAAACAATTGGAATGACTGCTTCTACTCCAGAAGAAATTGCAAAAATCAAAAAACAATATGGTATCACTTTCGATTTTTATTTCTGTGATGCCATTCCGTTAAAAACTATCGAAAGAGCCAATCCAAGTTTTGTGATTCTTGAAAAAGGAACTATTAAACAAAAAGTACATTACAACGATACTGAAGATTTAGCTTTCTAATTTTAGTTAAAATAATAAAAACAACAGCCTTGTTGGAATATCATTTTCCTGCAAGGCTTTTTTCTTGTTAGTAATAAACATAAAAAAATCACAAAAAAATATCAACTATAACGATATTGTAATTGCTTTTAAAGATTTTCACATTAAAATTCCAAAATCAGTTTACCTAATTTAGATTTCTTTGGTTAACTTTGTGAAAATTCTTTTTTAGATGAAATCGCTATGATTCCACGATACCAAAAGGAATGAAGAATAGCGATTCCATATTCCAACAAAAAAACAAGTATTAAATTCATATGAAAAAAATAGCCCTTTTAGTTATTGCTTTTGCAACATTTTCTTGTACCCAAGCTCAGAAAACTGAGTTCTCCAAAAAAGCACTTTCCGAAACTTTATTAGCTACAGACGGAAATCAAATTAAATTTAAAGATATTCTGAAAAACCAAAAAGGTAAAACAACGCTTATCGAGGTTTGGGCTTCATGGTGCGGCGATTGTGTCAAAGCAATGCCAAAACTAAAAGAACTTCAAACCAATAATCCAAACGTATCTTATGTGTTTATGTCAATGGACAAAACCGCAGATAAATGGAAAGAAGGTATCGAAAAACACCAACTAAAAGGCTTGCATTTCATGGCAAATGACGGAATGAAAGGTGTTTTTGGAAGCGCAATTGACTTAGATTGGATCCCGAGATACATCATTATCGATAAAAACGGAAAAATTGTTGTTTATCGCGCCATAGAAACCGACTTTGATAAAATTAATGCAACCCTAAAACAGTTGCAAGAATAATTGCCATAACAATTGTCAGGTCAAATCATAAAAGAATTAATTAAAAAAGAAAAAACTATAAATACTACAAAAATGAGAAAGAAGATTGTTGCAGGAAACTGGAAAATGCATAAAAATGCGGCACAAACAAAAGAATTATTGAATGAACTATTGACACAAATTCCAGCTGAAACTGCTGCACAAGTAATTGTTGCACCAACATTTGTGAACTTGGCTTCGGCAGTAGAAAACTTAACACACTCCAATATATCGGTTGCTGCACAAAACGTACATCAAGCAGAAAGCGGTGCTTTTACAGGCGAAATCTCTGCAGATATGCTTAAAAGTGTAGGTGTAAATACCGTAATTTTAGGTCACTCAGAGCGTAGAGCTATTTTTCATGAAACTGACGCTTTAATCGCAAGCAAAGTAAATACAGCTTTGAAACACGATATGACCGTAATTTTCTGTTTCGGTGAAGAATTAAAAGATCGTCAATCTGGAAACCACTTCAATATTGTTGAAAACCAATTGAAAGATGGTTTATTCCACATTGAAGCTAAAGATTGGGAAAAAATTGTATTGGCATATGAGCCTGTTTGGGCTATTGGAACAGGTGAAACTGCTTCACCAGAGCAAGCACAAGATATGCACGAATTTATCAGAGAAACAGTTCGTAAAGCTTTTGGAAGCGATGTAGCTGAAGATGTTTCTATTCTTTACGGAGGAAGTGTAAAACCGGATAATGCTAAAGAAATCTTCTCTAAACCAGATGTAGATGGCGGGCTTATCGGTGGTGCTGCCTTAAATGCAAAAGATTTTATTGCTATCGTGACCTCAATCTAAAAAGCAATTATAATATACTTCAAAGCGGTGCAAATAATTTTGTACCGCTTTTTTTTTTTGCAATTCATCGAGATTATTTGGGCAAGACCACATTAGGAAAAGGGGCCAAATCTACTTTGCGCCTATACGCCCCTTTCCCTAATGCGGTCGGGCTATCCATGCTACTTCGGTAGCTTATTCCTATCCCTCTTGCACTTCCAACAGCCTTAATTTCAATACAATAAACATTAGTGTTTTCAAACGTTTTTTATCAATAAAAAATAGTTTGGCATCATTATTGGAAAGTACTAAGAACAAAAAGGAATTGAAGTTCCAGATCGAGTAATACGCAATGCTAACGGTAATATTGAAAAGAAAGATTATTACTCGATCATACTTCAAAACCCAAAATCACTGTGACTTTTCTTTTGTTCATCAATATTTCAAAAAAGAAATATTTTCACCCCAAAAGGTTCAAGAAACTGCACATCGAAATTAATTAAGCCCGATTTGCCCAAAATCAAAAACAAAAAAAAGGAAACTAGGTTTCCTTTTTTTATTGGAGTTAATTCAAATCCATAAAAAAAACCAACGCCATGAATACCGTTGGTTTTTCAACAATCAAATTACAAATAAACTTTATCGTAATAATTTTAATTGCTCAATTGCATTTTGGTTAGCGGGATCGATGCTCAGTGTTTTACCAAAATTTTCTTTCGCTTTGACCTTATCCGTATCTGCATAAATAATACCCAAATTATTATAAGCTTCAATCAATTTTGATTTCATTTTTATAAGTTCAGCAGGATCTTTTTTGTTGGCTGCGCTTATGAAATCCTCATAATTTTTGGCTACCAACGTATTATTTTTAAGCAAAACTTGAATTCTGGCTTTAAAAAGATACGCATCCTGGGTTGTTGGCGAAGCTGTAATAATCGTGTTTAATGCCATGTCGGCTTTATTCAGTTGCTCGATTTGCAGTGGAGACAAATTTTCAATACCACTGCAGGCCCAATATACGGAAGAAGCAAAAAAGAAATTATCCATTAAGTATGATTTTGTCTCTGTGTTTGCAATTGCAATTTCATAAACGGTAGCAGCTTGGTTATATAGCTTTTTCTCGTACAACTTTTTAGCCAAGTCAGGAAGCTCACCGGCAATAGCAGGACTCATATCAAAAGATTTTTTAAGATCTAAAATTCCATTATCAATAAGTGAATTATCAATTGGAACCAAACTTACTCCTTTGCTCACTTTTGCAGCACCAATATAAAAATAATCTCTTCCAATGACTCTATTTGACGGATCCGAAACATAGGATGTCAAAGAACTTATAGCCGTATCAAAATTATTATTGTAATAAGCAGAATATCCTAAATAACGATAAATCCTTGGATTTACTTTATCAATCTTAGTCATTTCGTTGGCTTCGATTTCAAGTGCTTTGTAATCTTTTGCAAGAATAAGGAAATCAGCATGACGCATACGGGATTCCAAAGAATAATCCGTCAAGGACATATACTTTTCATAAAAAGCCAATCCTTTTGCAATATGAGTATCGTAATTTCGCGCATCATTTAATGCCCATAAATATTGGGTTTCAGCAAGTTCTCGATACACAGGTCCATAATTAGCATTTAATGCAATCACTTCGTCAAACGCAGTTAATGCATAAGGAAAATTATGGGCATTTTTTATTAAAGTACCCAATCCCATTTTGGCTCTTAGTAAAGTATTGTCCAATCTAAAAGCTTCACGATAACAATCATAAGCATCGTTTTGTTTTTTATTGAATTTGTAAGCATCTCCCAAAGCCAATAAAACACTGGTATTTGCCGGATCAATTAATCTGGATTTACTCAAAACCTCAACTGCCTTTTTGTAATTCGGATGATCTGAATAGGTATAGGCCTTGCCTATATATACCGTTTCTTCTAAATCTTTTTTACTACTATTTTGTGTAGCTAATGCAAAATATTTTTCAGCTTCGGCAACATCGTCTTTATCCAACGCAATATAGCCTAATCCGATATAATTAAAATTTCCTTTGGTGGAACACGAAATGCCAGCATCAAAATGTTTTTTGGCGGCTGCATAATCCCCTTGCAACAGACACACATTGCCCAAAAGAAATTTAGCATAGCCATCAGTAGGTTTTGAGGCGGTAATGGTTTCCAAAGTATTTTTCGCTACTTCATACTGTTCGGCATCAATAGCGTTTTTCGCTTGTTTTATATCCTGCGCCTGTCCCAAAAAAACAAAAAACAGTGTTGCGACGGTATAAATAAAAACTTTTTTCATGGTAGATATAATTAATTTGAATATTAAAATAGTGTTGTATTTAATTGGTATAAAACAACACTACAAATATAAAATAATATTAAAGAATAACAGCATATTTTATCAATTAAATAACTGTAATTCAGTTAGTTATATTTTTAAAAACATGATAAAAGTCATTTTTTTATATTCCAAAAAAAAGTATAAGATTAGCATAAAACGAGAAATAAAAATTAAAAAACAACACTTTTAAAATCTCAAAAACATACTAGGCGTTCATTTTTAGACCATTAACACAAATCTTACCACTATAATTGTATGTGTTAAAAATCAGATGCAATCTTATTTAAAGCAAAGCTCCTTTTCTGAAAATTTATTAAAATGAAATACTTCAAAAAAATAAGCAAAAAAACATTCTCCCAAAATAGTTGCCAAAATTCAAAAAAGGATTGCATCCTATTGTTACCTTTGCAAAAAAATTAAACATGTCAAATATTTATATAGGGTATCATTTTTCAATTGAACCAAAGGAGTTAGGATCGGAAATATTAATTGCCGAATTGGGTGAAAAAGCTTTTGAAAGCTTCACTGAGACCGAAACCGGTATTTCTGCTTTTGTGCAAAAAGACCTTTGGGACGAAACGATATTGGAAGACATTCAAATATTACAATCGGAAGAATTCAAAATCGATTATACTTTTGAGGAAATCGAGCAAGTAAACTGGAATGAAGAGTGGGAAAAGAATTTTGAACCTATCGACGTAGAAGGAAATTGTCATGTTCGAGCACCATTTCACCCGAAAACGGACGCAGAATATGATATTGTAATCGAGCCTAAAATGAGCTTTGGAACGGGGCATCATGAAACTACACACATGATGATTCAGCATTTATTAGAAATGAATGTTACCGGAATGAAAACACTAGACATGGGTTGCGGTACAGCAATTTTGGCCATTCTTGCCGAAATGAAGGGAGCTCAACCCATAGACGCTATTGACATTGACAACTGGTGTTACCTGAACTCCATTGAAAATGCCGAGCGCAACAATTGCAAACAAATTACGGTTTACGAAGGAGATGCTGCGTTATTAAAAGACAAAAAATACGATTTGATCATTGCCAACATCAACAGAAACATTTTGTTAAACGATATGCAAAGCTATGTTGACAGTTTAAATACGGGCGGAACTATATTATTTAGTGGTTTCTATGAAGAAGACATTCCTTATATTGATGCCTCTTGCACAGAAAAAGGATTAACTTTTGTAAAAAAACTTCAAAGAAACAACTGGGTATCAATAAAATACGTAAATTAGTATCTACTTTTTTATAAATCAACAAAGTACAAAAACCTAAAAGCATGAGTACAATAGAGAAAGTAAAAGAAAGAACCCGAGAAGAGGAAGTTACAACCAAAAACAATGAAATAATAGTTTACAATGATGATGTAAATACATTTGATCATGTCATTGACACTTTAGTTCGTGTTTGCGGGCACACTCCTATTCAAGCAGAACAGTGCTCATTAATTGTGCATTACAAAGGGAAATGCACTGTAAAAACGGGGGAATATGATAAATTAAGGGTACAATGCTCTAGATTACTTGAAGCAGGCTTAACTGCCGAAATAATCTAAACTACACAATACTATTTCCAAAAATTTGTTATTTATTAAACCTACTTGAGAAGTACAATCTTAAGTAGGTTTTTTTATGTCTTCTCTGTACCTGAACTAATTTTGAAACCAAAATACTCTCCAACAACTCTATTCTTCTGAAAATTCGCATTATTGAATATGTAAAACTACCTATAAAAAAATAACAAAAACTACAACATTCTAAACAATTATTCTATATTTGAAAAAAAATACCCATCAAATGGAAGAATACGGTAAAATATTAGTTTTTGTGATGCCTATTTTTTTGATATTAATTATAATCGAAAAAATATACGGACACTATAAAGGAGAAGACACGGTTCCAAACATGGATTCAGTTTCGAGTATCAGTTCGGGAATGGTCAATTCGGTCAAAGATGTTCTTGGACTTAGTATTACCTTAGTGACTTATGACTGGTTTGAAAACAAGTTTGCCATAATTCATTTGGATGCTACTATCTGGGCTTATATCATTGGATTTATCGTCATTGATTTTTATGGGTATTGGAGTCATCGACTTTCTCACCAAATTAATTTTTTATGGAACAAACACGCGATTCATCACAGTAGCGAGGAGTTTAATCTAGCTTGTGCCTTGCGTCAAACAGTTTCGAGTTTTGTCAATTTATTTACTTTTCTATTGATTCCAGCGGCACTATTGGGCGTCCCACCAAGGGTAATTGCGATAATACTGCCTATTCACTTATTTTTACAATTTTGGTATCATACCAAACATATCAAAAAAATGGGCTTTTTGGAACACATTCTTGTTACACCCTCACATCATCGCGTTCATCATGCCATCAACCCCATTTATATGGACAAAAATCATTCGCAAATATTTATTATTTGGGATAAACTTTTTGGCACTTTTCAGGAAGAATTAGATTCGGTTCCCCCTGTTTTTGGCATTACAAGACCAGCACAAACTTGGAATCCTTTCCGAATTAACTTCCAGCACTTGTGGTTATTGATAACCGATGCTTGGCGTGCCGAAAAATGGAAAGACAAACTCACTATTTGGTTCAAACCTACTGGCTGGCGTCCTGAAAATTTTGAAGAAAAATACCCCGTCAACAAAATAACCGATGTTTATGCCTTTGAGAAATATGGGACACAACATTCCAACAAATTAATGTATTGGTCATTATTTCAAGCCATAATCACTTTGTTACTCATTACCTATATGTACAATTCTATTGCGAATATTGGTTTACCAAACGTATTCATCTACGGTGCTTTTATATTTCTAACCGTTTACAGCTACACCGAATTGATGGATACTCGAAAAATCTCATTGTTGTGGGAAACAATCCGCTTTTTTTCGGGAATAGCAATCGTTGCCTATCTTGGTGATTGGTTTGGCATGAATACACTTTTCCCTTTGGCGTCTTACATCATAATTGGATATCTCGTTTTATCGTTATTGGTTACGTTTTATTTTGTAAACACCAATTTTGATACAAAAAAATCAATTGTCGCAACTTCTTAAAAAAATCTATGCAATCATCTTTACTTCTCAAAACCTATATTGGTTTTACTATTATTTATCTTGGTATTCTTTTCCTTAATCTTGAAGGATTCGACATCTATATGAAACCTATTTTGCTTCCTATTTTAATGGGAACAGTTATAGTTTCTGAAAGTTTTCCAACCAAAAAAATCCTTTTAACCGCATTGACATTTTCTTGGATAGGCGATATTATTCTGCTTTTTACAGACAGGGGCGAACTTTATTTCATCTTTGGGTTAGTTGCTTTTCTCATATCGCATTTGGTTTACATTGCCCTTTTCAGCAAACAACAAAACAGTAGAATCAACAATAACAAAGCCCTTTTTTGGATTGGTGTTCTTGCCATAATTGCCTATTTCGCTTTCATGATTGACACATTATTCCCAAAACTAGGCCCATTAAAAATTCCTGTTTTGGTCTATGCAGTCGTTATTACCACCATGCTTTTCTTTGCTTTCAAAGGCAGTTTAAAATGGGCGATTCCTGCAAACAATTATATCCTTATCGGTGCGATTGTATTTGTAAGTTCGGATAGTATTTTGGCTTTCAACAAATTTTACGCTCCAATAGCAAATGCTTCATTTTACATTATGGCAACCTATTGCCTTGCTCAATATTTAATTGTAAATGGAATTTTAAAATTGAATTCCAAAATATAAAATAATATTTAGGGCGTGCCACCATTAAGAAAAGAGGCCTAATTTAGACTACGCTTATTCGGCCTCTTTCCTTAATGCTGTCGGGCTATCCATGCTACTTCGGTAGCTTATTCCTATCCCTCACGCTCAACTAAAACAAGATATTTTTCCAAAAAAAAAGCATTTTCCAATTTAGAAAATGCTTTTTTTTTGGAAATGAATTTAATGTTTAATGAGGCAACTTGCTTTTTAAAGCACCATAAATAATAGTTCCAATCAGAGCGCCAATAAGCACAATAATTACAGGCATAAATCCTGCCCCTATCAATATAAAAATTGGTCCCGGACATGAACCAACCAAGGCCCAACCCAGTCCAAAAGAAATTCCCCCTATCCAATATCTGGCATTGTCTTTTGGCTTTTCCTGAATTTCGATTGGAAAACCATCGATGTCTTTGACGTTATATCTTTTGATAATCTGAATACCAACAACTCCTGTCGCAACGGCAACCCCAATAATTCCATACATATGAAACGATTGAAATTGAAACATTTCATAAATACGGTACCAAGAAACCGCTTCGGATTTGGTAAGAACTATTCCAAAAAGGAATCCTACAAGAAAATATTTTAAAACATTCATGATCTAAAAAAGTAAGGGTAATAAAAAGTGTGCCATAATCAGTCCGCCAATAAAGAAACCAATAACTGCTTTCAACGATGGCAATTGTAAATTACTCAATCCCGAAATTGCATGCCCAGATGTACATCCACCTGCATAACGCGTCCCAAAACCAATCAAAATACCACCAACAAGGAGTATCAAAATACTTTTGGGTGATTGCCAAATTTGTTCTCCAAATAAAGCTTGGGGCATTAACTGACCATTGGGAGCATCGATTCCCATTTGGGCAAGTTGAGCTATCGTTTTTGGATTAATATCAACATTAGAAGGATCGCTCATAAAATGCACAGCTACAAAACCACCGGCCATAGCACCCAAAACCACTACGAAATTCCAACGATTTGCTTTCCAGTCAAAATCAAAATACTCAATACGTTTTCCTAATCCGGTCATAGAACATAAAGACTGAAGATTAGTTGACATACCGAAATTCTTTCCGAAATAAATCAGTGAAAGCATCACCATTCCGATTAAAAAGCCAGCGACATACCAAGGCCATGTTTGAAAAATCACACTCATATAAATTTGTTTTGGTTACAAATATAAAAGGATTTTGATAAATTCATCAATTCAGCTGTTTTTTGACAAAAAAATATAAGGATTACAGTTGGTTTTTGATAATAGAGTAAAGTTCTTTTTATATTTGTGGTAAGAAATACATCACTTTAAAAATTTAAACTCTCAAAATGAAAAAAATAGCCTTATTCATAACGGTACTCCTACTACTCGTTTCATGTGGAAGTATTAAATCTTCAATAAAAAACGTAGATAATAATGCTCCTGTGCCTGTAGTGGGTAAAAATAATGCCTTTATAATTACTCAATACAGTAAAGACAAAAAATACGGATATGATAAAGACTACCCTATCAATATTTTTTACAAAGGCACCAAAAATGACACCATCAACCAAAAATATTTCATAAATGCTTTGGCAGGACCAAAAGGCGAAAAAATAACTTATAAAAAATTGGAAAACTGCTGCCCATTTCCAACCAAAACTAGCGATATGGGTGCTGGATTTCTAGATGTATATGAATTAAGTTGGGAAGGTTTAAAAAAGCCAATCATCTTGTATTTGAACATCTATGAAAGAGGTCAATTAATGGTTCCGGTTGGTCTTAGTTTAAAGAAAATATAATTAAAACCACTACTGCCCTAGCCCCGATAGTAGCGGTATCCTTTATGTCTCGTTTTTTCACGAGACATAAAGATACAAGCGGATAGCGGGAATAGCTCCAAATAATAGCTTTAATGCTTCTAAAAATAATTGCTAAATCTAATTCGGAAATCGCAAATTCAAACTACCTTTGCACTTTCAAAAAAAACACAATATGAACATACATAATATCCCACAAATCAAACATACTGAGAGCGGTAACTTCTTTTTACTAGCTGGTCCATGTGCCATTGAAGGAGAAGAAATGGCAATGCGAATTGCTGAAAAGTTAGTTGGCATCACTGATAAATTACAAATTCCTTTTGTATTCAAAGGTTCTTTTAAAAAGGCAAATCGTTCTAGAATAGACAGTTTCTCTGGAATTGGAGACGAAAAAGCACTTAAAATATTGGAAAAAGTATCTAAAACTTTTGGAGTGCCGACTGTGACGGATATCCACACTAATGAAGATGCTGCAATGGCTGCAGAATATGTAGATGTATTACAAATTCCTGCTTTCCTTGTTCGTCAAACTGATTTGGTTGTGGCTGCCGCCAATACCGGAAAAGTGGTGAACTTGAAAAAAGGACAATTCATGAGTCCGGAGAGTATGAAACATGCGGTTCAAAAAGTTTTGGACTGTAATAACCAAAACGTGATGGTAACGGATCGTGGAACTATGTTTGGCTACCAAGACATGATTGTTGATTACAGAGGTATTCCTACTATGCAACAATATGCTACAACAGTTTTGGATGTTACTCATTCATTACAACAACCAAATCAAACTGCAGGAGTAACTGGAGGAAGACCTGATATGATTGAAACTGTTGCCAAAGCTGGAATTGCTGTTGGTGTAGATGGAATTTTTATTGAAACTCATTTTGACCCAGCTAATGCTAAAAGTGACGGTGCGAATATGTTGCACTTGGATTACTTTGAGCCTTTAATGAACAGATTGGTTGCTATTAGAAAAACCATAAATCAATTTTAATTTAACATAGAATACCAATACATTGAAAACATTTTTTTTTTACGCCTCATTTTTAGTTCTTTTTTTATCAATTAATGCTTTTGCTCAAGACAGCACGCAAAGTACTGAAAAATTTACTGCACACAATAAAGGAAAATTCTTCATTTCATGGGGTGGCAACAGAGAAAGCTATAGTGAATCTGATGTAAACTTCAGAGGAAAAGATTACAACTTTACAGTTGATAATATGGTTGCTCACGACAAACCAAAAGGCTGGCATGTTGATTATATAAATCCTGCTAACATGACAATTCCTCAAACTAACTTTAGAATGGGATATTTCATTAACGATCATTACAGTGTCGCTATTGGTTGGGATCACATGAAGTATGTAATGAGCCAAGCTCAAATAGCTAATGTAACTGGTTATATTAATTTACCTGCTGATCAATCTGGCTCTATTTACAACGGAGTTTATAATAATACTCCTGTAGATATGTCTCAAGGTAATGCTCAGGAAGGTGGTTATGAGAAAAATGTTGTTCAGCCAAATGGTACTGCTTTTTTAATGTACGAACATACAGATGGTTTGAACTATGTTAATACTGAGGTTTCCAGACATGACGATATTTCGAAATTATTTAAATTACCAAATACAGATAAAATTCAGATCAACTTAACTGAAGGTTTAGGAGCCGGACTTTTATATCCAAAAACAAATGCTACTGTGCTAGGAATGCCTCGTCATGATGATTTTCACATTTCTGGATATGGTTTATCTGCAAAAGCGGGAATTAACTTTACGTTTTTCAAATATTTCTATATACAAGGTGAACTAAAAACAGGTTACATCAACATGCAAGATATTAGAACTACAACAAGTAGTGATGATAAAGCTTCACAAGATTTCTTCTTTTTCCAAAGAATTATTGCTTTTGGAGGTATTTTTAGATTATAAAATACTCTCACATAAAATCAAAATCTCCTTCGGGAGATTTTAAGCATAAGATAGATTTTAGTTGCTTTAATAAAAATTATTAATCAAATTTAAAGACATTGAAAACAAAATTTTTACAGACTGCTTATTTAGTACTTTTTATTGCAATCAATACGTTTGCACAAAATGACGCCATAAAAAAAGAACTATATACCGCACACAACAAAGGAAAGTTTTTTGCACATTGGGGAGGAAATAGAACTTATTACACTACTTCTGATTTACATTTTGAAGGAGAGGGATACAATTTTACAGTAGAAAATGCACAATCTCATGATTTACCAAAAGGCTGGAATATTGATTATGTAAAACCTGGAAGCTTAACTTCATCGCAGACCAATTGGAAAATTGGGTATTTTATACACGATAAATTTAATGTTTCCATTGGAGTTGATCACATGAAATATGTAATGACTCAAAACCAAACAGCAATGATTAATGGAACGATTAATTTGCCTTCGACTGAAGCTGGTTCTCAATTTAACGGAACTTACAATAACCAACCAGTAGATTTAACTGACGGTAAATTTTTAAAATTTGAACATACAAATGGATTAAATTATGTTTTTACCGAAGCAGCTTATTACACAGATATCTCTTCAATTTTTGGAATTACAAATACCGATATCTTTCAACTAAATTTCACGCAAGGATTAGGAATGGGATTATTGGTTCCAAGAACAGACGCTACAGTATTACAAAAACAAAGACATGACGAGTTTCATATTTCAGGATACGGTTTTTCGGCGGATGCTGGTTTAAATTTCACTTTCTTCAAACATTTTTACATGCTAACCGAGTTAAAAGGTGGTTATATTAACATGACAGATGTTAGGACTACTTATACTGGTGATCATGCTCAACATCATTTTTGGTACGGAGGAACAATTGTTTCTTTTGGAGGTATCTTCAGACTTTAATTCATCCTCAACATAGTTATGAAATCTCCTTCGGGGGATTTTTTTTATTTATGACTATCCGTGACAAATACCATACCCATTCAATTGGCCACGGATTAGAAAGATTAGCACAGATTTCTTTAATAATGGGAATAAAATCTGTGAAAATCTGTGTAATCAGTGGCAAAAAAAAACACTTAGTACGCTTTACGGACTGTACTATTTTTATTTATATAATGTCTTTGCTTCCATTATCACATCAACCAAAATAGTATTATCAATATCCTCTAAATTATAATACCGAAGCGACTTGACTGTATTCCTCTTTTCTCCGACAAGATAATCCTGGTTTCCTGTTAATTGAAATCCTCTGGCAAAACCTGCGTCTACAAATCCCTTTTTTTGATTGGGTGCCAAATAGCAGAAAGGTTTTTTCTTATAATAGAAATAAGGTATTCCCCATTTAAAAAGCAAATCCAATTCAGGCATTTCCCGTTCAAACACACTTATTAGATGCAAAAGAATTGACCTAAACTTTTCAGACTGGCGATAGATATATTCGTCCGTAATTTTCATCTAATAAAAATAATAAAAAAGTATTGTTTTTCTTAAATTTTATTATTTACTTTGTAATTCAAAGTACTTTATATATGGACGATAAATATTTACAAGATATCAGTGAGATTAAAAACATGATGAATAAATCCTCTCAGTTTATATCTTTGAGCGGTTTAGCTGGAATAATGGCAGGTGTATATGCCTTGATAGGCGCTTTTATAGCCCATAAACTAATTCAAAATAACAACAATAATTATGGCACGGATAATTACGACAAGATTATCACTTTAGAAAGCCATACTTTCAAATTAATCGTTTTGACTGCACTTTTAGTATTAGTTTTGTCAATAGCCACAGCCATATTACTTACCTATAACAAAACAAAAAGAGGAGGCGAAACAGTATGGAATAGCAGTTCAAAAAGACTGTTAACCAACTTCATGATTCCATTGGTAACCGGTGGAATTTTTGGCTTGTTATTATTGCGAAATGGAAGCTATGGATTGATTGCCCCCGTAACTTTGATTTTTTATGGTTTGTCTTGTGTAAATGCAAGTAAATATACACTCCGAGATGTGCGCTATCTGGGTATCACGATTATTATAATAGGGCTTTTGGCTACCGAATTTTCCGGGTACGCGTTAGAATTTTGGGCATTAGGATTTGGAATCTGTCATATCGTATATGGTAGTATGATGTATTTCAAGTACGACAGGAACTAGATTGCAGATTGCAGAATTTAGATTGCAGAGTTTTAGATTGAAAATAATAAAACAGACAATATCGATGTGAACTATGAAACCAAAAAGTACAGATATGAAAAAAACGAAATATATTTTTGCCATAATTACCTTTCTGATGAGTTTTGGATGTGCATTATTCATTGCTAATTCAATGTTTGGGAATATTCTTTTTGGTGCTCGACCTGTCACAGTCTTGGATAAAATACAAGAAGGAGACATGATTTTTCAAACTTCCCAATCCAAACAATCTGAAGCCATAAGAATAGCCACAAATTCCAAATTTTCCCATTGCGGAATCGTATTCATTGAGAAGGGTGAAAAATATGTTTTTGAAGCTGTTCAACCTGTAAAATACACACCCCTCAAAACTTGGATTACCCGCGGAAAGGAAAATCATTTTTTGGTAACCCGATTAAAAAATGCATCGAGGCTTTTAAGTTCTGTAACTTTGCAAAAGATGAAAAATTATGCAAAAGGCTTCAACAACAAAGACTATGACCACTATTTTGAATGGTCTGATGATAAAATATATTGCTCAGAATTGATTTGGAAAATATACAAAAATGGTGCTGGAATCGAATTGTGTACTCTTCAAAAACTAAAAGATTTTAATTTAGAAGATACCCGAGTACAAGCAATACTAGCAGAAAGATATGGAAATAAAATCCCGCTTGAAGAGAACGTAGTCGCGCCTTCAAATTTGGAACAATCCAAAATAGTAAAAACAATTATAGATACCTACTAAGACTTGAAAAACATTATTCAAAATATAAATAAAGCATTTGACCACCGCATACGACTTGGAATCATGTCGGTTTTGATGGTCAATGAATCGGCTGATTTTAGTACTTTGAAAGAATTATTAGGCGTTACCGACGGTAATTTGGCCAGTCACACCAAAGCCTTGGAATTGGAAAGCTACATTGCAATCGAAAAGCAATTTATTGGGAAAAAACCAAATACAAGCTACAGAGCTACCAAAGATGGTCGCAAAGCATTTCAAGATCATATTAATGCACTCGAAAAATTAATACAGAAACGATAATCTATTTTTTTAATCAAACACTTTGAAATTCAAAGTACTTTAAAGTTTTAAATCATGCAAACAATTCAAACCAATGAGGAACCTTTTGAAGGCAAAACCTCCACAGAACTTGCCCTTGGTTGTTTTATCATCGGAACACTGTTTTTTATTCTTTTTCTAACGCTGCAGGATACTTCTTTTGTTTTGATCATTGGATTTATTTTCACTGTATTGGCTCTATTTCTCAATGGAATAATGCTCTATCATCTCTTGTACCATTTTTACATTTTACCGCAACAGCGGAAATACATCGGGCTTAAAATTATAATTCTGTTGGGTAACATTCCCGTAGCATTTCTGTATTACGTCATTATAAACTATTTCGCATCTGCAAATTCACCTTTCTAATCAAATAACTTTAATCAACAAAAAATGGAAACTCAAGAAAATCAAAATCCTGCCCCTAACTCCTTTTTTCAATCAATTTTTCAATCCACAACAGCCAAAATGTTGATGGTAGGATTCCTAACTCTCATTTTGCTCATTCCGCTGGAATTTGTCAAAAGTTTGATTCAGGAACGCTCGAACCGTCAAGAAGAAGTTATCTCCGAAATCAATGACAAATGGGGTGAAAGCGTCTATTTTTATGGTCCAATACTAAAAGTTCCTTATACCGTTTTTGAGGAAACACTGTCTATTAACCAAAAAACAAATGAAACGGTAAAACAGCAAAAAGCAATTACCAAATACGCCTATTTTTTTCCGGAAGACTTGAAAGCTAAATCCAATGTTACTACCAAGTTACTTAATAGAAACAACTACGAATCGGTCGTATACAGTTCCAAAATGAATTTTGAAGGGAATTATATTCAACCCGATTTCAGCAGCAGAAATATTCCAACCGAAAACATTCAATGGAATAAAGCCACCATATTGATAAAAACAACCAACTTAAAAAGCATTAAAGACGAGGTAAAAATAAATCTTGGCGGTAATAAATTGACATTTGAACCTGTTTACAGCACCAACATAACCGATTCAACACAAGCACTGGAAACCGGTTTTATAGACTTAAAAAACACCTTAAAGACAGACAAAACCAACTTTGGTTTCGACATCACCTACAACGGAAGTAAGCAAATAAAAATGGTTCCTATTGGTAAAACTACGCAGTTAAGCATGCAATCCAATTGGGCTTCGCCAAGCTTCACCGGTAATTTCCTTCCAGACGATAAAACCAAAAAAATCAACAATGACGGTTTTGTGGCTAATTGGAAAATACTTCACATTAACAGAGCTTTTTCACAACAATTTTTCGAAGTCTTACCCGATTTAGGAACCTATGCCTTTGGAGTTGACTTTGTGATTCCCGTAAACCAATACCAACAGAATGAAAGAGCCGCTAAATATGGCTTTCTGGTGATTGGCCTGACGTTTTTGGTTTTCTTTCTAATCCAATCCATCAGCAAAATCAGGATTCATATTTTCCAGTATACCATGATCGGGTTGGCATTGATTTTATTTTACACATTGCTGATTTCAATCACCGAACACAGTAGCTTCACGAAAGCCTACCTCATCGCAGCAACAGCAATCATAGCATTGATATCGCTGTACTCCGTTTCGATCCTAAAAGGAAACAAATTCCCTATTTTCATCGCAGGATCACTCACCGGGTTGTACACCTTTATCTATGTCATCATACAACTGGAAAACTATGCATTATTGGTGGGAAGTATCGGTTTGTTTGCTATCCTTGCAGCAGTAATGTACTTTTCAAGAAAAATAGACTGGAACAAATAAACTAAAATAATCAGGAGCTAATCCTGCTACCCATTGCAATCCACGCCCAAAAGCAGGGGATTTTCACCGCAAACGTAGGTGACTGAACTCCAGTTATAATAAAAATTAAGTGAAGTAATCTGGGCAAGGGTATTCATTTTTATAAGAACTTTTTATTATTGATTTGATATCCCGTAAGCTCTTTTTCCACATATAAAAAAACCACAAAGTAATGAACCTATTACTTTGTGGTTTTTTACTTTTAAATTATTCCTCTTTCTGTGTGGTTCAGTTTAAGGAATTCTTGAATTGTACTTTGCAAAGCTCACGACAAATTGAATTTATTACCATTCAATTCCTCGCCATTTAAATCATGATTTTTTATCTCTCAGATTTTTGGTTTATTTTATTTGCAAAGGAGATTAGCAGTACTAAAAGTAAAATTCCTGCAACAATACCTAATTCTAAAATTAAATGCATTTTGGATTTTTTTATGTTAGACTTTACATTTTTATTAGCTGTGTTGAATGCAAAAATAATCGCTTTTATATTCGAAAATACTTCATACTCAACACAAATCATCTAATACTCCAAAGTTAAAAAAAATAAGATTATGTCAAAATATTGTCGATGAAATGCATCATTTTTGATAAACTAAACGTATTAATCGTACGGAAAAATCATTGCGCTTTAGAAATTTATTTAATTCAATTCTCTTTTCTTACATTATATAAAAATCAATATTAAGAAATAACTCATGTATTGATCGGTAAACTTTTTTTTTGGTTATCCTGATGACAATATTGATTACCATCTCGTTACTTTTTTCTTTATGAGAAGATTTTTATGACTAACCAACCTTATAAACTAATCAGGATATGATTTACAAATCCATTTCTTTAAAGGCACTTTTGCGTAAGGGCTTTTGGCTTTATCTTTATTTTTTTCTTTCAAAAAATAAAGATAAAGCCAAAAGCCCGACCCAGTTGCGAAAAACAAAGGAGGCACGACTGAGATTTTCACAACTGGGATACGCCCTTATTATGATTTTTGGTCTTAATAAGTCAAAAAGTTTAGTATTTTTGAAAACTGAAAATGAAACGATGAAAAAATTTATGATTTTGCTGATGGTTTTAGCCATTGGTGTTGCTTTGTATGAGCAGACGAGCGCCGATAAAAATGTGTATGTAATGGTGATTGCCATTGTCATTTTTATGATGGGAATGATGAAATTGAGCAGTAAGACTCCTAGTAAAAATCAAGATAAAGAAGAAGATGATGTTTAGTAAAGGAGATAAAGTTTCGGTATTGGATGAAGCGGTTGATGGTGTTGTCTTGTCGGTCAAAGACAAGGTCATCACTATTGAAACAGCAGATGGTTTTGTGATGAATTTTGCTACCAATGAGCTCATCAAAATAGGAGAATCTGCCAACTTGATGGAGGAAATAAAAGGTATCAATATCAATGAAATAAAAAAAGAAAAGGAAATCCCAAAACCCCGAAGCTTTGTAAAAGAGAAGAAAGATAAGCATGAATTGCCTGTCCCTGAATTTGATTTACATATCGAGAAACTGGTACCCAACAAACGTGGAATGTCAAATTACGATATTTTGACTTTGCAGTCGGAAACAGCTAAACGTCATATTGAGTTTGCGATTCGCAATCGGATTCCAAAGATTGTTTTCATTCACGGTGTGGGTGAAGGTATTTTGAAAGCCGAATTGGATTTTCTATTTGGCCGTTATGACAATATTGTTTTTCAGGATGCCAATTACCAAAAATATGGTGCCGGTGCAACCGAAGTTTATTTTAAACAGAACAATAAATAAGTATCCTTAACTCCATAAAAAAACGTCAATGCTTAATTAAAAGTATTGACGTTTTTTTTATGTGTTTCAAGATTTTTATCATGGTATTTTAGTTTGTAACTCGCCATATTTATAACTGGTTCCCAATTGAAAATTATTTGTGTCTTTTTCAAGCGTTACATTCTTAAGAATAATGGTATGTTTGAAAGTATTTGGGCCATTTGTAGTAGTTGTAACCTCAATAACGCCCCCTGCTTTTCCTAACCATGTTTGATTAACAGTAGGCAGTAATGGATCTGTCACTTGACAAAAATAAGATGGTGGCACAACACCGTTAAACAGACGGTAAACTAATTTGTTTGTGACAAGTCCTACCACTCCGGTTCTTGGGGAACCAACAGGAGTAACCTCATTAACAATCAGTGCAGGATCGATATTCAGTGTAAAAGATTCACTCTCACTAAATTTATACACTTGACCACTCGTACAGATACTCAAAGGATCTTGGAAACCAAATGGCAATGGATCTACCGTTTTCAAGTAATCACCAAAAGGAAAGGTTTCATAAAACTGCGTTGTGCCATCAGGTTTTGCGAAAGTGATATTTTGTAAAATAATATTATTATTGTATCCTGTTATTCGGGTACTGTTATCTGTTTCGTTCAATTTCTTTACAGCAGTAGTTGTAATTTGAATGATACCCGAAGATGCTTCCCATTGATTTTTTATATTGGGAGTCGCCGGAGGAATTAAAGCACATATATTTGCGGCAGCTACTTTACCGTCATAAAAATTATACACCACTCGATTTGTCGTATTAATGTCTAATTTTATTGGGTCATTCACAGGTGTAGGGTTCTCTGTAAAAGTTACTTCTGGAATATTCAGAATTAAAGATTCACTTTCTTTGAGTTTAAAAATAAGATTATTATCAGAACAACTGCTTGTAGTTACATCCGAAAAATCAATTGTATCCACTATTAAATCACCATCATCACAGCCCGAAAAAGCAAATACACAAATCAAAATTCCTAAAAATCGTTTCATTATTTTATATTTTGAACAAAAATAGAATTTTTAATTTGTTTCTTAAACTTTAGTAACCAAAAACCTGATATTTAACTGAAAAATTACTGAGAAACTAAGCCTCTAAGACACTAAGCTTTAAAATAAAGTAATTATCCCTTATTTTGGTTATTAGATTATTAAAAAACAGAGAACAAATCTCTTTCCATCTTAGTTTCACAGATTGTCAGCAACTTATTAAAGACATTGATTCACTACAGAAATCCTTATCTTTGTGGCGAATTTTACTTTTCGATGAAAAAATACAAATACTATTTCGCCGCTTTTTTAGCATTTTTCATATGGGGCTTTTTCAGTCTGGCACTAAAACCCATATCGAGTTATCCTTCTTTGGATATTTTATTCTACCGTGTGTTTTTCAGCGTACTGACGATGACGGTAATAAATCTTGTTTTTAGAAAAAAGAATATTCGTAAAAACTGGAATGATTTCTCAGTAATGCCTTTAAAAAAGAAAAGAAGTATAGTTATTTTGACTCTTTTGGGAGGTATGATTCTAGCATCCAATTGGTTTATTTTCATTTATGTTGTCAATCATGTGAGTGTGAAAGCGGGTTCACTTGCTTACTTAATCTGTCCAATTTTGACAACAGTTTTTGCTTTCTTTTTACTTCACGAAAAACTGAGTAAATGGCAATGGTCAGCGGTTTTTATAAGTGTTATAAGCTGTGTTTTATTGTCTCTAAATCACTTTCAGGACATTTTTTATAGTTTGGTCGTGGCAGCAACTTATGCATTGTATTTGGTCAGCCAGCGCAAGAATAGTGAACTTGATAAGTTTCTTCTTTTGAATATACAGTTACTTTTTATTGCATTGCTAATTTTGCCCTTTTATCCAAAATACAGTGGTGCAATCCCAACAGAACCTTTATTTTATATGTGCCTATTCTGCATTGTTGTATTTTTTACAATTGTTCCGCTTTTTTTAAATTTGTATGCTTTAAAAGGTATCAACTCATCGACTGTGGGCATCCTGATGTACATCAATCCAATAATCAATTTTACCTTAGCTATTTTTTACTTTAAAGAACAAGTTACTTTGCTTCAAATGTTTTCTTATTCTCTAATTTTGATTTCAATCATTGTTTTCAATAAGAACGTAATTTTTGGCAAAAAACACAAATTCAAAGTAACTGCTGAGGGTTCAAAATCTATATAAAAAATGAAAAAAGTATATCTTGATAACGCTTCCACTACTGCACTTCATCCCGAGGTAATTTTGGAAATGACCAAAATATTAACCGAAGATTATGGTAATCCATCCTCAACACATAGTTTGGGACGCAATGCTAAAAGCATTCTTGAACTTTCCAGAAAATCAATCGCAAAGCAAATAAACGCTTCTGCAGCCGAAATTATTTTTACTTCCTGCGGCACAGAAGCTAATAACTGGATTATGCGTTCTGCCATTAAAGATTTAAAGGCAACTCGCATTATTACAAGCAAGATAGAGCATCATGCGGTATTACATACTGCCATTGCGTTACAAAATGAATATGACATTCAAGTAGATTACGTAAAAATTAAACCCAATGGCGAAGTTGATTTAACCCATTTGGTCGAATTATTATCAGAAGAGAAAAAGACTTTGGTTTCCTTAATGCACGTCAATAATGAAACAGGAACTATTTTGGATCTTGACAGAGTGAGCCAAATTTGTCAAGAGCACCATGCTTTACTTCATTCGGATACGGTACAATCTATTGGGAAAACCAAAATTGATTTGCAACATACTCCTATCGATTTTATTGTAGCCAGTGCCCATAAATTTCACGGCCCAAAAGGCGTTGGTTTTGCTTTTGTTCGAAAAAATACAGGACTACAGCCTTTATTTTTTGGCGGTGAACAAGAAAAAGGACAGCGTCCAGGAACCGAAGCCATACATCAAATTGCAGGAATGGCAAAAGCCTTGGAACTTTCTTATCAAAACCTTGAAAGCGAAAGTCAATATATTTCATCATTGAAAGACTATGCCATCGAAAGACTAAAAACAGATTTCCCGGGATTTAAAATCAATGGAGAAAAAGCACTCTACAATCTACTCAATGTCGTTTTACCTTTTGACGAAAGTAAAATTGCTATGCTTTTATTTCATTTAGACATGAAAGGCATTGCAGTTTCTAGAGGTAGTGCTTGTCAATCGGGCAGTATTAGACCTTCGCATGTACTGGCTGAGATGTTATCTGATGAGGACTTAAAAAAACCGAGTATCCGAATTTCTTTCAGTCATTTTAACACCAAAGAAGATATTGATTTATTAATTGAGGGATTGAAAAACATTTAAATCAATTGGCTTTCTTTTTGGCCTTTTCCTGTTTTTTGAAATAGCCCCGCAATAAAAAACTATGTTTCATCGCTTCGAGATCTTCGTTCAAGAGGATAGTCGCTTTATTTAAGTTTGTCATCGTCGAATCTATTTTTTTAACCAAATTGGGATCATTAGATAAATAATTTATCGCACCATTTCCGTTTTTAGCATTCGTAATTGTTGCGTTTAAGTTGGTTACCACTTTGTTTATCTCTTGACTTGATTGATCCAAGTTGACAACGATTGTTCTTATTTTTTGTGCTGTAGCTGGATCATTCAACACTCCTATTACACTGTTTTTATCTCCCAAAGCCATAACCGTTTTATTAAGGTTATCTACGATTTCGGTTGTGCCTTTACTCGTCATTTTCAGATAATTCATGGTTTGTTTCAAATCGGATGCCATAATCGTGTCGTTGAGCAAAGTTCCCAAAGAGCCTTTGCCCTGAGTGATTTCTTTGGTGATTTTAAGTAAATCGGCTGTGAGTAAAGCGGCATTTTTATTGGTTACACTCAGCGTATTCAACAAATCATCGGTACGAACACGACCCGAGGATTGTATGATGTCGCCTGCTTCGATATGTGGTTGATTTCCTTTTCCCGGAGCAATATTGATTACCATACTTCCTACCAAACCATCCGAACCGATACTGGCCAGAGCATTTTTTTTGATGTGTGGGAACATTGATTTATCGATAATCATATCCACATTGATAGTAGTATCATTTATCATTTCTATCCCCCTAACCGTTCCAATATTGATACCGGAATACCGAACATTATTTCCTAATTGCAATCCATTTACATTGCTAAAAACAGCCGTAAGATGATCGGTACTACCAAACATTTTTTGTTTGTTACCAATAAAATACACGACAAGAACAAAGAGGGTTAGTCCCGATATGACAAAAATGCCTAATTTAATTTTCTCTGAAGCAGTTTTTTCCATTTTATACTTATTTAAAGAAAGCTTGCACTTTGGGATCTTTGGAAGTTGACAAACTCTCAAAGGTTCCTTCAGCATAATTTATTCCGTCAATTAATAAAATCATTCTGTTAGAAATCATTCTGGCACAATCAACATCGTGCGTTATAATTATAGATGATGTATTGTATTTTTTTTGAACAGACATCATCAGCATTAAAATTTCTTTTGATGTAATAGGATCCAATCCTGTTGTAGGCTCATCATAGAGAATAATTTTTGGTTTCAAAATTAAAGTTCTTGCCAAAGCAATTCTACGCTTCATTCCGCCTGAAAGCTCATTTGGTAACAAATCTATAGTATTAGCCAAACCAACACTTTCCAATGCTTCCATAACCAATGGCGTGGTATCATGAATAATTCCGAATTTTTTGGTGTGCCGTCTCAAAGGAAATTCTAAATTTTCACGGACCGACATAGAGTCATACAAAGCGCTACCCTGAAAAAGAAAACCAACCTCGGTTCGAAGTTCATCCAAGGCTTCTCGAGAAAGCTTTTTGATGTCTTTTTCCATCACTTCAATACTGCCTTGGTCCGGTTCTTCCAATCCAATAAGACATTTGATCATTACCGACTTACCTGATCCCGACTTCCCCATTACAACCAAATTTTCGCCTGGAAACAATTCTAAATTAAATCCATCCAAAACATGGTTATCACCAAAGCTCTTTTTTAAATCTTTGATAACCACAATTGCTTTTTTATTTTTTTCATTCGAATCCATAGCACTAAACATCGTAAAAAACATTAGAAACAAAAACCGCTATAAAATCAATGATAAAAAGTAACATTGAGGAAAAAACCACCGCCGAATTAGCCGCCAACCCAACTCCTGCTGTTCCTTTTTTGCAATAATATCCTTTAAAACAACCAACCAATCCAATGGCAAAGCCGAAGAAAAAAGATTTAATCGTTGAGGGAATGACATCAAAAAACTCGAGATGATTAAAAACCTGAGTAAAATATAACAATAGTGAAACATCTCCTTTTAAATTTTCGATCAAAAAAGAACCAAAGAGTGCCACTCCATCTCCAATAAAAACCAAAATAGGTAACATCAAAGTAGTCGCCAATATTCGGGTTACCACTAAATATTTGAAGGGATTTGTTCCAGAAACTTCCATTGCGTCTATTTGCTCAGTTACACGCATAGAACCTAATTCGGCTCCAATTCCTGAACCAATGCGCCCTGCACAAATTAGAGCGGTAATAATAGGGCCAATCTCTCTAATGATAGAAACACTCACCATGGCAGGAATCCATGAAACGGCACCAAATTGTTGTAAGGTAGGTCTGGATTGTAAGGTAAACACCAATCCTATGATAAATCCCGTAACCCCAACCAGAAGCAGAGAACGGTTCCCCATATTATAGCATTGCCTAAGAAACTCTTTGAACTCTAACGGACGTTTAAATACTTCCTTGAAAAAACGACCCGCAAAATCAGACAGCTCGCCAATTTCTATAAGAAAATCTTTGAATACTTCAATAATTCTAAAAACACTATTCATTCGGTTTATGAATTAATTTTTAATACGAATCTTACTCAAATATACAAATATTCAATTGATTTTCTCTGCATTAAAATCCACAAAATGAATCGTGTGAAGAATCTAATTCTCATATAGACGTAATCTGTTTTGGGCAATCATCAAATCTTTTTGTAAATGTTCAATTTTTTGCAAAAGATTAAAAACGACATCAATTCCTTCCGGATTCACTTCCAATTCGTGATGCAATCGAATCATTCGTTCCAAATTATGCATCTGATTTTCGTTGACATACGGAGATTGCTCCATAACTTCAATTTCAATTAAGCCTAAATCTTGCAAATGGTTAAAAAATGAAAGCTCTATTTGATAATGAGAACTAATTGTTTGCAAAAGTATCCAGTTATCTGTTTTCATGTGTGTGAAATTTATTTATCAACGTCATATATGTTATGTTTCGCCAATTCGCTATGCTCGGGTCGCCTTTTTATTAATTTGTATTGCTTACGCAAACTTTTCTAATGGCGATTTCATATCTTTCTAAGCTTAGCTAATTCTGAAAATAATTCTTTTTCTTTTTCGGTAAGGTTTGTGGGTAATATAATTTGATAGGAAATATATAAATCTCCATATTCTCCTTCTTTTTTATACACTGGAAATCCTTTGCCTTTTAGTTTTACTTTGGTGCCATTTTGCGTACCTGGCTTAACGGTTAATTTTACTTTGCCATCAAAAGTATTGGCTGTAATTTCCCCTCCTAAAAGTGCTGTATACAGATCCAAGTCAACAGTAGAGTACAAATTGTGCTTGTCAAGTTTAAAATTGGTGTGATTTTCGATGTTAAAAGTAAGATACAAATCACCTTTTGGGCCTCCATTGGCCCCTTCTCCACCCTGTCCGCTTATTTTTATGACCTGACCGTTTTCAACACCGGCAGGAATAGTTAGCCGTATATTTTTTCCATTGATTGTAAGGGTACGTTTGTGCGTGGCATAAACGTCTTTTAAGTCCAAATTCAATTCGGCATTAAAATCCTGACCTTTAAACGCAGCGGTTCTGCGACTTCCTCTTTGTCCTCCGCCGCCAAACATCGATTCAAAAAAATCAGAATAGTCACCACCGCCAGAAAACCCGCCAAAACCCCCTTGTTGACCTCCGGCATTTTGATATTGCTGTTGCTGTTGTCTGGCTTTTTCATATTCCTCACCGTGTTGCCAGTTTTCGCCATACTGATCGTATTTTTTTCGGTTTTCAGGATTACTTAATACCTCGTTGGCTTCATTTAGTTCTTTGAATTTTCTCTCGGCTTCTTTGTCGTTGGGATTTAGATCAGGATGGTATTTACGTGCCAATTTTCGATACGCTTTTTTGATATCCGCTTCTGATGCGCTTTTATCAATCTCCAATACTTTGTAATAGTCTATAAATGCCATTTTACTATAATTTTAGGATACAATAACCTATTTTAAAATCAAAAGGAATCCACTTCAGCTTTTATAAAAAAATGAATATTTCACTCTCAAATTTAAGCATTTTCTTTAATTTAAACTATGATAAAATGTTTTATTAGAGCAAATTACACAAAAACAAAAAAAGCCCTAAAGAAGGCTTTTAGAACAATTCAAAATCGAGAAAAATTAACTCAAAGCAAATGCAACAGCTGCATTGGAATGAATCATAGCAGTGTCAAAAACAGGCACCTGAACTTCTTCTTGCTTTACCAATAATGGAATTTCTGTACAACCCAAAATAATTCCTTGGGCCCCGTTATTTATAAGTTTTTCAATAATAGAAAGATATCTTGCCTTCGTACTTTCCAGAATTAATCCTTTTCCCAATTCATTAAAAATAGTATCGTGTATAAAATCTCTGTCGTCAGCTTCAGGTATTATTGTTTCAATATCAAGAGCGGATAATTTGTCTTTAAAAAAATCCAATTCCATCGTAAACTTTGTTCCAAGAAGACCCACTTTTTTAAAATTGCCTTTTTGGATTTCCTTGGCAGTTTCGGTGGCAATATGAATTAATGGTAAATCGACACTCTCCTGAATTCGATCAGCAATAAGATGCATTGTATTGGCACAAAGAATAATCGCTTCGGCACCACAGTTTTTTAAATTTTGACATGCTTTTGACAACATATTGAATGTCGAATCCCAGTCGTTGTTTTCATTATTCCTTTTGATATCATCATAATTAAAAGAATAAATCATGCACTCGGCAAAATTAACTCCGCCTAACTCTTTATTGATTCCCTCATTTATAAACTTATAATAATCTGCCGTTGACACCCAACTTATACCACCTATGAGTCCTAATTTTTTCATCCTTTTATTCTTTGTTTTTATTTCGCCAATCAAATCTATTAAACCATGGATTAAAAATACGGATATAAACCAGAAAAATAACTACTTAATGCTATCTGTATAATAAAACTATATTTTTCTTAGCTTAATTTTTAATATTACTTATTTTGGTCAAAATTCAAATAAGAAACCAACTAAAAACCATCGGTGTTAAAACGATAAATCAAGGAAAACATCCATTTACTGCAATGAACTGGGATTGTTCCAATTAAAATTTTAAAAAATAATATCAAAATACTATAAATAGTAGAAAAGCTTTCTTAAAATTATCAAAACAAATGATTATCCTTTCATAAAAAAATATATTTTTACAATATAAACTTACAATTAAACTTTAAAAAATGAAAAAATTAATTCTTGCCATGTTGTTTGTTGCCTTTTGGGCTGCAAATTCCTTTTCCCAAGAAGCTACTTTTGTCACTTCGGTAGAAGGCATAAAAGAATATAGCTTACCCAATGGAATGAAAATTTTGCTAATCCCGGACGCTGCACAATCAAATGTGATTGTGAATATTGTTTATGGTGTTGGTTCACGTCACGAAGGATATGGTGAATCTGGAATGGCCCATTTGCTGGAACATATGTTATTCAAACGCTCCTCAAAGTTTACGGACATCAAAAAAACAATTGCCGATAAAGGGGCACAAGCCAATGGTACAACCTATTATGACCGTACCAACTATTATGAAATTCTACCGGCAACAGATGAAAATCTAAAATGGGCCTTAGACATGGAATCGGACAGAATGATAACTTCTGCCATACTGCAATCCGATTTGGACAAGGAGTTTAGTGTAGTTCGAAATGAGTTTGAAATAGGAGAAAATGATCCTTCTGGAGTATTAAACGAACGTATTCTCTCTACTGCTTATTTGTGGCATAATTATGGAAAATCAACCATTGGAAGTAAAGAAGATATAGAGCGTGTTCCTGCAAGTCGTCTAAAAGTATTTTATCAAAAATATTACCAACCCAATAATGCCACATTAATTATAGGTGGAAAATTTGATGAGAAAAAAACGCTTTCCTGGATTAAAGAATACTTTGCTCCAATACCAAAATCAAAAAACGAAATTGAAAAAACATATACTGTAGAACCAGCTCAAGACGGTGAACGATTTGTTGAATTAAAAAGAAATGGTGATCTTCAATACATTGCTATGGCTTATCACACTCCCAGTTATTCAGACAAAGAATTTGCTGCCAATAATGCGTTAATCTCAATATTGACCAATAACCCTTCTGGTATTTTGTATAAAACTTTAGTGGAAACTAAATTATCGACTAATGTTTATGGATATACCTTGACATTAAAAGATCCAGCATTCAGTTATTTTGCCTGTGAAATTGCAAAAGATAAAGACATAAACACGGTGCAAAAAGCCTTTTTGGAAACTATGAATAATGTTCCTAAAATGACTTTTACGGAGGATGACCTTAAACGTGCCAAAAATGAATTGCTAAAACAATTTGAAAACACATATAACAAAACACTGAACTTATCGATTGCTATGACAGAATTCATCGGAGCTGGTGATTGGCGTTTATTTTTTATAGATAGAGACAATATCGAAGCTTTGACAGTTGCCGACATTCAAAACGCTGCCAAAAAATACTATTTGCAAAGCAACAGAACTTGGGGACGTTTTATTCCCGAAGCAACTAGCGAAAGAACTAAAGTTAGCGACACTAAAGATATAGCGGCTCTTGTAAATGGATACAAAGGAAAAGTAATGGAGGCAAATACCAATACCTTTGAAGCCTCTGTTGCCAATATTATAAAATCCACTGAAGAAGGAAAATTAGCATCAGGTGGAAAATATGCATTATTGGAGAAACCTGCCAAAGGAAATAAAATTGAAGCCCGTATATTGTTGAGAATGGGAGATGAAAAATCATTGAGCCAAAAATCAATGATTGCCAATTTAACAGCAAACATGTTAAAATTAGGAACTAAAACCAGAACCAAAAAAGACATTAACGACCAACTTGACCAATATAAAATAAACTTAAGTGTAGTGGGATCTGTTGATGGTTTATATGTAAGAATCAGTACGGATAAAACCAACTTAAACAATGCTTTAAACTTGGTACAGGACATTTTGAGAAACCCTTCTTTTGATGTTACTGAATTTGAAAAATTGAAACTGGAATCCAAAAGCGGATTGGAATCCAACAGAAATGAACCTCAAGCTGTTGCAACTCAAGAACTGACAAAAATAACTGCTTTGTACCCAAAAACCCATCCTTATTACTCGGAAACAATTGATGAAAGCCTGGCTACCTTAGACAAAATCACTATTGAAGACCTTAAGAACTTTTATGCTACCTTTTATGGCGGATCTAACAGTATATCTTCCTTTGTAGGAGGCATTGATAAAGATGCCATTAAAAAATTCTTGAGCAGCACTTTTGACAACTGGAACCCGAAAATTGCATACAAAAGAATTCCAACGCAATATTTTGATGTAAAATCAAATGATAAAACCATCCAAATTAATGACAAAACGAATGCCATTTTATTTGGAAAAATAAATTTGAATATTGGTAAAAAAAATCCAGATTATCCTGCTTTAGAAATGGCAAATGAGTTATTGGGTGGCGGTGCTTTCCTTTCATCCAGAATTCCGCAACGTTTACGTGAAACTGAAGGTTTGAGCTATGGCGCTGGTTCTTATGTACAAGCAAATGCTATTGATCCTACATCAGAATGGGGAATTTATGCTTTTTATAATCCAACAATGAAGGATAAATTGACAACAGCCCTTAATGAAGAAATCCAAAAAGCAATCAGCAAAGGGTTCACCAAAGAAGAATTTGACAGTTCCTTAAAATCTTGGTTGCAAAATAGACAAACAATGCTTGGAACTGATGAGTTCTTGGTTCGTGAACTAAGAGAAAACATGGATTCAGGTCAAACTTTCAAAGACTATGAAGATTTTGAAACTAAAATTAAAAACTTAGATGTTCAAAAAGTAAATACTGCTTTAGTCAAATATTTTGATCCAAAAAAACTAGTGATTGTTCAAGCTGGAGATTTTGTTAAAAAATAATTTTTTGTTACTAAAAAACTAAAGTTCTAAGTTAAACAAAGAAGCTTTAGCCTAGCAAAATTTAAATCGGAAAAAGGTGTTGATTGCTCAACACCTTTTTTTTGTCACTATTTTTTTTCTGATTTAACCCTAAAACCAAACATTCCATTATTATTTATGGCAAGCCACTTATCCTTTATTTAAAAACTGACACTATGAACTTTAAAAAAATATAAACTCAACAAAACTAAAACAAATCCCAATTAACAATCTAAAATCAGCACTATTTCGTAACTTTATAAGCCCGATTCTTTTCCTAAAAAATATCTTTTCATTTCAAAAAATAGTAGTAATAATTCAATTTTTAAATCTGCTAATCGCTGTTAAAAAATATTTTTTTACCCTCTAAATAGTAAAGTTCTAACTTAAGTTCATTTTAATTTTAAAAAACAAAGTCATGAAAAAACAAACTGGCATCTGGATTGATTCATCAAAAGCAATTATTGTTACTCTTGATGGTGGAAAGCAAAGGGTATCAAAAATCGAATCTGATTTGGAAAATAAAATATACCATCAAAAAGAAGGAAGCAAAGGATCCTTCAATGGTAGTCATCATGGTAGCGATGAAACTAAATTTGAAGAAAGAAGAAAAAATGAAACCAATCATTTTCTAAAAAGCATTCTATCGCATATCAAATTAGTCGATGAACTGTATATTTTTGGACCTGCTGAAACAAAAATAAAATTAGAACAAAAAATAAATTCCGATAAATCATTCGATGCGAGCAAACTAAAATTAGTTGAAACGGCAGAAAACAACATGACCACTAATCAAATCGTAGCCAAAATAAAAAAATTCTATCATTTAACCCACATTCCAAATTAAAAACATATTACATCAGCTCTTGTTTTATCAAATTATCCAGTATCCTATAAAAAAACTAATGTGGTTTACTTCTGAATTAAAAAAGGATAAGATCTGTCATACAAGGTAACCTCATTATTCTACTAAAAAACAATAAGAAATCGAAATGAAATATAGAATCGAGAAAGACACTATGGGCGAAGTCCAAGTCCCCTCAGACAGATACTGGGGAGCACAAACTGAACGCTCCCGAAACAATTTCAAGATTGGGTCGCCGGCATCCATGCCAAAAGCTATAATTGAAGGTTTTGCCTACCTCAAAAAAGCAGCCGCCTATACCAATTGTGAATTGGGTGTTTTACACGTCGAGAAACGAGATTACATTGCTTTGGTTTGTGATGAAATTCTGGCTGGACAACTTTCTGAGGAATTTCCGCTTGTGATTTGGCAAACGGGTTCTGGTACGCAAAGCAACATGAATGTCAACGAAGTAATTGCCAATCGTGCTCAGGTACTTAAAAGATTAAGCATTACAGAAGATGAGCCTTTTATCAAAGCCAATGATGATGTCAATAAATCGCAATCGTCCAATGATACTTTTCCAACCGCAATGCATATTGCAGCCTATAAAACAATAGTGGAAAATACTATTCCGAATGTCGAAAAATTAAGAGATACACTTCACAAAAAGGCAACTCAATTTCATTCCGTAGTCAAAATTGGCCGTACCCATTTGATGGATGCCACTCCCCTTACTTTGGGACAAGAAATTTCGGGTTATGTGGCGCAATTGCATAATGGTTTGAAAGCGGTTAAGAACACATTGGGACACTTATCCCAAATCGCTTTGGGAGGAACTGCTGTGGGTACAGGATTGAATACACCAAAAGGATATGACATAAAAGTTGCTGAATATATCACCCAATTTACGGGGCATCCTTTTGTCACTGCACCCAATAAATTTGAAGCGCTGGCAGCTCACGATGCCATTGTAGAAACCCACGGCGCACTCAAACAATTGGCCGTTTCTTTAAATAAAATTGCTAATGATATCCGAATGTTAGCTTCAGGGCCACGCTCTGGAATTGGTGAAATAATGATACCCGAAAACGAACCAGGCTCTTCTATCATGCCTGGAAAAGTAAACCCAACACAATGCGAGGCGCTGACCATGGTTTGTGCCCAAGTGATAGGAAATGATATGGCCATTACCGTAGGCGGTATGCAAGGTCAATATGAATTGAATGTTTTCAAACCGATGATGGCTGCCAACTTTCTGCAATCGGCGGAATTGCTGGGTGACGCTTGTCATTCATTCGACATACATTGTGCTCAAGGAATTGAACCAAACTACAAACGTATTCAAGAATTGGTCAATAATTCATTGATGCTGGTTACGGCTCTGAATACTAAAATTGGCTATTATAAATCGGCTGAAATTGCCCAAACGGCACACAAAAATGGCACCACCCTCAAAGAAGAGGCTGTGAGGCTAGGATATGTGACTCCCGAAGAATTTGATGAATGGGTAAAACCGGAGGATATGGTTTGAGAAGGATTCTTAGATTGCAGATTTTAGACTTCAGAATTTTGAATTTACCGAAATCCATACCCATTTAAGCCTAGTAAAGAAAAACCTGCAAATCGACAATTTGCAGGTTTTTCTATTACAATTATATTTTTGGGGAATTAGTCATTAACTTTATTTTCCATCAACATAATCTTGTAAATAACTAAAACGCTCGGTTAGTTTTCCCTTTTCGGTCATTTTGGCTCGTTTAAGTATACCGTCTTTATCTCCGTTAAAAAAGGCAGGAATAACGTGTTCTGAAAACATTTCGCCAAAACCTTCACTGGCGTCTTTTGGCAATTCGCAAGGCAAATTATCTACCGCCATAACAACAATTGCAGCAGGATGAAAAACATCTACTTCTTTGTTTTCGCTAGGCAAATAACCGTATAAAGGTTCTGCAATGGTCGAAGAACGCAACGTACAAGCTACAGGTCCGTTGACATCACAGGAAACATCAGCCACAACTTTTATCTTGCAATCATTTGCCTGAAGCATTTCTCGACTCAAGATTACAGGAGCTCCGTTGCCATAAAAATGACCCGCAATGTAAATATCTGAAACTTTGGTGAATCGTTCAAAATCAGAAAGATATTCCGAAGGATTTTCGTGAAAATCAATATAATCAAGTACTTGACCGTCTTTTCTTTTATTATAATCCAAAACATCTATTTGAGTGTACACTGCTTGGGTGTAATTTTTAGTCAAATAATTATCTGGTGTGACTTCTTTGATTTTCATGGCATCCAAAATTTCTTTGGCACCATTTCCCACTTTTCCAGTTCCTGTTACCACAATTTTTAAAGGAGGCAAAACCAATCTTCTTAAATGGGCAATCAATGCATCTTTGCCTGAAAGCGTTTCGGCTTTTGGCATTTTAAACAATTCAAATTTTAAACCGAACGCACGGAAAGCATTGTAAGTGCCCACAATTCCGGCATATCTTCCAAAACCTATTAATCTACGATTGTGTGAATCTATAATGGTTTCATGGTCATACAAGTCAATATTTTTCTCCAAAATAGCTTGCAACAGCTTTCTGTTATACGGTTGTTTTTTAATCGTATGTGAAAAAAAGAAATAGGCTTTATTAGGAATCAAGTTCTCAACCGGTACTTCTTTTACCCCAAAAAGAACGTCACAATCACTTACATCATTGGCAACTTCAATTCCCATGCTTTGGTATTGGGCATCGGTAAAAATACGAATATCCGAGCTTTCTACTTTTATAGTACAATCATGATACAGTTGCTTTATTTTTGCCAATTCATTGGGTGAGAAAACAACTCTTCTATCGGGTGGATTTTTCCTTTCTTTTATGATTCCGAACTTCATTTCGACTATTTTAAAAAATTATAAATATAACTTTATCGACTTTATTTGTTACAAACATAACAATTTATTTTAAAACAAAATATATTTATATGATTAATTACAAAAGTCGATAAAAGTAGTCTAAACAATCCGTTTGGGCAAAGTCGTGGGCTAAATAAGTCCTTTTGCACGAACTTATTTTGTGGCTGACGCAATAGATTCTACATTTCAAGTACTTTTTTTCAATCTTTATAGGTACTATTTCTAACTACTATCTATTCTCTTATCAAGAATAATGCTATTAAATTCCAATCAATAATTAAATAGAATTTGTTTTCTTATTCTGAGCATCAGCCAAATAAAAATTGCTTTCAAAAAAAAGTTAAATTTTAAAAAAAACTATAATCCAAAAGTATTTGTTTCTATATATTTGCTTTTTTAGTACCACGAAAATGAATTATACAAAAAAGGCGATTATACTAAATTTACTGCTCCTAAACGTAATAGTGAGCTCCTGTAAAAAAGACACTAAACAGATAGAAAAAGCGGAATTAAAAGATGCCGATCTTCCGAAAAATGTATTGCCAAAAATGAAACCTTTGGTGAATGAAACGAAACTCACCGCTGATTATATAGCCGAAAAACATAGACAAATAGATTCTTTTTACAATAGAAACTGGCCTAATAACAGTATGAATGGTGGTTTTCTTGTTGCCAAAAATGGTCAGATTATCTACGAAAAATATGAAGGCTATGCCAACCTAAGGGACAAAACTCCCATAACGAGCACTACTCCTATTCATATCGCATCAGTGAGTAAAGTACTTACGGCTACGGCTGTTCTAAAATTGGTCAATGCCAAAAGAATTGACCTTGATCAAAAAGTCACTGATTTCCTTAAAGAATTTCCCTATCCGGATGTTACAGTAAGAATGCTATTAGACCATAGAAGTGGTATGCGCAGTTATGCCTATTTTACGGATCGCGATAAAAGTGTTTGGGACAGGCACAATACGTTGACCAACCAAGACATATTGACCATAATGGGAACCAAAAATATTGGGTTGGAACAAAGAACGGGTACCCGATTTGCCTATTGCAATACTAATTATGCGATGCTGGCTCTAATTATCGAAAAAGTAACCAAGATGTCTTATAGAGATGCAATGGCTGAAATCATTTTCAAACCACTAGGGATGACCAATACTTTTGTCCTGGATTTTGACAAAGACAAACATAACGTAGCTCCATCGTATAAAGCCAATAGGGTAGAAATTGGGATTGATTATCTTGACAAAATCTATGGCGATAAGAACATCTACTCCACTCCCCGCGACTTATTGAAATTTGACAGAGCAAGGAATTCACCATCGTTTTTGGAACCTGAATTATTGGCACAAGTGTATACTGGGTACAGCAACGAACGAAAAGGAACCAAAAATTACGGATTGGGTATTCGAATGATCAATTGGGAAAATGGGAAAAATTTCTATTTTCATAACGGTTGGTGGCACGGTTTTACATCGTCGTACATTCCTTTAAAAGACGAAAATGTAACTATAATTGCTTTGTCCAATAAATTTACAAGAAACACTTATGCGGTTCGAAAACTCTCTGTGATATTTGGTGATTATCCATTTAAAGTGGCAGATGAATAAAGATATTTTAGATTGCAGATTTTAGAATTTAGAAAAAAGAGAATAGAAAACAGGTAATAGATTACAGAATGCAAGTTACCGATTGTAAATTGTAGATGGAATATAGATTTTTGATTTGCCAATAATTTCAAAACGGAACAATTCTGATAAAAAAAACTCCAAAAATATTTTGGAGTTTTTTGCTACATACATAAATCACTAATTGACTATTATTAATTTAGTAGTTGAAATCTCGTTGGATTTAATCACTTTTACAACATATTGACCATTGCTTAATCCGGCGGTATTGTTTCTGAATCGGTTTTCTCCAGCAGTAGCATCAATTACAAAAGATTTTTCTTCTCGCCCTTGAATGTTGTATACTTTTACGGTTACTTTTTCATTTACTTCACTACTAAACGAAATATTAAAATCTTCTCTAGCCGGATTTGGATATATTTCAATTTTAGCTGGAAGTTTTTTTACTCCATCATTTGAATCGGCAAGAATTTTACCTGCTTGAGACGCCATTTTTGCTGTAGACGAAATATTCAAAGTATAATCCTCTGTTTCTCCATAATTATAAGTACCACAAGGAGAATTGATAGAGTTATAACTCACTATAATTCGCATTCTAATGGAACCTGTTACCGCTGTTGTTGGAACAGTAATACTGGGGCTCAAAGTCGCACTACTGAATATTGAATACACTTCTTCGCCGGAATCTGTAAATAAACCATTGTTATTGTAATCAATATAAACTTTCCAATACAAACTTCTTGTAGCGCTATATCCAGGTGTTAATGTCAAAGTTTTGGACACTCCTTTAGTAATTGCAGTAGATTGAGTTGTAAAATCGGCATAACCTCCATTATCATTACTTAAATTATTTATAGTTCCAAAAACAACTTTCTTAATCCATTCACTGGATGAACTATTCCCCTTGGAAGTACAATAACTTACTGTAGAACCTCCAGTTGTTGTGAATGTAGATGTTCCTGATGTAGAAGCTCCTGACGTACAATTTCCAACAATTTCAACATTATAAGCAGTACCTAATGCAAGTCCAGTAAGCGATACGGAAGTAGCAGTTGTATTTGACAATGTTGTCCAAGTTGAAGCTGCGGCCGTTTTGTAACGAACGGTATAGTTTGTCGCAGCTGTAGCTGTCCAAGAGACCGTTGCACTTATATTAGTAATTGCACTTGTAGTTATTCCAGAGGGAGTTGCACAGGAATTCCCACTAGGCGGAGTTCCCCCAAGTGTTTCTGTCAAAGTTCCATTAATCACTTTAATATTTCCCCAAGCGGCATTGGATCCTGAAGTTGTAATCCAATTATGTAAATCGAAAGAAGTTGTCCCGGTTGGGTCTCCGGCAATCTTAACAATTTTAACCCCTTTTCCGCTATTATTCCAAGTTAAAGGCGAACCCGAAGTTACGGTTTCAGGAGTTGAATTGGATTCTATTTGATAAAAATAAGCAAAGTTAGTTGTTGCAGGAGCGAATATTTTGGCAATCCCGTTTTGATCAATACAAACCGCAGCATTCTCATAAATACCAATCCCTTTGGCATTCAATCCAGCCCCTTGATCTTTCCACATTCTAGCTAAAAAAGTAGTTTGACGTCCTCTTCTATCTGGATTATCATAATGAGTATCAGTAATAACATTGTTTAAAATGGGATGGCTTATAAAATCATTAACCCCAATTGTTACACCCGAATTATACGGATTTGCAAGAGCATCTGCAGAAAGAACACTAGTAGTGGCGGCAGTAAAATAATACTTTCCTTGAATAGCACATCCTGCACTTGATCCTCCTACTGGTACTTTCTTAGTGTTAATCAAATAATTTATAGCATCTTCAACAGGAGTATCTTTCCAATAAGAAATATAATCATATTGATTTCCTCCAGCAATAAATAAAGCTTCAGCATTTCTAATTTTAGTAGCAATTTCGGCAAGACTTGCTTTAGCTCTTGTATCTATTAATATTGTTTCTACTGAGTTAAGAGTAACTCCTAATTGAGAATAGAAATAATCATTATGACCATTTGCACCACTAGCACGAATAACAACCACATCGCCTCCACCAGCTTTGCCTAAAAACCAACGAAAAGCATTATCATTCGATTCTTTACCTCCATCAAGAAGAACTCCTCCTGTAGTTGTCGTCACTTTATCTGTAGTACTACCTACTTTCCAACTTGTGTATGTTTGTGCTTGAACACTTATTCCTAAACAAAAAACAAAGAGAACACGGAACCAACCTTTTTTAGTAAAATATTTTTTTTTCATAGTATTTTGGTTTTAGTTAAATAATTCACACAATATTAAGGAATAAAAAATAAATATGATTTTTTTATCTTAATATTTAAGTCAAATTATATATTTTTTATCATACTAATAAGAAATAACAACAAAATACCCCCTGAAATGCAATATTAACAGAATTAAACTTCTTTTTAAATCAATAACTTAACGACTCATAATCAAAATTTTACAAATAACCCTTTATTTAACAACAATTAAACTTATTTACAGTCTATTTTAAACAAAATAACCAACAAACAACGCCATAAAAAGTCAAAATAGAATATGGCTGAATTTTAATACCTTCCATTTCAAAGTGGATATACAATTTAATTAACAGAAAGGATTGTAGCTTTTTGAAACTTACCATTGAAATATTGAAATTGACATTCGGAATTCCTTTGAATTTATACTAACTTTGCAAAATATTCTATTTAAATATTGGCTTCAAAATCTAATATCATAAATCTAAAATTAAATGGGGTCGACTGGTTTTGACAGCAAGTCGAATTGGAAAGTAAGCACGTCGAGAACTGGGACAATTCTCGTAAATAAAAGGTCTCAAACATTTTACACGGCGAAGGAAACTACGCTCTTGCTGCATAATCTGAATCATAGTAAGATTAGCCTCGTCCTACCAGGTAGGAAAGCAGGATTCATCTCGAAAGCTTTGGTTTATAGCGGTCGATTAAGGTGAATCGTAAATTTAAACCTAGATTTTCACAAGCTTCGGGTGGATTTCGAAATTAAAGAAGCTAAGCAAAGAGCGGTTGTTCCTGACCTAACTCCAAGTCGAAAATTCATTCAGGAAATAAGCGTGTAGAAAGCTCTTTGGTTGCTTGTTTGGACCCGGGTTCGATTCCCGGCGATTCCACTGGGACCGTTTAAAGCCAACTTTTCAAAGTTGCCAAAAACGCACAAAATGTCTCGAAACCCTATAAAAGCCTGCAAATTTAAAAATTTGCAAGCTTTTTTATTTTTCCTGCAACTATCAAAATTTTCAAAAGTGCTCCAAATATTTATGGCAATTTTGTGGCATTTTAGTACTGGAGCAAAAAGTGCCACAAAATTGCCATAAAAAAGAACTTAAGTAACTGAATTACAACATGTAAAACAGGTTAACGACTTGACTAAAGAACATCATAATTCTATATTTATTAACTTAAAAAATTGAATTATGTTAGAAAGCAGCTTTGGGCTTTGTTTCTTTTTGAAAACAACCAAAAACAAATCAAACAGCAGATATATTTATCTGAGAGTAACAGTAGATGGAATACCTAAAGAGACATCTACTAAAAGGACATGGGACATTCAAAGGTGGGATCAAAAAACAGAAAGAGCAACGGGAAATAAGGAAGATGCCAAGACTCTAAATCATTTTCTTGATGCTCTAACCACTCGGATCAACCAATTTAAAATGGATTTAATTTACAACGAAAAATCGATTTCAGCGCAGCGGATTATTGATTTTGTATTGGGAAGGATAGTTTCAAAAGCAATGCTTCTTCAAGAATTTAAAAAGCATAATGACGAAATGTTAGCATTGGTACCTCAAGATTATGCTCTAGCAACACACAAACGCTATGAGACAGCAAGATTTCATGCCAGAGAATTTGTGAAATACAAATACGCGACGGAGGATATTGAATTCAGGGACTTAGATTATGATTTTATTATCAGCTATGAATTATATCTAAAAACCGTACGAAATTGTGTAAATAACTCTGCCTTAAAATATATTGCCTGCATGAAAAAGATCATAAACAGGGCAATTGATAAAGATATAATTGTTCAGGATCCTTTCAGAGCATTCAAACGTAAAATGACAAAAACTGTAAAAAGACCACTTACCGCGAGTGAACTGCGCACGCTCGAACAGGTCAGTATTACAACTACAAGACTCCAAACAGTTCGTGATATCTTTGTCTTTCAGTGCTATACTGGTCTGGCTTATATTGACGCATACCAACTTCGGAAAACAGATATAAAAATAGGTATAGATGGAGCGCAATGGATAATGTCCGAAAGACAAAAGACTGGTTCTGTGACCAATGTTCCATTACTTCCCAAAGCCCTCGAAATAATAGAAAAGTACAAAGAACATCCGCTCTGCCTTTCGAGGAATACTGTCCTACCCGTCGCATCTAATCAAAAAATGAATGCATATCTTAAAGAAATAGCCGATCTTTGTGGGTTTACTTGCGAATTGAACACACATAAAGCCAGACGTACTTTTGGTAGCACAGTTACTCTTAATAATGATGTGCCAATTTCCGTAGTAAAAGAGATGCTGGGGCACCAGTCAATCCGCCAGACTGAATTGTATGCAATTACCACTGAGCAAACAATTGGCAGGGAAATGAATAACTTGAGTAGCAAGCTGCGTAAAGTCAACCCAACCATACATGATGAAGCAATGTCTATGATCTCGAAACTGGAAAAAGAATTACAAAAACTTAAAGAACAATTTGGGATTAAATAAACTAAAAAAACAACCTTAGCAATTAGAATGCACCCAAAAGTTTGGACGAAATTATAATTAATTTTGATAATAATGAGCTCGGTATTGTATCGGGCTCATTCCGTTTAGATTTAGCTTTATTTTAATAATAAAAGTAACGATGTTGTCCTAATGCAAAATCATTTGGTTTTGGAAGTAATTTGATTTCTATTTCTGGGGCATATGGATGTTCGTAGAATAAACCTTCCAATGTTTTATGGGCGTTGTCCAATTTATTCGCATTATCTTCATAGCACGAAATAATTAGTTTATCGGGCCTAATTATCTTTGCTATATTAGCCAAAACCTGCAGTGAGTTTAGGCCATCACTATTCTTTTCAAAAAAATGCATAACAGGAATGTTTGGCTTCACCAATTATTACTTGCCATCAGATACACAGAAAATATCAATATCTGTATCAGGTTTCCGATCCGAAAATGATAGATATAAATTAATTTGAGGACTAAATTGAAAAGATCGTCTACTCCGTGCTGCAATGCTTGCCAATGTTCTAATTACTGTAAGGTTAGCATCTCTTTCGGTCTTTGATCTATAAATATTATTCTTAATAAGATCATTTAGCTTATAGGCAAAATTAGGTTCTACTGACATTGTGAAACTTTGAAGGCATCCTTTACATTTAACTGTTTCATCAATTTCATTTAAATGGTAATAAAAAGTAGATGAACATTGATTGCACTTTAGGAGGTATCCTTTAAAAAACACTTGGTATTGGCATAGCTCAGCCAGTGTGTTTTTTAATCCTAACTCTAAATTTTCTTCATTAATTCTTGATTCTTCCCTTGGTGTAAAAACATATCCAGCTTCAACAAGCTTTGTGATTGCACGCACCTTTAAATCATTAAAGGTAAAAGCACTGCCAGCTGCGCGATTGGTAATGGCATATTCTTCCAACAGAGAAACCCAAAAGTTGCCAGTAAAAAAATCACTAATAGTTGCAAATTCACCATTAAATAAATTAATAAATTACATAAGCCTACGGCTGTCGTCATGTAAAGCAGTTTCGACAAATACTGTATCTGACGATTGACCATAAATAACTGGACGACTGATTATTTGAGATACCACCTGTCTTATTTCCAGAATTAAAATTTTCAAATGACTTGCCGTGTTTTGACCATGTATAAACAATGAAACTGACCTTTTTTTATTAATTCTTCCTTCAGAATTTGGCAATACATTATATATATCATATGTAAAAGGCATACGCAGTATTTTAGTCTTATCATCTACTATGGAAGTTATGTCAATGTCAACGACCCATTTTGAGGATAAAAACTTATGTTACTGGCAAAGCTTAGAGGAGGGATTGCATATAATGCTTTCTGACCAACAAAAGTTTCTAGTGTTTCACTTTCTCCCAAAATTCTCTCGTACAATCCATTGGCATCAAGAATTTGATACGGGCAGTTGCTACATTCGTTGCACATGAATGGCTTTCCCTTAGATATTGGGGATAATAAGTTCTTTATTATTGATTTTAATTCTTCTTCAGAAATAGGTGTGGAACATACCTTAATGAAATCTCCTGATACCACACCATAAATTACATTTCCAAAATATTTGTCTTGAACCAAAAGTTCTAATTGCTCAAGTATGATATAATAGGCGTTATCCCCTTCATACAAAAGGCGATTCCAATATCAACATAATGAATAATATTCCCATTTGATTTAGCATTAGAATAAACTGTAGACCCTACTTTTTTTTATGCGTTTACAACTGCTTAACCTGGATTTTTTCTTTTCCTTTCACAAAAACATAAGCGGTTTTTGGCGAAAAATGAGAAATTAAATTATCATTTATTCTAATGTTGGGTTCAATTTTATAATCTATTACTTGACCGCGATGAATTCCATTCCGTGCCCTTTCCAATTTATAACATTCTTAGATTTTACACCCTAATCTTCCCAAAGAATACTGGTGACCATTCCATTTAGACCATAGATACAATGCTCATAAAATTTCGTAAATTCAATAACTTAATGCAACACTTTTAATTTTTTAAATTTGTTGTATATGGAAAAGAAACGTAACAGATTAACCTTTGCAGAGCGTGTTATAATCGAGACTTTACTATCCGAAAAGAAGTCAATTTTATATATCGCTAGACAATTAGATCGTAACAGGAGTTCGATCCACAGAGAAGTCAAAAAATGGATTCGTATCTCTAGTGATAAATACCAAGCACATCTTGCCGATTTTTGTGCTAAAGAAGAGTATCTAAACAAGAGGAACCTTGACAAAATAAACACTCATTTTAGGCTAAAAGTGTTTGTATATAGAGGATTACTCAATGATCACTCACCTGAACAAATCGCAGGAAGTATCAAAGATTCATATCCAAATGACCCCATAATGTCTATTTCCTATGAAGCAATATATAAGCATATTTACAAGCATAGACAATCTAGGTTAGGAAGAAAATTAATCAAACTACTACCCTACAGCCATTCAAAAAGAAGAAACAAAAAGAGATTTGGCTCTAAAAGATCTAGAATTAAAGATGCCATTAGTATTGAAATGCGACCAGATATCGAAAACAGAAAACAGCTTGGTTATTGGGAGGGCGACCAAATTGTAGGTCTAGGACACAAAAGCGCAATTGCCACAATGGTTGAAAGAAAAACAAGATTTACTTATATCATTTTCCTAAAAGACAGAACATCAGAAACCATGACACAGGCCGTAGCAAAAACCTTAAACATCTTAATTCCAGAGGCAAGAAAAACAATGACATACGATAATGGAATGGAAATGTCGAATCATAAATGGCTTAAAGAAAATACAGGAATGGATATCTATTTTGCTCATCCATATTCGCCCTGGGAAAGAGGTACAAATGAGAACACAAACGGGCTAATAAGACGCTATTTTCCAAAGAAAACTGACTTTAATAACATTACCGAACAACAGCTAAATCAAGTTCAAAATAAACTTAATAATAGACCCAGAAAAGTATTGGGATATAAAACACCAGCATACATGTTAGAACTAGAAATAAACAAGATCAAATACCTCAATTTAAAACCAAATTAGTATTTTTGATCATCACTAAAAAGACCAACTGTTGCATTAAGGTCTTGAATCCACCTTTCCTTTCCAAATCTTTATCAAATAAATAGTAAACCAATCATCTCAAAAAAAATTATAGCATTTTTAGTTTTATGTGAAGTGTGGTCTTCAAAAGCAAAAAACCCATTGTTGCTGCTGCAAAAGAAGTCAATAAAATAACAAATTTAGAATTAGCAACTATTATCGGATCCGCAAATGCCAATAAAGTAACAAAAATTGACATCGTAAATCCTATCGCCGCCAAGAAACTTACTCCTAAAATAGCCTTCCAGTTCATATCGCCGGGCAGTTTACAAAGCCCCAGAGAAACCGCTGAGAAACTAAACAGCATAATTCCTAATGGTTTTCCGACAATTAATCCCGTGGCAATACCAATACTGTACTGTTGCGAAAGGATTTCGCTTATATCCGAACCAATGACGATCGCTGTATTGGCTATGGCAAATAAGGGTAAAATAACAAAAGATACAGGTTTGTGGAGGAAATGCTGCAAAATGTAGGAAGTGGATTTTTCATCTCCATTTCCAAACGGAATGGCAAAGGCCAGCAAAACACCCGTAATCGTGGCGTGAATCCCTGAATTAAGCATAAAATACCACATCACGACACCACCAATCAAATAAGGAATTAAATTTCTGACTTTTAATCGGTTCATAATCAATAGAACACCAAAAACACCTAATACAATAAACAAGTTGTGCAAGAGTAGCTCTTTGGTATAAAAAATGGCAATAACCAATATAGCACCCAAATCGTCTATAACAGCCAAAGCCGTCAAAAATATTTTTAAAGAGGCAGGAACTTTATTTCCCAACAAAGATAAAATTCCCAAAGCAAAAGCAATATCCGTAGCCATCGGAATTCCAGCACCAGATTGCATTGGAGTCCCATAATTAAAGACTAAATACAATCCTGCAGGAATCAGTATTCCTCCTAAAGCTGCAAAAATAGGTAAGGCAGCACTCTTTATATCGGACAATTCACCAATGTAAATTTCCCTTTCTAATTCTAATCCAATCAGCAAAAAGAAAATGGCCATCAATCCGTCATTAATCCAAAATTCAATGGGATGTCCGGCAAAATCAGTATGCCAAAAATGTTGGTAATCAGCCCCAAATACAGAATTGGCAATCCCTAACGAAATTACCGTGCACAGAATCAAAATAATTCCTGATGCTTTTTCGCTTTCAAAAAACTCGGAAAATAATTGGGTTAATTTCATATTTTCTGTTAGGTTTTAAAACACTTGAGTTTTGATTATGACTTTTAAATTACTTACAAATATATTTTTTTAATATTTAAAAAAATATTTTTTTTAATTTATTTTTTATACGTTTGGTAAAATAAAATAACTATTAAAAAGTATTAAACTCAAGAAGAAGAAGTAGTAGAAAAAGAAATGTTACTAAATAAAAGATCAACTTTATTTCTTTATGAATTTATTATTTATATTTTACTTCCAAATTAACTGTAATTTGATATCATCTTAAACGAATACTCTAAATAATAAATTCTAATGTTTTGTAAAATGGTTTATGTTTTATCCAAACGGCTCCTTTTATTACCTTTATTTCTATTTTTAAATAGCTATGCCCAACAGGGAAATTATAATTTTAATAATTTCGGAAATAAATCGATTTTATTATCAGGGAATGTTACAGGTAGTGTCGAAGACTTGGCAGTAGGTTATTACAATCCAGCACGTTTAACCGAAATAGAGAACAATTCGTTTAGTGTCAACGCAAAAGTATATCAACTGAGTAAACTTCGTTTAAAAGATGCAATTGGCAATGATGTTTCCTTCAAAGATTCCGATTTCAAGGGAATTCCCTCTATGATTGCAGGTACATTTACATTCAAAAATCAAAAATTTGCCTATACGCTATTGAGTAAATCTTCTAATGAGACCAATCTGAATTACACTACCATAACTAAGGTGAAGGATATATTAGATGAATTTATTGGTGACGAAACCTACAGTGGTACCATTCAAATAAAATCTAAATCCTCAGAAGAATGGCTTGGGTTAAGCTGGGCAGACTCAATAAACGACAGACTTAATATTGGATTTTCTACATTTGTTTCCGTTTATAATGAGCAAGGAGAAAGTGAATTTGATTATACGATTCAACATTCTCAAAACACACTAGTTGCCTCTTACAAAAACAAAGTTAGATTCGAACAAACTACTTATGGGGTGTTTCTAAAAGCTGGTTTAAATTATAATTTTAATAAAGCCACTTTGGGGCTTACTTTGACTTTACCTCATATAGGAGTGTGGAATAATGGAGAATTTTATTACAAAGAAGTCATTGCAGGAATTGGTCCGGATAAAGATTTATTAGTTACGGATAAAGAAAATAATCTCAAAGCAGCAAGAAGAACGCCATTGTCGATTGCGGTAGGCAGTGGCATCCAATTGGGGAAACATAAATTGCATTTAAACGCCACCTGTTACAGTGGAATAAAAAATTATGATCGAATTGAAATCCCCACAATTCCACAAGAAAATAAACCTGATATAGCTTTTCAGTTAGAAGAATCTGCTAAACCCATTTTCAATTTTGGTGTTGGCTCAGAATTATATATCCATAAATCAATTAAAGGGTATTTAAGTTTTGCCACTGATTATTCAGCTTATATTAGTAATGCCAATTTAATTAATTTGAATAGTCAATCAAAAAAAGACATCAATTTTAGTCAAGATTTTTACCATTTTGGTGGTGGATTTGAACTAAAGTTTCAATCCATCCAACTAATACTAGGTACTTCTTACACGAGAAGCAGTTCTGTTTTTTCAAAACCTATTGAAATAGAATCAGATTTAGGCAAAGAAAGTTCAAATATTACTTATCAACAATGGCAATTTATTGTAGGCCTTGAAATTCCTGTATTTGGTAAAAAAATTCAAATTAAATAAAAATTACCAATTAAAGGGTTTAAATCCTACTCCAAATTCAATCCAATCGGCAGCAGCTCCAGCAAGCGTTTTCAAACCCACTTGCACATATATTTTTTTAGATATTTCATATTGTAATGCGGGGCGCAGAAAAAAAGCGCCTTTTCCTCTGTCATCACTGAGATAGGTTCCTGCTTGCATTCGGATGGCCATTTTCCAAAACATAAAATCATATCCTGCGTGAACGCCCAGCAAATTTCTTTCGGAAGAAGGGTATTTCGGACTTAAACTTTCATCTCTAAAATAATCTAAACCAGCTGTAAATCCGTGCATATTAGAAAATTTATATTGGTATTCCCCTACTACTGAAAAAGTGGAATAATGCTTCGAAGTACCCTTGTCTTCATCTTTTTGGACAATGCCAAATGCGGTATAAAGATTTATGGCATTTGTTTTCAGTGCCATATTGGGGCTTTTAGAAGCAACTTTGATTCTTGCTGGCAATGGGTCGGCCTCGAAAGCATTGATACTACTCCATTGATACTCTTTATTGTAATTGTAACGTAAGCCCAAATTTAAGCCAAACATATTTAAACCGTGATTGGGCACATTGCTGCGACCATTGCTAAAATGAGAAATATCAAGACCATAAATCAAATCCATTTCTCTTGTCATTTGATATGCTGCTCCAAAATGTAAATTGAAATACACGGCAATTTTGCTGCCAATAGCATCATTATTCGGGTTTTCAATTTCGTTAAAAGGAACTAAATTATACGTCAATCCAAATGAAGGACTGATTTCAATACCAGTTCGCTTGCCTGGTTTACTTAATGGGAAATTAATAAAGCCGTACAAAGCATTTGGTTTTCCAAGAATTTCTGGATCGCCAATTAATCCGGAATAGAATCCGACACCATAAGAGGGATTTCCATAATATTGGCTCCAATTTTCAGGGCTTTTAGGATACCAACCTACTCTAGCTTCCAGTGATCCGTAGCCTTGTTCTAATGCAGCGTTTAGACTTTTTCCAGAATAAAGATGTACGCCAGCGTGAGTTTTGATTTCGAAATATTTGAATCTTGCTTTGGTGTTTTTTATAGTGTCTATTTCTAAACTATCCGTACCAACTAGCATAGTGTTTCTGTAATTATTAGTTTTAGAATAGGCAAATGTCGAGAGTAAAAATAGTACAATGAAAAGATTTTTATTCATATAGTTAAGTATTTAATACCAAAAGAAGGGGAAATTATTTCATACAATGGAACGGAATTAGCATCAAAAATAATAGGAAAATCCTAAATTCATCCTTAAGATATTAATATTCAAATCTACATTCGATTGCTTTATAACAGCATCGGGCAAGTTAGTTGACGATTTAGTTTCTTTACTGTAATTCACCCCACCAATAGGGATATTCACTTCAAATGCAAATCCATCATCAACAAAAATAAGAACTCCAGGGGAGATAGAAATCCCTAGTGCATTTTTAGAAATGGTGGATTCGATTGTATTATTTCCAGTAGTACTAGTTTCGTCTCCTTTGCTTTTTGAAAATATAATTCCAGTTTGATTAAAAAGATAAAATCTTTTTTTTGACCCTAAAGAAAGATAATTCCTGACAAAAGGAGTGAATCCAAAGGTGTTGGAATTAAGCTTGGAAACAGTATTAGTACCTATTGTGTTATTTATTTCTTTTTCTGTATTATCAAATCCTATACTCAATCCTATTCCTACTGCAAAATTGTTAAGAATAAAATAACCACCACCAATTTTAACGGATGTTGAATTATCTTTACTATAAATTACATTTTCAAAGGTGGATGCCACATTATCTTTTTGTGTACCTGTGTAAGACATTAAAATACCAGTATACATTGTTTTTTTTGATAATTCAAACCCACCGTTTTCAATTTGTTGTCCATTGACTCCTATGGCAAAAGCCAATAGATTTATGATGATAAAAAATTTTTTTTTCATTGGGATAAGTTGTAAAATACATAATGATTATCTCTAACCGATTTGTTTAGATTTATCTACATAAAGATAACTTTGTGGGTCTAATTTTTTTTTAAAATATTTAATTTCTCTATTGGTTACAAATATATAAATTTACATTAAAAAAAAATTTTTTTTTAATGTAAATTTATATACGTTTGGTCGGAGAAAATAATAATTGAAAAGGGTTTCTTCGCAAATAGAAACCGACAATTGCAATATACTGCAATAATTAACTATTTGTTAATAAGTTTATTATGTTCTACTTTTTCAAATGAATAGTAAAATTAAAATTAGCTAAATTCACATTCAAAACAATTTGAAAAATTGAAAAACAAAAAAAAATAAATCAAAAAGAGCATTTTGATCCTAACCTAAATTCAAAATAATAGGAAAAATTTGTTTGTAAAATTTTTTACTTTATCAAAATGAAAATACTTTAATTATAATTATAAAAAATGAAACCTAGAAAAAAAGAAATTTACCCAACAATAATAATTATACTAATGAACATTTTGATTGTTGGGATGGTATTTTTACTAAACTTTCTTATCAGTTCATTAAATAAAATTGAGTTTTTATTTTTAAAAATTATAACTTATCTAATAATTTGCACAATAGCCTTCCAAATAAATAAAAAATATAATAATTTGTTAGCTAAGATAATTGCTAATATAATATACTTACCCATAACAATTTTAGTAATTTTTGCAGTAATTGCTATTCCTATACTTAGTGTTCAATTAAGTGTTTTTTTATATTTAGCGTTCTCATTTTTGATACCTATAATTGCTTACCTAATAGATGATTATTATCAACTAACTATTTTGAATGTAGAAACTTGGATTTATATAATAATTACATTAGGAATTTTTATTGCCATTTTATTCCATAAATATTTAAAATTTTTAATTGACAAAATAATCTCAATTCTAAATCTGAATTCTACTAGAGTTCAAAATTATAAATTAATAGAATTAAATAATTTTGTAATCTCTTTAAAAAATATAAGATTCACTTTATTTTTTTTGTATTTACTATATTTGATAATAACCAACTTACTGTCACTTCAACATAAAAGTTTTTATGAAAATCCCAATATTGATCTTGCAGTTTTACAATCTTTTGTCACATTTTTAGCAATTGATAGAGTATTAGCAAAAATTAAACAAATAAAATTTAGTCCATCAAAATTATTGGAAATATTAAAAAATTCATTTAATCAAATTAAGAAAAATAAAAACCTATTATAGCGATTTGTAAAAATTGTAGAACTTGATTTATAGCAGCATAAAACATTTTTTTTGGGAGTAATCATTGTGAATGGTCTTTTTTTGGTACCGTGATTATACTAGTTTTTATTCCTTCTATTTATAATGAGCTTTACAGAGTTATCACAAAGGGTATGTCTTTAACAACGAATTAGTAAAATAATATGAATTTAAATCTCGATAATTATAGTTATACTATTTTTCTGTTTAGTAGCCTCGTGATGCTTTTCGGATATATTTTTATTAAAAACGAGTGACGACAGTTCGCTAAATAACGAAAACTTTAACAAGAACAATTAAAAACAAAAAAATGGAAACAATCATTAAATCTTTTAGCAATGTTGCAAAACACTGGTATCTACCATTGATACTCGGAATCTTATTTATTATTTGCGGAATCTGGGCATTTCGGTCACCCATTGGAACTTATTTAGCTCTTTCCATTTTATTCAGTGTCTCCTTTATCGTTTCTGGAATTGGCGACATCGCTTTTGCTGTTGTTAATGTAAAGACATTAAAAAGTTGGGGATGGCATCTTGTCAGCGGTCTTATTTCCTTTCTTTTAGGAATCTACCTTGTAGCTTATCCCGGGCTTTCAATGAGTATTCTTTCTTTTGTGGTAGGTTTTACGCTTTTGTTCCGCTCTTTTTTGCTCCTTGGTTTTTCCTTCGAACTTAAAGAACTCGGTGTTAAAAGTTGGGGATGGACAACAGTAATGAGTGTCTTGTGTGTCCTATTCTGTTTTATGCTTCTATCCAATCCCATTTTTACAGGCTTGTCTATCGCGATGTTTACAGCCCTTTCTTTCATTTTCAGTGGCATTGCGTCCATCGTTTTGTCGTTTGGCTTGAAAAGGATAAAAAAATCCTTCAAGGAAATGAATGCTGAAATTGATAATCTGTAAACAGGATATGAACTGGCTTATCTTCATAGAAATCATTTACCCGATTGTTTTAGTGCTTGTGAGTTTTCGTATCATTTATGATACAAGAAGCAGCGCTAAGACATTGGCTTACCTGTTGTTCGTTATTTTTGTACCGCTGTTCGGAATGATTTTTTATTTTTTAGTTGGCATTAATTACAGAAAACGAAAGCTATATAGCAAAAAACTAATAGAAGACGGGCATCTTGCCCAGAAAATAGTAGTAGATGTCATTGCCTATTCCAAAAAGACATTAGAACAAAATAATTCCATTATACAACAAAATAAAGAACTTGCTTACTTACTGATTCAGGATAATTTAAGTGCTTTGACCGCAGGCAATGAAGTAAAGTTGCTGATTAACGGAGAACATAAATTTCCTGAAGTAATTGCGGCATTGAAAGCTGCCCAACACCATATTCATATTGAATATTACATTTATGAGGATGATAAAATTGGAAATGAAGTAGCGGAAATTTTAATTCAAAAAGCGAAAGAAGGTATTGCAGTTCGGTTTATTTATGATGATTTCGGAAGTTATGCTATCCGTAAAAAAATGGTGGCAAGAATGAAAGCCGAGGGAGTTGAGGTTTTTCCTTTTCATAAAATTACTTTTATTGCTTTAGCAAACCGAATGAATTATCGCAATCACAGAAAAATAATTGTTATTGATGGTAAAACGGCTTTTGTTGGCGGAATAAACATAAGCGACAAGTATATTAACAACACTACTTACCCTAAAAAACTATTTTGGCGCGATACCCATTTACGGATTGACGGCCCAGGTATTTATTACCTGCAATACCTTTTTTTCTGCGCCTGGAATTTTTGTGCAAAAGATAATTTGCAACCCGATAGCTCTTTCTTTCCTGAAATATCTTCGTTTAAAGGTAACGGTAATAAATTAGTGCAGATAGCTGCTAGTGGTCCAGACTCCGGCCGTCCAACCATTTTATATTCTTTGCTACAAGCCATAAGCCTTGCCAAAGAAGAAGTACTTATTACCACTCCGTATTTTATACCTGGTGAAAGTATTAAAGATGTTTTACTGGTAGCAGCTTTAGGCGGAGTATCTGTAAAACTGCTGGTTCCGGGAATTTCGGACTCTGTGCTTGTAAATTCGGCTGCGCACTCTTATTATTCCGATTTACTAAAAGCAGGTGTGGAAATCTATTTATACAAAAAAGGGTTTATTCACGCCAAAACATTAGTAACTGATAAAAATATGTCGATTGTTGGAACAGCAAATATGGATTACCGCAGTTTTGACCTGAACTTTGAAGTAAATGCCATTGTGTATGACCATGAGATTGCAAAGGAATTAGCCAATGTTTTTTACTCGGATATAAAAGATGCCGAAAAAATTGATGGTAATAATTGGGAAGTTCGCCCGCTTTATAAGCAATTGGTGGAAAGAACTGCAAGGTTAATATCTCCGCTTTTATAATTAATTCAAGTTGCTAGTATGCGAAATTATTTTTATGAAGTTTAAGTACAATTACTCACCACAAAAAAGGCATCCCAATAGCCTTTCATTTTACACCAGGTAAAACTGGGGATGCAAAAGCATAAGGAAAAAGGATTGATAAATTTCCTATAGAAATATCATTAAAAAGTGATAGTGCTTATACAGATTATCGAATGGAAAATATAGCTCTAGAGAGAAAATGTGTTTTATTGAAAATTCAACATAAGTCAAATGCCAAATAAATTGACACATTAGAACAAAAAAACGAAAAACTCAAAATGAGAAAACGAGTAGAAACATCTATAAGTAATATAAAAAATGTTCCCAAGTACAATACCTGCAGTTAAATTGGAAGGCTTCCTAATAAAACTCACTCTATTTGTCTTTAGATTACAATTAAATAAAGCTATTATCCAGCAACTTGAATTAATTAATATTGATTTCAGATAGTTTATAGTTTCTGAAAGTCATCAAAACTAATATCCCATGTTTTAGGAGAATCTTTTTCACGCCATAATACCTCTGTGCCTCCATCAATAATAATATATTGTCCAATAATAAATCTGGAGTCGTCAAGAAGAAGAAATTTTACTAATGGAGCTATATTATCTGGTTTTGCAATCTCTCCAATTGGTTTCGGCAGCATATTTATGCCTGCCGCTTTGCGAGGATCCTTCATGTCGTGTTCAATTAATGGAGTAAGAACAACCCCAGGAGCAATTATATTCATTGATATATTGTTGCCCGCCCACTCTGCTTTATGTGCATTTTGTCTTGCCCATTTTGCAATCGCTGTCTTACTAACTTGATATACATAATGAGGGTTGCTTTTGATTAACTGAATTGCTTTTTCTTTTTCAAAATTTAGAAGAGCATCTACAACTTCCTCAGGAATCCCTGGAGTAATTACAACTGAGTTTGAAGCATTAATGACTACCCTACTATTGTTTGATTTTTTTAAATAGGGTTGTAATGATTCTAACATTCGTGTGATACCAAAATAATTGAGATCAAATACTAATTCTACATTTTCACTATCAACTCCAGCATTCGCAAATATGCCATCAATTTGACCATTTGATAATCTAATAATTTCAGATACCGCATAATCAACACCTTCTTTTGTAGAAAGATCAGCTGTAATTTCAGGGTCTCCAGAATTAGAAACTCCTATTACTTTTGAACCATTTTTCTCTAGTAGTTGTTTTGTGCTTAATCCCATTCCGGTTTGGGAACCGGTTATAACAATTGTTTTGGTTGAATTCATAGCTTTTTTTTAGTTTATTATTCCGGTACCATTACTTTTTTGCCGCAAACTGGCTTCAATACTTTTCTTAATTGCTGAACGATACAGGTATTTGTACTTTAACTTAGATGAAAAGCATTCTTTAAAATGATTATATTGAAAAGGTAATTACATTAAAAATAAAAAACCTTTCGGAAAATACTTTTGTGATTTTTCATTTATCGATTTAAAGTTTATCAAAGTTAATTAATAAAAATAAAAAAAAAATATTTTTTAATTTTTATTTTAAATAAATGAAATTGCTTTTATGGTAATTATTTAATAACTTGTGATTTAAATCGTTTAAAAACCTGTTTTTAAATTGATTTGTAGTTTTAATTATTTTACCATTAATTAAAGGTTAAATTTGCAAATAAATAAAGTATAAGTGTCAGAGAAAAAAGGAGTACGCTCCAAAATTTGGTTAATTGAAAATTGTATTAATGTATTTAATATTAAAGGGCTAGATATCACCTTAAATCAGCTTGCTGAAGAATTACAAATTAGTCTAGGCCGAATTACTTATTATTTCCCAACAAAAGAAAAGTTGTTAGTAGCTATTTCATTGGATTACGAAAGGAAATTATCTGAAATTACTAGTGGCTTCCAATATTCTAATAATCACAATTTTTTGTTGGAACAAATAAAACTTTTTTCATTGATTATGGACAATCAGTATCATTACAGATGCGTTATGATTTATGCATCCGCAACCAGCAATTCAAGAAAAGATATGATTAATCAAATCAATAGTAGCTATAAAGATTCCAAAGAACGTTTCCTATTGTTAACAAATACATTAATTGATTTAAGTTTTTTGGAATCAAAAATTTTGGAATATCCAAATTTTGAAGTATTCCGATTTAAATTTATTACAGTTTTTACATCCTGGGTAATAAACCTTGAAATCTATGATAAAGAAGAAGGCTATGCAAAAATGAAACCCATTTATTTACAAGGAATTGCAAGTTGCTTTTTGCCTTTTGCCACGCCAAATGCAAAAAAATTGATTGAAGAAATCGATTATAGTAGCATATAATTTTTTTTATACTAGTTTTCAATTGCTACCAAAGTTGATTTGCGCTTTAAAAATTACCAACTAATGTATAAAAACCTATTTAAAATTATTTGGATTAAAAATTATTTACAAAAAAAATATTTGCTAGGATAGTAACTGCATTTGAAGACCTGTATTTATAAAATTTCACCCTTAATGGGGTGGTTTAAAATCTGCTTTATAAATCGTTAAATGGTATTTTGTCTATCGAGTTGCGTCCAACTTCAGTAGCATAAATCCAATAACAATTAGCGATGCCCTGCAAATAAATAGGCTTCATTTGATCATAACCCTCAGTCTTGTCATAGATTTCCAATTGAATGACCCAAGTAGTAAATAAATTCACAAATTGATAATTAAATACATCAAAGACTGGAGGATCTAAAACAGTTTCTTTTAGCAAACCCATTTGTACCAAATTTTGAGTCATTACTAAAATTCTTTCTTTAGAATTTTTATAACTACTGTTAATTTGACGAACCATATCCTTTCGCGAATTACTAGTTCCTGTAGTATAAATAATTGCACAACGGAACTTATATTGATTGTCCATTATCTTGCTATACAGTTGAAACATTTGAAAGATAAAATCATCTTTATCATTAAAAACGTGCTCCGCTTGAATAAGGACTAGTGCTTTTTCATATTCTTTTGCAATGGCTATCAATAGCTCTTCTTTGGTTTGAAAATAATAATTTATTTTACCTCTGCTGACTTGTAAATGTTTTGCAATTTCATTTAAAGTAAGATCAAGACCTTCTTCATTGAATACCTTTATGCAATTATCAACTACCCATTTTTCAGAGTTAACCCGAATTTTTTTAGGTTTTTCCATACTAAGTGTTTTTTTATTAACAAACAAAATGTTTGTTAATAAAAAAAAATATTTATATTTGATTTAATAAAGATTTAAAAATTAATTAATTGCGAAATTAAAAAAAACTAAATCACATTTAAACTTAATCATAACTTTAAAATAATAATTCTATGAAAAAAGGAATTCAACCTGTAGATCCCAATACTTTTTTTGAAAATAGATTTCAGAATAAAGTGTTACTAATTACTGGTGCTGCCATTAATAGCATTGGTGGTTGTACTGCCATTAGAGCTGCTAAAGAAGGTGCTAAAGTAGTATGTGTGGATATTAAAAAAAAGGAATTAAACGAAACTATTGAACAAATCAAAGAGTTTGGGGGAGATGCACTAGCGATACTTGCAGATATTAGCAAAGTTGAAGAATGCAATCGCATTATAACTGAAACTATTGAAAAGTATGGCAAACTTGATTTAGTTCTTAACGCAGCAGGTGTTATGGATGGAAATGACCCATCTAAACCTCAAAATTTTGAAGAATCCACCCATTTATTTCCATCTCCCATTCACAATGCTACTGACGAATATTGGGATTTGGTTATGAAAACCAATATAACGGGAATGTTTTATGCTATGCGAGCGCAACTTAATCAGTTTTTAAAGCAAGATACAGGTGGAGCAATTGTAAATATCGGTTCCATAGCCGGAATAATTGGGCTTCCTGGTAATGCGGCCTATTCTGCCAGCAAGCACGCCGTGATTGGACTAACCCGAAACGCAGCTATAGATTATGCTCCTAATGGCATAAGAGTTAATTCGGTAAATATGGCACAAACCGATACACCAATGGTATTTAGAGCTTACGATTTTGTAAAATGGGCTATGGATAAAGGAATGGGTAGTGGTATGGCTGGAGGGAAATCACAAAGTTTACTTTCAATGAATGACCCTAATGGGCGTGGCTCAACTCCTTGGGAACAGGCTGCAATAATTTTGTTTTTACTTTCAGATGATGCAAGTAATATAACAGGTGCTACTATTGCCACAGACGGAGGTTGGACAACTTATTAATTCAATTTTATGAAGAAACTTAGAAAAAATTTTTCATTGTATTGTCTCTTTTTTATTATTGGGGCTAATTTACCTTCATATTCGCAAGGACATTACCCAGGTGGCTATTTTAACCCAAACGATTACTTTGTTCCTCCTCCAGGGATAATTTTACCGGTATATTATGTCTATAATAATTTTAATTATTATAATAATAATGGCGATAAATCAGATATAATTGAATCAGGCAGTTCCAATACAGATACTGAATTGAATATTGAGCAAAATGTAAAAACAAATTCTTTTGTATTGATGATGCTTTATGGCGGCAAAAAAAAAATTGGAGAATTTCAATGGGGCTTTATGGTCATACCTACAGTAAATAATCCATCCTCTACCATCGCTTTGAATTATTACAGCACCCAAACCGGAAATGGAACGGTGTCGTTTAATAACAAAACATGGGGTTTTGGAGACTTATATATCCAGCCAATCTGGTTAAGTTTAGTAAAAAAAGACTGGTCTTTTGCAATGTCTTATGGTGTCTGGTTGCCAACAGGTAAATACAAATATAACGATATTGACAATGTAGGTTTAGGATATTATTCTCATAATTTTAGAGTTGCAAGTCGATACAAACCGAATTCTAATATAGGAATAACAGGAGCGATAACCTATGAAACAAATCAAATTCAAAAAGATTCAGATTTCAAAGAAGCTCCGCATTTGACCTTTGATTATGGGGCTTGTTATACTTGGCTTTTGGGACACGAAGTTGGACTGTACGGCAATTATACAACACAACTAGAGGAAGACAAAAACAATCCAAATCTATATTCAAAAGATCAAGCTTGGAATGTTGGGGCTTATGGATCTTATTGGTTAAAACCCGGGAAAATTGGTGTTCTAAGTAGGATTTCACAAAACTTTGGAGAAAAAAATCGATATGGAGGATTTACTTTTACAGTAGGACTTAATTTTTTATTTTTAAATCAATAAAAATGTACAAGTAGTCACTTTTATAAAATGCAATATTAACAAACACTAAATCTATAATAATGAAAAAAAAATGGATACTACTGGTATTGCTGGCTTTGAATTCTTCAATAGCCTTAAACGCTCAAAAAAGTATAAAGACCAATCCAGATAACCCCAATATCTTAATAATCATGACTGATGATGTGGGCTGGTTTAACATTGGAGCATATAACCATAATATGATGGTGCCTACTCCAAATATTGACCGAATTGCCAAGGAAGGTATTTTGTTTACAGACCATTATTCAGCACCAACTTGTACTCCTGGAAGATCCATGATGATTACGGGACAATTGCCCATCAGAACGGGTTTGACTACCGTGGGAATGGCAGGTTCGCCAATTGGTTTGAGCGAAAAAGACCCTACTTTGGCTGAAGTTTTAAAACCATTAGGATACAATACAGCTCAATTTGGCAAAAACCATTTAGGAGATCATAACGAGCATTTACCAACCGTGCATGGTTTTGATGAATTTTACGGCAATCTCTATCATTTGAATACAGAGGAAGAACCCTTTTTAAAAACTTGGCCTAACGACCCCGGTTTTAATTCCCGTTATAAACCCCGTGGTGTTTTAGATTGTAAAGCTACTACTGTTGATAACCCAGCAGTGGACGAACGTTTTGGAAAAGTAGGTAAACAAACAATCAAAGATACTGGACCATTAGATCCTAAAAGAATGGAAACCATAGATGATGAGTTTTTGGAACGAACATTTCAATTTATGGAACGTTCTGCAAAGAGTAACACTCCATTTTTTGTTTGGAACAATCCGACAAGAATGCATGTTTATACTCACTTACGCCCAGAAAGTAAAAATTTGGCAACACCATATTCTTCTGAATTTGATATTTATGGTAGCGGTTTAATGGAACTTGATGCTATGGTAGGCAAATTATTAAAAAAATTAGACGACTTGGGCATTGCCGATAATACCATTGTTGTTTTTACTTCTGATAATGGCGCTATGGCCGATTGGTTTCCTGATGGTGGCACAACTCCATTTCGAGGAGAAAAAGCTACAACTTGGGAAGGTGGAGTAAGAGTACCAATGCTAGTACGCTGGCCAAAAATGATTCCGAAAGCTAAAATATCTAACGGTATTCAAGACCATACAGATATTTTTGCAACACTAGCATCAGCTTGTGGTGTAAAAAATATAAATGAAAAACTAAAACAATCAAATAATGTTTATATAGACGGAGTCGATAACTTGAATCACTGGATTTCAGACCAAGCCTCAAGTCGAAATATTATTTATTACTACAATGAATCTGATTTAACAGGTATTCGAATAGGAAACTGGAAATCACATTTTCAAACTAGAGAAGGATTTTTTGATTACAATAAACCTAGTGCCTTGCTTTTCAATTTACGGCAAGATCCTTTTGAAAGACATGATGGATGGAAATCACGTGAAGTCGCAATGAAATTAGGAGTAGCTTGGGGAGGACAAGTACAAGATGCTATGAAAGAACACATGATATCCTTACAACAATTCCCCCCACGACAGGCTGGAGGTAGTTTAAGGTCAGGGAAGTAGTCGAAAAATTCAAAATAATAGGAAATTTAATATATTAAAAAAAGAACACAATGACATTAAAAGAACAATTAAAAAAATTGGCAAGTGAAAAAAGCTCGCCTTGTGTTACCATCTCATTAAACACACATCGAACACATCCTAACAATGCAAAGGATGAAATAAAGTTAAAGAACCTCTTGAAAGAAGCAGAAGACAGAGTAACTACCGAATTTGGCAAAAGACAAGTCGCATCGCTTTTAGAAAAAATACAAAATGTGGCCGCTGAGATAGATATAAATTACAATTTGGACAGTTTGCATATCTTTTTGTCGAACGAAACTGAAGAAATCGTAAAATCCGCTTGGTCTACTAGTAATGAAGGCGTACATATTTCAGATAGTTTCGCTCTACGCCCCATTATCCAATCATATAATAGAAGTGAAAATTACTTACTCATGGTACTTTCCCAAAGCGGTGTTCAATTGTATGAAGCATTGAACGATGAAATTGTACAAGAAATAAGAAACGAAGATTTTCCTTTTTCTGAAAACCGTCATTATAACACACACTCCGACAAAGGAAGCGACTCTAAACATTTAGACGACTTAGTTCGTGAATTTTTGAACAAAGTGGATAAAGCAGTGGTAAAGGTTCATAATGAAACCGACTTAAATTGTGTTGTTATCTGCACCGAAGACAACTACAGCCGAATACAGCAAGTAGCCGACAAACCATCCGTTTATCTAGGCTATTCGGCTATAGATTATAACAAGAAGGAAACCCATCATATTGTTCAGCAATCGTGGGACCTAATTAAATCCCAACAAAAAGAACGAAGAAGTAAAGCAATTCAAGAAATAAAAGAAGCTGTTGCTCAAGGTACTGTTCTGACAGATTTACAAGAAATATTTCAGGCTTCAATTGATGGACGTGGCGACTTATTAATGGTTCATCAAGACTTTTTTCAACCCGTACTAATGACAACTGATAGGACTTTTGAGTTAATAGATGATAGAAATAAAGAAGGGGCAATAGACGACATAACAAGCAATATCGCTTGGGAAGTAGTATCAAAAAAGGGTAAAGTGCTTTTTACCACACAGGACGAAATTAAAGAACTTGGAAATATTGTACTAAAAACGAGATACTAAAACCATAGGCTATTAAAGACTAGTGACTCAATGGCAGTTTACATGCTTCTATGACAGTTTAGTGCATGTTCAAAATTTAGTACTTATAATGAATATTTGAACTAAAAATCTGCTACTTCGCCAAGCGCCAAAACGAGAAACCTACGTCAAATTCTTGCATGTCTGGCTGGATATCGTTTAAGAACAAGAAAAACAACCAATAATATTGAATTATAATATATGAAAAATGAAAAAAAATAGTTCTAAAATACCAAAAAAATTATTGGCAATTTTATTTTTAATAAGTCTGAATTCCCTAGTTTATGCTCAAAACGATTCTATTGCAACTGATAAAATAAGAACTGAATCGGGTGTTGACCCTACACGCGTAAACTCTCGAGTCGGATATTCAGTTTTGTATTATAATCAAGCAGATAATCGCGCACAAATTACTAATAGAGCTACTTTAACTTTAGGAGTAAATCGATGGAGTTTTGCGATTAGGCCCGAGTTTACAAGTATTCACAACGGTGTACCTGGAACAGGATTTCAATCTGGAATGGGAGATTTCAAATTTACAATACTTAATGCATTTTATGTAAAAGATAAAAATGCCATAGCAGGGTCTGTTGAATTTGGATTGCCTTTTGCAAAAGCAGGACTTGGATTACCTTATTTTACGGCAACACCCGCAATTACATTTTCACACACATTCACACCAAGTTTATTACTAGCTATACAGCCACAATATACCTTTAACATTGCTAATGATGTTATTTATCCTAACATAAGTGTTCTTACTGTTCGTATGTTCTTAGCAAAATTTACTAAAACTGGCTACTTTTTTGTATTTGAACCGCGACCTATTTATAATTTCGAAAATAAAAATTTAGATATAATTATTTCACCAATTTTAGGAAAGGCTTTGGGCGCTGGTTATAATTTGATAACATTATTAGAAATTCCAACTAAACAAAAAACAATCGATAATCAAGGCATATTATTCCAATTTGGGTTTAACAAAAACTTTTAACTATTCAATACTATTGATAGTAATTTTTTTGTTGTTTATCAAAAACGAAAACTTAATCCAACAAAAAGTAGCGTTTTTGTCGTATTAAATGTAACGCCTATTTTATCTTTACTGATGTAATGCTTTTATAATGATCCCTAGCAGGAAGAATACAATGAAGAATAAAACCTGAATCGATTAGAAAAGTTCTATTAAGTTGATTAGAATGTTAAAAAAAATGAAATGATGAAAATACACAACAAATACCGCAACGTTTTTTTTCTCTTAATGATGACTTCGTTTTTTAGACTATTTGGACAGGTTGAAAAGCCAACTTGGTCAAGTGATAAAGTTACTGAAGAATCATACTACACCATTGGTACACAAGCATACATTTACTCAGTCACACCTTTTATGATGTATGCTGTGCTCTATCAAACACAACAGATTCCTTACGAAGGCTACCCCAATGGGGTTTCATTTAACGCCTGGACAAAAGTAAACACCTTGGCCAATGTAAAAAATTCACGTACAGTGATGGCTAATGTAAATACACTGTATGCTTCAACTTGGCTTGATTTGCGTAAAGAACCAATAATATTAGAAATACCTGAGTTTGGCAACCGATACTACAGTGTAGCCTTACAGGATGCGTACATGAACCATTTTAGTATCCTGGGTTCTAGAACCATCGGTGGATATGGGGGCAAATTCATGATATGTGGTCCAGATTATAACGGTGTTATACCTTCTGGCTTTACTAAAATTGAGTCGCCAACACCTTTTGTTTGGATGCTTATGCGAATAGCGCCTACTTATGCCAATGAAAAAGAAATAGAGGTGTGTAGAAAATTACAGGCAGACGTGACAATTACCCCACTTTCACAAATAAATAATACCAGATACAATCCTTCAACTTATAATGAAAAACTTAATCTTGGGGTACCTGATGTATCTAAAGATCCTCTTAGTTTTTTTGAAATAGTTCATCAATATATGCAAATAAATCCCCCACCAAAAGGTGAAGCTGCTTTAATGGCATTGTTTAGGCAAATAGGGTTTAATCCAGAACAAGATTTTAGCATAGATAAACTTACTGAGCCACAGCGAAAGGGCTTGCTTCGAGCTGTCGAATCTGGTAAAGAAATGATCAACACTTACATTACCAATGGAGACAATATTTATAATGGGTGGACTATTCAATCTAAGGAAATGGGTAGCTACGGTTACAGCTATCTTACCAGAGCGGCTTTAACTATGCAGAGTATAGGTGGCTTTCCATGGGAAGAAGCTATCTATGTCGTTGGCTATAAAGACATAAAGGGGAATGAACTTGACGGCTCAATCAATAACTATCTGCTGCACTTTAACAAAAATGAGATCCCTCAAGTAAACGATTTCTGGTCACTAACAATGTATGAACTTCCTTCGGTTATGTTGTATGATAATGCTATTAATCGATACCAAATGGGCCCACAGATAGAAGAAATGAAACACAATAAAGACGGTTCATTGGATATCTATATTCAGCACAATAAACCCAAAGAAAAAAATAAGCAAGGAAACTGGCTGCCTTCACCAGCAGGAAAATTTGTATTGTCTATGCGAATGTATAATCCAAAATCAAATATGTTCCAACTGGATGCACATAAAGTACCATTACCAGGTATTCAGCCAATTAAAAAATGATAACCAAAGCCTATCAAGCAATGAAAAAAATCATATTACTATTTTTAGTTACTAATTTTTTTGGGTTATGCACTCAAGCCCAAACAGCTACTGAAGAGGCAACAAAAATAGCAGAAGAAGCATTTATTTATGGCTACCCAATAGTAGAAAATTATCGAATAATGTATTATTCAACTCAAGATAAAAACTATGAACAGTATGCTCCTTTTAATACTTTTTTTCATGCAGACGATGTAGCTTCATCTAAGGATACTATTTTTGTGGCGCCTAATGTAGATACTCCTTATTCTTATGCTACACTAAATGTAAAAAGCGAACCGGTTGTGTTAACTATTCCAAAGTTTGAAGAGAATCGATTTATAGGTGTTCCGTTTTACGATTTATACACGCATGTAATCTATACCATTTCACCTAAAAATAATGGACATAGTGGCGGAAGCTTTTTAATTGCTAATGAAAATTGGAAGGGTGATTTACCAAAGGGAATAAAAAAACGAATCAATAGCGAAACCGATTTAATTTATGTACTAATCCGAACACAGTTATTTGATAAAAAAGATTTGAAACGGGTACATGAACTACAATCAGAATATAAAATTGAAACCCTATCTGAATATTTGGGTAAGATAGCAAAAAAAGACCCGCCTTTTACTTATTTGAAACCAATTTTACCTCAAAGTCCCTATACAAAACCAGACCTTGAATTTTTTAATGTATTAAATTTTGCGCTTCAGTTTACCAATCCTCATCCAAGTGAAACGACATTATTAAAACGTTTTGCAAGTATTGGAATAATTCCAGGAAAACCATTTGAAACAGAAAACAATCCCAATGCCAAAAAAATGCTGGATGGAATCAAAAAAGGACAGGATGCATTTCTTGCCTACTTACCCAAAATTAAATCATCATCTGAGCTATTTGGATCACGAGCCTATCTAAAAAACAACTATATAGCACGGGCTGTTGGCGCTTGGACGGGTATTTATGCCAATGAAGCAGATGTGTTTTTGGGGATACAAGGGTACGAGCGTCAGGCAGATGGTAACCCTTTTTCTGGTAAAAATAAATACACGTTTACTTTTAAAAAAGATGATTTTCCACCGGTAGACTCATTTTGGTCTGTAACGCTTTACAAACTCCCTTCTCGTTTGCTTTATGCCAACGACATCAATCGTTATGCTATTCAAAGCACAATAATCAATACTTTTAAGAAAAATTCGGATGGTTCCGTAACGCTATATATTCAACATGAATCACCAGGTAAAGAACTGGAATCTAACTGGCTACCTTGTCCAACAGGACTTTTTACTATGTCTTTTAGGTGTTATTTGCCAAAAGAACCTCTTCGGAACGGAACTTGGATACCACCTGCAGTGATTATGAAGAATTAAAAAAAATATAAGGATATTACAAAATCAAAAATGAAAAAATATTAAAAGGAAAAATTACAAGAACATTTATTCTTTTTGAAGCAGGAAATGTTTTTAATGAGTATGGAGTTGACATTACCCAAAAAGAATTATCAGAAAGATCCAACCAATTAGCACTATTTTAATAATAAAACCCAGGTAATACCTACGGCAGCAAATCAATTAAACTGATTCTTTGAAACAATTTTAAAAATTTTTTTTTTAAATTTAAAAGTTTAGGTTTGCTTTTTAATCATTTAAATCTATAAACATGAAAAAACTAACTTTACTTTTTGTTTTTGCAGTATTCATATGCTCCGCAAGTATTTTGGGACAGGCAAGAAAAGAATTGAATTTTGGAATAATTGGTGCTAACTATGAAATTCCTGTTCATAAAAACATTACAATTGCTCCCGGAATAGGAACCAATCTTGATATAGATTGGCTAAATATTGGTGTGAAAGGGAATTATTATTTTGATAATTTATTATTTGGAATTTCAGATTCTTCCTGGGATGTTTACGGGGGAGTAAACGCCGGATATTCTGTTTATATGGGAGATAATAAAAATGATAATAGTGATGTTGCATTTGGACTTCAAGTAGGAGGACGTTGGTTCTGGAACGATAAATGGGGGCTTTACTTAGAAATTGGTGGCGGTAATGTTTCAGGTCTTTCTCCAGGTATAGGTTTAACAGTTAAATTGTAATTTCAATTTTAAATAGAATAAAACCGTTTCAAATATAGAAATGGCTTTTTTTATGATGCTCAGGTTGATTAATAAAATTGTAAAAAATATTTATATTCTTAAATTTTATATTTCTCAAATCATAATCTTGATTGGCAAAAAACAGTCACACTTAAAAAATATTATAATCTCAAAAGAGTAACTAAAACACACTTTTTAACACGAAAAATTATTTAAAATTACTAGTTTTTACTTTAATCCCCTCATTATCATTACAATATCTAACAACTCAAGGAAATAAATATAAGGACAAGGACAAAGGAAAAGAGTATTAAGGTGGGAAAAACTACAGCGATGACAACAACAAAGCAACAACTATTGCAGGTTGGGAAAGAATAGGAAGCAATACGGTACAAAAATCACAGAAGTGGATGATTTTAGACCGTCTAGCAGAAAATCCTATTCTGCTTTAAAAATAAGAGTTAAAGAAAGTTCCGTTACCATTAATAAAATAACTATATATTATGAAGGCGGACAAACTTAAGAATTGGAATTAAGAAGAAGCATCAGTCCAGGACAAGAAACCAGAACGATTAATTTGATGGGTAACAGAAGAAGAATTGATAAAATACGTTTTTTATACAAAACCAGATCTATTTCAGGCAGTAGAGCAGTAGTTGAAGTTTGGGCAAAACGCAGTTAAAAAAGCTTTCGCCTTTTTCTATTGGATAGAATTATCCGCGTAAAAGCTCGTTTAAGATTATAATCGTCACCCCCTAACCCTACACACTCTAGCGGGCATTGAAAAACATCGTTTATTTTATTAACTTTATTTTTTAGATAAAAAAAAGGCTTGTAACAGGATTTAAGCATCCGTTATAAGCGTTTTTTTTTAATTGATCAAAGGATTATTTTTGATAACTCTCTGGAATTGTAGTTTTATTGCCATCTCTTTCGGCTCGATAATGTGGCGATAATATTTCGATTCCCATTTCGTTACAACAATCCTGAATATTGGCATGCAATTGAGAATAAACCAATGCTTGTCTATTGGCTTCTTTAGTATAGACATTGATTTGATAGGAAACATAGAAATCGTCTAAACTGGTTTGTAGGACAAATGGTTTTGGGTCTTTTAGTGCCAATTCAGCACGGTCAGCAGCATTCAACAAAGCTTGGTGCATATTTACCCAAGGCACATCATAACCAATAGTTACCGTAGTGTGTAAAATCAGCCCGCTTTTATCAGATTCGCTACTAAAGTTGACCGTAGAGCTACTCATTATTGATGAATTTGGAATGGAAATAATTTCGTTTTTAATAGTTTTAATTCTAGTGACCAATAAGGATTTTTCTACCACATTGCCAGCCAATTCTCCAATTTTTACATTGTCACCAATTTTGAATAATCGCATATAGGTTAGGACTAATCCCGCTATAACATTAGACAATGGGCCTGAGGAACCAAAAGTAAAAATCACACCAAGAAAAACCGAAACGCCCTTGAAAACAGGTGAATCACTTCCTGGCAGATAAGGAAAAATCGCTACAATCATAAAAGCCATCATCAATATCCTTATAATTTGGTAGGTTGGACTTGCCCAATCAGGATAAAATCCGTTTATTTTTAATTGCTCGTTTTCTATTTCATCTCTAAAAAAACGCACCCCTTTGAGAATATAACGAAAAACAACAACAACAACAATGATGGTAAAAAAATTAGGTAAATAATTCAAAACTCCAAAAGCAATAGCCTGTAATGGGGATGAAATATAATTAAAAAGTTTAGCCGAAAACCCTTCGGTCCAGGGAAATATTCCAAATAGAAAAGGCAAAGCAAAATAGATGATTAAAAAAAAGAACAGCCATTTAAGTATTGTATTTGCTTTTAGAAGTACATTGATTTGTTTCTGTTTATCAAACAAAACATAGTTGTTTATTTTGACCCCTTTAATTGTTTTATCTTCTTGTTCAAGAATTTTTTTTGCTATCCATCTTGAAAATCGGTTGATATAAAATAGGATCAAAACTAAAATAAAAATGATCAGTAAAGCCAACCCAATTGTTTCTATTAGTTTAGAAAAACTTGTTTTTTCCTTGTATTCAAGTATAGATTTGCTAATTATGTTTTTGTATTTTTCGGCCAATTCTTTTTTGGAAGTATTATGCCATATTGCATCATTTTCGGAAATGCTCATTATAACAAAATCACTAAAAACAATATTATAAGAAGTTTCGGCTTCTGTAACTTTTAGTGAATCTGGCACGAAAAGTAAATTATCTGATAATTTTTTAATTCTGTTTTCAATTGCATTTGCTCTTTCTTGAGCCGAAAATCCGCCTAACTTATCGTAAATAACAAACAATGTATCATTAAAAAAACCATTTACTGGAAATGATTTTGCCGACAATCGCAAAGAATCTATTTGAGCTTTTTTCTTTTGTATTCTTTTAACATCCTGTTCTTTTAACTCTTGTAATTGTTTTATAAGCTCCTCTTTCTTAATATTGTCGGTGGTTTTTAGTTTGAGTAGCTGATTTTCGAGTGTGGCGGCTTTTACAGAATCAACCAATCGCTTTTTTTCTAATTCAATATTTTTCAAATTATACTCCCCTAAAATAATTGTGTTCAAGGAATCACTATTTACATTAGGGTTTTGCGTTTGAGCGAATGACAAATCGGTAAATAGTAAAACAACTAAGAAAGGCAAAAAATACAGGTGTTTTTTCATTTTTTCAAGATCATATAGGTTAGAATTTAAACGCTTATTCAAATATAATTATATCTTATTTAATACGTCAATTTACGAGCTAATTTTTATTGATTTCTTCCCCATATTTCAAGAAAGCTCTTTCTAACGAGTGGACACTGAAAAACATCGATTGTTTAATTAACGTTCTTTTTTAGATTAAAAGATGATTGTAACAGGATTTTAAGAATCCGTTATATGCGTTTAATACATATCTAATATTCCATTAAGTCCTTGATAAATACTATCAAGGAATCAAAGACGAAAAAACAATGCAATTACTCAACAATTAATAATCATTTATAAATCCTACATCAAATATTTTACTAATTTTAAAAATTGAATTTATCTTCTAAACGAATAACCAAATAATAGATTAACCAATTAACCTCTAATGTGCTTTCATACCCTACAAACAGAGTTGAGTATAGAGCCAGAAAAACTTCCCATTGGGTAGATAAAAACACGGGAGAAATCAAAAATAATACACTATTTTAACTACCGAAGCCAATCCACTATGGGCCGAAATACACAATCACAAAAAAAGAATGCTGGTAGTTTTAAAAAAGGAAGATGAAACAAAATGGCTGCAACATAAACCCATCGAACAATTTGCTTTCCATTATTCAATTTAATTGATAGCTAAGCAAATACATCTTGATAAAGCAAATTTATGGTAATTTCCTTTACCGTTTTTCCATCCTCAAATAAGGTACTTCAAATTCATTGGCATTTATAGTCAGGTCAAATTCTTCAAAATTCAATTCCATATTGAAATATATCTGTAAAAATAATTAAAATTGTCTTTTGAAAAGACAACTATTAAATTTCTTAAGAACCGGAATCACTTTAAAATTTGTGAAATGTGTGGGTTTTGTGAAAAACCGTAAACTGTTAATCAGTTTTGGAATTCTTTTAATGATGCACCATTTTTTAAAATGTATTTTGAAATATGAAAACTATGTAAAAGCAACCCCAGAATCGAACAAGAATTGATGGAGAAAGCATTCCACGTTTAGATATTTAACAATAGTAATCATGATTCAAGACAACATTAGAGAAATCCAAAAACATAATTAAGCCATTTAAGTCTAAATGGAAGAATCATTAAGATGATAAAGCGTTAAAAGATGAAATAAATTGGAATGCTTAAATATTTTTTTTTTTAAAATCATAATTAAAGATAAAGCGTCTGACAGTTTTTGGTAAAAAGATAAATTAGTTAGTTTTTCCATTGATTACAATTTAAAAAACAATGTTGCAATCGATATTGGACTCAAGAAATAGTAAAATGATGCCGAGATTTCTTTCTCTCATTCATGCTGTTGTAAAAGGATCTTATTAGCCCATTTTTTTAATAAATTCAAAAAAAGTTTATTGTCTATTTTATCAGGAGCAATTAAATCTAAATCTGTAAAATGCTCAGCAATGATTTTATCTTTACTGCCTGTAAATAAAGTTACTTGTTCTGGTTGGATGTATTGCGCTTGATAAATTTTACCGATTGCACTTAGACATACTATAGCGCTTAAGATATCTTGTTTTGCTAGTTTGTGAATGTAATTCATGACTGTTATGTTTTTCTTTATATCAGTGTCTAAATTAGGACACATAATCACTAAGATCTATCATTAGATGATACACGCTCTTTTATGTGTTATGGATACTTTTGGCGATGCGAAAAGCTGTAACATTAAAGATTTTTTTGGAAAAATCTTGCAATCCCTTTGTCTTGTCAATCTGCCAACGGTTATCATAGGGACAGTTAACAATGTCATCTTTATAGGACTCCCAAGTTGAATCAAAATTAGTTTGAGGCCCTTTGTAATACACAATTATATAGTAATCGTCAAGGTAAATATTATATGCAAAACATTTGTTTATATGTTTTACTGTTAATCCTTTGTCTCGCCCCGTAAGTATAAATGCTTCGCATACTGTTATATTAGATCCATTCGATTGAAACATCACATCAATCTCTCCGGCATCTTTTCCTGACGCAGATCTGCCAGAGCGTCCTTGGTCGTGGCAACTCCACCCCCAAATTTGGAACCGTAGTCGCAAAGTTGCAATCAGTAAATCATTATATCGATTCTCATGAGGAATATGTCGGATTCCCTCAATTTTTTCGAGCATAATTTTTCCTGCTTCAATAAGCTCATGCAATACTAACTCGCTTAAATTTCTTTTATTATTAACATTATCAGGCGTAACTTTAGCTATGTCCTGTGGAGTAAGCGATTTAAGATTGATAAGGCTTTGCTTGATAGAAAGAAGGGTTTTATCATGGGTTGCCTCACCTAAGATTTTTTCCACTTCGGGTTTTATATCCTCATCATTTTCCGCAAAGTAGTTTTTAGCAACAACACTATAGCTAAAGGCCATTTCATGGAGCTCTCTTTCGAGATAGTAATTATAAATAACAGGAATGAGTTCCTGATTAAACCGATAAAGGTTTGAAAGTGTATTTAAGGCCTGGTCAAATCTTGAAGCATCTTTGTTGGCCACAAAATGATATATATTGGTACTTGATACCTGTTCATTTATTTTTTGCAGTGTACTTTTTTCTTCATCGGAAAGACTTTTTAAGAAATCCTCCCATTCTTTGTTAGCTTTATTTAATGATTTTATATTCATTTGCTTTATGGAATTTAATGTTTCGGCATGATAGAGATAATAAGCATAGGTAACGTTTTTAGGATCTTCTGAGGGAAGTCCCCTAAACAAAGCTGCGGCATTACCATAATCTTTGTCATTATAAAGTTTGAACAGGGCTTGGTAAAATTTCTTTTCCAGTTGCAACTTCTTATCAACAGGATGAATCGCATATTGGTTTTTAGGAATCTCCAATTTGCATAATTTCGCAAAATCTTTTTCTTTGAAGGCTAGGAGCAAATTAATTCTAAAGATGAATTTTTCTGTTTCCGCGGGGCGATGCCTTTTCTTTTCAAAATGAAGTTTTATCTTTTCTATAAGGGGCTTTGCTAATTCCCAATGTGTATCGGAATTTATTGCTTCAATTAATGTGTTTTCATATTCTGTAACAGTCCTTCTGGTATCAAGAAAATCATCAATATTGATATTATTTATTAGTCCTGAAATGATATTGCGTGTATGCTTTGATTCTATGATATTCATTGCTAAAAGCATTTTCTCCAATTCTATGCTCTTATGATATAGTCCTTTAATAAAATCTTCTCTTTCCTTGGTATCAAAATGATTTAGCGATCGGTGTAGCAGGAAGTGAAGATCATGCTGGTACTGATTATTCTTGAAGAACGTAAAAGTATCATCCAATACATCAATTCTGCCATTTGGAACAACGTTGTTGCTAAAGCGCAGAAAATATACAGTTATCCATTCTTTTAACTTTCTGAGGACTTCACTAACAGGAAGTCCTTCAAGTTCAAATTGGCTTTTCTTACTATTGACGGCCAGGTAAGCTATAGTCAATGCTGTTAAAAAATGCCAAATCTTAATTTTTTCCTCACGATTTTCATCCTCATAATATTCCTTTTCAGCATTTAAAGCCAATGCATTCCCAAAATTTTCTTTCAATAAATCAAGTATGACTTCTTTTTCAAATTGTAAATAAAGGTAGCCCCAATCAATTATTTCAAAAGCAAATTCATTGTTTTGGCGATGAGCTGTACTTTTTATATTTCCCGAATTAACAAAATTTGGATGTTCGATTTCCTTGGTTGTATAAAACCAGATCAAATGAGTATTTATCGCTTTAATCAAATGTTGAGATGATTCCGGTACAATAGCAATTTGATCCCGCTTAATCTCAATTTCAGAAACCCTGCTGTTAAGTAATTTTACAAACTCAATGCATAAGTCAAAGGTACCGGCTTTGAAACGAAGGAACTGACTCTGAATCTGTGCAGTTTCACGCAGCTCAGCAACACAGAATCCTGCAATCTCAGGAATAAGAAAAAGCATAATTCTTCGTATCACCAATGGCTGGGGATAACTTTTAAATGATTTTATTCTCTTAGTACTAAGTTTTTCAAGTGCCTTCTCATATCTAACACGATAGATGGAATGGATTATTCCTCCATTGATATCCGGAACATAATTACTCAAGAGTTTATTCGCACATTCAAGCAAAATTCTTGCTGACACTTCGGCTTGGCTTTGGTCTAATGTATATAAGCCTGCATAATGCTCAAGTGTCATGTCAAACATTTACAGCCTTAAATTATTTTTGGTATCCCATGACACTTTAGTCACATCATCACGATTCTGTGAGTTTTCCAGTAACTCAGGATCTAGCTTGATCTCGTCAATAAGCGAGAAGGCCAAGGCAGCTAAATCTTGATATGTCAACAAATAAGGGATTAACTTTGGGTAAGCCCTATGGATTTCCTTATAAATTGTCCATATAAGTGCCGGTTTTTCCATATTTCTCAATATCTTGAGGATATGATTATATGGTGCAGGATTCTTGTCAAATTGTACAATTACGTTAAAAGAAGATTTGCGTAGCTTCTAGCCTTTTGATAATCGCTAATCTCATGATGAAATCTGCTAAATGTTTCGCTGCTTTGTACAAAATCATAAATACTATTATAATTGAACTGAACTGTTGGTATCTTCTGCCTTATTTCCCTATGCATAGATACCAGTCATAATAAGCAACTTAAAATATCTATCTTCATATTGCGGATCGTTTTCCCTAAGCCAAAGCCAAAGTGTTGACGCAATTTCGTTTCTGAGATGACGTGCCGGTTCATTACCTCGCCATGAAAATGTATTAGCATCTTTTATGCTTAAAAGACCATTTTCTACAAAATAGTCAACCGTTAGTTTTCTGTTAGAATTCCCCTCAACAATACATTTAGCTTATCTGGCGTCAATAGTAAGAGTTGTATCTTTAAAATATTCATTATAGTAAAGCTTGAGACATGGAATTAAGTCACGGTATTGTTTAGGGATTTCAATACCCTTACCATTGCTTTTTTCATTATCTAAATTTCTAAGAAAATACAATACAACAGAAGGCAAAACGATATCACCCATACAAGAGCGTATCAAATGTGTCTTCTCGAAATCCTCATAGGTTAGAATAGTAGTGTTGGTTTCATTATATTTCTCAATTACCTTGATGAAGGTATCTTTACTCCTGTCAATATATTGAAGAGTCAAAATGATTTTGCTAATTATCAGGGAGAGATTATACTTGAGGTTCTGCCCAGTGATTTTTTGATCGACATAGGAAATGTAAGCAATATCCCCATGTGCCATACTAGCGATACGTACACTTAGGGAATCCAATTTAGATTCTATGGAATGAGAAGTTAAGAATTTCATGGCTAATAATTGGATGATATAAAGTGGTTTTTTCCTGCAAGATACTTTACTTGTTTCCGTTTTCTATTAAAAAACTTTCCTTATTTAAAATCTTTTAATAATCCTATACTGACTTGAATTTTAGTTCAGGTTGTATCCTGTACCCTCAATCATAACGTAAAAAAGCCCTCAAAATGAGAGCTCGATTATCTGCAATGACCTATAATTATTTATATTCGTGCGACTGGTTTCCCCTTTAAGCTTTCACTAACCAGTTTTGAAAGAAACTTTGTAAAGGGCTCTATATCGCCTCCCACACTTGCACTTTCAAGAGCTGCCATGTAAGGATCACGTTCTTCCACAGGAATAACAGTCCAGGGAAATCCTCCGGAGGCTAGCATTACATTCATTAGGAATCTTGCCATCCTACCATTGCCATCCATATATGGATGGATGTACACAAATATGAAGTGACCGAGCACTGCGCGTACCGCGGCGCTGGTTTCGCTTTCGAGTAATTCAAAAAGCGTGGGCATTGCATCTCTCAGAGCATCTCTGTTTAGAGGCACATGCAGAGAATTAGAGATATAGACCTGATTGGTTCTGTATCCTGCCAAATCCGAAGCTTTTAAAATTCCGGCTACTACACTCGGCGAAAATAATTCCTGATACCAATCTCTATGGTCATCATCGGCAACTTTTCCAGCATTGTCGCCTTCTAAAATTTCCCCGAGACTTTTCTTTACAGCTTGTGTAGCCTGCCAGTAACCTCTTGCCGCCATTGCATTCCTATGGTTTCTATCATTTTCATTCCCCTTGATGTCCCAATCACCAGTTCGGACTTTTTCAATCAACTCTACGGACACAACATATCTTTCGATAGAAAGTGAATGGTAGGCGTCTGTGACATATATCTGTTCTACAACTTCAAGGTATTTTTCTTTGTCTTTTGGAAGACCTGGTTCATCGGGAAAATACTTTATAACAACTTTTCGCCATTCATCCCACATCAGCTTGATACGGTTTGCATAAGGTGATCTTTCTCTGAATGATAGAGCAACGGGAGATTTACTTTGGAAAGGATCTGTTTCGCGTACATTGTAATCAGCGGCTTTCATTGTTTTCAAAATATCATCGGCGATACGGTCTCGTCCAATATTCCGAAACGCACCGGCTAACCGTCCGGCCACTACTGAGTGTGAGCCTGCGAGAAGCGTGCCGAGAAGTTCGGATGCATCCTGAACCAGTGCCATCGCGGCGCGTACATCGACCGCATTCCTTTCGAACATTGCTGTAGAGCAGTTTGTCAAAGCAGAGTGCAATGGTAACATTCTAATGCCATCTATCTCGACAATATCGGTCATATATGGAAGCGGCGACTTCATTTCCAGTAATGACGTTTTATACAACAATGGTATGACTTTATTTGAAGCTTCCAATGCGCGAATAATCAATTGTGTAGGTACAGTGCTATTTCCTGCATGTATCATGAGAGACTGATCAGCTGAAATACAGTAGGCATCACCGTATTTATCCTTGAGATAACGTGAGCAGAATTGCCAATAGGATGTATACCATGAAGTAGTGTCACCAGCAGCTTCGTGGGGATTTGACACAATGTACCAGCCTCTGGATACTTCCTTCAAGAAGCCGTTTTTTATCAGACGCTCTCTATGCGTTCTGTTTATTTCCGATGATTTTATTGCGACAATATTCTGATCCTCCTGTAAATCACGAAGTATCTGAAGCGATGCCGCCAATTTTTCTCCAGGTGTAGCCATATTATTCTTTTCTTGAAATATTTTATATCCGAAATTATTAACCTACTATTTTTTCAAAACAAAAAAAGCTTAATGATTTTGCATCGTAATTAGCCTATCGCGCCGCACATAAGTTAGCCTATTGTGTTGTATTAAAATTAGCTTATCTTGTTGTATGTAAATTAGCCTATCATGCAAATATAGTAAATTAATCAATAGTTTTGCCAATAATGATTGTGAGCTTTCCTGAAGGATGATTGTGAATCATCATCAGAGATATAGTATTTGCCTGCTCATTTATCTTGTTCACTTTACACTTACGTTCACAAAAACGTGAACACTTAATATTAGTGAACAACTATATAATTATTTATCCGCATAACAACATCAGCACTCATTACATGTGCTGTAATTGCATCTAATATTATTAATCAATAACTCTACCAACAGCAGTTTTTAAAAAAATCTTAAACATCGATTTAGAGATTTTGTCATATTGATTAAATTTTCTGATCATTAGAACCATTTCCCAATCTCTTCGTTGCTTCCCCTTCATTTTTGTATTCAAAGAACCTGTATGCTTTTGTCTTATTTCAGGAGCAAAGGTAATTCCGTGTTATTAACGCAATAGCAAGGCCGGGTCCTGCGGATTTGACAAAAAATCTCCACCCATCCGGGTTGTATTTTTTGTCAAAACCTTGCTATTGCTAAACACTAACCTTTTTATGCTCATGAAACAAAACATAGCATACTCCGGCTCTTTAGACGAATAAAAAAAATGTCAGCAATGAGAAATAAAATAGTAGAAATGGATTTGATGAAACAAAACAGCACCTCCTCTCATTGCCGAATAAATATAATTTCAAAAAAATTAATTCACTAAAAAAACAGAAATCATGAACATTATCGGAAGAGTGACAAAAGATGCGCAGGTACGCACATTGTCTAACAGCAAACAGGTAGTAAACTTTTCAGTAGCAACCAACGACAGCTACCGAAATAAAGCGGGCGAACGTATAGATCAGACAACCTACTTCGACTGCGCTTACTGGATTAGCCCAAAGGTGGCAGGTATACTCACCAAAGGCACTCTTGTGGAACTCACAGGCAGGGTTAGCGCAAGAGCGTGGACAGGCAATAATGGAGAAGCACACGCAGGTCTGAACTTCAACACCTCGCAAATCAAAACGCATGGCGGCGGTAAAAAATTGGAAACGGTACAGACTACCACAGGAACAACTACTGACAAGCCAGAGAACGACCTCCCATTTTAACAACTAGCATCAACCTTTTTTAAACTTTTAAATCATTATATCATGGCACATAATATCAATTTCAACGAGAAAACAGGAAACTATTCATTCTTTAGCGTAAACCAAAAAGCGTGGCACGGCTTGGGGCAAATTGTAGAGCAATACCCAACAAGCGAAGAAGCCATAAAACACGCAGGCTTAGACTATGAAGTCATTAAAACACCCCTATATACCAAAGGTTCGGGCATTATTGAAACAGCAAACGGCATAGAAATAGGCAGTAATGAACTGCATGTTCCCAACTACTTTACCAATATCCGCACCGATAACAATGCCATATTGGGTGTGGTGGGTAAAGATTACCACATCGTACAAAACCGTGAAGCGTTCAATTTCTTTGATGTCATTGTAGGCGGTGACGAGGGTATTCTCTACGAAACCGCAGGAGCATTGGGACAAGGCGAACGCATATTCATTACAGCCAAACTGCCCGATTATATCCGTGTGGGCAATGGCGATGATGTAACAGAAAAGTACATTTTCCTAACCACTTCGCACGATGGCAGCGGAAGTATCACAGCCGCATTTACGCCTGTCCGTATCGTATGCCAAAACACCCTTAATGCTTCGCTTCGCAGTATGACAAACGTAGTGCGTATCAAACATACTTCGGGAGCAAAACAACGTATTGAGAACGCACACAAGATTATGGGATTGGCGAATACCCTAAGCACACAATTAGAGGGCATATTCAATGAATGGGCTAAGGTAAAGGTTACAGACCGAGAAGTAAAAAAGCTAATCCAATTGGCACTTTGCCCGAACAAGGAAACATTGGATTTGCTCAAAAAGGGTGCGGAAGATGAAGTTTCCACCGTGTTCAAAAATGTGGTGCAAGATGCCTTTGCGTATGCTATGACAAGTGACACCCAACAAATGGAAACTACCAAAGGTACATTGTTCGGGGCATACAATGCCGTGACAGGCTACTATCAAAATGTACGCAATTACAAAGATGATGAAGCCAAGTTACAAAGTATTGCAATGGGTGGAACGGCTCAACTCAAATCACAGAAAGCATTTGAATTATGTACTGCCTTTGCAACAGACGGAACGGAAATCTTAAACCTTAATTAAATAACCACGGGCTACCGTCTTAAATGGCGGTAGTCTTTATGAACTAAAGCTATGAATATCGGAATTATAACATATAAGGAATACGAGGTAAAAAACATAGGGCTTAATTGGAATTTCAATTTATCAGAACTGCTCCACATTATGTTGAATAACAAAGATTTTGTCCGTTTTGAAATCTTTGACCCAAACAACAACCTCTTACTGTCAACATACTATCCTAATGTTGAACAAAAGGGGGTATATATCGAAGTTGTCAAGATTAAAAAAGAGACAGAAATTACTGGAATTACGTATGATGCATTCAGAACACCATCGACTATCCGCAGGATAAAAGTACGTTGGAACGTAAACGGTAGAAGGTTCAGAACGAAGAAAGGAGCCCTTGAGTATGTCTATTGGGCAAACAGAAGAGCAACTTTGAAAATTGAGTCGTTCGTTGACCGTAGATAGTCTTAAAAAAGAGCCATGTAAAAACAATTAAATTTTAGAACGATGAACACAAATTTTTTCAATCAGATAGCGCAAATGAGCATTACAGGAGATTTGCACCTGACCATAGCAAAGGGAGCAGAAAACAACCTTATTGTATCGGTTATGCTCCAAAACGAACAATGTGGAGATAACGCAAAACAACTGATACCACCGCTTAATTTAAGGGGAACGGCAGAAGAATTGGACGAGGGATTTTTTCAGCAGATAACAACTCCTTTGCAAACTGCTTCGGGCTTAATGGTAAATATGGAAGCCTTTATGAAGCAATTGGAAGAAGCTAAAAAGCAATCAGCAATGGAGAAAGAAAAAGCCGAAAAAGAAAAGAAAGAACAGGAAACCAAAGACAAAAAGTTTAAAGATGGTATGGCAAAGGCAGACGAATTGGAAAAAGAGGAAAAGTTCCGTGAAGCGTGGATGAAAGTACCCGAAATCACCGATTACCCCGAAAAAGCGGAGGAGATACGAAAACGCAAATCGGAACTATCAGACAAGTTTTCTTCAACAGGTCTGTTTGCGACAGAGCAACCTAATGTTTAATGCAAAATCCAAGAGTTATGTTATTAGCAACACAGTTAGAACGAGTATTTATACTTAAAGATAAAGGACAGGATATTAGACTGACCGACCCAGAACCACGTTGGAGTGTGGAAGCGGTATTGAATTTTTATGCCAATACCTATCCCATACTAACCACCGCAAAAATATCTGCCCCTATTATCCGTGATGATAGGATAGAATACAAATTCGAAAGCGTAATGGGAACGAAAGGTTAAACCAAAAATCAAAAATGATGAACTATGCAACGCAATATCCTATCGGGAACTATCAGCATACCCGAACAGAAAACACAACGGCAACTGCACCGACAATTGGGCGAGTTCGCAAATTGGATGCAGAGAGCCAAAGACACAAACGAAGTACGGAAAGACAAGCAGAAATCTGTACCGATAGCTATGCTACCAATGCTTTTCTAAAGTGTATGTTTCTGCCTAAACTGAAAGCAGTGCAATCCGTACAGGCTTGTAAGAGAACTGTAAAAACGGAAAGGGATTTTTACAAGTCCCTTTCCCAACTTGCAGAGCATTACGACATTGAACCATTACAAACACAGGATTACGGCTACCCCTACAATATGGCTTTGGCTATGTGGGATACTGAAACCAAATTAAAACAAAACAATATCAATTGGGATAATTTACGTTTGGTACAGGACAGTAAGAAAATATTTTTTACGAGCGAGGAAAGATACAGCACAGGCACAACCCTGTACTATATTCCAATTGCGCCACTCTTTCAAATGCTCAATGACCCAAAGCGTAAAAAGACGGCTCAGTTGCTTGTTTCGGTTTGCAGTTATCTGTACCATATTGCCGATATACCCTATTACAGACAGGAAAACAGCTATCTGTATTGGATGTATGAAATGATGAACGATTGGGTCGAACAGGATGATTGTACAGAAGAAACGGATAGCTACATTGCAGAGATTGTAAAAGCCGAATGGATAGGCGAACGGATAGAACAAAAACTGTTCAACCGTATCAATTTACAAGTTTTTGAACAGCGTTTAAACAACTTCAAAACCCGTGACACATTCGACTTGGAATGCCAGAAAGTGGCTTGCGATGCCTTTGCCCTTTATGTACAATATCCACACGAGAGCATTTTCCGAAACGCACCAAGACCCCAAGAAGACCCCTATAATGATGAAAACGACTCCGAAACTGTTGGAATGGAAAAATACATCTCCTTTATAGCCGATACCACAGGTTGGTTGTATGAGAGACTTGCCGACAGTATTAACAATGAGTTTAACGAGTATGGAGCAATGGAAGAACCGACCATTTGCAAACGCTTTGACGCAAGTAACATAGCACAAACCAATCTTGATTTTGAGAACCGCCTGTTTGCCCTTTTGGAAGAACTATGCACACTACTGTATGATTATAAAACGACAAGAAAATGAACAACGCAAACGACATAACCGAGAGTTTTGGAACGCTTTACCACCCAAAATCCGCATTGGTTTTTTACCAAACCAAAGGAACGAATACCGATACGTACGTGGAGCATTTTGATATGGACAAAAACGGAAATCTTATCAATGCCCATCCACTAACCGTAAATGAAGCTAAAGTATTGGCGAAGGCTTTACAATCCGAAAAAGAAAAAGACAAAGCCTTTTTAAAACCAAAAGGAATTTTGCCAACCAATATACTGTATATCAATCCGAGCGAAAAAGGCTCGGTACTTTGGTACACCAAAGCACAGGAACAGCAATTATATTTTGTGAACGGCTTGGGCATATCCAACGGCAAAGCGTATGTACCGCCAATGCTTTGGCATGCCAGTAAAAACAGCCTTGCTGTATTTGCTCTTACTACTGACAGAAGACCAACAGAAAATACACCATTGTATTTTGCTCCTTTCTTCAACATTTATGAAGATGGCAAAGTATGTATGGGAACTGTAAGTATAGATATTAAAAATTCCGCTTCTGTGGAGGAATTTACAACTGCTTGGGAAAACTACTTTTTTAACAGCTATTTCAGCCATTTATTAGGAAAACAAAATCCCATAAAAGGGAATTGCGTAAGCCTTTGGAAAACACTGATTGAAACAAACGAAGCCTTTCCCAAAGATGTATTAAAAAAGAACAACAAAACCCTTAAAAATCTTTTGTGATGAATACCGAGAAACTAAAAGTACATTTTACAGATAACTATCTGATAAGCCCGACCAATCCCATTGCGGTAAATCTAATCGGTGCAGGTGGTACAGGCTCAAAGGTTTTAACCGCTTTAATGGAAATGAACCACAGCTTAATCGAATTGGGACACGCAGGCTTACGTGTCCGCCTATGGGATGATGACATTGTGACCAATGCCAATTTAGGGAGACAGCGTTTTGCTGAAAGTGAAACAGGGTTATACAAATCCGTTGCACTCATTAACCGTGCAAACCGCTTTTCAGGGACAAATTGGAAAGCCGAAACCGTAAAGTTTGAAAAGGACAGTTTGGGCAGAATTCCCGAAGAAGCACAGGCAACTATTTACATTACCTGCGTGGACAATGTACAGGCGAGGTTTGGTGTTGCTGAAATACTGAAAGAAATAAGCAACCGCAGACACCACAGGGACGAACCAAAATATTGGTTGGATTTTGGCAACAGCCAGCATACAGGACAAGTGCTACTATCTACCATAGGAAACATTCCTCAACCCAATTCGGACAAATATGAAACGGTGGCAAGCCTGCCAACGATTACGGAAGAATTTGGAGAACTATTGAAGCAGTCCGAACAGGACGACGACACGCCAAGTTGTAGTTTAGCGGAAGCACTGGAGAAACAGGAGTTGTTCATTAATTCTTCTTTAACCCAGATGGGCTGTTCACTTTTATGGAGCTTATTTCGATATGGTATGACACCGTATAGAGGATTTTTTCACAATCTGAAGGACTTTCGTACCCACCCCATAAAAGTCGCCTGAAAGCCAAAATCGGGCGGCAAAAAGACACTCCCTCCTATCGTCTGGAAAGTCTTTTTGCGCCAAATCGGTGCAGCCACTTTGCCAAAATGCCCCCACTCAAACGTCCTCACTTCACATTTTATCAAACAGGTTGCAATCTGATTTCTAAGGGATATCCATTATCCCTTTCGTTGTTTTAGGGGAATTCTTTTCTTTCCACATAAGCGACCAAAGAAAAGAAGCAAAAGAACGCCGCTTTGGACTTACTCATCCTTACTGCTTTCTTTCATGAGTTCACAAGAAAATAAAGCAGCAAATAAACCTTCTGTAATTTGTAATACTATCTGATCATTTTTAATGTATCATTAAATCTCAATGCCACATTATCCCAATTGAAATAAAGTAAACAAAGATGTGAGTTTAGAAATATTTTTTTAAAAGTCTTTTAGAAGTTATTTTACAAGACATTCTATAAATAATAATTGTTGCAGAAATAATAGTTAATACACCAATAAAACCAATTGAAAACTCAATGTTGAATATGTTTGTTAAAACACCAGTCAATATAGCACCAATAACATAACCGAAATCTCTCCAAAAGCGAAATACGCCAATACTTTTTGCCCTTTGTTCTGGATTTGTGTTTTCGGCAATACTAGATAAAAATGTTGGATATACAATTGCTGTTCCAATTCCTAATAAGACTGAAATAGTTACAAAATGAAAAATTGATGTTGAGAAAACCAAACATACTATGGCTAAACCTTGTAACAACATTCCCCAAAACAGCAAATCCCTTTTGCAATAGATATCCGAAAGTTTTCCTGTTATTAGTTGTCCTAAACCCCAAACAATTGGATAAGTAGCCGTAATTATTCCAATATTGGCAATTCCAAATCCTCGTTGTGCTAATAAAATTGGAATTATACCCCAAATCATTGCATCATTCAAATTATTTATTAATCCTGCTTGAGTAACTGAACCTAAATTTTTATTTAACCAACTTGTTTCTGTAAAAGTATTTTTTAATAGAGGAATTGTATTGTTTATTTCTGTTTCTTTTTTAACGTGTCCAGTAGTATCTTTTACAAAAAACCACGTCAATAACGTTCCAAGGATTACAATTACAATTCCAATATAAAAAGGATAAGGTCTTACTCCATAATTATCAGCTATTACACTTGTTGCATAAGCAACAAGTCCTAAAGTTCCATAGCCTGCAAATTCATTTAATCCCATTGCAAAACCTCGCTGTTTTTCGCCGACTAAATCCATTTTCATTACAACCGTACTTGACCAAGTTAATCCTTGATTTATTCCTAATAAAATATTTGCAAATAAAATCCAGTTCCAATTGTTTGCATATATGAGAATGAAAGGAACTGGAATTCCAATAATCCAACCATAAAGAAGCAATTTTTTTCTGCCAAATTTATTGGCTAATGTTCCAGCAAAATAATTGGTTATTGCTTTAAATAATCCAAATAATATGATAAATGATAAAATGATAGAGGTTGAAGAAAGATGAAATTCTTTTTCTGCAATTTCAGGCAATAATGTTCTTTCTAAACCTATCATTCCGCCTACTAATGCATTGATAAAAACCAATAACCAAAACTGTTTCCAGTTTTCTTTTAATCCTAATTTTATCTTTTCTTGGCTCATATAATTTTTAAAATGTCATTACAATTTTATTTTCACGTACAAGTTGATACAATTCTTTCATTGAAGAAAACTTACAAACTTTCGGACTATCATAATTTCTACTTTGTAAGCAAGTGCCACATCCTAAAATTGTACCTCCATTATCTAAAAAAGCATCTGTTTGTTCTTTTAAATCTTTTTCTGTTTTTACTAAATTATCTAATTCAACACCTTTTCCTAAAAGAAAAATACTTACTGTATCTCCTTGCTTTTTTGAAAAATTGGCAAAACGAATTGCATTCCAAATAGTTTCTACATCATTGGAATAAACTACAATTCCAATACTTGTTGGATTATTAGTTTTAGCAGAATTTTCGACACATTGTGCGAAACTATTGAGAGTAAATAAACTCATCAACACAAAAATAAATAGTGGTTTCATATTTTAAAAAGTTATGATTTTGTCAGCATTAATAATTAAATCGGAGTATTCAGTCATATTACTAATTTCTACGCCTTCAATTTGGTTTATATTCCCTCTTGCTTCCATACAACTTTTGCATATTTTTATTGAAGCTCCTTTACTAATTAATTCTTCTATAAGTTCTCCAGCATTATATTTTGTAGCCGATGGTTTTTGATTTTGAATAATTGAGCCAATTGAGTCAGAAAATAAAAAATAGCTTATTTGAATATCTTTTACTTGATTCAATAATTGTATGCCTGTACGAAGCCCGTTATATGATTTTTCATTAGCATAAGGCGCATCATTTAGTATGATTAGAATTTTCATTTATAATTTCGATTTTAAAGTTAAGAAATTGCACATCTGTTTGCTCCAGCTTCTAAATCAATTGGATTTATAGTACTGAAATCTCCTTTTAAATTTAATGCTACAATTTCTAAATAGTTAGTTGGAGTTGGTGGAATACGATTTAAAATAGTATCTGTAAAATCTTTTTCATTTAGTTGTAGCATTGCTACATTATTTTTTATAAAACCAATAGTTGTTTGAATAGGTTGATTGTCAAATTCAACCGGTTGACTTGTATGTGAAGGCAAAACAACACTATTTTCATCAAGTGCTAACAATGTTTGTAATGATTGATATAGATTTTTTGTTTTTTCTATTGCTTCGTCGTTATTGGCTTTTAAGTCCGGTCTTCCCACTCCATTAATGAATAAAGTATCTCCTGTTAGTAGTGCTTTTTCATCTATAAAAAAAGTAGTACTTTCTAAAGTATGTCCTGGAGATTTTAAAGACACTATCTGAATGTTTCCTAATTCAAAAAATGTATTATTATTTATCGGTTCATAGTCAAAAGTCACATTGTTTGGATGCGGAAGAAATAAAGAAACATTATTATTTTCTGCTAATTGTTTTGACCTTGAAATGTGGTCAGCGTGAATATGAGTTTCAGCAACATATTTTAGAGTAAGATTTTCTTGCTTTAAAATTTGCTCATATACTTCGATTGGAAGTGAAGCATCAACTATAATTGCTTCATTATTTGAAACTACAATATAAGAAAGACAGCCTTTTCCAGTTCGTCTTAATTGGATGATTTCAAAATTTGGAAAAGTAATTTTAGCGGTATTCCAAGACAAACTCCAACCTTTCATACCACTTTCTAAAGAATAAGCATCAAAACCTTGGTCTTGTAATATTTCAGCACCAATCAAACTTGCCTTCCCGCCTGCGCAAATTACAACAACAGGAATATGCTTTTCAAGGTGCAAACCTTGAAAAGCATATTTATCTTTTGTTTTTAATTTTTCGTAAGCATTAACGTGAATACTTTGTGGAATATGCCATTCTACTCGTTCTTGTATTGGTCTAATATCAATTATAGAAACCTCTTTACCTATTTCTAGCCAATCTCGAAGTGTTTTTGTGTCAATTGTTTTTATATGTGTCATTTTGATTTATTTTATTTTACAAAATTCGACACTTAAAAACACTAATCCTTTAACATAAGATAAATAATTACTTAATTGCTCTTATTCTACTCAAACTAACTTGGGTAATTCCTAAATAAGATGCTATATGTTTTAGAGGAACTTTTTTTAAAACATTTGGTTCTTCTAAAATCAAAGAAGTATATCTTTCCTCTGCCGTATGAAATTGAATTCCTTCAATTCTATTTACAGTATCTACATAAGCAACTTCAAATATTTTTCTAAATAATCTTTCAATTTCAGGATATGTGTCGTACAATTTAAAAAGTTGAGTAGCATTTATTGCTACGATTTCACTATCCTCTAAAATTTGTATTGCCTTTCGAGATGGCTTTCCTGTAAATAAACTTTCAACTCTTGCGATAATATTGTTTTCAAAAGCAAAGCTTTCTGTAATATCAATTCCATCTTTGTAATAATAAATCCTTGCTGTTCCTGTGTTTAGAAAATAAATAGTTTTGCAAGTATGACCAATTGTTTGTAATTCTTGATTTTTATTAATTTTTATAATAGAACATATTTCAGAAATAGCATTTTCTGCTTCTTTGGAAAGTGGATTGTATTTACTAAAGTATTGGAAAAGCAAAGTCATAATTAAATTTCTTTCAAATTTAAGAATCTAAATTCTTAAAATATCTCAATTATAATTTTATTATTAATTGCTCGTTTACTGGTGTGAGTTCTGCACTGCACATTTATTAGAATTTAATAATGCTATTTTCAAATTAATATTATTGTATCGAAAGAAATTAAAGTAAAGATTTAAAGCCTAAAAAATTGACCTGCCGTATTTCAGCAGATCAATTTAATTTATATTAATCTTCAATAATTTTATTAATCACTGCTGTTTAACTGAAAACTTAGTTGTTTCTCGTTACCAAAGTTATCCGAAATCCATACTTCAAAGGATTGAGAGACGGTGGATTTCGAAGTGTAATACAACCTAAACTCTTTTGTAGGTAATTGGTACAAATCGTTGGGCAGATATGGTGGAGCATCATAATACTGCAAAGTTCCCAGTCCGTCAAATTGAAAGTAACGAATAAAGTATTGTATGTTACTATAATTCCCTGTTGACTGTATCGTCAGCCTAATCTCCACTGTATTGCCATTAGCAATTTCTTTAGGTACGGGCATCATCTTTACCTCAAAAGGGAAATCATTTTGTATTTCCAGTTCGCCTTTGCTACAAGATGTAACAGAGCTTGTCAGGATTGCCAGCAATACATACATTGGCAGTAAGCCTATTTTGAATCTATTGAAAAATGCTGTCATAGTTTTATATTTTAGAAGTTAATCCTCAATCCCAGACCTACTGAAGTTCGGAACTGTTCCAAGTCAGTACCCCACAAAACTTTAGTACGCCCCTGAAGGATCAATACACAACGGTCGGATAGGTATGCTTCAAAAGACAGCCTTCCGCCTGTACCATAGATAAAATTGTCCTCAGTCAGTATTATTGACCCGTCATACAACTGAGCTTCGCCACGGTTAATGCTTTCATACCCCAACACACCAGTTATTCCTGCATTCAGGCTAATGTTCTTACGGGCATCACCCAGCAGAAAGAAACTGTATCCCCCTTCGGCTGTGTAGGTTTCCTGTGGTAATCGGAGGTTTTTATAGTCATCAAACTGGTGCGTATATTCCAATGCCCAAAGCTGATAATTGCCGTTTTTACCGTTTACGGTCATACCTATATTGAGGTAGTAGTTCCTGCTGGGATAGTCATTTGATAAGGTTCCAGCGTTTACTTCCAATCCTTTCTGTTTAGGCAACATTCGTTGTGCCTGTGTGATAGTAATACCCATAAAGGCAAACATCATCGTATAAATATACTTTTTCATTTTTCTGTTGTTATTTTTAATGGATTACTAAAATTTCAGGTGCATATCGTTAATCAAACGAGCCTTGATCAAATCGGAATTTTCTACTTGAAGTGTTTGATGTCTACCACCGTTTTTCTCAAAAATCTCAATCAACAACATCTTGTCATCGGCAATGGTAAACTGGTCTAATAGGAACACATTTTGTTCAGTTCTTTTTCCGTCAATCTCACTCAGTGGCCTGTAAGTGCGTAGTGGTATCATTGGCTTTTCCTGTACCACGGTTCGCTTTGCAATCTTTTTGTCCACTACCTTGAAATTGATAAAATCAATCTGGAAAGGAACATTGGTACGGTTTGCGAGTTCTGCATGGAAATAGTATTTACCATTATGGATGTAAATTCCTTTGAGAATAAACTGTATGCCGAAACTTTTCGCCCCGATATGCTTTACAATACGTTTATCGTTTTTGTAAATGGTTTCCAATAACAAACCTGCCAGAGATGGAGAATTGTTTCCCAATTCTTCAAAAAGCACATCGTTCCCGCCCGCTTTATCCACTGCCTTTTGCATTGATAGCAGGTCATAACTCAATGCCTCTGGGCATGAATTATAATGTACATTGAAGCTGTAAAAGCGGCCGTCATTGGTAATCACCGAAAAATTTGTCTCTGGTGCAAACTCTCTTATCGATGCTTTTACACGAAGTACATTTTCCGCATCTTCTGCTTTTCCTGCAATAAGGTATTCACTGCCCAGATCCACATAGCGTATAGCAGTTGGGAAAATCAGATGTGAAGTTTTGTCATAAGTAACTTCCATACAGAACGGTTCTATCTTACCTAAAGTAAGGGAACTTTTTGCACTGTCCTGTGCAAAAGAGGAAATGGCAAAGCCAATGATCAGGGCAAATGCCCACAAGGTTCTAAAATGATTTTTCATTGTTTAATTCTATTTATGTTTTACATTATTTTTTGGAGACAAGAAACAGTTGATGACCTGCCTTTAAGGTAACTTTCGGTGTCTTCACTTTTTTGGAGAAATAGCCCGAAATGCCCTGTACTACCCCACGGCTCAAATCAGCGGCAACCTGTTGCCCTGCTGATTGGGTAAGCATCAGGCTTGTACCGGATTGCTGGCTCATATTGCCTGCCATTTCGCTAAGGGCATTCATTTCGGGCGAATACGGCACATACAAACCCTGCTGGCCGTCCAGATCATAAATAGTAATATCAACCAGGATGATGTTTCCGTCCAATTCTATGGAAATAACCTTCATCTGTAAACGTCCTCCCTCAAGTTTGGCGTTAGCCGTTAAAATTGTTCCTTTGGAAATGGTACGATTAGGTGTTTGGGCCGGTTCCAATAAGCGGAGGCGTACACTGCTTTCACCGATAATGGTCTGCGTTTCCTGTACACAGGCTTTGATACTGTTTTTGGGTTGTACCACTTGCTCTAAAGCACCTGCAGTATAAAAACGGCTGTTCTTGTTTTGACTCCAATCAGCTAAAAAGACACTATCGCTAGGCTCACGGCACAAGGCAGATACGGTGTTCTTTCTTGTAGAACTGAATGCCACAAACTGCTCTTTTTGTGTAGAGGAAGAAGACTTAGAAACAGCACTATTGGCTGGTACAGCTTCTCCCGTATTTGTACCAGAAGGAAGATATTTTGCAGCCATCTGATAAGATTTCTCCATCAATGCCAATTGATTATCTACCGTTACTCCCGCAGGAACGTCTTTCTCAGCCAGTTTTTCCTTTAATTCTTCCAATTGCTTACGGAGTTCCTTCGTTTCAGAATTATCGTCCTTATAAAAAGAGCCCAATGTACTTTGCACGTTGCGGTAACTGTTCAAAGCTGGATTACTGTTTTTTCCAGATCCGTTGGCATTACTGTAGCTTTCTTCCTCTTCAGGCAGCTCCTCTCCCGTCTCTCCTTTTCCGTCTTCATTCCAGTAATCAGAAAGAGATGTGAGATCGTTCCGTTTTTCCTGATTCTTACGTTCCAGCATTTCCTCTTCATATGCCTTACCCTTATCGTCAGGCATTCCTGCACCCGTAGCCTGTGGCACGACCTCGTTCAGTCCGATTTTCTCGATTTCCTTTTTCTCGGAAGACGGTTTAAAGATCAGGTACATACAGCCTACAAATACGACTCCCATTAAACCAAATATCAGCGGCTTTTTTAGCCTTTGGACTTTATCCTGTGTACTGTATTGCAGTACCTCATCGGTTGCTGCTGGGTTCCCTTCCGTTACCCGAACGACCGTTTTTTTGTTCTCATTTTCTTTCATAAATCTTATTTTTTAAAATTGTTGATAATGTATCCTGCAAGAGTGCAGGACTTTCATTTTTTTTGTGGATGGGGTTCTCGATATGCTCAATGCCTATATCGTTACGGGACTTTGAAGTTTCATACCATACTTTGCCAATGACCCCCGCAGTAAGTAACAGATAACCCACAAAGAAGCACAGCATACATTGATGCTGTTTTTGTATTGGCAATACCCGCCAACGTTCATCCAGCTTGTCAAAGTACCTTTCCATAGTTGCTCTTAATTTTTTCATAGCCTTCTAATTTCTTTTGTTATAGCTTGAAACGCTTTGGACTTTTTTCTGCCTCTTGCTTCGGTTCTTCACTAACCAAAGAGATTGAAGCAATCGCTTTGGGTACGGATAGTATAGAAAGGTCTGTCAGAGCTGATTTTTTCATCAGTTGTCCGAAGCCATCTTTTTTTGCTACCTCCATTCTGTTGAGAGAGAATTTGCCGTTCAGGTATTTTACCCACATACTGCATTCTACACGAGGCTTATCTTCTCCTGACCATTGCAGATAGCTTGTCAGCAACAATTCCAGTTTAGGCAAATTGTCGGCACCCTTTTGGCAACTTTCGAGGTATTCACAGATACTGTCTTTTAGCTTTCCGGGATACGCTCCCTGAGTGTGGAAATAACCGCTATATCCTTTTTCGGTAAGGGTTATAGCGAAAGTGTTTAAATCTGAAAATGTTTCCATACGATTATTTTTAGCGTTCGATAACTTCAATGTCCTTGTTTTCGACCACTGAAAATTTTTCTATATTGAAGCCCTGCGGGTTATTGTCCGAACGGACGGAATTGACCAGATAGCAGGAAGTAATCAGATTACGTTTGGTCACATTGCTGGAACGGATGATGAACTGTTTCGCATAGGTGCGGACCGCATAGGGATAGGTGTCAAAATTGCAGACCACACTATCCACTTCGATACGCTGCTGCACATTACCTGATATAATACGGTTGTAATATCCCTTTTCCGAAAGGTCTTTGTAATAATCAAAGGCACTTTTATCGGCAAGATTAAACGCCCGTCTCATATTACTTTCGATAGCATTCTTATCGGGAGCCAGCGTAAAGAACAGTTCGTGAAAACGTCTTACATGTTCCCTTGCTTCGACAGGACGGTTGATAGATGCATCCTGTGCAAGTGCTAGCATCAGCGATTTTCCATTGTCCAGTACATAAATTTTCTGCCGTTGTTGCTCCGCAAAATGATAGGACTGCCATATGGTATATCCTGCCACTCCTGTGCAGAGTATAGCAAAAACGATAGCGTACAATCTTATCTGCCTGAAACTGTTTTCGATATTTCTTAGCGTTTTAAATTCCATTTTCTTGAATAATTAATTGTTTTATTTGCTCATTAGCCTGCCGCCGATATTTCCTATTGCTGAACCGGCTCCCGCTCCTGCAAGGTTTCCTGCTTTCTTTCCATAGCTCTCTATTTGCTTCATATAGTTTCCAGCCCCGCCGGCCTGAATAATCCAGCCTGTTACGGTCGGAATGGTGAAGTACCCCACTATGCCAATGATCATAAAAATCACATACACAGTATTTGAGGTGTCGGGAATGAATGTCGGATCAGCAAGCATTTCGATATCTCTTTCTATAATGAGGGATTGTATCTTGGCAAGCATAGAGCTGAACAGGTCTGCTACTGGCAACCATAAATACACGCTGATGTATCTGGTAAGCCATTGCGTGAGCGTGGATTGAAAACCATCCCAGACCGATATGGCAAAGGCAATTGGTCCGAGTATAGACAATACAATCAGAAAGAAAGTGCGTATCGTGTCAATCACCAGAGCTGCTGCCTGAAATAGGATTTCCAGCAATTCCCTGAACCAGTTTTTTACAGACTGCTCAATGCTGTACATTCCTCTTTCCATATACATTCCTGACATAGTAACTAAATCAGATGGCGACCAGCCCAATTCTTCCAGCTTTTTATCGAACTCTTCGTTAGATACCAAATAGGCGTTTTCAGGATTTCGAAGCATAGCTTCCCGTTCCAACAAATCCTTTTTTGTCTGTAGGTCGTTCAGGTCAAGCACCTGATTTTCGAGGATGGCATGCATCCCTTGCACTATCGGACTAAGGATTGCATTGATTGTTCCAAGTACCATAGTAGGGAAAAACATGATGCAAAGACCCAAAGCAAAAGGACGTAGTAAAGGATACACATCTATCGGCTCTGCCCGGCTTAGTGCCTGCCACACCTTTATAGCTATATAGAATAAGGCGCCCAAGCCAGCCACTCCTTTAGCCACTGCCGCCATATCGGCGGACAGTGGAAGCATCTCATCATACAAGGAGCGCAGAACCTCGTGAAGATTATCAAATTCCATAGCTTACCAGTATTTTTGGTTAGCGGTTCCGTAGAGTTCAAGTACTCTTTTGCTATTGTTCTGCTTTTTTGCCCTAACAAAACTTACTGAGATATTTTTGTTCGTGTAATAGCGTACAAGGCTGTGGTATTCCTTAATTTCTTTGTATACACGGTCAATAATATCCATACGTTCTTTGTCATTCAAAGACAAGCTGGAAGAACTTACGATCTGTTTGAGTTCTTTCAGCAGTTCGGTACTTTCGTTAAGCAGTGCTGCATAACCATTGGCAATAGCAATTAATTCTTGGGCAGAAAAATTGGGATCGTTCATCATTTTTCCAAAATTCTGCACATACATTTCTGACACATCACCAACCAGCAGTACTGTTTGCTGTACCTTGCGTGCATCTTTGACTAGATTATTTACAGCTTGTAGCTTGTCGTAGTATTCTTTGCCCTGTTTATATACCTTTTCCACTTCCTTGAAATTTTTGACAACATTGGATACCGTGTTTGAAGTCTGTACAATTTCATTGGCACTGTTAAGAATACCTGAAGCCAGGTTTGCAGGATCGGTAACCACCCATTGGGCTTTTGCGGATGGTGATACAGCCAGCATTAGTACTGTCAACACCATGAATAGTATTTTTTTCATTGCTCTTTGATTTTAAAATGATTAATAATTTGTTTTACTTTTCTCTTCTTTGCAGGGCTATTCGCTTGATAGCCTGCTCTACATTTCCATCCAGTTCACCAGTAAGCCGCATCACTTCCATTTTTTCCGTTTCCTCGGTGGTATAGGCGAGATATTCTTCAACGGAAACTTCTGTGGCATATACCGCCGAATGGGTTCCACCCAAGCCAATCCACACTTCCTTATAAAGCCGTGACGGGTCATTGTTCATGTTGATGGAAAGTACCTGTGCCTTCTCCTTATCCGTAAGTCCGAGCATAGCCTGTATGTCATCAAACTTGTTCATGTACTTGCGCTGGTCGAGCAGGATTTTACAATCGGAATTGTTGATAATACTTTCCTTCACAATGGGCGACTGGATGATGTCATCTACTTCCTGTGTCACTACTATAGCTTCACCGAAAAACTTCCTAACCGTTTTGAAGAGGTACTTTATATATTCAGCCATTCCCTCTTTGGCTATAGCTTTCCAAGCCTCTTCAATCAGTATGAGTTTGCGGATACCTTTGAGTCTTCTCATCTTGTTAATGAACACCTCCATGATGATGATGGTCACGATTGGGAAGAGGATTTTGTGGTCTTTGATTGCATCAATTTCAAACACAATGAAGCGTTTGGAAAGCAGATCTAACTGTTTATCGGAATTGAGCAGGTAATCGTATTCGCCTCCTTTGTAATAAGGTTCCAGTACGTTCAGGAAGTTGGCAATATCAAAGTCTTTTTCCCGAACCTGTTTTTCTTCCAATACCTTACGGTAATCGCCCTGAACATATTCATAGAATCCATTGAAAGAAGGATAGGTATCATCCTGCTTGATGCGTTCGATATAACCGCTTACTGCATTGGACAATGCTACTTCTTCGGAGCGGGTCGGCGGCTCATCATCGCGCTTCCATAAGGTCACTATCAGGGTTTTTATGCTTTCTCTTTTTTCGATATCAAAAATGCCGTCATCGGTATAGAAAGGATTAAAGGCAATGGGATTGTCTTCAGTGTAAGTGAAGTAAACCCCATCTTCTCCTTTGGTTTTTCCTTTGATAAGTTCACATAATCCCTGATAAGAGTTACCTGTATCAACAAGCAGGACGTGCGCGCCTTGCTCATAGTATTGCCTGACCATGTGGTTGGTAAAGAAAGATTTACCGCTTCCCGAAGGTCCCAATATAAACTTGTTCCGGTTCGTGATAATACCACGCTTCATTGGCAAATCGGAAATATCCAGATGGATTGGCTTTCCGGTCAGACGGTCTGCCATCTTGATCCCAAATGGCGATGGCGAATTGTGATAGTTGGTTTCTTCAGTGAATAAGCATAAAGCAGGCTCAATGAACGTATAAAAGCTTTCTTCACTTGGAAAATCGCCAGCATTTCCCGGCATTCCTGCCCAGTAGAGCGTAGCTACATCGGTGGTATTATGACGGGGCTTGCATTCCATAAGTGCCAAAGCACTACCGCAGTCGTTCTTTAACTGTTTAAATTCACTCGGGTCATCCGACCAAGCCATGATGTTGAAGTGTGCCCTGATGGAGGATAGCCCAAAACTGTGTGCTTCGTTCAAGTATCGCTCTATCCATTCTTTATTGATCTGGTTGGCACGGCTGTAACGAGCCAATGAATGCATATTCCTTGCAGACTTCTCAAACTTTTGCAGATTGTCTTCACTGTTATCCAAAAACAGATATTGGTTGTAGATGTGATTGCAGTTTAGCAACAAGCCCACTGGAGCAGCAAACGACAAACGGCAGTCGCTCCGGTCGGTAGATAGTTTTTCGTAACGAGTATCTGCTGATACTGCCGAAGGTAGGTCGTCTGTATCGGATAAGGTATGCAGGCACAATCTTTTGTTGCCAACACGTACTTCCTCAGCTCCCAATCCGATGTCCTGCATTGGTGTCCCGACCTCCCTCGACAGCTTTAGATACTGTTCCAATAACCCCTGTTTTTCATCCGTACCAATGACATCCTCTTCTGTAAGACGTCGCAAACCGATAAATCCGCTGTCATTTGCAATACGTTCAAATTGTCCAACGGCTTCCATGAAACGATGGATCACTTCCTTGTCCCTGATTTCTTTTGGTATAAGAGCACCTTTGCAAAGCGATGAAAAATTGCTCTGCATTCGCATTCTTTCCTTAGTTGTCTTGGTTAGGAACAGGTAGCAGTAATGATTAAGAAAAGGACGTTCATTAAAATGCTGCTGATAAGATTTACCCAAAAAACTCAAACTATCATCCGCAATGTCGGGCGCATAGTTTTCCTTGATGTACCAGTCCTGTTTATGGACAACTGTATAATCGGGCAACGTCTTGATTGCTTTGTGCCAAGCGGAATGAATAGCTTCATATTCAGCAGAAGCCACCGTGAACAGTTCCGGCAAACGTACTTCAAAACAAGCGGTAATGTCTGCATCCTTTGATAGAATACAATTGTTTTCTACCGCAAGTAAGGGAAACTTATTTTCCAGTGTTGTGGTTTTGGCTACATTTCTCATAAGCCATTCGATTTAGAAGTGAACTTTAAATAGCGGTGTAACGGCTTGCGACAGATGATGTATCGTGGGTGTCTTTTTCTTGCCCCAATTTTCATCAGCCCGTGTTCCCCATATTTTTTGTTCAATGAAAAGGTCTGCCATACAATCAGCGAAGCACCGCCTGATCCAAGCAACAGGCAGATGTAAGAATTTACGCCAGCCATATACATTATCATTACAAGGGTCAGTGTACCAAGCAGTCCGCCTGCGAAAATGAACAAGTATTGTGCTTTCAACCCCTTAAATTCTACTGTTCTTCCGATGCCTTTATTAATATTGTAATTCATAAGGCAAGGGATTAAAGGAAGAATGAACGTAAAATGGTAGCGGCTACGATTAAGAAGATACACGCACCAAACCAGCTTGCTGCAGTCTTGCTTGTATCGGGATCTCCGCTACTGAACTTACCGTACACTTTAACCCCTCCAATGAGACCTACCACGGCTCCAATAGCGTAGATGAGTTGTGTGGCAGGATCGAAATAGGACGTAACCATTTGTGTGGCTTCGGTGATACCAGCTGAACCGTCTCCCTGTGCCAACACACTGAAGCCTGACAGTATTACCATTGTTGCCAGCAGGATTTTTTTACTTTGTTTTTCCATGATTTTAACACTTTAAATTGTTACTGTTTTTCCACTCCTTGTGGACTTTCGGGGCAAAGATGCTATTGAAATTGAGGAGTTATAACAAAGTAGCAGTCAAAGGAATTGTTTGGCGGTAATTGGCTGTTAAAACTTTGAAATATGTTATATTAGCTGTTTTATATTTTAGACTAACTTAAGCTCTGTTGACCTGAATGAAAAGAAATAGTACAGAATTTGCCATATTACCCGCATTTCACGGAGATTGTATTCTTATTAAAACATATGATATCAATAATGATGAATTTATTATTCTTATTGATGGAGGTACTGCTCAAACTTTTAGATATACCCTTAAGGCAGAGTTAAAAGATGTTAACCGTATAGATTTACTTATACTCACCCACATTGACTCAGATCATATAGCTGGTTTAATTAGCTTATTTAAAAGTAGTCTTATAGATAATATTGTGATTGATGAAATTTGGATGAATCATCCAGAAATTGTAGAAATTAATAATGATGAATTGATAAGTACTAAACAAGGTGATTCTTTAAAAGAATTAATTCTTTTAAAGAATCCAGATGTAAAACTTATTGAAATAACTACGCTTGATAAGTCAATAATTAAAAGTGGGGTTGAGTTTATTATATTATCTCCGACTCCACAAATTAAAGAAGAATTATATAGACAATGGCAATTAGCCAATTTGCCAAAAACTAATAATGACAATGTAAATATCTCTTCTCAAAAAGAAGTTTATTCCAATTCATTAGAAGATTTAAGTAAAATACCATTCTCCCCAGATAAAAATATTAATAACGACATTTTTAATTCTTCTTCAATCTCTTTTGTTCTGAAATGCTTAGATGTTTCTATTCTTTTATTAGCAGATTCTAGATCGGAAATTATAACTGAGAGTTTAAGGTTAAATTGTTTTAACGAAACTAAACCATTAGAAGTTGACTATGTAAAAGTTTCTCACCACGGCAGTTTAAACAATACTTCACAGGAACAACTTGGCTTGATACAGTCTAATAATTTTATAATATCTACGAATGGAGGAACAGCTGATCATAAACACCCTTCAAGAGAAACTATTGCTCGGATAGTTTATAATTCTCAAAGAAAAGATGAGGTATTAACTATTTATTTCAATTATAAGATTGATGATATAAAAGAAAGGATTGGTGATTTTATAAATGATACAGATTTTGAAGAAGGAAATTGGAATGCAATAAATAAAAATTGGTTTTAGAAAAAATGACATATAATCTAGCGGAAAAATATTGCGTTCGAATAAAAAGCAATGGGAATACAGGCAGTGGGGTATTATTACCCGGTAAAGAATCATTTTATGTTTTAACGGCAGCACATTGCTTGGGGAAAAGTATGCCTGACGTAAGTGACATTGTTATCGAAAAACAAAATGATTACACATCAGAATTTAGAGCAATAACCAGTGTTGAAATTAAGGAATTTAATACAGAACATGATTTTGCGCTTATAGAAATCGATTTTGATAATGAAGAAAAATTGCTCTATCAATATAAATTAGGTCGAGGAGTGTTATCTGAAAACGAGATAAAATTTTGTGGTTATCAAGGCGTTAATATTAATCAATATCGTCCTTTTACCGGTAAAGTTCTATCTGTAAGTGATGATGTAGGTTGTTTTAAAGTTACTTTGGTAGGAGAAACATTTGATCAAGGAGGAGAAGATGGACATTATTTGGCTAAAGGACTTTCAGGTAGCGGAGTATTTATCTATAGGCACAATTCACCGTTCCTTATTGGAATACTTAATTCTGTTATTACCGATAAAGCTTGGAATGATGATATTGATTGTTGTTCTATAAAACATATTGAACAGTATATATCAGAATATGTGGACTTATCAGACTTTGAAAATTTAAAACGATGGAACGAAAATCTGGAAAAAGAGCGAACTGACAGAGAGATTGAAGCCTTTAAAAAAGAGAACAGTGATTTTTTTGAAAAACTCTATCGTAAAAATAATGTGCTATACCCAGAAATAGCCAAAGCCAATTCTGTAACGGCTAAACAAATAAGAAAGTTTTTGGCTATGAAAGATAATGTCAGAACAATTGAAAATGATTATCCCATACTTTATTCAAATTTTAAAAATATTGTAAAACGATTTGTTGACCAAGTTGAAGATGACTATTCGAGGAGTGTTAATCAGAATAGTGAAGCAATTAATCTAAAAATGGAATTACAAAACCAATTGAAAAGTGAATTCGAAGTTTTACCAAATTTCACAAATTTAGACCTTTCAGAATATCAAATTATTGAATGGTTAGGAATATGCACTTTAAATTTTACTACTAATGATTGATATTAAACTAGATCAGAAACCAATCTCAATATCAATAAGATATAATGGTTATTATAAAGTTGTTTTACTATTAGGTATAATTAAACATTGCGGGTATGGTAAAAAAGCTAGCTTAGAATTAATACATATTGTTTTCTGGAGTTTACGTAATGATAATAATTATCAAGTTTTACTTGATATATCTAATCAAGTACGAAAAAATTTAATCCCATGGACTTTTGAGCATGGGATAGATGAGGTTTTAGCTTTAGGTTTGATTAATGGATATATTGAACGGGTTATGGTTGGTCAAACACTTGAAATCAAAATAACTGAAAAAGGGAACAATATCATTAATTCAATAAATCAGTTCGAGCTTTTTCAAGATGAGTTACAAAAAATAAAAAATCTTGGAATAATCCCCAAGTCAAGATTGACATCTGCAAACCAAAATTGGAAATTATTATAGAAGATATATATGTTTAAGATAAATAAGTTAAAAGCAGAAATCCTATCTGATAAAAGCGAAAATATTACAGATTTATACGGATTTGAGTTTCAATTTGAAAGCGGTTTGAACATTATCGCAGGTCCAAATTCTAGAGGAAAAACAACAATTAATACTTGTATTTATTATGCTTTAGGTATGGAGGAGCTACTCGGTGCTCACAATGAAAAAGCGTTAGATAAGGCGTTAAAAGAAGAGTTTACCATTAAACCAAGCCAAGAGGAAGAGGGTATAAATTATAAGGTACAGTCATCAAAAATTCTATTAGAAATAGAAAATGACAATAATGAAATAGTCTTCCTAGAAAGATACATTACAACAGATACAGAGGATGTAAAAACCTCTAATATCACTGTATATAACTCATCTTTGAGTTCTATAGATAACGAAAATGATACGCCTCATAAAGCTGTATATTTTGTTAATTCTAGAGGAAACAATGAAGATATAAATGGATTTTATAATTGGTTAAGTAGTTTTATGAATTTAGAACTTCCTATGGTAAGTAATAATTCTCGAACAGATAATTATAGTCCTCTCTATCTTCAAACAATATTTTCGGCTTTATTTATTGAACAAACCAAAGGTTGGTCTGACTTTTTTGCTACGATGCCTTTTTTCGGAATTACTAAAGCAAAAGAAAAAATAGTTGAGTTTCTATTAGGTCTAAATGAAATTAGACTTTCTACGGAAAAGGATGTTCTAAATAAAGAAAAAAATCTAATAACTGATGATTGGAAAAGAAAAATAAAAGCTTTCTCTTACTTAGAAAAGCAGACAAGCTCAACAATAGTAAATGTTCCGCAAGAATTGACAACGGACAAATCAGAGATTGATAAAATAAATGTTGTTTTTTCTACTTCGGAAGAAGAAAAAGTTACTTTTAGTCAATTTATGAATGAAAAAATGGAAATGATTAAAGAATTAGAAAATAGACCCATTTCTACTATAAAAGAAAACCGTGAGCAAACAATTTTAGAATTTACTAAACAAAAACAAGAGTACTCTGACCTTAAAGAGTATATTGAAAAATTTGAAGATAAACTCCGTATTGATAAACAACAGGATTTCACCTTAAAAAACCAATTGGGCATTGTAGAAGCTGAGATTAAAGATCATATAAATTTACAGAAAGTTTTTAGTGAAAATATCATTAATAAAAATGGTACGAATCAATGTCCAACTTGCACGCAACCAGTTTCAACAAATCTAATTAACACAAGAAATATAAGTATTCCACAACTTACACTTGATGAAAATACTAACTTTTTGAGAAGCCAAAAAAAGATAATACAAACCTCTATTAAAAGTTTAATTGAAACAATTGGCGAAAAAGAGGTACTTCTTAACTATTTTAAAAATAACCTACGTCAAAAAGAAACACTAATCAAATCAATTTCTAAAGACTTGATTTCAGATGATAGAGCCTTTTCTGAATCGGAAATTGTAAAAAAACTTCAACTTGAAAGAGAGATTGAAAAATTGGAAGATCTTAAGGGTTCTATTTCCGATTTAAAAGCTGAATTGGAAGCATTGGCTAATCAGTATCACAACAATAATATTCAGATAAATGCTTTAGGAGAATCTGAAGTAGAAGATGAAAATAAACTAAGCAGCTTTGAAACAAAATATAAAAATTTCCTTTTCGGATTTGGATACGAAAGTAATGAGAAATATCAAATAACTATTAATAGGAAAGAGCCCTTCAAATATTTTCCAGTGTATAAAAATCATAGAAATGATAGTGTTCCTCAATCCATAAGAATAAACTCTTCTGCTTCTGATTTTGTTCGTAATATTTGGGCTTATACCTTAGCTTTATTACAGAATGGAATTAATCATCCTGGTATTATTATGTTTGATGAACCTGGTCAACATCGAACAAATTTAAGTAGTTTAAAAGCTTTATTCAAAACCTGTTCGGAAATCGAAGAAAGGCAAACAATAATTTTTACTTCGATTGATAAGAAGCTAAATGATGATGAAGATATTGATCTGGATTTGCTAATAGAAGACTTGGAAAGTGATAAATATCAACTTATACGATTGGATAATCTGCATAAAGTTATTAGAAAATTATAATTAAAAAAAGTGATATTGGGGAGTTTGCTCACGCAAACTCCCCAATATCAAACCCCTCCAAATCATTATTCCGCAAAGTAGAAGAACTGGCTTCTATTTCAGAAGAAAGACTACCATCCAAAAGCTCGGCTATTTTACTGGATACACCCTCAATGGAATTTTCTAACAGGCTGAATAATTCAGTTTCTTGTATTTTCTAAACAGAAATTGGGCACAAAAAAATGCCAGAACTTTTGGCTCTGGCTCTTAATGTTTTACATTTTTCTACCCTTTTTTTGTTCAGGGAATATATCTGACAATTTCTTGGCTTCTATTTTCTCTTTTTGTTCCAATTTTTGTTCTTCAAGGTTTAACTTAATATTTTCTGGAATATTGGTTTCCTTCCATGGTAGTGTTCTGGCTTTAAAGTGTAATTGAAGAGTATCTTCTTTTATAAGGTGTCCGGGCCCAAAACCATATTTTATGTTCCAGCCAACATTGTCCAATTCACTAAGATGTGGAAACTTTATCACTATGATTTCCTTAGGCAGTTCGGTAATGGTACGAATACCCACTTCCTGAAATTCACGCGTTTTTGGATTATAAGGAATAATATATGCCTGATAATAACGATCATAATATTCCCTTATTTCAGATAAGTCTATTCCTTTAGACTTAAAGTCATCTTTTGGTCGAAGCTTGTCCATCACTAAATCAACATAAAAAGTGTGTCCAGCAATATCCAATGTTGGCAATATTTTTTTGTTCCATCGCAAATCAAGCGGACTTCCCGGTTTTATCGTCAATTCAAAATCTGTCTTTCCAGTGATTTCTTCTATTGTTAGATTGTACTTTTTTGCCATACCTATAGAATCGAGCTCTACAAGATTGGGGATTTTTATTTCCTTTGAATGGTTGTTATTGCCCAGAGCCATTGATGCTCCAAAAGGAAGAAAATTATTGATTGTCATATCATACTGAAAACGGTAACCATCACCAACATACAGCATATTTTTAATGCTCATCCTGTTTTGAGGGTTGCCTTTTTCCTTTAATTCATTTTTTATAACATCTACAAAAAAATCTGTTCCTTCGATGTTCACCGTTGGTAATTCTCGTTCCATAATATTCTGTTTTTAAATAACAAAGGGAAGTCGTCTTTTCAGACAAACTCCCCAATGTCAAAATTCTCCAGATCATTTTTCCGCAAAGTGGAAGAACTGGCATCCATTTCAGAAGAAAGGCTTCCGTCCAATAGCTCGGCAATTTTTCGGGAAGCACTTTCTATGGAATTTTCCAATAGGCTGAATAATTCAGTTCCTTGTATTTTCTGAACTATAGCAACTACTGTTTCCTTTTGAGATGGCTCCAATTTGTTTTTTTGCAGCAACATCCCCGCAGAGCTTAGTTCTTCAAAGGTAACCCCTTGGGCAAAACCGTCATTCCTACCAGATATTCCATATCTGTTCCATTCTTCTTCCTCTTCCTCAAAATCAGGCATATTTCCAAAAACTTCATCCAGTTCTTCCTGCGGAATTTGTATATCGACATCTACCTCGTCGATTTCAATATCAAAATTATTCATTTCATGTTTCCGCTTTTTACTTTGGCTTTCAGTGGCACGTTTTGGCACTGAAAGGCTTCTCATTGGTTTGGGCTGTCCCATAATATCAGGTAGGTTCGGATTAGGTTTTTCCTGAGTTGGTTTTTGCTCCGTCCTTTTCTTGATAATTATCTTATCCTGCACCAAGAGCGCAATAATAATGAGCAGGCATATTACGATTACTGTTTCCATAATTATAAAATAGGTTTGTATTTATCATTAAAAGTTGTGATAATCTGCTCTCCAAACTCCTGAAAATGATATTCAAGAAGATTGTCTAAGTAGGCATAAATGGTTATTTTATCTTCGCCTATTACCTGTACAATCCGTGAGAGTTTCTCATGGAAATCCGGTCGGATATATACCGTTTTACCATCACGGGCATTGGTGTCTGGCCTTTTGAAAAATATGCTTTCATAATCCTGATCATTTATTTTTTTTCCTCTGTTCCGTTCCTTCGCTAAAGGCTTTTCCTGAAATGGTTTTATCGGAGCTTTGCGTTCTTCCAGCGGAAGTTCCAATCCTTCCTTTTTTACTCCATCTACCATCAGATTCATCATTAACTCTTCGTTGATTTCGGGAATTGCTTTTTTCTTATTGTCTTTTTCCATGCTATTACAATTGAACGATTCTTAAAAATTCCGTCATAAACTGGTCTAAGCGGCAAGCATTCATCAACCGTTCATCGGGAGGCATTAAAGTTGATCGAAAAACAGTTTTGGCACCCGCTTCACTCTCCTTGCGGAAACGTGTGCTGTTCATAATCTGACATTGCATTAGACTTAAGCCCAACTCATCAATCAATTTATTATAAACATCGTACAAGGGCGAGCGTTCACGACCATCTACCTGATTCCAAAACAGATTAATGGTTTCAATGGAGGTTTCTCCTTTTTTCATAATAACATCCTTCATCAGCTGGGTAAAAATGAGTGTACTTTCCATAACTACACGATCTGCTACAATAGGCGTGAAAATATGGTGCATCCCCGCCAGAGCTTTCAAAATACCAGGAGTGTTTACTGTTCCCGGAAGGTCAAAAAAGATAAAATCAACCGGAACGGAAGTGGATTCTAAAAAATCATGCGCAGCCTCCAATACACCTTCAGCTTTATGCTGAATGATCGGATAAGCTTTTTTGTTAATAGTCGTAAATTGTTTGAATGCCATCCGTTTTAAAAACTCATTTTCCATCACCATAGCCAAATCACGAGTCTTCATTTTCATTAAACTATGTTGTGGAAAATCAGCATCGAATACGGCTATATTGTAGCCAAGACGATAATGTAGTGTACTGGCCGCAAGTGCCGTAAAGGTGGTTTTGCCAACTCCTCCCTTTTGGGACGAAAAAGCAATGAATACTGTTTTGTGTTCTGTTTTCATTTTTAACTGTATTTAATTATTTACTTATATCACTGCATAGATAGATGCTTACCTACTATTGTTCATACGTATGCAATTTTGTAGAAAGTTATGTGGCTATTTAAATAGGTATTGCTCTACTTATATACTGACATATGCGTATCTGTCTTTAGCCAACTACACAAATAAGTTTGTATCATCATGACTATATATGTATAAACCCAAGTCTGTAAACCTGCACTTATGTAACCATGCAATTTTATATGCTCTTCTGTATTTATCAACATCCATAAACTTGTATACACATAAGCGACTAAATACATAATTGAGAAACAACGTACCAACATAGTTATCTGTTTACATACGCTTGCAGGTACAAAGAAATGCAGATGTATACGTCCTTCTTATAAGTAAGAACGCATTGGCGTTCATTGACACTATTTGGCAATACTACACAGTGCAATACTTTACTGAAGAGGAATTTACTTTGTAAAGTGATTTTTATTAATGGATTTATGCAAAATGACTTCGACAAATTAGACTATAAAGTGAACGGCTCGAAGCCGTTTTTCCCTGCTTTATTTAATCCGTCCCGCAGGGCGGATTTTTGTGTTCGCCAGAACACGGCAAGTTGTGTTTTGAGGCACTCGAAACTGAGTTCGTGCCCCAAAACAACTTGCCCTTGCAGGGGCTGAAAACCCTTCCGAAGTCAGGCTTTTTTGCTAAAGTCAAAAATGGATATAATGATGAAAGAAAACAGTAATAAAAAACAGAATAAAGGCGGACGAACTCCGAAGAACGACCCGAGTATTCACCGCCACGTTTTTCGTCTTACAGACGAAGAAAATGCTAGATTAATATCTCTTTTTGAAACATCAGGAATGACCAACAAAGCAAAATTTATCATTTCACTTTTGTTCAGTAAGGAAATGAAATCGGTTAAAATTGATAAAGGAACGGTTGATTTTTATATGCGATTGACTTCATTTCACAGTCAATTTCGCTCAATAGGCGTGAATTACAATCAGATTGTGAAGCTGTTGTACCGTCATTTTTCCGATAAAAAAGCCGCTGCGTTTCTCTATAAATTAGAAAAACAGACGGCAGAAATGGCGGTATTATGCCAAAAAATCATTCAGATAACCGAAGAATTTGAAACAAATCATTTGAAAAAATAGTATAGAAATGATAGCGAAAATCGGAAGAGGTAGTAATTTATACGGAGCATTGGCATACAATCAGCTCAAAGTAGAGAATAAAAATGGTCAAATTCTATTTACCAATAGAATAATAGAAACACCTAATGGATATTATTCTGTTGCACAATTATCCCAATCTTTTGAACCTTACCTGATTGCCAACCGCAATACCGAAAAACCAACTTTGCATATATCTCTCAATCCTGACCCAAAGGATAATGTAAGTGATGAAAAGTTCAAACTAATAGCTCAGGAGTATATGCAGGAACTGGGTTATGGGGAACAACCTTTTGTAGTATTCAAGCATACGGATATTGATCGAACCCATATACATATTGTATCAGTTTGTGTGGATGAAGAAGGCAAAAAGATTTCGGATAAGTTCGAAAAAAGACGATCTATGAATGTATGTCGTGAACTCGAAAGTAAATACGGACTTCTATCAGCTACAGAGAAAGAGCACAAACAAAATGATAATATTTTCCATCCTGTGAATTACCAAATAGGAGATATAAAAAGCCAGATTGCTTCGGTTGTCCGTCACCTAACTAAGTATTATAAGTTCCAGACACTGGGAGAATACAATGCACTGCTTTCCCTTTTTAATATTACTATTGAAAAAGTAGAGGGAGAATTGCAGGGAAAAATTCGCCAAGGCTTATTGTACATTCCTTTAAATGAAAAAGGAGAAAGAGCTGGACATCCGTTCAAGGCTTCCTTATTCGGAAAGAATGCAGGGCTACCGACTTTGGAATTACATTTTGCAAAAAGCAAAGAGGCTTTGAAAGACCACCCGACAAAGCCAACCATTAAAGCTACTGTTACCATTGCCTTGCAATCAACAAGTGATGAGCAGGCTTTTAAAAAGCGATTAGGCGAACAAGGCATTAACGTAGTGGTACGGAGAAATGACACAGGGCGTATTTACGGAATAACTTTTATAGACCATAATTCTAAAGCAATTTGGAACGGTTCACGTTTGGGCAAAGAACTTTCTGCCAATACCTTTAATGATTATTGGAACCATAATATCAAACCCGACATTAAAAAGCCAGTTCAACTACAATCTAAAATATCAAAACCAAATGACACAGATCTTCCTGCAGAACAACCACATCATTTGTTCGACTTCCTGAATACTTCAGAAAAACATGAAGATGGTTTGATCGAAACATTGAGTGCCTTACTTCCCGAAGCACAGGGAGAAGATTACGAAGAACAGGATTTTGCCAATAAGATAAAAAAGAAAAGAAAACGTAAAAGAGGTCAGTAGGTTTTGTTGTTTATTTTGAACTCATGATTATAAAGACACTTTCAATCCCAAAGCATAGCTCCAGTACAAAATCTTTGGAACAGTTGGTGTCTTGAACTGATAAATACCATAAACATATAATGAAAAAAATATAAATGCTCCCCAACTCAATCCAATACACAATAAACCTTGTCGTTCTGTTAGATTGAACATACCAGCAACGAATGATTTTACTATTAATGCGGGAATAATACAGCATATTAACACACAGATTACCCACGGTAATATCCATAATTTCCTGTTCTTTGCCTGCAAGCCAATGATAGTTCCTTTGAAGAAATAAATGATGCAGAAAATAAGGTAGGTAAATAATAGAGAGAAACCCCAAATTTTAAATTTGTCAGTTTCTTCTCCCCAGAACTTTTGAGACAGTAAAAATCCGGCATAAAAAAACATACCGAAAATAGCAGCTATTTTTAAGACGAAAATAAAACCCTCAACGACGATAAACATTAGCCCTGTAGCGGCCTCACTTTCTTCTCTTTTCCGGGCTTCATATTCCTCTTCACTTTCTCCAGGATCAGCATCAGGATTATTCCAATTCATATTATTTCCTTTAATATTGATTATCAAATTGATGAGTAAGTCAAAAAAATCAAAAGTTTAAATTTAATAAAAAAATCGTTATAAAATCTGAACTTGATTGGAACCAATTAACGCCAAACACTGTCACCCACCGCTAATGTCTGCCACTTTTTTATAGCCACTCTGCACATCCTTTAAATTAACGCCCGAACATTTAATATTTAGAAAATGCAGGGAGAAGACGATTTAAGAGGTTTAGCCAAGATTATGGCATTTATGAGAGCGGTAAGTATACTGATTGTGCTGATGCACTTTTACTGGTTCTGTTATGGGTTCTTTTTAGAAAGAAGCTGGACACTGGAGGTAGTCAATAAAATATTGAGAAACTTTGATCGAACGGTGAACCTGTTTTCCCATACGCTTTACACCAAAATATTTGCTTTGCTCTTGCTGGCTTTGAGTTGTTTGGGAACAAAAGGTGTCAAGAATGAAAAAATAACATGGTCTAAAATATATATGACGTTGGGAATTGGGTTTGTGCTGTTTTTTCTGAACACACCCTTATTAAAACTGTCATTAAACATCGCTACATTTCTTTATATCCTTACCACAGGTTTGGGCTATATCTCGCTGATGGTAACAGGAGTTTGGATTAGCCGGCTGCTCCGTACCAACCTAATGGACGATGTATTCAATAATGAGAATGAAAGTTTTATGCAGGAAACCAAACTAATGGAAAACGAGTATTCCGTGAATCTGCCGACTAAGTTCTGGTACAACAAAAAACAGCATAATGGATGGATTAATATTGTAAATCCTTTTAGGGCAACAATTGTATTAGGCACACCCGGTTCGGGCAAATCATATGCTGTTGTAAACAACTATATCAAACAGCATATTGAGAAAGGGTTTTCAATGTACATCTATGATTTTAAATTCGACGACCTTTCTACAATTGCATATAACCATTTGCTAATATACTCGGATAAATACAAAGTAAAACCTAAATTCTACATCATTAATTTTGATGATCCAAGAAAAAGTCATCGTTGTAATCCCCTCAATCCTGATTTCATGACTGATATTTCCGATGCTTACGAAGCAGCTTACACCATTATGCTGAACCTAAACCGAAGCTGGATACAGAAACAGGGAGATTTTTTCGTAGAATCTCCAATCATATTATTGGCTGCCATCATTTGGTTTCTTAAAATCTATGAAAACGGCAAATACTGTACGTTTCCTCACGCCATTGAATTACTAAATAAAAAGTATTCTGACGTGTTTACTATTCTGACTTCCTATTCTGATCTAGAAAATTATCTATCACCTTTTATGGATGCTTGGCAAGGTGGCGCACAAGACCAGTTGCAGGGACAGATAGCATCTGCAAAAATCCCTTTGTCAAGAATGATTTCACCTCAGCTTTATTGGGTTATGACCGGTGATGATTTTTCATTAGACATCAATAATCCCAAAGAACCGAAAATATTATGTGTAGGCAACAATCCAGATCGACAAAATATTTACTCTGCTGCGCTGGGGTTGTATAATTCTCGTATTGTAAAACTCATTAATAAGAAAGGACAGTTAAAGAGTTCTGTCATTATAGATGAGCTGCCGACAATCTACTTTCGAGGACTCGATAACCTTATTGCAACAGCACGAAGCAATAAAGTTGCGGTTTGTTTGGGATTTCAGGATTTTTCACAATTAACCCGTGATTATGGAGACAAAGAAAGTAAGGTTATACAAAATACTGTAGGTAATATATTCAGTGGCCAAGTGGTAGGAGAAACAGCAAAAACTCTTTCGGAACGTTTTGGGAAAGTATTACAGAAAAGACAAAGTTTATCAATCAACCGTAATGATACGTCAACATCAATTTCTACTCAATTGGACAGCCTCATTCCTGCATCTAAAATTTCCACATTGACCCAAGGTGTTTTTGTAGGAGCTGTATCGGACAATTTTGATGAACGTATCGAGCAGAAAATCTTCCATGCTGAAATTGTTGTCGATAACGGAAAAGTAGCAGCCGAAACTAAAGCTTATCAAAAAATACCGGAAATTTTATTTTTTGTAAATGACACAGGAGAAGATATGATGAAGCAGGAAATCGAAGCTAATTACAGACAAATAAAACTGGATATTATTCAGGTTATTGCGACTGAATTGGAGCGTATTAAAAATGATCCTGATTTACAGCATTTGGTGCAAAAAGATAAGCCCAAAGGCAATGTATAAATACTAATATATCTTCAGTTCGCAATAAGGTCAGGCCACGTTTTCCTCATACAAATCTTTTGAGGATTTACAAAAAGAGTGTGTTTTCAGCCAAATAAGCCTACACACATAAAGAATCAACCGAACCTAATTTTATTTTTATTGGGACATTTTGTAAGCGATACAAACTAATTATTTTTAATTTTTCCTATAAAAAAATTTACATTTAAAGTACTGTATTTGTCTATTTTATATTTTTTATAAATGCAGAGTCAACAAAACAAATTTAAAGCAAACTAATAAACCACATGTTCCAATTTGCACTCAAAACCCATATAAATATAGCGTTTCGACTATTTAATAAATAAGAAAAGTTTTGCATATTATTCCACTACACCCTATCCAAAAAAGCTTAAAATATATTTTTGAATAATTGTACAATAAAATAAATTTGTTTATTTCATTTATTTATGTACATTTGTATCAGAAATGAATAACATTACAAAAATAATGAAATGGAAGTTAAGTTAAAAGAAATTGCAAATATTCAGTTCGGATATTACGGACAACCCAGTAAAAAAGGCACTATTCCGTATTTACAAGCAAAACATTTCAATGAATTTGGACAATATATTGTAGAAAACGACACCTATTTAGAAGAAGACCAAAAAGTAACAGCAAATCTTTTGCAAAATGAAGATATTCTTTTCGTGGCAAAAGGATTTCGCTTTTTTGCCACATTGTATAAGGAAGAGCTTGGTAAGGCAATTGCATCATCCATATTTTTTATTTTACGAACTGATAAAACTAGAATCATTCCGGCTTATTTGGTTTCAGTACTCAATCTTCCTAAAAACATATTGCATTTTCAGCAGTCAGGTGCAGGAAGTACAATTCCATCCATTCGCAAAAATGAATTAGCAGATTTTACATTTAATCTAATACCATTAGAAGAACAACAAAAAGTGGTAGCATTACAGGAATTATATCTAAAAGATATGGAGCTTACCAATAACATTATCAAAGAAAAACAAAAATTATTTCAAACGACAATTTCAACAATTATAAAATAATCACAAGATGGCAAAAATAAAAAATGATGCTCCAGGAATGAGAGGCGACAGAAGCAGAAATGACAACGGAGAATTAAGACAAAAAAGAAGTGATACACACATAGGCACTATCGAACAGAAGTATAATATTGATTTGAATGTAAGAAGCGATATGCATTTAGGTACTTATTTAGAAAAAAACGATATTGCTTCTTTAAACGATTTAGTAAATAATAATAAAAAATAATAGCTCCAAAAATAACCACCATGGCAGAGAATAAAATTACTCAAAAGGAAATCAATAATATTGTTTGGAAAGCTTGTGATACTTTACGCCCAGTAATGGGAAGTGAACAATACAAGGATTATATATTGACACTATTATTTATAAAATACCTGTCTGATGTTTGGAAAGACAAAGTTGAACAATACCGCATTAAGTACCCCGACAATGAAGAAATGGTAAAACGCCAACTACAGAGAGAGCGTTTTATATTGCCGGAAATAAGCAATTTTGATTACTTATTCCAAAATCGAAACGAACCTAACATTGGAGAAATTATCGATATCGGTTTAACAGCTTTAGAGGATGCTAACCGTTCCAAATTAGCAATGGTTTTCCGTAGTATTTCTTTCAATTCTGAAACGGTTTTTGGTCAAACCAAACAGCGTAATGCTATTATGAAAAACTTATTGGTTGATTTTTCAGAACTGGATTTACAACCATCACACTTAAAAAACAATGACGTCATTGGAGATAGTTATGAATTTTTAATCTCAAAATTTGCTGGAGAAAGTGGTAAAAAATCCGGAGAGTTTTACACGCCAAGCGAAGTCAGTACACTATTGGCAAAACTACTGGATCCACAGCCCGGTAACAGAATGTGTGATCCCACCGCAGGGTCGGGCTCTCTGTTGATTAAAATGGCCGATGAAATTGAGGGTAAAAACTATTCTCTTTATGGACAAGAAAACAACGGCAGTACTTGGGCATTATGCCGTATGAATATGTTTTTGCACGAACAAGACAGTGCTACTATAGAATGGGGCGATACTATCAATAATCCAAAGCTATTGGAAAATGACAAATTGATGAAATTCCATATTGTGGGAGCAAATCCCCCATTTTCACTTGACAAATGGGGAGCGGATACAGCCGCTTCCGACCAGTTTAATCGTTTCCATAGAGGTGTTCCTCCAAAGAGCAAAGGAGATTATGCTTTTATCAGTCACATGATAGAAACTACCTATGAAGATGTGGGTAAAGTGGGAGTAATTGTACCACACGGCGTATTGTTTCGTAGCAGTAGCGAGGGGCAAATTCGTAAAAAACTAATTGACGAAAATTTATTAGAAGCTGTTATTGGTTTGCCTGCCAATCTCTTTTTTGGCACAGGAATTCCTGCTGCTATATTAATTTTCAATAGAGGAAAAGGAGCTAATAAAGACATTTTGTTTATTGATGCCAGTCGTGAATTCGAGAATGGGAAAAATCAAAATAAGTTAAGAGAAATTGACATCGAGCATATTGTAACAGCATTGAAAGAGTTTAAAACTGCTACGCCACTAACGACCGAAAAAGGGGCTATTATTGAAGACAAATACAGCTATCGTGCAACAATGGCTGACATTATAGAAAACGATTACAACCTTAATATCCCTCGTTATGTAGATACTTTTGAAGAAGAGGAAGAAGTAGATATTAAAGCCACGCATACCAATATTACCGAACTTAAAAAACAACTAACCGAAGTAGAAAACCAAATGGAAAACTACTTGAAGGAACTAAACTTTATATAATATGCTAACAATACAACAAAAAACAGAATTCAGTGAAATATTAGATGAATTAGGAGAAACTCTGGACATAACAGAAAGTCAATTTAATGCAGCTGTAACCAGTTATAATGCAGTTGGAAATTGGCTTTGTAATGATGATTCCAAATTGAAACCTTATAGTCCAAGTGTAAAACCACAAGGTTCATTTTTAATTGGCACGACTATTCAGCCTTATACAGATGGTCAGGATATTGATATTGATTTAGTATGTGAATTAACAGGTAAAAATCCTAGATGGACACAAAAAGACTTAAAGGATATTGTCAAGGAACAATTAGAATCTCATAAAAAATATGAATCAATTCTTGATGAAGAAGGAAGAAGATGTTGGACTTTAAAATACAGAGAAAACTCTATAAATAATGACCAGTACCATATGGATATTCTTCCAGCTGTTATTGCTAATGGCTACAATGTAGTATTGACCAAATTTTTTTCAGAATCTAGAAACATTAATTTTGATAGTTTAGCAATTCGAATAACAGATAAAGAATTATTAAACTATGAAGTGGCAACTGATCCTGATCATTGGTTACAAAGTAATCCTTTTGGTTATGCAAAATGGTTTATTGACAGAGCAGAAACCAGTAATCTCAAACTTTTCTCTTTAAACGAATCTATTCAACCTGTACCTAAATTCCAAAAGAGAAGATTGCCTTTACAAAGAGTGGTTCAAATTTTAAAACGCCATAGAGATATGATGTTTAAAGATGACAAAGAAAAACCTATTTCTGTAATTATTACCACTTTAGCAGCTTATGCCTATGAAGGACAAACTAATGTCCTTGATGCCTTAGTTGGAGTAATAGATAGAATGCACTTATTTGTTGAAAATAAGCTTGACCAAGATACTGGAGAACCATATAGATTTGTAGGCAATCCTGTAAATATATCTGAAAATTTTGCTGACCGTTGGAGAGATACTCCAGCCAAAGAAAGAAAATTTAATGATTGGTTGAAAAAGGTGAAATTTGATATTAATAATTCTGCTCAACAAAATGGGCAGCATAATATTATTAGAACTCTTTCAGAATCATTTGGAGATAATGCCGTAAAAAAAACATTCAGCAATATTGGAAATCGTAAACAATTATTAACTGAACAAGGAAATAATCGTTTCGATGCAGCAGTAGGCTTATCATCAGCTGGAGCAAGCGCAATTAAACCTCACAAATTTTATGGGACTGAAAAATAATCAAGTATCAATTGCGATTCAAGCAGCCAATATTAAAAAGATGTTTCCAAACTCAATAGTTACAACTTTTCACGGCCAAGAACTAACTTGGACGCATACAATTATGCCTTCTCCTTTAGGTGATAAATATGAAATTAAATTAGTTTATAAAATAAACGGATCAAGAAATAGATTAGGATCATCAAAAACGACAAGTGCGCCTAAAATTTACATACTAAATCCTAAACTTGAATTAGCAATAGGAGAATCAAAATTGCCACATTGTTATGACCAAAAGAAACAACATTTGTGTCTGTATTATCCCGATGGTACGGAATGGAATAAATCAATGTTGTTAGCAACAACAGTTATTCCTTGGGCTTATGAATGGTTATACCATTACGAAATTTGGCTAGGAACAGGAGAATGGACTGGAGGGGGTATACACCCTGTTAAAAACAAACCTAAAATTTCAGAAAAATAATAAAAATGAAAGTAGAAACTAAAACTAAAAAACATACCGAAAACATGATTAGTAAATTTACTGATATAGGAAAGGTCTATAATGGTTGGGAAGCTAAAGAACTTGGATATTTTTTAGATTATGTTCAACCAACTAACTTCATTTCTAAATATATTGAAAAAGAAAAATCTAGTGTAAATTGTATTCCAGTTTTGACAGCAGGTAAATCTTTTATTTTAGGATATACAAGTAATAATGATAAAACATTTAACAAACTTCCAATTATTTTATTTGATGATTTTACAACAGACAATAAATATGTTGATTTCCCTTTTCAGATTCGTTCATCTGCTGCAAAAATATTAGTTCCAAAAGAGAATAATGATTTTGATTTCAAGTTTGTTTTCAATGCGATGCAACAAATAAATTTTATCTCATCAGACCATAAAAGATATTGGATTTCAGAGTATCAGTTATTGACAATTCCTTTTCCATCAATACAAGAACAACAAAAAATAGCATCCATACTTACTACTTGGGATATTGCAATTAACAAAAGCATATTGATATTAGAAGAATTAATAAAACAAAAAAAATGGTTAGCATATAATTTATTATTTAATAAAAAAAAGAATAATAAGAATGAGGTCATTAATCTTGTTTCGCTTTCGAAATTATTAAATAGAGTTAAAAACCCTTTAACACCAGATCCTCAAAAATATTATAAACAGATTGGTATTCGTTCCCATACTAAAGGTATTTTTTATAAAGAAGAAGTAAGTGGTCTGAGTCTTGGAAATAAATCAGTTTTTCATATTGAAGCAAACTGTTTTATTTTAAATATTGTATTTGCATGGGAGCATGCAATAGCAAAAACCACATTAAATGAGGTCGGAATGATTGCATCTCATAGATTTCCGATGTTTAAGCCTGTGGCTGATGAATTAAATTTAGATTATCTATTGCATTTTTTTAAATCTCAAAAAGGTAAAAATTTATTGGGTTTAGCCTCTCCAGGAGGTGCCGGTAGAAATAAAACATTAGGGCAAAGTGAATTTTTAAAGTTAAAAATACCTGTTCCAAATATTAAAGAACAGAAAATTATTGCAGAAGTACTGGACAAGGTAGATGAAGAGATTTTATTATATAAAGAAAAGATAACAAACCTACAATTACAGAAAAAAGGATTGATGCAACAATTATTAACAGGTAAAGTGAGAGTAAAAATCTAAAATAAGAATATATGAATTTTAATGTATATGATTTAGGGAATTTAAAAGCTGGCGAAAGAGTTCAGGTAACTTTACAAGGTAGTGCAGCTAACGTTAGACTAATGGATAGTTCTAATTACAGTAATTATAAAAACGGAAGGAGACATACTTATTATGGAGGTTTAATTACTAAGTCTCCAGTAGTTTTAGGTGTTAAAAATTCAGGACATTGGTATGTTACTGTTGATATGCAGGGGTTGCGTGGCACCGTAAGGTCTTCTGTAAAAGTATTACCATCTGCTTTGCCAACATATAGAGAACCATCACTTGCAACAGTACCTTCGTTAATTCATAAAGAAGAGCATAATCCATATGATTCTGTTGAGGATGAAAAAAAATATGATGTTTTTATTTCTCACGCTTCAGAAGATAAGGAAGAGGTTGTCAGGCCTCTTGTTCATGCACTACAAAAAGAAGGTTTGACAGTTTGGTATGATGAATTTGAAATGAAAATTGGCGATAGCTTAAGAAGAAAAATTGACAAAGGATTGGTAAATAGCAAATTCGGTATTGTGGTTTTATCGAAAGATTTTATCAAAAAAGGTTGGACAAATTATGAGTTAGATGGTATTATTTCTAAAGCTGTCACAGGCGAACAAGTCGTTTTGCCTATTTGGCACAATATTACTAAAAAAGAAGTAATTGATTTTTCTCCATCACTTTCAGATAAAGTAGCAAGAAACACTTCCGCTTATACTGTAGAAGAAATTGCAACAGAAATAGCTGAATTAATTATTTCTAGTAACTAAAAAAATTAAAACATCATGAGCGTAACAAGTATAACAGATAAAAATAAATATTTACTTTGGGTAAAATCGGGCGGAAGATGTCAATATAGGGGATGCAATTGTTCTTTGACACAAGATATTTTAACCAAACGAAATTTCAATCAGTCATACATTGCTCATATTGTAGCTGATGTTCCTGGTGGTCCAAGAGGCGATGCCGTTCGTTCTCCTTTACTAAAAGACGATATTACTAATTTAATGTTGCTTTGCGATACCCATCATAGATTAATTGATAGAGCTGATGTAGCAGGTCATCCGGAAACATTGCTTGTGAAAATGAAAAAAGAACACGAAGCCCGCATTGAGAATGCTACTGCAATTGCTCCAAATATGCAAAGTCATATACTTACATATAAAGCCAACGTAGGGCAATTTACACCAGAAATGAGCTACCAAACAGTAAGTCAATTCCTTAAGCCAACATATTATCCAGCTATGGCGGACACTATTGACTTAAGTTTATCCAATAGTATACAAAGAGATAGAGACACTGCATTTTGGACAACAGAAGTAGCAAATTTAGAAGCACAATTCGATAGAAAATTATTCCAGAATTATGCAAAAGGAGAAATCAAGCATCTATCAGTTTTTGCTTTTGCTCCAATTCCATTATTAGTGAAATTAGGTACATTGATTAATGATATTTACACCTGTCAAATTAACCAAAAAGTACGTAATCCAGATACTTGGAATTTAGACGATGATACTGCAGAGGTTAAATACACACTAATTGAACCTGAGAAAAAACATAAAACAGTAGCTTTAAATATTTCTTTAAGTGCTACTATTACTAATGATAGAATTACTCAAGTATTAGGCGAGGATTGCGATGTTTTTACATTTACGATAGATAATCCATTCAATGATTATTTAAAAAGTAAAAAACATTTAGAAGATTTTAGTATTGCAATTAGGAAATTATTTAATCTCATAAAAGCTAAATATGATGCACAGACTCCAATCCATATTTTCCCTGCTATGCCTATTGCCAAAGCAGTAGAAATGGGTAGAGTTTGGATGCCAAAAGCTGATATGCCTTTATATCTTTATGATCAAAACACAGCTAATGGTGGATTTACAAAAGTGATAGAAATAGTAAATAGTTAATTTTATGAGCAACATTCAAAATCCAGAATTTGGCAATATTGTAAAACTAATACAAGAAACACAAGGCAGAGTAAGACAATATACCAACACTGCTTTGGTAACATTATACTTTGATATTGGTAAAACAGTTAGCCAAAAAGTGGCACAAAGCACTTGGGGACAAGGTACTGTGCAACAATTAGCGGATTACATTCAAACCGAAATGCCTACATTAAAATCATTTAATCGTAGGGGTTTATACCGTATGAAACAGTTTTACGAAACCTATTGTCCAGGATCGGAATTTGATGTTGTATTTCAAAATATTGCTAGTCTAAATACTGAAAATAAAAATAATAAAAATGTATCAGCACCTCCGACACATTTAAGTTTTGAATTTGTGTCAACTGCGTTGACACAATTGCAAAAAACACAAAATGAAAAAGTGTCACCAGTGGCGACACAATTAGAAAATGACGATAATAACGAAAAAACAATTGTCTCTGCATTGCAGACACAATTAAGTTGGTCAGTTCACTTGGAGATTTTATCAGCTTGTAAGTTACCCGAAGAGAAACTATTTTATTTGATTATGGCTTCGAAAGAGAAATGGGGCAAATTAGAAGTCAGAAGACAAATCGATAGTGGTTATTTTGAACGCTATGCTTTAAGCAATAAAAAAGTGTCGCCACTGGCGACACAATTACCAGCCAAGATAAACGAGCACTTAAGAGACATTTATTCATTAGAGTTTTTAGAATTAGGTGATGATTTCAGTGAAAGAGATTTACAAAAATCAATAGTAAAAAACCTAAAGAAATTTATTTTAGAAATTGGAAATAATTTTTCTTTTGTTGGCGAAGAATACAGAGTACAAGTAGCTAATAGAGATTATGAAGTAGATTTATTATTCTATCACAGATCATTACAATGTTTGGTGGCTTTTGAACTAAAAATTACCGATTTCAAACCCGAGTATTTAGGTAAAATGAACTTCTATTTAGAAGCACTCGACAGGGATCATAAACAGCCACACGAAAATCCAAGCATCGGAATAATACTTTGTAAAAGTAAAGACGATGAGATTGTAGAAATTGCAATGAGCCGTTCACTATCACCAACAAAAGTAGCAGAGTACACCACCAAATTAATTGATAAAAAATTACTTCAAGCCAAATTACACGAATTGGGAGAATTGTACAATCAATCAAAAAACATAGATTCATAATGAGTATTCCATCCTATATTGAAGACCATATCAGTCAAATTCCAGCATTACAGTTGCTCATAAAAATGGGATATCAATATGTATCGCCAGATGAAGCAATGGAATTACGTGGCGGTAGAACCAGTAATGTATTACTGGAACCTATTTTAAAAAAACAACTCGAAAAAATAAATAGTATTCAATACAAGGACAAAGAGTTTTCTTTTTCAGAGAGCAATATCAATGCTGCAATTATCGCTTTGCGGGAATTACCAATACAGGATGGTTTTATAAAGGCAAATCAGGCAATTTATGACCTTATAACTTTGGGCAAAAGTTTGGAACAAACCATTCTAAACGATAAAAAAAGTTTTTCTTTTCAATATATCGATTGGAAAAACATTGAGAATAATACATTCCACGTTACCGAAGAATATGCCGTACTGCGCAGCGAAAGAAACGACACCTATCGTCCAGATATTGTTTTGTTCATCAATGGAATTCCAATGGTAGTAATTGAATGCAAAAGTAATGTGATAAAAGATCCTGTAACACAAGGAATATCACAACATTTAAGAAACCAATTAGAGGACGGAATAAGAGGATTATACCAATATTCTAATATGGTGTTGTCATTAGCAGTAAACGAGGCAAGATATGCCACGACAGCCACACAAAAAGAGTTTTGGAGTGTATGGAAAGAAGTATTCCGTACCAAGGAAGAAGGAATACAGTATGGCGATGCAATTAGACAACTAAAAAACAGCGAATTGCCTAACACAGAGCGAACAGCCATTTTCAAACAACGATTTGGCAGTGTATTACATTATTTCAATCAACTAGAAAAAGAAGAAGTAATTGTAACCGAACAAGATAAATTAGTATTCAGTTTATGTCAAAAATCAAGAATTTTAGACTTGATTTTTAATTACATAATTTATGATGATGGCATTAAGAAAATAACCCGATACCAGCAATATTTTGCAATCAAAGAAACACTAAAAAAAATCAGTATTGCCGATGCTAATGGAAAGCGAACTGGTGGTGTGATTTGGCATACACAAGGAAGTGGAAAATCGTTGACAATGGTAATGTTGGCGCAATTAATTGCAACCCAAAAAGAGATAAAAAATCCAAAAATAATTCTAGTTACCGATAGAATAGATTTAAATACACAAATAACAGAAACATTTCAAAAATGTCACGTTGATGTAGAAGAAGCACAAACCGGAAAACATTTAGTAGAACTAATTAATAGCCCAACCGATGCAGTAATTACAACATTGATACACAAATTTGAAGCTGCTATAAACCAATCAAAAGAAGGTTTTACTTCGCCTAATATTTTTGTATTGATTGACGAAGGACACCGAAGCCAGTATGGTACATTTAATGTAAAAATGCAAAAGGTTTTCCCTAATGCCTGTTTTGTCGCATTTACAGGAACTCCATTAATGAAAAAAGAAAAAAGTACTGCCAATAAATTTGGAGGTCTAATTGATGTTTATTCTATAACGGATGCCGTTGAAGATAAAGCTGTAGTACCGTTGCTTTATGAGGGAAGACACAATCTAATTGAGGTAAATGATAAACCATTAGACACCTATTTCGATAAAATTTCGGAACCTGCAACACCTTATGGAAAAGTTGCATTAAAAAGAAAATTCAGTTCAACCAATCAAATTAATAAAGCCGACCAAGTGATTTATGCAAGAGCTTGGGATATTAGCGAGCATTTTGAAGCAAACATTCAAGGGACTGGTTTCAAAGGACAATTAGTAGCACCCAACAAAACCAGCGCAATAAAATACCGAGAATACTTAAAAGAAATAGGAAAAGTAAGTTGTGAGGTGTTAATTTCTGCACCCGATACAAGAGAAAATCACGAAGATGCTTTTGAGGAAAACGAAGATGTAGTCTTGAAGTTTTACAAAGCAATGATGGGTAAATATGGAAAACAATTAGATTACGAAAAATCAGTAATTAGTGCTTTCAAAAAGCAAGAACAACCTGAAATAATTATTGTAGTAGATAAATTATTAACTGGTTTCGATGCACCAAATAATCAAGTATTATACATTACTAGAAGTTTAAAAGAGCATACTTTACTTCAAGCTATTGCAAGGGTAAATAGAGTTGCGCCTGGAAAAGAATATGGTTTTATAATCGATTATTTTGGAAATTTAGAAAATCTGGACAATGCTCTAAATACATACAGCGGACTAAATGACTTTGAATTAGAAGAACTATCAGGAACAATAATAAACATAAACAAGGAGATAGAAAAATTACCACAGGCACACAGCGAGTTATGGGATATTTTCAAAACGATAAAAAACAAATACGATGCAGAAGCATATTCCGAATTATTAAATGATGAAAGCATAAGACATCCCTTTTATGAAAAACTTTCGGCTTTTGTTCGTTTGTTTAAATTAGCAATGGCATCAATAGAATTTAATGATATTAAAAACGAGAAAACCATTGATAAATACAAAAAGGACAGTAAGTTTTTCTTGCAATTGAGAGTAGATGTTAAGCGAAGATATTTTGATGATTTAGATTATTCAGCTTATGAACCACAAGTTCAAAAGTTAATAGATAAACATATAACTACGGAAGGCGAAGTATTAAAAATAACCGAACTAGTAAATATTTTTGATAGAGAAAAAAGAGAAGCTGAAGTAGAAAAAGTAATTGGAAAAGCAGCAAAAGCGGATCACATTGCAACTCGTACCGTCAAGGCAATTAATGTCAAAATGAATGAAGATCCCATCTTCTATAAAAGTTTGTCGGCATTAATTAGAGAAGCTATAAATGATTATCATCAGCATCGAATTGATGAAGCACTTTATTTACAAAAAGCTAAAGAATATGAAAATCAATTCTTAACTGGAAAACAAAATAATGTACCAAATGCTATCCAAGATAAACCAAATGCAATTGCTTTCTACAATCTGATAAATGCAGTTTTACAAAATAGTTTTAGCAATGCACCAGAACCAAAAGAAGTACAAGCTGGTACAGCATTAGAAATAGAAGATTGTATAAAGAATATAGTATTTGAAAACAATACACTTATTATTGATTGGCAAACCAATACTGAAATTGAGAAAGAATTGAAAAATAATCTCGATGATTTACTTTTCGAAAAACAGCAACAATACGATACGCAATTTTCATTTGATAAAATTGATGAATTAATAGACGAAGTAATTAAAATTGCTAAACTAAAATACATTTAATGCTACAATCAAGTCAACAAGTCAATTATGGCAGTAAAAGCATTGAATATAAATTGTCTTTTGCTGAAAGAAAATCATTAGGCATAAAAGTATTGCCTGATGGTTTGGTATTGGTTATTGCTCCATTTGATGCGGATTTAATAGAAATCAATAAAAAAGTAAAATTAAAAGCCAATTGGATATTAAAACAGCAAGCTTTTTTTTGTAGTTACAAACCAAATACTCCAGAGCGTAAATATGTTAATGGAGAAACACATTTGTATCTAGGTAGACAATATAAGTTACAAATTATTGAAGATACTATAAATGAAATAAAGATTTATAGAGGCGCAATGATTATGAAAACTAAAAAAAACAATCCGGAATATTTAGAGAAAAAATTAAATGAATGGTACAAGGAAAAAGCAATTGTCCATTTTGAAGAATTGCTCGAAATTTCTTTAGAAAAATTTAATAAGTACAAAATCGAAAAACCTATTTTAGATATAAGATTAATGCAAAAACGTTGGGGAAGTTGCACTAAATCAGGCAAAATAATTCTAAACACAGAATTAATAAAAGCCCCAAAAGGAAGTATTGAATATGTTGTAATTCACGAATTATGTCATTTAGTTCATCACAATCATAATAAGGAATTCTATGATTTACAAAATACATTATCTCCCAATTGGGAAAAATGGAAAGAAAAATTAGAACACGCTTTGTCCTAAAATCTAACGTCTATCAAATAGAAATTATTCAACATTTATCAAGGTAAATAAAAAGTAAAATAGTAATTAAAGACATTGTTTTAACTTCAATCGGATCTTTTTCTAACACTAACAACCGTTAACTTAAGAAATTCACTTGACGTGAATTGGTCGCTATCAAGTCCCCTTTAAGCGAACAGATGGTCTTTCCTGAACCAGAGCATCACTGCTTTTAATGGGTACTACCAGCTCTTCTAAATCCTGCTCTTTATGTTCTGGAGCAATAGATAATTGTATCTTCCTGTCAATGGACGCCAATTCCGTTTTCAGTTCACTCAACCTGCTTTCCTTTGTCCACGTACCGTTAACCACTTCCTGAAGTATAGGCAGGTCTTTTTTCAGTTCGGTAATTTTCTTTTGTTCCTGCTCAATATAGCTGGGGATTTTTTCTAAAGCACTAAGGAAATTCATTGATGCAAGCTTTGCGTCAGTAGCAATCAAGCCATTATTATAAGTGTATTTTATATTGCCTTCACCCTGCACCAAAAAACGATTGACCCTAATATCAATACCCTCTTTTTCGGATATTTCAGTTTTAACCAATAATGTAAACCCATACAGGCTGCCTATTTCGTCATATTGACCACCGGTACGGGCTTTATCCGCAATCTGATTTAGCTTTGTTCCAATCTGTTTCACATCAGCATTAGGTAACAATCCATCAAGCTGTACAGGGTTCAGTATCGTTCCGTCCTGTCCTTTTTGTAAGCGTTGTTGCAGATTTTCCCAATCGAGGGTCATTCGTTCCAATCGTGACTTGGCAGACTCTAGTGTCGCAGAAATATCTTCCAGCTTGTATTTGGAGCTGAACTTGGAACGATTGAATGCCTGCTTCTCACTTTCCAATCCAGCGACCTGTTTTTCCAGTTTTGCTTTTTCCAATAAATCCGTATTTCCCGAAAGTATAGCTACGTATTCAGAGAAATTCATTCCCGATTTTTCATCCATACTCCCCTCATCAATGGTTCGCTTTCCTAGATTGTTGGTTTTGAGTTGGTCAATAAAAAGCTGTTTATTGTACAAAAGATTAAACTTGTAGCTGTCCAGCGATTTTTCGACTGCATAGATAATTACATCCACCTTGTTATCGGCGAAAAATTTGGCAATTTCATTGCCTTTTCGCACAGCCCTTCCGTCACGTTGAGCAAGATCGCTTGGTCTCCACGGGGTATCCAAATGATGAACGGCAACAGCTCTTTTCTGTGCATTTACACCAGTTCCCAACATGCCGGTAGAACCAAACAGCACACGGATTTTCCCCTCATTCATACCGCCTATAAGCTCCTTGCGTTGCTTATCATTTTTAGCTTCCTGTATAAAACGGACTTCATGTTCCGGTATACCATAATCATCTACAAGTTTGCGCTTGATTTCCCCATATACATTCCATTCTCCTGGCTTGTAAGTGCCTAAATCTGAAAAAACAAACTGCGTTCCTTTCTGCGCATGGAATTTTTGGTAATACTTTGCAATATTGGTTGCACAATGAGAAGCTTTGTTATCGGGGTGGTCATTATATTTACTGCTTACCATCCGCATATCGAGGGACATCTTACGGGCATAATCCGTAGCAATCAGCATCTTTGCTTTTTCTTCCCTATCTGTTAGCGGAGGTCTTCCCAATAAGGTCGCATTACCTGATTTAGCAAACTCCATCAATTTCTGGATGAATACTTCCTGATCGGGCGTAGGCGGTATATTATAAAGTACCTCGTTCTTTTCCGGACGATCTATACCAATATCCTTAGCGGTTCTGTAATCCGTGATTTCCGAATAGAACTGTGCCAGTTCCGGCACTTTGATAAAGTAGCGGAAGCGTTCTTTTGACACGATATTATTCGCTACCGAAAACTCATAATCAGTCGTTTTCCTTGCATAGATAGCCGCCCACGCATCAAAACAGTTAATACCTTGTTTTTCCAATGCTCTTGGACGGAGATATTTAAACAATAGATATAACTCGGTTAAGGAATTGCTGATAGTTGTACCTGAAAGAAAGGTAGCACCCATATCGCCTTGTATGCGATCCTGAATGGTGCGGATGGCAAAAAGCAGGTTCATGGCCTTTTGGCTTCCCATCATATTGCCCAAACCTGCAACCCGGTCATGACGCGTATTGAACATCAGGTTTTTGAACTGGTGGCTTTCATCAGCAAATAAGTGGTCGATGCCCATCATCTTAAAATCCACTACATCATCTTTTCGGTTTTCGATGTCATGTTCCAAAGTTTTCAGCCTAACTTCAAGGTTCTGTCTCCTGATGATTACACCTTTGAGCATACCCCTTGAAATCTCTTTGCCCTGTGCTTCCAAAGCGGCAAGATTATCTTCCACGCTGTTCAGTTCGACTTGTAGGATTTCCTTTTGCATTTCTGGCGACTGGGGTATCATGCCAAACTGGTCATGGGTCAATATCACGCAGTCCCAATCGTTGTTTTTAATATCTCCGAAAATCCGTTGCCTTTTCTGTGGGGTAAAATCTTCTTTGCCAGGATACATAATTTTAGCGTGTGGGTAGGCTTTACGGTACGTTTCTGCAATCTCATGGACATTGGCTTTCAATCCTATTATCATAGGTTTGTGTACCATTCCCAAACGTTTCATCTCCTGTGCTGCGGTACACATCACCAATGTCTTGCCGGCTCCTACTTCGTGATCGCAAATCGCACCGTTGTTCAGCTTGATCATCCATACTGTATCCTTTTGGCTCGAATATAAATCGTTAATGCCTAAGCCTTTTCTGTCCAGTCCTGGAAATTCCTGATGGCTTCCGTCGTACTGCGGACGCACAAAACAGTTAAAGGTATCGTTATACTGGTCGGTCAGCCTTTTTTTAAACTCATCGTTTTGAGTGTGAAGCCATTCGGTAAAGGCGGTACGTATTTCATCAATCTTGGTATTCGCCATCTGTATAGCTTCCATATCCCTTACCTTGACTTCCTTATCATCAATCATTACTTTTTTGGTAATATCAGGAGTAGTATTGACTAATGCGTTTTTCAGTAGAGCAATCCCGTCAAATGTTCGACTTTCAGACTTGACGGCATATTTATCCCATATATGTACATTTTTCTGATCGCATTTTATAGAAAAGTCATCGGAAGTTTCAGAATACTGGATACGCACCTCCGTATCAAAAAGATGAGAAGCAAAACGGGCATAGATCCCTGTCGGTATCCAGCGTTCACCAAGATTGAAATCTAACTCTTCAAATTCGATACGTCTTGGTCGGGCTTCTTCTAAAGACGTAAGGCTTTCTTTGGCCTGCCTATCATGGGGATTGCTTTCGAGATAGCTTTTTAAGGCTGTGGCTTTCTCCACCACATTGCCAGCTACCCATCTTTCAGCTATTTCATATTCCTTTTCCAAAGGATTATAAAAGATGCGTCCGTGCAATACCGCTTTCAAATCGTCGGATGATATACCGCTGATTTTGGACATAAAGTCTAGATCAACGTTCCCGTATTTGTTCAATGATGCGGCTAAAGCCTCATCGGGATTATCGGTAGCTAATGTGGTAATGGAGAAGCTTACCGGACGGTGGAAGATATCCGCCTTATGTACCACACCGCCCACAACACGTTCCAAATAAGCCATTTCCTTACCGGAACTGTCTGTTTTGATAAGCTTGATATTATCGGCACTGTTCAGGTTGCCGTACCTTTTTACGAAGGCATCGTAAACCTTATTAAATGTTTCTCTCTCTTCTTTATGTTCGGTTTGCAGTTTGGCTTCCTTCTGATATAAATCGAGGTAGTTATCTCGTACAGAAATATAGGCTTCAGCTCTTCCTTTCTGTAAGGACGATAATTGCAAAGGATGAAACATCGCCTGTTTCTTATCGCTATCAAAATCTTTAAGATAGCCGACCCAGCCGTTATCCACTGCAAGGCTATCGTTACGATGAAAAGACTGTATTTCTTTGGTATAAATTGCTGGTTCGGGAATGGTGTTGCCTGCGGTAATCTTTTCGGAGAGATTATTTCCTTTCAGTCCTGAAAACAAATCGCCGATAACTTCCTGTGTATTTCTCTCATTTGGTATATTGCTATTTACTGGAGAAGTAGAAATGGGAGGTTGTTGCATCAAACCGCTGAACAGGTTTCCCTGATATCCGCTCACAGTTCTTTTTCTTTTGGCTGGTAGTTTTGTTGTTGTGACTGCTTTAACAGGAGTGGTAAAAGACGCCAGTTCTTTTGAATTTTCAAAGAGATCAAAAATGCTTAGTTGCCTTTCTTCTTTTACAATGTCTTTATTTATTGTTTGAGCAGTTAATGTCTGCGTTTTCTGTGAAATGGTTGCAGATCCGGCAACGGGAGTTGCAACCGTTGGTGTTATAGGAATTTGTTTGATTGGCGCATCGTTTCGTTCACCTTTATACAAGCCAATATCCAGATGTTTTCCAAAATCTTCCGATAGCATTTGCTTTAGGTCCTTGGCAATTCCTTCCACACCATCCCTGTGCGTATAGACAAATGCAGGTTGTCCATAAGGATCGGTAGCCAACATCTGTGTAGTATGTATAATCCTTCCGTTGTCTTGAAACAAGGCGTTGCTTGGCGTATTGTATTCCGTTATTTGACTCTGACAAAACAGTTCTTCCGCTTCGGTCAAACTTTGTTTTGCAGTATTCTTTTGCAGAATTATTAGATCACTTCCTACCTCTGTACCAGCATAGTCGGTAAATAAATTATTTGGCAACCGAACGACTGAAACTAGGTTGTTGTCCTGCATCAATACCTTGCGTATGGGTTCGTTCTTCGGGCTGTTCAGCACACCTTGTGAAGTGATAAAAGCCAGCACACCACCTTCACGGAGCATTTCGGCTCCCTTCATAAAGAAGTAATTGTGTATGCTTCGGGCAGCCTGTACTTTTGCAGCGTCCCTGCTTCTGGAATAGGAAAGATCAAAGACGGACGTATCACCGAAAGGGATATTGCTAGCTACCACATCATAGCTGTTTTTTTCCCTTTCGGGTATTTCTTCAAAGCCGCTAATGCGGATCGTATTATCTGGATAGAGCTGTTTTAAAATTTTTCCAGTGAGCAAGTCCTTTTCATAAGCGGTAACCTGTGGCATATCTTTATCTGCAAAGGATTGTATGAAAGAACCGTTACCGGCAGATGGTTCTAAAAGTTTTTGAATGCTTACACCATTTTCTTTTAATGTGGTGGAAATAGCATCAATAATCAAAGGTGGTGTGTAAAATGCAGTCAGTACAGAACTCCGCATACTGTCCACATATCTACGGTATTGTTTTTCATCAGTTGCATTTTCTTTTAGAAGCTGATGGAGTTCCTGTGTAACTGGAAAAAGTTCATATTCGGTCTTTCTCCAATGGTTAATATCTATCGGATTTTGGGCAGGATTCAACACAAATTTAAGACCACCAAATCCGCTGTATTGCATCATTAGCAGTCTTTCGCCTGCGGAGGCTTTTCTGTTCTCCTTTTCCAGTTTAAAAGCAATTCGCAGGGAATCAATATTCGATTGGAGATGTTGACGTTTACTGAAGCCCATGTTCCTCTATCCATATTGCTATGGTTCCTGTCAGTTCCGTATAGAGCAAATCAAACTCCGTTGTATAGGCGAAGTCATCCGTTAATTTGTAGTTTGTAAAAACAGGGTAGCAAATAGGCAACATCTTTAAGGCAAACGGTCGTAATTCTTCATCTGCCATTCTCGCATCAAACTCATTGCAGACTACTTGAAAAAGGGTATCAAATTTTGAAAAGTGCAATCCTTCAAATAAGACATAATCGGCAATATGATCACATTGGTTTATTGGGTTTCCTGCTCGAAAAGCATCTTCATAAGCATTGGAAGCCCAACTTGAACGCTGGTCAATAAATTTAACATCATACGCTTTTTCGGGAAAGCTTATAGTTAATAATTCTTGTAGTCGTAACCTGAAATATGACAGGTCTTTTTGCTGTGTATTCATACTATATTTTTATTTAGAATTTTGCTAAATGGCTAAAATTTGGAGCATCCTGCCAACCTCAATATCCATTCTCGAAAATGCAAACCATTTTTTACCCAGATCTTTTAATGATGCTCCTATGTGGTAGAGTTCAGTATTATCAATTATGAGAAAACGGTCATGGACATCCGAAAAAACCTCAACTTCAATCAGGGGATATTGACTGTTATATCGTTGCACATCTAGCCGTAACTGATTACTTATGCTTTTAGTATAGATTGTTGCGGTAACATCACTATTTCTCTTACCCAACAAGGTTAGCACAGTATCGTCTACATAATTATCAATAAGGATAATGGAACTTTGGGCACTGCGGATAATATCGGAAACAAAAGCATAGGCATCAAAAATTTGCCCATTATAGAAAATGCCCTTTTCACTGTACAACTTTCCGCTTTCCAGTGCCTTAAAGATTTCTTCAAATTTCTGGTCTGCATCTATCTGTTTCAGTTCAATCTTATCCAGTCGATGAAACAAGGCTGCGTTATTAACAAGTATCTTGCGCATTTCCACAAAGGCATTCATTATCTCGATGCTTACTTTTATGGCAATATTGCTACGGAGTACAGCTGAAAGCATCGCAATTCCTTGTTCGGAAAAAACATAAGGCAGATAACGTCTTCCCCCGTAATTCAAACTTGAGGTCACAAATTGTGACCTCAAGTTAATTGCATCAAATTCATCCTGTGTCAATTGAAAACAAAAGGATTCAGGAAAGCGGTCTGTATTACGCTTTACAGTCTGATTAAAGACTTTGGTTTCTACCTGATAAATCCTTGCGAGATCACTGTCGAGCATAACCTGTTGTCCTCTTATAGTATAAATGCGGTTCTCAATTTCCGGACGGGTAATGATAGAATCACTCATTATTTCTTCGGAAGTTTAGATTTTTCAAATTCAAAAGAGCTTTCGGCTTTCTCATTCAATACGATATAAGCATCGAATTTCTTTCCGGCTTTGCTTTTCATTCCTTTAATGAGAGTAGTTTTTCTTTTGTTAACAAGACTTTCTATATCGGATATACTTATTTGCACACCACACACATTTCGGAATTGTACCCAATTGCAGGCCTCATCAGGACATTTAACAATTTTATCCCTAATAATCAGTTGCCTATTTTTGCATTTGGGACAGTCAAGCATGGCTCGATTTTCTTGTGCGATGGGAGTTTGCAACAATTCATTAGTAATGGATCTAGCATAATTTTCCATTTCTTTTTGGAAAGCTTCCGCATTACTTTCGTTATTTTCTATTTTTTGTAAAGCTAGTTCCCACTCTGCGGTCATCGATACATCGGCTATTTTCTTGTCTTTGATCAGTTCGTACACCTGCAATCCCTTTGCGGTAGGTATAAGGGCTTTCAATTCCCTTTGGATATAATTACGGGTAAACAAGGTTTCAATGATGGCAGCCCTAGTAGCGGGTGTACCTATACCTATGCTTTTTAATGCCTTACGCTCTTCCTCGTTCTCTATTTCCCTTCCGGCAGTTTCCATAGCTGATAAAAGTCCTGCTTCGGTATAAAGCACGGGTGGTCTGGTTTTCTTCTCCAAGACCAAGAAATGTTTGATATTGAGTTCATCATCTTTTTTCAGCTTAGGCAGTTCCTGCATTGGTTCAGCATCATCATCTGAAAAACTGCCTTTAATGGAACGCCAACCTGATTCCAATATCTTACAGCCTTTGAGGACAAAATCATAATGCAAAGCCTGTAAAGTAATATCGGTTATCTCTTTTATACAAGCTTGTGAAATGGCTTCCAGTAGTCGAAAGGCAATCATATTGTAAACAGCATTTTCCTTTGCTGATAATGCCGAAGGGATTTTGTCAGTAATGAGCAGACCATGATGATCGGTAACACGAAGGTCATTAACGATACGTTTATTAAAATGTCCCCATTTCACTTTGGTTACTGCTTGCTTGAAGGTTCCCATATCTTGTAAAGCCCTGATAAGATTAGGGATTTCTGCCCACATATCTTCTGGAATGTATTTACTTCCGGTACGCGGGTAAGTAATAAATTTCTTTTCATACAGACCTTGGGCTATGTTCAGGGTTTCTTCAGCGGTAAGGTTCAACTTAATATTAGCTTCTTTTTGTAAGCCTGTCAGGTCAAACAACAAAGGCGGTTGCTCCGACACATTTTTAGTTTCTACAGCGGTAACCGTAACTATATTACCATTTCTTTCGATGGACTTTAATGTAGCTTCCGTCTGCTTTTTATCTTCCCATTTGTTTTTGGAAAGACTTTTAAAGTCTGTGAACTCTTTTGTATGAGACAACTGTATCTGCCAGTATTGCTGTACCGAAAAATTTCTGTTTTCCAAATAACGCTTGCATATTAAAGCCAGTGTAGGCGTCTGCACTCTTCCGAGCGAATAAATACCATTGCCTGCAACAATGCTCAACGCCTGAGAAGCATTGATACCCACCAGCCAATCAGCACGGCTCCTACCCTGCGCCGCCTGATATAATCTATCAAAATCGCTACCAGGCTTTAGGTTGTCAAAACCCTTTTTGATTGCTTTTTCGGTAAGCGAACTGATCCAAAGGCGTTCAAATGGCTTATTACATTTCAGGTATTCATAGATGTAACGGAATATTAATTCACCCTCACGTCCGGCATCGGTTGCTACGATAATCTTTTCACTACGGTCAATGAGCTGTTCTATTACTTTTAATTGCTTTAATGCTCCTACATCTAGTGTATAGCCTTTGTCTTTTTTGACTTTGCGAACAGTCAGTAAAAAAGGATTGGGCAGTATCGGCAAGGATGATCTCTGAAATCCAGAAATTCCGTAATCTTCCGGCATACCCAATCCTACTAAATGTCCAAAAGCCCAGGTAACATAATAACCGTTACCTGTCAAGTAACCATCCTTCTTTTCGGTGGCTCCCAACAGGCCAGCTATTTCCTTGGCTACACTTGGTTTTTCTGCAATTACTATTTTCATATGTATCTTTTTATTCTATTTGTCACATAAAATACCTTTGGCATTTTAAAATTTCAAGTGACTATATTTTTCTACCACTTGATTTCATTGGTGTCTGTAGCTTTTCCTGTTCAGACAGCAATTGCTTTTGCAATTGTTCTGACTGTAACTCATATTTCTTCAACAATAATCCACCTTCCTTGTAAGGATTATTGATAATAATTTGAATTTCCTTTGCTAATTCAACTGCTTTTGATTCTGGCACAATGAAAAGTTTATAACGAGTTGGATTATGTATATTTGCAAAAAAATCCATAAGAAAGTAGAGAAGAAAATTATCATTCTTATCAAATCTTTTAAACTCTCTATGATTTTCCTTTTTTACTTCTGCCGTTTCATATTCATCATATTTTCCAACTCCCTTCATTCCGTATACTATCTTATCTACTTTATCCATATCTACTAATAATAGTAGATTAGAGATTTTTTCCACAGATTGTTGTCCATCTATTATTAGTTTACTCATAATCAATGCTTTTTAAGTTTATTAAGTAAGGCGGTCCAGAGTTTTTCGCAACGAATGTATTTAGGTGATTACATTTTACGCCCTTTGGATTTGGCAGGTGCTTGAGCTGCTTCCTGTTGTTCCTGTTGTTTTTTGTTGTCCGGATTTGTTTGCCCAGATTTTAAAGGCTCTTTAAGATTCTTGGTCGATTCATTGGTTTTACCATCAGAATTGACCGCCGTCTGCGTTTTATAAGCTTCAGCAGGTTTTCCCTGTTCTTTGATTTTGTTCGGGTTTTGGAAAGAGAAATCTATTTTATTGGTTTCCTTGTTAAAGGTGATGTAACCATTATATTCCTTACCTTTCTTATCTACCAATCCGCTGACATAAACAGTCTGTCCGTCTTTAAATTTCTGATATTGCTCCTTATCCAACTCTTTGTCCCTAAAGGTTTTCGGAGCTTCCTGCGATTGGGCTTGCTGATTACCTTGCATCTGCTTATTGGAGTTACCCCTGTCAAACAGGAACTCTACAAAACGCTTATCGGCATTAAATTGTACGGTTGCATCAAACGCAGTTCCTTTTTTGGAAGTCATTCCTTCGATATAAAGTGGCTTACCCTCCATTAGGGTTTGTTTTTGTACATCATCTAGTTTCACGCCTTTAATCTCATCAGAGATCTTGATTTTATCTGTTCGCAGTGCAACAAGCTCATTGGTAAGCCTGTCCACGCTGACAATGGATGGAATGCTCTCATTCGTTTTTGGATTGGTCAGATTGACCACACGGCCCATATTCCCTGTCTGGAGCAGGTTCTCTTTATCTTCCTTAGTGAACTCGTGACCGAAAAAAGGAAAATTCAGGTTAGGTTCTTTGCGGATACCATGAATGGCAACCACAACCGCCCCTTCATCATTTTGTTGCAGAGACAGCCGTGCATCCATACGGGTAACGGCAGTGCCGAGATTAAGGCTTACTGGTACAAGCTCATTGGTTTTAAAACCTCTCAATAAAGGATCAAGGAGGTTCATCTTTTCGAGTTTTTCTTTACTCAGTCCGAGATTGTTCATTGTTTCCCAGTCAATCTGTTCTGGTTTGTAGCGGTATTCACTTGTCTCTGATGTTGTCTGTGTTGTTTCCATACTATTTTTATTTTCTTGTTTATTATTTTGAACTAGTTCCGTTTTCACTTCGTGTTGCTTCATTAGTTGTTCTCCTTCAGGTGTTGGATAATCTACCTGTTTTTGCATTTCTTTTGCCATATTAATAGCCAATGGTGCAGGAACTTTGAAGAATGTGAAATTGGTAGGATTCTTCAATTGGCTGAAAAAATTAGAGAAGAAATTGGAAAAGAAATCACCCTGCTTATCAACCCGCATAAACTGGTTCTGGTTCTTCTTTGTAGGGTCAACGGTTTCCAGCTTGCCATTTTCATCAATACCCTTTACAGCCTGAATTTTCTTTTTCTCTTTATCCAGCACCAATAATATCTCAGATAATTGTTCGGAAGTTTTTGGTTTATCTAAATTTTGTTCGCTCATAATTTGAATTTTTTTAATTTGATATCGAAAGTAAAAGAGGCTTCTACTGTTTTGTACTAATTGCCATTTATTGGCATTATTTGTCACCCGTTGACTTTTACTTTGGGCATGGAGGCGGTAAAGCTTTCTCTGATGAATTGGTGCACATCTGAGAGCTTATAATAAATTTTTCCACTAATTGTATAATAGGGCAACTTGCCAGAAGAGCGGTAACGCTGAAGTGATCGTGCACTTATCTTCAGCATCTGCAAAATATCCTGATTGTCCAGTAACTCTTCTCCATCAATAATAGCACTTTGATTTTTAGCCCCGTTTACCATTTCCATAAGGATGTCGAACCTCTCGATTATTCGCTCCATCCAAGCCATAAATTCTATTCTGTCAACATTCATAATCAAAAATTTAGGTTCAATACGCAGTATGTAGCAATTCTTCCAGATAGAGGTACTATTTAATATGCTTTTACAAAATTCAGTTGCTTTTTTTGGATTTTATCACAATGGCTTTCGTAGTACTGAAAAAATTTAACATTTAAAATTCTTCAAGCCTTGGTTTTACAGGGGAATTATTCTCTAAAAATGAATGCGCTTATGATTTCTGTTTTAGGTTGATACTCATTAGCCTATTTAGCGGCAATTATTGGATTTTATCCCAATAGCCTTCGTAGTACGAAAAAAATTAACATTTAAAATCTGCAAAAACCTTAATTTTATGGGGAATTATTCTTTGATTGATTCTAGCATAAAAAAAGCAGTATATCCTTTTAAATCAGGATTTACTGCTTGTATATTTTCGTAGTTACGACTTTACTCTTGATCTTCTCTAGACATTTTTTGTTGTAAGTTTAGCGTTAATTCTTCCAAAAATTTTGTCTTGCTACTTTTACGGGCTTTGATTTCGGTATAGGTTTTATAGATATTATCTAATTTGATATTGAAGAAATCTTCAAAGGATGCTGTTATCGTATTAATGTCTGCAGCACCATGATTGATTGTACCATTAGAAAACAATGCATAAATCAATTCTGTTAAAGCTGTTTTTGGTCCTGTCCATACCAATACTTTGTGTTTTTTTTCTTCAAATATTTCGGAATCATCGACTTTTAGTCTTTTTAGTGCTTGTCGGATATAATGAATGAATCGATACATCGCTTTTACTTTTGCCCAAAGCATGTCTTGCGATGTTGAAAATTCAGGAAATTGGTAATAATCAGTCATGGGTGTAAAAGGAAAATTATCCCTATGATTCCTAGTAAAGAATTGATGGTCTAGGTAACAGTATCCTTGTTCCATATAATGCACAAAATCGGCATTTCTGTAAAAGAATTTATTGATTTTTCGCAATTCTTTTTGGAAGAATTGAACTTTATAGGTGTTACCCGCTTTAGGCATTCTTAGTTCACAGGAACGTACTTCTGTAAAATAAATCAATAAGCTCATAGGGACAGGTTTAATGTTTTTGAAAAAATCAATCTCCTCCGGAACGGTGTTGAAATCATTTTTATCCACTATCTCTTTTAAGTTCGTTAATGTTTTATTACACAATACAATTCCATTGCAAGCCTTATTTTGCATCGTTTCGTTTGCATCTAAAATTTCATTGCAGACAGCATTAAATGATTCAATTGCTTTTTCAAACATCTTTTTTAATATTAGTTGTCAATATGCTTTCGTCATTTTGCAATTGATTTGTAATCATTTTGCAAAGTATTCATAAGTTCCATTGCGTAATTGTCTCTTGCCTGAACATAGGCTATTTTTGGAATTACTCTAGCACCTAATTTTCTTTTTTCAAAAGAAGCGGACACTCCAAAATCTATTTTTTGAAACTCTAATGCATTAGCTCTTTTTATAGTTTGAAATAATAATTGCCTGTAGAGTTGGTATTCTTTTGCCCATTTGTAATCCATTCCTATTAATTCTGGGACATAGGTGTGATTGCTGTTTTTGTAGCAAAACATAACACCTGCAAATGGATTTTCGGTATCAGCTTTCAATGTTAACACTATGAACTCCCAGTTGGGGCTTTCATTCATGTTTTCGAAAACTTCTTGAGAATATCGAAATGTATTGATAGCGTAATTATTGTCTTTTACATTGTTGTAGAGTTGATATGCTCTTGCTATTTCTGATTTGCTTAATTGATTTTTTATTGCTACACCATAGCACTTTTCGTAAGGTTCTATCTCTTTATAAAAATGTTTACGGGAACGAATAGATAATGACTCTGCAAACTCTTCATTTGTATGCCAACCTTGGTTTTCAATCACACAGGATTCCGGCATGTCTATTCTAAAATATGCTTGGTCAACTATTGTTTTGTTATAGCTATTGTCTTTTTCAAAATCTCTTAAAACCAACATATCAGCATTTAAGGCATTGTATTTTTCTTCTATATTGTCTAATAAAAGTTTTACTGCTTTCTCCGCTAAAGGATGTTCCTGATTGATAAAGCAGTGTTTACCTTCAGTAAATAAAGATCCCATACTCAAAACTTTTGAGGTTAGATATAAAGGATTGGTTTTTCTTATTTCTTCCAAATGAATAGAGACAGATTCGGTAGCGAGCATATCGTCTTTCCAAAGTCCGTACGTAAAAAAGGTCATAAGTATTATGTTGCCTTCATTGTCTTTAATAGCATAATAATAAAAATCCCATTGGTTTGTTGGGTCAGGATGCTGGCTGAATGTATTCTCTAAATAAACCATTCCTTCCCAATCAAAAATATTTTGCTTACCCATGTATTGATTCCACTCTAATTTCTCAATGTCTTGAATGGTGCTTTTTTCTTCAATAATAAGTTCCTGTTGTTTTAATTCTGAAATCTTTTGAATCCTTCCAATGCCTAATCCAAAAGCCTGTCTTATTTTGTTTTCACTGTTGTTTGTTTCTTCCAACGCTTTAGGGAAATGATATTCCAACGCTTCGGCCAAGGCTGTAATATCTTGTTGCTGATTGTGACTAGATAATGTAATTCTAATCCCGGTATTCTTTATTGGTACAGCAGGATAAATTCCCAAATTCAGAAAAAATCCTTCCTTGAATAAACGTTTCGAAAAATTATAGGCCGTTGCAGGCGTCCCCATTCCCAAAAAGAAAACTGGCGAATCGTTTTTTGAGATTATTGGAAGGTTTCCTAAAGACAACAATTGATTGAAGTGAGCAATTTTATCTGCCAAATCTTTTTGTTTCAATTCTATTTCAGGAGATAAATGGATTTCTGCTGAAGCTATTGCAGCCGCTACAGATGCAGGTTCTAACTGAGCGGAAAAGGTTAACGGTCCGCCGAAATTTTTAATTTTTTCCCGCAGTTTTTGGTTCTTGCAAAATAATGTTGCGCCACTGGCTCCAAATGTTTTGCTTAGTGTACTCACTACAATGCAATTTTCAGGTAGTTCTTTGATCGCGTCAAAAACAAAACCAGTTCCATTTTTGCCTTTCCAACTCATTCCATGGACATCATCAAAATAAAGGTTTAGCTGTGCATACTTTTGGGTTAAAGCCAATAATTCCGGGATATGTGCATAATCCCCAAACATGGAATATACACCATCAGCCATATACCAGATTTTGTTGCACTTGGTACTTAGTTGTTTTATTTTATCTTCCAACATATCCAAATTGCTGTGTCTGATCATTTCTACCGGAATTCCTCGCAGTTTTAAAAGTTGACAAGCATTTTGCACACTCCAGTGGACCTGGTGATCTATTATTACTGCATCCTCATCTCTAATGAGCGTTGGGATAATAGCTAAATGCCCCAATGTACTATTCTTGGTTATAATAGGTGGTATACCATACATTTGTTCGATTTTACTTTCCAATTCACTATATAATGGATGTGAAATATATGATTTTGAAAGGGGAAATTGCGTACCATAATTACGTATGGCTTGAATAGCAGCTTCTTTAAGTCTGTCGTCCTGTTCTAAACCCAGATAACCAGTAGTTCCGAAATGAAACATTTCCTTTCCCTTGATTTGGATTGTCCTGCCCGTTAAAATCTTGTCTTCTGCATATAAGTGCAGTATGCCTTCTTTCTTTGCTTCCGAAAAAACTTCATCCACAGTATCGATAAAGTTATTGTGTCTAATTTTTGCCATTGGTTACTTATTTTTGGTGTTTTTTAAAATAGAGTCATAAATTTCATAAAAAAAATGAAAGTTATTTCAACTACTTCTTCAATACTCCCAAATTGACAAGTCAAATTCCCGAATTAACAACAAATACTGCAAAAAGCAACAAATATTCCCAAATTAACAAGCGCTTGTTAATAAATGTTTATATTTTTGTTAAATTATAAAACTTTAATTCATAGAACATGATTGCAGCCCATGATCTTTATGAGAATGATTTTGCGCGGTTTTGGATAACCGATGGTATTCTTTTTTTTGAATATAAACCCAATACTATTATTGATCTTAAGGTAGCCCAATGTGTTGTAACTGATAGAATTCATTTTCAAAACGAAAAATCTTATCCTATTCTGTGTGATATTCGTGGTATTGTTGCCACCGAGAAATCAGGTAGAGATTATTTGGCACAATCTGGGTCTATATTGACACAAGCCGTTGGTCTTATTGTGCACGAGAAAGTATTGTTGACGATAAGCACTTTTTATGTACAGATTAGTAAACCTTCTGTACCTACTCAAATTTTCACTAAAGAAGAAGATGCTTTAGTTTACCTGAAAGGGTTTATTTAGTTTTTAGAAAGAAAAATTAAGAGTTGAATTTTATGAAAGCGTACAATAAAGAACGTATTGTAACCATTCATCAAATGCTATTTGAGATGGCACGTGGCAATTTTAACAGTCGCATTCCCTTAAGTTCCAATGATGAAGAATTGGAAACGCTTGTTGTTTTAATTAATATGGTTGCGGAAGAAATGAAAGAGTCGATTTTTAATGTCGGCTATGTTAATGCCCATAGAAAACTTCAATTTATAGCTCAAAGTACACTTGTTTTGGACACCTCTTTTTCTATCAAAAGCTTTACTCCTGAAATTGCTTATTTTTTAGGTTATTCGGAATCTGAATTGATAGACCTGCCTTTGGCGGGCATTATTACTCCAGCTTCTTTGCAACAACTTCATGATGTACTCGATGTAAATGTTTCATCGCCTACAACTATTGCTTTAGATTTTACACCTAATGAACATTTGCCTGTTTCTGTTTCCTGTACTATTGGAAGGTTAGTTATTAGTTCGGAAATTATATTAAATTTTGTTACTCCTGCCCGTAAAGATTCTTATCGTCCTTTGATGTACGAAAATGAAAACGAGAAACATAATAAAACTCGAAAGGAAGACGCACTCTTGATTCAAAAACTTTATGACTATATATTGGCACACCTTGAAGAACCGCTTCCATCGCTAAAAGTGCTTTCATCTGAATTTGGTACTAATGAACATAAATTAAAAGATGGCTTTCGTCATTTTTTCAAGACCAGTATTTACCAGTTTTATAATGATGAGCGTTTGAAAAGAGCTTATTTTATGATTGAACACACTACGATACCTTTGAAAAATATATCGGTGATGAATGGCTTTAACGATTATCCCAATTTTTCAAAATCCTTTAAAAAACGATTTGGTTTTTCTCCATATGAAATAAAGCGAAATGAAACCGGTTCTACTTCTATAGTGGAAGATTAAATTTTAGCTTTTCAAACCTTATCCGTTTTGGACAAGTTTTGCTCCCAATAAGACAAGTGTTTTGGCTTTTGAATTCAGAATTTTGCTTTGTAGAACTAAAATCTATGAAGCTATGAGATTTAATATCAAAATACAGAACTTGTTTTTAGAGTTTACTTGTTTGCTCTATATTATACTTTTTGTCTATGCAGCAGTCAGTAAACTATTGGATTTTGAAAACTTTCAGGCTCAGTTGGGACAGTCTCCCCTTTTAAGTCCCTTTGCAGATTTTGTGTCTATTACAGTAATTGTTCTGGAACTGATTATTGCAGTTCTACTGAGTGTCCCTAGATTTAGATATATTGCTTTATGGGCAGCAGTTGCCTTGATGAGTATGTTTACTGCTTATATAGTTATCATACTGCACTTCAGTTATTTTATTCCCTGTTCATGCGGTGGTATTTTGGAAAAGTTAGGATGGAAAGAACATCTTATTTTTAATCTGGCATTCCTGTTTTTGGCAATATTCGCCATTTTATTGCGATCCATGAATAACCGCATTCTGATTCGACTATCCTTATTAGTTTTAGGAAGTGTTTTGGTCATTACAGGATTATTTCTTTTCTCGGAAGACATCATGCAAAAGGAAAACCCTTTTATTAGACGCTTTCCACAAGCGACAGCGGCCAAAGTAGGCAGCATTGATTTAAGAAATACATCTTATTATGTTGCTGGTACTAATAAAAATAAAATTTATTTAGCCAATCGTTTGGCTCCGCTTCAAATTCTTGAAATTGATTCCAATCTAAAAAGCAAAAAGAAATACACCATCCAATTGGACCGTGAGAATTTTAATTTTAAGGCAGTCGAGATTCGGATTAACGCTCCATATTTCTATGTAATTGATGGGACGGTTCCTGTCATTTACAGAGGTTTGATTTCTGATTGGAAAGCCAAAGTAATGATGGAAAAACAATTCTATTTTTCAGATATAGTCTTTATCAATGATAAGCAGCTGGCTTTTAGAACCCAAAAACCTCCAACAGGAGAAAATATTCTGGGGATTGCCAACAACTATGAGAATCCAAAAATCAAATACAATCCACAGGTGTTGCAAAAACAGATGGAAGGAATTTTTGACACCGATGGTACACTACAATATAGCGCCACATTGCATAAACTGATTTACACTTACTACTATCGCAACCAATATATTATTACAAAGGAAAACCTAACCGTTGAGCATCGTGCCAATACCATTGACACTACTACTAAAGCAAAATTGGAAGTGGTAAAAATAAAACAATCCGGGGACATAAAATTAGCAGCACCACCGTATATGGTTAATCGTCACACAACAGTACGGGGTAACTTACTTTTCGTTAATTCCCTGTTACGAGGCAAATATGAAGAGATTGATGTGTGGAAGTATGCTTCTGTAGTTGACGTTTATGATTTGTCAAAACAGACTTATCTTTTGAGTTTTTACGTGTATGATGAAGAAGCGGGGCGAATGAAAAACTTTTTCGCTGGCGATTCAGCGATGTATATCCTCTCGGGACATTATATGCTCAAATACGGATATGGGAAAAGAATCCAATCCAAAATTTAGTACAGTATATGAATATTATTGAAAGATACCGGCCGGTAGCAGGAGTAACGATCGAAAACCTGTAGAAAAGAGTAGATCAAATTCTATTAATTTAAATTTAAATATTATGAAAACAACCATTTTAAGAGCGTTTGTACTGCCTATAGCAGCATTTGCTCTGGCTAGTGCCGGTGCAGTAAGTACTAACACTTCAGAAGTAAGTAAAGCCGATGTATTGATTCCGGCTTTTATTCACAATCCATCAGTGAACGACTGTCAGGAAGTTCCTGATGTTAACTGTGCTCCAGGTAATGGTCCTGCCTGTCTCAGCGGTGGTAATATCGCCTATGGTGGCAGTAAAACTTCTTGTAACCAACAATTGCACCGCAATTAGTAAAATCATTTTTCAATGAAGATAATGCAGTTTTTTTGAAAAACTGCATTATTTTTTTATGTTTATTCCCTATTCCGTTTCTTTTGATACTGCTTTAAATTCAGCTTCCCCTTTCAGCCAATAATCAAACCATTCCATCATTCGCTGACTGAGATTCTTCTGGTTTTTTGGATTCTCTAGCGAATGGTCTTCGTCAGGATAAACAAGCATCTGGGTTGAAACTCCCAATTTTCGAAGTGCCAAATAGTAGGTAATACTCTGATTCCAAGGAACGATTCTGTCGTTTTTTCCGGTCCACAGCAGCAGCGGCGTTCTCACATTTTCCGCATGCATAATGGGAGAGTTATTAACGTATACTTCTTTATCATCGTACAGTGATTTTCCAATACGAAACTGCTGGTTTTCAAATCGCCACATATCTGATTGAAAATAGCCATTCCTGCTGATATTAAAATAAAGGGATATGATGTCACTTATGCCAGCGCCGGAAACAGCGGCCGCAAAAATAGGAGTTTGCGATATGATGAAATTGGTTTCATAGCCGCCAAAGGAATGGCCGTACAAACCGATCTTATCTTTATCCACCAGGCCTTTACCAATAACTGTATTGACTCCAGCTGTCACACAATCAACGGCCGAACTTCCGGGATTACCCATCTGGTAGATGATATCGGGCATCAATACAAAATAACCATTGAGCGCATAATTGGTGACATTAAAACCTTCGGGATTTAAAAACGAGGGGTTAGCATAGTTATACCTGTTTTTAGACATAACATCATAAATTTCCACCACCATTGGGTATTTTTTCGTAGGGTCATAATTGGCAGGATAGAACAGCGCCGCTTTTAGTTTTTGACCTTTACTATTGTAGTAATACAGTAATTCAGATTTTCCAAAAGAATACTCTTTTTGCTGTTTGTTGGACTGAAATAAAATTTTGGAAGCGGTCTGGTTTTTCCGTCTGAATTCCAATCGCGGCGACTGATTGAAAGTTTGAGTCTGGAAGATATAAGCACTGTTTTTACTCTTACGGATTTCATCGATTTTACTGGCTTCATATACTATGGGTTGTTCTTTCGATTTATCATTGTAAATAAAATATCCCGTTGACCAGTTTTCACTATTGGTGGCTTCGAGCAGCAGGTCTTCGGATAGATCAAAAATGGTGGGGTTCCTTCCATCATAGTTACTCTGTGATCGCCAGTCATATTCAATGGGAGTTATCCTGTAAACTAGGTTTTTCTCGTATCCTCTGGTTAATCGCTTACAAGAAGAACCATCGATAGCCACCAGCCAGATATCATTGGCATCATACAATAAAACATTTTTTCCATCATTGGTCCAGCCCGGATTGCCATAGGCTCCAAATTGATGGGGAGCATCAGAAGTATTATAGTTGTCCCAGTGAGTTGTAACTTTTTTAGTCAGGTTGGTATGTGTTTTTTCCACAGGATCATACATCCACCAATTACTTTCCCGATAATACAGTATTCTGTTGCTGAAAGGATCAAAGCCCATCTGGTTCAAATCAACGGATTGCTTTTTCAGTATCAGCTCTTTGGAACCATCCTTTAGATTGGTTAAATAAAAATCCGCTTCTTCATAATATTTCGATTGCAGGCCATAGGAAAACTTATTGTATAAAACAGCATACTGCTGTTGTCCGCTCAGCATGATTGACGGTAGCTCGTCATCGCTGATCTGTAAACACAAACCCGTTTCAGGATACCAGAGAGCTACTTTGGGAATATCGCCCTCAGTCTGCTGCCGTTGTCTGTCTGCATAAAGCCATTTGTCGTTGCCGTGCCAAATTTCAGGCACATCCGGCTTTTCTAAATTAGGATCCTTCTTTTTGGCTAACATAAAAAATACTTTTTTTCCATCGTCGGAAATGGCATATGTAGTCCTTTTAAAAACTTCCATATTCTTTGAATCCGCTTTAGAGGCATAATCCAGTGAGAAGAGCTTTTTATCAGCAATTCTATAATAATTCACGGTAACTTCCTTAGTAGCTGAATCTGTCTCCCGTAAAAAAGCCACCGATTTAGAGTCCTTAGCCCACATCAAGTTAAAAAAGTGACTGCCGTTTACTTTTGAAACAGCAGTATGTGAATAGAGGGTAAAATGAATAATCCCTATCTCGCTATAATCCTTTTGACTCGAAGCATACACAATCGCATCCTTATCTGCATTTAACACATATTCAGAGATACCGTCAATACTGTCAATCACCTTACCATTTGGGTTGCGGATCTGCATCAGGCATTTTTCACCGTAACCTTTATTCAGGGTGATTATATATTGGCCATCCTTTGCCAGCTCATACCGCTTAACATTGTCATAAACCGCAATTTTGCCTGTGGGAAGCTCCATTACTTTTAGTTTTGAATCGGGAGCTAGAAAAGCAAAGAGTTGTTCCCCTCCAAAACGACCCTCATTTCCTTTTGGGAAAACATAGCTTTTATTTTTAGCGATGTTCTGCACAAATAAAGTATCACTGTGGTTTTCGTAACGCATCGCATAACTTGCCCATTTCCCTTGGTCAGAAATGGCTTTTACTTCTAGTGTTCCCCATCTCTGGTAATCGTTCTCGGTTAATGCCTTCTTTTGTTGTACCTGCCCCATACAGGGACAGGACAGTAACAAAAGAAGTGTAGCCAATACTAAACTCAAAATTTCGAAGTCAATTTTTTTTCTTATTATTAGTATTGCTTTCATAATGATTTTAATATCCCGGGTTTTGTGGATTAAGATTTGGATTGGAATTCAATTCAAGAGCAGGTAATGGCCACAAACTATCAGTAGTATTCCATCCCGGTTTGGATACAGATAGTATTTCGTCCAGTTTTCCAGTTCGTTTTAAATCAAAAAAACGTTGCCCAAATTCAGTAAACAATTCAAAACGCCTCTGATTAAGAATATCGGTTTTAATATCCTCGGCTGTCACAGCATTTGTAGGGTTAAGTCCTGCCGTTGTTCTAATCCGATTCAGATCTTCCTTCGAACCAATCAGATCGCCCTGATATACTCTGGCCTCGGCTCGGATCAAATATTGTTCCGCTAAACGAAACACTATGGAATATTCCACTGAACTCGGGGTCGTCGATTGTTGTTTATATTTAGAGGCATGGTACCACGTGGAGACTCCATCAGTTACTTCGGTTGTCCAATGCGTTTTTCTCTGATCACCCTGCTCAAAAGCATTTACAAACTCCGGTTTAAGTCCCACGACCGGTGGTGGACCAGAAGTAAAAATGTACAGACTACCCTCTGCAGTATTACTGTCGGAGGTGTTAGGCATAAATTGCCAGATTGTAGTACTGCTTCCTTTTAGAAAGATTTTATCCAAATCCGTTTCCCAGATATACAGTGGATTATTAATCACAGAAGAGGCGGCATTGGATGCTTCAGGATACATTCCCATATACAAATAAACCCGTGCCAAAAGTGCTGTAGCAGTACTTCGGTTAGGAAGAATGCGCTCAGGCGAAACATAATCCTCTGATAGTAATTCAACAGCTTTGTTCAGGTCCATCAGAATTAGGCTGTAGATTTTATCGGCTGGCATTCTGGACACTTTGCTGTTCAGCAGATAATCCGTTGTGGTGATATAAGGAATATCGCCATAGAGATTTAACAGATAAAAATGAAGCAATGCCCTCACAAAGATAGCTTCCCCTTGCAACTGTTTTTTATTGGCTTCGGCAATGGATATGGAATTATCCAATCCTTCAAGAACTGCATTGGCGCTATAAATCTGGCTGTAACTCTTGTTCCAGATATCGTTTACACCTAGTTCACCAGGAAATAGCGAATTGGTATAAAAATTGCTTACGTCATATGCGTAGTAGTAGTCAAATTCATCGGCGTAGAGGCCAAGATTACAGGAAACACCATTTGAATTTCCATTTAACAAGCCGCCATCTCTCATTTTGGCATACAAACCCGCCATTGCGGCATTAGCAGTTCCTGCATCTTCGAACACGGTTTTGGCTGTCAGTTGTGAAGCAGGAAGATCCACTTCCACAAAGCTGTCGCAGCCAGCTAGTGTTAGACATACCGCTATAAGGAAACAACTATTAGCAGTCAATTCTTTAGCACTTTTATGAAGTAGCTTTTTAAAAATAATAAGTATATATATCATGGCTGTATGTATTAAGGTTAAAAAGTAAGCTGTACGCCAGCCGTGATTATTCTTAACGGAGGCAGGTAGGCAGTATATTTAAATTCGGGATCACCGCCTTTGTATGGAGTAAATGTTAACACATTCTGTCCCAGCAGTGAGATTTTGCAGTGCACCCCTTTGATGGCCTGTTGTGGCAAGTCATAACTTAATGCAATATTTTTTAATCGAATAAAAGAGGCATCTACAATGGAGGCATTACTGTCCAGATAATTATAATAGGCATTTACTGCATCCCCATTTTCACCTGATGTATTCATTTGAAAGGGAACTTGATCGCCTGCATGTTGCCATGCATTTGCCATGTCCGAATGCTGATTAAAGAAACTTCCTCCAGGAACGCTGGGACTGTAGTCGTAATTTTTCTGTTTTACAAATTGAAAAAGAAAATCCAATTGCCAATTTCCATATTGAAACTGGTTTTCTAAACCTCCAAAATATTTTGGAGTGAGATCCTCAATATTTTTTTTGTCTTCCAAAGAAGTAATCATTCCATCTTTATTAATATCTTCCACTTCATAGAGTCCCGTTTGCGGATTGACCCCATTTAACTGATATGTCTTTACAATGCTTGTAGATTCTCCGATAACATAGCGATTAGAATAGGTCGAACCTTCGAGTCCCGGAAAAGAAAGCAGTTTGTTGTGGGAAGCCGAGATATTAAAGTTAGTTGTCCATTTAAAATTGGCGTTTTCAAAATTTAAGGTTCGCAGTGTAAATTCCAGACCCATATTTTGGACGGTCGCGTTTAAATTGGCATTAATAGAACTGAATCCAGTGGTGCCAGGCAAAGGAATTCCCACCAGCTGATTGGACGATCGATTTTGATACCAAGCCAGCGTAAAGAATATACGATCACTTAGAAGCCCCATTTCCAATGCAGCTTCCAATTTTTTATTGATTTCCCAACTAAAATCTGGATTGTAGAGTCGTGTGGGATCCAAACCTATTGCGCCATTATAATTCAGACCTGAAGAAGTATAGGTATCCAAATACTGATAATCCCCTATTTGATCACTGCCTGAACTGCCATAACTCGCTCTAAGCTTTCCAAAACTAAAAACGGTGTTTTCCTTGAGGAAATTTTCTTTCGAGAACAGCCATGCGGCTCCCACAGCTCCAAAAGTGGCAAACTGCTTACCTGGACCAAATCGGCTGGAGCCGTCCCTTCTTCCTGTTATATTCACAATGTATTTTTGATCCCAATTGTAATTGAGCCGCCCAAAAAAGGCTTGGTATTTATACAGAGTTTCATCGCTTACATAAATGGATTTTTGCGTGGCAGAAGCTATATCTGTAATCTGGCTGTTGCTGGCAAAACCATATCCGAACTGGTACAGCCTTGAAGAAGTTTGCTGCTGTGCGGTACCCCCCACCAATATATCAATTTTACTGATTCCAAAATCATGGTTCCAGCGGAGTTGTGGTTCCACAATCCATGATTTTCTTTGAGTATTGTTGGAAAACATCGATGAGCGGTTACTTCCCAATCCATAGGCAGGATCATACATCGTCGAAGGCAATAGTCGCTGTTCTGCATTCTTTAAATCCGTTAAGCCTAAGTTAGCCTTGAGTTCCCAACTGGGGGATATTTGATAACTAAGTACGGTATTGGCAATAAGATCATTTGTTTTTGCAGTGGTGATGGCTCTAAGTGCTGCCAATGGATTTCTAAAGGTACTGTTTTCAAAATTCAGGTTGCCATCGGCATCATATAAGGCGGGGGCATTTGGAGCCAGATTTCGTGCAGTGCGGCTAATATCGGTTTCAGGCTGTACATTGTCTTGGGCGGTATAGCCTGTTGAAAAAGTGAGTTTAAACTTTTTATCTTCACTCCTATGGTTCATGCTAAAATGAACAGCCGCTTTATCGTACTCAAAATCTCCCGGGAGTACCGTTGTTTCAGTGTGATAGGTACCACTCAACAGGTATTGAGTTAAATCGGAACCACCCGATACGGATGCCTGCATATTGGTAATTACCGCAGTTCCGCCCAAAAGTTCTTTCTGCCAATCGGTATAACGGTTTTGATCCCAGGTTCCATTAATGTCATACGCCCAATCGGGATATGTAGTAACACCATCATTGGCAAAACCCTGTCTTCTCATTTCCAGATACTCCTGGGTATTCATCAGGTTTATCATTTTGGTAACTTTTCCAATTCCTGAGGACGCAGAAACTGTTACATTGGTCTTTCCTTCCTTACCTTTTTTGGTGGTAATCAGTACCACACCATTGGCACCACGCGAACCGTAAATAGCAGTCGCATCGGCATCTTTTAGAACTTCTATACTCTCAATATCGTTGGGATTAATACTGTTTAACGGACTGGTGGGTGTAGGTATACCACTGGTCGTATTGCTGTATCCGATGACTTCCGACGAATACGGCACGCCATCAATAATATACAGTGGCTCATTGCCTTCTTCACGAAGACTGTTGAGTCCTCGTATCTTTATTTGAAACCCACCGCCGGGAGTTCCTGTGTCTTGTGTGATATCTACTCCCGCCATACGCCCCTGCATCGTGGCCAATACATTGGTAACAGGCTGTTTCTCGATGTCTTTGGTAGTTATTTTGGAAATGCTACCGGTACGTTCACTGTTCTTTACAGAATAGTATCCTGCATTAATCTTGACCTCCTGAAGTTTGGTTGTGTTTTCCTGTAAACTAATATTGATAGTAGTTCTCCCTTGAACGTAAACCTGCTGGGTTCTGTAACCTATATACGAAAAAACTAAAATATCTTGTGGAGAGGCAGAAAGGGTGTAATGACCACTATAATCGGTGACAGTAGCAATCTTAGAATTCCCTTGTATCGAAATACTGACTCCTGCTAAGGGACTATTCCCATCTGTGACAGTTCCCTGAATTTGATGCTGTTGAGTAGTTGCTAGATTATGCCGTAGTGAATTGTTGGCTTGTATAGGAGAAAAAGACAACAGGCAACCCATTAAAAATAGGAAACAAAAAGCCTTTCCGCCCCTAGAAAATGAAAAATTATTCATAATATTGGGTTGGTTTAGTAAAATGTTAGTTTTATTAGCTAGGTCCTCTACACAAGTTTTGCCGGCGAGTTAGAGGGCCATTTTTTTCTTAAAGTCAAAAGTTTTACCATGACTGAAAGAATGGATGATTTTTTTTTATTGCATAGGCATTTAATTTAAAAGGTTAATTAAAAGGAAAGCCAACTGCCGTTGCCTATTGCAGCCAGACGGTGGCAGTGTCTTTCCCAACTAATTCAGTAAGATAATGTTATGCGATGCTTAAAAAAAGAAACGTTGCTAAGAATTGTAGTTGAGTTTTTGCCTAATTAATGGCAATAAAAAATGGCATGGAACTCAGCTTACTGCACCGTAGGTACTGGTATACCCTGCAACAATAAGTGAGCCCACGCCATAGGACGTGAGCATCATACTTATTATCCCGTTGCTAAATTACCAGTTTCACGATGCGAGATTCTAAGCGAATGCTTCAAATATTTTATATGAAGAATCGCAAATATATATATTCAATGTCAAATATAATAATAAAATTTAATGTAGCAATATATTACCACATTTTTATTATTGATTTTAAACAAATTGCATAAAAAAAATATGGTTGATGATGATATAAAAAAAGCTTTTCTAGTTAAATTTGGTACGGAACTAAATAAATTACGCAAATCTAGGGGGTTAAGTTATCGAAAATTAGCAACTCTTTGCGAGAGTTGTGATCACAGCTATATAAGTAAAATTGAAAAAGGAGAAGCAAATATAACTTTAGAAACAATTTTAGAGTTACTAATTGCATTAAATGCAAATCCTAAGGATTTATTTGATTTTACATTATAATTAAATATAACAAAAACAAGTTTGATCAATACCACTAAAAAAAGATGCTTTTCAGCATCTTTTTTTATATAAGCAATTTACATTAAGATAATACGGAAAACCGTAAAGAATAATCAGAATGGTTTTGTAAGTTTGATATTGCATAGTAAATAAAGAAACCAAACGCATTAAAAAATATTATGGAAGAAAGTACCAAACTGCAAATAATTGACAACACCAATAATAACACACTTCAACTTAATCAATTTGAAGATGGATTAAAACAAGTTTTGGCATTACATTCATTACCAACTGAAGGTATTTTTGTTGATGTAAATCAAAGATTAAATGTATTTAAAAACCTAGAATCGGTTTTAGTACAAATAACTGAACCTGAAAAAAAACAATCAATTTATCTTTCAAAATTTATTGCTAGTGTAGCGTCAGGATTATTCGATGCTTCTTTAAATTATTTATGGGACGAAACTATTTTACAAATAAGAAAAAGAGTTTCTCAATATGACATTGAATTTTTTTATGATAATGCTGTTACAGGAGATAGAAGAAAAAAACTTAAAGATGAAAATGATTTGGACAAGGTCGATGATTACGACTTAATTCGTGGTGCAAAAGAAATTGGTCTTATTTCTGATTTAGGCTTTAAACATTTGGAATACATCAATTATATGCGAAATTGGGCAAGTGCGGCTCATCCAAATAATAGTGAAATTACAGGATTGCAATTGGTCTCTTGGTTAGAAACTTGTGTCAAAGAAGTTATTACTTTACCTATATCAAATATAACTATTCGCATTAAGCAATTATTACAAGGCGTAAAAAATACTGCAATATCAGATAATGACGCTCAAGAAATTTCTGTTTTTACTACTGGTTTAACACAAGAACAGATAAATAATTTGACATCTGGTTTTTTTGGCATCTATTTAAAACCTGACACTGAAAGTCAAACACATCAGAATATTAACAAATTATTACCCCTTATTTGGGGCAGAGTTGACGAAGATGTAAAATTGTCATTTGGCCTAAAATATGCTCATTTTGCGGCAAACAATAGTCAAGACGAAAAAAAAACAGCTAGAGAGTTTTTACAAATAGTAAATGCTGAAAGTTATATCCCTGATGAATTAAGGGCTATCGAAATTGATAACTCAATAGATAATTTATTATCAGCCCACAGAAATTTTAACAATTTTTATAATGAACCCGCATTTGCAAGACAACTACAAAGAATAATTGGAGAACCGATAAAATTGCCAAAATCAGTTTCAAAGAAATTTATAATGGCTATAGTTGAAACATTTTTAACAAATGGCAATGGAGTTGCGGTTTCTGCAAATGAAATTTACACTAGTATTCTTTCAAATTTAGATTCACATCAAGCTAACATTGCTGTCCTTTCATTTACTGATACAAGAATAAGCAGTAGATTACAGTTCTCTCTTTGTCAAAGAAAATTTGTTGAATTAATCAACATTGTGAAACCTAGTATCACTTCTCCACCTGTAAGAGATTTAATCAAATATATTAAAGAAGATTATAAAGGAAAGCCATCACAATTGATGAATGACAAAATAATTAAAACATCAGTCGAAAATTTGAGAACATTATTAAAATAGAAAATCCTGCCACCAACAGCAAATTTTCGTTGCGTGTGCAACGCGAATAATAAAACTCGTATGAGTTAGAAATTTTAAAAAAGATAATTATACTTTAAATCATAACATTTATTGCTAATTAAGGTAAAACAAGTTTGTTTACCCTTATTTAACTGCTCTTAATATAAAAGACACCGTAATAATCTAGAAAATTACACTAAAATTTATGGAGGATAAAATTCCAAGTTGGTTGAAGGCAATGCAAAATGGGTCATTAGGAGAAGCTAGATCAAAAGCCTTTTTGATGGATCGATTTTGGATATTAGAACGCTCTGTTGATATTGATGGTGCCGATTTAATTATTCAAAGACGTATAACAAGCCAGAATTTATTGGACAGAAATCCTCCAAAATTAGGTTTTGTTCAAGTAAAATTTTTTGAATCAGAGAAAACTACACATTATATTCCTAAAGATTATATAACAGATGACAATGGTAAATTAAGAAATGAGTTTTTTCTTTTATGTCATTCTGGATTTGAAGAAAACTCACAAACTTTCTTTTTGACATCGGAAATGATAAATTCAGATTTCGACATTGTTAAAAAATCAGGGATTAATAAATTTAGAATTAGTGGTGCTAAAATATTACGAAACAAGAAATTTTTAGTCCAATCGAAAACTAATACCTTAAGCAGGATTGAAAGACAAATTGCCTTGTCAAATTTTATCCGAAACCGAGAATTTATTTCTTGGAAATTACCAAACTTAATTTCTAATTCTGATGCAATTCTTCCTGATTTTAATGAACCTATTGAAAATTCTTGGGGTCATATACCAAATGAATTTCAAAAAATTAAAGATAATGCTTTAAAGGCAATGAATAAAATTGAAACCTTATATTTGGATTTAAAATCAATTGCTGAAGAAATTGACCCTTTGGAAGCATTTACTAAAATTGAGATTTTAAATTCAGAGTTAAGTGATCAAACATATGGACACTGGGGACGTGAGATAATGGAAAGTTTATATGATAAAGACTTTTATTATACGAGCAAGACGCACTTGGATAAAGTCGAACTTCTTCGAAGTGACGGATTATTAGATATATTCATTAATCTCAAAGGGGTAATTAGAAAAAATGTTTCAGATTTTTTATGTGATAATTTACCAATTGATTCTAATACTATTCACTCATTGCAAATTGAGTTCTCTTTAGAGGATTTTAAGATAATATCCATGAAGCACAATCTAGTAAAAGCAAGTGAATATTTTAATGTTCCAGAAACTTTGGATCGATTTGGACATATAGAAGTACCTTCATCTAATTATAGAGGATTTAAAGAGATTTCTAACTCCGGTTTTGAGTATTATTGGTTGGCAGGTCGCATATACATTGATGAAAAATTTAAAGATAAATTAGCTGATTTTTATCGTGAAAGCGATTTCTGGGTTTATAATGACTGCATAGAAAAGATGTATGAATTGAAATATTGTAATTAATTGCGTCACACAATAAACAATGAAACCTGTTTCGAGTGAAATCGCTAATAATTACTATTTATGTGACTTGATCTCTCTTATCATTCGTTCAATTTCTGCCTGCTGCTGTTTCATTTTTTCATCATATGCCTTTTGTCTTCTTTCGGACTTGACTTCAAGCTGATACAGTTCTTTGTCTATCTCAAGACGTTTTTTTTCTACAATTAATATCTCATATCGATTATAAACTAAGAGAGATAATAAAAATATAATAATGCAGAAATAAAAACGATATTCCTGTAGTATGTATTTTAACGTTTCAATTGTTCTTGATAACATATTATACTATTTTAAAAATGTTCTTTTGAAAAAACTCCTATCAAGGTAAATATACTACAAATTACAAAAAATGTTATTCCTTTTTAACTTCTATTTTAAGATAAGCACATCCGCAATCATTACTTGTTCTTCCAATACCGAAATCGTAGTTTCCTGCAATGGTAGGAATACCTCTTTTTCTTATCTCATTGATAACTTCGTTTGGCCAGATATTGTATCCGACCAAATCTCCTAAACAATAAACCGCATCTGGTTTTGTTATTTCTATATCTTTAAAAAAAGCTTCCAAAGCAGGAAGGTTTGCGTGGATATCACTAAACAAAGCTATTCTCATAATTTATTTGTTTTTAAATTATTTATTCACTTTAAAAAAAAAATTATGCTTTTACAGTATAGTATTTCCTTCTAAACCAAAAAGCAACATTTACTAATGCAATAAGTGCAGGCACTTCAACTAATGGTCCAATTACACCAGCAAAGGCTTGACCGCTATTAATTCCAAAAACTCCGATTGCAACTGCAATGGCCAATTCGAAATTATTTCCAGTAGCTGTAAAAGCAATGGCTGTAGATTTTGAATAATCTGCACCGAAATATTTCCCGATGAAAAAACTAATGACAAACATTATTACAAAATAGATAACTAATGGAATGGCTATTCGCACTACATCCATAGGTATTTGTATAATCAATTCTCCTTTGAGGCTAAACATTAAAATAATGGTAAACAACAATGATATTAATGTTATTGGCGAAATAAAAGGAACATATTTGGTCTCAAACCATTCTGCGCCTTTAAGGGCAATCAAAGCATAACGACTTATGATTCCGAGTGCAAAAGGGATTCCCAAATAGATACCCACGCTTTCGGCAATTTGTCCGATGCTGATGTTGACTTCAAAACCAGTATATCCAAAATAAGGAGGCAAAATTGTAATGAAAACATAGGCATAAATACTGTAAAGCAATACCTGAAAAATACTGTTCAAGGCAATCAAACCTGCTGCATATTCTCTATTTCCGTCGGCTAAATCATTCCAAACGACAACCATCGCGATACAGCGTGCCAAACCAATAAGGATAACACCAATCATATATTCCGGATAACCGTTAAGAAACAATAATGCCAAAGAGAACATTAATATTGGACCAACAATCCAATTTAGAAATAATGAAGCCCCTAACACTTTTGTGTTTTTGAATACTTCTCCCATTTGCTCATATTTTACCTTTGCTAATGGAGGATACATCATCAAGATTAATCCGATGGCCAATGGAATATTAGTTGTTCCACTTGAAAAGGAGTTGATAAAACCGCTACTTGATGGAATTAAATAACCTATTGAAACTCCAATTGCCATTGCCAAGAATATCCAAAGCGTAAGATAACTATCTAAAAAACTTAATTTTTTTCGCCCCACAACCGGAGCACAATTATTTGCTGACATACTTATTATTTAATTTGTGAAAAAACGTAAAACATTTCGGTTGCTATCTGCAAACTTCTCTCTTCGTATTTTTCTTCTTGCTGAGGTGTATTGTCAAATGCTTTTGGATCTTCAAAAGTGATTGGAATACGCTTTTCAGCTCCGGCGATAAAAGGACAACCTCCATCGGCTTGTGAACAGGTCATAATGGCAACAAATTCATCTTGCGGATTAAAATCGTCATCATAAGTTTTAGAAAAGCCAATAATCGGATGCTCATTCTTAGCATATTTTATAGTATATATTGGATTGCTTCCTTCTGCAATAGTTTTTATTTCAAAACCTTGCTTGGTAAGTGTTTTAGACACCATAGGAAACATAGCTGTCGCTTCTGTACCGCCAGAATAACAAAATACATTTTTTATATCATAATATGCAGCAGCTGTTTGTGCCCAGACTTGAGACAAATGGCTTCTTCTTGAATTGTGAGTACAAATTAAGTTTAGTCTTATTTCTTGTTGATTAGTCGCTTTACCTTGTATATAATCTACAAGTGGCTGTAAAATAATTTTACGTTCTGCAGTAATGCTTTCAAAATTAAAAGTATTGATCACAGCTGCAATCTCAGTAAAAACGTTTGTTTTGGTTAAGGTCATTATTATATCAATTTTTATAGTTTAACATTAGCAACAGCTTCCACCGGGAGTACAACAACTAGCTTCATTATTCATATCGGATAATCTCACTTTTGGCTTCTCTGATGGAATGCCACATTGGTCTTGAGCCAAACAAGCCGTTTTCTTGTCTAATAAAACAAAATCATTTCCGTTGAAATCCAAATCGTATTTACCGATGGTTTGTGCCTGATATTCCACTTCGATTTCAAAATCTTCTATTCCCAGCACTTTCTCCGATAACTCGATGATATTGAGTAATTTTTGAGGTTTCAATCGATGTTCAAAATCGTTGGCATCCCATAATTGGAAGTTGACCACAGTTTCTTTTCGAACTGTTCCTCCGCAATCAATAAAGTTTTTGGTAATTAAACCCACTTCGGTTACATGAAAATGTTCCGGTACTGAAGTTCCGTCAGCCAAGATGAAGTTTACAGCTTCAACCGATTTCAAGATGTTTTTTACTTGTGATAGTTTCATAATATTTTAATTTAAAAATTTAACAACAGTCGTTTTTCTTTTTATCCAAATGTTTTGTGATGTCTTGGAAAAAACCTTTTATTTGTTCAAAACCCGGTTCGTTGATACAATAGCAAATTGAATTTCCTTCAAAGTTTCCCTTGATTATCCCAGCATTTTTTAGCTCTTTTAAGTGTTGCGAAACCGTAGGTTGTGCCAGTGGCAACTCATTTACAATATCTCCACAGATACAAGAGTCCACTTTGAGTAAATATTCAATAATAGCGATACGCGCAGGATGTCCTAATGCTTTGGCTAAAATGGCCAACTCATTTTGTTTATCTGTAAAGCTGTCTGTTTTTGTTGCTCCCATAGTATTATATTTATATTGCAATATTACGATATATTTTTTTTTAATAAAAAAATGAATACCGTTTTATTTAATAAGTTATTTTTTGATTTCCATTTTATCTTTACATATAAAACTAAAAACAGCATCAAAAATGTTTTTGATGCTGTTTAATTTATTTAAATTTATCTAATAATCTGTATCGATTATTTAGGACTAGTCATTTCATCCAATTTTACATTTTATTGTTTCGGTTATCGTAAATATCCAGAATTCGCAATTTAGGTTTCCAATAAAATGGATGTGTCATACCTACAAATATTTTTTGTTCAGCAATATAGCTCGATAGAAACTCTAAACTGCATCTTTTGAAATCATTTGGAAATGATTTATTTTTATATCATATTTATTCTTAGTTTTTATAATTTTAAACTTCGTAAACGCAACGCATTTACAATAACTGATACAGAACTAAAACTCATTGCTAAAGCTGCAATCATTGGCGATAATAAAACTCCAAAAAATGGATACAAAACTCCCGCTGCAATTGGAACTCCTAAAACATTATAGAAGAAAGCAAAAAACAAGTTTTGTTTGATGTTTCGCATTACAGCGTGGCTCAAATTCTTGGCTTTTACAATGCCTTGCAAATCGCCTTTAACTAATGTTATTTTAGCAGATTCTATAGCTACATCAGTTCCGGTTCCCATAGCGATTCCAATGTCGGCTTGTGCTAGTGCGGGTGCATCATTTATACCATCGCCTGCCATTGCAACAATTTTCCCTTCGGATTGTAAACGTTTTATTTCGTTTAATTTGTCTTCGGGTAAACAACTTGCTTTGTAGGATGATAAGTTTAATTCATCGGCAACTGCTTTGGCTGTGTTTACATTGTCGCCTGTAAGCATAATGACTTCAACTCCTTGACGCATTAATTCTTTTATAGCTTCTTTACTGGATATTTTAATTGCATCGGTAATTGATACAAAACCAACCGCAATGCTATCAACAGCAATATAGGAAACAGTTTTTCCTAGTTTCTGTTCGGCAGTGATTTTGTTTTCTAAATCATCAGAAACAGTAACTTTGACCTGTTCCATTAATTTTTTATTGCCTAATGCTACTTTTTTATTGGTAACCGTTCCTATAACTCCTTTTCCTGCAACGGCTTCAAAATCTTTCACTTCTATCAATGAAATATTTTTTGTTTTTGCATAATTTACAACCGCTTGGGCTAATGGATGTTCGCTGTATTGATTTAAAGAAGCAATGCTTTCTAGCAAATCATTCTCATTATTGTTTGAAGCAAAAATCTTTTCTACCGATGGTTTCCCTTCTGTTATTGTACCTGTTTTATCGGTAATTAACACATTAACTTTATTCATGTTTTCTAAAGCTTCAGCATTTTTTATAAGTACACCAGATTGCGCACCTTTACCAACGCCAACCATTACCGACATTGGCGTAGCTAATCCTAATGCACAAGGACAAGCGATAATTAAAACAGCAATAGCATTTACAAAACCATAAACCAAGGCAGGTTCTGGGCCAAATTTGGCCCAAACAAAGAATGTTATTACCGAAATAATGACTACAATTGGGACAAAATATTTAGCAATACTGTCGGCTAATTTTTGAATTGGTGCTCTTGAACGACTAGCATCATTTACCATCTGCACTATTTGGGAAAGCAAAGTTTCTGAACCTACTTTTTCGGCAATCATTACAAAGGACTTGTTACCGTTTATGGTTCCGGCAATAACATTATCGTCTTTCTTTTTGTCAACGGGTATTGGTTCTCCTGTAATCATCGCTTCATCAATACTACTTTCGCCATCGGTAATTTTTCCGTCAACTGGAATTTTATCTCCAGGTTTTACTCTCAGTAAATCACCTTTTTTGATATCATGAATAGAAATTACTTTGTCACCTCCATCTGCTACTAAAGTAGCCTCAGTTGGTGCCAATTTAAGCAATGCTTTAATAGCTCCGCTGGTTTGGCTGTGTGCTCTGGCTTCGAGTAGTTGCCCCAATAAAACTAAAGTCAGAATAACTGTTGTAGCCTCGAAGTACAGTAATACTGCCCCATGTTCTGTTTTAAATTCACTAGGAAAAATGTCTGGGAAAAACATGCCGACCAAACTAAATAAAAAAGCCACTCCTGTACCAATTCCGATAAGGGTGAACATATTTAAATTCCATGTAATTATTGATTTCCAAGCGCGAACAAAAAATATCCAACAGGCATAAAAAACAACTGGAAGTGATAAAATAAGCTGTACCCAATTCCACTTAGTGGCATCCATTAGTTGAAGCAAAGGATTATTATGTGCCATTTCTATCATAGCAATAGCGAAAATAGGAACTGTAAATACGACCGCTATTTTCATTTTCTTTACCAAATCTTTATACGTCTTTTGGTCTTCGCTTTCGCTTGGTTCCATTGGTACTAAATCCATCCCGCAAATAGGACATGAACCTGGAGTTTCACTAATTACTTCAGGATGCATCGGACAAGTATATAAGGCTTTATTAACTGTTAAATCGGGTGCTTTTACTAAATCCATTCCACACACAGGGCAGTCACCCGCTTTGTCATATAGTTTTTCGCCTTCACAATGCATTGGACAGTAGTATTTTCCCTGAGCATTGCTTGGTATAACAGTTTCTTTTTTATGCTCATGAGAATGCGTAGAGCAGCAGGATTTTGTTGTAGTTTCATTAGCTGGTGCCTGTACTAGGATCTTGCCATTATTCATTTCTATGGTGTATTTCCCAACTGCTGTCAATGCTTCTTGTAACTGTGTTGTTGGTATATGTTTTTCCATAGTTATAGTTGCGATGGGTGGATTTAATGCAACTTTTGCCTCAACTCCTTCAATAGTATTCAATGCTTTTTCGACTTTAGAGCGACAACCATCGCAAGTCATACCGGTAATGCTGTAAGTATGTATCATCTTCTATATTATTTTAATACAAATTTCTATCATAATTGTTTTTTGCATTTGCACAATTTTGGGTATGATATGCAAGATTTACAAATCTTCTATTTGCTTTCTTTTAATGGTTTTTATGTTCTTGAAGTAAGTTGGCGAAAAGCCAGTTACTTTTTTGAATTGATTACTCAAATGCGAAACAGTACTATAATTTAAAGAGTAGGCAATTTGGCTTAAAGATAATTCATCATAAATAATCAATTCTTTTACTTTCTCAATTTTCTGATTGATGAAATACTTCTCAATAGTAGTATTTTCAACTTCCAAAAACAGATTACTCAAGGTGTTATAGTCTTGATGGAGTTCTTGTGAAATATAACTGGATAAGTTACTTTTCAAATCATTGTTTTTATTTTGAACCAAATCAATAATCTATGTTTTAATCTTATCGATTGTTTTACTTTTCTTATTGTCAATTAAATCAAAGCCAATTGCACGAAGTTTTTTTAACAATTCGCTTTTTTGATTTTCGTTAATGTCACTTTTCAATTCAACTTCCCCTAACTCAACTGAAAAAGGATTAATTCCCATACTTTCAAATACAGACTTTACTACCATTTTACAACGGCCGCATACCATATTTTTGATATAAAGTTTCATAGTAAACAGGTTTAATTAATATAAACTAACCCTGCTAAGTTCATAACAAGGTTAATTATAGTTTCTTCCCCAAATTAGGTGTTATTTGTTTTCTTCTTTTTTCTCAGGAACAAGTTCTGTTAATTTCATCCCACATTTTGAACATTTGTCATTCAGTTTTCCTTGCACTTCCGGGTGCATTGGGCATGCATACATTTTTTCATGATTTTTCATTGTACTGTTTTTGTCGTTTATCGTTATACTGTCATTATCCATCATTGTACTATCGTTGCTCATCATATTAGAATGATCCGTTGAAGCTTCTTTGTTTTTTTGGTTACAGGAAACCAATACAAATACCATTACTATGGCTGAAAAGATTATTTTTTTCATTTTATCGGATTTTAATTTACAGATTACTTTCTGTTATATAAATATATAGTTTACTGTTTTGTAAATTGTTATACTATTATTTTTTTGATTTATGTAATTCTCCCCAACCATTTTACTCTTTTTTAAGAGCTTGATTATTTTCGATGCCCAATGAGTATTTTTTACATTTTCATCCCCTCCATTGGGTCACTTCCTTTCCGGAATTTGTATTCACTATTTATGGCATAAGCACCTGTAATCACTACTTTTTTTGAGGGATCCAAATCGGATTTGATTTCAATCATTCCATTGGTTTCTATTCCTGTTTCTACCATAACATTTTCAAATATTCCCGGTCTTTTTTCAACCCAAATATAGGAAGCGTTTTCTTCTCGAATAACTGCATCAATCGGGATAAAAAGTCCTTTAGCATTTGATTGTGTCAATTTTACAACCGCCTGCATTCCTGGTTTTAACTGTAAACCCCTATTTGGAATTTCCATTCGAATTAACAGCAATCGGGTATCTGGATTTATTTCAGGATTGATAAAGGCAACTTGGGTATTTATTGTTTTATCTGGGAAATCACTAAAAGTAACATTGGCTTTTTGACCTATTTTAAGGTTTTTGGCATAGTTTACGTTTACTTGTGTTTCTAACCAAAGGTTGTTTAAATCAGCGATTTTTATTATTCCCGAACCTTCCATTACATAACTTCCTTCTGTAGCTACAATTTCAGAAATTGTTCCGCTATGAGAACTGTAAAATATGGTATTTGGTGAAACCTCTTTATTGGTTTTAATGTTTTCAATTTGGGCATTGGTAAGACCATAAAAAAGAAGTTTTTGCTTCGCGCTGGCTAGCATGTTTTTTGCGTTTTTCCCAAAATCTCCTGGCATTGACAGTTGCTTGAATGCCGTGAAATAATCCTGTTTGGCTATGGCGATATCTTCACTGTATAATTGATAAACCGCTTGGTTTTTGGCAACATAATCTCCAACTGTTTTGAAAAATAATTTTTCAATTCGCCCCATCGCTCTTGATGAAACGGAATTGATTTTATCCTGATTTATAGCTAAAGTACCCGTGTAATTTTGGTTTACACTACTTTGGGATGTTGTAATAGACTGAAGACTAATATTACCCAATCGGATTTGCTGTTTGCTTAAACTTATTTCATTTGAGTTAGTTTTATCGAGTTTTACGGGAGTTAAATGCATATGACAAATGGGACATTTGCCTGGTTTGTCTTCTTTTATCTGAGGATCCATCGAGCAAGTGTAGAAAGTTGTTTCATCAGTCATTTTATGTTCACTATGATCTTCCTTGTTTTTCGAATTGCAAGCTATCATTACCATAAGTAGTATTGATAGTAAAGTTATTATTTTTAATGTCTTCATCTTTATTCGGTTTTAATGAAGCTTTCGCTGTCAATTAAATATTGTGCGTTTTTAGCAATTGTATCTCCCACAGAAATACCTCCAATAATTTGAACAAAATCATCAATTTCAATACCCGTTTGTATTGCTGTTGCTTTGAAGCCATTGTCCAATTTTATAAAAACAACTTTTTTGTTACCCAAACTAACCAAAGTTTGCTTTTGCAACCAAATTCCCTTTGTGGAATTTAATTGCACAACACCCTGTAATCTTGTTCCAATGGGCAATTTTAGAGTTGAATTATTCAAATGCACCCGAATCCTATTGGTTTTATCAGTTGGATTCAACTGTGTTTCCACAAAATTTATTTTTGAATAAATACTATTCTTTTCATCCAATTCAGAAGAAATATCAATAGACTGATTCATTTTAATAAGACTATTATAACCTTGCAAAACATTGAAAATACCCCATACTTTATCGGTATTCGCTAACTTGAAAACAACTTCCCCTTTTTTAATATAGTTTCCCTGTTTGACATCCAAAGTTTCTGTGTTGCTACTTGTATTGGACATAGGAGAAACACTAGAACCAGTCATCTTTTCGGTTCCCGTGATGATTCCGTTAGCGGGACTGTAAATAACGATTACAGGATTCACTTTTTTAGCGGAAGCCAATGTGTTAACTTGATTATTGGACATTCCATAAAGTAATAATTTTTGCTTAGCGGAATTAATAATCGATGTGTTTTGACTGTCATTGGAAATCAAATAGATAAAATTTTGTTGTTCGGTCAATAATTCAGGGCTGTATATTTCAAATATTTTTTGTCCTTTGGTTACTTTTTGGTACTTATAGTTGACGTACATTTTTTCAATTCTACCACTTATTCTCGCTGCTATATTTACTGCTGAATTAGGATCGTAACTCACTATTCCGGGTAAACTGATTTCGCTATTTATAACTGTGTCTTTTACCGTTGTGGTTTGATAATTTCCCACAACAAAACTATCAGTAGGTTTCAAAAGATCGTTGATAGAGTCATTTTTTTCAGAATGGTCTTCGGTTACTTTTTTTACTAAAGTCATTCCGCAAATAGGACAGCTGCCCGGTTTGTCTTTGATAACTTCAGGGTGCATCGAGCAAGTGTAAACCTCATTTTGATGTTCCATTTCAGAATGTTTTCCTGATTTTGTTGCAAAAAAATAGATTGTAATTCCAATAAAAACTACGACCAAAAATAGTATTGCAAATTTTAAATATCTGTTCATAATTTTTCGGTTTCAAGTTGTTTTTCTATTTCTACTTGTGTCGCTAAAATCGATTTTAATTTGTCGAAAGCATCGATTTGAGTCATATTCATCGCTTCCCACGCATCCAAGGCTACGAATAAATCTCCGGTGTTATTTTGCCAAGCTAAAATAGCTGTATCATAATTTCGTTTCAAAGCTGGAATAATATTGTCTTGCGTAATTTTGTATTGCTTTTTCAGATTCAAAAACTCAGCATTCATTCCTTTTATCATACCGCTTGCTTCGTTCGCAATCATCTGTTTTTGCCAATCCAAACTTTCGTTTTTTATTCGATAGCTTTCCATATTGGCTTTATTCATTTTGGTTGAATAAGGCATTGGAATAGTGACCATTCCCATCAATGAAAATTGTTGTGGCTGATTGCCAAAAGCGAACATATGGTCGTATTTTACACCAAATTCAGGTCTGGTTGCCACTTTTTCAACCTCTATTTTCAGGTTGTTGATTTCTTTGGTTTTATCAATGGCTTTGATATCACTACGGTTGTTGATGTAGGGAGACAAATCGGTTTCGAAGAGATTGAAATCTTTAATCTCGTAATTGGAATCAATTTCTAAATCCTCGTTTTTATTACGAGCCATTAATGTATTGAGCATATATTTTCGCTGTGATACATCATTTTCCAACATCACAATCATACTTTGCAAAGTGGCATATTGTGATTTTGCTTTGTAATAGGACGGCAATTTGTCCATATTATATTGATAGCGTATTTCCATACTCTTAATCATATAATCTAAAAGCAAAAGATTGTCTTGGGCAATTTTTATTTTTTTCTTAATGATAATCCATTCATAATAATAGGTTTTGGCCAATGCATTTAATTGATTGAGCGTGAAGTTTTTATTTTCACTTTCGACTGATGACATTGCTTTCATTAAATTTTCATTGGCATTTAGCTTAGAAGCATTCGGAATCATTTGAGTTACTCCCAACATATAACTCCCCATTCCTGGCCCCATTTCGTCGGCTTTCCATAGATTGGAATTGTACGGAGTCATAAAGAAACCCGTTTCCACTTGCGGTGGCATCCAACTTCTGGCTCCTTTGGCCGAAGCATCCATACTCTGAATATCGGCATCGTACATTTTCAGTTGGGGATTATTTGTCTTGATGGTACTCAAGACATTATCCAAAGTAAGTGTTTGGGCTTTAGTATTTGTAAAGCTTAAAACCAAACAACTCAGGGCGATATAAAATTTAATGTTTTGCATCTATGAGACTAATTTTTCCTTTTGTTCTTAACTCGTGAAGTTTCACCATTTCAAAAACAACCGGGGTTACTAATAATACATAAATTGTTGAAGTAATTGTTCCTCCTATGAGCGGAACAGTGATTGGGAGCATCACATCTGCTCCTGTTCCCGTTGCCCAAAGAATGGGGATTAATCCAAATAATGAAACAGAAACTGTCATCAGTTTTGGACGTAATCGTTTGGCAGAACCATCAATAATATACTCTCTCACTATTTCTTCTGTTAGGGTTTGTTTGCTGTTACCGTGTTTTTCGACCATTTTGTTCATCGCTTCATTCAAATATATAGTGATTAACATAGCTGTTTCGACAGCCAAACCAAACAAAGCAATAAAACCGACTGCTACAGCCACCGATAAATTAATCCCATAGAAATACACCATAAAAACTCCCCCGATTAATGCAAACGGAACCGTTATCATTGTAATCAAAGCCTCTTTCATAGAATGATAAGTGAAATAGAGAATGAGGAAAATAATCACGACAACAATTGGCAGAATTAAACCCAATGTTTTGTTGGCTCTGATTTGGTTTTCCCATTGACCGCTCCATTCCACATAATACCCTTTGGGCATTTTGGTTATCATTTCATTCAGTTTTTTCTGTGCTTCTTTGACGGTACTTCCTAAATCACGGTCACGAACATTAAACAATACACTTCCACGAAGCATTGCATTTTCGCTGTTTATCATTGGCGGGCCATCGCTTATTTTTACATCGGCAACCGTTTCCAAAGGAATTGGGCCAAAATCCATTGTTTGTACTTGTAGCTTTTTCAAGGCTTCAATACTACTTCGATATTCTTGTGCATATCGTGCGTTTACCGAAAAACGCTGTCTTCCCTCGATGGTTGTGGTGAGTTTCATACCTCCAATTGAAGCTTCCACTACATTGTTAATATCATCGATGCTTAGTCCGTATCTACCAATAACTTCTCTTTTGGGTTCAATATCAATGTATTTTCCGCCCGTAATAGGTTCAGCGTACAAGTCTTTTACTCCCGAAGTTCCATCCAATGCCATTTTTATTTTTTGTGATAAAGCATTAATGGTGTCTAAATTTTCCCCGTAGATTTTTATTCCCACATCGGTTCTGATACCTGTAGAAAGCATATTGATACGATTGATAATCGGTTGTGTAAAACCATTGGTTACTCCCGGTATTTGCAGTTTATTGTTTATATCATTTATAATATCCGCTTTTGTTTTACCTTCTCTCCATTCGTTGTGGGGCTTCAGCAAAATAATTGTTTCAATCATACTTATGGGGCTGTTGTCCGTTGCTGTATTGGCTCTGCCTGCTTTTCCTAAAACGTGAGCCACTTCGGGAATTGATTTTATCAATCGGTCCTGAACCTGTAAAATTCGTTTCACTTCAGAATTGGACACATCGGGCAATGTTACAGGCATAAATAAAACAGAACCTTCGTCGAGCGGAGGCATAAATTCAGAACCAAGTCTTGTAAACATTAACACACCAATTAACAGCGCCACAATATTGACTGCCAAAACTGTTTTTCTCCATTTTAAACAAAGCGTCAAAATTGGAGTATAAATGCTTTCCAATTTTCTGTTTATCGGATTTTTATTTTCTGTACGAAGTTTGCCTTTAAGTAAAAAACTAATCAGCACAGGAGTAAGTGTAATCGCAAAAAACGCATCCACAATTAGTATAAAAGATTTTGTCCAAGCCAATGGACTAAACAATTTACCCTCCATTCCCGTAAGCAGGAATACGGGTAAAAATGAAGCAATTACTATTATTGTCGAATAAAAAACACCCGGTCCAACCAATTTGGAAGAGGATTCAATTAGCTTCAGTTTCTCATCGGAAGATAACGGGTCATTTTCTTTTTTGAATATATTTTTCAGTTTATCTTTCATTTTACGTAACTTATTGGTTATTATCCATTTCTTCCTGTTTCTCAGAAATTGTCCTATACGCATTCTCTACCATTACAATTCCGTCATCAACCAAAACACCAATTGCTAAAGCAATTCCCGTGAGCGACATAATATTTGAAGAAATTCCAAAAGCCTGCAGGAAGATAAAGGCAACCGCCACCGAAATTGGTATTTGTATCAAGATAATTAATGCGCTTCGCCAATGAAAAAGAAAAAGCAACACCACTATTGAAACGGCAATCATTTCTTCGATTAGCGTTCCTTTGACAGATTCAATTGCTTTCTCAATCAATTCGCTTCTGTCATAAGAGGTTTTAAAAGTTACGCCCTCGGGTAGTCCTCTCTCCACTTCTTTCATTTTGGCTTTGACCGCTTTTATGACATTATCTGCATTTTCTCCGTATCGCATAACTACGATACCACCAACGACTTCTCCTGTGCCATTTTCATCAAAAATACCCAAACGCAAATCGCCTCCCATTTGAATGGAACCGATATCTTTTACCCGCACCGGAATAGAATTGTAATTTTTGATGGCAATTTCTTCTACGTCCTTTATGTTTTTTATATACCCCAAACCCCTTATGATGTATGACATATCACTCATTTCGAATTTCCGTCCTCCTACATCATTATTATTGGCTTTAACAGCATTCATCACTTCCATCATAGTGACTTTATAATATTGCATTTTCAAAGGATCCAAAACCAATTGGTATTGTTTTTCAAAGCCTCCAAAAGAAGCTACTTCAGCAACTCCTGGAACCGTTTGCAATGCAAATTTCACGTACCAATCCTGCAAAGCTCTTTGCTCTCCCAAATCCATACCATTGGCATCTAAATGATACCAAAATATGTGACCAACACCCGTACCATCAGGGCCAAGCGTAGGAACTACATTTTGAGGTAGTAATCGTTGAGCATAATTCAGTCGTTCCAAAACTCTTGTTCTTGCCCAATAAATATCGACATTGTCCTCAAAAACAATATATACGAAGCTCATTCCAAACATAGAAGCACCACGAATATTCTTGACTTTTGGAATTCCCTGAAGATTTGAAACCAAAGGATAAGTTACTTGCGCTTCTATAACCTGCGGACTTCTTCCCATCCATTCTGTAAATACAATTACTTGATTTTCGGACAAATCGGGAATGGCGTCAATAGGATTTTGTTGCACACTATAAACACCCCAAGCAAATAAACAGGCCGAAACGAGCAAGACAACGAATCGGTTTTTTAATGAAAATGATATTAATTTTTCTACCATAATATTTTAATTTTTAACAACATTTATCTCCTGCTTGTATAGGGGGACATTTTACAGTGCCATAGCTACAAAAAACACAGCAATCTCCTTGTTTTGGTCTTAAAACTGTTTTGCACTTTTCACATTCATAAAAAAATTGACAAGCATCCGTTGGCATCATTTCATCTTTTTTGTGTCCGCAGTTTGGACAAGTTAAAGTTGATTTTAGCTCCACTGATTTACCGTTATAAATGGTGCAGGTTTCACAATTACCACCTAATTTATTATAGTAGTAATTAAGGACAGTCGCAATTAGTAGCCCAAACATACCGATGTAGATATGTTGAAAATCATTACTGAAATAATATCCATATAAAATGACTATTCCACTTGGAATAGCAAACAATAATGGATAAAGACTGTGATGCTTTCTATAAGAAAAAATCAAGCCTGCAATTGATATTAAAATCATTGCCTGAAATATCCACATTGTCCATCCGCCAAACAATTCGAAACTACCCAAACCGAAAGCTGAAGCCACGAATGCAAAAAGGGGAAAACAGCAAGGAGAAAATAATGCCGTGAAGAAAAGTCCAAGTGTACCTAGTTTATCTATATTATTGTTTAATTTCATTTTTATAAGAATAATTTGTGTTAGACTATTAGTTATTTTTAAGTGTATTGATCCAATTCATTAGTTCCTGTTTTTGACTAACCGAAAGTATTGCGTTTTTATGGATCAAAGTATAAGAAGCCAAAGGCATTTCATTCAACTTTATTTGTTTACTCATAGCTTTTAATTTGCTATTCTGTTTGCGTTTTGAATAATTTCCAAATTCATTAAAGTTCAATTCCTCTTTGCCTTCATTTATATGGCTATCCATAAAAAAACGAACAGGCTGAATGTTTGAATACCAAGGATAATCGGTTTTGTTGCTGTGACAATCATAACAAGAGGTTCGCAGTATAGTTTCTACACTTTTAGGGACATTATATACTTTTGTAAAATTTGCAGTTACATCCTGCTCAAAACCAATGTTTCGAGCAGGTTGATAAAACTGCATCAGTAAAAAAATAATTAATCCAATAAAAAATATTTTTTTGAAGATTCTTCTCATTCTAGAATTCTTTTCTAACGGAACCACAAGTAAGCATTTCTGAACCATAATATGGATTTTTGATGTCTTTTAACTCGCTTATCCAAATAGCTCCTTTTCCTTCATCTGCCATTGGGCAAAAATCCTGATATAGTTTTTGTTCTGTTCCAAAAGTGGTTATCAAATCATTGATGTCTTTGCTCATTAAAACAAAATGCTCTCTTTGGTGTGCTATGTTCCCCGCATTATCTCCAATATGTTCAGCGTGTTCTTTGAGATCATCGGCAATATCCATATAGGTTTTCATTTGTTCACTAGATAATTTTTTCATATCAATTTTCCCCAAAGTCGCCACCATTTCTTTTCCTGCATCGGCAGTAGCGTTAGAATCGTCTTTAGTCAAAGCATTTTTTAAAGACAAATAATCCGTTACAATTTCTTTAATGGAAAAAGAATTTGGATTAACTTTTACAGCTGTAGCTTTAGCTTCAGTTTCATTAGGTGCTGAAGTAACTGTTTCTTCTTGCTTGTTTTTTTGGTTGCAAGAAATTAATACGAATGACATTGCTATCGCTGAAAGAATTATATTTTTCATTTTTAAAATTTTTGTTATTGAAAGATTAGATTAGTGTTTATGGTTTTCTGTTTGCGTCATATCCATACCGCATTTAGGACATTTTCCAGGAACATCTGAAGTGGAACCATCCATAGGACAAACATATTTTGTCACAATTTTACTTTGAGGCTGACTTCCTTTTTGAGGGTGCAAATCAACTTTTTCGGTGACTTTTACCAAACCCATTCCACATTTAGCGCATTGACCCGGTTTATCAGAAGTTGTGCCGTCCATCGAGCAAACATATTTTGTCACAGTTTTACTCGTAGGCTGACTTCCTTTTTGCGGGTGCAAATCAATTTTTTCAGTGGTTTTTACCATTGCCATTGCACATTTAGAACATTTACCTGGTTTGTCGGAAGTTGATCCGTCCATCGGACAGACATATTTTGTTACAATTTTACTTTGAGGCTGACTTCCTTTTTGAGCATGGGTATCTACTTTTACAGTGGTTTTAATCAATTCCATTCCGCATTCAGGGCATTTACCTGCACTTGAATTTTTCTCGTCAGGATGCGTAGGGCAAACGTAAATTGTTTTTTGCTCTTCCTTTTTTGTACCGTCTTGTGCTGACGCTACTGTACTAAATGCAAAAAATGCACTTAATACGATAATTAAATTTTTCATTTTTTTTGATTTTGTGAAACGATACAATTGTTCGTCTAAATTTTAGATTTAGCGAATTGCCGTTTCCATTAAAGTTTAAAAAATATTGAATTGAACAGGCCGTAGAATATTAAAATGACAGCAATAAACTATAATTTAATAATTCAATTAACCGATAAAATATAATGATTTAAAGCAAGAATTGCTTAGAATTTGACACACGTATGGCTGTCAAAATTTGATTTAGCCTATTTTTGGTATAAGCCATAAAGAATTGAAACCACAAGAAATGGAGGTTTCGTAATCGTAAAATTTTTCTTTTTCTGAAGAGAAATTAAAAATATTTTTATTAATATCCCATTCACTAATTGAAATAGATGTGTTGCTTGAAGAAGCACAAGCGCATTTTGAATGGTTGCATTTACCACCGCAACCTTCATGATTTTTAGTTTTTGAATGGCTGTCCTTTTTACAGCAATCGCTATGACAAGTTTCAGAAGAAGTCGCTTTGTGGGAAGTATCTTTAGCAGAATCTTTTTCACATGCAAAAACACCATTTGACATCAGTAAGAAGCCAAATAATGTGATTACTAAAATGTGAAATTTATTCATTTATGTTTGTATTTAATTACATCAAAAATAATCAAATTGTATTGATTATTTGATAATAACCTGTTAAAAAAAACATGCATTGTATTTTTTCATAAACAAACAAGTGGTTTAATTAAAAACTGGCCGAAAAACTAAGTCCCCACGTGGTATTTTTAGTATATGGATTGAATCCTACTGGAGCTACATTAAGTTGTGTTTTTACCTTTTGCTTGTAGCCGCAACCATCCATTATAGTATTAAATGGATCCATAAAAAATAAAGACGTTTTGCCTAAAAATCGCGAATTTAAAACTCTGGAATCATTTTTAAGAATGCTTTTCTTCGCATAAAAAAATCCCTCACCCATTGCAGAACCAACAATAGGTGTAATAATTAAATCTTGCACTGAAGGAATCTCTGCAAAAGCTTCAACACCGTATTCCCAGAAGAAAGTTGACATTATAGCCGAATAAGTAAAGGATTCAAAGATATTAAAGCCACAACTACGAGCTGTCATATAGTACACCGCTCCAGCATAGGGATGGGTAACATAATTAAAAAAAAAGTTGTCACTATCTACTACAGGACCCGCTTTCACATTCTCTTTCCATTTGGCTGTAATTCCGTTTTTTCTCATTTCTTCTTTGTCCCATTTCGTTACGCTTTCAGGAAGCAACAATAAAACACCGTAAATAACAACAGTAGTACCTGCGAAAAGAGCGGTATTATATCCTAATTTTCTATAATCTTTTGTTGTAGGTGGATATACAAGGGAATCTTTAACATAAAAAGAAGAGTCTAATTGGAATGAATCCTCTTTGTCAAAAGGATAACTGTTAGTATTGTCATTTTCTAATTTATCAATACTAGAATTAAAAGTTAATAAAGAGTTGTCAAATGAGAATTGGTTAGTACTACTGGTGCTGATTTGTTGTGCAAATGTTGCAACTCCTATCAATGTAAAAAGTAAGCTGCAAATATTATTCTTTGTTTGAATCATGGGTAATGTAAAAAATATTTTATTTAATATTGTTATCAAGTGTATATCTCAGATTTTACGTTCTTTCAAATAGCATAAAAAATAATTTCCTGCTTAAATAGAATTATTTAAGCCGGAAAAAGTAATCACATGAATGCTATGTTGACCAACTCAATTAATAAGTTTTGGAATCGTTATACTTCTGATTTTCTTTAATTATAGTTAGAATTCGTTTTGTTCTTTCATTCAATTTGCTCTTTCTTGAAATATTGAATACTTTTCGTTGAAAAGAGAATTATTTGAATCGGATTTTTAAAACTTCATTCTCTGTATTCTGACTGCGTTTAAAATGGCAAGCAATGCTACACCTACATCTGCAAAAACGGCTTCCCACATTGTTGCCAGACCACCAGCTCCAAGAACAAGAACAATCGCTTTTACTGCAAATGCCAGTCCAATGTTTTGATACACAATTTGCTTGGTTTTTTTGCCGATGTTTATCGCTGTAAATATTTTATATGGCTGGTCATTTTGAATGACAATATCTGCAGTTTCAATTGTTGCATCACTGCCTAAACCACCCATTGCAATTCCTGCATCGGCAAGGGCAACTACTGGTGCATCGTTTACACCATCGCCAACAAAAGCAATTTTTAAGTTTTCAGATTTGAGTTCTTCTACTTTCTCTACCTTATTTTCAGGCAATAAATCGCCATAGGCTTGATCGATATTTAACTCTTTGGCAACAGCATCAACAACGGCTTGTTTGTCTCCCGAAAGCATTACTGTTTTTACATTTATTCTATGTAAACTTTCGATAGCTTGTTTGGCATCTTCTTTTATTTCGTCTGCAATTAGAAAATAGCCAGAATATTTTTGATTGATGGCAATAACGATAATCGTGAAAGGTGTATTGTCGATTTCGGCATCATAACTGATATTGAATTTCTTCATCAGTTTTACATTTCCTGCCAAGATTTCGTTTCCATCTACTTTGCCTTTTAATCCGTGTCCTGCAATTTCTTCGACGTCGGTAACGGTTGTGTTTTTCTCTGTTCCTTTTGCATATTCAATAATAGCTGTTCCAACGGGGTGAGTCGATTTGGTTTCTAATGCAGCCGTAAATTTTACTAAATCAGCTTCGGAAATATCCACAGCAACCACTTTTTGAACTTTGAAAACGCCTTTGGTCAGTGTTCCTGTTTTATCCATAACGACCACTTGAATGGTTGCCATTATATCCAGAAAATTAGATCCTTTGACCAGAATTCCGTTTTTACTTGCTGCACCAATTCCTCCAAAATATCCTAACGGAATGGAGATTACTAACGCACAAGGACAGGAAATAACCAAAAAGATTAATGCTCTGTACAACCAATCGCTGAAAACATAATTATCGACAAAAGCAATAGGTATGAGACAAATGGCAATAGCTGCAAACACTACTGCTGGCGTGTATATTTTGGCAAATTTTCTGATGAACAATTCGGTTGGTGCTTTTTTGGCGGTTGCTTCCTGCACCATTTCCAAGATTTTTGAGAGCTTACTATCTGAATAAGCCGTTGTTACTTCGACCAAAACAACTGTATTCAGGTTTATCATTCCAGCAAGAACGGTTTCGTCTTTTTGTTTGGTATCAGGTTTACTTTCTCCTGTTAGGGCAGCAGTGTTGAACGAAGCGGTGTCAGAAATTAACTTTCCGTCCAGTGCCAGTTTTTCTCCAGGTTTTAATTGAATAATTTCTCCAATTGTGATTTCAGATGCTTTTTTAGAAACAGCATTTTTACCTTCCATTACAGTTGCAGTATCCGGTCTTTGGTCTAATAATGCTTTAATGTTTGATTTTGCCCTTTGAACTGCCAATGTTTGAAACACTTCGCCAATTGCATAAAACAGCATTACAGCAACACCTTCTGGATATTCGCTAATTGCAAAAGCTCCAATGGTAGCAATACTCATTAATAAAAACTCTGAAAATATTTCACCTTTTCGGATGCTTTCAAATGCTTCTTTAAGCACAGGTAATCCAACAGGTAAATAGGCTATTATATACCACGCAGTTCTAACCCAATCTGTAAACCAAGTTGGTGTAAAATAGTTGTCGAAACCAATTGCGACAAGTAATAGTGTAAAACTTATGATTGCCGGTAGAAACATTTGAAGCGTGGTTTGGTCACCGCCTGAATGGTCGTGCTCGTCATCGTCTGAATGTTCGTCGTGGCTGTGCGCATCGTGATTGTGACCGTCATCGTGATCGTCATTGTTTTTGTGCTGTGCTTTTACAGGTTCGTCATCGCCACAGCAACTGTCTTTTTTGGTTTTGGCTTTAGTTTTTTTATCTGCCAAATGATTTATTTTTACTTCTTGTGAGCAACAAGTCATTTTGCCTTGTGCGTCATAAATATGCTTGTGTTTTGGGTCTGTATTTATCATAGATATTTGATTTTAATTGATTTAATTTAGATTAGATATTGCACTAATAGTAAGTGCCACAATAATTGTATTGAATGTAAATGATATTAAACTATGCATTAAAACAAAACGCCTAATTGTTCTTGAAGTTATTACAATGTCTGATACTTGAAAAGTCATTCCGATTACAAACGAAAAGTAGGCAAAATCTAAATAATCGGGTTTAGTTTTACTTGGAAATTTGATTCCACCAATATTAGTACCCGTATTGAGTTCATTATGGTCGTGGTATAAATGTGCATATCGAATTGTGAATGTCGTGTGCAAAAGTAACCACGATAAAACAACAGGCGAGATTGAAATAATGGAATGAAAAAGTTTATATTCATTTGTATAGTTTTTTTTAGTTAGTAATGCCAAAGTTCCAAAAAGACTAAATATGATTGCAATGAGTACAATGCTAAAAATGGTTTTAAGATTTTCGTCTTGTTTAGTAACAATATGGCATAGATGATCTGCTTTTGTAGTCGAAAAAAGAATCCAACTAAAAAGTAGCATAAAGATGCAAAAAGTATCCCAACTCAAAATAATACTATTATTAAAGTTGACATTTAAATAAAATAATAAGCCATAAATAATTATTGACAATGCAGAAGCAATAATTAATTTTTTAGACCCCGTTATTTTTTCAATCCAATGATGTTTGATATTATTTTCCATTTAGTTTAAAATTTATGCTATCATTCCTATTATTAAAAATATGAGAAACCCAACAAAAAACATTGCTGTTTGTAAAAGTGTTTCTTTTTCTTCGTGTGCTTCGGTGAGTAATTCTTCGGTTACTAAAAACAATAAAGCGGCTAATCCAAAGGACAAAACTAATTCTAACCATTCTTGTGATAAGGAAGATAGAAATGTAATGCCCAAAGTAGCTCCTATAAAGAAACAAAATCCTAAAATGGATAAGATTATTATATTTTTTTTTGCAGAAATATTACTTGTAGAAAGTGCTAATATTACAGCCAAGCCAAGAGCAAATGTTTCTAAAGCCAATGCTACAGAAAGTAAAATACCTTCCGTATTTCCTGCTGCAAAACCTACGCCTAAAAGCAAACCGTCTATTACTAAATCAATACCCAATGCAATTAATAAACCCATTGGCAAAGCATTTGAGGTTTTATTTTCTTCTTCTTTACTTTCTATTTTTTCGGCAAAATATTTTACTAAAACCATCGTGATAATGCCTAAACCAAAACCAATACCAACTTCTAATGGTTTGTGGTTTTTTATGATATCTGGCAACAACTCTACGGCTACCACCGAGAATACTACACCACCTGCAAAGTGCAAAACCGCACTACGAAAAGCACCATTTGGGGTTGTAAATAATCCTGTAAGACCACCAATTAAGATAGAAACTACTGGAATTAATGCGTATAAATAAACTTCTGAAATGTTTGTCATATTTTTTGATTATTAATTAACAACAATTATCTCCTGCTTGTATTGGTGGACATTTTACTGAACCATAACTGCAATAAACGCAACAATCTCCTTCTAATGGTTAGAGTATTGCTTTGCACTTATCATATTCGTAAAAGAACTAACAAGCATTGGTTGGCATTATTTCTTCTTTTCTGTATCCGCAGTTGGGGCAAGTTAAAGTTGATTTTAATTTCATAATTATTTAATTTTGATGTACATCGAATCAATTTATCGTTTGTAAAGTATTTATGTTTATTTATTATCAATGTAATTTGTTTCAATCTCTACTTGTTGATTTAGAATCCATTCTTTTGCTTTTTCTCTGTCGGGCAAATCGAAATACATCAACTTGGCTTTTGTAAATGGTTTCATAATTGAACGCATACTATTTTCCCATTTTTTAACACCTACAATAGCAATTCTTTCGATATCCGCAGAATGTGTAAAATTCATTTTCCCATAATTGATTTCGATTATACCATCTTCCCAAAAACCATTTGAACCAGAATCATCGTCCATTTCAAAATACCATCTAACTTTTTTACCGGTATCAATAATATTATGAATAAAAGGATGAATTTTTTCATAATCTTTAATACCTAATAAATCATTTGCCCTTGTAGCTATGATATTTTCCCCTGTAAAATCTAAAAGCTGTAGCATAATTATAAATATTTTGAAATTCAAAGTTGACTAATTCTTTTTTATGTTAATAAATACTAGATTTTACCATAGGTGATGCAACTTTTGATTCAGTAGAAGTTGTGTTTGATGTAGTCATAATTATTATCTTTTAAATTAATTTCACTATTTTAAGTACTAATTGTTGCAGTCTCCTTCACCATACTTGTTTATCATATTTTGCTTCCATTTTATATACCTTTTTTGATGGTGTAATGAAAGTAGAAAATACAACGCACAAGCACCTATTATAGCTATAATGAACATATTTAATCCAACGGCAACACCAACAGCTGAAGTACACCAAACCGTAGCTGCAGTTGTTAATCCGTGTGATGTTCCTGTACTAGAGTTGCGATAAATAATACCTGCACCTAGAAAACCAACACCTGTTACAATATTTGCAATTACTCTTGAAGTATCCGCAGAATTATTAACTAAATGTGCAGTAATAGCGGTAAATAAGGTTGAGCCAATACAAACTGCGGCATAGGTTCTTATACCAGCATCACTACCGTGTCTTTCTCTATCTAAACCAATAAATGCTCCTAATAAAAATGAAACAATCAGTTTAAAAACAATAATTAATTCGGCATTTATATCCATAAATCTATTATATTAAATGATTTTGGTTTTCTACAATTTTAGATAAATTAACCCATTGGAGCAATTAGTTTAAAAAAAGTGACTTACTGTTTTTAATAATTGCATCCAATGAGTATTACAGTTTATTCTTCCCCTTTGTTGGTTAATTTTGCATTTACAAAGAATGCGCCTTTTGTCACAATTTTTGCATTTGCAGGAATGTCTTTTACCAATGTTATAGCTGTATAACCCATATTAGAAACGCCTATTGCGACTTCTATTTTTTCAAAATTTGTTGTAGTCTCCTTGGTTTTTGGTTCTTCGGATTTGTTTTCTTCTTCTTGTGGTTCTTCTTCGGCTTTTTTATCCGTTACAATAAAAATATAGTCTTTCCCATCAGCACTTACTATGGCATCCGTAGGGATTGCATCGGTAGTAACATTATTTAAACTTACAATTGCCGTTATATTCATTCCGTCTATGAGTCCGGTTTTATTACCTTGAACAGTAGCGTGCACTGGAATACTTTTACTATCACTCTCAAATGAAGCCCCTACTGAATATACTTTTGCATTGTAATCTTCCCCTGAATTATTGGTGATTCTAAAATGGATAATTTGCCCCACTTTTAGCATAGGCAAATCTTTTTCAAATACGTTTAGATCTAAATGTAGTTGTGTGTTATCAACAATTTCGGCAACTGGTGAAGAGACATCAACATAACTTCCGATTTTAGAGAAAACATTACTAATTGTACCGCTTATAGGGCATGTTACTGATAATGCGGAACGTAAATTACCGTTGTTTAAGCTATTTGGATTAATACCCATCAATTGAATTTGCTGTTGCAAAGATGCTCTGCGTGTTCTAATTGATTTTAGTTCTGCATCGGCATTTTGGTAGTTTTTTAATGCCCCTGCATTTCCTGCATTGAGTTCTTTTTGTCTTGCTAATTCTTGTTCGGCAAAGATTATTTTACTGGAAGTACTCAAATATTCTTCCTGTAGTTGTATGAATTGCGGATTGACGATTGTAGCAATTACTTGGCCTTTTTTTACAAAATCACCTAACTGTACATTAATTGTTTTTATTACACCTCCGTACATCGAAGTAGCATTGGCTTTGTTATTATTAGGCACCCGTAATGCTCCATTGGCTTTCAATGTGGCTGTTAATTCTTTTTGTTCTATGCTTCCGTATTGTATACCCACAGTTTTAATTTGTTCAGCAGTTAATGATGCAATTGATGCTGGTGCTTCTTCAGTTTTAGGTTTCTCAACTACTTCTTCTGGTTTCGTTTCTTTACTCCCGCAAGAAATTAACGTTACGCATAAAGTGGTGAGTAAAAGATAATTTTTATATTTTATTTTTAAAGATTTCATTTTTTTGAATTTATTTGTTTGTGAAATAATTGTATTCAATAATCGCTTGGTTGTATGCATTTAGATTGTCTAAATAGTTTTTTCGTATTTCGATGGCTTGACTTAAATACAATGAAAAATCGGCATAACTTATTTCTCCTGCTCGATAGGATTGATTCGCGGCTTTTATGATTTCGTCAGCTTGTTGTAAGCCTGAAATTTCGTAAAATTGCAAACCTGACACACTTTTTTCAACTTCGGTTTGACGTTGTGCTAAAGAAGATTTAAGTATTTGTGTTTGATATTGCAATTGTTGTTCTTGTACTTCTTTTTCGGTTTTGGCGGCTTTTATTTTATTGCGATTGGCACCACTTCCAAATATTGGAAATGATGTTGCAAATGAGAAACCAGTATATGGATCGGCTACGCCATATAATTTTTGTGAAAAAACACGACCGGAAAATTCAGGTAAGCGATTGCTTTTTTGGATTGCAATTTCACTATTGGCAATCGACACATTTTGTTGCAATAAAAGAAGATTTGGATGGTTTTCTGTTGAATTTTGCAAACCATATTCTAACTTTTCTAATGATTTTGAAAGCGGTAAAATGGCTTCCGAACTATTCAATAACTGCATTAGTGCCTGTTGCTGTACAATCATTTCTTTTTGAAGTTGAATGATATTTGTTTCAATTTCTTTCAACTTTACGTTTGCTGAAATTTTTTCAATACCAGCACTTTCTCCTGTTTTAACTTTTATAATTGTGGTCTTTAGTAAACCAATATAGATACTGTCCAGTCGCTGATACAAAGCTGTTTTATCTTGTAAATACCATAATTGGTAATAAACAGAACGGATATTTTTTTTCAGCTCTGTATTGATTACTTCCTTGTTGAACTCATAGTATTTGGTTTGCTCTCGATAGTAATTCTTCTTGGCTTGGTTTACTTGAGGCATATAGAAGCTCTGCTGTAAACCAATTTTCCAAATACCCGTTTTATCCGAAGGGCGCAAATCTTCATTTTCTACAAATATTCCCGTTTTGGGAAATTCCTTGTTCCCTTTTATCAGGAACCGGTTTTTTGCGATTTGCGATTGATTGATGTTGTATTGCAAATTGTCTTTTAAGCCCAAGTTCAAAACTTCATCGATACTTTTTCGGGATTGTGCTTGACCATTATTGAATGAAAATAATAATCCAATAACTAAAATAGTTGTAATTGATTTCACTCTTGGTTTTCTTTTTAATTTTAGTTTTGTGTTGAATATGATGTAGAGCAACGGCAATACAAACAAGGTCAAGAATGTTGCCGAGATTAATCCGCCAATTACTACGGTAGCCAATGGTTTTTGTACTTCGGCACCAGCACTATGTGACATTGCCATCGGTAAAAATCCTAACGATGCTACGGTAGCCGTCATTAAAACTGGTCGTAATCTTATTTTTGTTCCTTCGATTACCCGTTTTATGACATCATCCCAACCTTCTTTTTCGAGTTGGTTGAATGTGCCGATTAATACAATTCCGTTCAATACCGCTACTCCAAACAAAGCAATAAAACCAATCCCTGCCGAAATACTAAAAGGCATTCCACGAAGCAGTAAAGCAAATACACCACCAATGGCACTCATTGGAATTGCCGTGAAAATTAAACCAGCTTGTTTCATTGAATTGAACGTAAAATACAAAAGCATAAAAATTAATAATAAGGAAATAGGAACGGCAATCATCAATCGATTAGATGCTTTTTGTAAGTTCTCAAATGTACCTCCATAGGTAAAATAATAACCTGATGGCAATTTTACTTTTGTTGCCAGCTTGTCTTGAATTTCTTTTACCACACTCTGAACATCTCTATCTTGTATGTTAAAACCTATTACAATTCTACGTTTTCCAGATTCTCTACTGATTTGTGCTGGACCTAATTTAAAATCTACTTTTGCAACTTGAGACAATGGTATTTGATTGCCAGTAGGTGTAGGTATCAATAAATTATTCACATCATCAATACTTCTTCTTGACGTACTGTCTAATCGCACCACTAAATCAAATTTTCGCTCATTTTCGTAGACTACACCTGCTGCTTTTCCTGCAAAAGCAGTACTTACGATACTGTTTATGTCTTCGACATTTAGACCATAATTGGCAATTCGCAAACGGTCATATTCTATATTGATTTGTGGTAATCCATCCACTTGCTCTACTTGTGGAGAAGAAACGCCTTTTACGTTTGTTATTACACTTTCGACTTTTTTGGCATACACAGAAAGACTGTCCAAGTTTTCTCCAAATATTTTTATAGCTACATCCTGTTTAATCCCAGTCATCAATTCATTAAAACGCATTTGAATCGGTTGGCTTTTCTCAATAAAAACACCAGGAATTACGCTTAATTTTTCTTCTATTGCATCGCCCAATTCATCATAGGTTCTGCCTGATTTCCATTCGTCTTGCGGTTTGAGAATAATCATCATATCTGTTGCTCCAGGAGGCATTGGGTCAGTAGGCACTTCACCAGCTCCCGTTTTTCCCACTACAATTTTTACTTCATCAAATTGCTTGGCGATTCTTGCGCCTTGCATCGAGGTTTCAATACTTTGGGATAAAGAAGTTTCGATAGGCATTTTAAATTCAAAGGCATAATCTCCTTCGGCTAAATTGGGGATAAACTCTCCACCCATTTTGGTAAAAATAAAAACGGTAATCAACAATAAAGCAACAGTAAGACCTACGACTTTGTATTTTATGGCAATTACTTTTTCTAAAAGAGGTTCGTATTTGCCGTACAAGAAATCCATCATTTTATCCGAAAATGTTTTCTTGTGACTGATGTGTTTTGGCAAAAACAAGGCACTCATCATTGGAATGTATGTTAACGAAAGTATCATAGCACCGATAATGGCAAACGAAACTGTTTTTGCCATTGGGCCAAACATTTTTCCTTCGATTCCTACCAATGATAAAATTGGGAAGTACACAATCATAATGATGATTTGTCCAAAGGCAGCACTGCTCATCATTTTCTTGGCACTGTTTTCAACCGCCAGATCCATTTCGAGTTGGGTGAGTCTTTTTTTGCTTTTATTGTGTTCCAGAAAATACAATGAAGCTTCGACGATAATGACGGCACCATCTACAATTAAACCAAAATCTATAGCTCCTAAACTCATTAGATTTGCACTTACTCCAAAAATTTTCATCAATCCTAAAGCAAACAACATAGAAAGTGGTATAGCCGATGCTACAATAAGTCCCGCACGAAGGTTCCCCAGGAATAAAACCAATACAAAAATCACGATTAATGCTCCTTCAATCAGGTTTTTTTCAACGGTAGAAATGGCACGGTTTACAAAGTTGCTTCGGTCAATAAATGGTTCAACTACAACATCATTTGGTAATGATTTTTGTATGATTAGCATTTTGTCTTTTATCCTTTGTACCACTTCATTACTGTTCGCACCTTTAAGCATCATCACAATACCACCAACAGCATCTACTTTTCCGTTAAAGGTCATTGCTCCATAACGTACTGCATTACCAAACTTTACATCGGCAACATCTTTTATAAAAATTGGAACACTGTTGGGGTTGCTCTTCACAACGATATTTTTTACATCTTCCAAGGAAGTAACCAGACCAACTCCACGAATGAAGTAAGCACTTGGTTTTTTGTCAATGTATGCACCTCCTGTATTTTGATTGTTTTTCTCCAAAGCACTAAAAATATCAGGAATTGTTACTCCCATCGCTTTTAATCGATTTGGATTCACGCCAACTTCATATTGTTTCAATTTACCCCCAAAACTATTTATTTCTGCAATACCGGGCGTTCCGTTGAGTTGTCTTGCTACTATCCAGTCTTGCATAGAACGCAAGTCCATCGCAGAATATTTATTTTCACTTCCTTTTTTTGGATGTAAAATATATTGATACACTTCACCAAGTCCTGTACTTACTGGACCTAACTCAGGTCTTCCAATACCTTCAGGTATTTGGCTAATAGCTTCTTTAAGTCTTTCACTAATAAGTTGCCTGGCAAAATAAATATTGACATCATCATCAAAAACGACTGTGATTACCGATAAACCAAAGCGAGAAATACTTCGGGTTTCTACTAAATCGGGAAGATTTGCTATGCTTTGTTCAATTGGGAAAGTTACTAATTGTTCGACTTCTTGGCCTGCCAAAGTTGGGCAAAGTGTAATGATTTGTACCTGATTGTTTGTAATATCTGGTACGGCATCAATGGGTAGCTTGGAAGCACTCCAAACTCCCCAAATGATGAGAAATAAAGTCATCAAACCAATGATGAATTTATTATTTATACTAAAATGAATGATTTTGTCTAACACTATTGAAAATAATTAATGTTTAATAATTGATTTTTGATTTACAGTAATTGATAGAATCAAATACAGTAAGCTGAATAATGGTAAACAATAGTATGATTAATGCACAAGACATTAATCGCTATTCATTTAAACATTAATCAAAAAAAAATTAAGCATTAATTTGAGGCGGTTGCCAGATACTTCCGAAGAAATTGGAAGTAAGAATTGATTTGTATTCAGGCAGTTTTTTGTCAATTATGTTTTTAATGGCAACAAAATTGTAATTGCATATTGTATTGTAGGCGAAACCTTGGCAACCACAACAGTTACAAATGCACAAAGGAGAACAGGTGTCTTTTTCGTGGTGCTGTTTTGAGCTATTGGTTATAGTTACTTTTACAGACGAAACGCCTTGTTCCTTGTCTGCACAAGGCATACAGGAAAGTACTACGATGATAATTGACAATATGATGTTTGTAAATTTCAAGACTGTAAAAATATGATTTTTATTTTTATAATTAATAAATTATTTATAATGATTATTAATTATTTGTAATATTTATTGTAGTAGTACCAATATTTTGCAGCAACTCCCAATAACAAAAGCAACAAAAGTAGTATTATCATTATAGTACGAATAACAGTGTAAACCGTTATTGGCTTTTTGGATTTAGGTTTAGGGTTGTTCGGTCTTTTTGTTTTTTGCTTTGCCATTATTATATCTATAACTGTAATTAATTTAAATAAAGAAAACTTTGTAACTAACTCTATCAAGTAGAATTGTATTCTTTTAATCATCAAAAAAATTAAGCAATAATTTGTGGGGGTAGCCAAATACTCCCGAAGAAATTGGAAGTAATAATTGATTTGTATTCAGGAAGATTTTTATCAATTATAGTTTTAACCGAAAAGATATTATAAGAACAAATAGTGTTGTGAACGTAACCTTGACATCCACAACAATTACAAACACACAAAGGGGAACAAACATCTTTATGGTGATGCTGTTTTGAAGTATTGTTTATAGTCATTTTTTCAAACGATACATCTTGTTCCTTATCTGCACAAGGCATACAGGAAAGAACTACGATGATAATTGATAATATGATGTTTGCAAATTTCAAGGCTGTAAAAATAAGATTTTTATTTTTATAATTAATAATTATTTATAATGATTATTAATTATTTGTAATATTTATTGTAGTAGTACCAATATTTTGCAGCAACTCCCAATAACAAAAGCAACAAAACGAGTATTATCATTATAGTACGAATAACAGTATATACCGTTATCGGCATTTTGGATTTAGCTTTTGAGATCTTCAATAAAAAAAAGTTCGACATTTGTTAGTATGAAAATACTTTAGAATTAATGCCATCATTAAATCTGTTACCACTAGTTATATAATCCTTTTTCTGATAGATATTCTTCATAAAAATAAGATACTGCGTTATAACAACTAGCAATATTTTTTTCTAGACAATTTAAGTACGAAGACTGATGCTTTTTTAAAATATTATCATATTTCTTCAGGATTCATTCACAAAAAAGTTCAACCCATCTAAACACCTACTCTCAGACATTAAAAGCCTAACAAGGACATGAAATACCTTTTTCAAAAGTCTAAAAAATTACTCCTTAATTTCACTCATTATTTAACAAATTAAGATAGGAGGCGCGAAGATGAACGATAATATAACTAAAGATGATTTAAGCCAATTTGGTCTATTGCTAGTGGAGCAGTTCAAAAAAATTATAGAGAAAAACCAAAATAAAGAAGAAGGTGGCTTAAATCCAGAATGGCTTAAAAGCCGTGTTGTCAGGAAACTAATGGATATGTCTGCTGCATCGTTACAGAATCTCCGGATAACGGGAAAAGTGCGCTTCAAAAAAGTTTTAGGATCTTATTATTATAGCAAATCAGATTTAATGAATCTGTTCAGCGATAAAAACTAATATGAGACTGCAAAAACTTTCAAGATACCTTTCCATTTTAGAAGAGGATCCCAGGCTTAATGTTTGGCATTTCGCTCTTTTAAGTGCTATTCTTTGCCTCGGATATAGACAAGGACACACGAAGATAATTAAAGTAAGTCGCAGCAAAATAATGTCGCTTTCACATATCAGTACACTACCTACCTACCATAAATACTTTAAGGAGTTACAGCAAATGGGATATATCAATTACCGCCCATCATACCATCCAGGATATAGAAGTGAAGTGGAAATAACAATAAAGCCTTACAAATCGTAAGGCTTTTTCTTAATTGACATGTAATCAAAATTTTTATAGCATAAATCATAGAATATTGTGCAACTATACCGTCTGAGAACCTATACTCAGAATTTGTTCGGCGGTATGCACAACACTTTAACACTACAAGTAGAAGTCGCAAATATGATTTGAGTGCATTAATCACTTGCCAATAAGTTTATAGTTCTTAAATAATGTTTACTTTTGTAGTAATCATTGTATTATGTCGTTCTTTTAAAGTCAATCAGTTTCATGCAGGAAAGTTTAAAATTCAAAGATTTCAAGGAATTTTTAAACTTGTGGCAACATCGTGGCATACCAGATTTTACAAAGTAAAATATCCGTAATAGCACGGGTTTTCGGGCTTAGGTTCGATTCTCGGCGATTCCACAAAAAGCCTTGTAATTAACTAATTACGAGGCTTTTATTTTTTTTAGTTGCCGTTTTAGTTGCCGTTTACTTCTTGTTGTAAAGTTTAAAGTACAATCGCAAAAGATTTAAAAATTAATCGTTAGACCTACGAAATTTTATAAATTTTACCCACATCATTACTAGAAAAAACATCTGTAAATGAATTTCTTATGAAATCACATTGCAATAATAATGATCACCACAATATTACCATCTGGTTTTCAACTTATTTTAAGTAGACAAAACTCAACATAAATACATAAATATTGATGATATTTGAAGACTTAAAAAGCTTCATAATAAAGGTATTTCTTTGTCTTTAAAATTTTTTGTAATGAAAAAAATCGCCCATCTCCTACTTATTAGTTTTATATTCATCTGTTTTACAGCCCACTCTCAGAAAAATATATGGGATGAAAATCCAAGTGATTCACAGGTTGAACTAGACAGTTTGTTAACAATCTTGCCTACATCTAAAGGAGAAAAGAAAATGTCTTTATTAAATAGAATTGCCGAGATATACTGGACCACCGATCCTAATAAAACTTTGAAATATGGCTCGGAAGCTTTACGTTTATCAATTGAGTTTAAAAATAAAGACCAAGAAGGGCTAGCACTAATAAATTTGTGTCAGGGTTATTTGTTTAATAATATCTATGACAAAGCTTTAAAATACGGATTACAATCCTTAGAAGTACGAAAAGCCATCGGAAATGATTATGATCTCGCCTTTACCTTACGCACACTTGGCTGGTTGTACTATGACATTGGGTATTATGAAAAAGCATTAGATTATCATAACCAAGCTTTAATCATACATGAAAAAATAGGCGACAAGCAACGAATTGCATACAGTTATAACAGTATTGGAATAATTCATGATGGCAAAGGCGATTATAATTTGGCATTATTTTTTTTTAAAAAATCTTTAAAGCTCATAGAAGATTCTAATAATATGGATAGGATTGCAGAAACTATGAAAAATATGGGCATTTGCTATCGCAAAATTAATGAACTCAATTTGGCCAAAAAATTCTTAGAGTCTGCACTGGTTATTGAGAGTCAAATTAAATATGACTATAAAAAGGTTTATATTCTTCATGAACTTGCCATAGTACACTTAAAACTTAAAAATTATGAAGAATGTTATTTATTGTTAGAAGAATCTAGGAATATTATTAAGGTATTGGGTAACAAAAAGGAACTACTTTTAGAGAATGATAAAATTATGTCCGATTATTATTTAGCATTAAATAATTATAAGCAGGCTTTCCATTTTTACAGGAAATATACTAATAGTAACGCTGAAGTTTTCACAAGCAAAAAAAGTGAAAAGTTGGCTGAAATGCGGATTTTATATGAGGCTGAACGACGCGAATCTGAAATCAAGTTATTAGAACAACAACACCAGTTGGAAGCACAGAAGAGAAAATCCTTATTGATTGGCTCTTTACTATTGGCGATCATAGGAATTCTAATAATAGCTTCGCTATGGAATAATATAAAAAAGAAAAAAGCTATTTATCTAAAAAATCATCAACTTTCGAAGGAAAAATTAAAATCACAATTTCTATTGCAGGAGAATTTAGAACGCAGATTGGATTTTAGAACTAAAGAACTTACAAATTTAGCTTTGTTCATTTCTCAAAGAACTAATATTTATAAGGATCTGACAAAATCTTTAAAAAATTTAAAATTTACCGATTTAAGCGTACTTAAACAAGACATCAATGCGCTTATAAACGATTACACTTTTAAATTTGATTTAAATGAAGATATTCAACAATTTCACTCAAACATAGAAACTCTACAAAGTGATTTTTTATTTAGAATTAAAGAAAAACATCCTAATTTAACGGATAAAGACATTCAGTTGGCGGTACAGGTTAAACTAAAACTTAGCTCTAAGGAAATAGCAAATATTAATAATATCTCTGCTAATTCAGTAGAAATTGGAAGGCATAGACTAAGAAAAAAATTAGGATTAGAAAACAAAGACAACCTAGTTAATTATCTGGAAAACATTTAGGCTATTAACCTTTTTGGACATCTTCAAGTATTATCCCTAGTCTTTCATAATAAATACCGTTCATAAGACTAATAATGAAAAATCAGTAAACAGTTTCGAAATTAATTTTGGAACTGTTTTTTGCTTTATAAGTGCTGCTTTTTATTTTATGCTGTTGATGCATTTTATTAGGTGTTAAGATACAATTAGCGTTGTGTAGTTTTTTTTTAGTGTAAAGTTTCACTCCATTTCTTACCAATAACTTCATAATTGGTATTCTTATATCAAACCAATCAACAATATATTCTTACTTTAAAATACACTTTTATTTTTTCTATGATTGAATTTTCATTTTGATCAGAATGTAATAATGAAAAAAACTGTTTTTTATTTTTTAATCTCGATCCCATTAAAAATGCAGTGTTGACATGGATAATTCTTTGTTAAAACCACTATCTACAATGGTTTTGTTTAAGGATGTAAAGGTCAAGTAAAGTTTCTTTTTGATGCTTTATCTTGAAATAATTTAATATTTGTGAGCCCAAAACTTAAAATTAAAATTGAATAATAATTTAACTAGCAAATAAATTATTACGAAGATCAAAAAATCAACAACAGTCTTTAAAACGTCTAATTTTTTGCTTTCTGTTCTAATGCATTTTGGATTTGTGACAATGTCATATCCACAGCACATTATTTAAAAAAAGAAGTTTTGGTGAAAGTATTATTGAAAAAGAATTGTCAAGAAGAATGCCTTTAATATCATACTAAATACGTTAAAAATGAATACAACTAAATTACTGTCAAAATTGTGGGAGCAATATGCTGAAATTACTCCATCTGCAAAAAAAATTCACGATCTACTAGAGCGAAAAGGTGAAGAAATAAAAAATGATCACATAGCTATTCGAACATTTAATGATTCGCGTGTAAATATTAATGTTTTAGAAAGACTTTTTCTAGAACTTGGCTATGAAGAAAAAGGAAAATATGTTTTTGAATCAAAAAAATTATTTGCCAAGCATTATGAACATACTACCGATAAAAATGCTCCACGAATTTTTATATCCGAATTAGAGTTAGAAAAATGTTCTCAAAAATTACAAGAAACCGTAAACACCATTTTAGATAATTGCGATCAAGCTACTTTTAGCAATCCTGAATTGGTGATTTGCGGTAGTGTTTGGGAGTCAAATTCTCAAGAAATTTACAACCAATTATTAGAAGAATCTGAATATGCCGCTTGGATGTATATTTATGGATTCCGTGCTAACCATTTTACCATAAACGTCAATGCTTTAAAAGATTTTGATACCCTACAAGACTTAAATGCTTTCTTAGAAGATAGTGGTTGGAAACTAAATGCTTCTGGAGGAAAAATCAAAGGAACTCCTGAGCAATTACTAGAGCAATCAAGCACATTGGCCGATTTACATATGGTTGATTTTAAAGAAGGATCTTTACAAATTCCCTCTTGTTATTATGAATTTGCTCTTCGTTATCCTATGTCAAATGGGGAGTTGTATCAAGGTTTTATAACTTCCTCTGCTGATAAAATTTTTGAAAGCACTGATGTAAAACTACAAAGCATTTAATAAAACCACCAAAGAAAAATATCATTTTAAACACGACGCAACCACATCAAAATAAGAGACTAGTACAATGACATCAATAGCATTACAATTTGGAATTAAAGAAGCTTTATCTCAATTGGGAATAAAGGAAATTAATGATGGAACTTCAACAGGTGTAAATAATTTTTCAAATGGTGAAATCCTTGAAAGTTATTCACCTGTAGATGGGCAATTAATTGCAAAAGTAAAAACTTCTACTACTGAAGATTATGAAAAAGTAATGAGTTCAGCTACAGCTGCATTCAAAACATTTCGATTGATGCCAGCTCCACAACGTGGTGAAATTGTGCGTCAGTTTGGAGATAAATTGCGTCAAAACAAAGAAGCCTTAGGGAAATTGGTTTCTTATGAAATGGGGAAATCATTGCAAGAAGGATATGGCGAAGTCCAAGAGATGATTGACATCTGCGATTTTGCTGTGGGACTTTCACGTCAGTTACACGGATTAACGATGCACTCTGAGCGTCCAGGACATAGAATGTATGAGCAATACCATTCGCTGGGTGTTGTCGGAATTATTTCTGCCTTTAATTTTCCCGTAGCAGTTTGGGCTTGGAATACAGCATTGGCTTGGATTTGTGGAGATGTTTGTGTTTGGAAACCCTCTGAAAAAACACCTCTTTGTAGTATTGCCTGTCAAAATATCATTGCCGAAGTTATAAAAGAAAACAACCTTCCTGAAGGAATTTCTTGTCTAGTCAATGGCGATTACAAAATAGGAGCATTATTAAGTAGCGATGTTCGTGTACCCCTAATCTCAGCAACCGGTTCTACACGTATGGGTAAAATTGTTGCTCAAACTGTGGCTGGCCGTTTAGGAAGATCGTTGTTGGAGTTAGGTGGAAACAATGCGATTATTGTAACGCCAGATGCTGATATTAAAATGACCGTTATCGGAGCTGTTTTTGGAGCTGTTGGTACGGCTGGTCAACGTTGTACTTCTACTCGTCGTTTGATTATTCACGAAAGTATTTATGATAAAGTAAAAGATGCCGTTGTATCGGCTTACGGACAATTGAGAATTGGAAATCCATTAGACGAGAAAAATCACGTTGGACCGTTAATTGATAAACAGGCGGTTGAATTTTATAATAATGCTTTGACAAAAGTGATTGAAGAAGGCGGTAAAATTCTTGTTGAAGGTGATGTGCTTTCTGGCGAAGGTTATGAAAGCGGATGCTATGTAAAACCTGCAATTGCTGAAGCAGATAACTCCTTTGAAATTGTTCAACATGAAACTTTTGCCCCAGTATTATATTTGATCAAATATTCTGGAACTGTCGAAAATGCAATCGATGTTCAAAACGGAGTAGCACAAGGATTATCATCTGCCATTATGACCAACAATCTGCGTGAAGCCGAAAGATTTTTATCTGTCACGGGTTCTGATTGCGGCATTGCCAATGTAAACATCGGAACTTCTGGAGCTGAAATTGGTGGAGCTTTTGGAGGAGAAAAAGAAACTGGTGGAGGCAGAGAATCCGGTTCTGATGCTTGGAAAGTCTATATGCGCCGTCAAACCAATACAATTAATTATACTACAAGTTTACCCTTAGCTCAGGGAATCAAATTCGATTTATAATTCATAATGTTTTTACGGAAAAAAATGCTTTACATAATGTAAACAGGATTTCGTATGCCATTTTTAAAAAAAGAATACCTAAAAAAAGAGAATCTAAAATTAACTAAAACCATTAACAAATGAAAAAAACAATCTCATTGATTAGGAGGCACAATTTTGTCCTCTTCCTGTTATGCCTCTGGCTACCAAACATCAATTTTGCACAAAATAGTCAATTGCAAAAAACCATTTCAGGAAAAATAACGGATAGTAAAGGCATTTTACTACCTGGAGTAAATGTAACTTTAGATGCAACTACTATTGGAACAAATAGTGATGAAAACGGAAAATTTACATTACAAATTCCTTCTGATATAAAAAATCCTACTTTAACTTTTACCTATATTGGATTTAACACACTAAAGGTTCCTGTGCAAAATAGCAAAGAATTAAACGTTGTACTTCAGGAAGAAAATAACAAGTTAGACGAAGTGGTTGTTATTGGTTATGGAACCATCAAAAAAGGAAATGTTACCGGAGCAATTTCTACTATAAAAAAAGAAAGCTTGGAAGCTCGAGGAACCAATAATGCTGCAGAAGCACTTCAAGGTTTAGTCCCAGGAGTAAATGTTCAAAAAACAGGAGGAACTGCTGGTGCTACTGTAAACGTTAAGATTAGAGGAATTAATACTTTTGGAAATACAAACCCATTATACATTATAGATGGTTTTCAAGGAGATATAAATTCAGTCAATCCTACAAATATTGAATCAATGGAGGTTCTTAAAGATGGTGCTGCAGCAGCAATTTATGGATCTGTAGCCGCAAACGGTGTAATCATTGTTACAACAAAATCGGGGCAAAAAGAAGGAATGAAAGTTGATTTTACTTCTTTTGTAAAAAGTACAACAACAGCCAAAACATTAGATTTATTAGATTCCCAAGGTTATCAAACCGTTCATAAAAGAATGTATGATGAATACAATAAATATGCTAATACTCCAGTTGCATTACCTGCATACATTACTAATCCGATAGAAAATAATACAGATTGGCAAGATCAGGTTTTCCGTTCTGGATTAGCACAAAATTATGGCTTAGGTGTTCAAGGTCGTCAGGGTGTGGTTAAGTTTGCTCTTTATGGAAACTTATCCTCAGAAAAAGGAATTGTTATTGATAACAATTTTGATCAAAGAAATGCAAGCGCAAGAGTTAGTTTCAAAAAATCAATTTTTGATGTTGATACTAAATTAGCGTATGTCTCAACTAAAAACGAACAACCCAATTTTCAGTTAAAAGAAGTTTATGCTATTTCGCCTTTAGTTCCTGTTTTAGACCCAAATGAACCTTATGGTTATGGCTTAACAAATAAAGACGGCTTACCTTTTAATACAAATCCAGTTGCAGATGAGCATTATAGAAGCGGTGATGCGAGAGGACAAGATTTAACAGCTAATATATCTATAACTGCTAATATCACCTCTTGGCTAAAGTTTAAAACCGCTTACTCTTATCATGAGCTAAACTCACAACAAACATGGCACAATCCGCCATTTATCGCAAACGTACAATCTCCTGAAAAATACACAGTACAAAGGGAGCAAAGAACTTTCTTGGATCAACAGATTTGGGAAAATACTATAACGGCAGCTAAAACTTTTGGAAATCACTCTTTTGACTTTTTATTAGGTACTACCATGAACCCTTCCTCTTCTAACTGGAATGATATTACAGTAGAAGGTAAAACAACGGATCATACTGTAGAAAATGGACAACTCGTGTCTATAGAGCATCCCGCAGGTTTTTTAGATCCTAGTTTCCAAACCATTGGAGCAGGAAAAGGAGGAACTTATTCAGCTGATGGATCTAAATACCAATACAATCGACTTTCTTATTTCAGCCGTATTAATTATTCTTACAAAGATCGTTATTTGGCTCAAGCTACGGTACGTTATGACGGTTCATCTAAATTCGGAAAAGACACTCGTTGGGGAGCATTCCCATCGGTTGCTTTAGGTTGGAAAATTGATAAAGAAGATTTCTTCCCAGAAGATTTTCTTGTGTCTAAATTAAAATTACGTGCGAGTTGGGGACAATTAGGTAATGAAGCAGCATTAGGATACTATGCTTCTAGTTCATTAATTCATTCTGGAAATTCCTTAAACTCAGGTTATGTACAAGGAACTGGAAGTAATCCATGGCCAGGTAGTATTGCAACTACATTAGAAAACAGAAAACTACAATGGGAAACGACAGATTCTAAAAACATTGGAATTGATTATGTTCTTAAAAACGGGAAAATTAGTGGTTCTATGAATTACTATCATAATGTTACTGACAATTTGTTAATCACAAAAAAATTAGCTCCATCTGCAGGAATTGATGATCCTATTCTTAATGTTGGTAAAGTGAGTAACAGCGGATTTGAATTCGAAATTAATTATGCTGATCAGGTTAATGACTTCAAATATAATGTAGGTTTAAATTTTAGTACCCTTCACAATAATGTAGAATCTCTTGCCAATGCAGATCAAGCTATTTATGGAGAAGGTCTAAAATATGGTGATGAGCATTTCCCTACTCAAGCACGAGTTGGCACACCAATTAGTGCCTTTTACCTATACCGAACTGATGGAATTTTTCAATCTATGACCGAAGTAGATAGTTATACCAATAATGGTACTATAATTCAGCCAAATGCTAAGCCAGGTGATGTTAAATTCAAAGATTTAAATAATGACGGAGTAATTGATGAAAAAGATAAAGAATACACCGGTACAGGTTTACCAAAACTAGAAGCCAACTTAATTCTAGGTGCTAGTTACAAAGGCTTTGATTTTAGCGCTTTAATAGGAAGTGGATGGGGAAATAAATTATACAACGGAAACAGGTATTTCTACGAATCTATGAGTTCAGGAACAAATATGCTGGCTACTACCCTTAATTCATGGACACCAGAAAACCACAGTGACATTCCTCGTGCTGTACTTGGGGATCCTAATGGAAACAGTAGAGAATCTGATCGTTTTCTTGAAAATGGAAATTTCGTTCGTATGCGTCAATTACAAATTGGATATACTTTACCTAAACAACTGTTAGATGCAACCAAAATAGACAAACTGAGGTTTTATGTAACTGCTGAAAATCTATTTACCATTACCAATTATTCAGGTACTGATCCAGAATTTTCAAGAAACACTTTACTAGATACTGGTGTAGACCGTTTCGTGTATCCATTCACAAGATCATTCATTTTGGGCGTACAATACGTATTTTAAGAAATTTATAAAGAAACAATCATGAAAAAGATATTCAATTTTTTTACTGTTTTAGGCTTATTAACACTAGCAGGATGCAATAGTGATGATTTCCTAGATCAAGAATCACCGGATCAACTTGACTCTTCAACATTCTGGAGAAACAAATCAGATGCCGAAGCAGGTCTTTCTGCAACATATGCCTTACTTGAAGGCTCTGTCGACGAATATGCGTTCACTGAGGTAAAATGGCCTGTAGAAGCATATCGCGAAGACATTTGTAAACTAGGAAGCGATGCCCTTAATTATCAAAATTGGGTAGAACTTGCTGATTTTACATACACCAATGGCAATAGTCAATTTACAAGTTATTGGACACTTAATTATCGTGGTATTAGTAATGCTAATCAAGTTATTACCAAGGTTGGACAAATGCCTTCATCTGCAATTACGGATTTAGACAGAAATCAAATAATTGCTGAAGCGCAATTTTTAAGAGCTTATTACCATTTAAAGTTAATTCTTAACTGGGATAAAATAAAAATCAGAAACAAATATATTACAGATCAAAGCCAAATAGATGCTCCTCTTTCAGAACGTACAGAAGCTTGGGATTTTATTATAAGTGAATTAAAAGCTGCTGCCCAAGTGCTTCCAGCTACTCAATCAGCAGAAAAAGCAGGGCGTGCAACTAGTGGTGCAGCTAACAGTTACCTTGGATTTGCATATTTAACTAGAGCATATGAAGAAACAGCTCAGAAACAAACTTACCTTACTGAATCCCTTGCTGCTTTTGATAAAGTACAAGGTTATGAACTGGTAAAAGATTACGTTAGTATGTTTAATGGAACTAACAAAAACTCAAAAGAATCTATTTTTGAACTTCAATTTAGTGAAAACACCTCTAATGGTGCTTTCTACCGTACTGCTCTTCATTTTTGGATGGCAGCAAGTGAATTAGGTGGTTGGGATGAAATTCTACCTACAGATATGTTGATGAATGAATTTAAAAAAGAAGGAAAAATAGCTTCAACAGGAAATTACGATTCTCGTCTTTACAGTAACATTTTCTTCAAAGATCCTTATTTTAATGACCCAGCAAATCCAAGGATTTTTGGTCAAACGTATGATGACAAATTCGGAACTACAGACAAACCTGTTTTCCGCAAGTACTTACCTCCTACTCAAGAACAAATGGATACTGAATTTTTGGGTATGAATGTTCCTTTAATGAGATACTCAAATGTTCTTTTGATGAAAGCTGAAGCCCTAAACGAATTACAACGTTCTCCAGAAGCTATACCATTTATTAATGAAGTAAGAGCTAGAGCCGATATGCCAAATATGGTAGGTGCAAGCTATGATGCGGTTAAAGCTCAAATTGAACATGAAAGAATTATTGAATTCCCGTTGGAGAATTTCCGTTTTTACGATTTACGTCGTTGGGGAAAAACAAAATCTGCTTTAGATGCTGTTGGGCGCACCAATTTTGATCCTGCAAAGAATAATTTCTACCCAGTTCCTTTAACCGAAATACAAAATAATTAAACTCATCACATAGAATTAGTACTAAAAAAAGAATAGTCCACTCAAGAGTTGGACTATTCTTTTATAAAATTTAAAAGATTAATTTTAAATAACTTAAAAACTCAAATCTTGAAACAAGTTCAACTTGAAAGGTTTTTATAAATTAAAAGAGGAATAGCAATAATATGCATTTTTAAAAACCCACTTTACTGCAAAGCTGAGATTCATCTCAAAATGCATAATCGAAACAAATATTATATTAAAATGAAACAATTTATATCGACTCTTTTATTCTTTTTGATACTTCAAAGTGCCTTTTCTCAAACAAAATTTCCAATTTTGGAGTTGAGTAAAAACAGCTTGAATTATAAAGGTTTTCCAAAAAACGCTACCGATCGTAAGTCATTGGCGTTTTCGGACAAAGGTGCTTGGTTTGGTTTTGGATTTCTTGAACCAGGATCTATTCAGGGTGGATTTTCAGGGCCATTTTTAATGACGGAACAAAATGGTGTTTGGCTAAGTTCTTCTTTTGTTTCCTTGCGTCTTTTGAATGACAACAAACAAGATGAAATCAACTGGGAAAAATCTTTAGTAAATCAAAATAGTTACAACAGTCATTTAGAACAATTGTTCCAAAATGAATTGCTTGAGGTTAAACAACAGTTGGTATTCTTTTCGGGAAATACGGCAATCCAAAAAACAAGTATTACTAATCGTTCATCAAAAAAAATTTCTTTAAATCCCGTTTTTGACTCTAAAACTTACCTAAATACGATTCAGTTTTCTAAAGAAAATCAAACCCTAAAATTAATTTCTTCAAAAAGCAATGCTGTTGGTTACATTCAGTTTTTTGACAAAAACACCGTTATCGAAACGACGAATGAAGGCTATAGTGCTAAATTAAATTTGATAACAGTAAAGCCTAATGAAACAAAAGAAATCATAGTTTCACAATCGTATATTTTTCCACAGTATAGTTGGGAAAATGAAAAAATAAAAATTTCAAAAAGTACCTTCAATTCAGTTTTAAGTACGAATCAACAGGCCAAAGAAAAAGAATTAGCTCAATTAATAGCTAAAAAGAAAATGGTTTATAACGGTGATGATTATTCTGTTTTCCTAGCAAAATTAATCCTCACTTTACAAAACAACACTAGAATTGCTGCAGAAGGATTAAAGCATGAAGGTGTATTTCCAAGCTATAACTACGAATGGTTTCATGGTTTTTGGGCGTGGGATAGCTGGAAACATGCTGCAGCATTAGCTCACTTTAGTCCTGAATTAGCTAAAAATCAAATGCGTGCTTTGTTTGATTATCAAGAACCAAACGGATTTATTCCAGATTGTATTTATCGGGATACGACAATTGAGCCTAATAATTATAGAAATACAAAAGCACCACTTGCAGCTTGGGCAGTTTGGGAAATTTACAAACAAAATAAAGATGTTAGTTTCATTAAAGAAATGTATCCAAAATTAAAAAAATACCATGATTGGTGGTACAAAGAACGTGATCATGATCAAGATGGTCTTTGTGAATTTGGCTCTACAGATGGTAGTGTAATTGCAGCTAAATGGGAAAGTGGCATGGACAACGCGGTACGTTTTGATAATAGTAAAATATTAAAAAATGGAGAAAAGGCTTACTCGCTAGACCAAGAAAGTGTCGATTTAAACTCATTTTTATATGCTGAAAAAAATTATTTGGCTAAGATGGCACAAGTTTTAAAACTAGCGGATGAAGAAAAAAAATGGAAATCTGAAAGCAATACTTTAAAAATACAAATTCAGACGCAATTTTGGGATGCTACTACTGGATGGTTTTATGACACATCAATTGATGGAAAAACATCCGTTAAAGAAATGGGGTGCGAAGGTTTTTTACCGCTTTGGACTGAGGTTGCTACTTCTGAACAAGCGAATGCGATTAAAAACAATTTATTAAACCCAATTACTTTCAACACATTTGTTCCGCTACCAACCTTGGCGGCTAACAATCCAAAATTTAATCCAGAAGACGGATATTGGAGAGGTCCAATTTGGTTAGATCAAGTTTATTTTGGTATCAATGGATTAGAAAAATATGGTTATAAAAAAGAAGTCGATTTACTTACGGGTAAACTTATTCAGAATACCGAAGGCGCTTTAGAAAAAGGAATGTCTATTCGAGAAAATTATCATCCAAAAACTGGAAAAGGATTAGAAGCACAAAATTTTAGCTGGTCGGCAGCACATTTTTTACTTTTAATTTTAAATAACTAATAACAAAAACAATTAAGTAATGACTCATTATAATTCCTTAATAACGAAACTTATATTTTTACTTTTAGCCTTATTCGGTTTTCAGTTGAATGCACATTCTCAAGAAAAAAACAATCCTCAGAGGTTTTTCAATAAAGCTGATTTAATGCAAATTGGGGTGTATTATTACCCTGAGCAATGGCCAAGAGAACAATGGGATCGTGACTTAAAAAATATAAAAAAGCTAGGTTTTGAATTCACCCATTTCGCCGAATTTGCATGGACATATATGGAACCTGAAGAGGGAAAATATGATTTTAAATGGCTTGATGATGCCTTATCAATAGCCGAAAAAGAAGGTTTAAAAGTGATTCTTTGCACGCCTACACCTACTCCACCAGCTTGGATGGGTGATAAATACCCTGAAATATATCTAGTTGATTCTAAGGGCAACCGAAGACAACACGGAAATAGAGCAAATATTTCAGTAACCAATAAAAAATACCGTGAATTCACAGCGAAAATAGTAGCTGAACTGGGAAAGAGATACGGTAAAAACAAAAATGTTATAGGTTGGCAAATTGACAACGAGCCTTTGTCTACGGAGGATTTTAGTCCTTCTGCTCGCACAGCATTTCAAATTTGGCTTAAAGCCAAATACGGGACTATTGAAAAATTGAATACGGAATGGGTTGGTAGTTTCTGGAGTACACGTTATTCTAACTTTGAACAAATCGTATTACCTAACACCGAAGTTTATTTTGAAGATAAGTTAAGTCCACATACGATTTTAGATTTCAAGCGATTCACTGCAGATGCTCAAGCTAGTTTCTTAAATGACCAAGCCGAAATATTGAGAAAATATACGGACCCAAAACAATGGATTACGACTAACTTCACTAATGTGACTTACGACTCAGACCCAAGAAGGGCTGATAAAATGGACTTCATCACCTATACAATGTACCCCGTAAGTGGTCAAAATAATTTAGGTGGAGCCAATTTTAGAATCGGACATCCTAGTAAAATCCATGAAGCAAACGATTATTATCGCTCCATCAGTGGCGTTACAGGGATTATGGAATTACAACCAGGACAAGTAAACTGGGCGAGTATTAATCCGCAATTGCAACCGGGAACGGTTCACATGTGGCTTTCACAAGCCTTTGGAGGCGGTTGCGCTTTTACCTGTACTTACAGATACAGACACCCACTAGGAAGTAGCGAAATGTATCACGAAGGTATTGTGGGCACTGACGGAGTCACACTTTCTACTGGTGGAAAAGAATTTGTACAATCAATTCAAGACATGAAACTATTGCGTAAAGAGTACAACCCAAAAGCAGTACTTCCGCAAAAAATTGCCAACAGAAAAACAGGTTTCCTGTGGAGTCATGAAAACCTTTGGGACTTAGAAAATCACAAGCAAACCAAAAATTGGAATACTTGGAGACATAGAAATACGTATTCTTCAGCCATCAAATCTACTGGAGCACCAGTGGATTTTCTTACAGAGGAAGATAATTTTGATGAATATCATTTTATTGTGGCTAGTTCGTATCAGCTTATTGATCAAAAATTAGTGGACAAATGGACTAAATATGTTGAAAAAGGAGGTAATTTGATTTTAACATGTAGAACTGGACAAAAAGACAAAAACGGACATTTTTTTGAAACCAACTGGAGTGCGCCAATCGTGCCTTTAATTGGAGCTGATGTTGACTTTTTTGATGTATTAGTTACAGATATGAAAGGAATTATAAAAGCAGATAACAATAACTTTCAATGGAACACCTGGGCAGATGTATTATCGCCTAGAAAAGGAACCGAAGTTTTAGCCACCTATGAAGACCAATTTTATAAAGGCAAAGCTGCCGCAGTTACTAGAAAGTTAGGTAAAGGAACAGTAACTTACATTGGCGTAGAAAGTACTGAGGGAAATTTAGAGAGACAAATTGTACGCAATGTATATGAAAGAGCAAATGTGGCTATTGAGAATTTACCAAGTGGTGTTTTTGTCGAATGGAGAGATGGCTTCTATGTAGGAGTTAATTATTCAAACGACCCTGTTGAACTTGCGATTCCACAAGGAAGTAAAATATTGGTTGGACAGAATCCTTTGCAGCCTGCACAAGCCGTAATTTGGAAATAAAATTAACGAATACAAAAAATTTACTGATGAATTTTTCAGAAAAAACAATTGAGCAATTAGCCAAAGAAAATTACGGGCTAACTGCAACCGCAAAATCATTAAATGGTTATGACGAGTTAAATTTTCTTTTATCTACTGATACAAACGAAAAGTATATTCTAAAAATATCTAATGAAGATCATCCCCTTCCGTTTTTAGACGCCCAGGTAAAAATCATTCAGCACCTATCAAATAGCAGCCTTGCAAATGTATTTCAGCAGTTTTGCATCAACAAACAGGGCGATGCTTTGACAAAAGTTGAAGCTGATTCTAAAATATATTATGTAAGAATTCTCAATTTTCTAGAAGGTACTTTTTGGGTAGAAAAAGAAAGTAAATCAAAAGAGTTATTTTACAATCTAGGATCCTTTTTAGGAAATATGGATTATGAACTTCGCTACTTTTCTCATCTTGCTATGCACCGTCGCTATACTTGGGATATCAATTGTGCTAGCGAGGCAAATGATAATTTAAAATACATTTTAGATCACGAAAAAAGACGAATCGCAGGCTATTTCTTGTTGCAATTTGATAGCGAAGTACTTCCTCTAATCCATACTTTGCGTCATGCCTACATACATAACGATGCTAATGATTATAACATCCTAGTTCAAGAAAATAACATAAGTGGTTTAATTGATTTTGGTGATATGGTTTACACAGCGCTTATCAACAATCTAGCAATTGCGTGTACTTATGCCATGCTTGGTGAGGAAGACCCATTGACAGTTGCTGCATCAATTGTTGAAGGGTATCATAAATCATATGCACTCACTGAACAAGAAGTTGATTTATTGTATTATCTAATTGCAGCGAGACTTTGTATCAGTGTGACACAATCAGCTTACAACTCATCTTTAGAAAGCAACAATGAACATCATTTTCTTACTGAAAAACCAGCTTGGGAATTGCTAAACCAACTTATTCGAATTAATCCAATAAAAGCGCAAGATACTTTTAGAAAAGTTTGTGGTTTTACAGGAATTATTACTGATGAAAATTATGATGATTTATTGGCAATTCGTCACGAAAAAATAGGTAGAAATTTAAGTATTGGATACAACGACAAACTAAAAATTACAAAAGGCGCTTTACAATTTCTCTATGATGATAAAGGAAGAACTTTTGTAGATTGTGTAAATAACCCATCACATGTAGGTCATTGCCATCCTGTTGTTGTTCGAAAAATGCAAAAACAAATTGCTAATTTAAACACGAATACACGTTATCTTAATGACACTATTATTGAATATGCCGAAAAACTTACTGCTACATTACCTGCAGCTTTAAGTGTATGCTATTTTGTTAATTCCGGTAGTGAAGCTAATGATTTGGCAATTCGAATGAGTCGCCATTTCACGAAACAGAAAGACATTATTGTACTGGATCATGCTTATCATGGTACATCGACGGTTGCTATGGAAATGAGCCCATATAAATTTGATGGTAAAGGCGGTTTCGGAAAAATGCCTTGGATTCATAAAGCGATTAATCCCGACTTATATCGTGGTACTTATAAATATGGAGATACAAATGCAGGCGAAAAATATGCTGCTGATGTGCAACGAATTATCGAAGATTTAAAAAAAGAAGATAAAGCGCCTGCTGTATTCATTTGCGAAACGCTTTTAGGTGTTGGAGGCCAAATACCACTTCCTAAAAATTATTTAAAAACGGCTTATGAACACGTTAGAGCTGCTGGAGGAATCTGTATTGCTGATGAAGTTCAGGTTGGTTTTGGACGAATTGGCGACCATTTTTGGGGTTTCGAATTGCAAGATGTCGTTCCCGATATTGTTGTTTTAGGAAAACCAATTGGTAATGGACACCCACTGGCTGCCGTAATTGTTACTAATGAAATTGCAAATGCTTTTAATAACGGTATGGAATACTTCAACACCTTTGGAGGTAATCCTGTATCTATGACGGCAGGTTTGGCTGTATTAGATGTGCTTCAAGACGAAGAAATGCAACAACATGCATTAGAAGTGGGAAACCACCTGATGGACGGTCTTAGAAAACTAATGGCTAAATATCCTATTATTAGTGATGTTCGTGGACACGGTTTATTCATAGGTGCGGAAATGGTTAAAGACCGAGATTCAATGGAGCCAGCTGTTGCTGAAATTGATATAGTTGTTGAAAAAATGAAAGAAAAAGGTTTTTTACTAAGTACAGATGGTCCTTTGCATAATGTTTTAAAAATAAAGCCACCAATGCCTTTCAATAAACAAAATGCAGATGAGATGATTGAGCTATTAGATATTGCTTTAAGCGAGTTGTAACAATCCATCATCCATATATAAAATACTAGATTAAGCAATATTTTTATTCTAAATGAAACATAAAAATTCTCTTGCCAAGAGTATTGTCAATCTTAAAAGTTTAGAACATAAATTAGAGGGTAAATTATTTTATGATCATACCATGCGCTTATTATACGCTACAGATGCGAGCACTTATAAGGAAATGCCTTTAGCTGTTGCGATTCCAATGTTGATATAAATTATCCTTATAAATTGAGTAAGTTGGCTTAAAATAATCACATTTTTAAATATATACAAAATCAAACTAAAACGATGGGAAAAAATAAATCGGAACAGAATTAATTCTGTTCCGATTTAACCAATTTTATATTATTAACCTAGTTAACCTATTTTAAGACGATTCCCGCAGCCATCTATTCAAAGTTTCCAAAATTAATGATTGCTCTTCTTCTGGAAAGTCTTTCACTCTTGTAGCGTGGCTCCCTTGTGGAAGTACCATTTTCAAGGCATCTAATTTAGGATTTGGTTTTGGGGAACAAGAAAACCAAGTATCATAACCTCCATAGATATATAAAATATGATCTCCTCTGGTTTCAACGTAATTTCTAACCTTTTTAATGTATTTCGGATTGTATTTAATAGGCACTCCTTTTGGTGAAAATCGGTTGTTTGAAGTGTTTTTTACAATTTGAAGTAAATCTTCAACTGGAGAAAAATCAAATCCGTAGTATCCTAATTCACTTAAATGTTGGTAATAAGATGGCAAATAATTGAAATACATTTTATCATTATAAGTTCCAACTCCAACGACTTTATTTAAATAATCAAACAAGGCTTTGGCAGGTGCTGTTTCGAGTGGAATCTCATCACATTTTCCTCCCCATTGCCAAAAAGAAAAAGGAAATTCTAAAACTGCATATTCAAGAGCTTCTGAAAAAGGAACTTCAGTAAAATCCATTTTTTTGGCAACAGCATATTTCTTAAATTCTTCTAAAACTGCTTCTCTATTTTTTAAAACAGTGCGCTGAAAACTTTCAATTTTGACTCTACATTCAGCAGTACCAACAGTTTTCGTATGCACTACCGTTCTAGGATCTTCTTCGGTATCGATCAAAGGAGCAACATAAGGCATTGCAACATCGACATCTTTCGGGTATTTCGATTTATAAATCAAAGCGGTCTCCCCTCCTTTACTTATTCCTGTAGAAATCCATTTCCCGGTATATAGCTCTTTTAGTTTGACTACAATATTATGGTAATCTTCTATTGCTTGATCATTGGTCAAATACTCCCAAGGTATCGGATTTGGGCGCGATTTTCCGTAAAAACGATATTCGACAGCAACTTGATTTGCTTTCAATAATGAACTTACTTCACTTTTAACATTTGCGGTATTATATCCATGTGTCTCAATAACCATCGGACTTTTAAAATCAATGTGTGACAAATAAATATAATGTTTAAAAGTTCCTTTTTCAGGATGTCCGTGATCTAATGGTTCATCTAAAATTAGTTGAAATGATTCGGTAAAACCTTCTAAATTATCAATTTGTGTTATTTCCGCTTTGGGAAATAATTGAGTCAATTTTTGATTCAATTCTGTCACTGTTTGAGCAGAACTCTCGATTGTCGTGCAGAAAAGCAAGAATAGTAAAACTATGTTTTGTATTTTTTTCATTTTTTGGGCTTAATATATTTTATAAAATTAAAACCAATACCTCCCTAAAACTGATATTATATTACCCTTAAATTATGATATTTTATCTGATTTTTGAAAAAATAATACAATAACTAAAAATTGATTTAACTTTATTTAAAATTTAAAAAAAATGAAAACAATCCAACATATTTCTGATGATTTTATTGAAGAAAACTGCAATTTCAAGAACTTAATTGAAGCCTTAAGAAAAGGATTTTCGAATACAGGAATCGAAGTCCCTATGCGCCATCATCACGATTTTAGAAATCCAGAAGAAAATAAAGATTCTACTATATTATTAATGCCAGCATTTAATCCAGGTAATGATTTGGGCGTAAAAATTGTAACCGTTAGTCCCAATAACGGAAAATACGATTTACCGGCAATTCAAGGAACTTACATTTACTTAGATGCTCATAAAGGGAATATCAAAGCAATATTAGATGCCAAATCATTAACCACAAAAAGAACTGCTTCTACTTCTGCTTTGGCCAGTAGCTACCTATCACGAGCCGATTCTGACAGTTTATTGATGATTGGAACTGGAGCATTAGCAACCAATTTAATTCAAGCGCATGCAAGTGTTCGCCCAATAAAAAAAGTTTTTGTTTGGGGAAGAAACTCTGCGAAAGCGCAAACAGTATGTGACGACTTGAAAGATTTTCCGTTTACATGCGAAGTCGTTGAAAATATTGAAGACGTGATTCGGAACGTAGCCATTATTTCGTGCGCTACTTTATCTGCTACTGCTTTAGTTTTTGGAAAATGGCTGCAAGAAGGGCAACATTTGGATTTGGTTGGTGCTTATAAAAAGGATATGCGAGAAGCTGATGACGAAGCCATTTTAAAATCAAGTGTATTTATCGACACTTACCAAGGCGGACTCAAAGAAAGCGGTGATATTTATATTCCACTTTCTACAAATATTATTACCGAAGATGCAATTAAAGCCGATTTATTCGAATTGTGTTCAGGAACCAAAAAAGGAAGAACTTCTGACAAAGAAATTACTTATTTCAAATCCGTTGGTCATGCGCTTGAAGATTTAGTTGCAGCGGCACACTTTTATAACGAATTTACTACCCAAAAATAATTTAAACCTAATGACATCAACTTACCAAAACATTCTAGAAAACACAAACTTTATAGTTCCCAAACATTGGGTGCAAATTAAAACAATTGACATGCATACTGGCGGAGAACCTTTGCGCGTGATTATAGATGGATTTCCTAAATTAAAAGGGAATTCAGTTTTAGAATACCGCCGAGACATCAGAGAAAATTATGATTTCCTGAGAACAACATTAATGTTTGAACCACGCGGTCATGCCGATATGTATGGCTGTATTTTACTTCCACCCAATGATAATGAAGCTGATTTTGGAATCCTATTTCTTCATAATGAAGGATACAGTACGATGTGCGGTCACGCAATTATTGCAATAAGTACGTTGGCGGCAAAAATGAATTGGATTGATCTTGTTGAAGGTGAAAATGAATTAAAAATTGACGCTCCTTGTGGCCGAATTACATCTTATGTAAATATTAAAAACGGAAAAGTTGCGGGTGTCAAATTTCATTGTGTTCCAAGTTTTGTAGTCGGTTTAGATCGTGTGGTTAATGTTCCTGGCTTGGGCGAAATCACTTATGACTTGGCTTATGGCGGCGCTTTTTATGCCTATGTTGACCTTAGAAAAAATAATTTAAACTTGAGCTTAACCACAGCTGATTACCGTGCAATTATACAAACTGGAATGGATATAAAACGTACCGTTATGCTAGATGATCGCGAAATATTACATCCTTTTGAAGATGATTTAAGTTTTTTGTACGGCACTATTTTTATTGATGAGCCGCATAATTCTAAAAACCACAGTCGTAATGTTTGCGTTTTTGCCGAAGGTGAAGTTGATCGTTCACCTACAGGTTCTGGTGTTTCAGGAAGAGTCGCAATTGAACATGCTCGAAAAAACATTGATTATAAAAAAACAATCACAATTGAAAGCATTACAGATAGCGAATTTAATTGTTCATTAATATCTGAAGTTGATTATGGAAATTTTAAAGCTGTTATTCCGCAAGTTGAAGGAACAGCACATATTACAGGAATGAATACTTTTGTTATTGACCCTATTGATCCCATGAAAAATGGATTCATTTTACGTTAATTCTAAAACATCGTACCCAATCATTTGATACCTTTATTCAAACAAAAACAATCTCAAAAAACTACAAAAATGACTATAGGAGTTGGCGGATCTACCGCAGAAATAGAGCTAGAAAAAATACAAGACATGACGTTGAATGTAAAACCCATTCAAATACAAGAATACCAAGCTCGTATTCAAAAGGCAATTATTTTGATGAAAGAAGCCAATTACAAAGCCATTTACCTCAACGCTGGAACCAATTTATATTATTTTACAGGAACAAAATGGAATCCATCCGAAAGAATGGTGGGTGCTTTACTATTTGACGACGGAACCTTAGAATACATTGTCCCAAAATTTGAAGACGGAACTTTTAAAAAATTCATGCAAATTGATGGAAAAATCAATTGTTGGGAAGAGCACGAGAGTCCGTATACTTTAATGGGAATGCTTTTGCAGCATAAGAATTACAATGACGGAACAATTGCGTTGGATGAATCTGCCAATTACTTTTTAATTGATGGCGTTACCAAAGCCAATCCAAATTACACTTTCGTAAATGCTCAACCCATTACAACGGGTTGCCGAATTCAAAAATCAGCTAACGAAATTGCTATTATTCAGCAAGCCAAAGAAATAACAATGGTTGTTCAGCGTGCAGTAGCACGTATTTTATATCCAGGTATTAAAGCCGATACTGTTGTCGAATTCATCAACCAAGCGCATATTAAAGCGGGTGTTTCTTCGGGTTCCTATTTCTGTATCGTTTTGTTTTCTGATGATTCGCAATATCCACATGGTGTAACTGTTCCTCAAGATTTAAAAGACAATGATATTGTTTTGATTGATACGGGTTGTCGTTTAGAAGGTTATTTATCAGACATAACACGTACCTATGTTTATGGAACTCCTACGGAAGCTCACCGCAAAATTTGGAACCTTGAAAAAGCTACCCAACAAGCGGCGTTTGATGCTGCAAAATTAGGAGCTACTTGTGGTTCTGTAGATGATGCTGCTAGAAAAATATTAGGAGAAGCAGGATTAAGCCCCGATTATGGAATTCCAGGATTACCGCATCGTGTTGGTCACGGCACAGGTTTGGACATTCATGAATACCCGTATTTAGTTAGAGGTAATCAAACACTTTTACAAGAAGGAATGGTAGTCAGCAACGAACCTATGATTTGCATTCCTGGACAATTCGGAATTCGACACGAAGATCATTTTTATATGACTACTGAAGGTCCAAAGTGGTTTACAACTCCTATGCACAGTATTGATAATCCTTTTGGATATTAATACATTTAGATAGTTAAACAAAAAAGGGAACATTTCCATTACAGAAATGCTCCCTTTTTAATTATTTATGTTTCTTCTATTTTGCTCCTGGAGGGCAATTTTTCTCAATAAATTTGACAAAAGTATCGCTTAGATGTTTCGAAGTTCCTTCACCTTCATAAATACCATGAGTACGGTTTGGATATATCATTAAGTCAAACATTTTGTCATATTTAACTAATTCATTTATCAAAACTTCGGCATTTTTATAATGAACATTATCATCTCCCGTTCCGTGAATATATAGTAAATTACCCTTTAAATTTTTAGCATGAGTTACTGGCGAAGCTTGAATATAAGACGCTTCACTTTCGGTTGGCAATCCCATATAGCGTTCTGTATAAATATTGTCATAAAAATGCTGATCAGTAACTGCTGCAATTGCTACTCCCGTTTTGTAAATTTCTGGATATTGAAACATCAAATTTAAAGTAACAGCACCACCACCACTCCAACCGTGTACTGCCACTCTATCGGTGTCAATAAAATTCCATTTTAAAATTTCTTTGGCAGCCATCGCTTGATCGCGAGTATTAATAATTCCAATGTTTTTATAAATACATTTTCTCCATTGGGTACCTTTTAAAACTGGAGTTCCTCGATTATCCATTGCAATTCCTATGTATCCTTTTGGTATTAACAATTCAATAAAATCATTAAAATACGGCATATCATTTGCTACAGAAGCCATGGGTTCGCCATAAACATAAAAAAACAATGGGTACTTTTTATTCGGATCAAAATCCAAAGGTTTTGCCATTATTCCATCCATTTCAATACCATCAACTGTTGTAACTTTAAATTTTTCTAAAGAAAAATCTCTATTCGGTTCTGTAAAAACATCCGCTTCTAACGGTAATACTTTTTTATGATTGGATAAAGAAACTAAACGAATATTAAAGTTACGATTGATACTAGAATTTAAGTGCTTTGCGTAAGTTCCATCTGTAGAAAACTCATAGTTATTGGTTCCAACATAAACTTCTGGCGTTACTCGTTTTGTTTTTTTCGAATTCAAATTCGTTTCATACAAGTAGCGTTGCGTTGCATCTTTTGGGCTAGCGATATAATAAACCGATTTTGTTTTATCGTTGTACGCTTTAAAGTAAGCGTCAAATCCCTGAGTAGTTATCAATTCTTTCTTTTTTCCGTCAATGCTTATTTTATAAATATGCATCCACCCATCAGCATCAGAGCTCCATAAAAAAGCTTTACCATTATCGACAAACTGACACGGAAATCCATCATATACCCCAGAAGAAATATCAAAAACATCAATCCAAGTATCTGATTTCTCTTGGTAAATTACATTAGCTTTCCCTGATTGAGTGTTACAGTTATAAAGTGTTGCTTGATTTTGATGTCTGTTTAATTGCACTACCATTACTTCTTGATTAGCAACCCACTCCATACGAACCAAATAATTATTATCAGGTTCACCTGGAATATTTAACCAATTTGTTTTTAAAGAAGCAACGTCGATAACTCCAATTTTTACCGATGACGGTTTCTCACCCGCTTTTGGATATTCCACAGGAACGATAAACGGATACAAAGCATCAGTATTATTAATCATTAAATGGAATTTTGTTTCGGTGGCATCTACACGCCAAAAAGCAATACTTTTCCCGTCAGGACTCCATCTAAAACCATCGCGAGCGGCTAATTCTTCTTCATAAACCCAATCAAAAGTACCGTTGATAATTTTGTCGGTTCCATCTGTAGTTAAAGACGTTATTTTTCCTGAATTTAGATTTTCAATATAAATATTGTGTTTTGAAACATAAGCCACATTTTCATTATCACTAGAGAATTTAGCAAACATCAGCGATGATTTTTCTAAGTTTGCTCCCAGTTGTTTTCCTTTCCCTGTTTCCAAATCAAAACACCAATAGTCGCCTTTGGTATTGGCTCTCCAAACTTTTTTAGAATTGGTATAAACCAATACTTTTGTTTTTGTTTCGTTCCAAACTAACTCTTCAATTACACCTTCAAAACCAGAAGTCTTCAATTGTTCTTTGGTCAAAACTGTTTTGTTTTTATCCAGTTTATCCACGTCATAAACTACAACGTTATTTTGCTCATTTACCCAAAAGGAATGGGAATTTGGCAACCAATTTAATTGGTTTATAATACTATTTTTTTGAGCAAAAAGACTTGAGCTAACAAGGATAAATAATAATAAAAGTTTTTTCATTTCGATAAGGTTATTTGGTTTTCATTAATTCTTCAATCTCAAAAATTTCAATAAGCATGTCTTCGCACAAATTGATGTTTCCATCAGCTGTAAGTAAATAATCATTTTCTAATCTAACACCGATTCCTTCCTCTCTAATATAAATTCCGGGCTCGCAAGTTAAAACCATTCCTTTTTCAAAAGGTCTTGAATACAAACCCACATCGTGAACATCGAGTCCTAAATGATGGGCTGTTCCGTGCATAAAATATTTTTTATACGCAGGACTCTCAGGGTTTTGATTTGCAATATCTTCAGAGGTAATCAATCTCAATTTAATCAATTCTGTTTCAATCAATTCAGCCATTTTCAATTCGTAATCTTTTGATAAAACTCCAGGTTTTAATAATTTCGAACCTTCTTTTAAACAATATAAAACGGATTCATACACCTCTTTCTGGCGAGGGCTAAATTTTCCGTTTACTGGAAGACAACGAGTGGTATCCGAATTATAATTGCCATAGCAAACTCCAAAATCGACCAAAATCATTTCCCCATCTTTGCAAACAGCATCATTGGTATTATAATGTAGCGCACAGGCATTTTTACCTGAAGCCACGATAGGTTTGAATGCGTGGCGTGTTGCTCCATTTTTTATGTAATGATAAGCCAACTCAGCTTCTAGTTCGTATTCCTTTACATTTGGTTTTGCTGCTTTTAATACAGATTTAAAACCTTTGATACTAATAGCAATTGCTTTTTGAATTAAAGCTACCTCGTCATCAGACTTAATTGGTCGTAAATCACGGGTAATTTTAGCAACTCTTTCGTATTGATGCAGCGGGTATTTTTCTTTACACCACAAAATCATACGATCTTGACGCGTCGACATATCTGAAGTTACTCTTTTAATATGCTCGTTATGTCCCAAATAAATCACATCCGATTCAAATGCAAATAGTTGAAATGTTTTTTCAAATTCGTGCGTCCATTTTACATTTTTAATACCCGAAATAGCCTTAACTTGTTCTTTTGTCAAAAAATCTCCTTCCCAAATTAAACTATGCTCGTTGACTTCTTTTACAAATAAAATGGCTCTATTTTCTTCTTTAAAAGCATCTGGAAAAAGCACCAAAATAGTTTCATCTTGCTCGATTCCTGACAAATAAAACAAATCATTATTTTGAGCAAAACCCATTACATCATCAGCATTATTAGGCATTACATCATTTGAAGTCAAAATAGCTAAACTATTACTTTGCATTTTTGAAGTAAATCGGCCTCGGTTATTTTCAAACAAAGAAACTGGAATCGAATCGTATCGCATATTTTTATATTTGGAACATTTTTGTGTCTACAGAAGTTGTTTTTCCTGAGATTATTTCGGTAATAATTTTTCCTGTTGCAGGTGCAAGACTTAACCCCATCATCGCGTGTCCAGTTGCAAAAGTCAAATTTACTACTTTTTTATCTTTAGTAATAATAGGCATACCCGATGGAGTACAAGGTCTAAATCCATACCAAGTATCTTCTACTTTTGGCATTTCAACTTCCATTTCAGGGTAAAATTCATTAATGGTATTTACAATTCCTTGCAGTCTGTTCTGATTAATTTTGGTGTCATTTGTATGAGTTATTTCCATAGTTCCACCGAAACGAATATCATTATTCATAGGAGTTACAGCTACTTTTCCTTCACATAGAATAGACGGAATTGAAGGCTTGTGATTTTCATCTTTCAACGTAAAGCTATATCCTTTCCCTGGCAAAATGGATATCGAAATCCCTAACTTTTTGGCCAAAGTTGGACTCCAAGAACCAGCTGCCAAAACAACTTCATCTGTTTCAAATGTACCTCTACTGGTAATAATTTTTGATATTTTATTTTGGTCAAAAACAAAGTCTTTCACGGAAGTGGAAGAATAAATCTCAACTTGTAAGTGTTGCAATTCTTTTTTAATGAATTCCATGAACCTTTGAGGGTACAAGTGGGCATCACTTTTATAATGAATTCCACCCAAAACATCTGTTATTGTTCCTTTTTCTAATCGAGAAACTTCTTCTTTTGTCAAATAATCGACTTCCAATCCCAAACGCTCTGCTTCCTTGGCTTCATGAAACATTTCGTTGGCTACTTTATCAGTTTTATACAACATCAAAAGTCCTTTTTCTTTATAAAAAAAAGAATCATTTTCCTTTGCAAAATCTTGGTACAACTCTTTACTCAACAATGACAAATCACGCAAAGCAGGCATACAATTCTCAACGTGCTTTTCGTTTGCGTGTTTGTAAAATTGAAGCCCCCATTTTATCAAATCAGCGTTTAATCTTGGTTTAACATAAAACGGACTTTGGCTATCAAACATCCATTTCATTCCTTGGGCAATCATCCCGGGTTGAGCAAGCGGAATTATATGCGAAGGAACAATCATTCCTGCATTTCCATACGAACAACCATCATTCATTTCAGATTGATCAAAAACAGTTACTTCATAACCTTCTTTGGCAAGATAATAGGCTGAACACAATCCTATAATTCCTCCGCCAACAATACTTACTCTCTTCATTATATTTGGAATTAGAAAATTCATTGATAAGACCGACAACGCTTATCAATGAATTTATATATTTTAAATTACATATTAAATCACTTGAAAACCGTGTGCATACGGATCATCATTTTCGTCTATAATTATGTTGTTATATCCATACACTTTTGCCCAACCTTGAATACTTGGAACAATTGCAGGGATTTCACCAATACTGGTTTCTTCGACAACGCGTGCAATAAACTTACTGCCAATATAGCTTTCATGGATAAAATCTTCATCCTTTTTTAGTTTGCCTTTGGCATATAATTGTGCAATTCTAGCCGAAGTTCCTGTTCCGCAAGGAGAACGATCTATAGCTTTGTCTCCATAAAAAACAGCATTTCGTCCCGATGATTTTGGATCTAATGGTTCACCTGTCCACAACATGTGGGTTACATCACGAATGGTATCATTTTCAGGATGAATAAAATAATTAGGGTATTTTTCGTTGATTCTTTTGCGAACTTCTTGACTAAACTGAATAATTTTGCCAGCCGTAAAATCTTGAATCCCTGAAAAATTTTGCTGCGGATCTACAATTGCATAATAATTTCCACCATAGGCAACATCAAAAGTAATTTCACCCAATTCTGGGCAGTCAATTGTCAAACCTTCTGCAGCTAGATATGATTTCACATTTGTCAAACGAACCCAATCCACTTTATTTCCTGTTTGTTGGTACTCTATATTTACCAAACCTGCTGGAGCCTCCATTTTAATTTTTCCAGGAACTTTAGGAGTAATTAATCCTTCTTCTATGGCAATTGTTATGGTTCCAATAGTTCCGTGACCACACATTGGTAAACAACCTGAAGTTTCTATGAATAAAATTCCAAAATCATTTTCGGGATTGCTTGGTGGATACAAAATACTACCGCTCATCATATCGTGACCTCGGGGTTCGAACATTAATCCTTTACGAATCCAATCGAACTCTTTTAAAAAATGTTGTCGTTTTTCACTCATATTTGCACCAACTAAATTTGGTCCACCGCCCGCAACTACTCTCACAGGATTTCCGCATGTATGCGCATCTACACAAAAAAAAGTTTTCTTAAACATAATTTATAGGTGATTGAGTTTGGGTATTGTTTATGGTTCTTAAAATTTGCAACGGATTTTCATTTTGTAAAGCCAATGGCAATAAACTATTAGGCCAATTTTGATAACTAAAAGGACGCACCCAACGGTAAACAGCGTGTGTTCCTACAGCAGTAAATCTCGAATCTGAGGAAGCTGGGTAAGGCCCTCCGTGAATCATTGCTGGACAAACTTCTACTCCAGTTGGAACTCCATTAAAGATTAAACGCCCTACTCTATTTTGCATTGCTGCAATGATTCCTGTATGTGCATTTAATTCATTTGCTTCTCCAATTATAGTTCCTGTTAACTGTCCATCCAATTGATTTACAATTGAAAGTAATTGAGATTCATCATCACATTTTACAATGATTGAAAATGGACCGAAAACTTCGTGAGATAACATTTTATTCTCTAAAAATGTTTTTCCATCGACAGTCAAAACAATTTGAGCACCATGATTTGGAGCAACTTCTCCTTTATATTCTGCTACTTTTGAAACGCCTTCTTGAGAAATAACCTTTTGAGCGCCTTCTTGAAAACCCGATTGCATCGTTGGATGCAGCATACAAAAAGGTTCTATTTTCTCAATAGCAGTAGCTAATTCTTCGGTAAATTTAGTAAGTTCGGCACCTTTTACCGCGATCAATAATCCTGGATTGGTGCAAAACTGACCCGCTCCAAGCGTAATCGATCCTGCATAAGCTGTAGCCCATTTTTGACTATTTTCTTTTAAAGCATTAGGCAAAAGCACTACAGGATTTACACTTCCCATTTCGGCAAAAACGGGAATCGGTTCCGGGCGTTGTGCAGCCAAATCAAATAAAGCTCTACCTCCACGAATACTTCCTGTAAAACCAACAGCTTTAACAAGGGGATGTTTTACCAAACTTGCTCCAAGAGTTGTTCCTCCACCTACAAGATTCGAAAAAACGCCGTCTGGCATATTTGTTTTTTTGGCAGCTTTAATAACTGCCGAAGCCACCATTTCACCAGTGCCAATGTGCATGGAATGACTTTTTACAATAACGGGACAACCCGCAGCTAAGGCAGAGGCCGTATCCCCTCCTGCTGTAGAAAATGCAAACGGAAAATTACTAGAGCCAAATACAACAACAGGTCCTAAAGGCACTAGCATTTTTCGTAAATCTTCTTTTGGAGCAGGCTGTCTATCTGCAATTGCTGTGTCAATAGTAGCTTGAACCCAACTTCCTTCAGTTAGCATATCTGCAAACGAACGCAATTGACCAATCATTCTACCTCGCTCACCTTCTGCTCTCCCTTTTGGGAAACCAGATTCGCTGCAATACTGAACTAATAATTCTTCACCTAAAGCTAAAATTTCGTCTGCAATTGCATTTAAAAAATTCGCTTTTTCCAAACCAGAACATTTTTTATAAGCAGCAAACGCCTGATTGGCCAAAATAACCGTTTCATCAATTTCTTCTTGAGTTGCTTCTGTAAAAACCCAAGGATTTTCCTTATTCAATTGCGGATTAAATGTTTTAAACGTTTTCGTTCCGCTTGCTTTAAGTTGACTTCCTATATAATTTCTTCCTGTAATCATTTATATTGTTTTTATGAATTTAAACTTTACAAATCAAAACCGTAAAGCCAATCATGTGAATATGCTATTACAAATTTTTGTAATCTGGTAAAGTTGGTCTTGTACGTAAACCTTCAGCAATAACAGCCAAAACTTTTTCTCTTTCTGCACCACGAAGCGGTAATCTAGGCGCACGTACATATTCTGTACCAATTCCTGTAGCTACTTCTGCCAATTTGATATTTTGAACCAAGAATGCATTGATGTCCAATTCTAACAAAGGCAAAAACCATCTGTATATTTTAAGAGCTTCATCGATTCTTCCTGCTTTAGCCAATTTATAAATAGCCACTGTTTCTCTTGGAAAAGCATCTACTAAACCTGAAACCCATCCATCAGAACCCATCAATAAACTCTCTAATGCCAAAGTATCTACTCCAGATAAAATCTTTAAACGATCACCAAAACGATTAATAATCCTTGTTACATTTGATATGTCTCTTGTAGATTCTTTTACCGCTTGAATATTATCGTATTTCAACATTTCTTCAAACATATCCAATGTAACTTCAATTTTATAATCTACAGGATTATTATATACCATAATAGGCAATGAAGTGTTTTTGGCTACTTCCGTAAAATACACAACTGTTTCATAATCTGAAGCATTATAACGCATTGGTGGCAACATCATTAATCCTTTTGCACCGTCTTGTTCGGCTTTATTGGCTGCCAAAATTGCTCCGCGAGTCGTTTGCTCTGCAATATTCATTATAATAGGAACTTGTCCGTTTACCATCGCAACAGTACCTTTTACAAGTTCTCTTTTTTCTTCTTCCAAAAGTGTACTTGCTTCACCAAGTGTTCCTCCTAAAATAATTCCTTCAACTCCTGCTTCTAATTGTGCTTTTACATTTACTTCAAACATTTTGAAGTCTAGTTTATCATCTGCAGTAAATTTTGTTGTTACTGCTGGCATTACACCTTTCCATTGAATACTCATAATATCGATTTTAATTATAGTTCAAAATTATTTATAATGCAGGAAGGCTACCGCCAATAAATTACCTCAAAATAATACTATATTATCCTATATATGGTTATTGATAAAAAAATAGACTAATATATTACCACTTTTATAGATAAATAAAATACATTTGATATAAATTAACCTAACCAACCATGAAAGTTTTTCCGTTTAAAATACCCAAATCAGGCGAAGAACCTCTTATTTATCAAGAAGATAGAGAAGTTGTATTTTATGACAAACTCCATCAACACGAAGAAATTCAAATTAGTTTTATCGAAAAAGGTGAAGGTGCTGTTTTTGCAGGAGATACTATTTCACATTATCAAGAAGGAGATATTTTGGTTATTGGTAGTAATTTACCTCATGTTTTTAGAAGTGATGCTCGTGAAAATGAATCGTCAATCATGTGCACCCTGTTTTTTACCACTAATTCTTTTGGAAAAGATTTTTTTAATTTAAACACCTTCAAAAATATTCATCCTTTTTTAGAAAACAGTAAAAACGGATTCATCATTCATAATCCTCCAAAAAAAATAATCAAATCATTTAAAAAATTAAAAAAAGCGGACAACTTCGAACGCTTTATTCTGTTTTTAGATATCATAAAATGGATTTCGAATAATGAAAAAGAGCAACTTTCGAATTATTTATATGATAAAAAAATTACAGATAATGAAGGCAAACGAATGCAGACCGTTTTTGAACATGTTATGACTAACTTCCACAAAAACATAACTCTAGACGAGATTGCCTCAATTGCAAATATGACCAAAAATGCTTTTTGCAGGTACTTTAAAGTTAGAACCAACAAGTCTTTTTTTCAGTTTTTGATAGAGGTAAGAATTGAAAGTGCTTCAAAATTATTGGCCAACAACAATGAACTTTCCGTTTTAGAAATTGCCGAATTATGTGGTTTTAACAACATTTCAAACTTCAATAGAAAATTTAAAGAGCTAAAACACAATTCCCCTTTGCAATATAGAAAATTAAATATCTAAAAGGAATTCCATACTTGTAAAAGACTCCAATACGATTTATAGTAGCCCTCCACAATTGGAAATGTGAAAACATCCAAAAAGTTGAATGTATAGTTGCTGAAGGACCTACAGTACTGAAAAAAGACAGTTTGTATTATTTAATTTATTCAGCAAATGATTTTAGAAATTCACATTATACTGTCGGATATTATGGCTTTTAATTATTCCAAACTATAACCCACTTAATTCTAATTCTGTAACTTGTCTTTGAGCTCTTCCATATCTTGCTGCATCTTGCTGATAATGACTTCTAAACTGTTGGCATCGAAAACTTCAGGTTTATAATTTTCGCGTTCAAGACTTCCGGTATATTCCCATATTTCAGCTATTTCAGAAAATCTAATCTCATAAGGTTTATAAAAATTATTATCCGACTTTAAAACCAATACATTTTTTCCGTTTTTATTTAGCCGCTTATATACCATTTCCTGATTCTTGGTAATGATAATATAAGTTTTACCATCCACAACATCTCCAATTTTTTCAATATACCTTCCAATTATATAAGACTTGTCGTTGTGAGCAGGCATAGAATCTTCATCCACAGGGAAAGTCCTGTACTTTTCATTTTTGTCGAGCCAAGGGAGATAAATATGTTCAAGCTCTGAAATAAATGTGGAATCAGAATATCCCCCGGCAGCATAACCCGCTTTAGCATTATGGGGTACAATCTCAATATAATTATTTTGATTTCGATCTACCATTATCGGCAGTAATATTCTGTTATCGCCAAGCTTTAGCAAATTTTCTATGGGAATACTTTTCAATTCAACAGAAAGAAATATATCAATACTAGTATGATAATAACGGGAAATATTCTGTAAAATTTCCAACGGAGGATCCGATTTATTTTCTTCATATTTTGAATATCGGTCGCATGTAATAGACAAATTATCAGCAACTTGGTATCAGGAAGATGTAATAAAAATTGCTTTGCATTATGGAGGATTGCCAGCAGCAGATGGCGATATTTTACGTCGGGCCATGAGTGGCAAAGGGCGGTCAAAAACAGCATTGCAAAAAGTAAAGGACAACTTTTTTGATTCCTGCAAAAAGCAAGGACATCCACAGCTCCCCGAATGGTTTCTTGGTACGGTGATAGAGACCGAAGCGGAAGGGAACCAAATGCAGACTGGCCTACAGAACTATTATCAATAAAAAAAAGAGTTGAAATTGAAACACAAATAAAATTTAATGCAGTATTACTCAATCTTTACAGAAATAGTAAAGACGGCGTAGCTTGACACAGTGACAAAACGCCTAGCACTAATAAAGATATGATTATTGCATCGGTAACTTTTGGAGAAACTCGTATGTTTCGCCTGCGACATAAATTTATAAAGCATATTCCGCAAATAGAAATCCCATTACATCACGGGTCGTTTTATTGATGGCAGGACCAACAAACAGTTACTGGGAACATCAGTTACCAAAAACGGCGAGAGACGTACTTCCTAGAATTAATCTTACTTTCAGACAGATTAAGCAAACATCATAAATATAAAAAACATTCCCAATTTCAAGGTATTCGATAAAATAGTCGTCTATCATATTAATTTTACTTTAATCTTAAAAAATATAAAAAATGAAAAAGACATATTCACTTGTTATTCACCCTCCCGAGCCTATTCTTGCTTTGGTAAAGTCTATGAAAGAACAATTGGCAGCTGAAGTGGGTTGGTTCAACAGTAAAAACTCCGTGGGACATATTACCATCTGCGAATTTAAGGCAACCGAAAAGGGAATTGAGAATATCAAAAATCAAATTCTTAAAATATGTGATACACTATCCCCTGTTGAAGTGTATCTAAATGAGTTTGGTTCCTTTCCCAAAAACGGTGCTTTTTTCATAGCACCCGACAACGATTCCAAGAAAAGCTTAAAGAACATCATGAAACGATTTCATAAATCACTACTCATTCCAAATATGCTAAAAAGCGACAATCCACATCTCTCCATTGCCCGAAGATTAAGTTCCGAAAATCTAATAAAAGCCAATCAATTATTTACCGAAATTGATTTACATTTTGTTTGTGACCGATTGGTTTTGCGCCAATTTGACGAGAAAATAAAACAGTTTTTTGTAATCGATACTTTCGAATTTAATGACAATCTGCAACCAGAATCAATACAGGGAACACTTTTTTAATAATGCTTCACTAAATAAGACAAAATACATAGTTGTAATTGATGCCAATTATACCTTTTGATAGAATCAAAAAAAAACGGATAAACAAAAAGTATTAAATTGCAGTTTTATAAAGAATTGCAATTATCCCCAAATAGCTTATCAATGAAAATTTCAATAAAACATATTTTTATCATCTTCCTCTTGTTTTTTGTATCGTTCGCAAAGGCACAAAAGACAACAATTAATTTTATAGAAAATGATTATAAACTGGCGCTTGAACAATCCAAAACATCCAAAAAGCCAATTTTTGTAATGGTTTATGCCACTTGGTGCCCGCATTGCAACAAAATGAAAGCTACTGTTTTAAAAGACCCAGCTGTAATTGATTTTTTTAACGCCAACTACATCAATGTAATGATGGATGGGGAATCTCCGACGGGTAAAGATTTTATGAAAAAATTTAGGGTAACTTCCTTTCCGACATTTTTATACTTGAACGAAAAGGAAACCCATCTCTATAGTACGGGAGGTGAATTCACGCCGGAAGAATTTATTTCGGAATCCAAAAAAGCATTAAATCCAAATACACAATTACCTTATTTAGAAAGCCAATTTAATGACGACATTCGAAATTCAGAAAGTTGTCTGCTTTATTTAAACGCCCTAAGAAAGAGCATCGACAGAGACAAAACCGATGAAATTGTGGCCAAATATCTATCCACCCAGCCCAAGGACCAACTCTTTACAGCAATCAATTGGAAGATTATTGCCTTTGGCGTTAATAAATTGAATACAAAAGAATTTGATTTCGTTTTGGATCACCAAAGCGATTTTGCTAAAGTGGCATCACCCAAAAGAGTCGAAGCCAAAATTGTAAGCGTAGTCAACCAATCCTTAAAACACAACATGGAAAGCCTAGATTCAATCGGATATTCCAAGAACAGAATCCTTGCCAAAAACAGCAATTTAACTAAAGTGGATTCCTTAGTGTTCAAACTCGATCTACAAATGTATGAAGCCTGCAAATGTTGGGATAAATACAAACAAACCACATTGGAATCTGTCCAAAAATGGGCTTGGAACGACTACAAAACCATCAACGAAATCACCAAAATTTACATACAGCACATCAATGATAAAGAAGCTTTACAATCTGCTGTCACTTGGGCAAAACGGTCTGTCGAATTGAACGATTCCGCCGAGAGTAATTTCTCATTAGCACGATTATACAATAAAACAAAAGATAAAAAAACAGCCATAACATACGCCCGAAAGACCAAAGCCATTATTGTGGCAATGGGTTGGGACACCAAAGAAATAGACCAATTTTATTTGGATTTAGGGATAAAATAAATTCTATCTGTTCTCAATACCAAATTTTTGTCATAAAAAACAAGTCGCTATTGAATACTTTTATTCTTCAACCTATCGATCAATTCTCTGCGATACGTAATCCCGACAGGTAATCTTTCATTTTTAATGATGACAAAATCTTTTTCGGTGGTGTCAATTTTGTCCAATGCAATAATATAGGATTTATGGATACGCATGAAGTTTTTTTCAGAAGACATTTCTCAAATTCGCTGGTCGTAATCGAAGCCAAATACGTTCTTTTTAGCGTGTACAATTTTACGTAATTTCCAAAACTCTGTGCAAACAAAAGCTGGTCCAATTCGATGTCAATAAAATAGCCATCGACTTTTACACTAACTGAATTAATTATTTCTTCTTCAACTTTAATTGCGTTTTCAGTTGAAAAGAAACGATCTATTGCCTTTAAAAAACGGGGGAAATAAATGGGTTTTAACAAATAATCAATAACGCCATAATCATAACTTTCGAGAGCAAATTCAGAATAAGCAGTAGTTAAAATGGTCTTGGGATGTGAAGGAAGTATTTTCAGCAATTCCATTCCTGAAATTTCTGGCATATTGATATCCAGAAACATCAAATCGACTTTGTTTTCACGAAGATAATCCATGGCTTCAATACCATTATAACCTTGAAACACCAACTCTAATTGTGGATTTTGTCTGATATAATTCGCCAAAACATAATGTGCTGCCGGCTCATCATCAACAATAATACACTTTTTGAGTTCTTTCATTATAATGTCTTTTTGAGTTGTAATTTCAAATCTACAATATACGTATTTTTGTCATCTTGAATATCTAATTTATAGTCTTTACCGTAAATTAAATTTAAACGTTCTATAGTGTTTTTTAAACCAATTTTAGTCGAAACCACATCAGTTTTCTTCGGAATTGAATTCACGACATGCAAATGCAGTAAACCGTTTTCAACAGTAATTATGATTCGGACAAAACATTTTTCTATGGCACAAGTCCCGTGTTTGAAAGCATTTTCGATAAAAGCGATCAGTAACATCGGTGACACTTTATAGGCATTTTCATTGTCAATTTTGCAATCGTACGTAATATCGCAACGGTAACCTACACGTTCTTTCTCCAGTTGCACGTAACTATTTATAAAATCAAGTTCGTCCTCAAGCGAGACACATTGTTTGCTGTTGCTTTCGAGCTGATAGCGCATTAATTGCGATACTTTCATAATCAAATCGGAGGTTCTTTCGGGAAATTCTAAGCTGATTCCGTAAAGTGTATTGAATGTGTTGAATAAAAAATGAGGATTTAATTGCCCTTTAAGAGCATTCAACTGCATTTGATTGAACAGTAAAGCTTCGTCCGTTTGTTTTTTGTGAATTCTATAAAATTTAAAAACAATTATCGGACTCAAAATACAAACCAATGTCCCTAAAACACTCGCCAATTGATACAAATAGCTTCTTTGATGCGAGTTTTGATACAAATGACTTTTACTGAAAATATCCAAAGTAGACATTTCAAATAAAAGAACCGAAAATACTAATACTCCCAATAAAGTTAGAGACAAATAAGTTAATGGTCTTTGCCCCTTAAATAGTACTGGAAGCAGAAAAAAACGATTGAATTGGGCGTGCATGTACAAAATGAGATAGAAAGAAATACCCATTAAAATAGATGCCAAAGAACTAAATAACATCCAATCGTTCTTTAAAGTATAAATCGTCAATGAAAAACCAACAACGGCAATTTCTTGCCACCATTTGTTGTCCATTAAATTATCAAATTTTTTATTCATTATAAATACTTAAATAGGTTGCAAATTAACCACTAATATTTCGTTTTTATTTCTAATAAATGACCAATTGAATTGGTCATTTATAATCGTATTACATCATTTAAGAAAGGGTATTTCCCTGCAAGTGAAATAATTTTGTGCCACTAATTATATTTTGAATTTTATGTGTTTTAAAAAAATCACTTTATTGTTTTTCTTGATTTTTGCCTCCGTGAGTTATTCACAGACCTTGTCTTTGAAAGAAGCCATAAAAACGGGTCTTGAAAACTTTGGCTCTATCAAAGCAAAAAACAATTACGCCAATGCTTCGCGAGAGACACTTAAACAAACTCGTCGCGATTATTTACCCAACCTTAATCTATCTGCCCAGCAGGATTACGGAACTATCAATGGGCAAAATGGCCCTTTATATGGATTTAATGGTTTAGGAACCGCTTCTTCCGGCCCAACATTGGCAGAACAAAACTGGAACGCCGCTTTTGGTGCTTTGTATTTGGCCAACGTGAATTGGGACTTTTTTACTTTTGGGAAAACCCAAGAAAAAATCAATCTGGCTAAAATTGATGTTCAGAGCCGTGAAAATGACCTGCAGCAAGAGCGATTTCAGCAAGAGATTAAAATTTCTTCGGCCTATCTGAATTTATTGGCCAGCCAAAGATTATTGATCTCACAGCAAAAGAATTTAAGTCGTACCGAAGTTTTCAGGAAGAATGCTGTTGCAAGAGTCAAAAACGGTTTACTTGCCGGAGTTGATTCCACTTTGGCGACAGCCGAGGTTTCTAAAGCCAAAATTGCCTTAAATCTGGCTAAAAATTTGGTAAAGGAACAAAACAATAAATTGGTCGATTTGATGGGGATTACTCCTCAGGACATCATCACCGATACCGTTTTTGTGAATCGAATTCCAAAAAACATCATAATGGATGAAAAAGCCAGCGACAGTTTACATCCATTGCTTCAATTCTACAAAACAAAGATTGACTACAGCAATCAACAGGTTAAATTATACAAACGATTTTACTATCCAACGATGAGCGCTTTTGGTGTTTTGCAAACACGAGCTTCCGGGTTTAATAATGATTATGCATTGGATAGAAATTCTTTCAGCAGAAATTATTTGGATGGTGTGAATCCTGACCGTTCCAATTATTTGGTTGGAATCGGAATTAGCTGGAATTTGACAACTCCGTTTAGAACGAGCAAACAAGTGAGTGCCCAAAAATTTGTTTCGCAAGGTTTACAGGAAGAATACAACCAAGCTGATCGTGAACTAAAATCACAATTGACTTTGGCTGATGATAAAATAAAAATCACGCTTGACAATTATGCAGAAGCCCCTATTCAGGTAAAAGCAGCAGCTCAAGCCTATTTGCAAAAATCAACTTTATACAAAAATGGTTTAACCGATTTGACCGATTTGACACAAACGCTGTTTATCCTCAATCGTGCCGAAATTGACCGTGACATCGTCAACAATAATGTTTGGCAATCGTATTTGCTGAAAGTAGCCGCAATTGGCAATTTTGACTTATTTATAAATGAATTTTAATAAAAGATCCTGATGAATTTAATACGATTTGCACTCCGCAAACCCATCTCGATAATGGTATTGGTAGCAGGCTTATTCTTTTTTGGAATAGGTGCCATACAAGATATCAAAGTGGATATCCTACCCAAAATGAACCTTCCGGTAATTTATATTGCCCATCCGTTTGGAGGATATACTCCTGACCAAATGGAAGCTTATTTTGGAAAAACCTATGTGAATATCCTTCCTTTTGCCAATGGTATAAAATCAGTGGAGACCAAGAATATCCAAGGTTTGATGATTATGAAATTGACCTATTATGAAAACACCAATATGGCACAAGCTGCTGCCGAATTGGGTGCACTTTCCAATAGAATTCAAGCGGCGTTTCCTCCCGGAACACAACCGCCTTTTATCATTCGTTTTGACGCCTCTTCATTACCGATTGGACAATTAGTTCTGAGCAGTAAAATCAGGTCCAACAATGAATTACAGGATATGGCAAATGTATATGTTCGCGCTTCCTTTACTTCTATTCCCGGTTTATTATCGCCAGCTCCCTTTGGCGGAAGCCCGAGAACAATAGAAGTAAATGTTAATCCTAATTTGTTGCGTTCCCACAATATGACACCTGACCAAATTGTGGAAGCGATACGACTAAACAACCTTACCGCTCCTTCCGGAAACGTGCGAATTGGCGATAAAAACTATATCACGCCCACAAACAATACAATTAAAGAAGTTAAGGATTTTGAAAAAATTCCGTTGTTTAAAGGCGGAGTTCAAAACCTGACTTTAGGAGATGTGGCTACCGTAAAAGATGGTGCTGATATCACGGCAGGTTATGCTTTGGTCAACGGAAAACGTTCTGTTTACATCAGTATTGCCAAAGCGGGCGATGCTTCAACTTGGGATGTGGTTAAAAAACTAAAATCCGAATTACCAAAAATTCAAAGCACATTACCCGAAGATGTTAAATTGTCTTATGAATTTGACCAATCCGTTTATGTAATCAATTCGGTAAAAAGTTTAATTACCGAAGGAATTATCGGAGCGGTGTTAACTGGGTTAATGGTTTTATTGTTTCTTGGGGACAGAAGAGCTGCCATAATTGTGATATTAACGATTCCGATTTCCATCATTTCGGGAGTTTTATTCTTGAAATTATTTGGACAAACCATCAATTTAATGTCATTGAGCGGGCTGGCTTTGGCTATCGGAATTTTGGTGGATGAAAGTACGGTAACCATAGAAAATATTCACCAACACCTCGATATGGGAAAACCCAAGGCACTCGCCATTTGGGACGCCTGTAAAGAAATTGCGCTGCCAAAACTGCTGATTCTGCTTTGTATTTTGGCCGTTTTTGCCCCTGCCTTTACGATGGTAGGAATCCCAGGAGCTTTGTTTTTGCCTTTGGCGTTAGCGATTGGTTTTTCGATGGTATTTTCATTTTTATTATCACAAACTTTTGTGCCGGTTATGGCCAATTGGTTGATGAAAGATCATCCAAAAATGGAACACACCTCAAATATTACAGATGATGAAGCCGAGTTTAATGCTTGCGGATTAACACCGGAATCCGAAAAAGATATCATCAGTCAAAAAAAGGTTATGGTTGAAAGAGATGATTTTAATAATGACCATAAAATAAGTCATTTTGAAAGATTCAGAATTCGATTCATGAAAACGCTGGACCGTCTTTTCCCATACAAAAAAGCGGCTACTTTCGGGTATCTTATCGGAATTACACTTCTTGCCATGGTCTTCATTACTTTTATTGGAAAAGATGTTTTCCCAAAAGTAAATTCGAGCCAGTTTCAGCTTAGATTGCGCGCTGCAGACGGAACACGATTGGAACGTACAGAAGAAAAAGTGGTTTTGGTATTGAAAGAATTAAACAAAATGGTGGGCAAAGAACACGTTGGGATTTCATCGGTTTATGTGGGTCAACATCCATCTTTGTTCTCTATTAACCCAATTTATTTATTTATGGCTGGTCCGCATGAGGCCGTTTTTCAAGTCAGTTTGAAAGATTATGAAACCGATATGGAGGATTTTAAAGATGCGTTTAGAACCCGAATTAAAAAGATTCTGCCTGATGTAAAAATCTCGTTTGAACCAATCGAGCTTACAGACAAAGTATTGAGCCAAGGCTCCCCTACTCCAATTGAAGTTCGAATTGCAGGAAAAGACAAAAAAAGAAATGAATTGTACGCTAATCAGATAGTCGAAAAACTAAAGAAAATATCCTATTTCAGAGATGTGCAAATTGGACAGCCAATTCATTATCCTGCAATGAATATTAACATCGACAGAAAACGTGCAGCCGAATTGGGTGTTGACATGAATGATATTTCACGCTCATTGGTCGCTTCGACATCTTCTTCAAGATATACCGAAAAAAATACTTGGATTGATGAAAAAGCGGGCTTGTCGTATAACGTTCAGGTGCAAGTGCCTTTGAACCAAATGAAAAGCAAAAATGACATCGATGAAATTCCGCTGTTAAAAAATTCGCTTCGTCCTATTTTGAGTGATGTGGCTACAATCACACCTACAGTTGTAAGTGGTGAGAATGACAATTTAGGAGCGATGCCTTACATCACCGTTACTGCAAATACCTATAAAACCGACTTAGGGAAAGCGACTAAAGATGTGGCGGCAACGATAAGTTCATTAGGGGAATTGCCTCGTGGTTTGTTTATCGAACCAATTGGTATGACCAAAGTATTAAACGAAACATTAAGCAGTTTACAACTCGGATTATTAGTTGCCGTATTTGTCATTTTCTTAATGCTTGCCGCCAATTTTCAATCGTTCAAAGTTTCTGCTGTTATTTTGACAACCGTTCCGGCTGTAGTTCTGGGAGCCTTATTAATGCTAACGATTACTGGTTCAACTCTAAACTTACAATCGTACATGGGAATCATCATGTCGGTTGGGGTTTCGATTGCCAATGCCGTTTTGCTGGTCACCAATGCTGAACAATTACGAAAACGCAATGGTAACGCATTAGAATCGGCTCGGGAAGCCGCTGCTTTACGACTTCGCCCTATTATTATGACCTCTGTGGCCATGATTGCGGGAATGTTACCTATGGCGATTGGTCATGGCGAAGGAGGCGATCAAGTTTCTCCATTAGGAAGAGCCGTAATTGGTGGATTATTATTTTCGACCTTTACAGTATTGCTGATTTTGCCTTTAATTTTTGCCTGGGCTCAAGAAAAAACATCCATAAAATCGATCTCTTTGGACCCTGAAGACGAAGAAAGCGAGCATTATATATCATCACTAAAATAATAAAATGAACACTAAAATATTACAACCGACCGCGCTATTTTTTGTAGCACTATTTATTCTAAGCAGTTGCAATTCGAATAAAAAAGAAGAGCCTGTTGCCGAATTGGAACCTAAAATGGAAACCTTCTCTTTGGCAAAATCAAAACTGACCACCGACTTGCGTTTACCGGCCGAGTTATCCGGTTTTAGCCAAGTGGATTTATATGCTAAAGTGAACAGTTATGTAAAAACACTCAAAGTAGATATTGGCTCCGATGTAAAAAAAGGACAATTGCTTATTGAACTGGAAGCACCCGAAATCAGTTCGCAATTATCGGCTTCTGAATCTCGCCTGCATTCGCAAGAAGCAGTCTATACAGCCAGCAACAGCACCTACCAACGATTACTTGAAACAAGCAAGGTCGAAGGAACAATTTCCAAAAATGACTTGGAACTGGCTTTGTCCAAAAAGAATTCAGACTTTGCGCAATTAGCCGCTGCCCGTGCTGGACACAAAGAAATCAAATCGATTCAAGACTATTTACAGATACGAGCTCCTTTTGACGGTAAAGTAACTGCACGAAATGTAAACACTGGCGCGTATGTGGGACAAGGAGCCCAAATTCCGTTGCTGACTGTGCAGGACCAAAAGAAACTTCGTCTATCGTTATCTGTGCCTGAAGCGTACACAGGTTACCTAAAAGTGGGTGATATGATTGGGTTTAATGTAGTGTCTTTACGTGGCGAAACATTCAAAGCTAAAATCAGCAGAATGTCTGGAGCACTGGACCTCAAACTACGCTCGGAACGTGTCGAACTGGATGTAATCAATTCTGATGAAAAATTACTTCCCGGAATGGTTGCCGAAGTGATCCTACCGCTTAACAGCAAAAAAGAAACTTTTGTTGTTCCTAAATCGGCTGTTGTGAATACTGCAGAAGGAATCTTTTTGATAAAAGTAGTCAACAAAAAAGCACAACGCATCAATGTAAGCCTTGGACTTGAAGTTGATGATAAAATTGAAGTTTTCAGTGATTCATTGCAACAAAATGATGTTTTACTCAGTAAAGCAAATGAAGAAATTAAGGATGGCGATGATGTAAAGGAATAAATCTATAATTGTTAATTTGTTTAAAAAGTGCTGTAAGACTTAGGTTTTATGGCACTTTTTTTAGGAGCTTATTCCTGCTATCCGTTTCAATCTTTTGTGCCGAACCCCGGCACAAAAGGATTTACCCTTCTATCAGGGCTAGGGCTTTTGCGATTTAAAAGATGCTTTACTCTATAAAAATCCTTCTGAAAACTTATAAAAGTTTTCTCGCTCTTCGAAGTCTCCCGACTTCGAACTTTTTTCAATGTTCTTGTAAAAGGTAAATCTATTAAAAGCCTCCCGCCTTTTTCCGTAATTGTCTTTAGAATTCAACACATTACAAAATTGAAAAAAAGTAAAACAATCAATACAAATTCAATTTTGCAAAAAAATTTTGGTTTGTTAGTTTATAGTTTTTATCGTACTTTCGATTAGCCGAAAATACTCGTTTTCATAACTTGTAAACCTCTAGAAGTGCGAGAAATTTGGCAGCAACTAACACGCAGAGTCATTCAAAAACAATTTTTATATTAAACTAAAATGAATAGTAACTTTTTCTATAATTTACTTCTATGGTTATCAATTCTAATTTTACCAGATATGGTATTTTCTCAATCAACAGACTTTACCATTCAAGATGTAACGTTTGAAAGTGGTGGCATCACTCTTGCAGGCTCAATTTTAACACCTAAAAAAACAGTTGCAGCAGTTGTAATTGTTCATGGTTCTGACCCTGTAAAAAGAGAAATGGAGTTCGCTAAACGCCTTGCCAAAGAAGGTATTGCTGTACTGACCTATGATAAACGTGGAGTTGGAGAATCTGGTGGTGTATATGTAGGACCTTCTGTTGGCACGAATAATATTGACACTACTAATCTTAATTTATTATCTCAAGATGCAAGTATAGCAGTAAATACATTTCGAACCTATTTGAAAGATAAAAAAATACCTATTGGATTAGTTGGCTTCAGTCAGGCAGGATGGATAATCCCAATTGCTGCAAGCAAAAATCCTAAAATAGAGTTTATGGTTTTATTTAGTTGCCCTACAATTACAACCCTAGAACAACTTCGATTTCAGTTTTACACTAATGGAAACAATAATTTTTGGGAAAACCATACAGAATCAGATGCTCTTGACCATACTAAAAATGACCCAGACAGATATCAATTTACAGCTACTGACCCAAAAATTTCCTTGAATACTCTTTCAATTCCAGGGCTTTGGCTTTTTGGTGAGAAAGACATCCAAATTCCGGTAAAGTTGTGTATAGAACAATTAAATACATTTAAAGTTCAAGGCAAACCTTTCGAATACACCTTGTTTTCAACATTAGGACATAATACTTCTTCTGGCAATATTACAGAACCTTTTGATATTTCAATTCAATGGATAAAACAGAAAGCTTTGAATATTAAGAAGTCTAAAGCATCTAAATAAAACACCCCGCTCCCCGAAGAGTTCTATGAAAACATGTATGCTCGGCAAATGTCTCTGACTTTGTGTTTCTTAAAAAGTTCTTAAAAAATCATAAACGTAATAAAAGTATCCCGACTTTTTCCGTGATTGTCTTTAGAATTCAACACATTACAAAATAAAAAAAAAGCAAAACAATCCATACAAATTCAATTTTGAAAAAAAAATTGGTTTGTTAATTTATAGTTATTTATGACGATTTGAATCGGAAGGATTATCAAGTTCATCATTCACAATTTTCAAATTTCCATCAGCGTCAAACTCGTCATCTTCTAAATCTAAATCTGTGTTTAAATTATCATTTGTTTCATTGGAAGTAGGGTCTTCCAACGGATTTGGGTTGTTTGGGTTGTGACCGTTTCTTACCATAAAACCTTGCTCGGCAATTTCAGCTAAACTTTGATTTTTTTTTCTCTTATCAAGTTGATTGTCTCTCTTTTTCATAATCGTTGTTTTTAAAATAACTATTATAAAATTAATCTAAAACAAAATAATATAGTTTCAACCAAAACTTTTATTGTTGCATAATTATCAGTTTTTTATATTTAAAAATCTCCTTATGAAAAACTAAATTTCTCGTTTAGCCCCGATGGAAGTGAAAATCCTTGTAAGCCGGGGTTCGGCTTACAAGATTGTAGCGGACAGCGGGACTGAATATGTTTATTAAAATAGATTTTCTGCTCCTAAAAATCATAAAAATCTTCCCCAAAATCTACAATAAATGGAATACAAATTTGAATTAAGGCAGATGCAAAAAATGGCTCTTTTGAAAAAAAATTAAAAAAATATTGATTCTGAAACGCTTGTTTCAAAAATAGTTTTACATTTGCAAAATAATAATGAAGTCTTATGGCTCGATGTGTAGAATTTAACGAGGTCGAAAAAATTGAAAAAGCAATGAATGTCTTTTGGGAAAAAGGATATAATGCTACTTCTATGCAGGACTTAGTGGATGCTATGCAGATCAACAGAAGCAGTTTATACAACACCATTGGCGACAAGCATCAATTATTTATGAAATGCATTGGCAATTATTTCGATAATGCTATGCTGGAAATAAAAGAAAAAGTGGCTAAAGAAACATCAGCCAAAGCTGCACTGATTAAAATTATTACTGATAAGGCTGATTGGGTTGTATCCTGCGACAAAGGTTGTCTGGGTATGAAAACGATTTTCGAAATTGCTCCAGATGATTCCACTGTCCGAAACCAGATGAGTAAAAACAATGAAGTTTTCATCGAATTTATGGCAACAATAGTTCAAAAAGCTATGGATGATGGCGAAATGGACGATACAGAAGATGCTTCATTAATGGCTGAGTACATTGCGACTTCTTTTACTGGATGGAAGCAATCGTATATCCTTCATGGAAATCCTATCAAAATCAAAAAAATGTCAGAATTCCTGATTAAAAATATATTTAAATAAGCCCTTTTTTTTATCTACTTTCTGAAACGTTTATTTCAGAAAACAATACACAATGGCGCCTACAAATTTTTAAATTACAGCATTGATTCTGAAACGATTGTTTCAAAATTATGACTACAGCCAATTACTAACCTTTAAATAAAAAACACCATGAATTCTGAAACGTTTATTTCAAAAACAACTACCATATTTAAGACAAATTTAAAACTAACGCTAATCATGAAAAAAATCATCTTTTTAAGTTTAATGGCTGTATTTTTAATCAGCTGTTCTGATAAATCGCAGGCACCTGCCGCTGCGCCCGCTCCCCTCCTGCCCGTTATGGCAGTCACTACCGAAACCACTACCACTGATGCCGAATATCCTGCCGCCATACAAGGAACTGTGGATGTTGAAATTCGTCCTCAGGTAAGCGGTAACTTAGATCGCGTTTTGGTCGATGAAGGTGCTTATGTAACCAAAGGACAGACTCTATTCAAAATAAACGAACGCCCTTACCGCGAGCAATTAAATACTGCTTTGGCCAGTCTTCATGCTGCCGAAGCGTCATATATCAACGCACAACTTGAAGTTGATAAACTAACGCCGTTGGTTCAAAACAAAGTCGTTTCTGATTATCAATTGAAATCGGCTAAAGCTTCCCAAAAAATTGCCGCTGCCAATATCGAACAGGCGAAAGCAATTGCCGCATCAGCAAAAATCAATTTAGGATACACCAATATTACTGCTCCCGTAAATGGCTACATTGGAAGATTGCCAAAAAAACAAGGGAGCTTGGTTGCTGCAACAGATGTTGAGGCATTAACAACTCTTTCGGATGTTCAAGAAGTGTATGCTTATTTTTCGTTGAGTGAAACTGACTTCATCCAATTTAAATCAAAATATGCCGGAAACAGCATTGGTGACAAAATCAAAAATCTTCCTCCAGTAACTTTGATATTAGCTGATAACAGCGATTATCCGCAAACTGGAAAAATCGATATGGTCGATGGACAGTTTGACAAAACAACTGGTGCTATTACCGTTAGAGCAAAATTCTCCAATCCTAACAAAACATTACGTTCTGGAAACACAGGGAAAGTTCGTTTAGGAATGGAGCATGACGATGCGATTTTGGTACCGCAATCGGCTACAATAGAAATGCAGGATAAAGTTTTTGTCTTTACGGTAAGCAAAGAAAACAAGGTTACCAAAATGCCAATTACTGTTATCGGTAAAAGTGGTGCAAACTACCTCATCAAAGACGGTGTAAAAACAGGCGATCAAATTGTATTAAGCGGTATCGACAAACTTCAGGAAGGACAACTAATTCAACCTGAGAAATCAGCAACTAAACTTGCTCAAATCATTAACAAAAAATAATTTTTACAGATGTTCAAAATATTTATACAAAGACCCGTACTGGCAACCGTTATCTCCATTTTACTGGTGATATTAGGAATACTTGGTCTTACGAAATTGCCTTTACAACAGTTTCCTGACATTGCTCCTCCCTCGGTTCTGGTCACGGCGGTTTATCCGGGAGCCAACGCAGAGACGGTGTTGCGATCTGTTGCGCCATCGCTTGAAGAATCCATAAATGGTGTGGAGAATATGACTTATATGAGCTCCACCGCCAGTAATGATGGTACGTTAGCCATTACCGTTTTCTTTAAATTGGGTACCGATGCCGATCAGGCTGCGGTAAACGTTCAGAACCGAGTTGCTCAGGCTACAAGCCAATTGCCTGCAGAAGTGGTTCAGCAGGGAGTTATCACTGCCAAACAGCAAAACAGTTTTATCATGGCGATCGGTATGTTTACCGAAGATGAGTCCAAATACGATCAGACTTTTGTTGCCAATTATGCACAGATTAATATTATCCCTGAAATTAAGCGTATTCCGGGAGTTGGTGCTGCCAGTATTTTTGGAGGTGTAAAAGATTACTCTATGAGAGTTTGGCTGAATCCAACACAAATGTCCACTCATAATGTGACGCCAAATGAAGTTATGGCAGCGATTCAGGACAAAAGTTTGGAAGCTGCTCCGGGTAAATTTGGAGAAAGAAGTACCGAAGTTTTCGAATATGTGATTAAATACAAAGGAAAACTATCCAAACCCGAAGATTATCAAAATATTGCCATACGTTCCAATTCTGATGGTTCCATACTTCGATTAAAAGATGTCGCAAGAGTTGAACTTGGCGCCTACTCCTACAACAGTTTAACACGTTTGAATGGTAAAAAAGGAATCGTTATTGGTGTTATTCAGCTGGCGGGTTCTAATTCGAATGATATTCAGATTGCGATTAACAAATTGATGGTTAAAGCCTCCAAAGATTTTCCTGCCGGAATAAAACACAATATTTTCTACAGCACAAAAGTTTCTCTAGATCAGTCTATTGAGCAGGTGGAGCATACTTTACTTGAAGCTTTTATATTGGTATTTATCGTTGTATTTATCTTCCTTCAGGATTTTAGATCGACTTTAATTCCAGCAATTGCAGTACCTGTGGCTATTTTAGGAACGTTCTTCTTTATGCAGTTATTCGGATTTTCGATCAATCTTTTAACGCTTTTCGCTTTAATCTTGGCCATTGGTATTGTGGTCGATGATGCCATTGTCGTCGTCGAAGCCGTACATGCAAAAATGGAACACAAACATTTGTCTCCAAAAATAGCAACACACGAAGCGATGCACGAAATTACCGGTGCGATTATCTCGATTACGCTGGTAATGGCAGCGGTATTTCTGCCTGTCGGTTTTATGGAAGGTTCAACTGGGGTTTTCTATCGTCAGTTTGCTTTCACTATGGCAATTGCAATTGTAATTTCAGCAGTTAATGCTTTGACATTGAGCCCTGCCCTAGCCGCTTTGTTCTTAAAAGACAATCACGCTAACGGAGATACTCCTTATGAGAAAAAAGGATTTAAAGAGAAATTCTTTACTGGATTCAACAATAGTTTTGATTCATTAACAAATCGTTACGTTGGCGGATTAAAATTCTTAATTCGTAACAAATGGGTTAGTTTAGGCGGATTAGCTCTAATTACAATTGCAACAATTGTAATGGTAAAAACGACTCCTTCAGGATTTATTCCAACAGAAGATCAAGGATTTATTGCCATTGCAGTGAACACTCCTTCGGGAACTTCTTTAGACGGAACTCAAAAAGTAATGACTAAAGCCGAAAATACTTTAAGAGGTTTGGAATCTTCACGATTTGTAACTGCGATTTCAGGTTTCAATTTATTGACAAATTCTACAAGTCCGTCATCGGCAGTTGTTTTTGTATTGCTTAAACCAAATGAAGAACGTGGCAGCATTAAAAATATTGATGAAATAATGAATCAGGTTCGTGGCAAATTAGGCGCGATTTCAGATGGTAGTTTCTTTGTATTCAGTTTCCCAACTGTTCCCGGTTTTAGTAATGTTGAAGCTTTGGATTTAGTATTACAGGACAAAACGGGTGGCAAGCTAGATAAGTTTAGCGGTATTTCTCAAAACTTCATTGGTGAATTAATGAAACGCCCAGAAATTGCTGTTGCTTTTACCAGTTTCAAAGCTGATTATCCTCAATTGCAATTGGACATCAATGACGAGAAAGCCGATCAATTGGGTGTAAAAGTCAAAGATATTCTGCAGACTATGCAGGCGTATTTTGGTAGTGCACAAGCATCCGACTTTAACCGATTTGGGAAATATTACCGAGTGGTTGTCCAAGCAGATATTGCCGACAGAGCAGACCCAACGGCTATCGACCGTGTATTTGTAAAAAACAAAAACGGCGAAATGGTTCCAATAAATACTCTGGTAAAACTAAGCCGTATTTATGGTTCTGAAACAGCTTCGAGATACAATTTGTTTAATTCAATTTCGGTGAATGCGATTCCGAAACCTGGATTTAGTTCTGGAGATGCGATTAAAGCAATCGAGGAAGTTGCAGCGCAGCAATTACCCGCAGGCTACAGTTATGAATTCTCAGGGCAAACCCGCGAAGAGATTTCTTCGGGAGGACAATCAACTACGATTTTTCTATTGTGTCTGATATTTATTTACTTCCTGCTTGCAGCACAGTATGAAAGCTACATTTTGCCTTTGGCAGTAATTTTCTCTATTCCAGCTGGAATCTTTGGAGTATTTGTAGCGATTGGCTTGACCGGAATCGAAAATAACATTTATGTGCAGGTTGCCTTGGTAATGCTTATTGGTCTGCTCGCCAAGAATGCGATTCTGATTGTAGAGTTTGCTGTCCAAAAAAGAAAATCAGGACAGCCATTAGTCAAAGCTTCGATAGATGCAGCCAAACTGCGTTTGCGTCCAATTATCATGACATCGCTGGCTTTCGTTGTTGGATTAATTCCAATGATGTACGCCACAGGTCCATCGGCTCAAGGTAACCACTCCATCAGTATTGGTGCCGCCGGAGGAATGGTTTCGGGAGTAATTCTAGGGTTGTTGATCATCCCTGTTTTATTCATCGTATTCCAATATTTACAAGAAAAAGTTACTGGAAAACCAGTAGCTGTAACTCATAACTACGAAAACAAAAATGGAAAATTACATCACAACAATTCTGGTGACAATCATCATCAGCCTCACGTACATAGCGTATAAAGTGTCAAAAGATCTTGAAACAAAAAAAGATAGCTGTCCAGAAATTTAATTACGAAAAAGTAAAAATGAAAAAGTATATAACCAAAACCGTGATGATCGCCATTTTGATCACCACAATAATATCCTGTACTGTTTCGAAGGATATTGAAACTCCAAAAAATGCATTTCCTGAGAATTTCAGGAATGCATCGGTTTCAAAAGACACCGCAAGCATCGGTGATTTGGAGTGGAAAAATTTCTTCACAGAAAAAGATATTATTCAGCTTATTGACAGTGCCGTGGTCAGAAACAATGATTTGCAGATTGCGACTAAAAACATTGAAATTGCGCAATACAGATTCACGCAATCTAAATGGGGAAATGTACCGCAAGCCAATTTATTTGTGACTGCCAACACCAATAATCCTTCTGATAACAGTTTTACTGGAAGAACTCTGGATCAGGCTTTGGGCGCAAAACATATTGATGATTTCTCGACTGGCGTTTCACTTTCGTGGGAAGCAGATATTTGGGGTAAAATCAAAAACCAGAAGAAAGGAGCTTTTGCCAATTATCTTCAATCGGAAGAAGTAAAAAAAGCACTGCAGACTACTGTTGTGGCCAATGTTTCAAATGGATATTACAATCTTTTGATGCTGGACGCACAATTAGAAATCGCCAAGAAAAACGTGCAGTTAATTGACAGCACCACCACTATAATCAAATTGAAATTTGATGCCGGACAAGTAACTTCATTAGCCATTCAGCAATCGGAAGCGCAGAAATTAAATGCGGCGCAATTAGTTCCTTTATTGGAACAAAACATTGCGATTCAGGAAAATGCTTTGAGTGTTTTGACGGGTTCATTCCCTAATTCGAAAAAAAGAAGCATCGCTCTTAGTGCTGTTGAAGTGAAAAATAATGCTTCAATCGGGATTCCCTCTTCAATAATAAGTCGAAGACCTGATGTAAAAAGCGCTGAATTGGCTCTGAAATCTGCGAATGCAAATGTTGGAATCACAAAAGCCGATTTGTATCCTGTATTAAGAATTACAGCTCAAGGCGGATTAAATTCGTTTGAATCTAGTAACTGGTTCAACATTCCGGCTTCCTTATTTGGAACTGTTGCCGGAGGTCTAACACAGCCATTGCTGAATAATAAAAAACTAAAAACGCAATATAATATCGCTGTAGCCGAAAGAGAAAAAGCAGTTTTAAATTTCAGACAATCGGTTTTAGTAGCGGTTAGTGAAGTATCGGATGCTTTGGTGAAAGTGGAGAAATTGCACCAACAAGAATCGTTTTTGCAAGAGCGTGTGAAGACTTTGCAACTAGCCATTAAAAACGCAAAAATGTTATTCAAAAACGGAATGGCAGAATACCTTGAAGTACTTTCAGCACAGGCAAGTTTATTGCAAAGCGAACTGGAACTCGCCAACATAAAAAGAGAACAATTATCTGCTAATACCGAATTGTATCGTGCATTAGGTGGAGGCTGGAGATAATATTCCTCAATCTCCAACGGTTGAAACCTGCTATGCGTTATAATGGGACACGGATGAAACGGATCGAAAAGATTGACACGGATTCTTTTATGAAGAAAAGAGACCTATTTTATATTTTGCCTTTTGAATTTACCATAGCCAACGGTTTCAACCGTTGGATGCAATCGTTGCATTTTTAAAACGTTTCCCACGGTTGAAACCGCGGGCTATGGTTGAGATTCAGTCTTTTTTGAATGATTATAAAAATACCAAATGTTTTCTTTTAGCCCCGATAGTAGTGGAAATCCTTGTGAGCCGGGGTTCGGCTCACAAGATTGTAACGAATAGCGGGACAACTGTTGATGAAATATCAAATGTTCTGCTCCTAAAAATAAAAATTAATAACACCTAAATTATAAATAATATGAGTACAACTAATTTATTTACGCCTTTCAATCTGAAGACGCTAAATCTTAAAAATAGAATCGTAATGGCGCCAATGACGCGCTCCTTTTCTCCAAACGGAATTCCGACTGATGAAGTTGCTTCCTACTATCAAAAAAGAGCCGAAGGCGAAGTTGGTTTAATTTTGTCCGAAGGAACTGTTATCGACAGACCTTCGTCATCCAATGATGGAAATGTCCCTCACTTTTATGGCGATGAAGCACTAAAAGGATGGAAAAAAGTGATTGATAAAGTGCATACAGCCGGAGGTCAAATGGGGCCGCAGATCTGGCATATGGGAATTATGGACAATCACCATTCGGGCTGGGTTCCGCCGGTGCCTTTTGAAGGTCCGTCTGGATTGAATCGTCCTGATTTCAATAACGGAAATACAATGTCTGAAAAAGATATTGAGGACACCATTATTGCTTTCGGAAAAGCTGCTGCCGATGCCAAAAGATTGGGTTTTGACACTATCGAAATTCACGGTGCGCACGGTTATTTAATTGACCAGTTTTTTAGAGCGGAAACTAATTTACGCACTGATATTTATGGCGGAAAAACATTAAAGGAGCGCAGTCGATTTGCAATTGATGTCGTGAAAGAAATCAGACAACAAGTCGGAAATGATTTTGCGGTTATCATGCGTTTCTCTCAATTCAAACCTTCTGATTACAATTATAAACTGGCGAAAACACCGCAGGAATTAGACGCTTGGCTTACGCCTCTTGTGGATGCGGGAGTTGATATTCTGCATTGTTCACAACGCCGTTTCTGGGAACCCGAATTTGAAAAATCGGATCTGAATTTTGCAGGATGGGCTAAAAAAGTAACCGGAGCTCCAACCATTACTGTTGGTTCTGTTGGACTTTCTGGTGATTTCTTTGGTGCTTTTGCTGGCGAAAGTTCTCAGCCTGCCTCTTTGGATGAACTGACAAGACGTTTCGACAGAGGCGATTTTGATTTGGTTGCCGTTGGAAGGCCTTTACTTTCTGACCCAAATTGGACTGCAAAAATAAAATCTGGAAAAACTAATGAGCTTGTAGGATTCAGTAAAGAAGCGTTAGCCGAATTAATATTGTAATAAATTTGCAGACAAGTAAGCTGTGTCAGCAACTGAACAGCCCAGATAATACCCTTTTTTTATTATTTAATTTGATGAACGCTGTAAGACTTCGGTTTGACAGCGTTTTTTCATTTAATAAGGTTTCCAATTAGTAACAATAGTATAGGACACAATTGTTTAGGAATTGAATTATGCAACATTTAAAAATAATTATATAAAGAGTTTCAGTAAAATGTGAAATACATTTGAGTTTAACTTTAAAACTTCAATGTTATGCCATTAATTACCGTATTGCTCGTATTAATTGTTGTAGGTGTCCTTCTTTGGCTCGTTAACACTTATATCCCGATGGATTCTAAAATCAAAAATATCTTTAACATAGTCGTTGTAATCTTTGTTATTATCTGGCTGCTTAAAGTATTTGGGCTTTTTGATAATATAATGAATATACATGTGTAAAGTATAACTTGAAGCATGATATAAAAAATAAGAGGCATGAAAAAACAATCCTTTAAAAATCACATTCGATATTATACGCCGCATCATTTTATTTATTATCCGGTTGTAATGACATTGTTGGTTTTTAGTGTGTATTTCATTTTTACTTCAGAAGATCAATTGATTTGGACTTTTATCAGTGCTATTCTTATTGTGTTGTTTTTTCTAGCTTTTATGCTGCGTCAACATTATGCACTTACTTTACAAAATAGAATTGTACGCTTGGAACTCCGATATCGATATTTTTCTCTTACCGGAAAAAAAATGGAGAATTTCGAAAAACGATTAAAAGATAATCAGTTATTTGCTTTACGATTTGCTCCGGATGATGAATTTGTAAAACTGGTTGAAAAGACGCTTTATGAAAATCTTTCAGGAACTGAAATTAAAAAAGTAATTAAAAACTGGAAAGGGGATTACAATAGAGTTTAAATGCTAATAACTGCAGACAAACTTGTATAATCTAATTATTCAACTTCCCTAGCCCTTCACCATCATCTGCTTGGCTTACATTCTGAAAAAATGTATGCAGGCCTTTGGAAGACCTTCACTTTCTGATCCAAATTGGCAGTATAAAAAATAACTAATTCTTTTACCACAAATGGTAGTTTTAGGATACTGTTGAGTTAATTGTATGTACGAACGAGAAGCTCTTGCCAGTATGAAGCATAACAATACAATTGGCCAAAATTTTTATGAAAAACTAAATTCCTCGTTTAGCCCCGATGGAAACGGCATCTCCCGATTTAGAAAAACAAGGTTTTTTTGCCGTAGTTTTTTCTTAATCGGGAATATAGTAGACAGCGGGACTGAATATGTTTATGAAAATGGATTTTCTGCTCCTAAAAACCATGAAAAAACTTTTGTTAATTCTCACAATATGAAATAATTAACCAAAAACTCAGTATCTTTATGTGCCTTGAAATAACATATTTAAAAAAATAATTTAAAATCTAATCGAATGGAAACCACAAATGTAAAAGCTTACGGCACTGAGGCATCTGATGCTCCTTTAAAACAAATGGATATCCAACGCAGAAACGCAACTGCGAAAGATATTGAAATCGATATTTTGTATTGTGGCGTTTGCCACTCGGATTTACACACCGCCAGAAATGACTGGGGATTTACGACGTATCCGACTGTTGTTGGCCACGAAATTGTGGGGAAAGTGACTAAAGTAGGAAGCGAAGTCACCAAACTAAAAGTGGGTGATTTTGCCGCTGTCGGCTGTTTGGTCGGTTCTTGCCACACTTGCGATAACTGCAAACACGACTTAGAACAATATTGCTCTAATGGGTGGATTGGTACTTATAACAGTCCGGACAAATATTTGGGAGGTATGACTTATGGAGGCTATTCTGAAAAAATTGTGGTCGAAGAACACTTCGTTCTGAAAGTGCCTGCCAATCTTGACCTTGCCGCCACTGCGCCTTTGTTGTGTGCCGGTATTACGACTTGGTCACCACTTCGTCACTGGAAAGTTGGAAAAGGAAGTAAAGTTGCCGTTGTAGGTTTAGGCGGTTTGGGCCATATGGCCATAAAACTGGCCAAAGGTTTGGGTGCAGAAGTCACTTTATTTTCAAGAAGTCCAGGTAAAGAAAAAGACGCTTTGGACTTGGGTGCCGATGCTGTTATAATTTCAACTGAGGATGATCAAATGAGTGCTGTAGGCGGAAAATTCGATTTGATTATTGATACTGTTCCTTATGTTCACGATGTAAATCCTTATGTGGGGACTTTGAATACCAATGGAACTTTGGTTTTGGTAGGATACTTGGGCGGTCTGGAACCGTTTTTAAATACTGTTCCGATGATAATGGGAAGAAAATCGGTAGCGGGTTCTTTGATTGGCGGAATCGCTGAAACACAGGAAATGCTAGATTTTTGCGGTAAACACAACATTGTATCCGAAATTGAATTAATCAAAATGCAAGACATCAACGAAGCATACGAAAGAATGCTGAAAAGTGATGTACGCTACCGTTTTGTAATTGATATGGCTTCGCTTAAAGGATAATCTAAGATACTAAGTTTCTGAGATTCTAAGTTGCTAAGATTTTTTGACTCTTAGTAACTTAGAATCTTAGTGTCTTAGAAACTATAAAATAAAAAAATATGACCACAACAGATAAAATAGAACAAAACCATCTTTTCCCTCAGGGAGACAAAGCCAATCCTGATTATTTTACGGGAAATGCCTGGGTTAAATTATTGGTGAATGAAAATGAATTCAACAGTGTGATTGGTAACGTAACTTTTGAAGCGGGAGCCCGAAACAATTGGCACACCCATCCGGGAGGTCAAATCCTTATTGTAACTGATGGTATTGGATATTATCAGGAAAAAGGTAAACCGATTCAATTGATTCAGAGAGGCGATGTAATCAAAATACCTGCCGATATTAAACATTGGCATGGTGCTTCACGAGATCATGCACTAACTCATTTAGCCATTACTGCTGTTACTCCAAAAGGAGCTGTTGATTGGCTGGAGAGAGTAACCGATGAGGAATTCAATAGTTACAATCACTAAAAAAGGTAATTAATTCAAAATTCACACCTTCAAAAAACGGTATTACTCAAGACTTAAGTAATACCGTTTTTTTTGTATTTAAAGAACTAAAAAACTCATTCAATTACTTCATAGGTGTTTACGGATACCGATTTGTTTTTTAGAACATATTCACCATTTAGTTCACACTTAAAAGATTCTTTTACAGTATTAAAAACTGCTTCTGAAATAAGGATTTGACCTGGTTTGGCAACACTTTGCAACCTTTGTGCCGTATTTACTGCATCGCCGATAACGGTATAATCAAATCGCTTTAAAGATGCCGAACCAATATTTCCGGAAACCATTTCCCCAGAGTTGATACCAATTGAAATTTCCGGTTTGTATTTTTTATCTCCAACTGTTATTTCTTCTATGTTTTTGATTTGATTTTTTAAAGCAAGTCCTGCATCAATAGCCCTGTCCAGATGATATTTTCCTCTAAAAACAGCCATAACCGCATCGCCCATAAATTTATCTACATGGCCTTCCTGGGCAATAATTTCTTTTACGATTGTATCAAATAATCCGTTAAGTAAATTCACGATTGTATTTGCCGGGAATTGCTCTGTAATTGAAGTAAAACCACAGACATCTACAAAAAGTACCGTGGCTTCCAGCATTTCATTTTTAAGAAGACTGGTTTCAAACTCCTTATTGGTCATAAAATTTATTACATTTTCATCTACGTACATCTTAAGAATATTATTCTCCTTGATTGCTTTTATAGTTTCCTGCAATTGTTTGACATGCAATATGGTTTTCTCCATAGTTAAATCCAAGTCATCAAAATCAACGGGTTTACAGACAAAATCAAAAGCACCTCTATTCATTGCTGTCCTTATATTTTGCATATCGCCATAAGCAGACACCATAACCGCTTTCAGCATAGGATTGGCCTCGGGCAACCTGCTCAACAAAGTTAGTCCATCCATTATTGGCATATTAATATCACTCAATATGATATCCAAGTCTGGATGTTCCGAAACTTTCTGCAAAGCCTCTTCCCCATTCTGGGCAAAAATAAATTCGTAAACATTCTCCCGAATCTTTTTTCTAAACTTTTGCTTTACCAGAATCTCTAAATCTGCTTCGTCATCAACTACAAGTATCTTAGCCATTGTCCATGATTTTTTTTAGTTTCTCTTTTAATAGATTAAAATCCAGCGGTTTTGTCAAAAAATCATCCGCACCTTTTTCCATTGCCTGTTTGTAATTTTCTTCATCCCCATAAGCGGTAATCATCATCACAACCGGTGAGAAGTCTTTATAATCATGTCGGATTTTGCATAATAAATCAATACCGCTCATTCCTGGCATATTAATATCAGATAGAATTAGCACCACTTCCAAGCTATTACCATTAAGATATTCCACCGCTTCTTCACCCGAAAGAGCAAAGTCGAATTCGAAATCATGATGACGTAATTCTTTGCGAAAATGCTGCAAAAAAAGCGGCTGTATATCGGCTTCATCGTCTACTACTAATATCTTCATTTAAACTTATTTAAAATTATTATTATTTAAACAGCAACCCATAATCACTAACTATCAATCATTTAAGCACCATTAAATTTACAAATTTTATTATTTGAATATTTTACTTTTCTTCCATTGGAAGAAAAATTGTAAAGACAGTATAGTCATTTTCTCGACTATCAACAGTAATTCTACCACCATGCGCCTTAACAATAATATCATAACTCAGTGACAAACCTAAACCGGTTCCTTCCCCTGTTGGTTTGGTGGTAAAGAACGGTTGCATTATTTTATCTTTGATAGCTTTTGGAATTCCTATACCATTGTCTTTTACTGTTATCTCAATTCCTTTATCTTTTAGTACTGTCTTCACACTAACCATTGGTTTGTAGGTTTCTCCTGATTTCTTCTGCATTTGCTGTGTAGCATAGAAAGCATTTGTGAATAAATTCAGTAATACACGGCCAATTTCTTGTGTTAACACATTTATTTTAGGTAGGTTTTCATCGAAATCAGTAACTAGGTCAGCATTAAAACTTTTGTCTTTGGCTCGAAGTCCATGATAAGCAAGCCGCAGGTATTCATCGGCAAGTTTATTGATGTTTGTGGGTTCTTTTACATTATTCCCTATTCGGCTATGCTGCAACATTCCTTTTACAATACTATCAGCACGTTTGCCATGAAAATTGATTTTTTCTAAGTTTTTTTTGATGTCGCCAGCTATATTTTTTACTTCTTCAAAATCTCCTTTTTCAATTTCTTCATTCATTTCATCCAGAAGTTCACTACTCACTTCGCTAAAATTATTGACAAAGTTTAATGGGTTCTGGATTTCATGGGCAATACCTGCGGTGAGTTCACCAAGCGATGCCATTTTTTCAGATTGTATCAATTGTACTTGCGTAGTTTTGAGTTTATCAAGTGCCTTTTGCAATTTTTCTTTTTGACCAAGGATTTCAGCTGTACGCTCTGCTACTTGTTTTTCTAATTTTTCTTTTAAAATTTCAGACTGTTGAAACTCTTTTTCAAACTCAATGGCTTTTAACTGTTCTTTTTCCATTTCTTTTCGTTGTTTTCTGGTAATGAAAAACATGGCAAAAAACCAAACGATTGAAAAAAAGATTGCCGTATCAAAATAATTATTCCATTCATCATGAAAAGGAGAATTGATCAACTCAATACAATCTTCTATAAAATTTACAACTACAAAAGGTAATATGGAATAAATAAAAGACTTAACAGATTTAAATTCTTTTTGAGTAAGGCAAAAGTAGATTAGAGAAAATAACATTGCATGTGCTATCCAAGCAGTAATACCTTTCTGGGAATCTAAAATAAGTTGCGCAATCATAAGCGCAATCGAGAACCAAAAACCTATTGCCAAATATTTATCTATTTTCGGTAATAAAATTTTACTTTGCAATGCTCTTCGCAAATGACTAAAAACGATTAGTAATAGGATATAATCAAAGTTCATATTTAGTTTTTTTTTTAAGTTTCTAAGAAGCTAAGTCTCTAAGATTCTAAGTGTGTGTTTTTAGTGACTCAGAATCTTAGTTTATTAGCAACTTAGCATCTATTCAGTCTCCAATAATCTAAAAATCAAACAGGTAATGTTATAATAAAAGTGGCTCCACTGCCTTCTTCCGTTTCCACATTGATAGTGCCTCCATGTCCTTTCACAACAATATCATAGCTCAATGACAATCCCAAACCGGTTCCCTCCCCAGCAGGTTTTGTGGTAAAAAATGGTTGCATTATTTTATCTTTAATTGCATTTGGAATTCCTGTACCATTATCTTTTACCGTAATTTCGATAAAATTTCCTTTTTGAACTGTTGTCACACATAAAACTGGTTTGTATTCTTGCGTCGTCATTTTTTGTTTTTGGTGTGTGGAATAGAAAGCATTGGTAAACAAATTGAGTAAAACCCGACCTATATCCTGCGGAATTACATCAACCTTTGGAAGTTTTGCATCAAAATGAGTTTCAATTTCAGTATTGAAGCTTTTGTCTTTTGCTCGTAAACCATGATAAGCCAGTCTTAAATATTCATCGGCAAGTGCATTAATATCCGTCACTTCTTTTTGTCCCGAACTAACGCGGGAATGCTGTAACATCCCCTTTACAATTCCGTCGGCACGTTTGCCATGAAAGATTATTTTTTCTAAATTTTGTTTGAGGTCGATTGCTATTGTTTTGGCTTCCTCCGTTTCGCCTTTATCCATTTCATCATTCATTTCGTCAATCAGTTCCAAACTAACTTCGGAAAAATTATTGACAAAGTTCAATGGATTCTGGATCTCATGGGCAATCCCAGCAGTAAGCTCCCCAAGCGAAGCCATTTTTTCGGATTGAATGAGTTGAAGTTGGGTGGTTTTTAGTGTATTAAAGGCCTTTTCGATTTCACGAGCATGGGCAAGTTCTTTCTCTTTAGCCAAAGCATGCTCTTTTTCAAGAATTCTTTTTCGTTGGAAGCGGTCTATCAAAAATACAACTAACATAAAGAATACACCATATAACGCATACGCCCACCAAGTACGCCACCAAGGTGGAGTAATACTAAAGGCCACCGAGTCTCCTATTTTGTTCCAAACACCATTACTATTCGCCCCTTTTACTTTAAAAATATAGTTTCCTGGGGGCAGATCATAATAATAAGCCGTGCGAACATTCCCTACTTCACGCCAATTGTTATCATAATTCTCCAATTTATAGCTGAATTTATTTCTGCTAGGGTTAGCATAATGTATTCCTGTATAATTGACGGAAATACTGTTTTGATTGTACTTTAGAATAAAATCTTTGGGTAATGATCCTTTATATTTTTGAATAGAATCACTGCCATAATACATTGAAATATCACCAATTTTAAAATCGGTAATATATACTTTCGGTGGGGTTGAGTTTTTAGATACATTATTTGGATTAAAAACAGTGATACCATTACTACCACCAAAAAACATAAGGCCTCCAGATGTTTTAAGGCATGATCCATCGGCAAAAAGACGCCCTTGTATACCTTCTTCCATCGAAAAATTATTAAATTGTTTTTCTTCAATACTGAATCTGCTGATTCCATCAAAAGTACTAAGCCAAAGTGCTTTGTTTTTTTCGTCTGACAAAATACCTTGGACACCCATAGAGGGCAAACCATCTTTGGTACTATATGTTATAATTTTTCCTGTTTTGATATTGTATCTGCTAAGACCACCACCCCAAGTCCCAACCCAAACTATTCCTTCTTTATCAACGTAAAGCGAATTGATGTCTTGCGATTTTAAAACATCACCTTTCTTCTTATCAAATGCATGTCTTACTATTTTATCGGTATCATAATTATATAGAAATAATCCATTATTGGAAAGTAACCATATTCCCTGACCAGGGCTCTCATAAATATTGGCTACATCATTACTGTTATTACCAGATCCAAACGTCTTTGACAAATCAAAATGAATAAATACATGGCTATTTTTAGCTTTTAAAAAAACACCATTAACCGTGCAATACCATTGATTTCCCCTACTATCATTAAATAGACTGTAAATATGAAGCTTATACATTCTAGGATCCAGAATAGCTTTTTTACAAGTCTTTGTACTTGTATTAAAAAGAAAAAAACCAAGGTTCGTTTGGAAGAGAATTTCATCGGGAGAATTTAAACCAATACCAAAAAACCAAATTACCCCTGATTGTATTTTCGAAATCGGATAAGGTGTTACAGAATTGGTAACAGGATCAAAAAAATTAAAACCCCCATCGTTAGTCATCCAAATTTTACCATCCCCACTTTCAAATATTTTATTGACCCAGCCTTGAGTAATGGATTTTTTTTCATTTTTTTTATAGACATAGGATTTCAACACAACTCGATTAGTATATCTAAGTAATCCCTGAGCTTCTGTTCCGATCCAAAGATTATCGAAAGAATCCAAATGGAGACAAGTAAGAACATTTTTTGTCAATCTTTGATTTTGATCTTCATTCAACACTTCAAATTGCTCTTTTTTCAGATCAAAATATATTAAACCATAAGTAGTACCTAACCAGATATTCCCTTTTGAATCAAACTCTATTTCAGTAATAAAAAAATCATTATTCTTAATGAATGGTGCTTTAAAAGGATAGGATTTCACTTTACCTGTATTGGGATTCCAGACACTCAGAACTGAATAGACTTCACTACTTGAACTCATCCAGACATTCCCTTTATCATCGCATTTAATTGTGCTATAGTATTGATTACTCAGATACTCGGGTATTGGCCACTTCGCTTTATGAATATTTTTATTTTTGTCAATCCTAAAAAAACCATTATCCGCAAATACCCAGATATTGTCCAAATGGTCTGTAGCAGCTTTATAAACATTTTTTATTTCTTGATCATTGGGTGAATCAAAACGTTTGAGTGCATTACTTTTTTCATCTTTATAGAAAAGAGCATGAGTAGATTTTAAACCAACAAAAGAATCCACTCCAAAATAAATCCGCCCTCTCGAATCCCCATTTATAGTCATTATAGAGGGTTGTGAACCCAAAGGAAAATCCGTTAGCTTTAAAAAATCATAGTTTTTGAATGTTTTTGTAACGGGATTATATTCACTGAGTAGCTCTGTGCAGCCAATCCAAATATGGCCATCCTGAGCTTCAAAAAGTTTTTTGGTTAAAATGCTGCCCATTTTTTTGGGATCTTTGGGATCTACATCATAATGTTTAAATTCATATCCATCATATTGCACAAGTCCATTACTGGTTGTTATCCAGACTATCCCTTGCTTGTCAGTGATAATATCGGTGATAAAAGTGCCTCCCAAATCAGGATAAGCAGTGAAATTACTGGAAATAAGTTGTGCGGAAACTGAGGAATAAAATACCTGAAAACTGACTAATAAGATGATAAAAAAGTGCTTTTTCATAATCCAGCTATTTTTATTAATTTGTTTGAGTACAACCTCACTTACTAAATCTTCTTAGGCCTCTTTTTTCGATTATCAACATCTTTGCTTATTATGGCATAAGCCTAAGACATTCGAAAACCGATATTTTGCAGGATAGATTGGGTACCAAAAAATAAAAAAACTTAACTAAATCTATATCAACAGATTAAACGTCTTAAAATTACATAAAAATTAACAAACTTATTACTCCATTTTCAATTTTAAATGCAAACACGCTTATAAAGAGGAATTTCAGTACAGTACAAAAAATTAGATTATTGAATCAAATGAGTTCCATTTAATCCACAAAAAAAACCGTCACCTCTTAAGTATAAGTGGCGGCGGTTTCCCTTAAAAAAAAATTTATTTCTTTACTAATTCAAAACTATTTTTTTTCTAATTCTCGTATATAGTTGACCAATTTCCATCGTTGGTCGTCTGTTAAAAGTTCAAAGTAAGTAGCCATTGGAGCTTTCCCGTTGGTTATCTTCCAAAAAATAGCACCATCGGGTTGGTTTTTTACATTCAGAGCTAAAAAATTCGCAGGATGGGGTTGCAAAGTAAGTCCTGCTTCTCCATTTCCTTGTCCTTTTACACCATGGCATAATACACACATCTGATTGAATATTTCTTTTCCTTCATCGGTTGCCTTCTGATTTCCTACAAATGGATTTTTCAATGAGTTAGAATATTCTGGTGCAACCCAGCTTATTTCTTGCGCAATACATTTTGTCCCTGACACAATTAGTAAAGCTAATACTACGAAAATTTTGAATGCTACTTTCATGGCTTTGTGCTATTAAATTATACGTCAAATTTAAGAAAACGTTGTAGCAATAAAGCTGACATTTATCATGAAATCAGCACTTTTTTAAGTAAAAAGCAGAATAATTAGAAAAAATTAATAAATATCAGATATAATCAAAATTTACTGATTATTCCATAAATTATTTAACGGAGTAGCATCCATAAATATACCATTATCAATAGAAATTGATTTTATTGTTTTATTTGATTTTAAAGAAATTACTGTATTTTTTTGATTCGCTTGCCAAATGGCAGGGTTTTGATGTAAAACCTCTTTTGTATCATCCTTATACACAACAACAACATCAAAAGGAATGGCAAAACCACCTACATTTTTAACCCAAATTGTATTTTTTGAATTACCATTTTCCACTTTTTCAATCATTAAATCAATGTAGTTATTGGTAAAAAACCAATTGTTGAAAAACCAATTTAAATTTTTACCTGAACTAGTATTTATACAGTTGAAAAAGTCCCAAGGAATTGGATGTTTCCCATTCCATGTATCCATATAAAAATGCAGTGATTTTTTAAATTGCTCGTCTCCAAGCATGTCTTTCAAGGCCAGATAAGAAAGGGAAGCTTTACCGTATGAATTATTGCCGTAACCTGCATCCGATACTTGAGTTGACATCGAAATTATAGGCTGATCCTCCTCTGTTGAAGAATCATTGATGTAATAATTGACTCTGAACTCCTTATAAAATTTATCAGCTGCCTCTTTACCATGTTCAGCTATACCAATCAAATATTCAAAAGTAGTAGCCCAACCTTCGTCCATAAAAGCATATCGGGTTTCGTTTATTCCCATATAAAAAGGAAAATAGGTATGCGCGATTTCATGATCCTGAACCAATTGTGCAAAAACGGCATCTCCCGTTTGAGAATCATTAACCATCATAGGATACTCCATATCGGCAAATCCCTGAAAAGCGGTCATCTTAGAGAACGGATACGGCACACCAGGCCAATTATTGGAGAACCAAGACAACGCATAATTGTTATTTTTAACAGAGTTTATAAAATCGGTTCCTTTTACTAAATCATAAGCGGCTTGAGTACTGGTTCTACGATTGGTTTTGGTATCTACGATAACACTTCCGGCATCCCATACATAATGATTGCTTAAAGCAAAACAAACATCGGTAATGTTGTTAGCCTGAAATTTCCAGCTGTTCCAATCTTTCTGTTGAGTTACACGTCCTTCACTCATTTCTTTGTCATTGGCTACATGTATTACCTCATCTGTTGTGTATGATTTTTTTAAACGGGCAGCAAACTCAGGTTGCAAAACTTCGTCTGGGTTCAATAAATCACCTGTTCCATAAACAACATAATTTTTGGGTGCTTTTACCGTATAGGTATAGTCATTAAAGTCATTATAAAACTCTTGACGGTCAGTATGGGGCAATCTATCCCATCTATTGTAATCATCAAAAACAGATACTCTAGGATAGCTGTAAGCAACATAAAAAGTAGTTTCGTCAATTTGTCCCTCTCTACCGCTTTCTTTAGACAAAGGGTAATTCCATTCAATTTCAAGAGTTGCTTTGGATTTTGGAAGAATAGGCTTTTTCATCTTTACATTACCTACCGTTCCCCATTTTCTGGCATCTTCCTTATAAACTTCTCCATTTATTTTTAAAGAAGTAATCGTTAGTCCATTTGATAAAAAATCATCACTTACATTACCACTTCTGGGAGAAGACGGTTTGTGCAAATTATTTACAAAACGTATTGGCATATTCTTCAAAGTGTCCGTACTGTTATTTTCATACACAATAGTTTCTATTCCGCTTACTATTTTGGTAGTGGCGTCTACCGTAATATCCATGGTGTATTTACCGTGATTCTGCCAATAGTTTTTGCCAGGCAAACCATCCATAGAGCGGGTTCCTTTTGCATAAGCATCTTTGATGTTTCTAGGCATATAAAGTTCTTGTGCAAAACCGCTTTGCGCAAGAAATAGAAATGCTAATAATAATTTTAAGAAGGTTGGTTTTTTCATTTTTAGATTTTTGGTTTTGATGATTATTACAAATAATAACCAATAAGTCTAAAAATAAAGATTTTTGTAACAAATTTTTAAAGATTTTTTACCTCATTCGCCATTACAAATGATAAAACGCTTTTATCAAAAAGTTTATCAGTAAATACAAAATAGTAGCTACTAAAGCAAATGCTATAATAAAAGTGATAATATTAATTACAATATTAGGAATAAAGCTCAGTTTGGCATGCATATAATAAGGTTCACTATGCAAACGTTCATGAATACTTTTGGCTGCTATTTTTATTTTTCTTTTGATGGCAATTATTTTTAAAAATTTATAAGCAAGAGTTAAACTGCAGTTATCCAATAATCCACATTAAAAAATAGCATGTGTCTATTTATACAAATATAAACAATTTAAAGCCAAATTTTATAGACCATTATAAAACAAACAATTACAATAACACCATTCTCTTTTACGCTAAAAAAAAACGCCTCATTCCAAAAAATGAGACGCTTTTTAAATTGTATAAAAATTGATTACAAAATATAATCGGTATTGATGAAATTAGATTCTTTGCTATTCAACAATTCCTGCAAAATTTCATTGTTGTAGGCATTGTCTTTTGAAGCCACAAAAGTTCTAATTGAAAATGAACGTAAAGCATCATGAATACTCAATGTCCCAAAAGCGGAATCTTTTCTTCCTGTAAATGGAAAAACGTCTGGACCTCTCTGGCAGGAACTGTTCAAGTTTACTCTACAAACCAAATTCACCAAAGTATCGATAAGCGGCGCAATGGTTTTAATATTTTTACCGAACAAACTCACTTGTTGACCATAATTAGATTCGGCCATATCGTTTAATGGTTCTTGGATATCTTTGAAAGTCAAAACAGGTACCACTGGACCAAATTGTTCTTCATGATACACTCTCATCTCTTTATTTATAGGAAACAAAATGGCTGGGAATATAAAATTATCCGTGTGTTTCCCTCCTTTTGCATTAATCACTTTTGCACCTTTACTGGTAGCATCATCAATCAATTCCTGGATATAAGCCGGTTTTTCAGTTTCTGGAAGTGGAGTCAATGACACTCCTTTTTCCCAAGGATTTCCAAAAGCAAGAGCATCTACTTTTTCGGCAAAACGTTTGTTGAATTCAGCAGCTATATTTTCGTGTACATATATAATTTTCAATGCAGTACATCTTTGACCATTAAAAGATAAAGTTCCTGCAATACATTCTTGAATTGTCAAGTCCAAATCGGCATCCGGTAGAATAATCGCTGGATTCTTCGCTTCTAAACCTAATACCAAACGCAATCTGTTTTTGTTTGGATGTTGGTCTTGCAAAGCAATCGCCGATTTACTATTTCCAATCAAGGCCAAAATATCGATTTTTCCAGATTTCATTATTGGCGAAGCGATTTCACGCCCTCTACCATAAACAATGCTGATTACTCCTTTTGGGAAACTGCTTCTGAAAGCTTCCAACAATGGAGAAATTAATAGAACTCCATGTTTTGCCGGTTTGAAAATTACGGGATTCCCCATAATCAAAGCAGGAATAAGCAATGTAAAAGTTTCATTCAATGGATAATTGTACGGTCCAAGGCACAGCACCACTCCAATAGGTCCTCTACGCACCATCGCATTTATACCTTGCACTTTAGAAAAATGAGCCGAACGACTGTTCAATTCTTTATAGCTTTCGATAGTGTCTATAATATACTCTACCGTTCTGTCAAATTCTTTTTCGGAGTCACCAAGTGTTTTTCCAATTTCCCACATCAAAAGTTTTACCACTTCGGTACGGGTTTCTTTCATTTGGGCAACAAACTTTTCCATACACTTAATACGGTCAACAACTTTCATCGTTGGCCATAAACCTTGTCCGTTATTGAAAGCAGCTTTTGCAGACTCTGCCACTTCTAGCGCTTCTGCTTCTCCCATATAAGGAATTGAACCTAATAGAGTTGGTTCATATTTTTCGGTTGAAGAAATTGTAGAATAAACTTCAGTTGTTTTTCCTGTCCATTTTTTCAATTTTCCATTTACCAAATAAGTATCTTGAATAAGTGGTGCTGTAATTTGAAATTCTTGAGGTATTGTATTCATTCTGTGGTTATTTTGGTTGTTTTTTTAATAGATTTAAAAAAGAGGCTGAAGCCTCTTTTTTGTATTGTTTGTGATATTATACTATATCACCATTCCATTCTATGATACCACCAAGTAAATTATAGGCATTTTCTATCCCTAACTCGTTCATGATTTCACATGCTTTTGCACTTCTCATTCCTGAGCGGCAGTATACATAATAATTTTTGCTTTTATCCAACGCTGCAATAGCATCTATAAATTCCTGTCCTTTATGAATATCGATATTAATAGAACCTTCAATTATACCTTGATCGCATTCGTCTTCAGTTCTTACATCTAATATTACTGCATTTTCATCGGCTTCAAATTGAGAAACCCATTGCTCTTGTGTCAAATTCATAATATTTATTTTTTCGTAAAAATACAAGATTTTCCTCAAACAATACACCCCTTTTTTGTGAATTAATCAATAAACTAAAGAAAACGTTTTCGTAAAAATCAATATTCAACAAATGCAAACATCTGTTATTTATAGTTTAAAATCAGGACTTAATTATCCGATTCTTTTCTGTATTTCATAATTTATTACAGCTACTTCCCTTTTCATTTATCAAAGACTTCTCCTTTTTTATTACTTTTACAGTATTGGAATTAAAACTCATTTCAAAATAAAAATAAAAATGCCAGAGCAGCTCAAAAAAACATTCCCATCCTTTTCAAAAGAACTGATTCAAGATATAAAAGCAACTGAAATTATCAAAAATTTCAATTCGGGTGAAGTCATCATGCGTACTGGACAATATATCAAAAACACAATTCTGGTAACCAAGGGAACCATCAAAGTCTATCGTGAAGATGACGATGGTGGTGAATTTTTTATGTATTATTTACAGCCCGGACAAGCCTGTGCCTTATCTATGGTTTGTGCAGCTAAGAATGAAAAAAGCCAAATTATGGCTAAAGTGGTTGATGATGCCGAAGTAGTTATGGTTCCGTTGTCGCTTATGGACAAATGGATGATGCAGCATCGGTCTTGGTATGAATTTGTCATTGGCACTTATCGAAATCGTTTTGAAGAAGTACTGGAAGTTATAGACAGTATTGCATTTAGAGCTATGGATGAACGTCTGGAGTTTTACCTTAAACGACAGGTTGAAGCTTGTGGTTGCAAAGAACTTAAACTTTCCCATCAAGAAATCGGTTCTGATTTGAATACTTCCAGAGAAGTTATTTCGAGACTGCTCAAGAAAATGGAACAAAGAGGCTTGGTGGTTTTACATCGCAATCAGATTGAGATTTTGATGTAGTTGTCAGTCTTCTGTTATGAGTTATCTGTTATGAGTTATCTGAAAACCGATAACTGAAAACCGATAACCGATAACCGATAACTGAAAACTGAAAACTTTTTAAAAAGTGACAAAAGTTACAGTTTACAAAAAATAGTCTTCGCATCTTTGCTCCAAACAAAATATAAAACATGGAATACTTCGGTTATTTGGCATCTGTCATAATAGGTCTCTCTTTAGGTTTAATAGGCGGTGGAGGTTCTATTTTGACTATTCCCATATTGGTTTATTTATTCAAAATAGACCCAAAATTGGCCACTAGTTACTCTTTATTTATCGTCGGAATTACGGCTTTGTCCGGATGTTACACTCATTACCGAATGGGAAATCTCAAAATCAAATCGGCAATGTATTTTGCAGTTCCTTCTGTATTTTCAATATTGGTTATCCGAGAAGTAATCATTTTAAAGATTCCCAATATCATTTTTACGATAAATGATTTTCAGGTCACCAAGAACTTTCTGATTATGATCATTTTTGCAGTATTAATGATGGCGGCCTCATTTTCTATGATTAATAAAACTAATTCTCAAATACAATCTACTGGTACCAATTATCTGCAATTGGCAATAATTGGTTCTGTAGTTGGAATTGTAACTGGTTTTTTAGGTGCTGGCGGAGGATTTTTAATTATTCCTGCTCTTTTATTTTTTGCCAATTTACCCATGAAACAGGCTGTTGGAACTTCATTATTAATTATTTTTGTTAATTCCTCCATTGGTTTTATTGGCGATTTATATATTGGCACACCCATCGATTATCCTTTCTTATTAACTATTTCAGGCATGGCTTTTATCGGAATGATTATTGGCACACAATTGTCTAAAAAAATAGACGGCGACAAACTAAAACCCATTTTCGGTTGGTTTATTTTGGTAATGGGAATTTATATTTTTGTTAAGGAATTTTTTGCTATTTAGAATATTCAAAGCTACTAAGCCGATGAGATTCTAAGTTGCTGAGATTAAAAAAAGAAATATTCATCAAAATCTTAGAAACTTAGTGGCTTAGAATCTCAGTCACTCATTAAATTAAACTTACGTTAAAGTAATTTTTGTCACAGATAGTATCATAAAACAGAAGTAACTTTGTATCACATTAAAAATAAAAACACAATGCAAATAGAACAAATATATACAGGTTGTCTGGCACAAGGCGCATATTACATCACTTCCAATGGTGAAGCGGCCATAATTGACCCGCTGAGAGAAACACAACCTTATTTGGATCGAATCGAACGTGACGGAGTCAAGCTGAAGTATATTTTTGAAACCCATTTCCATGCCGATTTTGTTTCGGGACATTTGGATTTAAGCAAAGAAACAGGAGCTCCAATCGTTTATGGACCAACAGCCCAACCAGAATTTAAAGCCACCGTTGCGAAAGACAGCCAACTATTTGAAATAGGAAATATCAAAATAAAAGTACTGCATACTCCTGGTCACACCATGGAAAGTTCCACCTATTTATTAATAGACGAAAACGGAAAAGATTATGCTATTTTCTCCGGTGACACTTTGTTTATTGGTGATGTGGGAAGACCTGATCTTGCCCAAAAAGCAGCTTCGATGACACAGGAACAATTGGCTGGATTATTATATCATTCGTTAAGAGACAAAGTGATGACGTTGGCAGATGATGTCATTGTTTATCCTGCTCATGGTGCGGGTAGTGCCTGTGGCAAAAACATGAGCAAGGAAACTGTTTCTACCATCGGTAACCAAAAAGCAACCAATTATGCTTTGAGAGCCAATATGACCGAAACTGAATTCATCAAAGAAGTGACCGATGGACTACTGCCTCCCCCAGCCTATTTTGGAATGAATGTGGCTATGAATAAAAAAGGATATGCCAGTTTTGAAAATGTATTGGATCTAGGTATGAAAGGTTTATCCGCTAATGAATTTGAAACAATCGCAGAGGAAACGGGTGCTTTAATTTTAGACACAAGAAACAACGGCGATTTTGCAAAAGGCTTCATTCCGCAATCCATAAACATCGGAATCAATGGTGATTTTGCTCCTTGGGTGGGCGCTTTGATTGCCAATGTAAAACAGCCTATCATATTAGTGACCGAATTAGGACGAGAAAAAGAAACTGTGACACGTTTGAGCCGTGTGGGTTTTGACAATTTAGTGGGACATTTAGAAGGTGGTTTTGAGGCGTGGAAAAAAGCGGGCAAAGAAATTGATACCGTAAACCGAATCACTCCAGACCAATTCAAAGCGCAAGTGAAAATTGGCGAAAGCAAAATCATCGACATCCGTAAACAAAGTGAATACAGCGCTGAACATATCGAAGAAGCTTTCAGCAAACCGCTGTCAAACATCAACGATTGGATAAAAGACATTGACCCTAAAGAGCATTTCTTTATGCATTGCGCTGGTGGTTACCGCAGCATGATTGCAGCATCGATTTTGCAAGCCCGTGGTTTTAGAAATTTCAGTGAAATAGAGGGTGGATTTAACGCTATCGCCAAAACCGATATTCCAAGAACTGATTTTGTGTGCCAAAGTAAAATTCAATAGCAATTTCAATAGCAATGGCAATTTTAAAAAATACAATTCATTAACCAATAAATACTTTTATCATGAAAAAAAATATGGGTGCTACAGACAAGTTGATTCGTTCGATAATTGGAATTATCATTGCAATATTATACTATGCCGGTATTATAACTGGTACACTAGCCATTGTTTTATTAGCTTTTGCCATCATCTTTTTACTAACCAGCTTCATTAGTTTTTGCCCATTGTACACACTTTTAGGCATAAACACCAATAAAAAACAATAATATGGAAGAACTACAATGCTGCGTGGTGTCCTGTGAAAAACCTTTGGATAAAGTCTATTGGGACAACCAATATCAATCCAATACAACTGGTTGGGATTTGGGAGAAGTATCCCCTCCCATAAAAAGTTATATTGATACTTTAGAAGACAAAGCCATTCAAATTTTAATCCCTGGTTGTGGAAATACCTATGAAGCGGAATATCTTCTGGAACAGGGTTTTACAAACGTTACCGTAATTGACATTGCTCCAACATTAATAGAAAATCTAAAAACCAAATTCAAGAATAATTCCAATATCAATATCGTATTGGGAGACTTTTTTGAACATCAAGGTGAATATGATCTAATCATCGAACAGACATTCTTTTGTGCTTTGCCTCCTATAATGCGTCAAAAATACGTCTGGAAAATGCATCAGCTTTTGGCCAACAAAGGAAAAATTTCGGGATTATTATTCAACCGAACATTTGAAAGTGGCCCTCCTTTTGGCGGAAGCCAAGAAGAATATAATTTGCTTTTTCAACAGGCTTTTAATTTTCTAAAAATGGAAGTTTGCCAAAATTCTGCCACGCCGAGAGCTGGTTCCGAATTGTTTATCGAATTGCAAAAAAACAGTGAAGTGCTAGTCAATTTATACCCATTTGAAGGAATCACCTGCAATGGTTGCAAGAATACAGTTTCCGAGAAATTCTCGGCACTTGAAAGCGTTTTAAACGTAAGCATGAGCAGTAATTTTGCAGAAGTATTAATTGTAAGCAAAGTTGAAGTTGCATTGGAAATATTGCAAAAAGAAATCGCTTATGATGAAAAATATAAAATTAAACAAAAATTATAAAAATTTCCTCCAGCTGAAGCAGGAAGCAACTCAAATAAACTTTCTTAAACACAAAAAATGAAAGATTTACTATTTACCAACTGGCATATTATGCGAATTTTTCGATTGGCTTTTGCCGTATTTTTATTCGCACAAGCTTATTATACGAACGAATGGTTCTTCATCGCCTTCGGGTTATTTTTCTTTATTCAGGCTATTTTTAATACGGGTTGCGGACCAAAAGGCTGCACAATTCCTAAAAAATAAATACATAAAAAATGAGTACTTTCAACGATATCATTCAATCCGAAAAACCAGTCTTGGTTGATTTTTTTGCCACTTGGTGTGGGCCTTGCCAAACATTGGCTCCCATTCTGAAACAAGTAAAAGACAATTTAGGTGACCGTATATCCATCATCAAAATTGACGTCGATAAAAACCAGCAAATCGCTTCGCAATATCAAGTTCGAGGCGTTCCTACGATGATTCTTTTTCAAAACGGAAAACAATTGTGGAGACAATCTGGAGTTCTAAGCACCTCCGATTTAATCAAGGTTATTGTAGAAAAAAGTAACTCATGAACCGAAAAGCAATTATCATAACAAGCATCGGAATTGTCGTTGGGGCTATTTCCGGTTATTTATATTATCACTTTGTGGGTTGTGCTTCGGGCAGTTGCGCTATAACCTCAAAACCTGTAAACTCCACTCTTTATGGCAGTTTACTAGGGGGATTGTTGTTTAATATGTTTGTGAAAGAAGAGAAAAAGCAGAAATAAAACGTTAACTGCTAAATTAGAACGCAGGATCATAAAAATAAATCATAAGTATTTCAACCCGAAATACTTTTTTTATCTATCTTTGTTAACCAAACGGTTAAACCATACAGTTAGCACCAATGACTACCGAAGAAAAAATATTCAATGCCGCCAGAATAGTGTTCCAAAAAAAAGGATTCGCCGGGGCACGCATGCAAGAAATTGCAGATGAAGCAGGTATCAATAAAGCGATGCTGCATTATTGCTTCAAAAACAAACAATTGCTTTTTGAAGCAGTTTTTATGAATGCCTTCAGCCAATTGGCTCCGCAGATTAATGAGATCTTCAATTCGGATGCAACAGTTTTCGAAAAAATTAAAAAATTCACAAACAGTTATATTTCATTTGTCATTATCAACCCTTATTTGCCGTCGTTCGTAATTCAGGAAATGAATAACAATCCTGAATTTGTACTATCCTTTCTAAATCATAAAAACCGCCCCAATCCTACTCCATTATTAGCGCAAATCGAAAAAGAAATAGCAGAAGGAATCATTAAACCTATTCCTCCAAAACAGCTTTTATTAGATATTTTTTCGATGACGGTTTTTCCTTTTGCAGCCAAAACAATGGTAAAAGGAATCATTCAGCTTTCAGAAACTGAATTCAATGAAATGATGGAAGAACGAAAAACAAGCATAGCCGAAACTATTATTAATTCGATTAAAAAATGAGAACTTTAAAATATACTTTTAACATCCTTTTTTTATTCCCGCTTTTTGCTTTAGCGCAGCAAAAAATGACGCTTGAAAATTGTTATTCTTTAGTTCGGCAAAATTATCCAACCGCCAAACAAATTACTTTATTACAGCAAAAATCCGATTATGAAGTAAATGCTTTGCAAACCGGAAAATTGCCAAAAATAGATTTGAATGCCCAAGGAACCTACCAAAATCAAGTAACCGAAATTCCAAATCCTTTTATATCCCCACTAAATAAAGACCAATACAAAGCCTCATTAGACATTAATCAGTTGCTTTACAATGGAGGCTTGATTGATGCCAATACCAAACTCAAAGAAGCCCAAACCAAAACCCAACAGCAACAAGTAGAGGTCAATTTATACCAACTCAAATCTAGAATCAATCAGTTGTTTTTTTCTATTTTACTTTTGCAGGAGCGAAAAGACCTTTTGATTGCCAAACAAAAACAATTGGAATCCAAAATAAAAGAAGTCAAAACGGGAATTCAATTTGGTGCCATTTTACCTGCCTCCGAAAAAGTATTGGAAGCCGAAAACCTGAAAATCAAACAGCAGCTTTCGGAAATTCAATACGACAAGAAAAAGTTGTTTGAAAATCTTTCTTCCATAACATACTCCAACATTCCGGAAACAACAGAATTGGACAAACCAATTATTACAACACCAACAAATACAACTATAAACCGACCTGAAATACACTATTTCGAATTACAGGAACAGCAAATCGATGTTTCAAAAAGTATATTGACTAAAAACAATTTGCCTAAAATAAATGCCTTTGGAATAGCAGGTTACGGTAATCCGGGACTAAACATGATTGAAAATTCTTTTGAACCCATTTTTATGGTAGGATTGAAAGCCAATTGGAATGTATTTGATTGGAATAAAACTAAGAATGAAAAAGAAGCTTTAATTGTTTCTGCAAGCATTGTAAATACCGAAAAAGAAACTTTCTTACTCAATAACAAAATACAATTGCAAGAAATCAATGCCGAAATACAAAAAGCAGAAGCCAATATTGCAACCGATACCGATATAATTTCTTTACGTGAATATGTTGAAAAATCGGCCAGTTCACAATTAAAAAACGGAGTCATTACCGCCTCCGAATATTTGACCGAATTCACCAATTTGTACGAAGCCAAAAACAGTCAAAAAATTCACGAAATACAATTGGAACTCGCCAAGGCCAATTATCAAGTCTCTATCGGAATCAATTAGCAATCCTGTAAACCTTTAAACAAAATGAAAAACATATTTATACTAACACTCCTACTAAGCCTGCTTTCGTGCAGCAACAGCGACAACAAGGCAGATGGTTATGGCAATTTTGAAGCAACCGAAATCACTATTTCGGCAGAAGCCAATGGGAAACTGGAGTTTCTAAATCTTGAAGAAGGCGATATCATTGAGCCGAATACTTTGGTAGGATTGGTCGACACCATCCAATTGCATTTGAACAAACAGCAGCTCATCGCTTCAAAAGCGACGGTGTATTCCAAGTCAGAAAATGTGTTGTCTCAAATCAGTGTCTTACAGGCACAACTCAAAACCACACTTATCGAACAAAAAAGGATTCAGAATATGTTTGCCGAAAATGCAGCAACCAAACGCCAAGTAGATGAAATAGAAGGAAAAGTAGATGTCATTAAAGAACAAATAAAAGGAGTTCAAACCCAAAACGCACCTATTATAAATGAAATCGCTTCGATTGATGTTCAGATTAAAAAAATCAATGACCAAATCAAGAACAGCAAAATCATTAATCCGATAAAAGCAACCGTTTTGGCCAAGTATGCTGAACCCAATGAAATTGCTTCATTTGGAAAACCGCTTTATAAAATAGCCAATCTCAGCCTAATGACGCTGAGGGTTTATATAAGTGAAACCCAACTCCCACAAATAAAACTAAATCAAAAAGTAACCGTAAAAATTGACAATGGAACTGGAATGAAATCCTATCCTGGGACTATTTCCTGGATTTCATCGGTAGCAGAATTCACTCCAAAAATCATCCAAACAAAAGAAGAACGAGTAAATTTAGTTTATGCCGTGAAAGTGGATGTGAAAAATGACGGCAGTTTAAAAATAGGAATGCCTGCCGAAATGTGGTTGAAATAAACCAACGAAACTACAATTTTCAAATTGATTTTTACCATTAAAATTACCATTGAACATGAGTATAAAAGTCCAAAATATTTCTAAATCCTACAACAAAATAAAAGCTATTGAAGCCATTTCTTTTGAAGTAAATGAAGGTGAAATATTTGGTCTCATTGGACCTGATGGTGCAGGAAAAACAACGCTTTTCAGAATATTGACCACTTTGTTGTTTGCCGATGAAGGAACTGCCTCCGTTGCGGGTTTTGATGTTGTAAAAGAATTCAAATCCATACGAAACTGTGTGGGTTACATGCCCGGAAAATTCTCTTTATACCAGGATTTGTCCGTCGAAGAAAACCTAACTTTTTTTGCTACACTTTTTGGCACCACCATTGAGAAAAATTACGATTTAATCAAAGATATTTATATTCAAATAGAACCTTTTAAGACTCGAAGAGCCGGTGCACTTTCGGGCGGAATGAAACAAAAACTAGCTTTATGCTGTGCTTTAATTCACAAACCTAAAGTCTTATTTCTGGACGAACCCACAACGGGAGTGGATCCCGTTTCCCGTAAAGAATTTTGGCAAATGCTAAAGCGATTGCAACAAAAAGGAATAACGATTTTGGTTTCAACACCTTATATGGACGAAGCGGCTTTGTGTGACCGAATCGCATTAATCCAAAAAGGAACGATCCTTAAAATTGATTCTCCCCAAAACATTATTGAGAAATACGACAAAACTATTTATGATGTCCGAGCAAAAAATACGTATCAGCTCCTACTCGATCTAAAAAACTATCCGAGTCAATACAGCGTTTATGCCTTTGGTGAATCCATACATTACACGGACAAGGAAACAGAATTTGATTCTGATGCATTAAAGAAATATTTAGAAGATAAAAAACATACCGAAATAGAAATCCAAATGACAAAACCAACCATAGAAGATGTTTTTATGGATTTGTAATCTCTGCCCAAATAATTTACATCAAAAATGAATCAAGAAAAAATCATCACCGTAAACAAGCTCACCAAAGAATTTGGCAGTTTCACAGCAGTCAATAATATTTCTTTTGATGTGCATAAAGGGGAGATTTTCGGGTTTCTTGGTGCCAATGGTGCGGGAAAAACGACCGCTATGAAAATGCTTATCGGGATTTCAAAACCTACTTCGGGCGAAGCAATCGTAGCGGGATTTGATGTAAAAACCCAAGCCGAAATGGTCAAGAAAAGCATTGGATATATGAGTCAGAAATTTTCCATGTATGACGATTTGACCATCAAGGAAAACATAACTTTCTTTGGTGGAATCTATGGTTTGTCCCGTGCCCAAATCAAAGTAAAAACAGCACAATTAATTCAGGATTTAAATTTACAGGACGTCGCCGATAAACTGGTAAAATCCTTGCCCCAAGGTTGGAAACAAAAACTATCTTTTTCAGTGGCACTTTTGCATGAACCCAAAATAGTGTTCCTTGATGAACCCACAGGAGGTGTTGATCCTATAACAAGACGGCAATTTTGGGAAATGATTTACGCCGAAGCACATAAAGGTACCACGCTATTTGTCACCACTCATTATATGGACGAAGCCGAATATTGTGACCGAGTCTCAATAATGGTCGAAGGAAAAATAGAAGCCCTTGACAGTCCGAAAAATTTAAAACAAAAATACAATGTCGATTCCATGAATGACGTATTCCTGAAACTCGCGCGAAATGTTGAAGCCCCCTAACCCCAAAGGGGGAACAAAACTAAAACCTTTTTTAATTCCCATAATGATTCAAAACCTAAAACTTTAAACAATTAAACTTTTAAACATTTTTTTGAAATGAAAAGATTCATCGGTTTTGTAACAAAAGAATTCTACCATATTTTTAGGGACAAACGAACTATGTTTATCCTTTTCGGGATGCCTTTGGTTCAAATTATGTTATTTGGATTTGCCATTACCAATGAAATTAACAATGTCAATATCGCTATTTTCGACCAATCCAAAGACAGCGAAACCCAACAAATAATCAATAAAATAAGTGCTTCCAAGCATTTTAAAATCGTGAACCAAATCACGTACGAAGCCCAAATAGAAAGTGTTTTCCGAACTGGAAAAGTCAAAGCTGTTTTGGTGTTCGAAAAAAATTTTATCCAAAACCTACAAAACAAAAAGAACTCCAAAGTACAAGTCATCACAGATGCCACCGACCCGAATATGGCCAATACCATCACCAATTACATCAATGCCATTTTGCAAAACTATTCGCTGGAAGCCAATGCAAATAGCAAACCCATTTATCAAATTCAAACCCAAACACAACTGTATTACAACCCAGAACTTAAGAGTGTCTTCACTTTTGTACCCGGCGTGATGACTGTAATTTTGATGCTAGTTTCGGCTATGATGACCTCTATTTCTATCACACGGGAAAAAGAAATGGGCACTATGGAAGTGCTTTTGGTTTCGCCAATAAAACCCTTTCAAGTGGTAATTGGAAAAGTGTTTCCGTATATTTTTCTGTCCATAATCAATGCAACCATCATCTTGCTTTTAGGTGTTTTTGTCTTCGAAATGCCCATTGAAGGCAGTCTTTTTCTATTAGCATTAGAAAGTATATTATTCATCATCACGGCACTATCGTTAGGAATTTTAATCTCGACCATTGCCCAATCGCAACAAACCGCCATGATGTTTTCCTTAGCAGGATTAATGCTCCCAGTAATCATCCTGTCGGGATTCATCTTCCCCATTTCGAGTATGCCGCTGCCGCTACAAATCATCAGCAACATCATCCCGGCCAAGTGGTTCATCATTATCATCAAAGCCATCATGCTCAAAGGAGCCACCATATATACGATCTGGAAAGAAACCTTAATATTGATAGGAATGACGGTGTTTTTTATCGCAATAAGCATCAAGAAATATAAGATCAGACTGGAATAAATCACAATTTCAATGGTAATCAAAATAAAAAAATCCATATAAATCTGTGTCATCTGTGTGCCAATAACATAAGCGATAAAAAACATGAAAACAATCCTATTCATCATCCAAAAAGAATTCAAGCAAATCTTTAGAAACAAAGGAATGTTGCCTATCATATTTGTTTTACCGTTAATTCAATTATTAATCTTGTCCAACGCCGCCAGCTTTGAAATCCAAAATATCAAGTTCTCTTACATCGATCACGACCATTCCGCTGCTTCCAGGGAACTCATCAGTAAATTTCAAGCTTCAAAATCATTCCTAATTGTAAACCAGTTCAATACCAAACAAGAAGCCAACCTCGAAATGCAAAAAGGGAATGTAGATATTATCCTCGAAATCCCCACACAATTCGAACGTAACCTCATCACTGATAAAACCACCACACTCTCCGTAAGTATAAATGCCATCGATGGAGCATCCGCCGGAGTAGAAAACGTCTATATTTCGCAAATCATTGGAACTTACAATCAAAAAATTCAAAGCCAACTTTTGCAATACAAGGATGATTCCTTTGTAGCGCCACAAAACATAATCACCATCCCTTCCTTTTGGTACAACAACACCCTGAATTACAAAACCTACATGGTGCCCGGAATTTTGGTATTATTAGTCACTATGATAACTCTTTTCCTTTCGGCCATGAATATTGTTCGGGAAAAGGAACTAGGCACTTTGGAACAAATCAATGTAACTCCCATTCAGAAACATCAATTTATAATTGGCAAACTATTTCCTTTTTGGATACTCGGTTTAGTGATTTTAACAGTGGGCTTACTCATTGCCAAACTCGTTTTCAATGTTCCCATGTTAGGTAATTTGGGATTAATTTATGGATTTACAGCGGTGTATTTATTGCTCATACTTGGCATGGGATTGTTTATCTCCAATCACAGCGATACCCAGCAACAGGCAATGTTCATTTCTTGGTTTTTTATGGTCATTTTTATTTTGATGAGCGGCCTATTTACCCCAATAGAAAGTATGCCACAATGGGCACAAAACATTACATTATTCAACCCGATTCGGTATTTTGTCGAAATAGTTAGAATGGTGATGCTCAAAGGAGCTACGTTTTCAGATATCACAACTCAATTTTTTATCATAACAACTTATGCTGTAGTTTTGAATACTCTTGCCGTATTGAGTTATAAAAAAGTTAATTAATATCCGTGATTCAAAAAAAACAATAATTTTGACTCATCATTAAAATCAAAAAACCAAAAATTATGAAAAACCTAATCACAGTTTTGGCAGTAGCACTTTTTTCGGCAGGTATGAATGCAAGCGCTCAAGAAACAAAACCAAAAGAAACCCCTAAAAAAGAATGTACCGCTAAAGAAAAAAAGGCGTGCGACAAATCCAAAAAATCTTGCTGCACAGCAAAATCTGAAAAGAAAATGTAATGTAATTAATTTATAATACCCTAAAAGAGTGTTTGTTTATTCAAGCACTCTTTTTTTATGCAAAAAACTAATTTTACAGGCAATCTATTATTAAAAATCCCTTTGCTCCTATTTTATAATTCTATATTTTTGAGAAAACATATTCTTCATGCTCAAAAAATCATCTATTGTCGTAGCAATTCTTCTTATTCTCTTTGCCATTTTTAGAGTTTTTATTGTAGACAGTTGCAGTTCAAAAGATACAGAATATAGCGAAGTTCTCTCAGACAACAATGCTTATGTGGGCGATAAATCTTGTGTAAAATGTCATACCGCCGAGCATCATCAATGGAAACAATCCGACCATTATATGTCAATGCTTCCCGCTAATGATTCGACTGTAAAAGGAGATTTCAACAATGTGACTTTCACTGCGGATGGCATCACCAGTAAATTCTATAAAAAAGGGTCCAAATTTTTCATTAATACCGAAGGAAGTGATGGTAAAAACCATGACTTTGAAGTGAAATATATCTTTGGATACGAACCTTTGCAACAATATCTGGTTCAATTTCCAGGAGGAAGAATGCAAGTGCCTCGTGTGAGTTGGGATGTCAACAAAAAAAGATGGTTCAACCAATATGCAGGCCAAAAAATACCTTCACACGATTGGTTACATTGGACAGGAAACGCCCAAAACTGGAATACCATGTGCGCAACTTGCCATTCGACGAACTTACATAAAAATTACGACACCAAAACAGACACTTATAAAACGAGTTATAGCATCATCAATGTTAGCTGCGAAAGTTGCCATGGAGCAGGACAAAAACATTTGGGATACATTAATAGTTCCGATTATAAATCAGGAGATAAGGTAACCGGCAGTTTTATGAAATTAGGTAAAAATTCTGGGCAATTGGAACAAATAAACACCTGTGCTCCTTGTCATGCCCGCGTATCCGAGATCAGTCCTAAACACATCGACAGCAAAGAAATCATGGATAATTACATTCCGCAAATTCCAGATACTGAGTATTTCCAAGCCGACGGACAGGTCGATGACGAAGATTATATTTATACTTCTTTTTTACAAAGTAAAATGTACAGTAAAGGGGTAAAATGCAGTAATTGTCACAATCCACACAGTACAAAATTGAAACACATCGATAATCAAACGTGTGTGCAATGCCATATTCCAAAAAAATATGACACTTCAAAACACACTTTTCATACAGCAGGTTCAAAAGGTTCACTTTGCGTAAATTGTCATATGCCCGGAAAAATATACATGGGTAATGATTTACGCCACGACCATAGTTTTAGAGTGCCCAGACCCGATCTTTCTGTGAAATACGGAACTCCAAATGCGTGCAGCAACTGTCATAAAGATAAATCCGAAAAAGATTTGGCAACCGCTGTCGTAAAATGGTTTGGCCCAAATCGGAAATACCATTTTGCCGATGATTTGATACCAGGGAGTCAATTGGACGCCAATAGCGAACCACATTTAATCCAATTGATCAATACCAAAACCACTCCAAATATGATCAAAGCCACTGCGGCTTTCTACTTGGGTAGCTTCAACACACAAGCGAGTTTAAATACGTTATTATCCTGCTTAAATCATAATGATGCCCAAGTTCGCTATAGAGCTTTACGCAGTTTGTCTAGTTTTCCTCCAAACAGTTGGATTGAGAATGTTGGACCTTTATTATCGGATAAAGTGAGAGCGGTTCGTATCGCAGCGGCTGATCTTTTTGTGAGTTTGCCGAAAGACCAAATTCCAAGTCAATACACTAGTACTTTTGAATCCGCAAATAAAGAATTGGTTAGTTATCTTCGTTATCAAACAGACTTTTCTGTTGGAAATGTGATGCTTGCTGATTATTATCTAAAGATTCAAGACTATGCTAATGCCGAATCTTTTTATCTAAAAGGCCTTAAAAAAGACAATAAGATAAATTACGCCTTGCTTAATTTATCCTCTTTGTACAATGCAGTTGGAAAAAATGATGCTTCGTTGCAAGTATTACAAAAAGCACTAAAAAATGACCCCAACAACGAACGCATTTATTACAATTTGGCATTGCTTTATAATGAAATGAACAATACTATTGCGGCCGAAAGCTCTTTTGCGAAGGCAATATCCTTAAAATCGCAAAATCCAAGAGTGTATTATAATTATGGTTTGATGCTGAATGCCAAGAAAAAGTTCAAAGAAGCCGAAGCTGTTCTGCAAAAAGGAATTGCCATAAACCCTGATACACCCGATTTATATTATGCACTTACTTTTGTGTACATCCAAACCGGGAACCAAGCAAAAGCCCAGCAAACGGCTTTTCGATTAAAGCAGATGGATCCAAGTAATCCAAATTATCAGGAATTGTTTAAAAATTTGGGATTGCAATAATAAAACAATTAAAATACCTTTAGACAACCTATGACAATTGCTTTTTGGGCAGCCATTTATGAAGTATAACATCCAGATCATCTTCGGTTATTGGTTTGGAAACATAATCATTCATTCCAAACTCTAGGCATTTATCTTTTTCACCTACCATGATTCCTGCTGTTAATGCGATAATGGGAATTTTTTCTCCTTTTTTATGGCTTCGAATTTCAACAGTGGCGTCATATCCATTTTTAATAGGCATTTGGATGTCCATCAAAATCAAATCGGGATTATTGATTTCAAATTGCTCCACCCCTTCCTGTCCGTCTATGGCTTCCAAAATAATGGCATTCGGAATAATTCTTTTGACTAATGTTTTGGCCAAGAACATATTTATTTTGTTGTCTTCCACAATCAAAATACGCAGTGCATCCAAATTATTTGTACTTGGAACCTTTCGAATTGTCTTATGGGGCATCAATTCGACAAAAGTATCTTTAAGAGGTTGCGCTTTTTTAAATTTAACAAAAAAGAAAAAATCACTACCATCACCATATTTACTTTTCAGTTGCAAATTACTATTCATTAATTCAAGAAGCAAATTAGAAATAGCCAAGCCTAAGCCAGTTCCTCCAAATTTTCTTGAAGTTGCGCTGTCTTCCTGTACAAAAGAATTGAAAATTTTCTTTTGATTGTATTGCTTGATTCCAATTCCGGTATCTTTAATTGAAAATTTTATGGTAGCATTTTTTTTGCCTCCTTTTACTTGATCAACATCCAAATGAATATGTCCAAAAGAGGTGAATTTTAAGGCATTACTAATTAAATTCACTAATATTTGTTTCAATCGAATCGAATCTGCATATATGTATTGTGGTACGCATTCTTCAATAGTTAGTGATAAAGCAATGTTCTTAATATTGGCCTGATGTTTAAACAAATCAATGACTTGGTGCAACAGCCTAAAAAGATCAATATCCTCTAAATGTAATTCCAATTTACCGGATTCAATTTTGGAGAAATCAAGTATGTCGTTGATGATTTCCATTAGTGAATTTGCAGAAACATTCACTGTGGACATGTATTCCAACTGATTTTTTTCGAGATCGGTTTTCATCAATAAATCGGTAAAACCAACGATACCGTTTAATGGAGTTCGGATCTCGTGACTCATATTGGACAAAAAATCTGATTTTGCCTTATTTGCTTCCTCGGCCTGAATTTTTGCTTTTTTAAGTTCTTTATTGGTTTGTTTTAATTGCTCATTGATTTCTTCGTATTCAATGTATTTTACATATAAATCTTTTTCGCTTTCTTCCGCTTTTTCTTTGGCACGTATCAATTCCAATTCCAACAATTTATGGTCAGTTATGTCCCGAATAGTTCCAACAACAACGGAAGGATTGTTATCTTCATCCCATTTTAAAGTTCCAATTCCATGCAGCCAGCGTTCGGCCCTATCGTTTACCCGTATGATTTTGTATTCCTTGTCAAATGGTTTTCTCTTGTTTATGACTTCTTCTCGAAAATACGTCTCCAAGTTCTCCCTCCAGTCTGGATGCACCAAAGCCCTAAAAGATTCCTCATTCAAATCATAGTCAGCATCTATTCCTAAAATAGTGTTCAGTAAATCGGTTCTCGTCCATTTTCCCGTATGCATATTGATGCTGTAAGTTCCCAATTGTGCAATGATTTGCGTTTCTTTCAAAAAAAGTTCGCTTTCCTTTAATTTAATTTCGGCATTTTTTCTTTCAGTGTTATCGATAATACTGGCTCGTATCAACATTTTATTTTCAGCAGGCAAACGTACGAATCTAACATCACAGAACAGAGTTTTACCCTCGCTGTCTAAGTTAATCCATTCAAAAGATGGTTTACCGCCAGCTATTGCCTCATTATACTTTTCATTTGCCATATCAACAGACAAACGGCCATTGGGTTGATATTCTGGACTCAAATTTCTAAGTTCCATTCCTAACAGCTCTTTTTCCGACATTTTAAATAAAGTCATTGCACTCTGACTGACACTAACGAATTTTTTTTCTTCCAAATCGATAACTACAAGTGCTTCTGGTGCATTTTCTACCAATATCCTAAAACGTTCTTCCTTTTCTTTCAATGCCTCTATTGTTTGTATTCGCTCGGTCACATCTTTGACAAACAACAAAACTTGCTTTTCTGATAATTTAATAGCATCAATAGACCAACAACGTATTGATCCTTTTTCATGCACAAAAGGAACTATATCGTTTGAAGTTCCTTGCAAAAAAAGGGTTTTAAAAATACACTCAATGCTTTTTTGAGCATTTGTAGGTGTTAAATCATAAAGTGTTTTTTTTAATAATTTATTTTTGGAGTAACCCGTTATTTTTGTAGCTGCAGGATTTACTTCCAAGAAAGCCCCTTCTTTATTTACTACTATTACGCCATCTGGCGCATTCTCCACATAGTTTCTAAATTTGGCATTACTTTGTTGCTCTCTCTCTTTCTCTTTAATAGCCGACACTTCTTTCTCTTTAGCCAAAATTTCACTCTCAATTCGCTTTTTTTCGGTTATGTCTTGAGCAACTCCTCTCAAAATAATAGTTTCTCCTTTATCGTTCAGAATTGGAATTCCAGTACCGTAAACCCATTTGAAACGGTTGTCGGGAAAGAGTAGTTTATGGGTAATTTCATAAGGCAATTTTGTTCTGACTGATTCACTTATTTTTTCATTGATAATCGCTTTATCTTCCTCTGAAAAATGGTTTAGATATAGTTGATATAAGTTTTCATTAGTGTCATTGGGAATCTCAAAAATACGATACAATTCTTTGGACCAAGTCAGTTCTTGCGTTTTTAAATTAAATTCCCAGCTTCCTATTTTGGCAATTTTCTGAGCATCATTTAATGAGTTTTCACTAGCAATTAGTTGCTCTTGAATATTTCTAATTTCAGTGATGTCTCGTCCAATGGAATAAACGAGATTTTTTGAAGGATTTATAATGGATGTCCATTGAACAGATAAGATTTCTCCTTTTTTTGAAATGATTCTATTTTCAAAAATTACTGAAGTCTTTCCATTTAAAAGTTCTTGAAGTGCTTCCCTTGTTTTGGCAACATCTTCAGGATAAATGTATTTGATATAGCTATTCAATAATAACTCTCTTTTGGAATAGCCTAATTTTTTAATAAATACAAGATTGAATTCCTTGAAATAACTATTTAAATCTGAAACACAAATGAAATCTGAAGTTTCTCTGGTAAAAAATTCAAAATTAGCAATCGAATCAATTTTCTTTTGTAATAGCGAAATCTTATTCTCTTGTTTTTTTATTTTTTGCAGTAATTCTTCAATAGATGGTATAGTTTCTTTCATAATCTCAAAACAAAATTGAATTAGTAGACAAAACCAAATGACAAAAAACACAAAACTAAAGATATAAAATTTATATCACATAATGTACTAATAGATAAACAATTACAAAACTGCCAACACATTAGGACAAAAAAAAAATCTTCCTTCACTATTTTCAGAAAAGAAGATTTATTATTACTAAGAAAATATTTTCAAAAGAAAGAAATGATAACTATTTAGACTAATTATTCAACCATTTTAATAATACTTTTTCCAAATCGGATTGAATAATAGGCTTTGTAATATAATCAGACATTCCGTGTTCCATACACTTTTCTTTTTCTCCGTTCAAAACTCCAGCCGTTAAGGCAATTACAGGTATATGCTTGGTGTTTTCTGATTTTCTGATTTCTAAAGTAGCATCATAGCCATTTTGAATTGGCATTTGAATGTCCATTAAAATTAAGTCCGGTAAATTTTCTTCTGCCAAGACCACTGCATCGTAGCCATTTGTGGCTTCTAGTAGATCACAATTTTTTATAATTTTACGTACCAACGTTTTAGCCAAAAGCATGTTTATTTTATTGTCTTCAGCAATTAACACCTTGAAATTATTGAGTGAATTTGACAAATGCGAAGTCACATTTGAAATCAAATTATCTTTAACCGATAAATCATTTGTCTCGGAAAGTATTTTCTCAAAAGCAACCGTGAAAAAGAATTCGCTTCCCGCTCCATAAGCACTGATTAATTGCAGTTCACTATTTTTTAATGCTAAAAGTTGACTTGAAATCGCCAATCCCAGCCCTGTTCCTCCATATTTTCTGGTAGTGGTATTATCGGCTTGAATGAATGATTGAAAAATTTTCTTTTGATTATGGTCTTTAATTCCAATTCCCGTGTCTATTACCGAAAACTTAATTTTTGAAATCGTTTTGTCCTTTTCAACTTGAGTTACTTTCAATTTTATGTGACCCGAAAAGGTAAATTTCATCGAATTACTTAGCAAATTCACTAGTATCTGCTTTAATCGAAAAGAATCGCCATTGATGTATTTCGGCACATTGGGATCAATATCAAGCAATAACTCAATTTTTTTGTGATTGGCTTCGTATTTGAATAAATTGATAATTTGATTTGACAATTGAATAATATCAATTTTCTCAGTACTCAATTCCAGTTTACCTGACTCAATTTTTGAAAAGTCCAAAATGTTATTTATAATTTCCATCAAAGTATTGGCCGATTCATTCACTGTTTTGAGATATTCCAATTGGTCATTATCAAATTTTGTCTTCAATAACAGATCCGTAAAACCAACTATCCCGTTAAGTGGCGTACGTATTTCATGACTCATATTGGCCAAGAAATCCGACTTGGCTTTATTGGCTGCTTCGGCTTTCTCTTTGGCCTTGATAGTATCATCAATTTGCTTTTTTTGGGTAATATCCTGAACCACACCTTTTAATGCCACTACATTATTATTCTTATCCATTATGGGAACTCCACTGCAAAAAACCCATTTTGTTTTTTGATCTGTTAAAACAATTCGATGCTCCATTTCATATGGTACCTTATTTGAAATGGTATTATATACATTTTTATTTAAGTTCTCTGCGTCCTCGGGTAAAAAACAGGATAAATATTTGGCATATAACTCCGAATCATTAGGGAAATTCTCTATTTCGAATATTTCATATAATTCATTGGACCAATTTAATTCTTGAGTCACTAAATTAAAATCCCAACTTCCTATTTTTGCAATTTTCTGAGCTTCATTAAGTGATTTTTCACTGGATAAAAGTTTTTCCTGTGTTTTTCTAATCTCTGTTACATCTCGAGCTATAGCATAAACTAAATTATTGGCGGTATGCAAATTGGCTTTCCATTGTAAACAAACCGATTCTCCATTTTTTTTTATATATCTATTTTCAAAATCGACTGTAGGATTGTTTTTGGTCAAATTTCGAACTTCTTCTAAAGTTTTATCTAAATCATCAGGATGTACAAATTCAAGAAAAGGTCTTGATAATAATTCTTCCTTTGAATAGCCTAAGGTTTTGACAAATTCATCATTGACTACTTTGTAATAAGCATTAGTATCGGCGATGCAAACTAAATCCGGGGACTCTTTTACGAAATATTCAAAATTGGTTATAGCAAACTTTTCATCATTTAACTTTTTAATTAGCAATTCTTGCGCCTCAACTTTTTGGAGTAATTCATCATATGTAAACTCCTTTTTCGTCTTTTCCATTATTAGAAATTAAATAATTAATGTTTGCTATTACAAAATTTTTATAAATATAGCACAGTCTTTCAGAAAAAAAAATAACTGTTGATAAAACAAAAAAACATTTCAGTTAATTCATTTAAAAAGCATTGCTTTTGTTCACTCCATTCATTCCTTTTATTTTTTCATTTCTTGTGACTACTGTGACAATTGTTACTGACTATCGCTTTTCATCATTCTAAATTTGCCTCATAATTAAGAAAACCAATTATGAGAAAAATCAATTTTATACTACTGGGAATTATTTCAATCACCCATTTTGGATATAGTCAAGATACCATAGCTATTTCTAAAAAAGACATTTGGGAAAAAGCAGCTGACAAGAACTTGCAAATCAAGATGGCGAATCAAGATTTCAAATCGGCTCAAGCTGATTATCGCCAATCGAATTCGTTGTTCTTGCCGAATATCTCGGCTTCGCACACTTCAATGGCAACAACCAATCCGTTGATGGCTTTTGGTTCCAAATTAAATCAGGGGATTTTAACGCCTTCCGACTTTGATCCTGCAAAACTGAACAATCCGTCACAAACCCAAAATTTTGCGACAAGAATTGATGTTTTGCAACCGCTTATCAACGTTGACGGATTGTATGGACGACAAGCAGCCAAATCAAAAATGGATGCCTATCAATTGCAAACCGAAAGAACCAAAGAATATTTGGAGCTGGAAATTAACAAAGCTTTTATGCAATTGCAAATGAGTTACAAAGCCGTAAAAGTGATTGAAAAAGCAAATGTAACGGCTGAAGCCAATTTGAAACTGATTCAAAATTATTTCAAACAGGGAATTTTGCAAAAAACCGATTTACTATCAATGCAAGTACGCGTCAATGAAGTCCAAAATCAATTGCAATACGCCAAAAGTAACGTACAAAACGCTTCGGATTATTTGGCTTTTCTTTTGGATGAAGGCACTGCAAACAAGGTCTATAAACCCCTTGAGGAATTGGACAATGTCATCATAATTGATGCTTTCAATACTTCATTATCGGATAATCGTAAAGACATTCAGGCGATGAATAAAACAACCGAATCCTATGGCAAAATGTTACAATCGAGCAAAATGAATTTCTTGCCAAGATTGAACGCTTTTGGAAGTTACGAAATGTATGCACAGCAACTTTTCGGATCCAATTCGACTGGATATGTAGTGGGAGCGCAATTGTCTTGGAATGCTTTTGACGGATATAAATCCATTGGAAAAATGGAAAAAGCCAAAGCTGATTTCCAAAAATCGGAAATCGAAACCCAACAATACAAAGCGCAAAGCCAAATGGAATTGAGCAAAGCCAACAGACAACTTAGAGATGCCGAAAACAAGGTGAATTTAGAAAAACTGGCTTTAGAACAATCCAAAGAAGCCTATAGAATAAGAAGCAATCGTTTTACACAAGGATTAGAAAAAACCACGGACTTATTGCTTACGGAAACTCAGATGTATCAAAAAGAACTAGAGTATTTGCAAGCCGTTTTTGAATACAATTATACACAAGAATACTTAGGCTTTTTGACTAAATAAATAATTTTAATGGCAATGGCAAAAATCAATATCAATATCAATATCAATTATAAAAAATATACAATGAAGAACATCTTATTAAAATCAGCTATAATCACTTCACTATTTGTTTTACTGCTTTCCTCTTGTCATGGCGAGAAGAAAGAATCCATTGCAAAAGAACCTGCTATCGCAGTAAAAGTAAGTGGTGTGTCTGAAAACAACAACAGGCAATTTGTAACGGCCAGTGGAAAAATTGAAGCCGAAAACTCGGCCAATTTAAGCACGCGAATGATGGGCTATGTAACCAAAATTCACGTTCAAGTGGGGCAAAAAGTAAATGAAGGACAATTGTTGGTCAGCATCAACAACACCGATTTGCAAGCCAAAAAAGCGCAAGTGGATGCCAGTATTTTGCAAGCAACAGCTGGCTACAACAATGCCAAAAAAGATTACGACCGTTTTGTGAATTTATTTAAACAACAAAGTGCTTCACAAAAAGAACTAGACGACATGACGGCTCGTTTTGAAATGGCAAAAGCAGGTTTGGAAGGTGCCAAACAAATGCGAAACGAAGTAATGGCGCAATTCTCTTACTCGAATATCACAGCTCCGTTTGCGGGTGTGGTAACCAATACTTTTGTAAAAGAAGGCGACATGGCCAATCCCGGTATGCCATTGGTAAGTATAGAAGGAGCATCGAGATTGCAAGTAACGGCTATGGTTTCAGAAAGTGACATTACTGCCATCAAAAAAGGAATGGATGTAAAAGTACTGGTTAAATCCTCTAACGAAAGCTTGGGTGGAAAAGTTAGCGAAGTAAGTTTATCGGCAAAAAATACGGGGGGACAATATTTGGTAAAAATCAATTTGAACAAAACCGATGATACTGTATTATCTGGAATGTTCGTAAACGTTCAGTTTCCTGTTGCCAATACCATACACCCGAGCGATAGCGAACAGGCGAAGCAAACAAAAACAAGCGGAAAAGTTCTGGTTCCCGAAAGTGCTTTGGTGCAACAAGGACAGTTAACCGGAATTTATACTATTGGAACTGGAAATATTGCCATATTAAGATGGTTGCGTGTTGGTAAAAACTTTGGTAATCAAGTAGAAGTTTTATCTGGCTTATCGGCCAATGAGCAATATATCGTTTCGGCTGAAGGGAAATTGTATAATGGAGCTTTGGTTAGTGTTCAGTAGTCTGATTGCAGAAATCAGATTGCAGGTTGCGGATTTTAGAATGCAGATTGCAGATTGCAGTAAGAAAATAGCTTGATAAAATATAGAATTCATCATTAATTCCGCGTGAGGGATAGTAGTGGAAATCCTTTTTATTAATAAATCCCGACAGGGTTTGTTGATAAAAAGATTGAAACGGATAGCCCGACCCGACCTTTTTCGGGAGGGTCACGCCCAAATAAATAAAAGAAATTATGCAAGAAGGAATTTCAGGTAAAATAGCCCATTTTTTCATCAATTCGAAGTTAACGATACTGTTGATGGTGGCTTTGATGATTATAGGAGTGTACAGCTCGTTTCTAATCCCAAGGGAGGAAGAACCACAAATAAATGTTCCGATGGCCGACGTAATGGTGGGTTATCCCGGTGCTAATCCCACCGAAGTTGAGAGTCGTGTGATTAAGCCTTTGGAGAAAGTAATTTCGAATATCAAAGGGGTTGAACACGTGCACAGTATGGCGATGAACGGTCAGGCGATGTTGATTGTACAGTTTTTTGTGGGGCAGGATGTGGAGCGTTCGTATGTAAAATTATATGACGAATTGGCGAAACACGAAGGTATGTTTCCGCAGGGAGTGTACAAACCAATGGTAAAAACCCGCTCGATTGATGATGTGCCGATGTTGGGATTAACACTTTGGAGCGAAAAACAAGACAGTTTTCAGTTGCGTCAGCTTGCCGAAGAAGTGACTTCGGAAATTGAAAAAGTAAAAGATGTGGCCATTACCAAGGAAATTGGAGGCAACAATCGCGAACTGAAAGTGATTTTGGACAAAGATAAAATGGCCGAAAATGGCGTGGATGCTTTGGGCGTTATGCAAATGATTCAGGCCAATAACGGCAGTTCACAATCGGGTAGTTTTGTCAATGACAATAAAGAATATTTGGTTACCACGGGACAATTTTTGTCGAATGCGGAAGATGTAGAAAACCTCGTGGTAGGTGTCAATAAAAACCTGCCTGTCTATTTGAAACAAGTTGCCAAAGTGCAAGACGGCCCCTCTACAGCCATAAGTTATGTGTCGTTTGGGTATGGCAAAGCCAATGAAAAATTCAAAACCGCCAAATCCGAATATCCTGCCGTTACGATCTCTGTAGGAAAAGTGAAAGGTGCAGATGCAATGAAAATATCGGCAAAAATTATTGCCAAAGTAGAACAATTAAAAAAGAATTTAATTCCAAATGATGTACACGTTGAAGTAACACGTAACTATGGGGAAACGGCTTCGGACAAAGTGGGTGAATTATTGATGCACTTGGGAATTGCGATTATTGCCGTGACGCTTTTGGTAATGCTTGCTATGGGCTGGCGCGGTGGATTGGTGGTTTTCTTCTCCGTTCCCTTGACGTTTGCGCTGACGTTGTTTGCCTATTATTTATTGGGTTATACGCTAAACAGAATTACACTGTTTGCCTTGGTATTTGTGGTGGGAATTGTGGTCGATGACAGTATTATTATTGCCGAGAATATGCACCGCCATTTCAAAATGAAGCGACTGCCATTCAAACAAGCGGCGATTTATGCGATTAACGAAGTCGGAAATCCAACGATTTTGGCAACGTTTACCGTAATTGCGGCGATACTTCCCATGGCGTTTGTATCTGGAATGATGGGACCTTATATGAGTCCGATGCCAATTGGTGCTTCGATCGCGATGTTATTGTCGTTGTTTGTGGCCTTGACGGTGACACCTTATTTGGGTTATCATTTGCTTCAGGAAAAAGAAGAGCAACAACACAAAGAATCCGAAGGAATAGAAACGAGTTGGGTCTATAAAATCTACAGCAAACTGGAACGTCCCTTCTTGGAAAGCAGTGCCAAAAGGCGTATTCTGGTTGCGGTAACCGTGTTTTTGCTGTTTGGATCTGTTTTCATGTTTTTTAATAAATCGGTGGTGGTAAAAATGCTACCATTCGATAATAAAAACGAATTTCAAGTGGTGATTGATATGCCCGAAGGAACTACGCTGGAACGTACTGCTGCCGTTACCAAAGAAATTGCTCAATATCTTTCGACAAAACCCGAAGTGGTGGATTATCAAAATTATATTGGTACATCGGCACCTATAACTTTCAACGGTTTGGTGCGTCATTATGATTTGCGTGGCGGTAGCAATATGGCCGACATACAGGTGAATTTATTGCACAAAGAAGACCGTGATTTGCAAAGTCACGCTATTGCAAAAGAAATGCGTCCCGAGATTCAGAAAATTGCCAAGAAATACGGAGCCAACGTAAAAATTATTGAAGTTCCGCCAGGACCTCCTGTATTATCGACTTTGGTAGCCGAGATTTATGGACCTAATTATAAAGATCAAATAAAAGTAGCACATCAAGTAAAATCAATTCTTGAAAAAACCACTGATATTGTTGATGTTGACTGGATGGTTGAGGACAACCAAACGGAATACAAACTGAAAATCGACAAAGAAAAAGCGATGCTGAATGGTATTGCACCTCAACAAGTGGTCGGCAATCTGACGTATTTATTGAAAGAATACCCGGTTTCGAATTTGTACGATCAAAACTCCAATGATAATGTGGGCATCGTTCTTTCGCTTGACGACAAAGACAAAACGAGTTTACAAGACATTGAGAACCTAAAAATCAAAGGAAGTCAAGGAAATATGATTCCGGTGAGTGATTTGGTAAAAGTAGAAATGGACACACTGCAAAAAACCATTTACCGAAAAGACCAAAAACGTGTGGTTTATGTAACCGCTGATATGGCTGGAGCATTAGAAAGTCCTGTGTATGCGATTTTGGGAATGAATGAAAAACTGGCCAAAATGCAATTGCCAAAAGGATATAAAGTCAACGAACTCTATATGGAACAACCTACAGACGAAAGTGATTTTACCGTAAAATGGGATGGCGAATGGCAAATTACCTTAGAAGTATTCCGTGATTTGGGTGTGGCGTTTATGGTAGTTATAGTGATTATTTATATGCTGATTGTGGGTTGGTTTCAAAACTTCAAAACACCAATGGTAATGATGTTGGCCATTCCGCTTTCGCTAATAGGGATTGTGTTTGGTCACTGGTTGCTGAATGCTTATTTCACGGCAACCTCTTTCATTGGTATGATTGCATTGGCCGGAGTGATGGTAAGGAACTCGGTATTGCTTATCGATTTTATCGAAATCCGATTGAACGAAGGTGTACCCTTAAAACAAGCCATTATTGAGGCTGGTGCTGTTCGAACTACACCAATTTTGCTAACCACAGGCGCCGTAGTTATTGGAGCTTCCATTATTTTGTTTGACCCAATCTTTCAAGGTTTGGCGATTTCATTAGTATTTGGAGCCATCGTTTCGACAATATTAACCTTATTGGTAGTGCCTTTGATTTATTATATCACAGAGAGAAATAAATGGGAGAAATAAATAAAAACAATTTTTAAACACATAGAGACATAGATTATAATAGAAAAAAAAGAGCCTTTGCTTAAGATAGTTTTCATAGAACTATGTGTAAAATGTATTTTCTAAAACATTCTAATTTAGAAAAAAACCTATGTTTCTATGTGTTTAATTTTAATCTAATAAACTAAAAAAATGAAATTACTACTCATAACCGCAGTCAAAGAATTTGAAAATCAAATCAAACAATTGCTCAAAAAAGCCTCTGTTCAATCCTTTTCTTATCAAGAAGTAAAAGGATTTAAAAACAGCACTGGAGAAGCTGTTGAGTCCAATTGGTTTGGAAGCGAAATGAACGAAACAGATTCCATCCTTTTTTATGCTTTTACAGCAAAAGAAAAAGTGGATGCTTTATTTGAACTTGTGGAATATTTCAATGTCGAGCAGGAATCGTTATCTCACATCCATATTGCCGTTCTTAACATCGAAAAATCTAATTAATCTAAATTTAAAGTATATGAAAAATAGAATCGTAAGAGGTATTGCAGGTACATTCATCTTAGCCAGTTTGCTGTTATCCATTTATGTCAATCAAAATTGGTTGTGGTTTACGGCCTTTGTAGGTGCCAATTTATTGCAATCGTCTATAACCAAATGGTGCTTGATGGATGACATCCTAAACAAACTAGGAGTGAAAGACTAATATTGGAACAAAATTTTATAAAAGCCGAAACTCACATTTCGGCTTTTTTTACGTCTTGAAATCAAGGTGAAAACTAAAAGATAAAAATTAGACTTTAACCAATTTACTATATCCTATTCAAATCATCCTTTCACTTGGAAATTCCCTTAAGATTTCATTTAAACAAAGCAAAATATAAAACACAAAAAAAATAATTAACACTCTAATATTCAGTATATTTATTATTAAAAATAGCATGTCCCTGTATAAAAAACAATATGGATATTCAAAGACTTTAAAACCCATTAATTCTTTGAATTTTGAAACAAGTTTACAAGTTTAAGATGAAAAATTATTTAAAAATAAGCAGACTAATTAAACATCAAAGTCATGGATAGAAAAACAATAAATTACTTTAAATCGAAACAAAAAACGATTGAAGAACGCTTTGAGGAAGGCAAAGTGCTGCGAGATAAATTTTCTAGAAAAGAACAAGGGGATTACAAACCCGATCCTAAACGTGCGGATCCTGTTTCTATTTTAGAAGAACAAGGGAAAACCCGTCTCACCGAACTGGTGCCTATACGGTATGCCCGTATGCTAACTTCTCCGTTCGCATTTCTTCGGGGAGCTGCGGCTATTATGGCCGCTGACCTTGCCGTTGGCCCAAAAACAACCGGAATAAATGTACAGACCTGTGGAGACATGCATGTGGCCAACTTTGGCATATTTGCATCAGCGGAACGCAACCTTATTTTTGGCATCAATGATTTTGATGAAACCTTGCCGGGTCCATGGGAATGGGATATAAAACGGCTTGTAACAAGTATTGTTGCATCAGGAAGATTCTTGGGTGCCAAAAATAATTTATGTGTTGAAAGTGTTTTGGCTGCGGTTAATTCCTACAAAAAAAGTATGAGAAATTATTCCGAAATGGGTCACATTGAATTGGTTTACGCCACTATGACCGAAAAAGATCTTCAAAGAAAACTGCCTCCAGAAGTACAAAAAGGCTTGAAAAAAATTACCGACAAAGCCCGTGAACGAACCCATTTTCAAGTGCTTGATAAAATGGCCAATATAGTAGACAATAAATATAGATTAAGAGATGATGCACCTTTTATTGTACATGAAACACACACAAAAAGCGGAAGAACAGTTGATGAAGCATTGGGGCTATTTCTTGAATCCTATATGCTCTCCCTTGCAGACGACCGTAAGCAATTGTTGAAACATTACCGCATTGTTGATGTGGCTCGTAAAGTTGTTGGTGTAGGAAGTGTAGGAACACGATGCTGGATTGTTTTTATGCTAGGAAGCAATTCTGAAGATCCTTTGTTTTTGCAGATAAAAGAAGCACAGCCTTCTGTCTTAGAACCTTTTATTTCAAAAAGCATTTATACAAATCACGGACAGCGCGTTGTAGCTGGACAACGATTGCTACAAGCCGCTCCTGATATTTTCCTGGGTTGGGGCGAGCAGGATGGCATTCATTTTTATGTGCGCCAGTTGCGCGACATGAAAGGTGGTTTGGAATTTGATCCTGATAAAGTAAATATTAATAACTATCCTGAATACTGCAAACTTTGTGGAGAGGCTTTAGCATTGGCACATGCCAAATCTGGAGATGCTGCTATGATTTCCGGTTATCTTGGAAAAAGCGATGAATTTGATCAAGCTATGGTTCAGTTTGCTTCTGCGTATGCAGATCAGACGGAAAAGGATTATCAAGCTTTGGAGGCCGCGGCAGCCAGTGGACGAATTAAAGTGGCGCGAGCAGAGTCCTAAAAGTTTTTTCTATTTTAAATAAACGTAAAATCGTTCATTTTTAACTAAATTTGGTTATAATCTAAAAAACATCAACTATGCTGAACGCATTCTTTTGGGGTTTACTGGCTACTTCTTCCTTAGTATTTGGAGGATAAATTGCTTCTTATTTTAACTTAAACAAGAAAGCAATCGGGATTATTATGGGATTTGGAGCCGGAACCTTAATTTCGGCTATTTCCTATGAATTGATTTTTGAAGCAGTAAAAATTGGTCGTGGAACTGGATTTCCTGCTTATGGATTTTTCGTAGGGGCTTTTACTTTTTATTTCAGCGATATGCTGATTGCAAAATTGGGAGCTACAAAATCTTCCACTAGTGCTGGGGCACAATATTCCCATGGTATTGGCCATTATCCTTGACGGAATTGCTGAATCTATAGTAATCGGGTTGGGGATACTTGAAGGCGGAACGATAAGCCTGGCTATGCTATCGGCTGTTTTTATATCCAACCTTCCCGAATCGATTGCGGGATCATCCGGAATGAAAAGCGATGGGTGGAAAAAGAGTAATTTTTTTTTATTGTGGCTTTTCATTGCCTTATCGCTAGCCGTTATCACTATTGGAGGATTCAGCCTTTTTACCACTACATCCGAGAAATGGCTGTCCTTTATTCAAGCATTTGCAGGAGGCGCAATTCTAATGATGCTGGCCAACTCGATGATCCCGGAAGCTTATGAGCACGGAGGAAAACATGCCGGTGTGGCTACCATTCTAGGATTTTCCCTTTCTGTATTTATTATTATATTTGAGTATTCACACTGATTATTCCGGTAACCATTAAATCAAAACACAATTATTCTTTATATATTTTTTAACAAAAAAATAACACAACACTTGTATATACAAATATAAATATGACTACATTTGTATCAACAAATAAGACACCTACAAATATGAAGATTGAAGATGAATTAAAAAGTACGGTTGATTATACTAAATCAACGAGAGTGGTTTTAAATTTGATGTACACGCAAAACGTAATCACTGACAGCTTTAATGAAATCATAAAACCTTATGATATTTCAGGGGAACAGTATAATGTATTACGAATATTGAGAGGACAAAAAGGGCATCCTGCAAATATGTGTATCATACAGGAACGAATGCTTGCCAGAACGAGTAATACAACAAGACTGGTTGATAAATTGCTACTCAAAGATTTGGTCACACGTAATGTTTGTCCAGAAAACAGAAGAAAAATTGAAGTTTTAATCACACAAAAAGGTTTGGATTTATTAACCGAACTGGATCCAAAAGTAAAAGAGCACGAAGAAATATTCTCCAAAAATTTAAATGAAGAAGAATTAGTACAATTGAATACCCTATTAGAAAAATACCGAACTAAATAAACATGAATATTATGAGCAATTTTTTGAATAATCAAAATTAGAGATACGCAACAAAGAAATTTGATGCAACAAAAAAAGTTTCAGCAGAAGATTTAAACACTTTAAAAGAAGCTATCCGTATGAGTTCGTCTTCATATGGTTTACAACCTTACAAAGTTATTATCGTTGAAAATCCAGAATTAAGAGCACAATTACAACAGGCTGCCTGGGGACAATCACAAATAGTAGATGCATCACATTTGTTCATTTTTGCCAATGATACTAATATTGGAGATGAAGCAATCGACGAATATTTAAATACAATAAGCGTTACTAGAGAAACTCCAATGGAATCTTTGGCAGGATATGGTGATTTCATGAAATCTAAAATATCAACTCTGGAGCCAGCAATCAAAAATGTTTGGACCTCAAAACAAACCTATTTAGCACTAGGGAATTTATTGAATGCAGCTGCCGAACTTAAAATTGATGTAACGCCTATGGAAGGATTTGTTCCTGCCCAGGTAAACGAAATATTAGGATTGGACAAACTAAATCTTAATGCTTCACTTATTGCAACTGTTGGATACCGTCATGAAGAAGACGCTACCCAATTTTACAAAAAAGTTAGAAAATCACAAGAGGACTTATTTATCACTTTATAATAATTACTAATTCAAATTAAAATCAATTAAATCAAATTAAACAAATTACACATGAAAAATTTAAAAACAATTGCATTGGCATTCGCAGTCGCATTATCTACATTAACAGTAACTGCACAAACTAAAAAAGTAGACGTTTCAAAAAGTACAATCAACTGGGTTGGAAAAAAAGTAACAGGTGAACATACAGGAACTGTAAACATCAAAAGTGGTGCTTTAGTTTTCAAAAAAAATGCATTAACTGGGGGAACTTTCACTGTTGATATGACAACATTAACTTCTACAGATTTAACCGGAGAATACCTAGGGAAATTAAACGGTCACTTGAAAGCAGACGATTTCTTTGGAACAGACAAATACCCTACTTCAACTTTAGTTTTCAAAACTATTGCTGCTAAAGGAAATGGAGTGTATACAGTTACTGCTGATTTGACAATCAAAGCGAAAACAAATCCTGTTACTTTTGACATTACTGTAAAAGGAGATACTGCTACTACAGCATTCAAAGTTGACAGAACTAAATACGATATTAAATACGGTTCAAAAAGTTTCTTCGAAGGTTTAGGAGATAAAACTATCTACGATGATTTCGACTTAACAGTGAACTTGAAATTTTAATTTTAGAATCCTTAATGGAAAGAGTACCCTCGGCATTTTTGTCGGGGGCATTTTTTTTATGACTATTCCCTGCTTATCCATCTATGTATAATTTTAAACTTGGAGCAGAAAGATTTGGATTTTTTGCTGGCATGGGGCCCGCTTTCCATTGCAATCTTATATGCCGAACACCGGCATATAAGGATTTCCATTTCTATCGGGGCTAAAGGGAAAGCTTTTGCATTTTTGTTTTCATCCAAAAAAACCAAATGCCGAACTCATGTTACTAGAAATAGTGCTAATCACGGGCAGTTATTTTTTTTACGAAAACATAATCTTAGCCTGTCCACAAGCTTCTTAACTTAAAAGTCACAAATAAATAATATTAAGAAAATACGCTAAAAACATTGTTGCGGTACTTTTGAAAAAAAATAAAGAACCAAAAAACACTTCAAAAACCTACAATCATTAGCGTTATGAAAAAAAAACTATTCGTTGTCATTATTATTTTCCTTTCGATTATACCTCTGAATGCACAACAAATAAAAGGAATCACTGGCGACACAAACTGGTTTGCCAATTGGACTAATTTCAAGCCAGCAACTACAGAATATAATGAAGCCAACCAAATATTGGCAGGTACAATCAGCACTGATATGAAACTGACAAGAAACAATACCTATCAATTAGTAGGGACAGTTTATGTGACCAATAATGCTGTTTTGACCATAGAACCCGGAACAGTTATAAGAGGCGATAAGGAATCTTGCGGAACTTTAGTAATTACCAAAGGCTGCAAAATTATGGCAGAAGGTACTGCTACCTATCCAATAGTTTTTACTTCAAACAATAATATTTCTGAAAGAAGACCTGGAGATTGGGGCGGAATCGTAATTCTTGGAGAAGCACCTATCAATAAAATAGGTGGTGTGGGATTTTTGGATTTCAATTTTGACCCGGCAGTTAGTTACTACGGCGGTCAGGATCCCAACAGCAATTCAGGTATTTTAAAATATGTGCGTATTGAATACTCTGGCCGAAAAATAAATGCGCTTAAGGAATTGAACGGTTTGTCAATGGCAGGAATAGGGAAAGGCACGAAAATCGATTTTGTACAAATCAGCTTTTCAAATGATGATTCATTCGAATGCTATGGAGGCGATATCAATTTCAACAACTTGATTTCGTTTAGAGCGACCGACGACGATTTTGATTTCACACAAGGAGTTCAATGTACTATATCCAATAGCATTGCTATTCGAAATCCTTATTCTTCGGATTTTTCTGGCTCTCGCTGTTTTGAAATTGATTCCTATGATAAAATTGAAAATGCCGATGTGAGCAAAAAACTAACCAAAATTACTGCCAACAACATGACATTGGTAAATACTGAAGATAATAATCAAGGACTGGTAAGAGAAGCGGTTTATATCAAGGAAAAAAGTTATTTCAATATAAACAATAGTATTATTGATGGCTTTAGTACTTGTGTTTTGCTCGAAAATAAAATCGGGGTTCTACCAGCCAATTTAGCGAAAATTAACATCCAAGGTTTACAAATTAATCGATGCAATGGAATTGTCCAAAGCGAAAATGCAACAGTAAATCCAGAATTGTCAAACTGGTACAATAGCGATACATTCTCATTAGAAACTACAAAACTGAATAATATTGAATTATTCATTCAGTCGGATGTCAAAAAATCGCCTGATTTCAGGGCAAGAAGCACAAGCCCTTTAGCTAGTTCAAAATAATTGGTTTCCAATAAAATTCACAAAGCCTGATATATAAATATCGGGCTTTTTTACAAACTAATTTCAAAAATAACTTTTACAAATTATTCAGAACTCATACTCCAAAAGCAACATAAAAACCTAATCCTTAAAATAATATATTGAAAATAATTAAAATACATTTTTTTGGATTAACTTTATAAATCATTTAGAATTCCGCTTATCATTATTTAAGATTCCATTTCAAATCGATTTCATGTTTTTTATCAGAATGAAATCAACCTACGTTTCATTAATTTTTTTATTAACTTAATTACTAGAAATATGAGAAACTTAAAATCAGTTAGTATTATTTTACTCGTTCTTTTTTCCTTCAACCAAGGAATTTCACAAACCTATAAAATTGATGTTTCCAAAAGTATCATTAACTGGGAGGGGAAAAAAATAACGGGTCAACACGAAGGAACTATCAACTTCAAAGACGGCTATCTTGTTTTCAAAGACAAAAAAGTGACTGGAGGAAGTTTTACTGCGGATATGAAAACACTATCAAATACAGATCAAACAGGAAGTTCCAAATCTAAATTAGAAGGCCATTTAAGATCGGAAGACTTTTTTAATATTGATAATTATCCTATATCTACTTTAGTGTTTAAGAGTATTGCCAGTAAAGGAAACAACACTTATCTCATAAATGCTGATTTGACTATTAAAGGAATTACAAATAGTATCCAGTTTGATCTAGTTGTTAACGGAAAGAAAGCTACCGCCGAATTAACTATAAACCGAACCAAATATGACATCAAATACGGTTCAGGAAGTTATTTTGATGATTTAGGGGATAAAACTATTTATGATGATTTTGATTTAAACGTGACTTTGGTTTACTAGTCTTAACAATTTAACAAAAAATTAAAAAATTTATCTTTTTTTTTATTTCATTATTTTTGTCAGACCAAATATCATTTATATATTTGCGAATAAGAAAATAAAACATGAAAACAATAACAAACAATACTTGGTGGTGGAACAATTTACGTCAGTCGTCGTGAACTAAGCTCCTATAGTATTATTTGAACTATAAATATAAAAGGCTTGTCATCACGACAGGCCTTTTTTTTATTTCAAAAAATAGGGAAACTAATTAAAGAAAAAATCCATTGTATCAAAAGCAACAAAAAGCATGAAAACATATAAACTACAAACAAACTACAAACAAATCCTGGCCGATACCATAACGCCAGTGAGTATCTATTTCAAAATAAGAGATAAATTCCCCAATAGTTTATTACTGGAAAGTAGCGATTATCACGGAAACGATAACAGTTTTTCCTATATCTGCTGCAATCCAATCGCTTCTATAAAAATAGAAAACGAAACCATCTTCAAAAAATACCCAGATGGAACTTCGGAAACAATTACCGTTGATACAAACACAAATATTCCAGAAATTATTCAAAATTTTTCAGGACAATTCCAATCGGACAAAACGGATTTTAAATTCATCAATAATGGTTTATTTGGATATATTTCTTATGATGCCGTTCGCTATTTCGAAAAAGTAACCATTGCCAAAAAAGAAAACAGTAATTCGATTCCCGATGTGTATTATGCAGTTTATCAAAACATCATTGCTATCAACCATTTCAAAAATGAAGCTTATATTTTCTGTCACAGTCTAGATGGTAAAAATAACATTTCCGAAATTGAACAACTGTTACAATCCAGAAACATTGCTTCTTATAAATTTTCCAAAGAAGGTGAAGGTTTTTCGAATCTAACCGATGAAGAATTCAAACAAAATGTGGCTTTGGCCAAAAAACATTGTTTCCGTGGTGATGTGTTCCAATTGGTATTATCCAGAAGATTTACCCAAGGTTTCAAAGGAGATGAATTCAATGTTTATAGAGCTTTAAGGAGCATCAACCCTTCCCCTTACCTGTTCTTTTTTGATTATGGTGATTTCAAAATATTTGGTTCTTCACCTGAAGCTCAAATTATTGTCAAAAACCGTAAAGCCGAAATACACCCTATTGCTGGAACATTCAAAAGAACCGGTGATGACGAAAAAGACGCTGTACTTGCCAAAAATTTATCAGAAGACAAAAAAGAAAATAGCGAACACGTGATGTTGGTCGATTTGGCTCGAAATGATTTAAGCCGTCACGGACACAATGTAAATGTGGAAAAATACAGAGAAGTGCAGTTTTTCTCGCACGTTATCCATTTGGTTTCCAAAGTGACAGGACATTTGCACGAAAAAGCGACAACAATGCAAGTGGTTGCCGATACTTTCCCTGCAGGAACTTTGAGCGGAGCGCCAAAACACAGAGCGATGCAATTAATAGAAGATTACGAAAAAACAAACCGTAATTTTTATGGAGGCGCCATCGGTTTTATGGATTTTGAAGGTAACTTTAACCATGCGATTATGATTCGAACTTTCTTGAGTAAAAATCACCAATTGCACTCACAAGCTGGCGCCGGAATCGTAGCCAGCTCTGACGAAGAAAGTGAAATGCAAGAAGTTTATAATAAATTACTGGCTTTGAATAAAGCATTGGATTTGGCAGAAACGATATAAAAAGAGTAAGCAGTATTCAGTTTTTAGTATCCAGTTGCAAAACCTGAAACTTTAAACTTTAAACAAAAAAATTAAACAAAATGAAAAAAATACTAGTCATAGACAATTACGATAGTTTCACTTATAATTTAGTGCATTATCTGGAAGATTTAGATTGTGAAGTTACCGTTTACAGAAACGATGAATTTGATATTGATGAAATCTCGGGTTTCGACAAAATATTACTTTCTCCAGGACCAGGAATTCCTGATGAAGCGGGTTTATTAAAAGCTGTAATTACAAAATATGCCCCAACAAAAAGTATTCTTGGAGTTTGTCTCGGACAACAAGCTATTGGAGAAGTTTTTGGAGGAACACTTTCTAATTTAGACAAAGTGTATCACGGAGTGGCGACACTAGTAAAAACATCTGTTAATGACGAACTTTTATTCGAAGGTTTAGGAAATGAATTTGAAGTGGGACGCTACCATTCGTGGGTAGTTGACGCAAATTTACCCGATGTATTGGAAGCCACTTCCTTTGACGAAAACGGTCAGGTAATGTCGTTGAGACACAAAACATACGATGTTCGAGGTGTACAATTTCATCCAGAAAGTGTGTTGACACCAAACGGAAAAAAGATTTTGGAAAACTGGTTGAAGAACTAGTGGTCAGTGTTCAATTATTTGTAATCAGTCAAAAAATATGAAAACAGTTAAAATCAAATTTTTCATTTCTTGCCTTTTTATATTTTTCCTTATTTCTTGCAACAAGCAAAAAGAGCAAAAAACGGAAACAATAGTTAATGTCCAACCCGAAACGGAATTGGATTTACTGGCTTTGAAGGAAAAAAGCAAACTGGGAAAAGATACTGTTATCACTGTTATTAATGATCCAGTTTATCATAAAACAAAGAAATATCATGCCGTAAACGCATTGCTTCTTTTAAAAAACGAAATTGATTTATCAAAAGTTGACATAAAAAACACATCAATAATTTTTGAATGCATCGATGGCTACAAACCTGAAATGCCTCTTGAATTATTTTTAAAAACAAATCCTTTTCTGGCTTTCAAAGATGTTGATGCTCCAAAAGGCTCCAATTGGGAAAAGATTGTCAAAAACGGAAACGAGATGAATGCTGACCCTTTTTATTTGGTTTACACATCAACGTCAACAGATAATCAGGAATACAAATGGCCTTATAATGTTATCAAATTTCGACTTGAATCGAAAAATAAAAACGTTGAAGCCTTGCAGCCAAAAGATGATGAGGTAGCAATGAAAGGTTTTGCACTATTTCAAAAACATTGCATTACCTGTCATGCCATAAACGGAATTGGAGGCGAAATGGGACCTGAATTAAATTATCCCAAAAGCGTAACCGAATATTGGAAAGAAAATGAATTAGTTGATTATATCGTAGATCCGGCTTCTTTCAGACACAAAGTAAAAATGCCTACACTGGGAATTACAAAACAAGAATCGCAGGAAATAGTTAAGTATTTAAAATACATGTCTGGAAAGAAAATAGAAGTTAGAAAATAGAACATAGAAGTTAGAGGAATAAAAATAAAGCTTAGAAACTTAGTTTCTTAGAATCTTAGCAACTTTAAAAAATGAAAAACATATTAAACAGATTAATCAACCACGAAATTCTGACCAAAGAGGAATCCAAAAATGTTTTGGTAAATATCTCCAGCGGGAGTTACAATCCAAGTCAGATTTCGGCCTTTTTGACCGTATATATGATGCGAAGCATTAGTATTGAAGAATTGGCGGGATTCAGGGAAGCGCTTTTGGAATTGTGCATTCGAGTTGATTTATCCGATTACAACACTATCGATTTATGCGGTACAGGTGGTGACGGAAAAGATACTTTCAACATTTCAACTTTAGCTTCATTTGTTGCAGCTGGAGCAGGAATAAAAGTGGCCAAACACGGAAATTACGGAGTTTCCTCTATTTCGGGTTCCAGTAACGTGATGGAAAAATTAGGAGTTAAATTCAGCAATGATGGTGAATTTATTGAAAAATGCATCGACAAGGCCGGGATTGCCATTTTACACGCGCCTTTGTTTCACCCTGCCATGAAAAATGTGGGGCCAATACGAAAAGAATTGGGAGTTAAAACTTTTTTCAATATGTTGGGACCAATGGTAAATCCATCTTTCCCAAAAAACCAATTGGTAGGTGTTTTTAATCTCGAATTGGCCAGAATGTATGGCTATTTATATCAAAATACCAATGTCAATTTTACGATTTTACATTCCTTGGATGGTTATGACGAAGTGTCTTTGACAGGACCTACAAAAATTATAACCAGCACCAAAGAAGGAATTCTAAATCCTAACGATTTTGGTGTTAGCCTTTTGGAACAAAGCGAAATTGAAGGCGGAAAAACCATCGAAGAATCCGCAGAAATGTTTATGAATATTATCTCCGGAAAAGGAAACGAAGCCCAAAATAATGTCGTTTGTGCTAATGCCGGAATAGCAATTGCAACAGTTACCAAATGCACGCCGTTGGAAGGTTTTGAACTGGCTAAAGAAAGTTTACTTTCCGGAAAAGGATTGGTAGCTTTGAATAAATTACAAGAATTAAGTAAATAAAAATAGTTTAAAGTTTAAGGTTTAAAGTTGTTAAAATGTTGTGCCACTTTAAACCTTAAACAAAGAAAACTTTAAACAAAAAATTAATGAATATTTTAGATAAAATCATAATCGACAAAAAAAGAGAAGTTGTGCTCAGGAAATCCATCATTCCAGTTTCACAATTGGAAGCTTCGGTTTTCTTTGGAAAAGAAACAATTTCTTTAAGTCAAAGTTTAAAAAACAGTAACTCTGGAATCATTGCAGAGCACAAACGCCGTTCGCCTTCAAAAGCAATTATCAATCAAAGTTTTACTGTTGAAGAAGTCGTAAAAGGTTACGAAAGTGCCGGTGCCTGCGGAATTTCGGTTTTGACGGATGGAAAGTATTTTGGAGGTTCTCTAGACGATTTGCTTTTGGCAAGAGCATCAGTAAATATTCCGCTTTTGCGAAAAGAATTTATTGTTGATGAATACCAAATTCTGGAAGCCAAAGCTCACGGAGCCGATTTGATTTTGCTTATCGCAGCCGTTTTGACAAGAGAAGAAATCAAATCATTATCTGAATTTGCTAAAAAACTAGGACTTGAAGTATTACTAGAAGTACACAATCTTGAGGAATTGGAAAAATCAATTATGCCAACATTGGACATGATTGGTGTAAACAATCGAAACCTGAAAACTTTCGAAGTAAGCCTTGATTTCAGCAAAGAATTGGCTTCAAAAATTCCAAATGATTTTGTAAAAGTTTCCGAAAGCGGCATAAGCTCCATTGAAGCTATCAACGAACTGAAACCATACGGCTACAAGGGATTTTTGATTGGGGAAAACTTCATGAAAACCGATAATGCAGGAAAAGCGGCAACAGAATTTATTGAACAGTTAAAATAAAAAATAGAGCACAGATTTCACAGATTAGCACGAATTCAATTTGTGAAAATTTGTGAAATTTGTGTCAAAACTTTAAATCGCTATGAAACTCAAAATCTGTGGTATGAAATATCCCGACAATATGCTAGAAGTAGGTTCGCTCCTACCCGATTATATGGGATTTATATTTTGGCCAAAATCGGCTCGCTATTTTGAAGGAGAAATGCCCGAATTACCAAAATCAATTCGAAAAACTGGGGTTTTTGTCAATGAAAGTATTTCTGTAATTGAAGAAAAAGTAGCGAAATACAATTTACAGGCAATTCAATTACACGGTCAGGAATCGGTTGAATTTTGTTCGGAATTAAAAACTAAATTTGGGGCTGAAATTGAAATCATCAAAGTTTTTTCAGCAGACGAAAATTTTGATTTCAGCGTTTTAAAACCATACGAATCGGTTTGTGATTATTTCCTTTTTGACACCAAAGGAAAACTTCCCGGCGGAAACGGAACCACTTTCGATTGGCGAATATTGGAAAAATACCCATCGACAAAACCTTTCTTCCTCAGTGGTGGAATTGGAATTGAAGAATTGGACTCTATAAAAGAAATTTCGAAAACCAATTTACCGCTTTATGCCATAGACATAAACAGTAAATTTGAAATTGAACCAGGATTAAAAAACATACAATTATGTAAAGATGCACTGCAATGCATCTCAACAATTAAAAAAATATAAAATGTCATACAACGTCAACGAAAAAGGCTATTACGGAGAATTTGGAGGTGCCTACATTCCTGAAATGTTATACCCTAATGTAGAAGAATTACGTCAGAAATATTTAGAAATCACAGCCGAACCAGAGTTTAAAGCTGAGTTTGACCAACTGCTCAAAGATTATGTTGGCCGTCCAAGCCCTTTGTATTTTGCCAAGAGACTTTCTGAAAAATACAATACCAAAATCTATCTCAAAAGAGAAGACTTAAATCATACAGGTGCACACAAAGTCAACAATACCATCGGACAAATATTGGTTGCAAAACGTTTGGGCAAAAAACGAATCATTGCCGAAACAGGTGCCGGTCAGCACGGAGTCGCAACAGCTACTGTTTGTGCCTTAATGGGTATGGAGTGTATTGTGTACATGGGCGAAATCGACATTGCTCGTCAAGCACCAAATGTTGCCCGAATGAAAATGCTAGGTGCCGAAGTTCGTCCTGCACTTTCGGGGTCACGAACGCTGAAAGACGCCACTAACGAAGCGATTCGCGATTGGATTAACAATCCTGTAGATACGCATTATATCATTGGTTCGGCCATCGGACCACATCCTTATCCTGATATGGTTACCCGTTTTCAAAGTGTCATTTCCGAAGAAATCAAATGGCAGTTAAAAGAAAAAGAAGGGCGCGAAAACCCTGATTATGTTGTCGCTTGTATTGGTGGAGGAAGCAACGCTGCAGGAACTTATTATCACTTTTTGCACGAGCCAGAAGTTGGAATTATTGCCGTAGAAGCTGCTGGAAAAGGTGTAAACAGCGGACATAGCGCAGCGACCAGTAAACTAGGAAAAGTGGGCATCATTCACGGTTGCAAAACCCTATTGATGCAAACTCCAGATGGTCAAATTACAGAACCCTACTCGATTTCTGCAGGGCTTGATTACCCAGGAGTTGGCCCTATGCACGCCCATTTGGCACAAACGGGACGTGGCGAATTCTTTTCAGTAACCGATGATGAAGCTATGACAGCCGGTTTAGAGCTTACAAAACTCGAAGGTATTATTCCTGCAATTGAAAGCGCCCATGCATTTGCGGTTTTAAATCAGAAAAAATTCAAACCAACTGATATTGTCGTAATTAGCCTTTCTGGTCGCGGCGACAAAGATTTAGACAATTACATCGATTATTTCAAATTGTAATATAATGATTGGGGCGTTACCACAAGGGTCGGGCTGTCCGCTATATCTTTTTTGTTCCGAAAAATGGAACAAAAAAGGATGCCGCTTCCATCCCTAACGCGCTCACTGCATAACCATAAAATAACCACTATTGACTAAACCAAAAAAAAAGAATCTATGCAAAAATTATTCGCTTACGGTACTTTACGAGATCAAGATGTTCATGAAAACCTTTTTGGACGTGTTCTTCAAGGAACTCCAGAAACATTGATTGGTTATGAATTAAATGAAATCCAAATCGAAGAAGAATTTGGCATAGAACATTATCCAATTATTATGGAAACCAATGATTCCAATGACACCATTAGTGGAATTTTATATGAAGTCTCAATGAGAGAACTTCATCAGGCAGATTTGTATGAAGGCCTGCATTACAAACGTGTGGAAGTAACGTTGCAATCAAACCAAAAAGCTTGGGCTTATAGTGCTGCCATTTAGAAACAATAAAGAAAATTAAAACGAAATAAGAAAAAATGATTTTAGCAGCTGCTCAAACAAAACCGAAACGAGGAGATATTGATGCCAATCTTTTGGATCATTATCGTCTAGTAGAATTGGCTGCCAAAAATGGAGCGGAACTAATAGTATTTCCGGAACTGTCCATTACAGGTTATGAAAGAGAGGATGCTGCACAATTGGCTTTTTCCGCAAATGATTCCCGATTGGATTATTTAAAAAAATTAGCCACCGAAAATAAAATCACTATCATCGCAGGAGCTCCAATTCGAATAGAATCAAGCTTGTTTTTGGGCGAATTTTGCATCGCTCCAAACGATTCTGTTTCCATATACACCAAACAATTTTTACATACAGGTGAAGAGATTTATTACCAGCCTTCGTTCGATTACAATACAATACTCGAAATAGAAAACGAACGCATTTCCTGTGCTATTTGTGCCGATATTGATAATCCGAAACACGCAGAAAATGCAAGTAAAAACAATAGTTCGACCTATGTTGCCAGTATTTTCTTTTCGCCAAATGGGATTCCGCAAGCACACCAATCATTGCAAAACTATGCTTCGGAATATCAAATGAATGTCCTGATGGCTAATTTTGGTGGTGACTCTTATGGTAGCCCATCTGGCGGCTGTTCTGCTTTTTGGAACAACAAAGGAGAATTGATTGCCCAAATGAAAGATTCAGGATCTGGATTACTGCTTGTAGAAAAGCACAGTTCTGATTGGACAAGCAAAATACTGAACGATTAATAAAACAAAAAAACATAACTAGAGGATTTTCAAAATCCCAAGATAAAATACTTTAAAAATGAACCGAATAAATCAAAAATTACAAGAAGACAAGAAGATACTTTCCATATACTTTTCGGCTGGATATCCTAACTTAAACGATACCGTACAAATCATTCAGGATTTAGAGAAAAATGGTGTAGATATGATCGAAATTGGATTACCATTCAGTGATCCTTTGGCCGATGGACCAACTATACAAGCTAGTTCAACACAGGCTTTGCATAACGGAATGACAACACAAATTTTATTTGACCAACTAAAAGACATTCGTCAAAGCGTAACCATTCCGCTAGTGATTATGGGTTATTTCAATCCGATGTTGCAATACGGAGTGGAGAATTTCTGCAAAAAATGCGCTGAAATTGGCATCGATGGCTTGATCATTCCCGACCTTCCGGTAGATGTATATGCTGAACAGTACAAAGCTACTTTTGAAAAATACGGATTAATCAATGTGTTTTTGATTACACCACAAACTTCAGATGAACGCATTCGTTTTATTGACGGTGTTTCGAATGGATTTATCTATATGGTGAGTTCGGCGAGTGTAACGGGATCACAAACTGGTTTTGGAAATACCCAAGAAGATTATTTCAAACGCATTGGGGATATGAATCTTAAAAATCCACAAGTAGTAGGCTTTGGAATCAACAATTCCGAAACCTTCAATCAGGCCACCCAATATGCCAAAGGAGCCATTATTGGAAGTGCATTTATCACCCATTTAACAGAAAATGGAACTGGGAAAATTGGAGAGTTTGTGAAAGCTATTCGTTAGTTTGCAAAAAAATAGTACAATGACCACCACAACAAGAACAACCTCCGATAATATCGATTTTCAAAACCTTGTCGTTTTACTTGATGAAGTTTTAAGAATGAAAGATGGTGAAGCTCATGATTTTTATGCCCAGCATAATACACTAGACAAAATCAATCATGTTGCGGTTTGTTATCAGGACGATGTAGCAATTGGTTGTGGTGCATTCAAAAAATTTGATTCGAATACTGTCGAAATAAAAAGAATGTTTGTTCATCCTGATCATCGGGGAAAAGGAATTGCAAGTGCAGTTTTAAAAGAACTGGAAATTTGGGCAAGCGAAATCCACTATGCCAACTGCGTTCTGGAAACTGGCAAAAACAATCCCGAAGCCATTGCAATGTATCAAAAAAACGGTTACGAGATAATCTCTAATTACGGTCAATATAAAAATATTGAAACTAGCGTTTGCTTAAAAAAATCCATTTCTAAATAGATTACAATGACTCCAAGAATTGAAATTTTAACCGAAAAAAAATTAATTGGCAAACGATTACAAATGTCTCTTGCGAATAACAAAACACATGAATTGTGGCGAAGTTTTATGCCAAGACGTGCTGAAATTATTAATCCAATCAGTTCGGATCTTTTTGCCGTGCAAGTGTATGAGCCAACCTATTTTGAAATTTTCAACCCCAATACCGTTTTTGAAAAATGGGCAACGCTTGAGGTTTCTGACTTTGATAACATACCTACAGAAATGGAATCTATTACTTTATCAGGGGGCTTTATGCAGTTTTCGAACTTAAAGGACATGATATCGCTATTTTTGATTATATCTTCAGAACTTGGATTCCCAATTCAAAATACGATTTGGACCACAGACCCCATTTTGAAATATTGGGAGCAAAATATAAAAAAGATGACCCAAATTCGGAGGAAGAAATCTGGGTTCCTATTAAAGAATAACTGAAATAAACAACATTCATTTTTACCATATAAGGCATATAAGTTAGGTTTTAAAACCAATTACTTATATGCCTTATGTGTTTAATCTCTCATTTTATTAGAATTTACGAAATCGATTTAACCGTAATTCTAACTTATTATTACCGTTAAAAAAAAGTTAAAACAAAATTAAACAATCGTTTAATTTAAACAGTTGTTTAATTTTGTGCTGAATTTAAAAGTAAAGCTTTGAAAACGGATTTTAATGAAAAACAAATTCAAATTTTACACGTAGCCGAAAAGCTATTTGCAGAAAAAGGATTTGACGGCACTTCGATAAGGGACATTGCCAAGGAAGCTAAAATAAATGTCGCCATGGTTTCCTATTATTTTGGATCCAAAGAGCAATTATTGGAATCCATTATTTTAAACCGTGTCACAGATATTAAACTTCAACTGGATATTTTGACTTTGGAAGATTTAAATCCACTTCAAAAAATACAAAAACTTATTGAACTTTATATTGATAAGATAAACAGTAACAGATGCATATACAAAATTATGCACTTTGAATTTTCCTCAAGTCAAAGAGTAATTAACCTTCAAGCTTTTACAGATTTAAAAAAAGGAAACTTAAAATCAATCGAATCCATTATCCAAGATGGTCAGGAAAAAGGAATTTTCAGAAAAGACATTGTCATTCCACTTCTTACCACAACGATTCTGGGCACCTATTTCCATTTTCATTTGAATAGGCCTTTTTACGAAAATCTATTAGACTTGAAAACCGAAGAAGAATACAATACCTATATAAAAACAACTTTAACAATGCACATTCAACAAACCATTAAAGCCCTCTTGACATATGAAAGTTAGTTATTTAATGATCTTTGGAGGGTTCTTCATTGGAATTTCATCCATCAATGCCCAAGACAAAACCAATTTAAAGCTGGAAGATGCGATACAATTGGCTTGGACAAAAAGTAATGAAATCTCATTGGCCAGCACCAAAGTAGAAACGAAAAAACAAGAATTACAATCGGTTAAGAACACGCAGTATCCCGACTTAAAGCTTACTGGACAATTTCTTCAATTAACCGAACCAACGGTTAAACTAGAAATTAATGCCGGATCAGGTTCATTTCCCGTACCAGACAGAATGCTTATTGGTCAAGCCAGTTTGAAAATGCCAATATTTGCAGGAATGAAAATTCAAAACGGCATACAGCTTCAGGACAATTTGTTCCAAGCAGAAAATGCAATGGCATCTAAAACCAAAGAAGATGTGGCTATGAGAGTCATAGACTACTATGCTAATTTGTACAAAGCGCAAAGAACAATTGAATTATTAAAGGAAAATCAAAAAAGTGCTGAACAACGTGTTACTGATTTTATAGCTTTGGAAAAAAACGGAATCATTCCACGAAATGATTTATTGAAATCCCAACTTCAGGTTTCGAAAATTCAGTTATCCCTTGACGAAGCTTTGAATAATGAAAAAATAATCAATTACTATCTGGTTACTTTGTTGAAATTACCAACAGAAACAAGATTAACAGTAACCGAAAGTGATTTAATTAATTTTCCTAAAAATTCAGTTCCTACTGATGAACAACCGGCCTTTCAAAACCGTAAAGACTTAGAAGCATTACAATTTCAGGAAAAAGCATCCCAAGACAATATAAAAATAGCCAAAGGAGATTACTATCCTGCCATAGCTTTGACTGGTGGATATGCAGCTTTAAACCTGAACAATGTTGTGACATTAGAGAATGCAATGTTTATTGGTGTTGGAATATCTTATGATGTCAGTGGTATTATAAAAAATAGCACACAGGTAAAAATTGCAGAAAGCAAAGCGCTTGAAGTAAAAAACACTCAGGAATTATTAAAAGATAACATTAGAGTTCAGGTACAACAAGCGATTACCAATTATGATTTGGCTATAAAACAAAGTGCAGTTTACAATCAAGCTGTTGAACAAGCTACTGAAAACTACCGAATCGTAAAAGACAAATACGAAAACGGGCTTTCGGATACCAATGATTTATTGGAAGCAGATGTAGAACAACTGAAATCAAAAATAGCCGAAACCATTGCCAAAGTAGATGTTATTCAAAAATACTACGAATTACTTTCGGCTACCGGACAACTATCACAAACCTTCAACCTTTCAAAAATATAACCACTACCAATATCATGGAAAAGAAAAAAACAAACGCCAAATTCATTATAATCCTATTGGTTTTAGTCCTTTCAGGAGGAACTTACGGAATAACAAAATACCTTCATTCTCAAGGACACGAAGAAACGGATGATGCTCAAATTGAGAAAAACATGAATCCAATAATCCCAAGAGTTTCGGGATATATCAGTAAGGTTTATGTAAAAGACAATGATTATGTAAAAAAAGGAGATACCTTATTTACAATTGACAAAAGAGATTACCAATTAAAAATCGAAGAAGCAAATGCTGCTTTTATAGCTGCAGAAGGTGGATTTGAAGTAGCCAAAGAAGATATTGGAAGCGCTATGGCAAGTATCGCTGTTTCGGATGCCAATGTACAGTCGGCTGGAGGAAATATTGAAACTGCAAAAATTAGATTGGGAAGAGCAAATAGCGACTATGTTCGTTACGAAAACTTATACAAAACTCACTCAATCACTAAACAACAATACGAACAAGCATTGGCAGCCAAACAAGAAGCGGAAAGCCAAGTACGCATTTTGCAACAACAACAAAAAGCAAGTGCTTTTCAAAAATCGGTAATTGAAGCAAAATCAAGAGTTAGCAATAAACAAACAGAAGTTGCCGCTGCCAATATCAAAAAAGCAAAAGCGTTACTTGAAGTAGCTGAATTAAACTTGACTTATACTGTTGTAACAGCTGCTATCGATGGACAAGTTTCAAAAATTGACATTCAACCGGGACAATTGGTTCAACAAGGACAATCTTTATTTTATATCATCAACAACAATGAAGCTTGGGTTGTGGCTAATTTTAAAGAAACACAATTAAACAAAATGATTATTGGTCAAAAAGTAACGGTAAAAGTAGATGCTTATCCTGATTACGATTTTGAAGGAACGCTTACTTCATTTTCACCAGCAACTGGATCTCGTTTTTCACTGCTTCCACCAGATAACGCAACAGGGAATTTTGTAAAAACAATACAAAGATTACCTGTAAAAATAAGCTTGAGCCCTTCAAACGATCCTGAAAAAATAAAATTGCTTCGTCCAGGTATGAACGCCGATGTAGATGTTCATTTGAAATAAAATAGATTTTAACCATATAAGAAATATAAGTTTCATTTAAGCAGCACGTAAAAAACAAAAACTTATATGCCCTTATATTTCTTATATGGTAAAACTTTTCATTGCGACTTATACGCTTATTAAACCATTACATATTAAAAACTCAAAATGGTACAAAACCAAGAAGACGATTTAGTAGAATACGGCATTAACAGGGTCATCATCACGATAACCTGTATCATGTGTGCTTTGCTCGAAATTGTAGATACTACGATTGTAAACGTAGCTTTAAATAATATGAGAGGTAGTCTTGGTGCTACCCTAACCGATATCGCCTGGGTAATTACTGCGTATGCTATTGCAAACGTAATTGTAATCCCGATGACGAGTTGGTTGTCACAGCAATTTGGGCGTCGTAATTACTTTGCAACTTCCATTGTTATTTTTACAGTGGCTTCCTTTTTGTGCGGTAATGCTACAAATATATGGGAACTCGTGGCCTTTCGATTCATACAGGGTCTAGGTGGAGGAGCTTTATTAGTAACTGCGCAAACCATTATAACCGAGAGTTATCCCGTGGCAAAAAGAGGAATGGCACAGGCTATTTACGGAATGGGAGTTATCGTTGGGCCAACATTGGGACCGCCATTGGGAGGTTATATTGTTGACCATTTTTCTTGGCCTTTCATTTTTTACATCAACATTCCAATAGGTATTATCGCAACTTTACTAACCATTGGTTATGTGAAAAGCCCAAAATATGGAGACAAACTAAAAGCAAACCAAGTCGATTGGTGGGGAATTGGACTCTTGGCAACTTTCATTGGTTCCTTGCAATTTGTCTTGGAGCATGGTCAACAGGACGACTGGTTCAATGACAGTATGATTCTGACATTAAGCGTAATTTCTGTTTTTGGTTTAGTGCTGTTTATATGGCGAGAACTCACCTATAAGCATCCAATTGTGAATCTGAAAGTATTAAAAGACAGTAACCTTAGAATCGGAACCATTATGTCTTTCATTATGGGATTTGGATTGTATGGATCGACATTTATCATTCCAGTATACACCCAATCTCTATTAGGATGGACAGCTACCGATGCAGGTTTATTGTTAATTCCAAGTTCCATAACAACAGGTATTATGATGCCTTTTATAGGTAAAATGATTCAGCGTGGAGTACCTCAAGCCTATATGGTTGCAGTAGGATTCCTAGTATTTTTTCTTTTCACCTTTTTGATGCGTGGTGTAATGACACCAGATACTGGCGTTGAACACATGTTTTGGCCATTAATTCTTAGAGGTGTTGGTTTGGGATTATTATTTGTTCCTATTACCACTTTATCATTGTCAACCCTAAAAGGGAAACATATTGGTGAAGGTGCTGCATTTACGGGAATGATGCGACAATTAGGAGGTTCATTCGGTATTGCAATTATTACCACTTACCTCACCAGGCTCAATCAGGAACATCGCGTGAATTTAATTTCATACCTTGACCAGTCTTCTTATAAAGTACAGCAAACAGTTCATCAACTCCAAATGGGTTTTATGGCCAAAGGATATACTGCCAATGAGGCCTTGTCCAAAGCCTATAAAGTGCTCGAAGGAAAAGTAATGCAGCAAAGTTCCGTACTGTCATTTATGGACATCTTTATGTATCTCGGCATCTTATTCCTGCTGTGTATTCCTTTTATTCTTTTGATCAAAAAAGGAAAAAACAAAATAGATCCAGCCGATGCAATGCACTAGATTGCAGAACTCAGGTGGCAGATTTCAGAAAATAGAATGCAGATTGGCAGGTTGTTAATTAGGAGCAGAAAGATTAGGCTTTTTCAGCCGGCATTAGTCCCGCTTTCCGTTACAATCTCATAAGCCGAACCCCGGCTTATGAGGATTTTCACTGCAATCGGGGCTAAAGAAAGAGATTTCGATTTTTGCCACAATCAAAAAAATAAACAAATAAAAAGCTCCGAATTTCACTAATCAATAGTGAGATTCGGAGCTTTTTTTATTTCTGCACAGAAATCTGCCTTCTAAATTCTTAATTCTGCTATCTGCAAACTTAAATCTACTATCCGAAATCTGCCTTCTGCAACCTGAAACCTACCTAGTAAAAACCAAGTTATTCCCTTTGGACAAATTAGCGTCAAACTGATAACCTTCGTAATTGAATCCTTTTAAATCATCAAGAGTTTGGGCATTGGTATCTAGAATATAACGCACCATTAATCCCCTAGCCTTCTTGGCGAAAAAACTGATTATTTTCAAGGTTCCGTCTTTATAATCTTTAAATTCTGGCGTAATAACAGGAACCTTCAAAGCTTTCACATCCACAGCCGAAAAATATTCGTTGCTCGCCAAGTTGATAAACAACTCCCCTTTTTTAAGCTCTTTGTTCAATGAAGCGGTGATATTTTTTTTCCAAAACTCATATAAATTTTTGCTTTCGCCAATGGGTAATTTCGTCCCCATTTCAAGACGGTAAGGCTGAATTAAATCCAATGGTTTCAAATATCCATACAAGCCTGATAAAATTCGCAAACTATCTTGAAGCTGTTCTAATTTATCCATCGGAATCGAATAAGCATCCAATCCCGTATAAACATCGCCATCAAAAGCATATACTGCCGGACGCGCATTTTCGGGTGTAAAAGGAGTTTTCCAATCTTGGTTACGTTTCCAGTTCAAATCGGCCAATTTATCTGAAATCGACATCAATTCTGATAAGTTCTTAGGTGATTGTTGCTTTAAAACTTTATGAACCTGTCTGGATTCTTTTAGAAAAGAAGAACTTGTATATCGAGATGTTGGTAATTCTTTTTCGAAATTTAAGGATTTGGCAGGAGATAGTACAATTTTCATATTTGACGGGGCTTTCGAATTCTTTTTATTTACAATTTCAAAAGTACAAATTGAAATCTAGAATTTAGAAACTCTGAATTGAATTGTTTAATGCAATCATAGATTTTTAAAATGAATGTCATTAATTCACACCAAGAATCTAAAAACTTTGGGACTCTGTGCCTTTGCGTGAAATTGGCTCGCAAAGACGCAAAGCACAAAAGCTGACTATTTATAAAACAAAGGAACAGCATTAGTCACCCATGGTTATAGTATTTTGTCTATTTTTGATTTTATAAAGAAATAAAACCGTTTCCAATGATTGAAATCAAAAGAGCCCATTTAGAAGACCTTATCACAATACAAAACATAGGCATAAAGTGTTTCACCGAAACTTTCTCGGAGATAAACACTCCTGAAAATATGGAGAAATACCTTCAGGAAAATTTCAACACAGAACAATTAACTTTAGAAATAAACAATCCTGACTCTCCTTTTTACATAGCTTTTTGGGATAATGAACCTGTTGGTTATCTAAAATTAAATTTTGGAAATGCTCAAACCGAAACAATAAAAGACGATACAATCGAAATCCAACGCATTTATGTTTTAAAAGCTTTTCACGGAAAAAAATTAGGGCAGCTATTACTGGACCAAGCCATAAAAGTTGCACAAGAATATCACGTCGATTATATTTGGCTGGGCGTCTGGGAAGAAAACCACAGAGCCTTGCAATTTTATTCCAAAAATGGATTTGTCACATTCGACAAACATATCTTCATTTTAGGCAATGACCAACAAACCGATTTATTAATGAAACTTGAAATAAAGACTAAATCCTAATGACAGACATTTCCCCATCAATAACAAAAAATTCGAAATCCATACTCAATGCTGCAGTGATTGTAGCCGCTCTTGGCTATTTTGTTGACATTTATGACTTATTACTTTTTGGGATTGTTCGCACCGATAGTTTAAAAGACCTTGGAATAACAGGAGACGCAGTTAGAAACCAAGGCGAATATCTTATCAGTATGCAAATGTTCGGTATGCTTTTCGGCGGGATTTTATGGGGCATTTTAGGAGACAAAAAGGGACGAATATCCGTTTTATTTGGTTCAATTTTACTGTATTCGATGGCTAATATTGCCAACGGAATGGTAACTACTGTTGATGGATATGCGTTTTGGCGATTGATTGCAGGAATTGGACTTGCGGGAGAATTGGGGGCAGGAATCACTTTGGTTGCCGAGTCCCTGCCGAAAGACAAAAGGGGCTACGGAACTATGATTGTAGCTTCGGTAGGTGTATCGGGAGCGGTTGCCGCCTATTTGGTCTATCAATTTTTCCAGGATTGGCGTTTATGCTATTATGCAGGAGGTGGTCTTGGTATCCTGCTATTGTTTTTAAGAATCAGTATTACCGAATCAGGTATGTTCAAGCAAGTACAGCAAAGTGAGGAAAAGAAAGGAGATTTTCTGTCTTTGTTTACCAACTCAAAAAGATTTTCAAAATACCTTCAATGCATACTTATTGGAATTCCACTTTGGTTTTTGGTAGGCGTTTTGATTACTTTTTCACCCGAATTTGCAAAAGCCCTTGGTGTGCAACAAGCCGAAACTATAGCTGCGGGAAAAGCAATTGCTTTTTGCTACAGCGGTTTGGTTGTTGGAGACATTGCCAGCGGATTATTAAGCCAATGGCTAAAAAGCCGAAAAAAAATCATGGGCCTCTTTTTGATTTCTAACCTAATCATGGTTTTTGTCTATTTGAATGCCTACGGAATTTCGGTTTCGACTTTCTATTTGCTTTGTTTTGCAATGGGAGTTTCTGTTGGCTACTGGGTTCTATTCGTAACCATAGCTGCCGAGCAATTTGGAACCAACATCAGAGCTACAGTAACAACAACGGTTCCTAATTTTGTTAGGGGTTCGCTTCCGTTAATTATTTTGATCTATAGCTTCTTCCGCGACCGTCTCTTTCATGGTGATATTCTTAAATCTGGAATGATTGTTGGCTCCTTATTATCAATCATTTCCCTATTGGCACTGGGGAAATTAAAGGAGACTTTCCATGTAGATTTGGATTATTCTGAGAGCAATGATGAAACTTTTATTTAAGTGAGATGAAGTAAATTTCTATTTATTTTTTATATTTGAATGAAATTTATATAATGAAGATATTTTTCACCTTCCTTTTTTATACCCTATTCCAAGTAGGTTTTGCACAATCTGCCAATCAATATTTTGAAAAAATAAGAGATAATGAAGTTGAACTCACAGCTTTCTTTGCTCAAATGCCAAAAGGTGGCGATTTACACCATCATTATTCTGGTTCAATTTATGCAGAACCACTATTAACTCACGCCATTGCCGAAGATTTTTATCTTAATACACAAACCATGACTGTAAGTCAAGAAAAACAGAATGGAAGTGACTGGGTACAATTTTCGATTTTACAAAAGAATGGCGAATTAGACAACTACAAACAAAAAATAATACATAAATGGTCTGTCAAAGATTATAATAATGTTGATTATCCTTCGGATAAATTATTTTTTGAATCCTTTATGAAGTTTGAACCTGCAACAAACAATAATTTTGGAGCCGGTTTATTGGAACTAAAAAACAGGGCAATCAAAGAAAATGTAAGCTACATCGAAACCCAGTTATCGACTATTCCCTGTGCGATAAAAACAGATGATTTGACAAAATACAATACCAATTTGAGAAAATTTGCGGCAAGCAAAAATGAAAAAGCCGTTATGCAATCTTTGGATTCCTTGTATACAATTTTCAATCAAAAAGAAGCCAAAAAATACGCCGCCGATTTCAATACTAACTTTGTTGCAAAAATGCACAAAGAGCTTAAAATTGATGACAGTCAATTTACGATGCGCTATCAAAACTTTGTTTTGCGTTTCATGGAACCAGTTGACTTATTCAAAAATTTAGTTGTTGCTTTTATTTCTGCTGACAGTAGTCCGCTGATGGCTGGAGTGAATATCGTTTCTCCCGAAGATGGTGAAACATCAATGAAAGATTATTGGTTACATATGGTGATGTTCAAATATTGTCACAGCCATTTTCCAAAAGTAAAATACTCCATGCATGCAGGTGAACTCACACTTGGATTGGTTCGTCCAGAGGAATTGTCTTGGCACATCAATGCGGCTGTTTATACTGCTGGTGCCAATAGAATTGGACATGGAGTTGATATGGCCTACGAAGAAAAGAGTTATGATTTAATGCGCTATATGGCAAAGAATAACATTCCGATTGAAATTAACCTCACCAGTAATGAATTCATTCTAAAAGTAAAAGAAAACCGCCATCCCATTCTATTGTACAAAGAATTTGGAGTGCCAATTGTCATTAGTACTGATGATGCCGGAATATTGCGAACCAATATGACAGAGCAATATGTTTTACTGGCAAAAAGATATAAAACCATTTCTTATTCCGATATCAAACAATTTGTTTACAACAGCATTAACTATAGTTTTATTCAAGATCCTGCGGTAAAAAAACAATTAATTCGAGACTTGGATAATCGTTTTAAGACTTTTGAAGCTAATTTTACAAATTAGTTTATAATGCAAAACACATAGTAACAAAATGAGACATTGGGACATTCTTTTATCCAATCAAGTTGACAAAAAAACCTTTATAAATACTTTACTTTCAGGAGATATTCAGGGGGAATTATCGGTTTTCAATTCGTTAAACGGAATCCTGTATTCTGACATTTCCATTCAAAAATTAATCGAAGAAGAATACCAATATGATTCGATTGAAGCTACCACCGAATCCAAACGAAACCTTCGCACCTTTTCATCAGGGGAACGAAAAAAAGAATTTTTAAAATATTGTCTAAAGAAAAATCCTGACTTTATCATTCTGGACAATCCTATGGATCATCTGGATCAAGCTTCCCGAATTGAATTAACATTCGCAATTGAAGCAATTTTGAGCTCTGTTCGAATTATCCAATTGGTCAACCGAACTGTTGATTTACTTCCTTTTATTCCCAATAAAGCACTGATAGCGGATAATTCATTTGAGTTGAAATCCATAAATACAATAGAAAATAATTCATTTGAAAACGACAGCCATAAAATACCGATTCACAAAGAAGTTTTCGATGACCGCGTTCTGGTTAAAATGAATGCCATATCCGTTTCCTATGATGAAAGACCAATTATCGATTCTCTTTCTTGGACTATAAAACAAGGGGATTTTTGGCATCTTACCGGGCCAAACGGTTCTGGAAAAAGCACATTATTATCACTAATTTCTGGTGATAATCCTAAAGGTTACGGACAGGATGTAGAACTTTTTGGAAGAAAAAAAGGAAGTGGCGAAAGTATTTGGAAAATCAAAAAACAAATTGGTTTTTTCAATACGGCAATGACCGACTTATTTAATAAAAGTTATAGTCTGGAAGAAATGATTCTCTCTGGATTTTTTGATTCCATCGGATTATACAGAGAACCCACAACCTTACAGCGAACAATAGCGGCACAATGGCTTGAAGCGATTCAAATGATCCACCTGAAAAACAAAATATTCAACCGCCTTTCCATCGGACAACAGAGAGTTGCCCTTATCGCCCGTGCAGTTATTAAACATCCTCCCCTATTGATTCTGGACGAACCTCTTGAAGGTTTGGATGACCAAAATATAGCATTGGTAACTCAACTTATCAATTTAATAAAGAAAGAAACCAATATAGCCATCCTATTCGTTTCCCACCGAATAGAACCGAATCTTTCCCCAGATTCTATTTTAGAATTAACCCCAAGCGCAACTGGTTCTAAGGGAATTATAAAACATCATTTTGGAACTGAAATAAAATAACGTATTCCATAAAAAAAGCCCCGAATTTCGGGGCTTTACTATTTCATTTTTAATCTTCTTCGGCATGATGTGATTTCGAATATCCTCTCCATTTCTCTATACAATCTTTAAAATCCTGAGGCAATTCTGTGTCAAAACGCATCATTTCACCCGTATTCGGATGAACGAAACCAAGTGTTTTGGCATGCAGCGCCTGACGTGGTAAAGCTTTGAAACAATTTTCGATGAACTGTTTGTATTTCGTAAATGTGGTTCCTTTCAAAATCAAGTGTCCACCATAACGTTCATCATTAAAAAGCGGATGCCCAATATGTTTCAAGTGTGCACGAATCTGATGTGTTCTTCCTGTTTCCAATCGGCATGAAATCAAAGTCACATACCCAAAACGTTCCAGAACTTTATAATGCGTAATGGCAGGTTTCCCTATTTCTGGATCGGCAAAAACAGCCATCTGCATGCGGTCTTTTAAGTGTCGCGCCAAGTTTCCTTCAATAGTTCCCTCCTCTGCTGCAACGTTCCCCCAAACCAAAGCAATATATTCTCTTTCCGATGTTTTGGCTTCAAATTGTTTGGCTAAATGCGTCATTGCAGCTTCAGTTTTGGCAATAACCAATAATCCCGAAGTATCCTTATCAATTCTATGAACCAATCCGGGACGCTCACTGCTGTTCATTGGCAAATTCTCAAAATGAAAAGCCAATGCATTCACCAAAGTTCCAGTATAATTCCCATGACCAGGATGTACTACCAATCCAGGCGGTTTGTTTATTAACAAAAGTGCCTCATCCTCATAAACAATATCCAACGGAATATCCTCTGGATCTACCCTGTTTTCAAACGGCGGATGTGACAACATCACCTGAATCACATCAAGGGGCTTCACTTTATAATTTGACTTTACAGTCAAGTCATTCACAAAAATATTCCCCTCGGTAGCAGCATTCTGAATTTTATTTCGTGTGGCATTTGGAATCATACCCATCAGGTATTTGTCAATCCTCAAAATCGCCTGTCCTTTCGGCACTTCATAACGAAAATGCTCAAATAACTCTTCGTCTAAATCCTCTATTTGCTCAATATTATTGTTCATTTGTTGTTGTTTCTTGTGCTGGTGTAGTAGCTGTACTGTCCACCGCTTCTTCTTGATAACTCTCTTTTCCGTCTCCCAAAACCAAATCAATTTTAGAAGCTTTCAAAACTCTGTCTCCTACTTTTAGGTTTCTTCCTTTATAACGCATTTCCAAAACCATGTCTTTTCCTAAATTAGGCACATACGTAATAGTTCCCGCTTCAAGTCCCAATGCCTTAAGTGTTGGCACTGCTTCACGATAGGTTTTATCAATCAAATCGGGAATTCGAACAGACGAAAACCCAGATGAGTTAATCTTAATATATACTTTTCTACCTACTTTCACCATCGTCCCAGGCATCGGATCTTGCTCCACTACGCTGTATTTTGGGTAATCTCCCCTAAAATCCACACTGTCCAACAGCTCATAATCCAAATCCAATTCATCCAGCTTGTCTTCCACTTGTTCCTCAGTCAATTTTCTCAAATCTGGAACAGCAATTTCATGCCCATGATCCGTTGTAAATGTCAACCAATGCATGAATAAATAACCCAAAACTGCAATAATGGCAAGTGCAATCAACACCTGTCCGAAAAATACGCGACTAGTAAGATATTTTTTTAAGCTCATAAATATTTTTGTTTCCCGCAAAGATAAAGCTATTTCGTTTCAAAAAAAATGATAATTTTGTTTAGAATACGTTTAATCGGCTAATCGATTAAACGTTTAACCGATTAAACGTTTAAAATGAAAAACATTGCCATCATCATGGGCGGCTATTCAAGCGAATACAAGATCTCACTCATCAGCGGAAACGTAGTTTATCAATTCCTGGACAAAACCAAATACAATGCCTTCCGTATTCATATTTTTAAAGAAAAATGGGTATATGTTGATGCCAATGATGCCGAATTTCCAATAGATCGAAATGATTTTTCGATAAACATAAACGGAAGCAAGCAAACTTTCGATTGCGTTTTCAATGCCATTCACGGAACTCCGGGTGAAGACGGATTGATGCAGGCCTATTTCGAATTGCTAAACATTCCACAAACCGCCTGCGATTACTACCAAGCTGCTTTAACCTTCAACAAACGCGATTTATTGTCGGTATTAAAACCATACGGAATCAAAACAGCCACTTCCTATTACCTAAATAAAGGAGACATTATTAACACGGACGAAATTGTACATAAATTAGGTTTGCCTTGTTTTGTAAAACCAAACAAAGCGGGTTCTAGCTTTGGAATTTCAAAAGTAAAAACCGCTGCCGAATTGCCAATCGCCATCGAAGTGGCCTACAAAGAAGACAACGAAATCATCATAGAAAGTTTCCTTGATGGTACCGAAGTTTCAGTTGGAGTCATCAACTACAAAGGAACCATCACCGTTTTGCCTATAACCGAAATTGTTTCCGAAAATGATTTCTTTGATTACGAAGCCAAATACCTTGGTAAATCACAGGAAATTACGCCAGCCAGAATCTCGGATGAAATGACCCAAAAAGTGGGAGAAATAGCCAAACGCGCCTACGAAGTATTAAAAATGAAAGGATTCTCTCGAAGCGAATTCATCATTGTGGACGGCGAACCTCATATGCTCGAAATGAATACCATTCCCGGCCTAACAACCGAAAGTTTGATTCCACAACAAGCCAAGGCTGCCGGCATTTCACTGGAAGACTTGTTTACAAATGCAATTGAGTTGGCACTAAATTAAGTTACTGAGATTCTAAGCTGCTAAGTTTCTAAGACTCATAATGGCTTAGAAACTTAAAAAATACAATATAAAAAAAGTCCTTTCAGTAAATTCCATTAACAACAAAAAATAAATTTTTCGCAGAATGATGGTATTGATTGGAACAAATGAAACTTGCTTATTAAAAGGAACAATTCCTAATACAGAATGCCCTAATTGCAACTTTCATTCGGCAATAGATTATAGCATTTTTACCAGATATACCTCATTAACATTTATCCCATTATTCCCTGTTGGAAATACAATAAATATCGAATGTAATAATTGCTCAAAAGAAATTGATTTTGACGATTTAGATGAGAATACTAAAACAAAACTCATCGATGAAAATAAAAAGACTAATCGAAAAAGACCTATTTGGTTATTTTCCGGTATCATTATATTGATTTGTTACATCGCCTTTTATTTTGTCAACTTATTTCAAACAAATAATGAGGCTGAAACTTTAATAAAAACACCAACTTTTGGCGATGTTTACAATGTGAAATTTTCAAATGGCTATTATTCATCAATGAGAATAGATAAAGTGACTAATGACAGTGTTTACCTTACTCAAAATGATTATGATGTATATTTACAGTCAGAAGTTGAAGAAATAAACAAAACAGAAAATTACACAAAC